>NZ_BPRE01000005.1 GCF_022179765.1 Methylorubrum suomiense | reverse complement strand
CCTTGAGGACGCCGATAATCTGCTCTTCGCTGAACCGGCTTTTCTTCATCGTCCGTCTCCTGATCGACGGACCCTAGCTGCAGAACGAGGGCAGGCCAGGGGGCAAGGTCAATTGGGGCCTATTGCAGTGACGAAATCATCCTACGACATCGAAATTGACGGATACATTCAAGATGACAAAAATCAGAGTTATTTGCATATAGGCGCTTTGATCCGGGCGAAGATTGAAAGAGCCGGAGATTTCTGTTCGCAGATTTTGTTGGTTGAGTTGCGCGAGGATATGCCTATTCACCTCGCGACCCTGCTGTATCTGTTTTCGTCGGTCTTGTTGTTTTCTCTTTCTGGGGAATTGAGTTGGTTTGCGCCAACCGCCTATCTTTTGCCCTGGATCGAATTGGCTGCTTTGGGAATCCTCATCTATCTATTGGCCGTCGAAATTCCCATCTCAGCTCTCCGTCGTTCTCAGCGTCCTCTGACCGACGCCGTCGTTCGACTATGGGCTCACATCCAATATCGCGCTTTTCCGGTCGTTCTACTCATTTTCAGTCTAAGTATTTTCTATGGCGTATTTACATCGAATAAAAACATGCTTCCAATCCTCAGTCCGACATGGCGAGATGAATCCATCGCGAATTTCAATCAATCGCTCCATCTCGGCTACCTGCCGTGGAAGTTGGTTCATGGCGTAACGGGATACCACCCGGTGACGCGGGTTATTGAATTTCTCTACCTGCCTATTTGGTTGTTGATCCTGGTCGGGCTTCCGGTCTTTCTCGGTGCGCGGCGCGATCTCGCGAGCTTGCGCGTTCGCTATGTCCTGACGATGTTTCTATGCTTCATCGTCCTCGGTAACTTCATGGCGGCACTTGGAATGTCGGGTGGGCCAGCCTTTTATGCCAAGGTGACGGGGGACCATGAGCGATACAAGGACCTGATCGACTATCTCACATTCAGCCACGGAATGCCATTTTCGGCTTGGGATATTCAGCAATATTTGTGGGCATGTTTCGAGGCAAAGACCCCTCAGCTTGGATCCGGGATTTCGGCATTTCCAAGCCTGCACGTTTCCATGGCAACCCTTTTCGCCTTGGCGGGACGACATTTGTCGCTGTGGCTGGGGCGAATGCTGATGCTGTACGGCGCGGTGATCTTCATAGGATCGATTCATCTGGGCTGGCATTACGCGGTCGATGGCTACGCTTCGGTGATCGGTACGGTTCTCCTATGGTCCTTGGTGGGAAGGGCGACAAAGACCGTCCAAGCGATGCCGACATCCAGCCTTCGGCGTAACCCGTGATGCTGTCGCTGTTTGGTCGAGATGATTGAACTCTGAACCTGAATAAAAGCGTCATGGACACCGCTCGGCTTCTGCTGATGCGCGTGAATGTCCGTTATTCAGGGATGTTCCGAAGTGGAAGGTGAGTGCCCGTACGGGCTCGGAAAGTCAGAGTGTTCCCCCCTCGGGCGCCGCGCGCAGCAAGTTGTGGCCACACTGGCGCGTGAGCCCGGACAGAACCCCATCGGGGCGGGCGGACAATGTCACGCGACCATGCCTTGGCTCTCGTTGAACGCGGCGAAAATATCGTACGGCGCCATTCCCCGCGTGATCCGGCACGCCACGCGCGGAAGCCGCTTTGGCCCGACGCCGACGACAGCCAGTGCCGGTGGCCGGGACCGATCCTCACAGGATAAATTCCATAGAGGTCGGCAGATCGCGCTACGGTTGAAGCACCGGGCAGGATGATGACAAGCGCGTGAACGTGTTGGCCCCCCGGAACAAAATTCGAGCCCGGTCGGATCATATCGAGAGCCCCCGCCGAACGTGGCCGGCGGAAATGCGCAGGCGGATTTGCCCATTTCATAGAAGGCGTATGACCATACGGAGAGGTGGGCGACAAATTTGGCAATAGGAACGATTATGAAGTCGAGGATGTCGGTCTTATGCCAGTATCGTTGCGTCTATTTGAGGTCAGAATACGATCTGCCCGTGATCGAATTCAGGAAGTGCTGCGGCCATCATCTGATCGAGCACTGAGCCGCGTGATGCGCACTGGGTCGGCGACACGTATCCTCACGCGGGCTGGTGCGGTTGCTGGGGCGGTCTGTTCCCTGACCGGCTGCCAGAATTACAACCTGTTCGACGCCAAGGGTCCGGTCGGTGCGGCGGAAGCCAATATCCTGATCATCGCCAGTGTGATCATGCTGGCGATCATCGTCCCGACAATGATCGCCACGATCGTCTTCGCGTGGTGGTACCGCGAGGGCAACACCCGCGCGCAATACCGGCCGAACTGGGCCTTCTCCGGTCGGATCGAGATGGTGGTGTGGTCGGTGCCTCTGCTCACCATCATCTTCCTCGGCGGCATCGCCTGGATCGGCGCGCACCGGCTCGACCCGATGACGCCGCTCGATTCGGACAGGAAGCCGATCGAGGTGCAGGTCGTCTCCCTCGATTGGAAGTGGCTGTTCATCTACCCCGAGCAGGGGGTGGCGAGCGTGAACCGGCTCGTCATGCCGGCCGCGACGCCGGTCCAGTTTCGGCTGACCTCGTCGAGCGTGTGGAATTCGTTCTTCATCCCGCGGCTCGGCAGCATGATCTACACCATGCGCGGCATGACCACCCGGCTCAACCTGATGGCCGACCGGGAGGGCGAACTCTACGGTCTCTCGACCCATTTCAGCGGCGATGGCTTCGCCGACATGAATTTCCCGGTTCAGGTCGCCTCGGACGAGGGCTTCGCGGAATGGGTCCGGCAGGCGAAGGAATCGAGCCTGAAGCTCGATCCCGCCTCCTATGGCGAACTCGCCAAGCAGAGCACCGGCGACAAGCCGCGCCTCTACGGCACGGTCGATCCGAAGCTGTTCGACGGGATCGTCGCCCAGACCGTCCCGCCCGGCCCCGGCCCGTCGGCCCCGGGCGGCGTCGAGGCTGTGCGGCCCAAGGGCGGAAGCTAGAGGCGGGAATCCTGAATGCTCGGCAAGCTCACCCTCGACGCGATCCCCTTAAGCCAACCGATCCCGCTGATCGCCGCTGCCGTCGTCGGTCTCGTCCTCCTCGGCGTAATCGCCTGGACGGTCATCGCCGGCCACTTTCCCTATCTGTGGCGGGAGTGGATCACGAGCGTCGATCACAAGCGCATCGGCGTGATGTACTGCATCCTCGCCCTGGTGATGCTGATCCGCGGCTTCTCCGACGCGATCCTGATGCGATCGCACATGCTCTTCGCCTACAAGGCACCGGGCTACCTGCCGCCGGAGCATTACGACCAGATCTTCTCCGCCCACGGCGTGGTCATGATCTTCTTCGGCGCGATGCCGTTCATGATCGGCCTGATGAACTTCGCCGTGCCGCTCCAACTCGGCGTGCGCGACGTCGCCTTCCCGACGCTGAACTCGGTCAGCTTCTGGCTCACCGCCTCCGGCGCGCTGCTCGTCAATGTCAGCCTCGTCGTCGGCGAGTTCGCCCGCACCGGCTGGTGGCCGGCCCCGCCGCTCTCGGAGGCGACCTACTCGCCGGGCGTGGGCGTCGATTACTACATCTGGGCGATCCAGATCTCCGGCATCGGGACGCTGCTCTCAGGGGTCAATCTCGTCACGACGATCCTGAAGGTCAGGGCGCCGGGCATGAGCTATCTGCGCATGCCGATGTTCTGCTGGACCGCGCTCGCCTCGAACCTGCTCATCGTCGCGGCCTTCCCGATTCTGACGGCGACGCTCGCGATGCTGGCGCTCGACCGCTACCTCGGCTTCCACTTCTTCACCGATTCCCAGGGCGGGAATTCGATGATGTTCATGAACCTGTTCTGGGCTTGGGGGCATCCGGAGGTCTACATCCTCGCGCTGCCCGCCTACGGCGTGTTCTCGGAGGTCATCTCGACCTTTTCCGGCAAGCCGCTCTTCGCCTACCGGTCGATGGTGATGGCGACGATGGCGATCTTCATCCTGTCGTTCATGGTGTGGCTGCACCACTTCTTCACCATGGGGCCGGGCGGCGACGTCAACGGCGTCTTCGCCATCACCTCGATGATCATCGCCGTGCCGACCGGCGTGAAGATCTTCGACTGGCTGTTCACGATGTATGGCGGGCGCATCCGCTTCCACACGTCGATGCTGTGGTCGCTCGGTTTCATGCTGACCTTCGTGGTCGGCGGCGCCACCGGCGTGCTGCTGGCGATCCCGCCCGCCGATTTCGTGCTCCACAACAGCATGTTCCTGGTCGCCCATTTCCACAACGTGATGGTCAGCGCCGTGCTGTTCGGGGCGTTCGCGGGCTACGCCTACTGGTTCCCCAAGGCCTTCGGCTTCCGGCTCGACGAGTGGTGGGGCAAGGTCGCGTTCTGGTTCGGCATCTCCGGCTTCGTCGTCGTCTTCGGCGCGTTCTATATCCTCGGCCTGCTCGGCATGACGCGGCGGATGCAGCACTACGACGTCGCCGATTGGCGGCCCTGGATCCTGATCGCCGGCTTCGGCGTCGTCCTCATGCTCGTCGGCGTGGTGGCCCAGGTGGTCCAGCTCGTCGTCTCCATCCGCCGCCGCGAATCCCTGCGCGACGAGACTGGCGATCCCTGGGACGGCCGTGCCCTCGAATGGGCCACGGCCTCGCCGCCGCCGGTCTTCAACTTCGCCGCGATGCCGCAGGTGCACGGCGAGGAGGCCTACTGGACGATCAAGGCCGCCGCCCGCGAGCAGCTGAGCCTGCGTAACGAGCCCGATTACGCGCCGATCGAGATGCCGATCAACAATCCCACCGGCGTGGTCTGCGCCTTCTTCGCCACGCTGATCGGCTTCGCCATGATCTGGCACATCTGGTGGCTCGCGGTCCTGGGCTTCCTCGGGGCGTTCGCGACCTTCGTGGTGTTCGCGTGGCGCGATAAGGCCGAGTACGAGATCCCGGCCTCCGAGGTGCAGCGGATCAACCGGGCCAACCGCACGACCCGGCTCGAAGCCCTGCAGGGCGTCGGCCGCCGGAGGGCCGCATGAGCGCCACCGCCTCCCCCGGCCTCGCCCCGGGCCACGATCCGTATCATCTCGGCGGCAGCCGCGACGGGCGCGGCGATTCCGCCGCCACCGGCCGCGGGGCCGGCGGCCCGGCGCCGAAGCGCATCGTCGTCGCCTACGGCTTCTGGATCTTCATCCTCAGCGACATCGTGATGTTCGCGGCCTTCTTCGCCGCCTACGGGGTGTTGGTGGGCGGCACCGCCGATGGCCCGAAGCCGCAGGAGTTGTTCGATCTCACCCATGTCGCGCTGGAGACGGGGCTGCTGCTCCTGTCGAGCTTCACCTGCGGCGTGGCCACGCTCGCGCTCACGGCCCGCCGCATGGCCCTGTTCCAGGCCATGATGGCGGTGACCTTCGTTCTCGGCGCGGGATTTCTCGCGCTGGAGCTGAAGGAATTCGCCGACCTGATCGCGCGCGGCGCCGAGCCGTCGCGCAGCGCCTTTCTGTCCTCGTTCTTCACCCTCGTCGGCTGCCACGGCCTGCATGTCGGCATCGGCCTCCTGTGGCTCCTGACCATGATGGCGCAGGTGCTGACCAAGGGGTTTCGCGACGACATCCTGCGCCGCACCGCCTGCTTCGCCCTGTTCTGGCACGCCCTCGACATCGTCTGGGTCGGGGTGTTCAGCGTCGTCTACCTGCTCGGAGTGATCGCATGAGCGCCGCCGACCAAGCCGCAGAACGCTCCAAACGGCATCGGGCGGACGTCGCGCCGGGCGAGGCCTACCCGGAAGAGGATATCGCCAAGGGCATCCGCGGCTACCTGATCGGCCTCGGCCTCGCGGTGCTGCTCACCGCCTGCTCCTTCGCCGTGGTGCGGATGAATTTCATCTGGGCGCCCGCGATCCCCGTGGCGGTGATCGTCTTCGCCATCGCCCAGATGGGCGTGCACCTCGTGTTCTTCCTGCACATCACCACCGGGCCGGACAACACCAACAACGTTCTGGCTCTGGCCTTCGGTGTGCTGTTCGTCGTGCTGCTGATCGGCGGCTCGGTCTGGATCATGGCCAACATGAACCACAACATGATGCACAGCCCGGCACCGGCGCCGTCGCACGCCCATCACTGACCGGCCGATGAGGCGCCAGGCCTGAATCCACCGTTCAATCGATGGTTGCCACGGGAACTGTCCTCGCGTCTGTGAGGCTAGGTAACGCGGGCAGGTGCCAACGCATCCAATGGCGGTAAGATTGGCCAATCGTACAAATCAATAGAAATTAATACGTCTTTTTAGACTGTGAAAATATCAGTCGATTCAAATAAGCGCCTGTATTTTATCAAACATCGCTCAAACTCATTGGATTAGAATTAGAAATGAATATACCGCGAGACGTTTAATGTCTTAGAATATGCGACTCATTGTGGTTGTTCCAGATAAACGGTCTGATCAAGGCGAAAAATCCCAGGGATCGACCTCTGCCAAGAGAACCCGATGCACCGCATTCGCCCGACAGGCATGCGGACCTCAGTCGCGAAAGGTTGTAGTTCGGTTAAAAATTCTTCCAGATCAGCTTCGCGGGCCAAGTCCGCCAGCATCTGATCCAAGACCCCACGGGCGATCCAATCGTCGTCGCGCCGCTCGACCGTCCGGTCGTCGCCCAGTCGCTCCGGTCTGTCTCTCCAATGTCCCCCTGGGCGGTCCATCTATGACAGCACATCGAGGAACCGACCATTGTCCGTCCGCGGGCCGCGTTTCCCTGCGTTTCAACCGGCACGAAGCTCTTCACACGCTCTCAGTGGTCGTCGCCCAGTCCGGCAACCTCCGGTATGGTCATCTCCCACAGCCATGTCTTTTATCAAATCAGGCTTGCCTCACGCTGACTTCCTAAATTCCCCACTACAGCCTAGATAAATGTTGGTCGTACTCTGCTCTACAGCATCAGCCGCATGTTCGATTGGAACGATCTGACCTTCTTCCTAGAAGTCGCGCGCCACGGTCGGCTGATGCCGGCCGCACGCCGGCTCAAGGTCGACAACACGACGGTCAGCCGCCGGATCGCCGAGTTGGAGAGAAGCCTGGACACGAAGCTGTTCCAGCGCTGCTCCGACGGTTTTCTGCTGACCGAAGGCGGTGACAAGCTGTTCGTCATCGCGGAGGTCATCGAGCAGAAAATGCTCGGCGTGCCGGAGGCGCTTGGTTTGCAGGATGGGACGCAGCCGGTCGGGCGCGTGCGGGTCGCCAGCATGGAGGGCATCGCGGCGTTCTACCTGTCGGCCAAGTTCGCCGAGTTGGCCGCGACCGCGCCCGGCCTCGTCGTCGAACTCGTCACGGAGCGGCACCTCATCAACCTGACGAAGCGGGAGGCCGATATCTCGGTGTCCTTCGTGCCGCCCCAGGGACCGCGCCTCAAGGTTCGGCGGGTCGGCGAGTTCCGCTTGGCCCTGTTCTCGTCCGAAGCCTATCTCGCCCAGCGCGGTCGGCCGCGCTCGCGCGCCGATCTGCAGCAGCACGACTTCGTGGATTATGTCGACGATCTCGTCGCCATCGAACCGGTGCATTGGCTTCTCGAAGTCCTGAAGCCGAACAACGTGGTCTTTCGCTCGACCAGCATGGCCGCTCAGCAGGCCGCGACTGCGGCGGGGGCGGGTATCGCCCTGTTGCCGCTTTTCTCGGCAAAGACCAACCCGGCCCTCGTGCCGGTCTTGCCCGACGAGATCGTCGTACGCCGCGAGCTCTATCTCGGCGTCCACGAAGATATCGAGCATGTCGGCCGCGTCCGTGCGGTCACGCGCTTCTTGACGGAGCTGTTCATTCAAGAGGCAGATCACTTGAACCAATTCTGAGCAGGTCGCCGCACGATTGCAGCGACCCTTGCGGATTTTAGACCTTCGCGACGTGCGTGGCTTCTGTTGCAAATGCGGCATCCAACATTTGGAGCCGCACCGATGACCGCCCCCTTTCCGCAGTTCAAAGCGGCCGCCTGCCACGTCGCCCCGGTTTTCCTGGACAGCGCCGCCACGGCCGAGAAGGCGGCCGCCCTGATCGGCGAGGCCGCCCGCGCGGGCGCCGGGCTCGTGGTGTTTCCCGAGGGCTACATGCCGGGCTTTCCCCTCTGGGTGGCCCTCCGTGCCCCGATCCACAACCACGATCTGTTCAAGCGACTCGCGTCCGAATCCGTCCGCCTCGACGGGCCCGAGATCGGCGCGGTGCGCGCCGCCGCCCGGCGACACGGCGTTCTCGTCTCCCTCGGCTTCAGTGAGAGCACCGAGGCCAGCCTCGGATGTCTCTGGAACGCGAACATCCTGATCGGGCGCAACGGGGCCATCCTCAACCATCACCGGAAGCTCGTCCCGACCTTCTACGAGAAGCTCGTCTGGGCGAACGGCGACGCCCGGGGCCTGCGCGTGACGCCCACCGAAATCGGCCGGGTCGGCATGCTCATCTGCGGTGAGAACACCAATCCTCTGGCCCGATATGCCCTGATGGCGCAGGGCGAGCAGGTCCATATCTCGACCTATCCGCCGGCTTGGCCGACCCGCCCACCGGGAGAGAGCGCGGCCTACGACCTGAAGCGCGCGATCGAGATCCGGGCCGGCGCCCATGCTTTCGAGGCCAAGGTGTTCAATATCGTCTGCTCGGCCGTCCTCGACGGGGCCGCGAAGGAGATCCTCTGCGGAGGAGACGCCGCCCTCGCCGACATCGTCGAGCGGACCCCGGCGGGCGTGTCCATGGTCCTCGATCCGACCGGTTCGCACGTGGTGGAACCCCACCAGGGCGATGAGGGGATCGTCTACGCCGATATCGATATCGCGGCCTGCGTGGAGCCGAAGCAGTTCCACGATGTGGTCGGCTACTACAACCGCTTCGACATCTTCCATCTCAACGTCGATCGCACGCCGCGCGAGCCGGTGAGCTTCGACGCGCCCGGCCACACCATGGCCGCCCGTTCCGCCGCCGACCGCCTCGATGGTCCGGATGCGACGGGCCTCGGTGCCGACACGGCGCATCCGGCCTTCGGTGAGATGACGGCCGATGCGCCGCGCCGCAGCGGCCACTGAAGAATCGCGCGGCCCGTCCCCGGGGCGGGCCGCACCGATTTCGGGAATGCCGGTCTCACCAAGATATCTCGCTCATTCACACCACCTCGATCGGAGGCGCAGCATGCTTTCACCGGACAAGATAGACGTTCGCGACGATGTCTCGGAATTCGAGGCGATCTCTCGAAACAAATCGCGCGTTGCAATCTCGCTGAGTGCCGTGATGATCGCGATGTATTTCGGCTTCATGTCGATGTTCGCTTTCGCGAAGCCGCTGATGGGGACGATCCTCGCCCCGGGATTGTCGCTGTGCATCCTGCTCGGTGCCAGCGTGATCGTCGGATCGTTCCTTCTCTGTCTTGTCTACGTCGTCTGGGCAAACCGGTTCTACGACCCGGCCGTGCGCCGCATCATTGGCTGAGGAGAGAACCATGCAGGCAGCGAACAACCCCCTGGCGGTCACCTTCTTCTTCGTCTTCATGGCGCTGACGCTCGGCATCACCTACTGGGCGGCGCGGAGGACGCGCACCACGGACCAGTTCTTCGCCGCGGGCGGCGAGATCACGGCCTGGCAGAACGGCTGGGCCCTCGCGGGCGATTTCCTCAGCGCGGCCGCGCTTCTGGGGATCGCCGGCATCATCACGTCGAACGGCTTCGACGGCTTGATCTACTCCATCGGCTTCCTGGTCGGCTGGCCGATCATCTCGTTCCTGATCGTCGAACCACTGCGCAATCTGGGTAAATTCACCTTCGCTGACGTGGTCGCCTACCGCCTGCGTCAACGGCCCGTGCGCGTGGCCGCCGCCATCGGCACGCTGACCGTGATCCTTCTGTACTTGATCGCCCAAATGGTCGCGACGGGCTCGCTGATCAAACTTCTCTTCGGCATGCCCTATACGGCGTCGGTCATCGTGGTCGGAACGGCGATGCTGATCTACGTGATCTTCGGCGGCATGCTGGCGACGACCTGGGTCCAGGTCATCAAGGCCGTCCTCCTCTCCCTCGGGGGGCTCGTCCTGGCACTCCTCGTGCTGGTCCATTTTGACATGAATCCCCTGCGCCTCTTCGCGGCGGCGGCCGACAAATACGGCGAGCGCGTGCTGCAGCCCGGCTCCAAGGTCGCCGGCAGCGGGTGGGATGCGATCTCGCTGGGTGTGGGACTGATGTTCGGGACGGCGGCGCTTCCGCACATCCTGATGCGCGCCTTCACGGTCCCGGACGTCAAGGAGGCGCGGATGTCGATCCTCTACGCCACCGGCATCATCGGCTCGTTCCACCTGCTCGTCTTCGTGATCGGCTTCGGCGCCATGGTCCTCGTCGGGCCGGAGGCCGTGATCAAGGCCGGCGGCGGCGGCAACATGGCGGCCCCGCTCCTCGCCCTCACGGTCGGCGGCAACGGCTTCTTCGGCTTCATCTGCGCGGTCGCCTTCGCGACGATGCTCGCGGTCGTCGCCGGGCTGACCCTCTCCGGGGTTGCCACGGTCTGCCACGACCTCTGGGTCAACGTGGTGCGCAACGGCGATGCGCCGGAGCGCGAACAGCTCACCGTCGCCCGGATCGCCACCGTCGCTATTGCCGTCCTGGCGGTGTCCCTCGGCATCGTGTTCGAAGGTCAGAACGTCGCCTTCATGGCCGGACTGGCCTTCGCCGTCGCCGCGGCGGCGAACTTCCCCGCGCTCCTGCTCTCCATCGTGTGGAAGCGCTTCACGACGTCGGCCGCGGTCGCGAGCATCCTGGTCGGCACCTTCTCGTCCCTCCTGCTGATCTGCCTCTCCCCGACGGTTCAGGTGGACGTGCTCGGCCGGAGCCTCGCCGCGGTCTCCCAAGAGTGGTGGTTTGTCCCGATGAAGAACCCGGCTCTCATCAGCATGCCGCTGTCCTTCCTCGTCGCCATCGCCGTCTCGCTCGTCACCCAGGAACAGGGTGCGGAGAGCAGCTTCCGGGAGATGCGGCGGCGGATCATGTTCGGGGCCGCGGGAGCGGTCTGCCCCGAACGCTGATCCTGGATCGGATCCGAGAAGGACGGGACGGGATCACCCCGTCCCGTCCTTCCGCGTTTCGAATGGGACGCTGGAGCGAGCGCGTCCGAGAATCCTGCGGCGAGGAGAAGCTTCTCGTCGAACGAGACGTCGAGGCGGAATCGGCCTACCGAGCTTGGTGGCGACGCGCCGTGCGGTCGCCGCCCGGCCGTGGGTGATGGTCACGGGATGATGTCCGGTCCGGCCGACGCTGCCCGGTGCGGTCAGGGTTCGAGCGAGCGCCCGGGCGTGTCGGTCGAGTCCAGGCCCGCCGCATCACGGATCTGCCGAGACAGTCAGGCGCCCGGCCTAGACACCGGGCGGGATCGCCGGGCCGATCGCGGGAGCGACAGCGGAGCGTCGCGACGCCCCATCGGGGCCGTCCCCAGGGGCGTTATGCGCCCCCGTGTCGCCCGCACCCTGTGTCGGAAACCAGTTGCCGTGGAAGCCCGGCGGGATCCGGTGGCCGAGGCGGATACGGGCGATGGGCGGTTCTGCGAACGATCGCGCGTCGAGGATGACGAAGTCGGTCGTGTGGTGCGCGGTGTCGATCACGAGACCGACGAGCCAGCCCTCGTCCTCGCCGGCCCCGGGACGCGCCGGCACGAAGACGAACTCCCCTGGGATGCGGTCGGCACCGAACGCGTGGACCTGCCGCTCGCCCGTTTCCAGGTCGTGCTTGTAGATCTGCGTCGCGCCGGCAAGTTGCGTGTTGCCGTCTTCCGGGACGCTGACCGTGTAGAGGTAGCGGTGATGCTGGCCGAACAACCGCTCATCGATGCGCGGGAATTCCTGGGCCGCGGAATCCAGCACCCGCCGTTCGACGCGCCGCGTCGCCGCATCGAGCGTCCAGCGTTCGAGCTTTCCTGGGGTGTCGAGGCCGCCCTCGGCCGAGGCAAACACCGTTTCGTAGGCGATGACGTCGAGGATCACCCGCCCATCCGCGTCGTCGTAGGCGTTGGCGACGTGGAACACGAAGCATGACGCGACCTCGCACCAGAGGATGTCGGCGCTCGCGCCCTGCCTGGGAAGAAGGCCCACCCGGGCCTTGTGGTCCGTGTTCCAGCGGAACGGGAAACGGTAGCCGGCCAGGACGGCCTTGAGCGAGAACGTCACCGGCAGATCGAGCACGATGACGAAGCGCGCCGTGATCGCGCAATCGTGGACGCAGGGGCCATGCTCGACCGCGATCGGCATGTCCCGCACGACCTGCCCGGTCGGTGCGACGACGACGTGGCGGACGCGGTCCCAGATGCGACCGTCATAGGCGATGGCGTGCGTCTCTCCGGTCAGCGGGTCACGATGCGGATGCCCGGTGAACGATCCGGCGAGCGTCCCCTCGAGCGGGTTGTAGCGCTGCTCCTCCAGGGTTCGCGACAGTTCGACGGGGAAGCTGCCCGCCTCGACGACTGCGAAGATCCGGCCGCCGATCTCGACGACATTGGTGTTGACGGTGTCGTTGCCACCCCGCCGCGGTCCGGGCGCGGCGGGTCGCTTGAGCGCCGCCGCGGCCGTGCGGGAGGCGATCCAGCGGTTGCGGTACCACAGCGCCCTGCCGCCCTCGATTGCCAGACCGTGCACCATGCCATCGCCGAGGAACCAGTCGTGGCCCCGCATCGCCGGGCGGACGGGATTGGCCCCCATCTTGAGATAGAGACCGTCGAGGCCCGGCGGGATCACCCCGGTGACGGGCAGGTTCTCCAGGGTCAGCTCTTCGCGCATCGGTTCGTGGACACCGACCACGAAGGGGTTCCGCGTTCCCGGCAAGCGCAGCCGATTGCAGGCCGCCAGCAGACCGACGCCCATCTCGGCGGCAGCGCGGATGGCCGATTGGATTCGGTTCGACATGGGCAGCGATCCCCGCATCAGGTGGACGGCCATGACGTCAGCGTGGCGGGGCTGCCCGCTTCCCGACCGCCGAGGGGAGGGGGCGCGGGATGAGCGCGGCGCACCATCGTGCCTCGATCCCGACGCCGCAACGGCGCGGGCGCTGGATCCGTCATCAAGGATGCGCAGGAACCAGGGTGGGTCATGGAGATTGGCTTGCCGGGCTGGCGCTCATGCCGGTCGGGAGGATGACATGTCCGAGGATACCGAAAAGCACCGTGCCTTGCTGAGTGCCCTCAGGGACGCACAGGGGAAGAACGACGGCGCGTTCGAGCAGGCCGTCCTGAACGCCTTCGAGCACGTCTTCGAACATCTGGGACGCTTGAACGATCACGTCGCCCTGACCGGCCCCGATGGGAAGGATCCCCATTTGAAGCCCGGAGAATCGCCGACCCTGCGATAGGCCGGGAGGCCCTGTTCGGGCAGTCTGGTAGGGAGCACGCGACGTTCACGGCGCTCAACGGGTCGATCCCGAACGCTCGCATGCTCTCGGCCACCCTCGCCGAGGCGGCTTTCATCGTCTCGATGTCAGCGATGCCGCCGGCGGCTTGATCCGGATCCGTCTCGGGCCCTCGCCGGGTCCGCCGTGGCGGGTCCAGATCAATCGGGCCACTGATCGCGGATTCCGGCTGCCTCAGTTCGGCTCCTGCTCGATGACGCCCCGCCAGCCAAGGCCGCGATAGGTCTCGTAGCCGGGCGTGGCGTGGAAGGCGACGAGCCGCCCACCCGCATCGACATAGGTGCCCTGCGCCGCACCGTCCGTGCGCAGCGGGTAGCGCTCCGACAGGATGCCCTTGCCCTTCGAGCAGGCAATCACCCGGTTCTCGGCGTCGAGGAGCAGGACGCGGCTGCGGGTGCGCTCGTCGGCGGCGAGGCGCACGCCCTCGACCACGGCCCGCGCCTGCGGCTCCCAGTCGAAATGGATCGCGAGGTAGCCGAGGGGGCGCCCCGACGCCTCGCCGTTCTCGCGTACCGAAGCCGCGTAGGTGGCGGTCTGCGCGCCGTTGAGGCCGGCACAACGTCCGACATCGGCCACCGCGAACTCGTCGCCGGAGGCAAGGCGCCGCGCCCGCTCGAACCAGGGCTCCGCCCGAACGTCGCGGTCGCGCACGTGGAAGCGGTCGGGGCGCCCGTTGGCGATCACCCGACCATCGAGGCTGCACAGCCAGAGATCGAGATACACCGTGTAGGAGGAGAGGATGACGCCGAGCCGGTGGCTCGCATGGGCCCGAGCGTCCTCGGTCGGGTCGGCGGCGCAATCGACCACGGCGGCGTCGGTGGCCCACCAGCGCACGTCGCAGGTGCGCTCGTAGAGGTTGCGGTCGATGATCTCGATGGCATTGAGGGCGAGATCGACGCAGCGCTCCGACCGCGCCTCGGCGGCGAGCCGTCCCACCGCCTCGGTCAGGGTATCGACGCCGCTCCCCAGATTGGTGGCCAGCGCAGTGGCCAGCTGTTCGATCTCGCCCGAGACGTTGCGGACCTCTTGAGCCACCACCGAGAAGCCAGCGCCGTGCACCCCGGCGTGTGAAGCCTCGATGAGCGCATTCAGGGCAAGAAGGCGCATCCGCTGGGTAATGGTGTTGATGCCGCTGAGGCTGCTGAGCGTGCTCGCCTTAAGGGATGCGGTCGAGGCACCAACGACAGCGTTAAGGCCCGTCGCTTGGTAGCTCTTTGTAGCCTGAGTCATCTATGATGGCCCTGATTGATACTTTGGTTTATATAAATTTGCTGATTAAAAATTCGTAAACTGAGTAACTGTGAGTTTTTTGAGCAGAATGAACTGGGATCGGGCATGCTCTGCCGACAAACCGAACGTCTTGATGATTGGCTCGCCATCGTCGGCCGACGCGCGCCTGCGAGCGGCCCATTCCGCGGCTGTTCGTGGGTATGCCCCGGCGGGGGGGCGAGCGCGGGCAAAGGGCGAGCGCGCTCCGGTGCAGTCCACTCGCCAGCAAAACGCCGAGCGCAGGGCCGGCCGAGGCGTACGATTCAGGCGACGGCCGTGTCGATCGGGGGGCTGGGCCTAACCCGTCCGCTCCGAGTCGCGCATTCGGGCCGTGGCAGGCTGAGGGCGTGAGCGCTCCTCTGATGCCATTCTAAGAAATTGGACGCCTATATTGTCGTCTCGATCGACTAATTGGCCGAAGTGAAGGCGTATCGAGCGTGAGCGTACGCGTTCAACTCGCCTGTGACTGTTCTATCGCGGCATGATAGGTCTGCGCCGTTCCCTTGCGACGGCGCTTGGCGGCGTAAAGAGCGGCATCGGCCTGACGGAGGAGCACGTCACGGTCGTGCGCGACCGGGTCTGACCAGGCGATGCCAATGGTCCCCGTCACTCGGGCAATGTGCCCCTGGCCATTTGCGACGATCTCGAGATCATGGAGAAGGCGGCGAACGAGCCGATCCACCTTCTCGCGGCCGAGCGAGGCGGGTACAAGCACCGCAAACTCGTCACCCCCCAGCCTTGCCGGAAGACACGGCGCGTCGCAGGCAGCCCGCAACCGATCGGCGACACGACGGAGCACCGCATCGCCCGCCGCATGCCCGAGGGCATCGTTGACGCCCTTGAATCCATCGAGGTCGATCAAGAGCACGACGACGTCACGTTCCTGCGCATGTATTTCACGTAACCGTGCGTCGAGAACGCGGTGGAATTCCGCTCTGTTGGCCAATTGCGTCAGATCATCGGTGCGAGCTTGGTGCCGCAGACGTTCTTCCAAGTCATGCTGCTCGGTGACGTCTTGGATCAATCCGATCAGGGCGATGGGTCTGCCCTTCGCCAGTTCGATTTCGCAAGAGCATCGGACGCGTCGGGCATTGCCTTTGGCGGTGATGAAGTTCGCCTCCATCTCGAAGGGCTCGCCGGTATCCAGGGTGCGCATCACGGCATCGATGAATTTGGAGCGATCAGGCTCCGGGAAGTGATTCATGATGTCCTGGGTCGGTACGCCACCGATGACGGGCAGTTCGTGAATGGTGAAGACACCGTCGGACCAAGTCGTCGCCTGCTTCTCGATATCGTAACGGTACGATCCCATATCGGCCATTCGTTCAGCCTGCTTGAACTGACGGCGTTCACGCTCCAACCGTTCTACGGTGACAAGGTGTTCGTCGGCGCACTCGGCGGCGCGAAGGGCCGCGGCACGGGCCTCGATGAGGGCTTCGGCGACGCAGGCCAACTCCTTGAGTATTTCCAAATCGTCGTCGCTCTCCGCGCGCGCGCGCTCGTCGAGGACGCACAGCGTTCCAATCGTGACCATGTCGCCATCGGCGCGACGGACGCGAATGGGAACGCCGGCGTAGTAGCGGATATGCGGCCGGCCGATGACGAACGGGCTCGCCACGAAGCGGTGGTCGAGCCTGGCATCGGCCACGATGAGGGGCCGCTCGGTCTCGAAGACGACCGGGCAGAACGCCTGCGCTCGCGCCGTCGCGGCAGCGAGTGGCCCGCAGCGCGCCTTGAACCACTGGCGCTTCGCATCGACCAGGGTGATCGAGGACATGCTGGTGCCCGCCATGCGTTGTGCGAGCTTGGCAAGGGCATCGAACTCGCGCTCGGGTGGCGTATCGAGCAGAGCGAGTTCCATCAGGGCTGTCTGGCGCAATGCCTCGCGCTGAGGGTCCACCATGGTTCGCTCACTGATCACGAGGATGCCCCGGCACAGGCGACGAGGCCATGCCTATAAGAAAAAGGTATAAGGATGCGTATCGCGCCAGTCAGAGAATTGGCCGTATCGATATCCGGGCCGTTTGTATTAAATTCGATGCGTTTTATGCGTGCAACTCGACGTTGCCGGTGGCAATGTAATGGAATCTGCAGACATTATACAATAATCAGTATGTATCGATATTGATTAAATTTCTTGCGAAAATATAGCATAAGTTACAATTTACTTGATTTTTACGCAATATTGCAGGTTAGCGATATTCGTGGGTACGAAATTTGATAGCTAGATTTGCCGGTCGCCGTTTTGCTGCGAATAATTGCTTTGACGATATAATCGATTTGATATTTGTTCGATTTGCTTGATTGCTAGGTCGCAGCGATGTGGTGGAAAATGTTTCTGTGCCGGCAGATCTGAGTCGAGGCGCATGATCGGGATAGGTATCGTCGTATGATACCGCCGCGCCCGCGGTCACGACGAATGCCGCCACGAAGTATACAGCTGTCTTCAACGGGGCGCTGGTCAATCGGTGACACTCGACGGGCCAAGTGCACGAGCAGCGGCAGAAATCAGCTGGTCGTCCTGCGGGGGCCGAACAGCGCGAACTGAGCGATGGATTCCATCGATCGGGCCGATTTCCGTCGAATGGCGACACCGGCTTTTGCAGCCATCGCGGCGATGCCGCTCGTGCCCCGGCAGGTTACGAAGCCTTCGCCTGAAGCGAGCGGTCGACGACGTTCCATTCACGGATCGTCATGATGGCCGCCTCGAGCGGCGCGGGATGACCGAACAGGTAGCCCTGGCCGAAAGCACAGCCCATCTCGGTGAGGAGGTCGGCTTCCTCCGCATGCTCGATGCCTTCGGCAACCACGGGGATCTCCAGTTCATCGGCCAAGCGGAGAACGGTTTGAACGATGCGCCGACTGGTCTGATCGACCAGAAGGGTCCGGACGAAGGCGCGATCGATCTTGAGCGTCGTGACGGGCAAGGTGCTGAGGTAACTCAAGCTGGAATAGCCGGTGCCGAAGTCGTCGATCGCGACCCCGAGACCCGCCCGTCGACACCCTGCCAACGCCTCCGCAGCCCGCTCGGGATCTTTCATGAGCAGACTTTCGGTCACCTCGATCTTCAGGCTGCCCGGGGCGATGCCGGTCTGCGAGATCAGATCGGCGATCATTTGAGGGAACGAGGCCGCGGCGAGGTCATGCCCCGACACGTTCACACTGAGGAACAGCGGACCATCGATGTGACGCGGATTATGCAGCGCGCCCAGCATGAGCTCGGGCAGGACCCGGCCGACCTCGGCGAGCGCGAAGCCGGTGAGATCGCCGATCAGCCCCGACGATTCGGCCACCGGAATGAACGCGCTCGGCGGCACGAGTCCCCGTTGCGGGTGGCGCCAGCGCATGAGCGCCTCGAAGCCGGCCAGCCGCCGGGAGGCGAGGCGAACGATCGGCTGGAAATGCATTTCGAACTGCCCGTCCGCGACGCCGGATCGGATCTCGCGCTCGAGAACGAGCGTGTTCAGGGCCGCGGCGAAAACACCGTCGGTCGCCGATGGACGTAACGCCGGGACAGGCATCGGCGAAGCCGCGCCCTTCATCTGTTCGAGCAGAGCGACGGTCTCGCGGTATCGCTCCAGCACGACCCCGAGGCACATGCACAGGATGGGATCGGTTTCTGCGATGCGATGGGCCAGCTGCTGCTCGGTGACGGCGACGAGTGCGCTGTCTTCCAAGGCCCGGACCGAGGCCGAGCGGGGGCGTCGATCGAGGATCGCCATTTCCCCGACAATCTCGCCCGGACCACGATGGGCGAGAACGATGTCTCCTTCCGGGCGAGCGAGGAACACCTCGAGGCGTCCGCCAACGATCAAATAGGCGGCATCCCCCGGCTCACCGGCGGAAAACAACAGCGACCCGGCCGGAACGAGCGTGCGGTCGAGGGACGTGTGCAGTGCGTTCACCGTGCGGGACCCTAACTCGGCTTCTCAGCCGACGGTCGATCCCTAAGGTGCGACCGTTAAGGCGCAGCAAAGGCTGCGTTAAATTGGCAATTTCATCGTCCTATCCTTAACCGTCCTTCAGCTTTGCTGTGCCAACACCCGAGTTGTCGCACCGATGCATGGAAGCGAAGAGGCAATGGTTGGTTTCCAGGGTGCTCGCCGGATCGCCCCGTCTCTTCGGCAGGCGGCACCCGGCATCGCCGGTGGCGTGGCCCTCCTCGCGCTCCTGTTGCTGCATGCGGTGTTGCCGAGACCGTTCGAACGTCTCGAACTCTTCGGTGCGGATACCCTGCAGCGGATGACGCCGCGTGGCGCTGGCGCGGCACCCGTCATGGTCGTCGATGTGGACGAGGAGAGCTTGGCCCGTCATGGACAATGGCCGTGGTCGCGCACGACCGTGGCCGACTTGGTCGCGGCCCTCCAGGATCTCGGTGCCAGCGTCATCGCCCTCGACATGGTCTTCGCCGAGGCCGACCGAACATCGCCATCGCGCCTCGTGCCGGAATGGCGGCAGCGCTTCGGCTTCGGCGCTGTGCCGCAGGATGCCCCTTTGCCGGATCACGACGCGATCCTGGCCAGCATCTTCGCCCGAGGCCGGGTGGTGGCGGGGTTCGCGCCGGTCGACGACGCGATCGGCCGGGCACCCGACGGTATCGCGCCCTTCGCCGTCATTGGCCGCGCCTCACCCGATCGGCTCCTCCGTTTTCGCGGAGCGGTGACGAACCTGCCGGAACTCGATGCCGCGGCTGCCGGGCACGGCAGCTTCTCGCTGAAGGCCGGCACCGACGAGATCACGCGCCGAATGCCGATGATCGCTCGGGTCGGAGATCGTCTCGTCCCATCGCTCGCGCTGGACGCTGTCCGCGTTCTTCAGGACGAGGATACGATCAAGGTACGCGCGGACGATACCGGCGGCATCACCACCGGGTACACGGTCCGCGTCGGTGACATCGACCTGCCGCTCGATGCCGAGGGGGCGTTGCGGCTGCGCTTCCCCGCCGCGCGATCGACCGCGACCCTGGCGGCCTGGCGATTGCTCGATTCAGGCAAGCGCGCCGAGCTTCAGGACAGGGTGCGCGGCGCCGCGATCTTCATCGGGACGAGCGCGGTCGGCCTGTCGGATCTGAGGCCGACCCCGATGACGGCCTTCGAACCGGGCGTCGATCTGCACGCGATCGCTCTGGAGCAGATCCTGACCGGCCGCCATCTCATCCGCCCGGCCTGGGCGCCGGGCGCGGAGCGGGTGACCACGCTCCTGCTCGGCCTCGGCGCGGCTTTCGTCTGCCTGCTCGCGCCGCTCGCCGTAGCGGTGCCGGTGGCCGCCTTGCTCCTGCTGGCTCCGGCGGTCGGCGCCTGGGTCCTCTTCGCGCAGGCGGGGCTTCTGTTCGATCCGACCTTGATCGGTCTCGGTATCCTGGTGGCGTTCGCGGCGGCGGCCCTCGTGCGTTACGCCGGCGTCGAACGCGCGTCACGCCGGTTGCGCTCGGCGTTCACCCATTACCTCTCACCCGATCTCGTTGCAGCGCTCGCGAGCGACCCCGATCGGTTGAAGCTCGGGGGCGAAGCGCGCGAGATGTCGTTCCTGTTCACCGACCTCGAAGGCTTCACGGCCATGACCGAGGCGACCGGCGCCGAGGCACTCGTGCAGTTGCTGAACGCGTATCTCGACGGGATGTGCTCGATCGCGATGGAACACGGCGGGACCGTCGACAAGATCGTCGGGGACGCCGTGCACGTCATGTTCAACGCACCCCTCGATCAACCGGATCATGCCGAGCGGGCCGTGACCTGCGCGCTCGCCCTCGATGTGTTCGCACTGGGCTTCAAGTCACGCCAGAATGCGAGCGGCGTGGCGTTTGGAACGACACGCATCGGCGTGAACACCGGAACGGCGGTAGTGGGCAATTTCGGCGGGAAACGCCGTTTCGACTACACGGCGCACGGCGACGCCATCAACACGGCGGCCCGGCTGGAAGCGGCGAACAAGGCGCTGGGGACGCGGATCTGCGTCGCGCGCGCGACGGTCGAGAAGGTGAGCGGCCACGCCTTCCGGCCCGTCGGAACGTTGATGCTGAAGGGAAAATCCGTCGGGGTCGATGTCTTCGAACCCGTCCGGCATCCATCGGCCGTTCACGGCGCCTACCTGGACGCTTTCGATCGTTTGGCCGTCGGCGACGAGGCCGCCACGCACGTGCTCCTCGATCTCCACGCCGCCGACCCGCACGATCCGGTCCTGGCCTTGCACGCACGCCGCATCCGCGTCGGCGAGCGCAATGTGCGCATGGCGGCTTAGGGCCGCTCCGTCAGCCCGCGAGTTCCATCAGCCCAAGACGAGGAGGACGACGAGGCCGACATTCGTGACTTGGTGCAAGAACTGGTCGAAGCCCATCAGCCACCAGAAGCGCGGATCGGTCATCGGGAACCGGGTGCGCTGAGCGATCAGGGATTTGCCGCGATCGATCAGGCCGTGAACCGCAAGATCGACGAGGGCGATCCACCACAATGCCGGCTTGAACAGAAGGGCGATGACGAGAGTCGCCAGAGCGTGAGAGCCGGCATGTACGGCGAGCGGCGCTTGCCAGCCCGTGACGCGTTCCTTGCCCCGGGCCATCCACTCCGTCTGGGCAACGAAATCGACGGCGTAATGCTTCGCGGCCATGAGCACGAGCAGCAGGCTGAACGTCGAGACGGGCACGACTGTGTTGAGGGATTGCACCGATGCATCCTCTGAAATCGGGGGCGGCAGCATCGACGAGGATCAGCCAATAAGCCGCTAACGAGGCTCCGTCCGGCCTAAAAATCAAATAAAGGTGATACATTCTCAAATTAACCGATCGTTGATGTTTGTTCATAATAACATATAGCATGCCTGCACTGATGGGCAATCGTATAAGATGCTTCCAGCCAACGGGGCGGCGGATTGCTGTTTCGTGGATCGCCCTGATCCGACTCAGAGATGAGCTTGGTCCGCCTTGCGCGATCAAGGGCGTATCTTGTTCGAAAACAAAGCTGTCCGCAGGTCGAGGCGTGCCAGTGTCGGAGGTTTTCCAGGTCCGGCTGATCTCTCGGGATCTTGTATATTGCGGGAAGCAGTCCTGGCGCCGCGATCACCCCATCGCTGCTTCGTTTGGGTGAAGGGGTCCGCGTCCGTCCCGGAACGTCGAACGCACGGACAGGGCCATCCGCCCTGAAGGCGGAGCGGCAGGCACATCTCGGTTCACGACAGAATTCTCTCCGTCGAATTTGACTTCGCCATGTCGTCTGCTCATCCCAAGGGACTGACCATGAAATATTGTGTGCTTGCCTGCACTGCAGCCGCTCTGGCGGGTGCGGCATCCCCCGTCCTCGCCGCGCCGAACACCATCGGAGCCGTCGAGAAGGTCCAAGCCGAGGCATCGGCCACGCAGAACACCACGACCCGCCCGTTGGCTGCCACCGCACCGGTGCTGTTCAAGGACAAGCTCCGCACCGGCCCCGGCGCGAGGCTGGAGGCCAAGCTCGATGACGGCACCGTGCTGACGCTCGGCGAGAAGGGCCGCATGACCGTCGACGAGTTCGTCTACAAGCCGGGATATCTCGGCGGTGCGATGAGCGTGAAGGTCGCGCAGGGCGCATTCCTGTTCGTCGGCGGCAAGATCGAGGGGCCGACCGGCGGCAACGTCGTGATCGAGACCCCGGTGGGGACGCTGGGCGTTCGTGGCACAACGGTGTGGGGCGGCCGCATCGACGGTGGCTACGGTGTGCTGGTGCTCGACGGAGAGGTCGAGGTCCGCACGAAGCGCGGCGCGGTGCTGCTGAAGAAGGGTCAGGGCACGATGGTCTATGACGGCAAGGCCCCGGCCCAGGCCGGTGCGTGGCCCGAAGATCGGACGAACCGGGCCGTGCAGACGATCAGTTTCGCCAAAGCGCAGTAACGAGACCGGATTGTTTCCTGACTGCGATGCTGTCACCGGAGCGCCTGCGGGCGCTCCCTGGTCAGCATTCCGACGAAGGGGAAACCGGTTCGTCGCGAGAATGCGCGGCGATATGAGCGAACCCGGGACGCGTTCTGGCCCAACAGGGTCGGGCGCCGCTCACGCACCCCGCAACATGGACTGCACCGCAGCCTCCAGCGCCCGTGCGGCGGTGCCCGCCGCCGGGGAGTTGGCACGGGCGAACATCACGATCTCCGAGGGCGGCAGCGCGGGAAGGCCGTAGCGCGCACCCGCGTCGCTCATCCGCCCCGAGGCGACCGCCCCCATCGGGGCGATGCCGAGACCGGCCCGCACCGCAGCGACCAATGCGCTGCAAGAGCCGCCGACGAAGGCTTCGCGCCAGGGCCGATGGGCGGCATCGAGATGGCGCACCGCCATTGAGCGGACCCCGCAATTGGGACCCAGCGTGACCAGGGGGATCGGCCGATCCGGAGCAACGACATCGTCGTCCGTGGATCGCCAGCCGAGGGGGTCGAGACCCAGCACCTCGCCGTCCGCGCCCCCCGCCTCGCGCCGGATGATGACGGCGTCGAGTTCGCCCTCGTCGAACGCCGTGCGAACCTGCTGCGACAGGCCCAGGCGCAATTCGACCGCGCTGCGGAGGGGCAGGGCGGCGCGCACGTGCCGGATCACGTGCTCCAGCCCGGTGCCCAGAGCGTGGTCGCTCGCCCCGATGACGAAACGCACCGTCGGCGCGTCGTCGAAGCGCATGGCATCGTCATGCGCCGCCAGCAGCGCCCGCGCCTTGGCAAGGAAGGACAGCCCGTCCTCGGTCGGTCGCACGAAACGCGGCGTGCGCTCCAAGAGCTTGCGGCCGAGCGCCGCCTCCAGCCCCTTGATGCGGGCGCTCACCACGGGCTGCACCGTGCCCGCAGCCTCCGCCGCCCGCGTCAGGTTTCCGAACTCGACCGCGAGAATGAACAGGCGCACCGAGGCGAGATCGAGCATGATATGATTCTGCTATGGTAAGGACAGTAGATCATAGCGTTCTGCGTTGATGCGACAACGGCCAGATTGCTCCTGCGATTCACGCCCAGGAGGCTTCCATGCCGATGATCATCGTCCGCTACGTCACGCCCACGCCCCGCCCCGAATTGCGCACCCGCATCGCCGAACTGGCCGCACGTCTGGGCGCGGAAAAGCTCGGTAAGGATCCGGGCGTCACCGCCATGCTGATCGAGGAGGCCGACCCCCAGGGGTGGTTCATCGGCAGCCGGCATCCCACCGACGAGGGTCTGTCGGCCTTCTGGATGGACTTCAAGATCACCACCGGCACCAACACCAAGGACGAGACCACCGCGTTCGTGAAGGCGGCGTTCGAGGGGATGGAGGCTCTGCTCGGGCGGCTGCACGAGGAATGCTACGTGCTCGTCCATGCCGCCGACGGTGACGCCTACGGTTACGGCGGCCGTACCCAGAACGGCCGATGGGCGGTGGCCCATCCGGGCTGACCCTCATGCTCCCGCTCAGCCGACGTGACGCCCTCGCGGGCGCCGCCGCGCTCGCCGTGGCAGCGGGCGCCCCACTCCCACCTCTGCGCGGAGACGCCGCCATGTCCACCTCGACCGACGACGATCCGACGCTGCCCGGCCTGCGGCAGCGCCGCCTGCACGATATCGAGGGTATGAGCGTGCGGATCTTGGAGGCCGGGTTCGAGACGCCCGGCCGTCCCCTCGTCCTGCTGCTGCACGGCTTTCCGGAACTGGCCTGGAGTTGGCGCAAGGTGATGCCGGCGCTGGCGCAGGCCGGCTTCCACGTGGTTGCGCCGGACCAGCGCGGCTACGGCGGCACCACCGGCTGGGACGCCCATGCCGATCCGGCGACGTTCCGCACCCACGCCCTCGCCCTCGACGCTCTGCGGATCGTATCGGCGCTGGGTTACCGCTCGGCGGCTGTGGTCGGCCACGATGTCGGCGCGATGGTCGCGGCCTACGCCGCCCTCGTCCGCCCGGACGTGTTTCGCTTCCTGACGATGGTGAGCTTCCCGTTCGACGGACCGCCCGCGCTCCCCTTCGACAATGCCGACCATGCGGCCAACCTGCCCGGCCCATCGCTCGCGGAAGAGCTCGCCGCGCTGCCGCGCCCGCGCAAGGACAGCATGGCGTTCTTCGCCTCGCCCGAGGCCGAAGACGACATGCTTCATCCGCCGCAGGGCCTGCATTCCTTCCTGCGCGCCTATTTCCACGTGAAGAGCGCGGATTGGCCGGGCAACCACCCGCATCCGCTCGTCAGCGGCTCCGCCGAGGAACTCGCGACACTCCCGACCTACTACATCATGGACCGGGCGCTCGGCATGGCGGCGACCGTCGCCCCCGACGCGCCGAGCCCGGAACAGGCGGCGGCCAACCGGTGGCTGCCGGATGCCGATCTCGCGATCTACGTGCGGGCGTTCCGGCGCACGGGGTTTCAGGGCGCGCTGAACTGGTTCCGCTGCCATACTGGCGCGATCGGGCGGGCGGAGATCGCGTTGTTCTCCGGTCGGAGGATCGAGGTGCCGACGCTCTTCATGGCAGGCACCGCCGATTGGGGCAGCTACCGCAAGCCCGGTGCGCTCGAACGCCTGCGGACGACCTACCCGAAGCTGATCGGCACGACCTTCATCGAGGGGGCGGGCCATTGGGTTCAGCAGGAGCAGCCCGAGCGTTTCACGTCCCGGCTCATCGATGTCCTCCCGAGGTAAGGGAGGGGGATGAAGTCCCGATGCCGGGACATCCTGTCCTCGCCGGTCCGGTCATCGCGTCGATCTTTTGCGGCGAAGCCGAGCCGTGCACCCCGATCACGTCGAGGCGCCGTCGACCGGCCGTGCGTCGGATCTCGATCGGGGTCGCCGCCATCGTCATCCTCCGCGGCAGGAGCGGTTCCCGGAAGGGCCTGACCGACATCCGGCGTGAGACAGCCGGGTCGAGGACGCGTGAGGAAACGAAGTGCCGTGCCGCCTTGGGCGCTCCGCCTCTGACGACCATCTCGATGAGGCGCAGCACCTGCCCGAGATCGATCGGGCGGCGCCGTGAAAGGGCGTAGTTGTGGCCTCCGCCGGCAATACCTGCCAAGGAGGGGGGCCACGCACTCGATCGAGAGGGGACCTGTTGCAGGATGCCGATCAAGGCTCTGAACGACCGTAAGAAGCTGTCGAGCGACTTCAACGAGGCCAACGATGCGTTCATCGATGCGGTGCTGGGCGCACTGCAGGCGGGCCAGATCCCGCTCGATCTCGCCCGGGCCTACCTCGCGCATCCGGTGGCGATGATGCAATCCGATGGCGCGCAGGCGGTCGCCAACTACTTCGAGCGGATCCTGTCGCAACGCCCCAACATCGACTGGACCCCGGGAGGCTAAGGTTGCGGCTTGCAGCCTCTCTTTCCTGTTCTTCGGCACGCCGCGTTGGTTCAGCGGTGGCGTGACGGCAATTCGTCGAGTGGTCGCGGTCACCCGCAGACATGCCGTCGCGCGGTTTCAGGCCGCGTCGCTTCCGAGCGTTTGCATCACTGATGCCGCGGGCCGGGTGACGCTGGCTGGGAGCCGGAACGCGCCGTCGGACCATTCGGTACCGGTCGGCGACCACTTCATGGGCGCCAACATGTCGTGTGCCGCCGCCGCCTCGGACCCGGTAACATTCCTGCTCGGGACGGGTTCACCGCCCTTCGACACAGCAGGGAACGCCCGAACGGCGCGAAGTACGGTTTGCTTCCATCATTCATCGAGCGGCTTCGCAGAGCAGCCGCGGCACGGATCGGTCCGCTGCGACACTTTCCGGCACTCTTCCGGCTCGCCTGGTCGACGAACCGCACCCTGACGCTCCTCAGCATCGGGCTGCGCATCGCCCGCGCAGCGGTGCCCGCCCTCACGCTCTACGTCGCCAAGCTCGTCGTCGACACGGTCGTGGCCGGGCAGTCCGATGCCGCGGCCCAGGCGGGCGCCGCGGCCTGGGTGACCAGTCCGCTCCTGCGGCAGGTCGCCTTACTGATCGGGGCCGAACTCGCGCTCGCCCTCGCTTCCGACCTGCTCGGGCGTGCAACGAGCCTCGTCGATGGGGTGTTGGCCGAGATGACCGGCAACGCCACCACGCTTCGGCTGATGGCGCATGCCGCCACCCTCGATCTCGCCCAGTTCGAGGATCCCGCGGTGCAGGACGGGCTGGAGCGCGCCCGGCGCCAGGTCGCTTGGCGTGCGAACCCGATGGGCCAATTGCTGGGCCAGCTTCAGGATGGGCTCACGGCCCTCTCGCTGGCGGTCGCCGTCGTCGCGTTCCTGCCGTGGCTCGTCGTGCTGCTCGTGCTCGCCCTGATCCCGGCCTTTCTCAACGAGCTCCATTTCAACCGCCAGGGCTATCGCCTCGCCTATCAGCGCTCGCCGGACCGGCGCGAGGGCGACTACATGCGCCAGCTC
This sequence comes from Methylorubrum suomiense, assembly GCF_022179765.1. Lineage (GTDB taxonomy): Bacteria > Pseudomonadota > Alphaproteobacteria > Rhizobiales > Beijerinckiaceae > Methylobacterium > Methylobacterium suomiense. The sequence continues at coordinate 332,256 of NZ_BPRE01000005.1, read as the reverse complement.
GGGGCGGGGGCCGAGAGCGCCAAGGAGGTCAAGCTCTTCGGCCTCAGCGGCTATCTCGCCGAGCGCTTCGGCGGACTCGCCGCCCGGGCACTGCGCGAGAACACCCGCCTCGCCCGTCGCCGGGCCGTCGCCGGTGGACTCTTCGCCAGCCTCGGCACGCTCGCCTACTATCTCGCCTACTTCGTGATCGTGCTGCGGACGGCCACCGGCACGTTCAGCCTCGGCGATCTGACGTTCCTGGCGGGCGCTTTCCTGCGCCTGCGCGGGCTGGTCGAGGGATTGCTGCTCGGCCTCTCCCAACTCTCGGGCCAGGCGCAGTATCTCGACGACCTGTTCGCGTTCCTCGCGCTCCGGCCCCGCCTGTCCGTGCCGGAGCATCCCGCGCCGTTCCCGACGCCGATCCGCGACGGCTTCGTGTTCGAGGCGGTGGGCTACCGCTATCCCGGCGCGGAGCGATGGGCGGTGCGCGACCTGTCCCTGACGATCCGCGCCGGCGAGGTCGTGGCGCTGGTGGGCGAGAACGGCAGCGGCAAGACCACGATCGTCAAGCTCCTGGCCCGGCTCTACGACCCGACCGAGGGGCGTATCCTGCTCGATGGGCGGGATCTGCGCGATTACGACCCCGATCTCCTGCGAACGCGCATCGGCGTGATCTTTCAGGACTTCGTCCGCTTCGATCTCACGGCGGGGGAGAACATCGCGGTCGGACGCATCGCCGCGCGGGCGGATGTGCCCCGCATCGAGGGCGCGGCGGCGCGCGCCCTGGCCAATTCCGTGGTCGGGCGGTTGCCGGCGGGCTACGATCAGCGGCTGGGGCGGCGCTTCGAGGACGGGGTCGATCTGTCCGGGGGCGAGTGGCAGAAACTCGCGATCGCGCGCGCCTACATGCGCGAGTCCGAGGTCCTGGTCCTGGACGAGCCGACCGCGGCGCTGGATGCGCGCGCCGAGGCCGAGGTGTTCGCCCGCCTTCGCGCGCTCGCGCTCGGCCGCACCGCGCTCCTGATCTCGCATCGCTTCTCGAGCGTACGCCGCGCCGACCGGATCGTCGTGCTCGGGGACGGCCGGGTGCAGGAGGCCGGCACGCACGAGGAGTTGGTCCGCAACGGCGGGCGCTACGCCGAATTGTTCGAGTTGCAGGCGGCGGCCTACCGGTAGGCCGCCGCCCCTCGCTCATCGAGCGACCGGACGCGGAAGGTCGTCAGGATTTCAGGGGCACGCCCTTGGTGGTGAAGCTCTGCCCTCCGCCGGGGCGGTACACGGGGCGCGGCTGACCGCGCCCCTTGCCCGCCCCCTTGCCTGCGCCCAGGCCTGTTCCCGGCGGCTGCGAGGACGGCACGAGCTGGTCCGGCCTCGGCCCGATCAGATCGGCGCGGCCCATCTCCCGCAGCGCCTCGCGCAGCAGGGGCCAGTTTTCGGGGTCGTGGTAGCGCAGGAACGCCTTGTGCAGCCGGCGCTGCCGCAGGCCCTTGATCGCCTCGACCGGCTCGCTGCCGCCGCGCCGCACGCCTTTCAGCGTGTTGACTTCGGTATGGTACATCGCCGTCGCGGTCGCCATCGGCGAGGGCAGGAAGGTCTGCACCTGATCGGCGCGGTAGTCGTTCTTCTTGAGCCAGAGCGCGAGGTGCAGCATGTCCTCGTCGGTCGTTCCGGGATGGGCGGCGATGAAGTACGGGATCAGGTAATACTTCTTGCCGGCCTGCTTGGCGGCCTCGTCGAACATCTCCTTGAAGCGGTCGTAGGTGCCGATGCCCGGCTTCATCATCAGGTCGAGCGGCCCGCGCTCGGTGTGCTCGGGCGCGATCTTGAGACGGCCGCCGACATGGTGAGTCACCAGCTCCTTGACGTATTCGGGGCTGCGGACCGCCAGATCGTAGCGCACGCCGGATGCCACCATCACCTTCTTGACGCCCTCCACCTCGCGGACCTTGCGGTAGAGCCGGATCAGGTCGTCGTGCGAGGTGTTCAGGTTGGGGCAGATGTCCGGGAAGACGCAGGACGGCAGCCGGCAGGCCGCCTCGATCTTCGGATCCTTGCAGGCCATCCGGTACATGTTCGCGGTCGGACCGCCGACATCCGAGATCACGCCGGTGAAGCCCGGGGTCTTGTCGCGGATATGCTCGATCTCCCGCAGGATCGAGCCCTCCGAGCGGTTCTGGATGACACGGCCCTCGTGCTCGGTGATGGAGCAGAAGGTGCAGCCGCCGAAGCAGCCGCGCATGATCGTCACCGAGAACTTGATCATGTCCCAGGCGGGGATCTTCGCATCGCCGTAGGACGGATGCGGCGCGCGGGCGTAGGGCAGGTCGTAGACCGCATCCATCTCGTCGCCGGAGAGCGGGATCGGCGGCGGGTTCAGCCACAGATCGCGGTCGCCGTGGCGCTGGACGAGCGGGCGCGCATTGCCGGGATTGGCCTCCCGGTGCAGCACCCGCGAGGCGCGGGCATAGGCCTCCTTGTCGTCCTTCACCTCGTCGTAGGCGGGGAGCCGGATCACCGTGTCGCCGGGCTTGCGGGCGGCGGCCTCGTCGGTGGAGTCGAGATCGTCGGCGGGCAGTTCGGTGTAATGCTCGGGCACGCGGCGGAACAGGGCGACGCCGCGGACCGAATCGAGCGCGCGCGGTGCCTCGCCGGCCGCGAGGCGGTGCGCCACCTCGACCACGGCACGCTCGGCATTGCCGTAGATGAGCAGATCGGCCTTCGCATCCGCTAGGATCGAGCGGCGCACCTTGTCCGACCAGTAATCGTAATGGGCGATGCGGCGCAGCGACGCCTCGATGCCGCCGAGCACGATCGGCACGTCCTTGTAGGCCTCGCGGCAGCGCTGCGTGTAGACGATGGTGCAGCGATCCGGCCGGCGACCGCCCTCACCGCCGGCGGTGTAGGCGTCGTCATGGCGCAGCCGGCGGTCCGCCGTGTAGCGGTTCACCATCGAATCGAGATTGCCGCCGGTGACGCCGAAGAACAGCCTCGGCCTTCCCAACGCCTTGAACGGCTCCGCCGATTGCCAGTCCGGCTGGGCGATGATGCCGACTTTGAATCCCTGCGATTCGAGCAGCCGGCCGATAATGGCCATGCCGAAGCTGGGATGATCCACGTAGGCGTCACCGGTCACCAGAACGATGTCGCAGGCCTCCCAGCCGAGCGCCGCCATCTCGGCGCGGCTCATCGGCAGGAACGGCGCCGCCGCTCCCGAGGGGGGCGGTTTGCAGACCAACGGGGATACGGGAGCCACGGATCGTTCGGCAGAAGAACAGAGTGCCATGGGGCCACTGCATAGGCCAATGGGGCCGCAAGCTCAACGAAGGTCGAGGGGCTGAAGATCGCAGCTGGCCTGTCACGGCTCAGCTTCGCGTCCTGCCTGAGCCGGGAGCAGAACCGGGACAGCAGCCGAAAAGCGGATTGTTTCTCGGGGCGCCCTCGCACGCGAATTCATCGATCGGGGCCGATCTTCGCCCGACATCGAAACTTGCCGGAACGGGCAACGCCTTCGTTCGCCGGAACGCGACGGGATCCGCCTTAGCGGATGCTCGCCATGGCGGCCTTGAGTCCGTCGAGCGAGGTCGTGAAGGCGATAGGTTGCCCCCCCTCGGCGGTCCCGTAGTGGATGGCTGCGGTCGCGCGCGACCGGATCCCCCGCACGAGCCGGGCGTCGAGGGGCAGGAAGCCCAGGCACAGCTGGGCGTCGCACCGGTCGAGGCGGATCACGCTCCGGGTCGCGTCGACGGTGATCGCCACCGTGCGGGTCGCGGCATCCTTCACCGGCGCGCGCAGGACGAAGACGGGCTCGCCGCCCGAGGTCGCCGCCAGCGACCAGCTGAAGACGAGCGAGCCGTCCCCGGCGAGGATCGTCTGCGAGACGTTGCAGACGCGGGTGCGCTTGGCCTCGTCGCAGATCAGGGTCCAGCCGGAGAAGGTCTGGATGACCCGGCGGATCCCCGGCTCGGCCGAAGCGCCCTCGGCCGGCTTGATCCGGAAGTCCGGCTGCGGCGCGGCGGCGGCGTCGCCGTCCGGTAGGCGGCCGCGCAGCTGCGCCGCCGCCGGCGCCGATGCCAGCAGCGACGCGGCGAGGATCAGGCCCGCCGTCCCGCTCACGCGCGATGGCGGGCGCCGATGCCCTCGGGACGACCGATCCACGCGCGGCGCCTCAGTTCAGGGTGAAGCTGGCGCCGGCACCGACGCCGAAGTCGCGTCCGGCCGTCACGCCGGTGGCGTTCACGCGCGCCGAGCCGTCCGGCAGGGTGTAGCCGAGGCCGAACGAGGCCGCCGATTCCCCGCGCCAGACGCCCCCGCCCGCCGCGACGCTGAGCTTGCCCGGACGGTCGTCGAACCGCAGCGCCGCCGCCGCGAGCCCGATCGCCGCCCCGCGCCGCGCCTCGGTGCGGACATCGCCGATCTGACGGTTGAGATCGGCGAGCTGGCTGCCGAAGCCCGCCATCTGGTTCTGCAGCGGCGCGACGCGCTGGTCGGTATAGGTCGCGGCGGCGGCGAGCGTTTCCCGGGACTTGGCATCCGTGTAGGCGATGCTCTCCCCCTTGGCCCGGATCACCTGTCCGAAATTGGCCGCCTCCGTCGTCGCGATGCCGTCGGCGACGTTGCGGATCAGGACGGGCTTGTTCGGATCGGCGCCGGCCAGGGTGAGGGATTGCCCCCGCCCGCCGGTGGCCGGGTCGACATCGTAGGCGACCGTATAGGTGTCGAGCGCCCCCAGTGCCGCGCCGACATTGTCGTAGCTCTTGCCCTGCACCGCGTAGCGCGGCTGCGTCAGGCGCCCGTCCGCCCCGAATCCCGAGCCGCCGCCGAGCGCGGCCGCAAGCTGGTCGCCCGTCGATCGGAGCTGGCGGAGATTGACCGCGTCGGTCTCGGCCGTGCCGCCCGCGACATGGGTGATCTGCCGCTCGCCACCCGCCGTGCCGACCGAGACCGCCCCGGCCACCGACGCGACGCTCGTGCCCGAGAAAGCCTCCCGGCTGCCCCGCAGGCCCGCCCGATCGGCGACCGCGCCGGAGCCAAGGGCGACACCGCCCGCCGTGCTGGCGACGGACCCGGCTCCGACTGCCACACCCTCGCTGCCCGTCGCCCGTGCCACGTTGCCGGTGCTGTTGACCGCGACGTAGCGGCTGCCCGAGCTGGTCATGTTGGTCACGGCGGTGTCGAGCGTGCCGAGCGCCGAGCCGACATCGCCATAGGTGTTGCCCTGCACGGTGTAGCGGGGGCCGATCAGGCTGCCATCGGCGCCGAGCCGGGCACCGCCGCCGAGCGCGGTTGCAGTGGCGGACAGTCCGACCTGAAGCTGCCCGCCATTGATCGCTTCCTGGCTGCCGGCGGCGATGCGGCCGTTGCCGACGCCCGTCAGCGTGCGGGCTTGGCCCGTCCCGCTGGCGAAGCCGACGGTGACGCCGTCTGTGCTCGCCCCGACGGTCAGGCCGCGGCTCGCCACGTCCTGGCGCACGAGACCCGTACTGCCCGATCCGATCGCCAGCGAAAGGTCCGCAACGGCCGCGTTGGTCGCGGAGAGTTGGCCGCCATTGACGGCGTCGGTCGAGCCGGCGACGACGCGCCCGTTCGCCACGCCCTGCAACGCCACCGGGCCGCCCGGGCCCCTGCCGGACAGGTCGATTCGTCCGGTCGCCACGCCATTCACATCCGGCACGTACTGAACGGAGAGGGCGTTGGTGGCGGCGAGCGCCGAGCCGACATCGCCGTAGAGGCGACCGCCGACGCTGTAGATCGGCGCCGTCACGGTGCCGGTCACCGCATCGAGGGCTGCGCCGCCGCCGAGGCCTCGCACGAGGGCGCTCCCGCTCAACCGCAGCTGGCCGAGGGTCGCGGCGTCCGAATCAACCGTGCCGCTGGCCAGGCCCGACAGGCGGCGGTTGCCCGCAAGGCCGGTGATGTCGATCTGGGTGCCGGCGCTGGCCGAGGCGATGGTGACGGTGCGGCTCGTCGGATCCTGCTGAACGAGGCCGATGCTGCCGTCGATGATCGTCCGGCGCAGGCCGGACAGGTCGGTCGTTGCGGCAGCAATGGCGGCGGCATTGGCCGAGAGAGCCCGATCCGTGGCGCCGAACGCGTCGCCGACGCTGCCGTGGCCCGTGCCCTGAACGACGTAACGGGGCGCACTGATCGTTCCGTCAGCGGCGACGGTGGCGCCTCCGCCGAGCGCGGTGGCGGTGCTCGCCGCCGTTCCCAGGAGTTGACTGCCGATGATCGGGTCGGTCGCGATCACGTTCACGCCCGCCGCTTGCGCCCATGCCGGCGCACAGCACAGCGATCCGAGCCCGAGCGTCAGTGCGGTGGTTGCCAGCAGGTCGCAGCCATTCGGCCGAAAGCGCAGCAGGTGGGAAAGCCGAAACAGAGCAGACATGCGGGCAAGTCCATTCAACACGGCGTTGACCGCAACGCCGCGGCAATTCGAGGCTATCGAGGGCGTCTTGTGCGGCCCAAGATCGGTTTCTGGGTATGTCTAAAGGCAGGTTCGCAGCGTCTATTGCGGCTAAGGCAATACGGTGCAGACGATTTGTTGCATGGCGTCTTGGATTGAGGTTCGCCAAGTAAAGTTAATGGGCAATTAATCGAGTCAGTATTTTGGCTTGGCGGTCAAAAACCGAGAAACATATTCCAGATTTTGATGGCATGATTGCGAAGTTTGATGAGAGGGACTTTTGCGAATTTGTATTCAATGGCTGCGGTGACAGGGAGGAAGACGTTCGCAAGGAAGCCTCGGCCTGATCGAGCGTGACCCTGGACCGGCTCTCGGGGCATCGATCGAAGACGCTCGATTCCCGTTTTTCGTCCCATCCGGATCTTCGGGGACAGCCTCCTGAGCCTTCGCCTTCGAGGTAAGACTTCGGAGAGGGGGAGCGGGCTGGCTGCCCGAATGGGCGTGGCCAGGTGACCCGTCTGTTGGCGGATGTCACGACGGCGTGCGTCGGATGTTGCCCCGCCCTCAGGGACCCTACCCCGGAGGACGGGCACCCTGTGCTATCAGGCAACGGACCATCTCAGAGTATAGTATGATGATTGTATCTTCTCAGATCGCCTCATCATGTCTGAAACGATCATCATGATTGTAATAAGGCGTGGAGTGCTGCGATAAGATCCTGTATAGGATCCGGATAGCGCTTGCAGGGGCGCGATAGTCTCAATACCGGTTCTCAAAATTATTGATCGTGGCGTTATTTGAATAATTCGCTCTGAGAGATGGCTGTGGCGGTCATTCGCAGAGACATTCCTCAATTGGAATAAATACAAAATATTGTTCTTGCTCAGCAATTTAAGTTCCGCATAGCTAGAGAGACCGTCGAGCAGGACCCTTCCGGAGCGGCGCTTCCCCGCGAACACGACCTGAGCGGAACTGAGATGATGGATGTCGGGGCGCACCCAATCGGCTCCCTCTATGCGGCCGAGCGCGGACGGCTCTCCCAATTCGTGCGCCGGCTTCTGAGAGGCGGCGCCGGTGCGGAGGACTTGGTGCAGCAGGTGTTCCTGCGGCTTCTCGTGAGCGGCTGTCCCGGGCACGGTCGCGCGACCTTGATGGCGGCCGCCCGCAACCTCGCCCTTAACCATCTGCGCGACCTGCGCCGACGGGGGGAGACGGTCCTGTCGGACGAGGCCTTCGCCCAGATCGCCGACGCCGCCCCCTCGCCCGAAGCGGTGACGCTCTATCGCAGCGAGTTGCGTCGGCTTCTCGAGGCGGTCGCAGCCTTGCCGCCGCGGCGGCGCGACATCTTCGTGCTGAGCCGCTTCGAGGGCCTGTCACATGCCGAGATCGCGGCCCGTCTCGACATCGCGCCGCGCACCGTCGTCAACCAACTCGTCGCCGCGCTCGCTTCCCTGGATCGGACCCTCGGCCCTGCTTGAGCGAGCGGAGCCGCGCCGCGGGAAACGCCAGCGATGTCTCATTCCGGAAACACCCTGCGCGATGGGGCGCGGCCCCCGCCCGAAGAGGCGGATGATGCGCGGATGACGACCGCGCTGGAATGGTTCGTCCGCATGCAGGATGACGATGCGAGCGCCGAGGACCGCCGCCGCTTCGCCCGGTGGCGCGACGCCGATCCGGCCAACGCCGCCGCGCTCACCCGCGCCAAGGCGTTATGGGACCGCTTCGACGTCGTGGCCGAGCAGAAAGAGGGACGGCGCGGCGTCCGGCTCGACCGGCGCAAGCTTCTCCTCGGCGGCGTCGCGGCGGGACTCGCGGCCGGCGGCGGTGCCGGTCTCGCGAGCCGGCCGGACCTGTTCGCGGATCACCGGACCGGGATCGGCGAGCGCCGAACCGTGCCGTTGCCCAACGGCGTGCGGGCGGAACTGGGCACCGACAGCGCGCTCTCCCTCGACGGCCCGCCGGAAGGCGGGCGGGTTGTGCTGTTCCGGGGCGAGGGGTTCTTCGACGTCCCGCTAGGGCAACCCTTCACGGTATCGGCCGGACCGGTCACGGCGCAGGCGCGCGGCACGCGCTTCGACGTGAAGCGGATCGACGATGCAGTCACCGTCACGGCCGAGGCGCAGGCGGTCTCGGTCGAGGCGCGGGGCTTCGCGCCGCTCAATGTGGCGCAGGGCTGGCAGGCGCAATGCGACCCCGCCCGCCCACCCGTGCTGGCCCCGGCCGACCTCGCCACCGTGGCGGCCTGGCGCCAGGATCGGATCGTCTTCCGTGACACGCCGCTGCCGCGGGCCGTGGCCGAGCTGGAGCGCTACCGGCGGGGACGCATCGTGCTCCTGGGTAGCGACCTCCAACGCCATTCCGTCACCGCCGCCTTCGATGCGCGCCGGGCGGACGCGGCCCTCGACATCCTGAGCGAGGCCCTCCCGATCCGCGTGACGCGGTTGACGCCGCTGCTCACGCTGGTCCGTGCCGCCTGAGGCGGGCTGCGCCGAAAAATCCTGCCGTCCCGATAGTCCTTCCGCCCGTGCCGGGGGTCCTCCCTGATGGAGGGTCCTTCGCGACGCCCTCCCGACAATCGGCGGACCCGCACAAGCGGGCAGGAAGACGGTGGGGCTATGGGTCGGATCAGGATGGAGAGCGGGCAGCAGAGCGGTCTGCGCAAGGCGTTGCGCCAGAGCGTCGGCACGCTCGCTCTGGCGCTGGCCCTGGCGAGCCTGTCGGGTCCGGGCGGAGCGCTGGCTGGGCCTGCGGACGCGGCGGCGCGCACCCGCTTCGACATCGCCGCCCAGCCCCTCGCCGATGCGCTGGTCCAGTTCACCGCCCGCACCGGCATCCAGTTCTTCGTCGATGGCCGGCTTGCCCGTGACACCCGCTCCGCCGGTGCGCAGGGCGCGCTCTCGCCCCGGGAGGCGCTGACCGCGCTGCTCGCCGGCACCGGCCTCACCTACCGTTTTCGCGATGCCGACACGGTGACCATCGGCCCCGTCGATCGCACGGGCGCGATCACGCCCCCTGAGGCGAGCGAGACAGTCCTCGACGAGATCTCGGTTCAAGGTCAGAGCCCGACCTTCGGCACGACCGGCTTCGTGGCGCGGCGCTCCACCGCCGGCATGAAGAGCAACACCTCGATCCTCGATACACCCGCCGCCGTCAGCGTCATCACCCGCGAGGAACTCGACGTGCGCGGCGTCCAGGACATCCAGACGGCGGTGGCCTATACGCCGAACGTGAAGGCGACAGATTATCCCGGCGGCCAGGGCGCGCCGGTCTTCACCATCCGCGGCTTCCGCAGCATCAATTTGCAGAACGTCTACGAGGATGGGCTGCGCGCCGGCTTCAACGCCTACAACCAGCAGATCGAGCCCTACGCCTACGAGCGCATCGACATCATTAAGGGGCCGGCCTCGGTCCTCTACGGTCAGGGCCAGCCCGGGGGCATCGTCAACCTCGTCTCGAAACGGCCGAGCTTCATCCGCTCCAACGAAGTCTCTCTCCAAGGAGGCTCCTACGGCCGGGTGCAGGGGACGTTCGATCTCACCGGGCCGGTCGAGGGGAGCGAGCAATTCGCCTACCGCCTCACCGGGCTCCTGCGGAAGGCCGACACCCAGGTCGCGTACACGCCGGACGACCGCGTGTTCCTCGCACCCGCCCTCACGTGGCGGCCGGATGCCGACACCTCGCTCACCGTACTCGCCAAATACGGCAGCTATGACCGGGGCGGCTCCGAGCAGAGCACGCCGCTTCTCGGCTCGCTCAATCCCGGCCCCCTCGGCCGGTTCCGGCGCGATCTGTTCCTCGGCATACCGAACTTCAACAAGGAGGCGATCGAGACCAAATCGATCGGCTACATCCTCGACCACACCTTTGCGGAAAACTGGATTTTCCATTCCTCTGCTCGCTTCACCGATACGTCGAGTGACTTCAATCTTGTTGGTGCCAATAATGGAAGCGTGGTAAAAGAACGTTTTTATAAAATAATTCCTTATAAGCGTATACAGGCTTCGCAGGCGATCCTGATTGACAATCACGTCGAAGGCCGCTTCGATCTGCTTGGCTTCCAGCACAATGTTGTCGCGGGCATCGATTATTGGCGTTACCAGGGGCGTGATCGGCGCACTTTCAGCAATGATAATATTTTAATCGATCTTTACAATCCAATTTACCCAGCGAGCGTGTCGTTCCCAGGCGCGCCGAATATTGTGAGCGACGGACGACTTTCTCAGCTCGGATTGTTTGTCCAAGACCAAATTAAGGTCGGCGGCTTCATTCTCACTGGAAGCGTCCGGCAGGATTACGCGAAGTCAAAATCCATCAATAAACTGACGGGCAGATTGTCGAGCAACAACCCCGACGCGCTCAGCTATCGCGCCGCACTCGGATACGAGTTCGATGCGGGCGTCGTGCCGTACTTGTCCTACTCGACCTCCTTCGCCCTCAATGCCGGCAACCGCCGCAACGGCAGCGTGCTCGATCCGTCGGAGGCCAAGCAGATCGAGGCCGGCGTGAAATATCAGCCGCCGGGCGGCAACGCGCTCTACACCGCGTCGGTCTTCGAGATCACCCAGACCAACGTGCCGACCGCCGATCCGAGTGCGCCCGGCTTCCTGATCCAGACCGGCGAAGCGGTCTCGCGGGGCTTCGAGGTCGAGGGCAAGGCCTCCCTGACCGACGGCCTGAACATGACGGCGGGCTACGCCTATCTCGACACCAAGGTGACCAAGGACAACGTCAATCCGTTCACCGGCCGCAGCAATCTCGGCAACCGGTTGCCGAACGCGCCGCGCAACACGGTCTCGCTGTTCCTCGACTACGCCTTCCCGAGTTCGAGTGTGCTGGCGGGCCTGCGCGCCGGGGCCGGCATCCGCTATGTCGGCGCGGCTACGGACATCACCAATATCGACCGCCTGCCGGCTTATGCCCTCGTCGATGCCTCGATCAGCTACGATCTCGCCCGCCTCGATCCGAAATGGAGCGGCGTGACGCTTTCGGTCAACGCGCTCAACCTGTTCGACCAGCGCTATTTTTCGGCCGGCTTCTACCAGGGTACCGGCTTCGAAGGCTTCCGCCGCACGATTTTCGGGACGGTGGCCTATCGGTGGTGATGGGTCCTGCTGGATCGGACCTGGGGGCTGCGCGGGCCGCAGCCCCGTTCGATCGGCCATAGCCTCAGGCGGCCCGCCGATCACGGTTCAAACAGGATGCCGACCGCGACGCGATCGGAGAATGACCCGCCTTCGATCCGGGCTCGCTGATTGCGTCCCGCAATCCCCCGCCGCCATCGCTCAAAACCTCGCGTCGAACGCGCTCGGCGGCGCAGTCTCGCGTCCGGGAAGCGGGGGCGTCGCCCACCGCCATCTCTGATCACACTGTCCGACGATGGCGCGTGGGCTCGGCATAAGATCAAATGTAGAATACATAAAAACTGATATAGAATGATTACATTTATAGATTTGTCGAGAGATCTTGCGTGAAGACTTGACGTGAACTAGTCCTGCATGGGAGGGCCGATGCTCAGGCTGTCCGCCCCAGCTCCAGCCGAATCCAAGTGCCGCTTGGGTGCCGCGATGGAAGATGTGCCGTCCTTGAAGATGTCCGACACACGATATGGGCTCTACGATCCCGCACGCGAGACGAGCAGCTGCGGCGTCGGCTTCATCACGCGCAAGGACGGGCAACAGACTTTCGATGTCTTGCGCAAGGCCCACGAGGCGCTCTGCGCCGTCCCGCATCGCGGTGGCATGTCGTCCGAAGGTGTCGGCGACGGGGCCGGCATCTCGATCGACCTCTCCCTTGTCTTCTTCCGTCGGCTGACGGGCCGCCCCGACCTTGAGAACGGCCGGTTCGGCGTCGGCAATTTCTTCATGCCCCACGATGAGCGCCAGTCCGGGCGGGCCGAGCGCATCATCGCCGCGGCCCTGGCCGAGGAGGGACTGGACATTCTGCTGGAGCGCGAGGTGCCGGTCGATCCGGCGGCGTTGCGCCCGGCGGCTGTGCGCCATCAGCTCGCGATCCGCCAATGGGTCTTCGCCGCGCCGGCGCGCTGCACGACGCTCGCGGCCTTCGATCGGGCGATCTACCGGGCCCTGTTGGTGATCGAGGCCGAAGCTTTCACCGATCCGTCGCTGGAGGGCTTCTATCCGCTGTCGTTCTCGGCGCGCACTCAGGTGCTGAAGGGGCGGCTCAACTCGAACGAGGTCTTGCCCTACTTTCTCGATCTCGCCGCGCCGGACCATTGCGTCCACACGCTCTACTTTCACACGCGCTTTTCGACGAATACCGACCCGCATCCGTCCATGGCCCAGCCCTTCCGGCTGATGGCCCACAACGGCGAACTCAACACCGACAAGAAGAACCGCCTCTCCGAAGCCGCGATCGCCCGCGCCCGCAACGGCCGCATCGTCGCGCCGAAGGGGCAGTCCGATTCCTGCCGCCTCGACCAGACGCTGCAGAGCCGGATGATGCAGGACGATCTCGACCTCGTCACAGCAGTGGTGTCGATGATGCCGCCGGCCTGGGAGAACGACGCGACCCTGTCGGATCCCGTGCGGGCGATGCTCGAATACTTCTCTCTCTACGAGGAGAAGAACGACGGTCCCGCCGCGCTGATCTTCGGCGACGGCGAGATCATCGGCGCGCGGCTGGATCGTCTGGGATTGCGGCCCCTGCGCACCGTCGAGACGGCGGAGTACCTCTGCGTGATGTCGGAGGCCGGGCAGATCGCCTTCCCCCCCGAGACCGTGCTGCGGCGCGGCCGGATCGAGGCGGGCGGCATGCTCTACTGGGATCATCGCGAGAAGCGCGCCTACGGCACCCTGGACGCACTGGAGATGCTGGCGGCCCGGCGCGACTACGCCGCACTCCTGCGCGCGGCGCGGGTGGAGCTCGCCGCTTTGCCCGAGATCCCCGCCGAGGGCCAGGGATCGCCGCTGCGCTACAACGGCGACCTCGCGCGGCATCAGCGCTACGTCGCCTATTCCCACAATCAGGAAAGCTTCCGCTTCCTGATGGACCCGATGCTGGACAACGGTGCCGAGCGCATTTCGGCGATGGGCTACGGCAATGCGATCAACGCGCTCTCGGACCAGGAGGGCGGCGTCGCCAAGTACTTTTCCCAGCGCTTCGCCCAAGTCACGAATCCACCGCTCGATTCCCTCCGTGAGGCCGACGGCATGACGCTGCGCGTCGCCCTCGGGGCCAAGCCGAATATCGGCGCGCCGGCCGCGCCCCAGATCGTCGTCGCCTCGCCGATCCTGACCCATCTCGACATGCTCAAGATTCGCGAGCAGACGGCGACGCCCTATCGCCGCTTCGAGATCCTCTACCGGCCCGTGCTCGACGATGCCGCCGCCAATGCGCGCGCCATCGAACGGGCGATCGACGATCTCGGCGAGGCCGTCTCGCTGTTCGCCCGCGAGGAGGGCGGTATCGCGGTGCTGACCGACCGGCATGTCGCCCGGGAACGCGCGGCGCTACCGCTGATCATCGTCGTCTCGGCGGTCAATCAAAGGCTGATCGCCGAGGGCCTGCGCCTGCGCGTCTCGCTCATCGCGGAGAGCGGGCAGATCGCCTCGTCACACCACGTCGCGACGGCGCTCGGCTTCGGCGCTGCGGCGGTTTATCCGCTCGGCGTCCAGTTCCGGGCCGAGGAGATGCACGATAGTTTGGTTTGAGCGTATGTTCGGGTGTTCACACGTAACCGTAAAACAATCGTCCTTTCAGTACCTTGGAGCTTTCAATCGGGCGTAGGCTCGGTGCTCTGTGCTATGATCCTACGCTTCGATTTGAGGGATTTGTGACTGACGGTGTGACCAGATTGTGACCGGCGCTCAGTGAAGGGTTCAGTCGGCTCAAGCTGATTCGGCCTACGGAGGGACACTAGATCGAGCTTCCCGTAAGGATATTCGACTATCATACTCCACGATCCTATCAATATTTATCGATTTTCAGCACTATTCCGTTTGGCAAAAGAATATAATCAACTATTAGAAATAGGCTTATGTGCCTCTCAGCGATGCTTCGAAAGCTTCTATGATAGCCTGAAGCAGCCAACGGTAGAGATGCCCAAAGTCATTAAAACATTATTTGGATGGCAATACATATGTAGCGATCATCCTTATAAAGTATATCATATCATATCTTAGATCGATCATAGGCATGGACTTAAATATTTTTCTTTATGCCACATTTATCGCTCAGCTACTTGAGCGATACTTTGCATTGACGGAGAAAGGGTTGGAATCAGCAATCTCTCACATCGCAGTGTCATTTTTGCCTCTTTAAAACGGCTGTTGACGAATGAGCGCATGATACTCGAAAATACCCAATCACTAGCTGTGGTAAAAGCCTGTAGGGGCCCGGCATATTGGAACAGGCCGGCTAGCAGCATACACAATAGTAGATGCGAGGATACCAATCGTGTCAAAAGATGACATCGAAATAGTTAAATCATTGATAGTTGAATCTCAAACAAGGAATCGTAACGAAGCAACTACCCGTCACCAGATTATAGATTCAATCATTCATGATCTACTGAAATGGCCGCGTAATAGAACAGAAACTGAGGAATATATTGCTCCTGGTTTCGCAGACTATGTATTGAAAAAAGCCAATGGCGATGATTTGTTGTTTATAGAAGCCAAAAAGGAAGGCGTTTATTTCGAGCTTCCATCAGCATATCGCGGCAATGAAACATCTAGTTACATTGGCATCGCGAAGCTGCTGACTGATGGCAATATCAAAGCGGCTATGAATCAGGTTAGAACCTATTGCTTTGATACCGGATGCGAGCACGCTTGTATTACAAATGGGCACGAATGGATATTTTTTAAAACATTTGAAAAAGGAAAGAAATGGGAAACGCTGAATGCTTTTGTGGTTCGAAGCTTAAACTTTTTTTCCGATGAATACACGAAGGCCGTAAATAGCCTTTCATTTTCTTCTATTACCGAACGGATGTCACTGGCAAGCTTACTGTCAGTCAGTCCGGCAAAAGACCGGGCCATCTTTTATCCTAAGGAAAAGATTAGTTCATATTCGTACTCTATAAGCGCGAATAAGCTTGCTGGTACCCTCAGGCCAATCATCAACTACTATTTCGGTGTGATTGGTGATGATGATACCGAGTTCATGGATAAATGTTACGTCTCACAACGAGATTATCACCAAACATCAGAGGGCATGAGGACTATCTTGCATGATTCTTTAACTCCATACTTTGAAGAATATGGGGTACAGCAGTTAGATGACACAGGTAAGGGCGGGCGTTTAGGAGGGCGGATAACTAAAAATATCAAACACGGTCGTCGCAATGAAGTACTCATATTATTTGGAGGCAAGGGTTCAGGGAAATCGACTTTCATAAAGCGGCTTCTATTTCATAAGCCTCCCAGATGGCTCCAGGATCATGCCACTACAGCTATCATTGATTTGCTTAATATACCAGAGGACCGAAGGGTCATACGGACGCATATATGGAATAGCCTGGTTGATCGTCTCGATAAAGACTCTATCTTAAAGCAAGAGCGCGGTCAGCTGCTTGAGTTATTCAAGGATCGCTTTGCGATTGCTGCTAATCAGGAGCTTTACGGTTTATCGCCCGATTCGGAAGCATACAATCTCAAGCTTAACAGTCTTACGGCGCGCTGGAAGTCTGACCATACTTACTGCGCCAAACGTTTGGTGGAGTACTGGAAGAGTCAGGGTCGTGGTATCGTCATCGTTGTGGACAATACAGATCAGTATTCTCCCGCAATGCAGGATTTTTGTTTCTCGTCAGCGCAAGAAATATCAAACGCGTTAGAATGTATGACAATCATTTCTATGCGGGAAGAGCGTTTTTATAACTCGAAGATTCATGGGCTGCTTGATGCGTTCCAAAACTCAGGCTTCCATATTAGCTCGCCTAAACCGGCTGAGGTATTTCGTAAAAGGTTGGACTACACGATTTCACTTCTCAATAGTGATAGGCGACGAGCTCGGTTTGGCTTGATTGATCCTGTCCATGCGCGAGAGTGTTGTAGGTACCTCCGTATCATTTTGCGTGAGTTTGCTGCGGAGAGATCTCCCCTTGGAAGTTTTTTAACCGCTTGCGCACACGGAGACACACGACTGTCTCTCGACTTATTTAGGAGCTTTGTCTTATCCGGTTACACCAATGTTGATGAAATGCTTGCTACTGGTCATTGGAGTTTTCAGATACATCAGGTCATAAAGCCAGTTATGATACCTACTAGATATTTCTATGACGAGTCTCTTAGTAACATACCAAATATTTATCAGGTACGATATTCCCGTAATGGCTCGCATTATACCGCCTTGAGGATATTAAGACGCTTGATCAAAGCGACAAATGCTTCTAATCATGCATATGTTGCCGTTGCTGAGCTTATGTCTTACTTCGTTGAAACATTTGCTATGCCTGATGACTTTGTCGCCAATATTGATATGCTTTTGAAGCATGGATTTATTGAAGCTAGTAATCGCATAGATGAATATACCCCCTCTGTTGATTCAGTAAAAATCACAAACTATGGAACATACATGCTCAGTAATCTATCATCGGATCTTACCTACCTCGACTTGGTGTCAACGGATTGTGGTTTTTTTTCAGAGCTATTTACAAACCAAGTCGTTGATGCAGCAAAGCGAGAGTTTGGGTTGTTCACTCGACGAGAAAGGTTGGAGCGTGTCAAAGTGAGATTGGAAAGAATAGGTGATTTCGTTAAGTACTTGGAAGAAGAGGAAGCTCGAGAGAAAGATTTTTATTCGCTTGGTATGGCGCCTGATGACATGTTTACTTATAAAATAAGAAGCATGTACGAAGCTGAGCAGCACAGAGTCCTTGATAGTGCTAGGCGTCAGCGACATAAGTATGACACGCATCGATCGTCATAACTTGCTTCTGTTAACCTATGAAGATCATAGAATGTCAAAATCGCAACAACAGGCTGCACCGTGACGTGACGTAACACCGCCTACGAAACTCACTAAGCGCAGGCGTAACATCAGTATTGTCTGTCGCTCGATGTTACGTTACCCTAACCGGGTCTAGAGCTTGGAGTGACGCTTGGCGAGGATCGGGTACGCACGGTGCAGTTCGTTGGATCAATCCCTCGACATTCAGATCGAACGGCTCAAGGTCGAGGGATGCCAGCCGATCCGTTCAGAGAAGGTGTCCGGTGCTTCGCGTGAGGGTCGCACCGAACTAGCTGCCATTCTCGATTTCATTCGCGAGGGTGACGAACTGGTCGTGGTCCGCGCTGACAGGCTTGGCCGTGATACGCGCGACGTTCTCAATATCGTCCACGAACTCGATCAGCGCGGCGCATATCTGACCGTCCTCGATCCGCACGTTTCAACCCGTGGCGAGAGCGGGAGGATCGTCCTGACCGTCCTTGGGATGGTGAGTCAGATGGAGCGCAGGTTCATCCTTGAACGACAACGCGAAGGCATCCAAGCCGCGAAAGCGAAGGGTCTCTATAAGGGTGGGACACGACGGGTGGACCGAGAGAAGGTTATGGCGATGAAGGCAGAGGGGTATGGTCCCGCCGCCATAGCCAAGGCTCTCGGATGTTCACGGATGCAAGTCTACCGGATCATTGATTCGGAGGCCCAGAAACAAAACATCTGACAGTGACGCGAGAGGGCACGGCGGACTGGTTGGCCGACAGGCCGCATCCGACCGTTCGTGAGCTTGAGGATGACCCGCTTCTCGGCTGCCAAACATGAAACGTTCGATAGCGTACAATCATCCAGTAACGTGTTTTTCATTTCTGCATATATGTAATCATATGTTATATAATATAGGTAGACATGTGGCGACTGCTTGAAGCAGTCTTCGTCTATAGCAATATTAGAGTGTTTGCGGCTATGCATAAGAATAACGAAGTTGGTGAGGACGCGCGCGACAAGATTGCCGACCGTATGACTAGTATCGTGGTGGCTTATGTTAGTAAAAATATTGTATCAACAAATGAGCTTCCTGATCTGATACACCGCGTTCATAGTATTCTTGCTAACTTGGCATCTGGGTTAGATGCCCCGAAGCCCGCTAATCATATTGAGAAACCCACACAAGATCAAATAAGAAAATCAATCAAGCCAGACGCTCTGATTTCGTTTATCGATGGAAAGCGATACAAGCTGCTGAAACGACACTTAAAACAGCATGACATGACTCCCCAAAGTTATCGTATTAGATATGGATTACCGGACAGCTACCCAATGACCGCTCCGGAATACTCGGCTCGGCGGGCTACCATTGCAAAAACAAAAAAGCCAAGACCGCCACGGGCGCGCTAAATGATCAGGAAGAAGCGCGCTAATATCAATGGTACCCAACTACGATGATCTAACTGCAAGCGCCTTCTTATCATCGATCAAGGCTGAATCATTTCCGAACTGATATAATACGCATCAAACAGCGTTGTTGTGTCAACGTTGAGAGCTTTTGCTTCGATACTTCATATAGAGCTTAATGATACTATTTTTTGCGTTTGGTACTTTCCTAATGCTTACGGTGTGATAAGCAACAAGGGTCGATCGGCTGCGATTGGTTGGCTATCAGTCCCGTCTTTCCTATTAATGTATTTGTATAAGTGTTTTGTTTCTGCCATCGTGAGCGCGGAGGCACATATGAGCGAGGACAGATACCATACATTTTCTACAGCATTTGGGCGTCAAAGTCAGCTTAAGCCACGTACTAGTGTTACGCATCCCTTGCAGATAGCGACGATCCCTTTATCCGATGGATTAGGACAGATCGGCGTCACTTTCTGTCCGGGCAAAACCCAGGCGGACTCTTTCACCGGCTCGTGGTCTCGAAATCTCCCAACGGACATCCGGGCGATCTCCGAATGGGGCGCAACAACACTAGTCGCACTGATCGAGGATCACGAGATCGAGGCCCTACAGGTTCGCGGGCTTGAGGCGGAATGCCAGCTTCAAGGTATTGATTGGCTCCACCTACCTATCCGTGACGTTGCAATACCCTCTGACGAGTTTGAAGCAGCATGGGTGACGGTCGGCGAAGGGCTCCGGTCACGCTTGCGGAACGGCTTCAACGTTCTCGTCCACTGTAAGGGTGGGTTGGGTCGAGCCGGCACCATAGCGGCAAGGCTGCTGGTCGAGCTTGGCGTCGATTCTGAGGTTGCCATTCAGAGGGTACGCGAGGCTCGTCCAGGCGCTATCGAGACGGTCGAGCAGGAACGCCATGTCCACGGTATTCGGCCAATCTCTGAACGCCTCCCATCAACAACACTAGACACGATCCGGGACCGTGCGCTTGGCGCCCTCGTTGGCTTGGCCGTGGGTGACGCTATCGGAACGACCGTAGAGTTCCAGCAGCGAGGCACATTCGATCCCATCACAGACATGGTTGGCGGCGGTCCCTTCGATCTCAAGGCGGGTGAATGGACCGACGATACCTCAACGGCATTGTGCCTTGCGGACAGTCTGATTGCGCATGACGGCCTCGATGAACGCGACCTTCTTGAACGTTTCTGCCGATGGTTCAGGGACGGTGAGAACTCCGTCACGGGACACTGCTTCGATATTGGCAACGTAACTGCGACGGCCCTTACCCGCTTCGAACAGATTGGGGACATCCACGCAGGTCCGACGGATAAGATGACCGCAGGGAACGGCAGCCTGATGCGTCTGTCACCGATCTCACTACGCTACTGGACCGATCCTGATCGCTTGAGGGACGCAGCAAGACGGCAAAGCTACACGACCCATGGCGCTCACGAAGCAGTGGACGCCTGTGAAGCCTTTTCTACGATCCTTGCCGCAGCGATCCAAGGAAAGCCTCTCACGGACGTTCTGAGCCCATCCTACGACCATCCTCTCTGTGATGGCGTGCAGGCGATCATCAACGGATCATGGAAAGGGAAGCACCGGGACGCCATCCGATCCTCCGGCTACGTTCTCCATTCCCTTGAAGCTGCCCTATGGTGCATGGGATCGTCAGGCAACTTCTCGGGGGCCGTCCTCAAGGCGGTGAACCTTGGCGATGATGCTGACACTACGGCGGCGATCACGGGCCAGCTTGCCGGTGCGTTCTACGGTCTGTCAGGCATTCCCGAACGATGGCGGCAGATGCTCGCCTGGAATGATCGGATCGAAGGGTTGGCGGATCGTCTCTTCACGGAGAGCCTATGATGAGTGACGAACCCTTCATCCCCTATGCCGTGATCGAGACAGCGAACTGGCCGCCCACGTCGCTTATGACGATATGGGCGATAGGAGCGGTGAATCTAAAACGTATCGATTTCGACCTGTCGCAGCCGGAAGACACGTACATCGATCAAGCATTGGCAGGACTACAGGCCAAGCTTGATCGATATGGGGGCACGGAACTCCCATCGTTCGGACGACCGGTTTCAATCATCATCAACCTTGCTCCCAATCGAGGTATCCGCATCGGTCTAGATGGTTCGACCCTGGCCGACCTTGATTGGGAGATGACGATAGGCACAGTTTCTAAGTCGTCGAACGACAGAAAAGTAGATTTAGGTGTCACAAAGTAGTGTATTTTCGGGATAACCCGAGCATTATATTCTCGGGTAATCCTTGGTTGTTACAGAAAATGATGATGACGTGACTGATGCCAGCGTCTAAGCCCGGTCATCAATCGGTCTGCCTGCCGCTGCCTGTCTTTCGGCGAACAAGCGGATCGTGCTGCCTCGGACAGACGTTCGGAGATCGCTCGAGGATGAAGCTTCATAGCATACAATGAATGATACAGGGCGAAGAGCGCATCATGACCCTCACCCGGTAATACTCCTACACGGTACCATTCATTCATAGATGCATCGATACCCGCTTGTTGGTCAGGGGTAATGGTCAGATCACCGTCCTCATCCAAGTTGTCAAACGCTGAACCAATCAGTTCATCATCGTCCGGAGCGATTCGGTTGATAAGCCAACTATCTACGTCAAGCGCCATACGGCAATCCCCCTTGTACTCCTTGAAGAAACTTCCTGATTGGTCTTGAGCCTGACACGGTAGAGCGAAAACAGCACATGGGTGAGGAAGGTGATCAATACCGTGATAGATGCCTTCAAGGGTTTTCCTGCAAGCGGCATCTAAAAGCTTCTGAGATCGATACCCTTTTGATTCGAGGACATAGATTATCTCAGCGTAGACCAATCTATATTCATAATCAGTCATCACTCTACTCGTTGGAATGTATATGCGGAATCGTGGCCTATCTTTGGTGTGGCTGAAAGTATTATAGGCAACAAAATGAAGAAGCGGGAATGATCGAGAGAAATCACCATGAGTCATCGTTCCCTTCTCAATATCAATCCAGATACCTCGAACGAACTCGACATTGATGTTGCCTCTATTTGTATCAGTGGATTTATTGACGTCAAACATGGCACCGCTTACACATGGTATTTCGTTTTTGCTTGTGTATACATTTTTAGAATGGTCCCTTAGATATGTGATGAACTGACTTTCCGTTTTGCAGATGACATATGGATCAGTTGAAAAATAATCCCTAAAGTATGACGCCCTAAATCGGGCGACGAAATGACTTATATCTTTTATAGCTGATTCGTCGCCATTCTCGAGATAATCAATCCCTTGAAAGTATGAGGCATCAATGTTCTGGGCGAAGCCCGAGGCGAGTGAAAGCTCGACTCGAGAACGATTCTTGGATGCATTCTTTCTTTCATTATCAGTTTTATGGGTGCGCTTCCTACCGACCTGTTTGCGCACTGGTTGAACGAGTCCAAGTGATTCAACACGCGATCCTGGAAAGATTTCACTTAACCAGTCGGCTGTGTCTTTAGAGGCAACTATCCAAATCTTGTTATGGGCTTGATCATTTTGGCGGATGGATGTTCGGCAAATCGCTTGATATACACTGTGATTGGTGAATGCAGTGAACTGTTTATCATCGTCGAAATCGAAGTATTCCCTCAGGAACCTACTTGCTTCTGGCGTCTGGTTCGCGGCAATGATAGTCACCGCATGATGAATATCCTTGTAGCAGTTCAGACCATGAGAAATGCCGGGTATTAGATTATCTCCTGCCAGTTTACCGAGGGGACTCGTCAACTTAACATCGTTGTTTTCAACTCTCACAAATCTGTCATTTCCTAGTCGCTTGGTTGCAGCCGCGATTATTGGTGTGTTATCGCCACCAAGACGATCACGTAGATACTTTGAATATCTAACTTCGTACCCGTAGTAAATCGCAATGCTTGGATTGTAGGGGTGGATAAGAGAAGTAGTGTCTGAGTGTAGTTCGCGAGATTTCTTCAACTTAATACCTGATTTGGACCAATGATGGTAGGCAAATGTATCCTCAAACCTTGCGGCGGATATCGTAACGCGGTCGAAGCCTCTCAGCAGATTCGGACTTAGGATTGAGAAGATTGATAGTCGTCCGTCATTTGAAGATTTTCTTTTAAGAGTTTCGAACTTTTCGATATTAACGTAGCTATCATAGTTGGGTGAAACTAGGATTTTCGCTAAGTCTTGCACTTGTGCTAAAATGGAGTCTTGGCTTTGATTTCGCGCAGTCATACTCAAAGCATGGTGATTTGTAACTTCAACACGACTATATGCGCTGGCGAAGTCAACAAGCTGAACGTGGTCAGTGATGATAGTGTGGTTGACCGGAAGGCGATCATCAAAAGTTTCAAACGCATTCGGGCATTCGTCCAAGAATACTGCCCAATCTTTCCTTCGGTGAAAGTAAGGTAGGTTGATGAGAGTTCTATGGCTGACAAACAACACTACCCCGCCAAGATCGGCATTGTTGAGGTAAGCCATAACCCTTGAACTTACATTGACACTGTTCCCATCGTCTGAATGAAACTTGTGCACGGTTATCAGTGGAAATCGAAAGCTAACCTCTTGGAACGTCTCGTCGATCAGTCGAGTTGTTGGTTGAACAATAAGGCACTTTTGCCCTCTTGCTGCTCGCTGACAGGCTGCGCTTACAATATCATACGTCTTTCCGCCGCCAGCCCTACGAGAGTCATAATAAAACACACAGTCTTTGGACTGCCATTCGTGAGTATTATTGTCTAAAATCTCGTCTGAAGCTGCAAGTCTGCCGGTGTTTTGGGTTTGATTATACATTTTGTGCGTTGATCATCCTGTAAAAATGCAATACATTGCCGACATAAACTCAGTATGCAAATACGTGAGTTCTCATCGCCGCAATAATATGGCAATCATCCTTGCTGATAGCTGATATTGTGCGCCGAGAGCGCTAATCAGTGAGTCAGTAATGACAGAGCAATGTTCACAAAAGAATAGTAGCCAAGGGTGGGAGGACGATTATGCCGGAACGCGCGCCTCAAATAGCTGCATATGGTTCGACGTCAGAAACGATAGCTGCTCAGGTAAGATCAGTGCGAGTTCGTTTGTCCGATCCTGCACAAATATCGGACAATACGAGCGCGGATGATTTGCGATATTAAAGGCTTTCAGCTTGTTATAAGAGAAGCGGTTGAAGATATACTTTCACTAATAACCTGCTTATATAACAGCCGTTGCAGAGCGATTGCGTTAACGTTGCAAAGTCGGAAGATTTTACCAGCGTAAAGAAGCATTGGTAAAGACGGTGTTTGATATATTGGTCCGACTGGTGTTGCGCGATTGCATTCAATCGCGTCCAACAAACATAGTGCATAGGTCGCATGCCCAAATCAGTTGCTTGGCATTATTCTCTGTTGCTGGACAAGACAATAGCGGCGGCCTCGGTCAGCCTTAAAAGCTTTTGGCTCACGTTCTCAGGCCGAATATGGGTGTATTTCATCAGCATCTTCGTATCACGGTGCCCGCTGATCAAAGCAACCTCCGGTATGCTTAATCCTAGCTCAAAAAATCTGCTTATCGCTTCGTGACGAAGATCGTGATATTTAAAGTCTATAAGACAACAGCGACGAATAACCCGACGCCAAGCCATCTTTATTGCAGCTTCTGTTGTTGGGAAAATACGGGAGTCCGAATGATGCTTTATCGACCGCTGCGCCTCGATGATTTGTAGTGCTCTGGGCGTGAGTGGGATCGTCCGAGCGTGACCATTCTTCGTTATATGTATGAGAAGCGTTTTTTTGTTCCAGTCGATGTCTTTCCATTGCAGAGATAATACTTCACCCCGTCGCATTGCAGTTTCAATACCGAGTTCCACCATAGGCAATAACTGCGCGTTCCCGGATTGTGCACACTCATTTCGCAGGCATTCCCATTCGCCCGCCTCTAGTCGTCTAGTCCTGCTTTCAGCAGCCTGCGGCTTTTTAGACATTGCGACTGGATTGGATTGTAAAGGAAGCTCCCATTCGTTGCGAGATACTCCAAGTGCGTGTTGTAGTATGCTTAGTTCTCGGCGAACTGTTCCGGGTTTAACGGTAGCTAGGCGGTTCTTGATGTATTTATTTACGACCGCAGCTGAGAGAGATGATAGTTTAGTTTTGGATATGTCCGATCTTAGCATCACCCGAATCGCAACGTATTCTCTTACCGCTCCACGTTTGTTTGGCGTAACCTCATCGCGATATCGGATAAGGATATGACTTACTGTCATTGAGTCGAGAACTTTCAACCCGACCGGCAGTCCACGTCGAACGGCTTCTGCTTCAAGGGACCGACTCCAAGCTTGTGCATCTGCTTTCGTCAGGAACGTTCGCGATAGGGCCCCTGAACCCTTGATACGGACTTGGGCCTGCCATTTGCCGTTACGCTTTCTGATCGTAGCCATCTGCCGTCCGTTGTGACCCAAGTGTGACAGAACCGTCGAACAATCGTTTTCACTAGCTTCGTGCGTACGTTGTACATATGCTCAAGCCTATGATTGGTAATGGTTTTTAGCTACCGCGCTCGGCTTCGGCGCTGCGGCGGTTTATCCGCTCGGCGTCCAGTTCCGGGCCGAGGAGATGCACGAGACCCAGACCCGCCAGCGCATCGACCGCCTGCTGGCGCTGATGACCCCGCTGGTCACCGTGACGGTCGGCGGCCTGATCGGCGGTCTGATCATCTCGGTGATGGGGGCGATCACCAGCGTCGGCCAACTGGCGCAGTAGGTCCGAAGGGACGGTCCTTCGGTGTTTGGGTCTCGGGCGTCGGGATCAACCGCGCACCGCTCGTCGGGGCTTGAGGGCGACGGAGCGTCAGGGCACGTGTCCCGCGAGCAGGGCGGCGTGCAGCCCGATCGCCAGAAACGGCCCGAACGGCAAGCGGAACGTGCGGGTCACGCGCCGGCCGGCAAGGGCCGCCCCGGCCAGGGCAACCAGGGCCGTCATGCTGGCGATCAGGATCAGGAAGGGCAATCCGCCGAGCCCGATCCAGGCGGTCGCGGCGCCGACGAACTTCACGTCGCCGAAGCCGAGGCCGGTCCGGCCGCGCAGCCGGGCGTAGAGGGCGCGCAGGCCCCAGAGCAACAGGAACGCCGCCGCAGATTGTGCGACGCAGGCAGCCAGAATGCGCGCATCCGGGTTGCGCAAGGCCGCGACGGCGAGGCCGAGACTGAACAGCAGGAGATTGAGGGGATTGGGGAGGATCCGGCGACGCAGGTCGATCAGGCTCAGCGCCAGCGTGATCGGCAGCGGCAGGAAGGCCAGGAGAAGGGCGCCGGGATCGAGTGTCATGCGCGGGGTTCAGCGTCGGCCGATGAGCACGATGCGGCTCTCCGGCACCTGGGTGAAGGTCATCGGCACCGCCCGCATCGGATGGGGCGGGGGCGTATCGCCGAAATCGAGCGGGCGCGAGTCGGGGGAGGGCTTCGCCATCTCGCCGCGGGCGCTGCGGGCGAGCAGGTATTGCCAGAACGCGAAGGCCCCGAGGGCGGCGGTGACGACCGCCACCAGCCAGAGGGAGAGCAGCAGCGCGGTGGAGACGCGACCGTTCAGCTCGCGCATCAGCCCGAGGGCGAAGGCCGCGTACCAGGAGACGCCGGAGACCGCCCCGGAGACGAGGAACACGATGGTGGTCAGGTGCGACACGCCCTCGAACATCGGCCGGCTCACGTCCCGCAGGACGCTCGGCAGGACGAGGGCGTGGATCAGCAGGCCGTTCACGGTCAGGACCAGAACGATGATAAATTTCGCCAGGAGCTTGGGGTTCGACAGCTTCTCCGGGGATTCCACGCTGTAGAGGGCGAGGAAACCGAGGCCGGAGATCCAGAGCAGGACGATTCCGACCGAAACGACCTTGCTGACGAACAGGAAGGTGCGGGCAATCTCCGGCGGCAGGCCACCCCAGCGCATCCACCGCAGGATCCAGAAATCGAGCATCGTCGCCCCGCCGAGCCCGAAGCACAGGCCGATCAGGTGGAGGCCGACGAAGAGGGTCAGGACCCGGATCGGCGGGAACGGCGCCGGCAGAGGAAGGGTCAGGACTTTCGGTGCCGCATCGGCCGCGCTGGCCGGGACGGCGACCAGCAGCAGCGGCAGGACGAGCGCGACCACTGCGACGGGCCGGATCCAACGCTTTGGTTGCGGATGCAGGGCCGATGACATGGGCGCTCGCACGGGCGCGGGGCACAGCCCGCCGGTTCGGTCGGGACCGTCGCAGGAATCCGATAACAAATATCAAATATCAAGAAATCCAGGGGAACGGCGAGCTGTCGGCTCTAGTCAGGGCTTGTTTGGAAATCGTCGCCATTCTGCCCACGGACGGGAGCGGGATTGATGATGACGGACGACGCGACTCGGGACGACCAATGTATCGTCACCCGGTCCGACGCTGACCAGGCAGGGTTCTCACTGGTCGAACTGTTGGTGGTGCTGGCGATCATCGGGATGATCGCCACGATGGTGACGCCGCAGGTGCTCGGCTATCTCGGCCGTGCGCGCGGCGATACGGCCCGCATCCAAGTCAAGAACATCGCCCAAGCGGTCGAACTCTATTATCTCGATCAGGGCACCTATCCGACGGGCCAGCAGGGGCTGCAGGCCCTCGTCCAGTCCACCGGCGCGGGGTGGCGCGGCCCCTATCTGCGGGATGCCCGCGGCCTGATCGACCCGTGGAACCAGCCCTACCTCTATCGCTCCCCCGGCTCCGGCGGAAAACCCTACGAGATCTATTCCCTCGGCAGCGACATGAAGGTCGGCGGCACCGACGACGCCAGCGACGTCACCAGCAATTGAAACCTATTCCGATCACACCCCGCCATCCTGAGGCGCCGAGCGCAGCGTCGCCTCGAAGGAGGGCTCCAGGGATCGCGAGCAGACTGGAACCCTCCTTCAAGGCCCGCTTCACGGGCACCTCAGGATGAGGGGGATGGGTTGGGAACCGGATCGCGCACGTCCGGCCGGCATTCACTCCGCCGGGCCGGCCGGCTCCGGCTTGCGCCAGGATTGGGGCTGGTCGTCGGCGCCGGAGCCGAGCGGACACTGCACCATCACGCTGTCGCTCCAGCGCCCGTACTTGTAGCCGATGGCCGGGAGATAGCCGACGCGGGCGAACCCACAGGCTTCGTGCAAGCGCAGGGACGCCTCGTTCTTCGCGTCGATATAGCCGATCATCTGCCGGTAGCCGCCGGCCGCGCAGGCCTCGATCAGCGCCGGCAGGAGGCGCCGGCCGATGCCCGCATGCAGGTGGTCCGGGTGCACGTAGATCGAGTGCTTGAGGGTGAAGCGGTAGGCCGGGCGCTTGCGGAACGGCACCGCATAGGCGTAGCCGGCCACCTGCCCGTCCCGCTCGGCGACGAGATGGGGCAGGCGCTTGCTGCGCATGTTCTTGCGCCGCCGCTTCAATTCGTCGGGCAGGAGGCGCTCCTCCTCGAAGTCGCCGGTATCCCCGACGCCCTTTCGGATGTGGCGCTCGTAGATCGCGATCATCGCCGGCACGTCGGCATCCGACGAGGGCCGGATCACGATGTCCGGCCAATGGGCCGGACAGCCCCGCTCCATGAGCCCCGCCGCCTGTGCCCGTTCGGCCATCAGGCCCCCTCGCGCAGAACGTAGGTGTGGAAGCGGATGCGCCCATCCGGATCGACCTCGCGGTAGACCCCCTGGATCTCGGCCTCGAAGCCGGGGAACAGGTTGGAGGCCGCCTCGAACATCTTGAAATAGTCGAGCATGGGCTTGGCCCGCGCGTCCAGGCGCTCGCCCGGCAACACCGTGCCGATGCCGGGGGGATAGACCAGCATCAGAGTGGTGGCGATCCGCCCCTCGGCCTCCGCGATCGGCACGTAATCGACCTTGTTGCGGGTCAGCATCTGCGCGGCGGCCTTCGGCGGCATCACCATCTCGGGCAGGTGCTCGGGCATGAACTGCTTG
The DNA here is from genome assembly GCF_022179765.1 of Methylorubrum suomiense. Classification (GTDB taxonomy): domain Bacteria; phylum Pseudomonadota; class Alphaproteobacteria; order Rhizobiales; family Beijerinckiaceae; genus Methylobacterium; species Methylobacterium suomiense. The sequence goes on along the minus strand of NZ_BPRE01000005.1, from coordinate 303,629 downwards.
CGCTGGAGCGCGGAGGTGCCCGATTCCCGGTGGAAGGCGTGATAATCGGCGCAGAGGTCACGCAGGCGCACGCCGCGATAGCGCTTGGGCCGCGCCCGCACGAATTCCGGCATGGCCTCCTCGAGGAGCACGTTGTCGTCGTGGAATCGCTTGAAGGCGACGAGCCCCGAGATCAGCGTGCCGGCCTTCGAGGATTCGACGCCCGGCGTCAGCAGGAAGAGCAGCGAGTTCAGATCGTTCTTCTCCGGTACGATCCGGTTCTCACGCAGGTATTGCGCCACGATCGGCGCGGGCACGCCGTGATCGGCGTAGGCGCCGGTCTTCCGGTCGAAGCCCGGGGTCAGCACCGTCAGCTTGTTCGGATCGGTGATGGCGAAGCCCGGCGCCGCGCCGTCCCGCCCCAGGGGGCCGACATGGGTGAAGCCGTGCCACGCCGCGCCCGGCGTCAGCTCCCAGTAGTGGGCATCCGCCGCGAGGAGATCGGTCGGGACCGATTCCCAGGGCGTCACGGTGCCGTCGGGGCCGGTCACGACATCGGGCACGAAGGGGTCGAAGAACCAGCGCCGCTTCGGATCGGCCTCGCGCTCCTCGAACTCCTTGCGGATGGCCCGCGCCTTCTTGCGCCACTCGATGCCGAGCCGGATCGTGTCGTCCCACAGGACGACGCCGGAGCGGCCCTTCATCATCTGCGCGCCGACATCGAGCGAGGCGAAGATCGGATAGAACGGCGAGGTCGAGGCGTGGACGAGGAAGCTCTCGTTGAGGCGCTTGTGCTCGACGCGGCGGGTTTGGCCGCGGATATGGCCGTCGCGGGTATGGATCTGCGAGGCCTGGGAGAAGCTCGCCAGCTGCTTGTGGGTCGATTGCGTGGCGATGATGCCCGGCGAGGTCTCGTCGAGCCCGGTCAGGCCCATGGCGAAGCGGCGGGCATAGAGCGGGTGGAACTTCATGAAGCCCGCCCAGGCTTCGTCGAAGAGGATGTAGTCGCACAGGTGGCCGATCCGCTCCACGAGCGCCTGGGCGTCGTAGATCGTGCCGTCATAGGTGCATTGCTCGATGACGGCGCAGCGGAACGGGCGCTCCTTCCGCCACGCCTCCTTGTCCTTCACCAGCGGGTTGGTGCGGATCTTTTCGCGGATCCGGTCCTCGTCCAAGGCCTCGTGGTAGATCGGGCCGATCAGTCCGTAGGCATTCCGGTCCGTTTCCAGAAAAATCGGGATGCCGCCGGCGAGCAGCAGGGCGCCGTGATGGGCGGCCTTGTGGTTGTTGCGGTCGAACAGGACGAGGTCGTCCTCGGCCACCAGCGAACCCAGCACGACCTTGTTCGAGGCCGAGGTGCCGTTGAGGACGAAGTAGGTCTTTTCCGCCCCGAAGATCTGGGCGGCCTCCTTCTGCGCCTTCAGCGCCGGGCCCTCGTGGGTCAACAGATCGCCGAGATCGAGGACGGAGTTGTCCAGATCATCGCGGAAAATCGCTTCTCCTAGATGCTCCACGAAGATGCGGCCGATGGGGGAGCGATTGTAAAAGATGCCGCCGTTATGGCCGGGGCAGGTCCAGAGCTGGTTTCCCTCCTCGGCATAATCGACCAGCGCGCCGAAGAACGGGGTCTTCAGCGTGTCGGCGTATTGCGTCACGCGGGAAACCAGGCCGCGGGCGATGAATTCGGGAGTCTCTTCCGCCAGGAAGATATAGCCGTCGATGAAGTCGAGCAGCTCGACCGGGATGTCCTCCAGCCGCTTGCGGCGGACCATGATGACGATCGGCATCTCCAGGCCGCGCTTGCGCATCATGTCGATGAGGGCGGCGGCCTTGCCCTCGAGGCCACGCTTGCCCCAATCGACCACGAGGCAGCCGACCGCGGAATCGGTCTGGACGGCGATGGCCGCGTCCTCGACCCGCCGCGCCCGCACCACCTCGAAGCCGCGCTGCTCGACCGCCGCCACGATCTGATCGACCCGCGCGCCTTCGAGATCGCCGGCTTCGAAGTGGGGCGTGCACATCAGCACGGTGAAACGGCGGTGAAAATCCATGGACCGTGCTCTCCTCGCAGGGGTCTGACCCTGCCTTTCCGGCCCATCCGCGACGATTCGATGACAGCCCGACCATCTCCGTAGCCGGCTGCGTCGGGCGTCGTGTCACAGGAACGGGCCGGGACCGGTCGGTCGCTCCCGATTCCGGCGTCGGCGCCCGCTTGGGGCAGTCTTCGAGGCCGGTCAATCGCGGCGGGGGCCGAACGGCGTTGCGCGCGGAAGCGACGCAATCCCGGCGGCGAGCAGGCCCGCGCCGAGGCTGGTCTCGAACGGAGACGCGTCGCCGACCCGCTCACGTGCGGTGCCGGCGGACGTGATCGTCACGTCGACGAGGAGGGCAATCAGGGTGGCCGGCACAGGTTCCTGCCGGCGAGCCCTGGGGCCGTTCGCTTGCGCGGGCGTGATGGACGGCCGCGCTCAACCCTCCTGCGAGGGAATCGCGAGGCGTGGCGTCTGCTGATGTTGCACCACGCGCCATTCTTCGTGCGACAGGCGACGATAGGTCGAGGTGCAATGCGCCTCGTAGGTTTCGCCGTCGCGGGAGGCCTTCACGCCGTAGGCGATGACGATCAAGCCTTCCTGCGGACGGGCGATTCGGCCGTCCTCGATGACGACATCCGTCCAGCGCGGCGTATCGGCAACGGCCTCGATCGCCTGGGCGCCGCCGAGCACGTAGGGCGGATGCGGCAGGGCCATCAGGCATTCGTCGTCGACGAGCTCGCGGTAGCGGTCGGCACCGCCCTCCCACAGGCTCTTCTCAAACGACCAGACACGATCATCGTCCACGGCACTCTCCCGATCCGGCGGCGTCACGAGAGAAGACGCATCCCCACCGATCGTTCCGGCTGCGGCGATCCGACTGAGAACGCGAAAAGCCGCCCTGATGACAGGGCGGCTTTCCGAAAAGCGCTCTGATCGCGTAAGCGAGAATCTTACTTGATCTTGGCTTCCTTGAACTCGACGTGCTTGCGGGCGACCGGGTCATACTTCTTCATGACCATCTTCTCGGTCTGCGTGCGCGAGTTCTTCTTGGTGACGTAGAAGTAGCCCGTGTCGGCGGTCGAGACGAGGCGAATCTTGACGGTGACGGCCTTGGCCATGGCTGGCGCTCCAGATCGGGTTGTCGGACACGATTCGCGACCGTGACGGCGCCGACGCGAAACGCAAAAGGCCGGGAAGCCCCGGCCGAATTCCGTGGGGTGAATGCCCGACCGACCGGGCTTCGTCAAGCCGATGCGTTGATTCGAGGCAGGCGCGCGGCCTATAAGCGGCGCCTCCGACACATCACCGCCACATCCCCCGCGCGGCGTCGAGGATCCCGACCGACGGGAGCCCTCCGCCCGGGGCGAACAAGAAAAGGTCACGCCATGGCCGGCCATTCCCAGTTCAAGAACATCATGCACCGTAAGGGCCGCGTCGACGCGGTCCGCTCGAAGCTGTTCAGCAAGCTCGCCCGTGAAATCACCGTCGCGGCCAAGCTCGGCACGCCCGATCCGGCCATGAACCCGCGCCTGCGCGCCGCCGTGCTCGCGGCGCGGGCCGAGAACATGCCCAAGGACAATATCGAGCGCGCCATCAAGAAGGCGACCGGGGGCGAGGGCGAGAACTACGAGGAGATCCGCTACGAGGGCTACGGCCCCGGCGGCGCCGCGCTGATCGTCGAGGCGCAGACCGACAACCGCAACCGCACCGCCAGCGACGTGCGTTCGGCCTTCACCAAGTCCGGCGGCAGCCTCGCCGAGACCGGTGCCGTGGCCTTCATGTTCGACCGGGTCGGCGTGATCGCCTTCGCGCCGGACGTGGCCGATGCCGACACGATGCTGGAAGCCGCCATCGAGGCGGGGGCCGACGATGTGCGTTCGGATGCAGACGGTCACGAAGTCACCTGCGCCCAGGATGCCTATGGCGAGGTCTCCAAGGCGCTCGAGGCCCGCTTCGGCGAGCCCCGCCGCACCGGCCTCATCTGGAAGGCGCAGAACACCGTCGATGTCGACGACGAGACCGGCGAGAAGCTGATCCGCCTCGTCGAGGTGATCGAGGATCAGGACGACGTGCAGAACGTCTACGTCAACTTCGCCCTGTCCGAGGCGCTGATGGAGAAGATGAGCGCCTGATCGCTTCCGCCGGGCCCGGTGCTCGGACGCGTCCGTGCCGGTGTCCTGAGCCTCGTATCGATCACGAGCCCTACGCGGTTCGTGGTCTTGGATGCCGGGCGGGGATGACCGGCGCTGTCCTCCCGCCGGGGCCGCATCGGTCCAAACCGGATCGTGCACAATTTGTCGCGCATCGGTGTGACGACCTGCGCGTTATCGGCTTATCCTGCGGGATCCTGACGCGCGAAGGCTCACCCACTCCCTGCGATGCACGACGATCCGGTCATCATCGGCATCCACGGGCTGGCCAACAAGCCGCCCCGCGAGGAGAAGCAGAAGTGGTGGCGGCAGGCGATCGAGGAAGGGCTGCGGCGCAATCTCGGCCGTGCCCCACCGGATGTGCCTTTCGAGTTCGTGTACTGGGCTGACCTGCGTTACGAGGCGCCGGTCGCCTCCGCGTCCAATCGAGAGCCCTATTATCCGGCGCGTGGCCGGGGGCCGTTCCCGAGTCCGAATGGGAAGCCGCCGGGGCCGACCCTGACCGACCGGTTCTACCGAGTCCTCGAATGGATGCAGGAGAAGACCGGCCGCCTCGTGGTGGACGACGTCCTCATCGAGTACCGCCTCGACGATCTGTGGGGCTACTACAAGGACGCCGCCTTCCGCGCCGATGCCCGGGACCGCCTGCGCGCGGTGCTCGAACGCTACGAGGGGCGGACGCTTCTGCTGGCGGCCCACTCGATGGGCGGCCTCATCGCCTACGACGTGCTGCGGCTGATGGAGCGGCAAGGCCCACTGCCGCGGGTGGCGCATTTCATCACCATGGGATCGCCCTTGGGGCTCGCCGAGATCAAGCACCGGATCACGGCGGAGCACGGTGATCTGCGCGTGCCGGCGGCGGCGGCGCGCTGGACCCATCTCGGCGACCGCGATGACATCGCGATCGTCGGGACCGACCTGGCCGAGGCCTACGCCCCGAACCCGGACGGGGTCGGCGTCATCGAGTGCCCGGTCATCAACGCCTATCGCCGTCCGCAGGGGAGCCGCAATCCTCACAAGTCCTACGGCTACCTGCGCACCCCGGAATTCTCGCGGGCGGTGGCCGATGCCCTCGACCACGTATCGGCCCCGCGCGACGCCAAGGCCGATGCCTGCGCGTGAGAGCAAAGGCCGAGCTTCCTCTGGCGTGGTTGCGGAGATTCGCAGGTCCGGAGGCGGAAACATCGAACGGGCCGGCCCGTTGAGATGGCAGGGTTGCTTCCTTTCCCAATGCTGCCTGGCCGACCTCATGGCCTAGAGCACACCAGGTCCAAGCGCTTGGGACTGCCACGTGCCCGCGCACCGTTGTGACGTGAACGATCCGAACAAAGTCACGATGATCATTGAAGAAATCGGATTTCAGGGTGCCGCTTCGCACGAAAAGACTAATTTTATATCGGGAGCATTCGGGAACTTAATTTTCCTTAATCGCTTTCCCCGGTCGGACCGGTCGCTGAACCGGTAAGACAATCCCGGAGGAAAGCATCGTGACGCTCGCGAAGACCCTTGCCGCCGCCACCGCCATCGCCTTCATGGCCGGTTCCGCTCTCGCCGCTCCCTGCAACACCGGCAGCACCGCCAAGGCGCCCGATTCGTCCTCGGCCCCCAACAGCAGCACCGCGAACGGCGCCGATGCCGGCTCGAAGAACCTCGCTGGCGGCCAGCAGCCGGCCTCGCCGGGCACCGTCGGCGCGATGAACAATGTCGGCGCCGGTCAGGGCGTGGGCGACAAGCCGGGCTCGGAGCAGACCGCCATGGCCAAGAACAACGCAGGCGGCAACCAGCCGGCTTCGCCGGGCACCGTCGGCGCGATGAACGCGACGGGCGCCGATCAGAAGCTCGGCGAGAAGGGCGGCAACGACTGCTGATTTCCCGCCGCATCCGCGACAGAGTTTGACCGGTCAGCCCTCGCACCCTGCGGTGCGGGGGCTTTCCTTTTGGGTCATGCCGTCACTTCTCTTCGCCGTTTCCACGGAAGAGTTGGCCCGCCACGTCGTTGACCGTGGGCGGGGTGGCCCGCACGAAGGGAAGGGGGCGGCAGACCGCGACGGCCGCGAGGCCGAAGCGGGCCGTCATCAAGCCGTTGAGCACGCCCTCGCCGAGCTTGGCCGAGACCCGCGCGGCGAGCCCGAGTCCGAGCACCTGATGCAGCATGCCCTCACCCACGGCCATGCCGCCGGTGACGGTGAGATGGGCGAAGGCCGCCCGCGCGAGGCGCAGGAAACCCAGCAGTCCCGGACGTCCGCCGTAGATCGCGGCGATCCGGCGTAACAGGCGAGCGGCGGAGAAGACCACGAAGGCGACATCCACGATCGCCCGCGGGCTCAACGCGGTCACGGCCGAGACCTGGCTCGCGGCCTGCGCGATGGCGGCCTTGGCCTGCCGGTCGAGGGGAGCGAGCAATTCGCCCTCCGCGAGGCCCAACCGATCGTCCACGTCGAGGATCGCGTCGCCCACCGCGTCGAGCCGCTTGATGCCCGCGCTCAGGGCCGGGCGATCGGCGTAGAGGCCGCGCAATTCCTGCACCACGCCCTGCGCGCCGGTATGATCGCGCGCCGTCATCGCCGCGAGCGCCCGCTCGCGCAGATGCTCGATCTTGCGCTCGCGCCAGACGCCCAGGGCCTCGCGACCGACGATCGCCGCGAGGGCCAACCCGGCCAGGGCGACTAGGCCGAGGGCGACCCAGCCGAGCCAGGGGGCGGTGGCGAACAGGTCGGCCACCAGCCGCTCCAGCGACAGCCCGACCGCGATGATGACGAGGCTGCCGAGCGCCCCGAGAAGGATCGACACCCAGGGCGGCCCGCGCCGGGTCGCCACCGGCACCGGCACGCCGTCGGCGGCATCGACGATCTCGTAGGGCTCATCGACGAAGCGCACATCCGGTCGGGGCGGTGCCTGCCGCGTCTCGGTCTGCGGTGCATCGGGGCGCGAATCCGGCCCGGCTGCGGGCGTCGGCTCGGCGGCGGGGATGCGGAAGGCGCGGGGCCTTGGGCCGGAAGGTGTCGTCACGTCAGCTTGTCCCCAAGCAGGAACTGCATCGCCCGGTCGAGCCGGATCTGCGGCAGGTGGCCGGGCCGTCCGAGCGCATCGGGCCGCGCGAGGGGCGGGCGAAAGCGCGGAAAGCGGAACGAGCCCGGCGGGATCGCCCCGTCGAGCACGGCCTGCGCGTCGCTCGGCAGTTCGCCGGGAAAGATCGCCGCTTCGGCGAGACCGTCGAAGGTATCGTCGCCGATCGTCTCTCCCGCCTCCGGCGTGCCGGAGACCGCGCGCAGCACCTCGCCGCCATCGTGGACGGTGGTCTCCCGGGTGGCCCGCACGGAGGCCAGCGCCACGGTGCCGACCCGCGCGCCCGCCGCCTCGGTCCGGCGCATGGCGCGGGCGACGAGGAGGCGCAGCAAGGCGTCCAGCCGATCATGGCTCGACTGGTGAAGGTGGTCGGCCTTGGTGGCCGCGAACAGGATGCGGTCCGCCCGCGGCGCGAAGAACCGCGTGATGAGGCTGTTGCGCCCGACCCGGAAGGAGAGGAGCACCGCGTCGAGCGCCTCCTCCAGTTCGGCGAGGGCGGCCGGCCCGGCATCGACCGCCGAGAGCACGTCCACCAGCACGATCTGGCGATCGACCCGCTGGAAATGCTCCCGGAAGAACGGCTCGACCACCTTGGCCTTGTAGGCCTCGAAGCGTCGCTCCATCAGCGCGCCGAGGCTGCCCGGGCTCTGCGTCTCCTCGAGCCGGTCCAGGGGGGCGAAGGTCAGCATCGGCGAGCCGGCCAGATCGCCGGGCATCAGGAAGCGTCCCGGCGGCGTCGTGGCCACCGCCTCCGCGCCCGCGCGAAGCGCCGAGAGATAGGCCTTGAAGGCGTTGGCGGCGCGCTCGGCCACCACCTCGTCGAGGGGCGCGGCCGGATCGAGTTCGGCCATCGTGGCGAGCCAGGGCGCGGCGATGGCCGCCCGGCCGGTCCGGCGGGTGCCGAGGATGGTGGCACGCGACCACGCCACGTAGCTCTGGTCGAGGAGCGCGAGGTCGAGCAGCCACTCGCCGGGATAATCGACCACGTCGAGCATCAGGGTGCCCGGCCCCGTGCGCCAGCCACCGGCCCGCTCGTACTCGATGGCGAGCCGCAGCTGGCTGATCCGGTCGGTCGAGCCCGGCCAGCGGCGCGCCTCCGTGAGTGCGGAGAAATTCTCCTCGAAGGGGAAGCGCGGCACGTCGTCGTCGGGCTGGGGCACGAGGCGGGCCCGGCGCAGGCGGCCGCCCTGCGCCGGCTCGAAGGCCGGCAGCGCGTGGCCCTCGACGAGATGGTGGACCAGCGCGGTCGTGAACACCGTCTTGCCCGACCGCGCGAGGCCGGTGACGCCGAGCCGAAGGGTCGGCTGGATCAGGAGATCGCTGGAGGCTTCGGCGAAGGCCTTGATCGCGGAACCCGCCTGGGCGGCGTAGTCGAAGAGGGGCAAGGGGGGACTCGGCGGGAAGGCGTCATCGGAACGAGGCCGCTCACAGGTGGCGCACAGCGGGGCCGATCTCAAGGGTAGGCGGCGATGGGTCGACGTCTGCGTAGGCGCGATGCGTTTTTTGCTCCAGGGTCCGGCCCTGGACCGGTGAGGCCCCCGAACCCGGCCCCGATCAGGGACGCCAGCGCCGCGGGAGAGAGGAGGATCGCTGCGCGCCCGTGCTCACGCCGCCCGCAATTCCTGGATCATGCTCAACGTGTCGCGGCGCAGGGCGGCGAAATGGTGGATCAGGGGCAGCACGTCGCCGCCGCTGCGGCAGGCATTCTCGATCTCCCGGCAGAGCGCCGAGAGGCCGACGAAGCCGAGGACGCCCGCCGCCGCGACCATGGCATGGGCGTCGTAGGCGAGTTGGGATCGATCGAGGTCGGCCTCCCGCGCCGTGGCGGCGGAGAAGCGCAGGTTGAGTTCCGATTCCAGCAGGGTCAGTAGGGCGAGGATGCGTTCCCGGCCCATCATATCCCGCACCGAGGCGTAGGTGTCGTGGTCGAGGATGGGCACGGCGGGCGTCGGGGCGATCCCGCTTTGTCCGCGGCGGACGGCGCCCTCGTCGCACCAGCGCTCGACCGTGGCGAGCAGATGCGCGCGCTTGAACGGCTTGCCGACGTAATCGTCCATGCCGGCCGCGATCAGCTCCTCGACCTGGCGCGACAGCACGTTGGCCGTCATGGCGACGATCGGCACCCGCGCGGCGGAGCCGGGCAGGGCGCGGATGCGACGGGTCGCGGTGAGCCCGTCCATGCCGGGCATCTGCACATCCATCAGAACGAGGGCGAAGGGATCGGCGCCCTCGGCCTTCAGGGCGGCGATCGCCTCGGCCCCGTCGCTGGCGATGTCCACCCGGTAACCCTGCGCCTCCAGCACGGTCCGCGCCAGCTCCTGATTGATCGGCACGTCTTCGACGAGCAGGAGTCGGGCGGAGGATCTGGACGGTTCGGAGCGCCCGACGCCCTCCGGCACGCTCGCAGCGATCGCCTTGCTCCGGGGCAGCGCCAGGGTGAACCAGAAGGTCGAGCCGGCGCCGGCCTGGCTCTCGACGCCGATCCGCCCCCCCATCAGGGTGACGAGGTCGCGACAGATCGCGAGACCGAGGCCCGATCCGCCGAAGCGCCGGCTGATCGAGCCATCGACCTGACTGAAGCGCTTGAACAGGCGCCCCTGTTGGGAGGGCGCGATGCCGATCCCGGTGTCGGTCACCTCGAAGCGCATCGCCTCCGCCGCCTCGCCCGAGGGCAGGCGCACCGGCCCCTCGTAATGGACCGTGAGGGTCACGGACCCGGCAGGCGTGAATTTGACCGCGTTGTTCAGCAGGTTGAACAGCACCTGCCGCAGCCGGTTCGGATCGCCGTGAAGCGCCTCGGGCAAGCGCGGATCGAGGCGCGCCTCGACGGTCAGCGCGGTCTTGAGGGCCGCCCCGCGCATCATCGCGACCGCGTCGTCGAGGAGGGCGCGCACCGAGAACGGAATCGGATCGAGCTTGAGCTGCCCGGCCTCGATCTTCGAGACGTCGAGAACATCGTTGACGACGGTGAGCAGGGCCTCGCCGGAGACGCGGATCAGCTCCAGGTGGCGGCGGTCCTCCGGATCGTGATCGGGGCGTCCCAGCAGCAGGTCGGTATAGCCGAGGATGCCGTTGAGGGGCGTGCGGATCTCGTGGCTGATCACCGCGAGGAACTCGCTCTTGGCCGCGCTCGCCCGCTCGGCCTCCGCCCGGGCGGCCTGGGCCTTGTGGGTGACGGCGCGCAGGGCTGCTTCCGCCGCCTTGCGCTCGGTGATGTCGAGGTTCAGCCCGATCATCCGGTAGGGGCGGCCGGCCTCGTCGTAGAGGGTCCGGCCGCAGGCATGGATCCAGCGGGGGCCGACCCGGAACTCGGCACTGAAGCGGGCGCGGTCGTCGATGGCGCGGTGGACGCGGTTCCAGGTCTCGATGATGTCGTCCGGGTGGACGCAGGCGGTCCAGGTGGCCGTGCTCAGACCTTCGGCCTTGCCGGATTCGGGCAATCCGTAGAGGCGCAGGCTCTCCGGCGAGAGCGTCGTCACCCCGGTGCGCATGTCCCAGTCGAAGGTGCCGGCACCCGCGCCCTCCAGGGTGATGCTGAGCAGGCGGCGCGCATCCTCCTCGGCGAGGCGGGCCGTGACGATGTCGTCGATATCGAGGGCCGTGCCGATCCACTCGATGACGGCGTCCGGGGCGGAGGGAGGCCGGACCGGGGTCATCGACATCTTGTGCCAGCGATAGGATCCGTCCTTCGCCCGCAGGCGCCATTGCCCCTCGTAACCCCGTCCGGAGGCGCGCGCGTTCCGCCAGGCGGCGTCGAGGATCGGCGCGTCGTCGGGATGTTCGCGCGCCACGGGATCCGCTCGCCCGCTGCCGATCGGGCCGTAATCGGCCTCGAAGCGGGCGTTGGCGTAGGTGGCCTCCCCGGTCGCCGGATCGAGGGTCCAGACCTGCAGCGGCAGGGCGTCGGCAAGGCTGCGGTAGCGCAACTCGCTGCGATGGATTTCGGCCTGGATCCGCAATCGGTCGGTGGTGTCCATCAGGATGCCGAACAGCCCGATGGTGCGGCCCGCCTCCCGCTTGCAGGTCCCGCGAATCATCACGTCGCGCAGGCTGCCATCGGGGCGGACGAGGCGCGCCTGGACCTCGAAATCGCCTCCATCCGCGACCGCGGCTCTCATCGCCGCCTCGACCGGCGGCTGGTCCTCGGGCGTGAAGAGGTCGGAGAAGGACGGGTGCTCGGCGGGCGCTGCCGCCGGGTCGAGCCCGGCGATGCCGAGCAGGCTGTCGGAGTAGAGTGGCTGAGGATCGGCGAAGTTCATCCGCCAATGGCCGACCGTGGCCATCTGCTCGGCCATGCTCAGGAGCGAGTTGGCCGCCGCCCGCTGCTCGATCTCGGCGCCCTGCCGGTGGATCGTGCTCTCGTGGAGCCGGCGCAATTCCACTTCGCGAGCGAGAGCGCCGTGATTGTGGTGAAGTCGAAGATGGGCGGTGACCGTCTCGGCAAGATCGCGCAGGGCCGCCTCGTCCTCGGGGGAGAAGGCGCGGGGGTTCGGATCGACGAGGCAGAACGAGCCGAGACGCAGGCCGGGGGCCAGGCTGAGGGCCACGCCCGCGTAGAACACGATCCGGGACGCGCCCTCGCCGAGATCGCCATCGGCGAAGCGCGGATCGCGGCGGGTGTCGGGGATGACCAGCACGCCGTCCTGCTCGATCGTGTGCGTGCAGATCGAACCATCGCGAGGCCGCGCGCGCGGTAGGTCCATGGAGCCGGTGCAGGACTTGAGCCATTGGCGCTCGGCGTCGAGCAGCGCGACATAGGCCGTCGCGACGCCGAACAGACGCTGTGCCGTCCGGCAGACCGCATCGAAATGCGCCTCCGGATCGGTATCGAGGATATGCAGCGCGTTCAGGGCCGCGAGGCGCTCGGCCTCGCTTACCGACGGTGTGTTCACGGACTCACGACTTCCTACGGCTCGCCGCGCCGTCGGGGCTCAGCGGCGCACCATCATAACCTGCGCCGTATCGGTCGCCCCGTCCCAACCGCGTGTGTACCGGAGGCCGGTCGTGGCCCCGCCGGGAGCCCGTCGCCCAGCGCAGCCGGGCGGCTTCCAGCGCCCAGACCATGCCGAGCATCATGTAGACGTGCCGCCACTTCTCCACGTCGATCTGCATGGCCTGGACGAAGAACATCAGCAGGGCCGGAAAGATGATCTGCGCGTAGGGCCGGAAGGGCGAGGCCCGCGTCATCAGGCGAAAGCCGACCACGCTGGTCGCGATCACGAGGACGATGAACACCGCCCCGCCGAGCCAGCCGCCATTGGCGAAGCTGCCGATGTAGGAATTGTGCGGCTCGAGGCTGAAGATCTGGCGCCAGCGCAGCGGGCCGAGGCCCAGCGGCTCTTCCAGCAGGATGTTCATGCCGCGAATCTGATTGCCGAAGCGCCCGGTTTCCCCCTCGTCGTAGTCCTGCGTGACGGTCGCGCGCGTTTCGAAGGTCTTGGCGACGCTGTCGATCGACAGGAGCCCGACCAAGGCCGCCGCGCCGAGGCCGGCGGTGACGAGACCGATCACCACGATGCGCCGCCGCAGGGCCCGCGACCCGCTGGTCATGAAGACGAAGCCCGCCATCAGCGTCGTCGAGACCAGGGTGGCGCCCCAGGAGCCGCGGGAGAAGGACAGGAAGGTGCCGGCCAGGATCACCAGCAGGCAGGCCAGCGCCAGCACGGGACGGCGCCCGCGTCCCGTCAGCAGGCCGTGCGTGAGGCTGAGTGTGCCGAGCATCAGGTAGGATCCGAACACGTTCGGATCCTGGAAGGTGCCCGAGGCGCGGCCGTAACGGGAGAACAGGTCCTCAATACCGAGCAATTGCAGGTAGCCGATGATGCCGAGCGTCGCCGAGAGGACGCAGCTCGCCGTATAGGCCTTCAGCGCCAGATCGAGCCGTGCCCGCGTATCCTCGGCATAGAGCATCGCGAAGAAGACGGCGGTGATGACAAGGTAGCCGAGCTGGATCGTCCAGGTGAGGGGCAGCGGCTCGCTGACATAGGGCAGGAGCGCCACGACGATCGCCGAGAGATAGAGGGCGAGCAGGAAGACCAGCGGCAGCGCCCCCCGGTGCAGCCGGATGCCCAGTGCGAGCCACAGCAGCATCGTCGGGAGGGCGATGATGTCGTAGGGCGAGGCGTCCGAGAAGGCGAAGCAGGCGAAGAAGATGAAGGCGGCGTGCAGCGCGCCGGCGAAGCCGTGGATGACCCGGATCGCCGGGATCCCGGCCCAGGCCCCCTCGCGCCAGCGCGGCAGTGGGGCCGCCGTGGGGCCGGCTCGGCTCGGGGCGATTGCGGAGATCATCGAGGCCAACGCAACTCCCGGCGAGGGCCGCCCACACCACCCATCGCGCCGCCACTGGCCGGCCGATGGGATTGCGACCCCTCGTCGGTTCAGAGGAGACCATCGAAAGGTTGAGGTTTGCCGAACGGAGCGGATGGGCCCGCGACAGCGCGGCGCGCTGATGACCACCGTCGGACCGAAACGGTTCGGCAGATGAGGCCAGAGCGCCGTTGCGAATAGCGTGTGATGCGCTGCGAGCTCTTTCTCGCAAATTTTAAGATCGCTTCTGGGCGGAAAATTTAATCCGCGTCGGCGCGTGCGGGGAGACACGTCGTGGCGGCGACAGGCTTCCCATATTCAGTTCATCGAAGACGAAACGGCCCGGATGATCGGGTCGGCCTCTGACCGGAGACTGATAAACCATGAAGACCCGTATTGCCGCCGCCGTCGCTGCCCTCGTTCTCGGCGCCGCCCCGCTCTCCTCCGCCATGGCCCAGAACTGGGGCGGTCGCTACACCGGCTACGCCGCACCGTACGAGGTCGAGACCACCGGTTCGCTCGGCTACGTCGCCGGTCCCACCTACGCCGCTCCCAGCTGCCCGCAGAGCTCGGCCGCGGAAGGCAACGCCAACCAGCAGCACTTCCCGGTCAAGCAGTATGGCCAGACCTCGGGCGGCTACCGCTGCTGATCCGAGACCGAGTCGAGACAGGAGCCGAAGCCATGCTGATGAAAGCGTTCTCCTACGCGATGATCGGAGTCCTGGCCTTCGGTCTCGCCACGACGGCGGCCGGGACGGCCAGCGCGCTGATGAACCCCTGACGGTCGAGCACCGTCGATCGACACGAAAGAGGGCCGCCGGGAGGCGGCCCTTCTGCGTTGCGGATGCGGTAGCCAGCGCGCGAGGCGCCGCTACGGCCGGGCCGGTTCAGGCCTTGCAGGCGTAGAATTCCTGGCGGATCGCCTCCGGGTCGAGGTTGCGGCCGATGAAGACGACGCGCGAGACGCGCGGCTCGTCGGCGCCCCAATCGCCCTGCACGTCCCCGTCGAGGATCATGTGCACGCCCTGGAACACGAAGCGCTTCGGCTCGTCGGGGAAGGCGACGATGCCCTTGCAGCGCAGGATGTCCGCCCCCTGGACCTGGGTCAGGTTCGACAGCCAGGGCATGAACTTTTCCGGATCGACGGGGCCGTCGATCTTCGCCGAGACCGATTGCATCTGGTCGTCGTGGTGGTGGTGATGGCCCTCTTCCAGGAAGTCGGGCTCGATATCGAGGATGCGCGACAGGTCGAAGGCATTGCGGTCCAGCACTTGGTCGAGCGGGATCGTGCAGCGCTCGGTGCGGTGGAGCCGGGCATAGGGATTGATCGCCCGGATCTGGCCCTCGACGCGGTCGAGATCGTCCGCCGAGACGAGATCCGCCTTGTTGAGCAGGATCACGTCGGCGAAGGCGATCTGGTTCTTGGCCTCCGGCGCGTCGGAGAGGCGGTCGGAGAGCCACTTGGCATCGGCGACGGTCACTACCGCGTCGAGGCGGGCGGCCTCGCCGACATCCTGATCGACGAAGAAGGTCTGCGCCACGGGCGCCGGGTCGGCGAGGCCCGTGGTCTCGACGATGATCGCGTCGAACTTGCCGCGGCGCTTCACCAGACCGTCGAGGATGCGGATCAGGTCGCCCCGCACGGTGCAGCAGACGCAGCCGTTGTTCATCTCGAACACTTCCTCGTCGGCGCCGATGACGAGGTCGTTGTCGATGCCGATCTCGCCGAACTCGTTGACGATCACGGCGTAGCGCTTGCCGTGCGGCTCGGTGAGGATGCGGTTGAGCAGCGTCGTCTTGCCGGCGCCGAGATAGCCGGTGAGCACGGTCACCGGGATCTTCTGCGAGGCGGCGAGGGGAGAGGCGTCGGACATCGGAGCGCTTGTGCTGTGAGGGCGGTCGGGCTGTTATATTGTATCAGCGGCGCCTGATGGAAGGTCGAGGGCCGGCACGAGCGCACTTTACGACGAAGCGGGTCTGGGGGCGCGCCGAGGCCGGTGCCCGACGGATCTGCCGAATGCCACCACGCCGCGAGGGGCGAGGCCGGCTGCGCGTATTTGCCCCAAGCCGTCCGCCGTTTCACCGGCACTTCGGAGCCTAATTCCCATTGCACGGACTGTTGCGGGAAGCTTTCACCTTTGCGGCGCCCGGTGCTTTTGCTGCCGTCAGCGCTTCTCACGGTCCATCGTGCCGTTTCAGCTCAATTGCAGCCCGAGGTTATCGCAATGCGCTTCCTTCTCGTCGGAGCCGTCTGTCTGTCATCGATGGCGACGCCCGCCTTCGCCCTCAGCACCGGGGACACGATGCAGGCATGGGCAGCCGCATCACCGACGGAAAAAGACGATCTGTTGCGAAAGCTGGACGCGTCGAGCAGCCCATCTTCGTCCAAAGGCGGGGTGCGTTCCTGCCTCGACGATACGGCGAAAGCACCCGGCCACTCGAATTTGCCCATATCAGAGATTTTCAAAGCTTGCTCGGAGCAGGCTGGACGGGAAAATATCTAATGTAGATCCGAGAGGGTGCGAACACGATGCGAATGAGTCACGTCAATCTGTCCGTTCCTGACATTCAGGAAACGCATTGATTTCTTGAGGGCTACTGCCAGTGGTGCTTCTTAGCTGCACCAGGGGTGGACAAGATCGTCGTGGCTCTCAATGAGAATGATACCCTGATCGCCCAGTGATCTCAGCGACAGCAACGAATTCAATTATTCGGCCGCAGTCCCGCGCTCAGCGCTTTCAACGCCTGCCTGAACCCCTCCGGTCCCGCCAGGAAGCGCTCCAGCAACAGCGCGCCCTCCAGCGTCGCCACCACCATGCGGGCATGGGCCTGCGGATCGATCTCCGCTCGGATGCTGCCGTCGGCCCGGCCCTCCGTCAGCACCCCGGCGAGCCAGGCGATATGCTTGTCGAAGAAGGTGCCGATCCGCCGCCGCAGCCCGTCGGGCAGGGTTTCGAGCTCCACCGCGAGCGCGGCGCAGAGGCAACCGAGCCCTTGCTCGACGCCGCCGAGATAGAGCCGGCCATAGGCCTCGATCCGGGCCACCCCGTCCGCGGTCTGACCGAGGATGTCGGCCAGGGCCGCGTCGTAGCGCACCTCGTAGGCCTCGATCAGGGCGCCCGCGAGGTCTTCCTTCGTGCGGAAATGGTGATGAATGCTCGCCTTGCGGATGCCCACCGCCTCGGCAAGATCGGCGTAGCTGAAACCCGAATAGCCCCGTCCGCGTACCAGGATCTCGGCCTCGCTGAGGAGCGACGCGCGCGTGTCTCTCATCGTCCGTCCGTCATCGTCCATCTGGGGCCGATCACGCGATCGCGAAGGCCCGAACTGCTCCGGCGGCATCCTTGCACTTGACGCCCCGGAAATCTACCTACTAGATGGTTGGCAATATATCACCGAGCAATCGGGAGGAATTGGCGTATGGCGGCGTGGGCCAGCCAGGGAGGGGTCGGTCGAGCAGGCGCCATCCCGGCGTCCGCCGCAACGCGTCGGCAAGCCCTGTTCGGCGGGCTTTGCCTGTGCTGCCTGCCGCGGCTCGGCCGTGCCGCCGAATCCTTCGCCCTTGACGAGGTCGCCCCCGGCATCTTCCTGCGTCGCGGCCCCGATGCCGAGGCGAGTCCGGACAACAACGACGCCATCGCCAATATCGGCTTCATCGTCGGGCGCGATGGCGTGCTCGTCACGGAATCCGGCGGTAGCCTCGCCGATGGGCAGTGGCTGCGCGCCGAGATCGGGAAGCGCACGGACAAGCCGATCAAGTACGTGATGCTGACCCACGTGCATCCCGATCACGTGTTCGGTGCCGCCGCCTTCCAGGGCGACAACCCGATCTTCGTCGGGCACGGCAATCTCCGCGGCGCGCTCGATGCCCGGGGCGAATTCTACCGCCGGCGGCTCGTCGAGATCCTCGGCGAGGGCAGGGCCGGCTCGGTGGTCTACCCGACCATGGACGTGAAGGAATCCGCCGAGATCGATCTCGGCGACCGCACGCTCCGGCTCACCGCCCACGGCACCGCCCATACCAATTGCGACCTGTCGATGCTCGACACCGGCAGCGGTCTGCTGTTCCCCGCCGATCTCCTGTTCGTCGGCCGCATCCCCTCGCTCGACGGCAGCCTCCTCGGCTGGCTCAACGAGATCGAGCGCCTCAAGGCGATGGGTGCCACCGATGCCGTGCCGGGTCATGGCCCGACCCGCGTCAAGCTCGCGCCGGCTTTGGCCGATCTCGCGCGTTACCTCACCACTCTGCGCGACGAGACCCGTGCGGCGGTGGCCGAGTCCCGGCCGATCGAGACGGCGGTGACGACGGTGGCGCAGGGGGAGAAGGACAAGTGGGCCCTGTTCGACACCTATAACGGCCGCAACGTCACCCAGGCCTACCAAGAGCTTGAGTGGGAGTGACGACGGACCGATGATCCGGGAAGGAGACCGACCATGAAACGCCTGCTGCTCGCCCTCAGCCTCACCCTCTCGGCCGCGGCGCTCGCCCCGGTCCCGGTTCGGGCCGGTGCCACGGATTCCGACGAGGAGCGCGCCGCGCGCTGGACCGAGATCAAGAAGACGATCTTCGGCGACCGTGCGGTCGAGGTGAACGACGCGGCGGTGAAGATCGACGCGCCGGTTCGGGCGCTCGACGCCTCGCTCGTGCCGATCGGCCTGACGCTCGCCGACAAGGACAACGTCAAGGGCCTCTACTTCATCATCGACGACAACCCGTCGCCCTACGCGGCACACTTCACCTTCGGCCCGGCCGCCGACCCCGGCGAGATCAAGATGCGGGTGCGGGTCAACAACTACACCAATGTCCACGCCGTCGTTGAGACCAAGGACGGCAAGCTCGTCGAAACGGCGAAGTTCGTGAAGGCCTCCGGCGGCTGCTCGGCCCCCATGGGCATGAGCGACGAGGAGGCCATGAAGGGCATGGGCGACATGCGCATGAAATTCTCCGACGGCCAGGGTGGCAAGCCGGTCGAGGCGACGCTGATGGTGCGCCACCCGAATTTCTCGGGGATGCAGATGAATCAGGTCACCCGCGACTACACGCCGGCCCGCTACGTCGACAAACTCGACGTGACCCACGGCGACCAACTCGTGTTCCACCTCGACGGCGACATCTCCATCGCCTCGAACCCGGTCATCCATTTCGGCATCAAGCCGGATGGCAAGGGCCCGGTCACGGTCGCGGCCACCGACAACCAGGGTGGACGCTGGGAGCACAAATTCGAGCTGCCCTCGGCGAGCAACTGACGCCATGCGCAGACGCGCCGGAAACGCCGTCCTCTTCGCCCTCGGCCTGATGATCGGGGCGACCGCTGCGGCGGCGGCTCCGGCCGATTCACCGGTGAACGTGCCGGAGCCCGAGGGGCTCTATACCGGCCCCCCGCACGGCTACACGCCCGCGACCCTCAAGGGTGCGACGGTGATCGATCTCAAGGGCCTGGAGGCGCTCCTGCCCGAAGCGCCCGTGCTGATCGACGTCGTCCTCGCCGACCGTCGGCCGGCGGGTTTTCCCGCCGACCGGCCCTGGCTTCCGACCCATCGCTCGATCCCCAAGGCCGTCTGGCTGCCGGGGGCGGGCGAGGCGCCGCTTCCCCCCGACCGGGAGGCCGCGTTCCTCGCCCGCGTGGCGGCGCTGACCGGCGGCGACAAGGCGAAACCCATCGTCACCTTCTGCCGTCCCGAATGCTGGGGCAGCTGGAATGCGGGCAAGCGGCTGGTGGCGGCGGGCTATACCCGTGTTCACTGGTATCCACTGGGCGTCGAGGGCTGGCAGGACGACCACGAGACCACGACCGTCAAGCCCGATCCGCCATGGGTCGCGGCCAATGGCAGCCCCGAACGCTAGAGCGTCGGCCCGAAAGGTGGGAGCCGGCTTTCGAAAGAAGCCGATGCAACGCAATCACCGAGAACGTCGTGCCGGACCCGATATTCGGCACGATGCTCGAGAGCACATTTCGACCAAGGGAACGCCCGTTCGTCGGACGAAAGCGCGTCGAAACAGGAAGTGAGAGGCGTGACCCGGCCCAATGGGGTAGGGCACCGCCCTCGACAGCAGGCCGAGGATTCCCGATGCCGACCCGCCGCCACGCCCTCGCCCTCGCCGCGGCCCTGATCCTCGCCGGACCGGCGCGGGCCGCCGCGCCGGTTCCGTTCGACCCGCAGGCCTTCGAGGCGGCGCAGGCGGAAGGGCGACCGATCCTCGTGCAGATCTCGGCGCCCTGGTGCCCCATCTGCCGGACGCAGAAGCCGATCCTGGCGACGCTCGGCGCCGAGCCGCGCTTCAAGGATCTCGCCGTCTTCACCATCGACTTCGACAGCCAGCGCGATCTGGTGCGCCGGTTCGAGGCCCGGACGCAGAGCACGCTCATCGTCTACAAGGGGAAGGCCGAGGTCGGCCGCTCCGTCGGCGAGACCCAGCCGGAATGGATCGAGCAGCTTCTCGAGAAGGCGCTCTGAGCGCGACCGTCACGGATCCCGGCTGGACGCGCCGCATTTTCGTCAAGATTCCGGCAAAGCTCGAAATTCGAGCAATTTCAAGCGCCTTACGGTCGAGCGTGGCGGTTGACAGCGGGCAGGATGTGGCGGAAAAACGGCACGCCCGGAGGCGGACCGAAGTCTAGGGAGGAAACGCCCGAAAACGGGCAGTGCGGGGCGGCAAACGCCACCGCTTCAGGAGGCCGGTGCCTCCGGGCCACACTCTCCCCATCCGATCGGGCCTTGCCCATATGAGCAGGCGCGGGCCGGCGCGAACGCGATTATAGGCGGGCCCGCATGACGGTTCCGGGTCCGCCCGGTCCCTCGGAACGCCAGCCTTCGGATCGTTGAGCCATGTCGCAGCACGTCCAGTCCCGTCGCCTCAGGGCGATCGACGTGGCCAAGCGCAAGGCGGAGGGGCGCAAGATCATCGCGCTGACCGCCTACCACGCCCACACGGCGGGCATTCTCGATGCCTATTGCGATTTCATCCTGGTGGGCGACTCGCTCGGCATGGTGATGCACGGCATGGAATCGACCCTGCCGGTGACCCTCGAGATGATGATCGTCCAGGCTCAGGCGGTGATGCGCGGCACGTCGCGGGCGCTCGTCGTCGTCGACATGCCGTTCGGCTCCTACGAGGCGAGCCGGGAGCAGGCCTTCCTCAGCGCCGCCCGCGTTCTGAAGGAGACCGGGGCCGGGGCGATCAAGCTGGAGGGCGGCGCCCGCTTCGCCGACACGGTCGCTTTCCTGACAGAGCGCGGCGTGCCGGTGATGGGGCATATCGGGCTCACCCCCCAATCCGTGAACACGATGGGCGGCTTCAAGGTCCAGGGCCACGGCGCGGGCGACGAGGCGCGGCTGCGGGAGGATGCGCGGGCGATCAGCGAGGCCGGCGCCTTCGCCATCGTGCTGGAGGGCATCGTCGAGCCGGTGGCCCGCGCCATCGCCACCGATCCGGCGGTGACCGCCGCCACCATCGGGATCGGTGCGACCAGCGCCTGCGACGGCCAGATCCTCGTGCTGGAGGACATGCTGGGCCTGAGCGAGCGGGCGCCGAAATTCGTCAAGGGCTACGGCTCGCTACGGGCCCATATCGAGGGTGCCGTGAGGGCCTATGCCGAGGAGGTCCGCGAGGGCCGTTTCCCGGCGGACGAGCACACCTACGCACCCCGCTGAGCCCGAGGAGGGCCCCACGATGAGCCTGCGGCGGATCGGATGGACCGGCCTTCTCGGCGCGCTCGCCGGCCTGGTGCTGTTCCCCCGGCCCGCCCGCGGCCCCGGCGTCAAGGCCGATCCGCCCGCTCGGGTGCCGGGTGACAGGCCGCCCGGTCACACCCCACCCGGTGATACGCCGCCGAGCGGCTGACGACGGGGCCCGCGCGACAAGCGTCCCCTCGGGGATCGAAGGCGGCAAGGCGGGCCGGCTTGACCCGAGCCGTCGCCGGAGGGCGACGGCTTGCGAGGGGGCGGATCATCGGCGCAGGATCGGCGCCTTCACGGGGATCTCCGGCCATGACGCCCTCGGTTCGTATCGCTCTCCTCTGCGCGGGTCTCTTCGCGACGCCGTCCATCGGCGCCCTCGCGCAGACCGGACCGTTCCAGGAGGTGCCGCCGCTCGCCAAGCGGCCCTTCGCGCCCGGGCTTACCTGCGGGGCCCTGCGATCGATCGTGGCGCATCGGGGCCATGTCGTGGTGGCGTCGAGCCCGACCGCCTACGAGACCGTACATTTCGAGAGCGGCGCCTGCCAGAACGAGGTGTCCTCCGCGCCGGCTTTCGAGCCGACCCTCGACGAGCCCTATTGCTTCGCCGGCTATCGCTGCGTCCAGCGCAACAACGGTGAGAACTCGGTGCGCTAGAGCATCGTCCCGTCCGGTGGGAGCCGGCCTTCGGACACAGCCGATGCCGCACAGGAACCGAGAGCATCAGGCCGAAATCAATAGCCGACACGATGTGCGAGCCGACGCGCCATCCACAGCCTTCCGTAGGACGCGCCTCGACCGTGGCGCGCGGTGCGTGCGAGTCTTCGCACCGTGCAAGCTTCTCAGACGCTTTCGAAACAACGCCTCGCCGATCTCGTCCTCGCCGCCCACCCTCTGGCGGAGCGTGACGTCATCGCCGCCTTCGTGAGCGATGCGGCCACCCTCTTCGGCAGCAACCCGTTCTCCGCCACCAGCGCCGGATCGGCCCGCCATACCTGGAGCGGGCAGGCCTTCGAGTTCCGCGTTCTGGGCATGGCCGCCGCCGGCCTGACCAGCCTCTTGGAAGCGGTCGCCGCTTTGCCCCCCGCCGAGCCCTTGGTGCAGGAAATCCTGTCCGCCGGGCCGCATCGCTGCTGCGTCCTGCTCGATCCGGGCCGAACCCGCGTGGTCGGTGCGGTCCTCTACGCCAAGCCCGGCGTCCCGCTCCCCGATTGCCCCCCGCCGCCGATTCCGGTTCCGGCCTCGCCCTCTGCCCCCTCGGCCCGTCCGCGCCGTCGCGCCCGCGCCGCCGCCCTGCAGCTCGACCTCTTCGCCTGAGCGGCCCGCCTCACGGCGACGTGCGGGAACGCCGACTCCCGTGGGTCGAAAGTTTCCGCTAGGTTTCGTGTCACCATCCGGTCGGCCGGGGGTGGGACGCGATGCGGCGCCTTCTCAAGTTCCTCCACACGATGGGGGCGATCGGCCTCATGGGGGCGATGGCCGCCCTGCTCGTGCTGCTCGAACGTGCGCCGTCGACGACGGCCCTGGAAGGCTACGCCCTGATCCGCGGGGCGATGGGCGCTGTGGCGACCTGGCTGTTCCTGCCCTCGCTGGCGCTCACGCTGCTCGCCGGCCTGCTCTCCATCGCCCAGCGCGCCTTCCACAGCGCCGGCTGGGCCTGGGCCAAGCTCGCCACCGGGGTGGTGATGTTCGAATGGGGCTTCGTCGGCGTGCAGGGGCCGATGCAGGAGGAGGCGCGCCGCAGCGCCGAGGCCTTGGCCGGCCGGATCGACCCGGCGACGTTGGGCCAGGATCTCGGCTCCGAGCGGGGAACGCTCTGGGTGCTGCTCGCGGTGGCGACCCTCAACGTCGTGTTCGGGATTTGGCGTCCGCGATTGATCCGCCGTCCGCAGCCCGCGGCCTGAACGGTTCGGCGTGGCGGGCCATCCCCCCGCATCCCTGAGGGATCGGCCCGACAGCTCGGAACCGGCTTCCGGAAAAAACCGTGCAGCACGAGAACCCAGAGCATCGTACCGGATCCGATATCCGGCACGGTGCCCTAGCCCCGCGCCGCGCCCCGGCCTCCCTTGCGGCGATCGGGCTCGCGCGGCGCCGATCAAGCGCCTAGAGCATCGGCCCGAACGGCATCTGCCGGCCCTCGGCGGCAACGGCACGGCGGCTCGGGCCGTGATCCGGTCGCGCCCGAGGGTTCTGCCCGATGCCACCCGCTTGAGCGAGACCCATGACCATCGATCTGCAGACGGTTCCGGTCGGCTCCCGTCCCGTGCCGCCGGTGCCGGTGCCGCCGGAGCGGGAATTGTCGACCCTGCGCTTCATCGCCACCATGCGCACCAACGGCATCGGCTGCTGGCCGGCCTCGGCCTACGAGGTGCCCCTGCGCCGCCGCCGCCTGCTCGGCAAGGTGCGGCTCACCGTGAGCGATCCGGAGGCGGTGCGACGGGTGTTGGTGGAGAACACCGGCAACTACGCCCGCACGGCGATCTCGATCCGCGTGCTGCGGCCGATGCTCGGCGACGGATTGCTCATCAGCGAGGGGAGCGCGTGGCGCCATCAGCGCCGGGCTCTGAGCCCCGCCTTCACGCCGCGGGCGGTGGAGACGCTGGTGCCGCACATCCTCTCGGCGACCGACGAGGCGCTGGCCGCCCTCGAAGGGCCTGCCGCTGCGGGACCGGTCGATCTCTTCGCGGCGCTCCAGCATCTCGCCCTGGAGATCGCCGGGCGGACGATGTTCTCGGTCGGCATGGCGCGCCATGGCGAGCGGCTGCGCGGTTATCTCGCCGCCTATTCCGAGCGTCTCGGGCGTCCGCACCTCACCGATGCCCTCGTTCCGCTGCGCTTCGCGACGCCGCTCGACCGGGCCCGGGCCCGGTTCCGGCGCGACTGGGTCGCCTTCCTCGACACGGTGATCGCCGACCGGGCGGAGGCGCGCTCCGGCCGGCCCCGCGACCTGCTCGACCACTTGCGCGCCGCCCGCGATCCGGAGACCGGCGACGGTTTCACCGCGGAGGCTTTGCGCGATCAGGTCGCCACCATGATCCTGGCCGGGCACGAGACCACGGCGCTGACCCTGCTCTGGGCCTGCACCCTGCTCGCCCTCGATCCGGATGCGCAGGAGGCGGTCGCCGCGGAGGCGGATGAAGCGGAGAAGCCGTTCACCCGCGCAGTGATCGACGAGACCCTGCGGCTCTACCCGCCCGCCTATATCATCGCCCGCTCGGCCCTGGGGCCGGACGTGCTCGCGGGCCAGCCGGTCGCGCGCGGGGACAGCGTGACGATCTCGCCCTGGCTGCTGCACCGGCACCGCCGGCTCTGGCGCGATCCCGACGCGTTCGATCCGGGCCGCTTCCTGCCCGGCGCCGAGCCGGTGCCGCGCTTCGCCTACATGCCGTTCGGGGCAGGCCCGCGGATCTGCATCGGGGCGGCCTTCGCGCTGACCGAGGCGACGCTGGCGCTCAGCCGCCTCGTCGGGCATTTCCGCATCGCCCGGGCGGACGAGCGTCCGGTCCTGCCGGCCGCCGTGGTGACGACCCAGCCCGACCATGCGCCGGCGTTCCGGCTGACCGTGCGGTAGGGGTGGCGTATCCGGATGATCGATCCGGATACGCGCTCAGGCGCTGGCGCGCTTCTTGACCGGCGGGGTCTCGACGGGGAACTCGATGTCGACCCCCAGGGTCGACACGCCTTCGCCGCGCTCCAGCTTGATCTGCACCTTGTCGCGCTCGACCTCGATATGCTTGGCGATCACCGCGAGGATCTCCTCGCGCAGCGTGATCACCAGGTCGGGGCGGCTGCTCTCCGAGCGCTCGTGCGCGAGGATGAGCTGCAGGCGCTCACGGGCGACGGAGCCGGAGCCCCGTGGCTTGAGGAAGGTCAGGACACTCATGCGGCCCTCCGGGTGAACAGCTTGTTGATCAGGGACTTGCGGTCGGACGGGATCGCCATCGGCACGGTCTCGCCCTTCAGGCGGCGCACCGCGTCGATATAGGCCCGGGCCGGCGCGCAGAGCGGGTTGTTGAGCGTCACCGGGCAGCCGACATTCGAGGCGCGCAGGACTTCGAGGCTCTCCGGGATGATGGCGAGCAGCGGGATCGAGAGGATCTCCAGCACGTCGTCGACCTTGAGCATGTCGCCGCGATCGGCCCGGGCGGGGTCGAAGCGGGTCAGGATCAGGTGCTTCTCGATCGAGTCGCCGCGCTCGGCCCGCACGGTCTTGGAATCGAGCAGCCCGATGATCCGGTCGCTGTCACGCACCGAGGAGACTTCCGGGTTCGTGACCACCACGGCCACGTCGGCGTGGCGCATGGCGAGCTGGGCGCCGCGCTCGATGCCGGCGGGGCTGTCGCAGACGATCCAGTCGAACTTCTCGCGCAGCTCGCCCATCACCCGCTCGACGCCCTCGTCGGTGAGCGCGTCCTTGTCGCGGGTCTGCGAGGCCGGCAGCAGCGCGAGGTTCTCCAGGCGCTTGTCGCGGATCAGCGCCTGCGGCAGCTTGGCGTCGCCGTTGGTGACGTTGATCAGGTCGTAGACCACGCGGCGCTCGGCGCCCATGATCAGATCGAGGTTGCGCAGGCCGACATCGAAATCGACCACGCAGACCTTCTCGCCGGCCTGGGCCAGCGCCGCGCCGAGCGCTGCCGTCGTGGTGGTCTTGCCGACGCCGCCCTTACCGGACGTGACACAAAGGACCTTGGCCATTCTCGTTTCCCCTTAACCCAAGGCTGCGATCTTGATCGCGCCGCCGTCGGACCAGATCTGGACCGCTTGGCCGCGCAGGTGAGTGCCCATGTCCTCGGCCGTGCGGACGAGGCGGTCGATGCCGAGAAGCTCGGGCTCGAACTTGCGGCAGTAGATGCGTGCGCGAGGGTTGCGGGCGGCGCCCGCGATGGCCCGCCCGCGCAGGGCGCCGTAGACGTGGATGGAGCCGCCCGCGAGGATCTCGGCGCCCGAGGACACCGATCCCATCACGGTCACGTCGCCCTCCGGGTGGACGATGCTCTGCCCCGAGCGCACCGAGCCCTCGATGGTGAGCGAGGAGACGCCCGGCTTGTCTTCCGGACCCGCCGGGGCTTCCAGGGTGTCGCCGTGCGGGCGACCCCCGACGAGGCGCGGCGGCAGGTTCGAGGGCAGCGCGGCGTCCAGGCCCTCGATGCCGAGGATGCGAAGGCGCCGGGTGGTCAGTTCGGCGATCAGGCTCTCCAGCTCGGTCGCCGAGGGTTGCAGGTCCGCGAGATCGAGGATCACGGCCTTGTCGTCGAACAGCGTCGGCGAGCGCTTCAGGGCGCCGTCCAGGAGGACGAGCCATTCCGCGGCCGGAGCTTGCGGCGCCAGCGAGACGGCGCGGAACACGCGGCCTCGCAGGGGCAGTGCGGGATGAGGTGGAGCGGGGCTGGTCACGGGCGTTGACGTTTCCTTACCGACGCACCCATTGATCGTCGGTAAGGTTACCGGGCGGTTAATTTTTGCCTCTCAAGCGGCAAGAATTGCCGGCTCGGCCATTTTTGCCGACCGGCCCCCCGCGCGGGAAGATCGCTGCACCGCCAAAGCGTTGCCGGCCAGCTCAGGACCGGAACAAAAGTTAAGCCGTCCTATGTTCGCCGGATCCGGTGATCCTGTGATCGAAGAGACGCACCGGCGATGGGTCGAGACCCGCTCAACTCCTGCGCAGGGCCTTCGCCTTGAGGCGGCGGTCCTGGAACGTCACCGTCGCCGAGCCGGATTGATTCGGGGGCGACCAGACATAGACCTCGAAGGTGCCGACGCCCTCGATCGCCGTGGCGCTTTCGAGCCGCCCCCGACATCCGAACACCGCTTCGACCTCCATCGGCGTCATGCCGGCGCGGATCCGCGCGAATCGCTCCCGCGTCACGGCGCAGGGTTCGGGCTGTCGCTCGCCTGGGCCGGCCAGGCTCTGGAACGCCGCTCCGGTCGACCTGACCGTGTCGCTCGCCATCGACGGTGCTGCAGGGCGCGCAGCGGAACCGGCTGCGGAGACGGCGCGCGGAGTCGTCCCCCGTGCCGGTTCCGGAGCGGCCCGCGACTCGGTGGGCGGCTCGGACGCTGCAGGGGGCTCCGACGGTGTCCAGGCGCTGGCGCGGGGCGGCGTGCCTCGCCCGTGATCGGCCACTGCGCCGGTCACCGTCGCCGCGCGAGACGTATCCGCCGGTGTGAAGGCGGGTCGCTGGCTCCGACGGCCGGTCTGAGCCGCGGCGCTCCGTCCATCACCGTCTTCCGGGGGATCGTCGCGGCCTGGGGGGGGCGCAATCGGGGCTTGGCTCGGTCCTTGGCCGGACTGCGTGCTCAGGAGAACCGCCCGGCGCATGGACCGGGCGAGGTCGTCCAGCCGTTCCACGAGACGGGGCTCGCCATCCTCGGCGAAGTGGCGGCCTCCAGTTTCCTCGCAGGTCCGGATCACCGCAAGGAGGTCGCGGATATCCTCCTCGGTCCACGTCGCGGCGCGCTTGCCGAACAGGGTGAGCGAAGCCGGCGCGTCGCCCGCGCGCCCGCGCTCGAAGCCTGCGAGTTCCCGTTCCACCAGGGTGCGGCTGCCGGCACAGCCGGTGTGAGCCGTGACGTAGTTGGTCAGGTGCGCCCGGAAAGCATCGCCCGCGGTGGCGGAAAGGGGGATGAGGGCGATGAGGATCGCCAGGGCAGGCACGTGCATGGGACAACGCTTCCGGGAAGCCGCTGTCGCAGAGAGACGCCCGATCTCGTGAATCGACCGTTCCGCCGATGCCGGAAACGTGAGCGGGCCTGCGGATAGCTGTGGACAGCGTTGGACATGGGCGTCGGCCAGACCGTCAGGGCGCGGGCGAATCGGCCCTCGGCCGGACCGAACCGCCTCAGTCGAGGCTCGAGATCACGATCGTGTCCCCGTCGAGCCGGGCCTGGACGGCCTGGCTGCGGCCGGTCCCGCCGAGGTCGTCGGCGGTCTTGTAGAGGCCGTCGATGGCGATCAGCTCCGGCTCGAACTTCCGGCAGAGGATGCGCGCATTGGCATCGCCCACGGCACCGGCGATGGCCCGGCCGCGCAGGGCCCCGTAGATATGAATCGAGCCCCCCGCGATCACCTCGGCACCGGAGGCGACCGATCCCATCACGGTCACGTCGCCGTCGAGATGCTGGATCACCTGCCCCGAGCGCACCGGCTGGTCGAGGACGAAGGAGCGGGGCCGGGGCGGGGCCGGGGCGGCCTGCCCCTGCGTGGATCCCTGCGCGGGGCTGGGTGACGATCCTTGCGAAGCCGGCGCGGCGCCGGCGGGCCATTCGGCGCCGGGCTCCGGCGCGGAAAAATCGTCGATCGGCTTGCCGCCCACCAGCGGTGGCGGGAAGCCCGGACCCAGCGAGGTCGGGCCGATTCCCTCGATGCCGAGGATGGTGATCGAGCGCTTGTTCAGCTCGGCGCAGAGGTCGAGCAGGTCGGAGCGGTCGAAGGACAGGCCGGTCACGTCGAGGATGATCGCGCGGACCGAGAAGAAGGCGGGCGCGCGCTGCTTCAGGGCATCGAGCTCGGCGAGCCACTGGTCGATCGGCGGCACCGGGGCCAGGACCATCGCCAGGAACGAGCGGCCGCGGAAGCGGATCGGGGGACGGGCGGTCACGGGAGGATCGGGAGCGGACGGGTCATGACGAACAGCTTATGGCAGATCGCGGCGCCATCCGCCCAGGGGCGAGCCTTCCTCAACAGCTATCCGTGCGGGATGCAGGCCGCGCGCTCGGCGGCCCGGATCGCCGACGCGTCGCCGCCGAAGGCCGGTGCGAGGGCCCTGAGGCGCGCCTTGTCGGCCTCGAGGGCGAGGGCGGCCTCCGCGCGGTCGAGAGCCATGCGCGACTGATGCCGCGCAGCTTCCGCGAAGGCGGCGTCCCCGACGCGGCTCAAGGCCGAGAGACCCTTCTGGATGCGCAGCTGCACCTCGATCAGCCCGGCCCCGTCGCGGGCCATCAGCATGAAGGCGTCCTCCAGGAGGTCGGCCGCCGTGAGCGGCGGGACGTGAATCTGGGGATGCGTCGGCTCCTCTTCGGGCCGGTCGGCACTCTCCCGCGCCCACTGGCTCAGCAACCGGATCGAGCGCCCGATCACGTCGATGGCGGTGCCGGGATCGTTCGTCGCGGGTGACAGGGCGCGGGAACCGATCTCGCTCAGCACCGCGAGGCCGAAGCGCGGATCCTGATCGAACGAACGCTCGTTGCCGATCGCGAACATCCGGGCGGCCTCCTGCGCGAGGTCGGTGAGGGCGCCGCGGTCGGTCTCCGCCCCCGCCCGACCGATCCAGGCGACCGGGGCATCCGGATAGACGAAGGCGCCCGGCAGAGCTCCGACGTAGAGCTGCGCCGCCTGCGCCGCGCACAGCTTCGACAGGGCCGGCATGTCGATATGCTGGACATAGCCGATCGTCCCCGGCCTCACCGGGACGGCATCGGGCGGGATCGCGCCCTCGGGCAGCCGCCGGCCGCCGAGATAGGGCTCCCGCAGCCGCGCCTCGATCGCCTGGCGGGCCGCGACCTCGACCCGATCGGTCGTCTCGCCGACGCGGCCGAGACGGGTCAGGTGGTTGATCCAGCGCAGGAGCGTGACGACGATCAGGGCGATGACGGCGATCGTCACCGCGAAGAGGATGGCCCGTCCCTGCTCGCCATAGGCTCCGGTCTTCGACACGACGAGGCCGACGATGCCGAATAGGAACGAGCCGAGGAAGGTCGAGAGGACGGTCTGGGTCAGCCCGTCCTCGATGAGCAGCGTGGTGGCCCGCGGCGTGACGTTGCTTGTGGCCGAGCCGTAGGCCGAGACCGTGATGCTGAGCGAGAACGTGGTCACCGTCAGCATGCTGGAGGCGATGACGGTGAGGATGCTGTCGAGGGCATCGGTGCTGATCGTGCCCGGCATCTGCCAGGGCAGGTAGCCGTCCACCACCGCCGCCAGCATCGCGGCGAGCACGCCCGCCAAGCCGATCAGCGTCGCCCGCACCCAGAGGCGTCGCGTCCATTGCGCCATCAGCCAACGCCAGCGCGGCATCACACTCCCCCTGCAGCCTGCCGCCCCCATAGCAGATCGCGGCCTTTGCCGGAGGCGCCGACCCCCTCCGCGCGGCATGCCCTTGCCGGATCGGTCCCCAGCTTATATTGCGACGCGATACCGCCCGATTCGTATCTTGGCGTCACGACCGTCGACCACGGCCCGCGACACGCCGCCTTATGGCCGGGTTTTGTCCGCCCCCTTCGAGAACCCCGATGAAGCTGCGCAACATCGCCATCATCGCCCACGTCGACCACGGCAAGACGACGCTGGTCGACAAGCTGCTCCAGCAGTCCGGCACCTTCCGCGAGAACCAGCGCGTCGAGGAGCGGGCGATGGACTCGAACGACCTCGAGAAGGAGCGCGGCATCACCATCCTGGCCAAGGCGACCTCGGTCGTCTGGAAGGACACCCGCGTCAACATCGTCGACACCCCCGGCCACGCCGATTTCGGCGGTGAGGTCGAGCGCATCCTCTCGATGGTCGACGGCGTGATCGTGCTCGTCGACGCCGCCGAGGGCCCGATGCCGCAGACCAAGTTCGTGGTCGGCAAGGCCCTCAAGATCGGCCTTCGCCCGATCGTCGCCATCAACAAGGTCGACCGCCCGGATGCGCGGATCAACGAAGTCGTGAACGAGGTGTTCGACCTGTTCGCGGCCCTCGACGCCACCGACGAGCAGCTCGACTTCCCGATCCTCTACGGCTCGGGCCGCTCCGGCTGGATGAACACCTCGCCCGACGGCGACCAGTCGGAGGGTCTGGCTCCTCTGTTCGACCTCGTGCTGGAGCATGTGCCCCAGGCGAAGGTCGAGGAGGGTCCGTTCCGCATGCTCGGCACGCTGCTCGAGGCCAACCCGTTCCTCGGCCGCATCATCACCGGCCGCATCGCGTCGGGTACGGTGAAGCCGAACCAGTCGATCAAGGTGCTCTCGCGCGACGGCAAGGTCGTGGAGACCGGCCGCGTTTCGAAGATTCTCGCCTTCCGCGGTCTCGAGCGCGCGCCCATCGACGTGGGCGAGGCGGGCGACATCGTCTCCATCGCGGGTCTCCTCAAGGGCACCGTGGCGGATACCTTCTGCGATCCGGCCGTCAACGAGCCGATCCAGGCCCAGCCGATCGATCCGCCGACCGTCACCATGTCCTTCATCGTCAACGATTCGCCGCTCGCCGGCACCGAGGGCGACAAGGTTACGAGCCGCATGATCCGCGACCGCCTGTTCAAGGAGGCCGAGGGCAACGTCACGCTCAAGATCGAGGAAGCCGCCGACAAGGATTCGTTCTACGTCTCGGGCCGCGGCGAGCTGCAGCTCTCGATCCTGATCGAGACCATGCGCCGCGAGGGCTTCGAGATCGCCGTCTCCCGGCCGCGCGTCGTCCTGGAGAAGGGCGAGAACGGCGAGATCCTTGAGCCGGTCGAGGAGGTCGTGGTCGACGTCGACGAGGAATATTCGGGCGTCGTCGTCCAGAAGATGTCGGAGCGCAAGGCCGACATGATCGAGATGCGGCCGTCCGGCGGCAATCGTCTCCGGCTCGTGTTCCATGCCCCGACCCGTGGCCTCATCGGCTATCAGGGCGAGCTGATGACGGACACCCGCGGCACCGCGATCATGAACCGGCTGTTCAAGGCCTACGAGCCCTACAAGGGCGAGATCGCCGGCCGCCGCAACGGCGTGCTGATCTCGAACGACAAGGGCGAGGCGGTGGCCTACGCCATGTGGAACCTCGAGGATCGCGGGCCGATGATGATCGAGCCCGGCGCCAAGGTGTATCAGGGCATGATCGTCGGCGAGCACAACCGCGAGAACGATCTCGAGGTGAACGTGCTCAAGGGCAAGAAGCTCACCAACATCCGCACCACCTCGAAGGACGAGGCCGTGCGCCTGACGCCGCCGATCCGGATGACGCTCGAGAAGTCGCTCGCCTGGATTCAGGACGACGAGCTGATGGAGGTCACGCCGAAGTCGATCCGCCTGCGCAAGGCCGTGCTCGACCCGAACGACCGCAAGCGCGCCGAGCGCGCCAAGGACGCCCTCTCGGCCTGATCCTCTTTCAGAGCCGGAGCCATTGAGGCCACGGGACGCTCAGAGCATTCCGTGGCCTTTTCGTTGCGCGTCAGCCGGCATGCGCGCTGAGGAAGAAGCCGAGCGCCGCCGCGAGCAGCAGGCCGGCGATGCGGGCGAAGGTCACGGCGCCGACGCCGTCCTCTTGGCTGCGCAGGTGGGCGACCTGCGCGAAGATCGCCGCCCAATAGGCCGCCCACAGGCTCAGCACCGCATTCATCGTCGGCACATGGGTCTCGGGCCTTGCCCCGGGAAGGCCCCGCCGCGTCCGGTCATGGCTGCGCGAGGGCGGCGCGCAGGCCCTCGTCCAGGGTCAGACGGGGGCGAAAACCGACTTCGCTGATCAAGCGTCCGATCTCGGCCTCGATGCAGGCCGGCTCCGTCGGGGGGAGGGGGCGCGCACCGAAATCGATCAGGTCGCCGCGGCCGGTCAGCCGGCCGAGGGTCTCCAGGATCGCGCGCACCGGCACGGCGCCGCCGGATCCGATATTGACCGGGCCTTCGACCTCGGAGTCCAGCAGGGCCGCGAAGGCCTCCCCCGCCTCCGTCACGGACAGGAAATCGCGGCGCTGGCAGCCTTCGCTGGTGGCGAAGCGCCGGCCGGCCAGCAGGGCGCGGGCCGCATCGCCGACGAGGCGGCCGGGCGCCTCGCCGGGGCCGTAGAGATAGAACAGCCGCCCCCAGGCCAGCGACAATCCGGCGCTCGCGGCGTAAGCCGAGACGACGCGGCGCAGGCCATCCTTGGCGGCGCCGTAGAGCGTGGCCGGGCGGCATGGAGCCGATTCGCCGAAGCGGCCGTCGATGGCGCGGCCCGCGCCGCCGGAGAGCGGAGACGCCGCCGTCCAATCATATTCCGCGCAGGTCCCCGCCACGACGGCGCGTGTGCCCCCTGCCTCGCGAAAGGCGCGCACGAGGTCGAGGCTCGCCGCCGTCCAGTCGAGATTTTCGGGAGCCTGCCAGTAGCGGCCCGGCTCGGTCACCCAGGCGAGATGCAGGAGATGGCTCGCGCCGGCGGCCCGCACGGCGGCGCGGCGGGCGGACGCGTCGAGCAGGTCGGCGGCGTGGACCGCGTGGGCACCCTCGGCCGGGCGACGGCCGACGGCGTGGACTTCGAAGCCGCGGGCGATCAGCGCCGCCACCGCGGGCCGTCCGACGAAGCCGGCCCCGCCCGTGACGAGGACGCGCCTCACCGGCCGGTCCAGTCGGGATAGGTGCGATCGCGCTCGGAGATCACCGTCACCGGCGCGGGCCAGGTCAGGTCGAGGGCGGGGTCGTCCCAGCGCAGGCCGTCGGCGGCGCCGGCCATGAAGGGCCGATCGATCATGTAGAGGACCTCCGTGGCGTCCTGCAGCGCCTGGAAGCCGTGGGCGAAGCCCGCCGGGATGTAGAGCGCGTGCCGGTTCTCCGCCGAGAGCGTCACGGCGAGCGCCCGCAGATAGGTCGGTGAGCCGGGCCGCAGATCGACCGCCACGTCGTGGATCGCGCCGGCGGTGCAGCGCACGAGCTTGGTCTCGGCGTGCGGGTCTCGCGCGAAGTGCAGCCCGCGCAGGGTCCCGCGCTTCGCGTTGAACGACACGCTCGACTGGGCGAACCGGGCCGTGAGGCCGTGCGCGGAAAACTCGTCCTCGCAGAAGGTGCGGGCGAACAGGCCGCGCGCGTCGGCATGCGGCTCCGGGCTGATCCGGTAGAGACCGGGGAGTTCGAGGGGCTCGAAGATCATGCGAACCGCCCGCGGCGAAGGCCGATCCCCCCCACCCCCTCATCCTGAGGTGCCACGAAGCGGCCTCGAAGGAGGGCTCCCGTTCGCGCGCGATCGCTGGCGCCCTCCTTCGAGGCCTCCGCTGCGCTCCGGCACCTCAGGATGAGGGGGAAGGGGGGATCGAGGGGATGGATGAGCGCCATCCTCAGAACACCGTCAGTTCCGGAATCGCCACCGCGAAGCGTCCGCCCCATTCGCGGATCGCCGCCATCTCGTCCGCGATCTCGTCCTCGAGGTTCCAGGGCAGGATCAGCACCGTATCGGGGCGCATCGCCAGAAGCGCGTCCGGCGCGACCACGGGAATGCGGCTGCCGGGAAGCCACGTGCCCTGCTTGTGCGGCGAGCGGTCGGCGACCGCGCGGATCAGTTCGGGGCCGATCCCGCAATAGTTGAGGAAGGTGTTGCCCTTGGCCGCCGCGCCGTAGGCGCAGACCGTTCGGCCGGCCGCCCGCTCCTCGATCAGGAAGCGGAGCGCCGCGCATTTGATGTCGGCGACGGCGCCGCCGAACGCGGCGTAGCCGGACGGGTCGAACAGGCCACCCGCCCGCTCCGCCTCCAGCACGCGGGCGACCGCCGCGCCCGTTTCATGGGTGGCGGCCTCGCGGCAGGCGAAGACGCGCAGCGACCCGCCATGGGTCGGCCATTCCTCGACATCGAACACCCGCAGGCCGTGGCGGGCGAGGATGCCGGCCACGACCCCGAGCGAGAGATACGAAAAATGCTCGTGGTAGATCGTGTCGAACTGCCGGCTCTCGATCATCCGCAGGAGATGCGGGAACTCGAAGGTCGCAACGCCTTCGGGCTTCAGAATCTCCGAAAAGCCCGCCACGAAATCGTGGATGTCGGGAACGTGGGCGAGCACGTTGTTGGCGGCCGTGAGGTCGGCCCGATGGCCGGCTTGCGCGAGGCGATGGGCGGTCTCGCGGCCGAAGAAGGCCACCTCGGTCGGCACGCCGCGCGCGCGGGCGGCGCGGGCGACGTTGGCGGCGGGCTCGACGCCGAGCACGGGCACGCCGCGGGCGACGAAATATTGCAGCAGATAGCCGTCGTTGCTCGCGACCTCGACGACGCGGCTGTCGGCCCCGAGGCCGAACCGCTCGGACATCGCCGCGACGTAGCGCTCGGCGTGCCGAAGCCAGCCGGCGGAGAAGCCCGAGAAATAGGCGTAATCGGAAAAGATCGCCTCGGGGCTCTCGAAGGCTTCGAGCTGCACCAGCCAGCAGGCCTCGCAGACATAGGCATGGAGGGGATGGAACGTCTCGCCCCGTTGCCGATGCTCCGGCGTGACGTAGGCATTGGCGAGCGGCGACAGGCCGAGATCGCAGAAGGTGCGGGTCAGGGCGGCACCGCAGGCGCGGCAGGTCGGGCGCGTCACGGTTTCGCTCCGGGCGCGTCGAGGGCCTCGTAGCGGGCGATCTGCGCCTCGGTGAGGGCGCGCGGATCGGCCCCGGAGACCGCCTCGCGGTACCACGCGGCGGTCCAATCCAGCGCCGTATCGAGGTTCAGGCGTCGGTCCCAGCCGAGGCGGGCACGGGCCTTCGAGGCATCGACCTTGAGATAGGTCGCCTCGTGCGGGTGGGACCCTCCCGAGAGGTGCCACTCGGCCGGCTTGCCACTCGTCCGGCCCCAGCCCCGGCTCAGCCGCTCGACGAGGTAGGAGACCGGACGGCAATCCTCGTCCGCCGGTCCGAAATTCCAGCCCTCCGCGAAGGCGGCTCCGTCCGCGCCCGCGAGGCATTCCGCCAGCCGCAGGTAGCCCGCGAGCGGCTCCAGCACGTGCTGCCAGGGTCGAATCGCGTGCGGTGCGCGGATCTCGACCGACTCACCGACCTCGAAGGCGCGCACCATGTCGGGGACGAGCCGGTCCTGCGACCAGTCGCCCCCGCCGATGACGTTGCCAGCCCGCGCGCTGGCGATCCGGGCAGGGTGACGCTCTCCGCCGAAGAACGAGGCGCGGTAGGCGGCGGTGACGAGTTCGGCGCAGCCCTTCGAGGCGCTGTAGGGATCGTGGCCGCCCATCGCCTCGGTCTCGCGATAGGCGTAGGGCCATTCGCGGTTCTCATAGGCCTTGTCGCTCGTCACCACCACGACCGCGCGCACGTCGCGGGCGGCGCGCACCGCCTCCAGCACATGGGCCGTGCCCATGGTGTTGACCGCGAAAGTCCCGACCGGATCGAGGTAGGAGGGGCGCACGAGCGCCCGGGCGGCCATGTGGATCACGATGCTCGGCTGCGCCATCGCGAAGGCCGCCCCGAGCGCCTGAGGATCGCGGATGTCGCCGATGCGCGAGGCCTCCGGGGGAAAGCCGATCCGGTCGAACAGGTTCGGCCGGGTCAGGGCCGGCAGGCCGAAGCCGGTGACGCGGGCGCCGAGCCGTTCCAACCAGAGAGAGAGCCAAGCGCCCTTGAATCCGGTATGGCCGGTGAGCAGCACGCTGCGTCCGGCCCAGAAGGCGGGATCGGGATTCAGGCTCCCCATCACCACACCTTCCACGGTGCGTCGCCCCGCGCCCACAGCTCTTCGAGATGCTTCTTGTCGCGCAGCGTGTCCATCGCCTGCCAGAAGCCGGTATGCTGGTAGGCGTGGAGCTGTCCCTCGCGGGCGAGGCGTTCCAGCGGCGCGTTCTCCCAGATGGTGGCGTCGTCCTCGATGTAATCGAGCACCTTCGGCGACAGCACGAAGAAGCCGCCATTGATGGTGGCACCGTCGCCCGCAGGCTTCTCGCGGAAGGCGCGGACCGCGTCGCCCGCGAGGTCGAGGGCGCCGAAGCGGCCCGGCGGCACGACCGCCGTCAGGGTGGCGAGCCGGCCATGGGCGCGGTGGAAGGCGTGGAGCGCGGTGAGGTCGATATCGGCGACGCCGTCGCCGTAGGTCATGAAGAAATCGTCGTCGCCGAGATAGTCGCGCACTCGCCTCAGACGCCCGCCGGTCATGGTGGCGTCGCCGGTCTCGATCAGCGACACCTGCCAGTTCTCGGCGGCCGAGCGGTGGAAGCGCACGTCGCCGCTGCCGAGGTTGAGCGTCACATCGCTCAGGTGCAGGCGGTAATTGAGGAAGAATTCCTTGATGACGTAGCCCTTGTAGCCGAGGCAGATCACGAACTCGGTCACCCCATGGGCGGCGAAGATCTGCATAATGTGCCAGAGGATCGGCCGACCGCCGATTTCCAGCATCGGCTTGGGTCGCACCACGGTCTCTTCCGAGAGCCGCGTGCCGAGTCCGCCCGCGAGGATGACGGCCTTCACAGGGCGCCTCCGGTCTGTTGCATCGTCGCGGTCATCGCCACGCCTCTACCATGCCTCGCGCGGCTTGCGGAAACCGCTCGGCATCGAGCCGGAAGGCCGGTGGACGGACGCCGAAGACGGCGGGATAATACGGGTCTCGGGCGACCTGGGCGCCCCAGCGGCGGCGGAAGCGGGCCTGCTCCGACGGATCGACCACGGGAATGCGATTGCGGCTCTCGTAATGATGCAGGCGGGCCTCGGCGCAGTAGACGACCCGCAGGGATCGCTCGCGCAGGCGCAGGCACAGGTCGATGTCGTTGTAATTGACCGGATAGGTTTCGTCGAAGCCCTGGACCGCCTCGAAATCGGCCCGCCGCACCATCATGCAGGCGCCCGTCACCGCGAGGTAGTTGCGGTTGGCGAGGCTCGACCCGTGATCGCCGGCATCGTCGCCGGGGAAGCCCCGGCGGACATGGTTGGGAAAGCCCTCGCCGAAGACGACCCCGACATGCTGGAGGCTGCCGTCCTCGAACACGAGTTTCGGGCCGACCACCCCGACGCCGGGGATGGCGAGCAGTGCCAGCATCGCCTCGATCCAGTCCGGCGTGATGACCTCGATGTCGTCGTTCAGGAAGACCAGCACCTCGCCGGACGCCGTGCGGGCTCCGAGATTCATCTTGGCGGCGAAGTGGAAGGCCGGATCGGCATAGACGACGCCGCGGGCTCCGTGCCGGGTCATCGCGGCCTTCGCCGGCTCGGGCAGGACGCCGTGCTCGACGACGACGATCTCGATCGCGTCGTAGCGGGTCCGCGTTCGGATCGAGGCGAGGCAATTGTCCAGGAGATTGACGCGGTTTTGGCCGATCAGGCTGTCGCGCCCCGCTGTCGGGATCACGATCGAGACCAGCGGGCGCTCCGGCAGCGCCCGGCGCAGGGCGTAGCTTCCCTCGGCGAGGCGGCGCGCTTCGCCCGTCCCGCCGGTGCGGGCCACCCGCGCCTCCAGCGCCCTGAGGGCCGCCGCGTCGTCGAGAGCCGCACCCGCGGGGCGGTGGCAGAGCACCTGTGCGATATGGCCGATGCGGGCACCGTCCTCGGCGAGGCGTAGGGCGAGATCGTAATCGAGGGCGCCCGCGCATTCGGGGCGGAAACCGCCCACCGCCCGCACTCTGTCAGTCCGATAGAAGGTGGGGCGGCCGAGATAGAAGCCGGCCTCCAGCGTCTCGGGCGACCAATCCGGCTTGAAATACGGATCGGTGCGGGCACCGTCGGGGCCGAGCCGATCCTCGTCGGCGTAGAGGCCGTCGAGATCGGGCTCGGCGGTGAGCCGGCGGGCGAAGGCCAGCAGCGCGGGGGGCGCCAGCACGGCGCCCGGCTCCAGCACGGCGATATGGGTCCCACGCGCCGCCGCCAGGCACGCCTGAAGCGCGGCGGCCTCGCCGGGGCCGTCGGGGATGCAGGGCCGCAACCGCGGCTCGTCGACCGACGGGAAGGGGGCCTGCGTCGCGAGGCACAATTCCCAATCGGGATAGATCTGCGCCTGCAGGCCGGCGAGGCTGGCCCCGACGCGCGCCTCATCGCCCGCTCCGGCCGCCATCAGCACCGAGAAGGTCGGGCGGTCGGGCAGCGCCTCGACGAGCCTTCGCATCGTCTCCGCCGAGGGAAGCGACGGGACCTCCACCGCGGCGATCCAGTCGGCATAGAGCGCGGGCGGGGCAGCGGTCGCGGCGGCGCGGGTGAGGCGGCGGAGGATCTCGCCGGGCGGTACGGTTCGGAGCAGGCCGAGGGCCCGACGCAGCAGACGCAGGGGCCTGCGCTCCTGGGCCGGCAAGCGTTCGACGATCTTCCGGGCTCGGAACAATCCGGCCGCCGCCCGGCCGACGGGCTCCACGGCAACCGCATCGAGCCGGAACCGCTCGCTGCCCGGCTCGATCTGCAAGGCGCGGGTGGCGGCCGGGAGGCGGATCAGATCGTCGGTGCCGGGCTCAGCCGCGTGCGGGGTCAACCGGTAGCGGCGCGCTTCCATCCCCTCGGCCTCGACGACGAGCACGGGCGACGCGCCTTCAGGGCGGCAGCGGATCCGGACCGTTCGCCCCGACAGAGCGGCCACCGCCGCAGCGGGGCCCAGAGCCAGCGCCGGATCGGGTCCGGTCGCGATCCAATCGCCCGCCGATAGGGCGCGAAGGTCGCGCAGGGGCGACAGGCCGAGCGCTCCGCGACCCTGCATCACCGGGCTCCGCCGCGCGCATCGGGGGCATAATTTCGGAACCGGTACCCGGGGCAATGCCCCTGGCGAATCCGTATGAGCCGCATCCGATATCCTCGACCGCGAGCCCGTCCGACGCCGGGCGTTCCACCGCCGGCGCCGTGCATCCTCCGTCGGAACTTGTGAAGCAAGCCCGCCCGAACGGGCGTTCTGTCATCGAAGCTTCATCGCAAGGCTTCAGATGCTGCCGCGCGGGCCGCCGCTTCGGGGCGGTCTCCCGGCTCGCGCCGCGTCCGAAGGAAACCAGACCATGTCCGCGACGGCAAACGAGGCTTTTGCCGCGTCCGGCAAGAACTCGGAGAAGAGTTCGAAATCGGATCAGGGCAAGAATCCCGACAAGGCCACGGTCAAGCGGCTGCGCCCGCCCGCGGCCAAGAGCGTCGGCTGGGCGCTCGTCCAGGCGGCGCGGCTGCATCGATCCCGCGTCGGCGACCGGCTTGCCGCCCTCGACCTCTTCGCCGGGCAGGAGCAGGTGGTGCAGGCGCTCGCTGCCGCCGGCAGCATGACGATGGGCGATCTCGCTGCGACCCTGCGGGTGCGGCCGCCGACCGCCTCCAAGACGATCTCGCGCTTGGCCGCCCTCGGTTTCGTCGAGCGTCGGGCCGAGGCCGGTGACGGACGCATCGTGCGGGTGCGCCTGACGGAGACGGGCCTCGCCAAGGCGGCCGCGATCGAGCGGATCTGGGACGAGGTCGAGGCCGAATTGCTGGAAGGCTTCGACAACAAGGAGCGGCGGCGCCTGCGCAAGCTTCTACGCCGAGTCGCCCGCAGCCTGGCCGAGGCCGCGGGCGTGACCGGTCACGAGGCCGATCATGAGATGGACGCGGACGGAGAGCCGGACGACGACGAGGCCGAAGCCCTGCTCGGCCCCGCCGCCGCCGACGCCGTGGCGACGACCCCGTAGAGCGGATCAATCCTCGTCGTCGTCCTCGTCGATCTCGTAGACCCGGCGGACCGAGCGACGCTCGATGACCCGCACCGGACGCCCCTCGATCTCCTCGACGCGGCGGTACTGCCGCACGGGGCGATAGCCGTCGTCGAGAGCACGGAC
The DNA here is from genome assembly GCF_022179765.1 of Methylorubrum suomiense. GTDB lineage: Bacteria > Pseudomonadota > Alphaproteobacteria > Rhizobiales > Beijerinckiaceae > Methylobacterium > Methylobacterium suomiense. Next base: position 263,051 of record NZ_BPRE01000005.1, on the reverse strand, counting down.
GCAGCCGTAGCCGACGCAGGTGCCCCCGCCCCAATCATAGGCCTGGGCCGGGCCGGCCAGCAGGGCGGCGGCGCTGGCGCCGGCCAGGATCACGGCAAGCTTGCTCATGAGCTTCGTCTCCTCAGCTTCGATGGGGCGGAGAACGGCCGTTCGGCGGAAACTGTTCCGTCGCCCACCCTGTCGCCACGCATGGGCCGACGACGATTGCGTCCGGGCCGGAAACGGTCTGCGCGGCCTTTCTGACGCATCGGCATTGTCGGAAAGCGGGTACTCACCTTTCGGGCCGATGCTCTAGGACGGCCCGGCTGAGCCGCAGGGAGACACCGAGATCGTGGGCGCGGAACCGGGCTCGGAGAACGGGCGAGCTGACATGCGCGATCCGCGCCGGCTCGTGGGCATCGCCCTGATGTGCGTGGCGCCGATCCTGTTCGCGAGCCTCGACGCCACCGGCAAGTGGTTGGCGGGGGCGGGCGTCGATCCGCTGCTCACCACCTTCATGCGCTACGCCGTCAACGTCGCGCTGGTTACCGCCTTCCTCAACCCAATCACGCGGCCCGGGGTGGCGCATTCCCGCCGCCTGCCGTTGCAGGTGGTGCGCTCGCTGCTCCTGTTCGGCTCCACCGCGTGCAATTTCCTGGCGCTCCGCTCGCTGCAACTGGCCGAGACGGTCTCGATCCAGTTCGCCGCGCCGCTCGCCGTGGCCCTGCTCGCAGGCCCGCTGTTGGGGGAATGGTCCTCGCGCCTGCGCCTCGCGGCGGTCGCGGCGGGCTTCGTCGGCGTGTTGGTGATCGTGCGGCCCGATACCCTCGCGGCCAAGCCCGCGATGCTGTTCAGCCTCGGCAACATGCTCTGCTACGCGCTCTACGTGCTCGTGACGCGCAAGCTCGCGGCCTATGATTCGAGTGCCACCACGATCTTCTATACCGGGCTCGCCGGGCTCGCGCTGATGGCGCCGCTCCTGCCCTGGATCTGGACGGCGCCGGCCTCACCCCAGGTTTGGGGGATGCTCGTGGCGGTGGGCCTGTTCGGCACCGCCGGACATTGGCTGCTGGTGCTGGCGCATGCGCGGGCGCCCGCGAGCCTGCTCGCGCCGCTGATCTACACGCAGATCCTGTGGTCGGTGCTGCTCGGCTACGGCGTGTTCGGCGATGTGCCGGGGGCGTGGACGCTTCTCGGCGCGCTGATCATCGTCGGATCGGGCCTCGTTCTCATCGCCGAGGATAGCCTGATCCGCCGCAGCAAGCGGCGGCGCGCGGAGCGACGGCAGCTCTGATCTGCCGCCCCTCCGCTTCGTCGTCTCAGTGGCGATGACGGCGGTGACGGTACTCGCGGTGCGAGCGCATACGGGTGCGGTAAGCGCGCCGGCCCGGATCGATCCCGAGGACACCGTTGACGCCACCGACGGCGCCGCCGACCGCGCCGCCCACCACGGCGCCGACCGGCCCGGCGACCCGATTGCCCTCGGCCGCGCCACGCTGCATGCCGCCCGGAACGCCCTGGGCCTGAGCCTCGCCGGCAAGCGGCAGAAGGCAGAGCATCAGCCCTGCGGCGGCGGCGAGACGGATCATGTCGGCGTTTCCTCTATCCCTGTCAGCCGGGCCTGACGGCGCCGCACGGCGACCGTTCCCGGACAGGAAGCCAACGAAGCTTGAGCATTCCGGTTCCGCGCGAAACGGCGGCCGGCGAGGATATGTTTGGGTTGCGTCGAGGGATCGACAACACTCACAGATAGTGGAGCGGGCCGTCTCCGATGTTCCGCAAAATGGGGTGCCGGCGTGCTTTCGTGCACGCGATCCCTGGTGCGGGAGGGGGATCCATCCGGCGGCGGCGTCTGCTGTCGGAGCAGGGCGCCGCCGGATCGGTCTCAGGTCTGCTGGTTACGGCGAGGGCGGACCTGCCAGCGTTCGAACGCTTCGGTGACCTCCTCGTCCCGGCCCGATTCCTGCGGATTGCGGATCGCCGCGCCGAGCGCCTTGGACAGGCTCTCGATCACATCGTCGATCCGGGCATCCGGCGGCAGACGCTCGTCGCCCGCTGACGCCGCGATGGGAGCGGCCGCCGGAGCGGCTTCGGGCGCCTTCGCCTCGGCAGGCTTCGGAGCCTCGGGGGCCTTCGGCGCATCGCTCGCCTTCGGGAGTTCCACCGCCTTCGGAGCCTCGGCGGCTTTCGGAGCCTCGGGCGGCGGGGCGGGCTTCGGCGGCTCCGCAGCCTCGGCCGGTTTGGCGGGCTCCTCGGGCTTGGCCGGAGCAGCCGCTTTTGGGGTTTCAGTCGGGTTGGTCTCGGCCTTTGTCGGCTCGGCCGGCTTCGGCGCCTCTGCCGGCTTCGGGGCTTCCGCGGGTGTGGAGGCCTCAGCGGGCGCCTGCGCCTCGTTCGGCTTGGCGGGCTCCGCCGGCTTGGCAGCGGTCGGCCCAGCCGAGGCGGTCGCGGCTGGAGCGGGCCTCGAAGCTTCCGGGGGCCTGGGCGGTGACGCGGTGGGCGCGGACGGGCTGGCCGGCCGGGGCGGCGGGACCATGGGGCGTCCGCCACCGAAACGCGGCTCGATCAGGTCGAGGACCGCGTCCAGGGCGGCGTTGGAGAGCGGCACCTCGCCCACCGACGGCGCACCGCTGAGGGCGATCGATTGGCCGTCATAGGCCTGATCGGCGGTGACTTCGGCCCCGAACCAGACGGGCGGCGTGAAGGATTGGGCAGCCTCGGCATGCTCGAAGACCAAGCTGACGAGGTCGAGCCCGGCGGGGCGCGTGAAGCGGTCGATCAGGGCTTCGGCGCCGCCCAGTCCGATCGCGGTGCGTTCGTAGATCGCCTTGCCGGCGCAGACGTCGAGCAGCGCGTCGCCGTGGGCGCGCGGCACTTCGGTGCGCTCCTCGGAGGAAGCGCCTTCGGCCCCGGTCACGAGCACGAGGAAGCAGTTATTGCCCTGGAGCCTGACGAACGAGGTGCGACCGGCCTGCGGTACGAAGTAACCCTCGGTGATGCGGGCCCCACCGCGCTCCTTGCGCAGCAGGCGGACCAGCGAGGGCGCCACGAGAAAGCGGCGAACGACACTCATACACTTCCCTCCGGGACCGGCTCGCAGCCGGCGCGGCCCGCATCCTGTCGGGGCGGACGGCGCCGACGGTCCCGAGCCTTTACCAAGTCTTGACCATGGCCTTCGTGGGGAAGTGATGGCGCGCAAATACCCACACGGCAAGCCTCGGCGTCGAAAAGCCGTGGAATTTGCGGGGGTCCGATCGAAAACCCGGCGCTGGATTTCAGGTGGCGGGTTCGAAGTCGAGGGCGACGCCGTTCATGCAGTAGCGCAGGCCGGTCGGGGCCGGGCCGTCCTCGAAGACATGCCCGAGATGGCCCTTGCAGCGAGCGCAATGGACCTCGGTGCGGGTCATCCAGTGGCTGCGGTCGACCTGCGTCTCGATCGCACCCTCCAGCGGCGCGAAGAAGCTCGGCCAGCCGCTGCCCGACTCGTACTTGGTGCCGCTCTCGAACAGCGGCGCGCCGCAGCCGACGCAGAAGAAGGTGCCGGCGCGCTTCTCCCCGTTCAGGCAACTCGTCCCGGCGCGCTCCGTGCCGTGCTCGCGCAGGACGCGGTACTGCTCCGGGGTGAGGCTGGTGCGCCACTCCTCTTCCGTACGGGTTTCGGGGGAGCCGAGCGTATCGGATCCGGCCATGACGTCCTCCGGTCGTTTTCTGCTGGGTCAGGTAAGATCGTGCCGAGACTCGCGCGAGTGCGGCCCGTCGGCGCGGTGTCTGGCATACCAGATTTTCGGACAGGCAACCCGTTCGAAAACCGGTCGATCCGGCAGCTTCGCAGCCGAAACTCCCTTCCTGCTTTGTGCCGAGAGGCTCAGTGCAGGACGAGCCGATGTCGTCGGACGATGCTCTACGCAGCGGCGCCGACCGTGTCGGCCATGCGGGCGCCGCGTTGGCCGAGGGGCAGGACCGGGCGCGTGGTCGAATCGCGGGCGGTCTGATGCTCGATCTCGGCGTTGATCTCGCCACCGACGAGCACGATGATCGCCGAGATCCACATCCAGGTCATGAAACCGATCACGCCGCCGAGCGTGCCGTAGGTCTCGTTGTAGTTGCCGAAATTGGCGACGTACCAGGAGAACAGCAGGGAGGCGATGAGCCAGAGCACGCCCGCCACGGCGCTGCCCGCGCCGACCCAGCGCCAGCGCGCCCGCTCGCGGCTCGGACCGTAGCGGTAGAGCACGGCGAGGCCGCCGAGCAGAACCGCGAGGAGTGCCGGCCAGCGCGCCAGAGCGATCAGCCGCGCTCCGTCGCCGAGCCCGAGGAAGTTGAACACCACCGGCAGCACCACGATGGCGCTGAGCGCCAGGATGACGAACAGCAGCGCCCCCGCCGTGAAGGTGAGCGAGCGGACGTTGAGCCAGAAGAAGTTGCGCTTCTCCTCCTCCTCGTAGACGACGTTGAGCGCGTCGAACATCGCCTTCATGGCGGCGTTGGCGCTCCAGAGCGACAGGGTCAGGCTGGTGAAGAAGGTGATGCCCAGCGTGCCGCCGCCCTTCGCGGCGATGCGCTTGACCTGTTCGCCGATGATGTCGAGCGCGCCCGACGGCAGCACGCCGTGGAGCAGGGCGAGATGCACGTTGATGGTGCTCACGTCGGCGATCAGGCCGTAGCAGGTCACCAGAGCGGCGATGGCCGGGAACAGCGACAACAGCGAGTAGAAGGTGACGCCCGCCGCCACCGACATCACCCGGTCCTTCAGGAATTCCTGGTAGACGCGCACCGCGATGTCCCACCAGCCGGGCGCGGGAATGTCCGTCGGATGATCGGCGTCGCGACCTCGTTCCGGCTGCGTCGCCGCCACCCAGCGGGCGGCCCGGCCCTCGTGCGAGTGGGCGCCGCCGTTGCCGATCGCCTCGGCGCGGTCGCGACGGGCGTTCGGGTCCTTGCCGCCCGTCTCGTCGTCCAGCGGAACGGAGGCGGGCCGCCGCGGCGCGGCGGCGAGCGCCACGAGCGCGACCCCCGCGAACACGGTCCAGAGTATGGTGGCGGCGGGTGGGGAAGCCGTGGCGTCGGCCTCTCCGGCCGGCCGGGATCTAGGGCTGGGGGAGGCGGACATCGCTGGGGCGGTTCGGTCGACGGGGATGGCCCGGTTCAACGTGGCTCAGGCTTGGCCGTTCCCGAACCCCGCGACCATCCGGTAACCTGGGGCGGCACCGGTGCGTTGCCGGGGTACAACGCGAGGGACCGGACGGGCATTCATGGCAGATCAGACAGCAGCCGGGCCGCGCGCCCTGATCGTCGGGGCCTCCCGCGGGCTCGGGCTCGGGCTCGCGGAACAGTTTGCGGAACGGGGGTGGCAGGTCACCGCCACGCAGCGCTCCGCCTCGCCGGATCTAGAACAGCTTGCTGAGAGGGGCGTGCGGATCGAGACCGCCGATATCGACGACGACATGTCGGTCGCGGCCCTGCATCGGCGGCTCGACGGCCAGACGTTCGATCTCGTCTTCGTGGTGGCGGGCGTGGCGACCGAATCGGACAATCCGCTTCACGCCGTCTCCCGCGCGGTGAGCGCCCAGGTCTACCTCACCAATGCCGTGAGCCCGATCCTGTTCGCCGAAGCCTTCGCCGACACCCTCGCACCCGGCGGAACGCTGGCCTTCATGTCATCGATCCTCGGCAGCGTCGCGCTCAACGAGGATGGCGGTTGGGAGAATTACCGGGCCAGCAAGGCGGCCCTGAACACCAACGCCCGCAGTTTCGCCGTACGCCACGCCGAGCGCGATTACGGCATCCTGCTGCTGCATCCGGGCTGGGTCCGCACCGATATGGGCGGCGCCGAGGCCGATCTCGACGTGGAAACCAGCGTCGGCGGCATGATCGCGGTGATCGAAGCCTTCGCCGGGCGCCGCGACGTGGCCTATCTCGACCACCGCGGCGAAACGCTGGCCTGGTGACCGGACGGGGGTCAGCGCCGCGGTTCGAAGGGGCGTCCGCGGCGCTCGACCACGACGGCGGGGCGACTGCGCCGCTCGACGATCACCGCCCGGGGCGGTGCCCGGTTGGGGCTCGCGGGCGACATGATGCGCTGCTCGATGCGCTGCTCCGGGGACCGCTGCGGGCGGGAGACGGCCTTGGCCGCCGAGAGCACGTGCGGACGCACCTCGTCCGCAGCGAGGCCGATCAGGCCCGCGGCGATCTCGACCTGCTGCTCGACATCGTCGGCCAAATCCTGCGCGGCGGCGACCGCCTCGGCGATCGTCGGCGGCTCGCGCCGCACCCGGATCGGCGGCAGATCCTGGAAGCTCTTGGGCGTCTTCTTCACGGCACGACTCGCGGTGTTCATGCGTGATCTTAGGATGGTCCGCTCGGTTTGTGCATTGCAACGAAATCGGGCGTGACGGACCACCGGCCGCATGGCTGCCCGGTGGATGCTCCCAACGGCGACCATGCAGGATGCGCGCCGCGCCGGTTCCGACACCATCACATTCGTTGAACTGAGGGCCGAAGCTGCGGCCGATCGACCCATTCCGGTCAATATGCCGCAACGCAGCAGCGAAGCGGCTGAATTCAGCGGCGTCGAAATCCCGCCCGGATCATGCGTTCAATCGAAGCGATGACCTTCGATCTCGATCCCCGACTCACCCCCGCCCGGCCCGATCTCGCCGATATCCGCCTGCGCGGGCGGGTCGAGGCGCAGCGTTTCGTCGAGGGATACGCTGCCCGGATCGTCGTTCCCTCCGCCCCCTTGCGCCGCCGGCCGGACCCGGAGGCCGGACTCGAGACCGAGGCGGTGATGGGCGACGCCGTGACGGTCTACGACATCCGTGACGGCTTCGCCTTCGCCCAGATCGCGCGGGACGGCTATGTCGGCTACCTGCCCGAGGCCGCCCTCGGCCCCGCGGACCCGGCGCCGACCCACCGGATCGCGGTTCTGCGCAGCTTCATCTATCCCGCTCCCGACCTGAAGCGGCCGCATATCGCGCATCTGAGCCTAAGCGCCGCCTTCGCGGCCGAGGCGCGCGAGGGCGAGTATTGGCGGCTGGGAAGCGGACGCTACGTCTTCGCCGATCACGCGGTGCCGCTCGGACGGACCGAACCGGACGCCGTTGCGGTCGCCGAACGCCTCGTCGGCACACCCTATCTGTGGGGCGGACGGACCAGCCTCGGGCTCGATTGCTCCGGTCTCGTCCAGCTCAGCCTGGAAAGCGCGGGACTGCCCTGCCCACGGGACGCCGACCAGCAGGAGGGGGCTCTCGGCACGGCTTTGCCCCCCGGCCTCGAAGGCTTGCGCCGCGGCGACCTCGTGTTCTGGAAGGGCCATGTCGGGATGATGCTCGACGCGGACCGCCTCATCCACGCCAACGGCCACCACATGACGGTGGCGGTGGAGCCGCTCACGGTCGCCGTGGCTCGGATCGCCGAGAAGAGTTTCGGGGCGGTGACCTCGATCCGGCGGCTGGCGGCGACCCCGGAGGCCTGACGCATCACCCCTTCAGGCGCGCCTTGATCCGGTAGGTGAGGCCGTCGCGCACGTCGCGGTAGCCGTCGAGGCGCTGCTCGCGCGTGCCGTCCTGGTTGAGCGTCGGGTCCGGTGTCGGCCAGTACTCCACATCCGCCGCGATCGTATGGGTCAGCTCCAGCGCCCGGTGATGGGCTTCGGGCGAGAGGGTGACGATCAGGTCGAAGTTCAGCCCCTCCCAATCCTCCAGCTGCTCGATGGTGCGCGGCTTGTGGCGGGTCGCATCGATGCCGATCTCGTCGAGGGCGGCGATCATGAACGGATCGCTCGGCTCACCCGAGCGCACGCCCGCCGATTGCACGTAGATCGACTTGCCGAAATAGTGACGCGCGACCGCCTCCGCCGCGAGCGAGCGCACCGCGTTGAAATTGCACATGAACAGGACGGACTGCACCCGCCGTTTCTTCGGCCCGCTCCCCGGGATCGCGTCGTCCGCCATGCCCCGCCTTACGAAGGCCGTCTCGGGTTTACCGTCATAGGGGCGCCCCGCGCTCCTCGAAAGCGCAACGTTCTGCCGCTCGGCGCGAAGCCGCGGGCAGGATGATGCGCGTGGTTCCTCGCCGCATCGGCCGTCTCCGAAAACCGGCGGCCACCGCTCGGGCCGGGCTTCACCCCTTCCAGTGCAAGGCGAAGACCAGGGTGAACAGGCGGCGCGCCGTGTTGTGGTCGAGATCGACCTTGCCCTCGAGGCGTTGGCGCAGCAGCTCCGAGGCCTCGTTGTGCAGGCCGCGCCGGCCCATGTCGATCGCCTCGATCTGCGTCGGCGAGGCGGTGCGGATCGCGCTGTAATAGCTCTCGCAGATCATCTCGTAGTCGCGGATGACCCGCCGGAACGGCGTCAGCGAGAGCAGATGGGTCATGACCGGCTCGCCGGCCTCCGTCGTGATCGCGAAGGAGAGCTTGTTCTCCACGAGGCCGAGCGCCAGCGCGTAGGGGCCCTCGTCGCGATCGGGAATCGTGAAGGTGTTCTCCTCCAGGATGTCGTAGATCGCGATGGCGCGCTCGTGCTCCTGGTCCGGGTTGCCGCGGCCGATCGAGGCCTCGTCGAGGCGCACCGCCGCGAGCCGGTTCCTCGGTTTCTCCCCCGCCGCTCGCGCCGCTTCGGCCTTCATCGCCGCCGCCTTCTTCTTCCGGTCCCAATCCGGGGCACCGCTTCCGTCACATGAGCCGAAAGCCCGCGCCACAGGCAAGTTTTTAGTGTCTCTGATGAAACGCGCGCCGACGCGCCGGACCCGGAGGGAGCGTCCGGCGCGGTCCTCAAAGATTCAGGCGGATCGCCACCGAGCGGGCATGCCCGTCGAGCCCCTCCGAATGCCCCAGCGCGATGGCCGCGGGTCCGAGGGCCCGGAGTGCCTCGGGGTCGCAGCGCAGGATCGAGGTGCGCTTCATGAAGTCGAGGACGCCGAGGCCCGAGGAGAACCGGGCCGAGCGCGCGGTGGGCAGCACGTGGTTCGGGCCGCCGACATAGTCGCCGATGGCCTCCGGCGTGTGCGAACCGAGGAAGATCGCGCCGGCATTGCGGATCTTGCGCGAGAGGTCGTCGGCGTCCTCGGTCTCGATCTCGAGATGCTCGGGGGCAATGGCATCGACCAGCGGCACCGCCTCATCGAAGTTCCGCACGCGGATGATGGCGCCGTAATCGCGCCAGCTGGCCCGGGCGATGGTCTCGCGCGCAAGGGTCGCCAGGGCCCGCTCGACCGCCTGCTCGGTGGCCTCCGCTAATTCGTCCGAATCGGTGATGAGCACGGCCTGGGCCGCGACGTCGTGCTCGGCCTGGGCCAGGAGGTCGGCGGCGATCCAGTCGGGATTGGCGTGGCCGTCGGCCAGGATCAGCACCTCGGAGGGGCCGGCGATCATGTCGATGCCGACCTGCCCGAACACCCGGCGCTTGGCCGCCGCGACCCAGGCGTTGCCGGGGCCGACGATCTTGGCGACCGGTGGAATGCTTTCCGTGCCGTAAGCCAGCGCGGCGACGGCCTGCGCGCCGCCGACGCGATAGATCTCGGTCACGCCGGAGAGATGGGCCGCCGCCAGCACCAGCGGGTTGAGCTGGCCTTCGGGGGTAGGCACCACCATGACGATGCGCGGCACGCCGGCCACACGGGCCGGCACGGCGTTCATCAGCACCGATGAGGGGTAGCTCGCGGTCCCGCCCGGCACGTAGAGGCCGACCGATTCGAGCGCGGTCCAGCGCCAGCCCGCGGTGACGCCGAGATCGTCGGTGGAGAGGTGGTCCTCCGGGATCTGGCGGCGGTGATAGGCCTCGATCCGCTCGGCGGCGAGTTCGAGGGCGGCGCGCGCCTCGGCCGGGCAGGCCGCGACCGCGGCCTCCACTTCCTCGGCGGTGATCCGCAGGGAGGCTTCCGAGAAATCCTGGCCGAGACGGTCGAAGCGGCGGGTGTAGTCCACCAGGGCGGCGTCGCCCCCCGAGACGACGCCACTGATGATGCCGCGCACGGTCTCGTCCACGTCCTCGGCGATCTCGCGCTTGAGGCCGAGCAGGCGCTTGAAGGCTTGCGCGAAATCGGGCGCGCGGCTGTCGAGACGAATCATCGGGCGGGGCCGGTCTTGAGAGGACGAGGGGCGGAAATCGGGATCACGGGCGGTTCTCGACGAGGGGGCGCACGGCCTCGTGATCGGGCGTGCCGTCGGCTTCCCAGACGGGGCCGAGATCCTTCAGACGCACCTCGATGCATTCGAGGTCGAGGCGGATCGCGGCACCGCCGGAGAAGACGAGCGTCGCGGTGCCGGAGGGGGCTTCGCCCTCCTCGAAGGTGATCGCGAGCAGGCTCAGGGTGTCGTCGGTGGCGGCACCCGGGGTGATGCCTCGCGTCTTCACGCCGTTGACCCGCTCGAAATGCACCCCGGCGAGGCGCCGCCGGGGCGGCTCCCCGGGCGCGACCGACCGGTCGAAGCGGCGCGCCACCAGCACGAAGCGGTGCTCGCCCGGCAGCCACGCGAGATCGCCCGCCCGGAGGACCGCGTCCTGAAGGTGCGCGGAGATCACGGCGAGATCCTCGGCGTCGAGGGCAGCGAGCTTGAGAAGCTCCATCGTTGGCTCCGGGCGCCCGAGAGGGGCCGATGACGGGAGAAGTTGGGGCGTAGGTAGCGACGCGGTCCCGTCCCGGCAACCGGACCGGTGCCCGGGCTCGGTTCTCGAACACCGATCGACCCGTGAGCCGGACTGGCCGCGGCCGGTTTTCTTCGCCTGCGCTGTCCGCCGATCACCTGTCGGGACCGGTCAGTCCCGTTGCCGACCTGCGCGAATATCCGTTTTTTCAGGTTTCGCGCGACAGCGACGAATCAATTTCAGTCATCATTGTCCGTTCAGGTATCCCTGTGCAGATTTGTCCGCCGCATCAGCAAGGGGGAAAACAATGCGACGTGGACTGCCGGCGTTGGGCGCCGTTCTGATTTTCAGTTGCGCCATCGGTCCGGCGGCGGCCCAATCCTGGCACGGGGACGAGCCGGCCTACCGCTCCCGTTATGCGCCCGGCTCCAGCTCCGGTTACCCGGGCGGGTATCGCTCCGGCTACGGGCATGAGGTCGGCCCGGGCTATCGCACAGGCTATGAATACGACGACGGGTACGGTCCGCCCCGCCGTCCCGCACCGCCTCCCGCGTATGACGGAAGGAAGCCGCCACCGCCGCCGGCACGGGTGCGCCGCTACGACGGGGATCCCCGCGCGAGCCTCTGCGTCACCCCACGCGGCAATTGCTCGACCTGGGTCGCGCCCTACGACAGCCCCTGCGCCTGCGACATTCCGGGTTTCGGGGTCAAGCGCGGCGCCGTCCGCGGCTGAGCGTCGAGCCGCAAGGGGGATCGGCGTCGGGCATCGGCTTTCGGCCCGATGCCCGGATCGCATGGTTCAGGCGCGCACGCGCTCGATCTGCGCGCCGCAACGGGCGAGCTTGGCCTCCAGCGCCTCGAAGCCGCGATCGAGGTGATAGACCCGGTTGATCTGGGTCTCGCCCTCCGCGGCCAGCGCCCCGATCACCAGGGAGACCGAGGCGCGCAGATCGGTGGCCATCACCGGCGCGCCCTTGAGGCGCTCCACGCCCTCGACCACGGCGAGGTCGCCGTCGAGGCGGATCTTCGCGCCGAGCCGCGCCAGCTCCTGCACATGCATGAAGCGGTTCTCGAAGATCGTCTCGCGGATGCGGGACTGACCCTTGGCCAGGGTCATCAGCGCCATGAACTGGGCCTGGAGATCGGTCGGGAAGCCGGGGAACGGGTCGGTCGTGATGTCCACGGGGTTGATCCCGCCGCCGTTGCGGCGCACCCGGATGCCGCCCGGAATCTCGCTGACCTCGGCGCCGGTGGCCGACAGCGTGTCGAGGGCGGAGGCCAGCAGGTCGGCGCGGGTGTTGACCAGCGAGAGATCGCCGCCGGTCATGGCCACCGCCATGGCGTAGGTCCCGGTTTCGATCCGGTCGGGCAGCACCTCGTGGCGGGCGCCGGACAGGCGGGCCACGCCCTCGACGACGATGCGGGAGCTGCCCGCGCCCTCGATCCGCGCGCCCATCTTGGTGAGGCAATCGGCGAGATCGACCACCTCCGGCTCGCGGGCGGCGTTGTCGATCACGGTGGTGCCGTAGGCGAGCGCCGCCGCCATCAGCGCCACATGCGTGCCGCCGACCGTGACCTTCGGGAAGTCGATCGCGGCACCGCGCAGGCCGTTCTTGGTCTTGGCGACGACGTAGCCGCCGTCGATCTCGATCTCGGCCCCGAGCTTCTCCAGCGCCATGATCAGCAGATCGACCGGCCGCGTGCCGATGGCGCAGCCGCCCGGCAGCGACACCTTCGCCTCGCCGAAGCGCGCCAGCAGGGGCGCGATCACCCAGAAGCTCGCCCGCATGGTCGAGACGAGATCGTAGGGCGCGGTGGTGTCGATGACGTTCGAGGCGGTGAGCCGCACCGTCTGACCGGTCTCTGTGGTCTGACCCGGACGCTTGCCGACGACCATATGATCGACGCCGTGATTGCCGAGGATGCGGGTGAGGGCGGCGATGTCGGCGAGCCGCGGCACGTTGATCAGTTCCAGCGTCTCGCCGGTCAGCAGGCTCGCGATCATCAGCGGCAGGGCCGCGTTCTTGGCCCCCGAGATCGGGATCGTGCCGTTGAGCGGCGCGCCGCCGGTGATGTGGATACGGTCCATGGGGGTCCTCGGCTCGCGCCCCTCGGGGGCTGCGCGGCGGTCGCGTCGCTGTCCTGCGGATGCGCGGCGGGCCGGCGCATCGTCGTCAAGGGGTGGTATAGGCGCAGTCCGGCGAAAAGAAGAAGCGTCACCGCAGGATCGTTGCCCGTGCGGGCTCAAGGATCCGAACGATCCCGCTCCGGCGGCGGTGTCGGGGCGGGCGGTGCTGTCTCGGCTGGCTCCTCATGGCTGCGGCCGCGGGCCTGCGCCTTGCGGCGGCGGAGGTTGTCGCGGAGGGCCGCCTTGAGTCGGGCGGCGCGGTCATCGTTCGTGGACATGGGAATCCGGGCCTGCGGGGCTGCGGAGGAGATTACACGGTGGCCGTCCCGCGCCGAAGCCGGGCGGCTTCCTCGCCCGTCCGTTCGTCGCAGCGCCGAACTCGCGACGCATCGTCGCCCGAACCGACCTCTTTCCCGACCTGTGGAACGCGCGATTCCGTCGCGTTTGGGGCCATGCAAAGCAGGAATGTCTCTAACCTACCTTGAACCAGTTCGAAAATACGACCAATCTCGCGGCTGCAGCGGAACCGGCGTGAGGCGGGACCGCCGGCCGGACGACGACGCGCTGATGAAGCGCCGCCCGCGAAGGACGGGCGATCCTCGTCGTCGGACCGCGAGCGGCCCGGACCTGCCCAACGGATCAGGCTCAGGCCCGGATTCTTTACCCGAGGCGTCCAAGAAGAACGCCCGGCCAGCACACAGCGTCGAGGACGGATGCCCGTGAACCTGATGCCCGTGAAAGTCGCCGACCGTGCCGCCACCAAGGCGGCAATCCCCGACCATGCACTCATGGGCGGTGACGGCGGCGTGGACGACGCGACCGCCATCGACGCTTGCAACCTTCATGCCGGAGCAGGCCGCCAGGCCGCCGCACGCCCGGCCGGCCCGCGCACCGATTACGAAACCTATTTCCGTGGTGCCCTCGACCGGCTCCACAGCGAGCGCCGCTACCGCGTCTTCGCCGATATCGAGCGCATTTCCGGCCGCTTCCCACAGGCGACGTGGCGCCGGCCCGAGGGCGGGACCCGCGAGATCACGGTGTGGTGCTCCAACGACTATCTCGGCATGGGCCAGCACCCCGAGGTCGTCGAGGCCATGACCCAGACCGCCGCCCGTTGCGGCGTCGGCGCGGGCGGCACCCGCAACATCGCCGGCAACAACTCGCCGCTGGTCGATCTGGAGCGTGAACTCGCCGATCTCCACGGCAAGGAGGCTGGCCTCGTCTTCACCTCGGGCTACGTCTCGAATCAATCCGGTATCTCGACGATCGCCAAGCTGATCCCGGACTGCCTGATCCTGTCGGATGCCTTCAACCACAATTCGATGATCGAGGGCGTACGCCATTCGGGCTGCGAGAAGCGCGTCTTCCGCCACAACGATCTCGGCCATCTTGAGGAGCTGCTGATCGAGGCCGGCGACCGGCCGAAGCTGATCTGCTTCGAATCGGTCTACTCGATGGATGGCGACGTGGCCCCGATCGCCGCGATTTGCGACCTCGCCGACGCCTACGGCGCCATGACCTATCTCGACGAGGTCCACGCGGTCGGCCTCTACGGCGAGCGCGGTGCCGGCATCGCCGAGCGCGATCGGGTGATGCACCGGGTCGACGTGATCGAGGGCACGCTCGCCAAGGGCTTCGGCTGCGTCGGTGGCTACATCACCGGTTCGGCCATCCTGTGCGACGCCGTCCGCAGCCACGCCGCCGGCTTCATCTTCACCACGGCGCTCCCGCCCGCCATCGCCGCCGCGGCTCGGGCCTCGGTGCGCTACCTCAAGCGCTCGAGCACCGAGCGCGAGGCGCATCAGCGTCAGGCCGCCCAGACCAAGGCGGCACTCGCCGCGGCCGGCCTGCCGGTTCTCGCCACCGAGACCCATATCGTGCCGGTGATGGTGGGCGATGCGGAGCTGTGCAAGGCGGCGGCGGACCATCTGCTGGAGCGCCACGGCATCTACATCCAGCCGATCAACTATCCGACCGTCCCGCGCGGCACCGAGCGCCTGCGCATCACGCCCTCGCCGTTCCACGACGAGGCGCGCATCGCCGCGCTGACGGCAGCCCTGGTCGAGACCTGGGACACGCTGGACCTGCCGCGGGCCGGCACGGTGTTCGCAGCAGCAGCGGAGTAGGCTTTCCGCCGGTTCTGTTCATCGATAGAGCGTGCTGCTTTTTCACGGAAATGGCAGCACGCTCTATCTCTTTGTCGCCGCATAATGATTTCGGAAAACTTGATTCCGCTTTTCCGCATCGTGCTCTAGGGTGCTAGCCATGGCGCCCGTTCTCGACCGCGACCGTATCCTTCAGGCGTTCGAGTGGCTCGGCGCGGATCTCGCCGAGCGGGGATTGCTGGTCGAGATCGCCGTCTACGGCGGTGGTGCGCTCATGCTGCAATTCGCGTGGCGTCGCGGCACCGATGACGTCGATGCCGTGGTCCGTGAGGGATTTGACGAGGCCGCTCTGGCACCGTCCGTACGACGCGTCGCCGAGCGAATGGGCCTGTCCCTGGACTGGCTCAACAACGCGGTCGGTATGTTCACGCCGCTGGACGAGGACGAGGGGCTGTTCAGCGCTGCGGGGACTTATCCCTCTTCCGGTACGCCGGGCCTGCGCACGGTACTGGCCAAGCCCGATTACCTCCTCGCCATGAAGCTGCAGGCCTTGCAGACATTGGATCGTGGCGACCGCGATCTGAATGATGCAAGGGCGCTTGCCGGGCATCTCGGCATCACCGACGAAGCCGCCCTGCACGCGCTTTACCGTTCGATCTACGGCGAAGCGCCGCCAGAGGCAGCGAGCCTGCGCTTCAAGGCGGTGCTCCAGGGCTCGATCCCGTGAGGCCCGCCAGCCTCTGCGAGGTGGTCGAGCGGGCCCGCGGCGACGGCGATTGGGATCATCACCTCCAGAACTTCCTCGATGCCTTCTACGCGCGCGATGGTGATGGCGCGGCGCAGCTCGCGATGATCGCGGAGGATCCGGGCTTCCTCGATTGGGCCCGGCCCGATGCGTTCCTCGGCGGAGTCGGCGAGCATCTCGCCCGGCGCTGGCGCCTGCCCTCCATTCCGCTCTGGGTGCGCGACGCACGACGCTACCTCGCCACCGCGATGTTCTGGCCCGACGAGCGCAATCTGCGCGGCTACCTGCTCTGCGTGAGCCCTGTCGCCTTCCGGGTCCGCCTGATCTTCACCGGACCCGATCCGCTTCAGCGCGCCCGCTTTCCCTATCATCGCGGCGTCATTCGCTATCCCCTGACCTTTCCGCCGGAGGCCGCCGCGGCACCGGATCAGAAGACGACGACGAGCCCATCCTCCGCCGCGATGTAGCCGTCGGGCTCGCGGGCGAGCATGTCCGGGCTCATATGGGTCAGCATCAGTCGCTTGGGGGCGATCTCCGGCAGGCGGGTCCGCAGCGTGGCCCAGTCGAGATGGAACTTGACCGGGCGCGTCTCGGTGTAGCCCTCGGCGATCATCAGGTCGGCCCCGTGCCCGGCCGCGACGATGTCCTCCACCCATTCGGTATCGCCGGTATAGGCCACCACCTTGCCGCCCCGACTCAGGCGCAGGGCTTGCGCGGGCGCGCCGGACGGATGGCGCATGGTGAAGGCTTCGGCCCGTACGCCGTCCACCTCCACCGGGTGCCCGGCCGCGATTTCCACGATCTCTACCGGGAAGCGCCGCTCGGCGGTGCTGGAGCCGGGAAACAGCACTTCCATCGCCACCGGCAACTGCTCCCGCAGGCCCGGCGGCCCGACGATCGTCAGGGGTGATTCGCGTCCGCTCACCAGCTGACCGTCGAGGATCAGCCACGGAAGGCCGCCGAAATGGTCGCCGTGGAGATGGGTGAGAAACACCGTGCGGATGCCGTTCGGATCGACGCCGAACCGGCGGATCGCGATCAGCGCCGAGGCACCGCAATCGATCAGGAAGGCGCCGTGCCCGTCGCCCTCGCGCGCTTCGACATGGAAGCAGGTGTGGAAGCGCCCGCCCGAGCCGAAAGCATCGCCGCAGCCGAGAACCTGAAGGCGCATGGTGTCCAGCCGAATCCAGAATGAAACATCGCCCGGCATTTCGGGCGCGCAACGCTGCGGGCAACCGCGCGAAGCCGCGTCGCGCCGCCTTTTGGGTTTGCACTCCGGTCGAAGATCGGCTGTGACTCCCGGTTAACGAAACCGGTACTCACAAGCGAAGGACGGACGGCATGTCGGGTGGGCACGGAGCGGTCGAGAGTTCGAACAAGCGCGTCGCGTTGCTGATCTCGGTGCTGGCGCTGTTTCTGGCCGGGGCCGAGACCTTGGCCAAGAGCGCGCAGACCGAGGCGCTCGGTGCCAATATCGAGGCCGCCAACCAATGGGCCTATTTCCAGGCCCGCACCATTCGCGGCACCGTGCTCAAGACCGCCGACGAGGCGATCGCCCTGTTGCCGCCGGGCGCCGATCCGGCCGCGCTCAAGGCCAAGCGCGACGAGTGGGCCGCCACCATGGCACGTTGGGAGTCGGATCCCGCCAAGGGTGAGGGCCGCAAGGAGCTGTCGGCCAAGGCGCAGGGGGCGGAGGTGCGGCGCGACCTCGCCCTCGAACGCTACCACCATTACGAACTGGCCTCCGCGGCGATCCAGATCGGCATCGTGCTGGCCTCCGCCGAGGTCATCACCGGGATCGTCGCGCTCGCCTTCGCGGGCGGGTTGCTCGGCGTGATTGGCCTTGGGCTTGCGAGCTTCGGCCTGTTCGCCCCCCACGCCCTGCCGTTCTTCCACTGATGCCGCGCAGGGAAGAACCGGTGATGCCACTGCCGCCATGAACGTTCCGCAGCGCCCGTTCCGGCCTCATCTCGACCTCGAGCCCGCCGTACCGTCGGCGGCCTCGCTGGCGCTGATCGACCGGATCTACGAGGCGGCGGCGGTTCCCGAATTGTGGCGGTCGGTGCTGATCGACCTCGCCCGGCTCGCCGGAGCACCCGAGGCGGTGCTGATCGTCTCGACCGGCACCCGCTTCCGCGACTGGGTGACGACATCGCCGGAATTTGATGCCTTGGTGGTGGCGCATACCGAGCGCTTCCCCGACAACATCCGCACCCGGCGGCTGCTGGAGGCGCGTCATCCGGGCTTCCTCGCCGATCTCGAAGCCGTCGCGCCGGAGGAGATCGCCACCGAACCCCTCTATCAGGATTTCCTGATCCCCCGCGGCTACGGATCGGGCATCGCCACCGCCGTGATGGTGCCGAGCGGCGACAGCGTCATCATCAATTGCGAGCGTCCGCATGCCGCGGGAGCCTTCGACCACCAGACGATCGCCGCCCTCGATACCTTGCGCCCGCATCTCGCCCGGGCGGCCCTGCTCTCGGCGCGGCTCGAGATGGAGCGGATCGCCACCACCACCCGCACCCTCGAAATGCTCGGCCTGCCCGCCGCCGTCCTCGGCACGGGCGGCCGCCTGCTCTCGGCCAATGCCGGTCTCACCGCGCTGATGCCGCACACGCTCAGCGACCAGCCGACCCGGCTCGCCGTGGTCGATCCCGCCGCCGACCGGCTCTTGCGCGAAGCCCTTGGCGGTCCCGGACAGGCCGGGCCGATGCCGGTGCGCTCGATCCCGATCCCGGCGCAGGGGGAGCGCCCGCCGGTGATTCTCCACCTCGTGCCGGTGCGGGGCGCGGCTCACGACGTGTTCGCCCGGGCCCGCGCGGTGCTGATCGCCACGCCCGTCGTCGCCCGCGAGGTGCCGAGCGCGGAGGTGGTGCAGGGCCTGTTCGATCTGACACCGGCGGAAGCCCGCCTCGCCGCCCTGATCGCCGCGGGCGACGCCCCGGTGCCGGCGGCGGCCAAGCTCGGCATCACGCCCAGCACGGCCCGCTCCGTGCTCAAGCGCGTCTTCCAGAAGACCGGCGTGTCCCGGCAGGCCGAACTTGTGGGCTTGCTGGCCGGTACCGCATTGCCGGAATAGGGCAGCCGACCACGCTCGGTACGGCGATCAAGTGAAGTGCCGTCACGGCTTCAGCCCGACATCCACCGCGCCGATCTGTGCCGCCCGGTAGAGAAAGTCTCCGAAACGTGTCGTCACACCCGCTGAACGAGGGGCGAGGACTTCCCGTCGCGCTGGACGATTGTCCGCCGATCCTGTCAGATCGGCAAAACGATCGGGGAGGCGAGCGATGACTGACAACGGGGAAGATCAAGGCCGACTGACGCGGGCGGCAAGCTTCGTTTTTCTCCATACCGAGCACGCGATCTACGCAGCACTCGGGATCCTGCTCGCCCTCACCGCCCTGGTGGCTTTGATCGACGCCGCAGGACTGACATTCAGCGCCATGCTCGCCCTCGGGGGCGCGGATCAGATCCTCGAAGTGGTGGATCGGCTGCTGTTCCTGCTGATGCTGATCGAGATCCTGCACACGGTGCGGGTGTCGATGCGCTCGGGCCGATTGACCTGCGAACCGTTCCTGATCGTCGGGCTCATCGCCTCGATCCGCCGGGTGCTGGTGATCACCCTGCAATCCTCGGAGATCACCCACGCCAAGGATTGGTCGCCGGAGAAGCAGGCGCTGTTCCAGGCCTCCATGATCGAACTCGCCGTGCTGGCCGGGCTGATCCTGACCATGGTGTTCGCGATCTTCGTTCTCCATCGCGCCCGCGACGACGGCAGGCCGGCGGGCGAGGAGACGCAGGAGCATGCCGGCGGCTGACTCAACCGTCCCGCTTCACCCCGGCCGCGTCCTGAAGCGGGCGCTCCTCCAAGAGCACGAGGCAGGCGAGCGCCAGGCCGAGACAGGCGGCCGGCAGCATCATGGCGACGAGGCCGATCAGGATCGAGCGGGTCTCCGCCGGGTGAGGGCCGGACTCGGACGCAGCGGTCCATCGGCACGATGCGGTGCATTCAAGACGGCAAGCCCCGGGGAGCGGGACGATGGATCGGCGAGGGGCCATCGGGCCCGCTTCGTGGGCCGGGATGGCGCGTGGGAGAGCCCGGCAGGGGCCGGCGCCGGGCCGAGCGGATTGCGCCGAGGAGAGCTTGATCGGCGCCCCGGGGGGACGCAAGCAGGGAGTATCCGGCCGAACCCGAGGTCGAGTCCAGGCAGGATTGCGAGAGTGACATCGTGAGCGGCGAGCCCATCGGTGACGAGGCCCTGTTCGCGCCGGCGGCGGCCCGCAACGGTTCGGCGATCCTCGATGTCCTGCGCAGCATCCTGCCGCCCGTCGGCGATGTGCTGGAGGTGGCGAGCGGAACGGGCGAGCATGCCGTCCGGTTCGCCGCGGCCCTGCCGGCCCTCCGTTGGCAGCCGACCGATCCGGAGCCGCGCGCGCTGGGGAGCATCGCGGCCCATGCCCGGGCCGCCGCCCTGCCGAATGTCCTGGCACCGATCGAGCTCGACGTCCGGGCGCAGGTCTGGCCGGTGACGCGGGCGGACGCGATCCTGTGCATCAACATGATCCACATCGCGCCCTGGGCAGCGACCGAAGGGCTGCTCGCCGGCGCCGGCCGCCTGCTGCCGGAAGGCGGTCCGCTCTTCCTCTACGGTCCGTTCCGCCTCGGCGGCGGCCACACCGCCGAGAGCAATGCCCGCTTCGACCTAGATCTGCGGTTCCGCGATCCGGATTGGGGCGTGCGCGATCTCGAGGCCGTTCTCGCCGAAGCGGCCGGACACGGCCTGCATCTCGCCGAGCGGATCGCCATGCCGGCCAACAATCTCAGCGTCGTCCTGCGGAAAGACGGCCCGCCCGCCCCCTCGACCACCACAGGGTGAGCGAAGGGTGAAGGTTTTGCGCCGTGCTTTTAGTCGCCATTAACCAAGATCCCGTTCAATGACGGAGGCTTAAACGAAGATCCTCTCCTAACGGCGGAGCCCTCCCGGGCCTCACCCGCATGTCCGCGGGGGAGGGCGGGCGGCCGTGTGGGAACCCCGCGTTGCTGAGTATCCCCGCATGGACATCGCCGCGCTCGTTCAAGGCCAGCCCGCCCGGCCCGTCCGCCGCCGCAACCGTCTGCCGGTCGCGGCCCTCGCCCTCACGGCGGTGAGCGGCCTCGCCCTCGCCGGCCTGCTGCGCCAGGGTGAGACGCCGAAGATCGCGACGGTCGAGGTCGCTCCGGCGATCCACGCCGCTTCGCTTCCGGAAGAGGCGATGCCGGCCCCCGCCGATCTCGCCTGGATGCTCGATCCCAACCTGACCGTCGACACCCAGATGTCGGGCTTCGCGCCGCGGGCGGGGTCCGTCGCGACGGCTTTCCGGACGCCCGAGCCGGCAGCGCGCGCGACGCAGGTCGCCGGTCGCGCCGTCGAGACCGCGGCCCCGATCGCCGCGATGGCGGCACCCGAGCCGGCGACGGCCCGGACGCCGGTCTCCGCCCGTCTCGCCCTCACCGTGCCGCTGCCGGTGCGTCGCCCGGCCGAATTCCGCTACGAGCCGCGGGAGCAGACCGCCCGCCTCGCGACCCCGATCCCCCGCGCGACGTCGCGGCAGGCCCGGGAATCGACCCGGCAGGTGTTCAGCGCCGCCGTGACCGACGATCGCTCCTTCTTCGAGAAGCTGTTCGGCGGCGAATCCTCACCGAATACCGCGCCGGCCAGCTCGGGCACGGCCCTGGCTTATGCCGGGCTGGAGAGCGGGGCGGTGGACTCGGCCGCGCGGCGGCGGCTCGTCCCGGGGCCGGTGGCCGAGCCGGGCGTTGCCGTCTACGACATCAGCGCGGCGACGGTGACCTTGCCGAGCGGCGAGGTGCTGGAGGCGCATTCCGGCCTCGGCGTCGCGCAGGACAATCCCGATTACGTCCATCTGCGCATGCGTGGCGCGACGCCGCCCGGCGTCTACGACCTGCGGGAGCGCGAGGCATTGTTCCACGGCGTGCGGGCGATCCGCCTCAATCCGGTGGGCGGCTCGGCGGCGATCCACGGGCGCGACGGCATCCTCGCCCACACCTACATGCTCGGGCCGAGCGGCGCCTCGAACGGCTGTGTCGTGTTCCGGCAGTACGACCGCTTCCTGCGGGCCTATCTGCGCGGAGAAGTCCGACGCATCGTCGTCGTGCCCGGCACCGCCCCCGGCATCTTCGCCAGCCGACGCGGCACCCGCCGCTCGGCCTCCGCCGCCGACGGGAACTAGCCCTTCGCCTTGTTCGGCGGAGCGGCCCCGCGCGTCCGAAGCTCAGACGATGCCGCTCGCCTCGTAGGGCCAGGGCTTGCCGAGATGGGCGGCGACCTGGGCCGGGTCGGGGCCGACGGCCTCGACCGCCGCCTGGACCTGCTCCACCGGAACCTCGAAGCGGCGCGCCCAGTAGGCGCGGTCGCGCGGCTCCTTCAGGACGACCGCGGCAGGGTCCCCGCTCGCCTCACCCGCCATCTGTCCCTCCGCACCGATCCGCTCGTCCGCCATGCTCCGGCCGCTCCCTGGTGGCCCGGACCATCCGGGCGCTCGCCGGGGAGAACCATCACGGGGCGGGCGCGGGTTCCGGGCGTGCGAGACTGGGTGAGGCGCGGCGGGACTGCGCCGGCTCGGGGACGATGTGGAAGGCCGCCGGGCGACGGAACAGGAAGTCCAGCCGCGTCCCCCGCACGAAACGCTCGAAGGCGAGGGGCACGACGACGGCGACCGCCGTCACGATCAGGCTGGCGAGCCCGATATCGATGGCGATCCCCGACTTGGCGATGACCGTGCGGGTCACGGCCATCGGCAGGAAGAAGCCGAGATAGATCACGATGGAGCGCTGGCCGCAGGCGCGGAGCGCCGCCGTGACCGGTCCGCCGGCGCGGGTCATCAGGTTGGCGAAGGCGACGATGGCGAGCGCGCCGATGCTGCCGAGGGCGAGGCTCACCACCGGCAGGCCGGCGGCGGAGGGGTGCGAGGGCAGGCCCGTCGGTGCGAAGACCAGTACGGCCTCCAGCAGCGCCCAGGTGGCCAGCCCGGCGAGCGCGAGCCCGGCACGGGCGCGGACCCGGTCGGCAAACCGAAAGATCCACTCGGCGAACAGGTAGCCGCCCAGGAAATAGACGTAGCGGGCGCAGAACTCGTCCACGAGGAGCGGCAGGCTCGCGGTCGGCAGCAGCTGGAGCAAAGCGGCGGCGCCGAGCAGGACGAGCGGCGGCACCCGGCGGTGCAGGAGTTTCGTCACCACCGAGAACACGGCGAGCAGGTAGACGAACCACAGGGTTGAGTACGGCACCACTAGGGCCTCGGCCAGATGCAGGCCGAAGGCCGCGAGCTTACCCTCCGTGCCGACCGCGTCGGCGGTGATCAGCCCGACCTTGAACAGCGACTGGATCAGCACCCACAGGACGTAGAAATAGGCGAAATGGACCACGCGCCGGTCGGCGAACAGGCGCCAGTCGCGGTCGATCACGCGGCCGAGGAACAGGCCCGAGAGCAGGAAGAAGTCGGGGATCCGGAACGGCTTGGCGAAGGCCACGATCGTATGCATGAAGCCCTCGCCCCCGAGCGCCTCGCCGGTGCCGAGCGTCGAATGCATCATCACGACGAGGATGATGCACAGGCCCTTGGCGACATCGACCCAGGCCAGCCGGGACGCTTCCTCGGGATGCGGGCGGAGGGGTTGCGTGGCGCCAGCCATGGAAATCCGGGCCTCGTGATCGGGCGAACGATCCGCGACCCTGACGGCACGCGGTTAACCCGGCCCCGCCGCCGCACCGGATGTTGGCGATGTGGTTAACGTCACCGAACCTCACCGACGCGCCCGGCCCTCGCCGCGGCGCTCGCGGGTCTGGCGGGTGGGGGCGTGGAAGTCGTCGGGCTTGTCCCGCACCCAGGCGAGGAAGCGGGCGATCTCGGGATCGGCCCGCAGCGCCTCGACCTCCGCGAGCCGTCGGGCGATCTCGGCCTCGCTGTAGCGGGCGTGGATCGCCGAATGGCAGATCTGATGGAGCCGCACGGTCGCCCCGCAGGCCCCGCCTTTCAGCTTCGGGGTCAGGTGATGGACGCTCTGGCGGGCATGGCGCGGGATCGGCCGCTCGCAGAGCGGGCAGACCGGGAGCGCATCGGGCTTCGGCCCATGCGTATCGGGATCGTCGTCGCGCCAGCGCCGGACCCTGCGCCCTACCAAGCGTCTCTCCCCTCTTGCGGTGAGAGAACGGCGAAGGCGGTCGTTGTTTCCGCAGGCATTCGGGCCCGCGCCGGCCGCCGGAATGCGGTCAATGCCCCGTATGCGGCGGCGCCTCGTCGGAGATGCCGACCTTGGCCCAGACGTAGACGGCGAGCAAAGCCACCGGCACGCCGATCAGCGAGGTGAGGACGAAGAACCACGCGAAGCCCGTCCACTCGACGAGGAATCCCGAGAACCCGGCGAGCACGCTGCCGGGAAAGGCGCAGAGCGAGGTCAGAAGCCCGAACTGGCTCGCGGCATGCTCGGTCGAGGCCAGGGTCGACATGTAGGTGATCAGCACCACCGAGGCGAAGGCGTAGGCGAACCCGTCGATGCTGACGGCGGTCGCGAAGGTCCAGAAGGCCGTCCCGCCGTCGCCGCCATGCGCGGCGAGATAGGCGAGGCTCAGATGCGAGGCCGAGGCCGCGACGGTGCCGATGAGGAGGCTCGGCAGCATGCCGATGCGCGGGATCAGCGCACCGGCGAGGAAGGTGCCGCCGAGCCCGATCCAGAAGCCGAACAGCTTGGTGACCGTGGCGATGTCGGTGTTGGAGAAGCCCTGATGCTTGAACAGGGGCACCGCCATCGCATTCGCGACGTAGCCCGGCATGCGGAAGCCCGCGACCAGCAGCAGGATCGCCGGCGCCATCGGTCCGAGCCGCCGGAGCAGGTCGCGGATCGGGCTCCAGACCGTATCGACGAATCCGGCCCGGGGCGGGTGGGGCGCTTGGTCCGAGGGCGGTTCGGGGGCGAACACGGCGGCGACCATGCCGACCAGCATGAGCGCGCCCATGGCGAGATAGGCGCCGCGCCAGCCGATGCGGTCGGCTAGGAACAGGGCGCCGGCCCCCGCCGCGAGGTTGCCGATCCGCCAGCCGATCTCGGTCCAGGAGGAGAGCACCGCCTGCTTCTCGGGCGGGCGCACGCTGGTGATGCGCCATCCGTCGATGACGAGGTCGAGCGTGGCGCCGGCAAATCCCAGGGCGACCGAGAAGGCGATCGTCCAGGCGAGCCAGTGGGCCGGGTCGCCGAAGGCGATGCCGGTCAGCATCGCCATCACGCCGAGTTGCGCCACGACGATCCAGCCGCGCCGCCGGCCGAGGAGGCGCCCCAGCAGCGGCGGGTCGTAACGGTCGAGGAACGGCGCCCAGACGAACTTGAACTTGTAGGCCAGCGTCAGCTCGCTGAGCAGGCCGATCGTCGCGAGCGAGATGCCGACATCGGACAGCCACGCCGATTGCGTGCCGTAGACGAGCAGGAACGGCATGCCGGAGGTGAAGCCGAGCCCGAGCGCGGGGGCGATCCGCCGATCGGTGAACAGGGCCGACCAGAACGGCGTGCTCTCCGAAACCGCTTTCGTCGGCGCGTTCATGCTGGTCCGGCTCCGCTGTGGATGGGCGTGATAGGCCGCGCCGTGAGGGTGCGCCAAGCGGTTCGCAGACGCCAAGCGGCCGCCGCGGGATCGCGGCGGGCGCTCGGTCTTGCCCGGGCCGTGCCCTCCATGCCCCGGCAAGGGCCGCAGCGCGCGCAGGAACACGTCCACATCCTCGCGGGTGTTGTAGAAGGCGAGCGAGGCGCGCACCGATTGGTCAACGCCGAAGCGGCGCAAGGCCGGCAGGGCGCAGTGATGCCCCGAGCGCACGGCGACGCCGTGGGCATCAAGATGGTGGGCGACCGTCTCGTTCTTGAGCCCATCGACCGTGAAGGACATCACGCTCGCCTTGTGGCGGGCGGTGCCGATCAGGCGCAGACCCTTGATGTCGGCCAAGCCTTCCTGCGCATAGTCGAGCAGGTCGTGCTCGTAGGCCGAGATCGCCGGGAGCCCCACGCTCTCGAGGTAATCGAGCGCCGCACCGAGGCCGACCGCACCGGCGATGTCCGGCGTGCCCGCCTCGAACTTTTCCGGCGCGCCCTTGTAGACGGTCTTCGCGAAGGTGACGTCCTCGATCATGTGGCCGCCGCCCTGCCACGGCGGCATCGCCTCCAGCAGGTGCTTCTTGCCGTACAGGGCGCCGATGCCGGTCGGTCCGAACACCTTGTGGCCGGAGAACACCAGGAAGTCGGCGTCGAGCGCCTGCACGTCGATCGGGATATGCGGCGTCGATTGCGCGGCATCGACCAGCACCGGCACGCCGTAGGCATGCGCGAGCGCGATGATCTCCTGGATCGGGTTCACCGTGCCGAGCGCGTTGGCGACATGCGTCACCGAGACGATCTTGGTGCGGCCCGACAGCAGCGCGGCGTATTGCTCGAAGATGATGTCGCCGTTGTCGTCCACCGGGATCACCCGGATCGTCGCGCCGGTCGTCTGCGCCAGCAATTGCCAGGGCACGATGTTGGCGTGGTGCTCGATCGTCGAGACGATGATCTCGTCGCCGGGGCCGATATTCGCGCGACCGTAGGAATTGGCAACGAGGTTGATCGCCTCCGTCGTGCCGCGCAGGAAGACGATGTCGTCCTTCGAGGGCGCGTTGAGGAAGCGGCGGGTCTTCTCGCGTCCGCCCTCGAACAGGTCGGTCGAGCGCGCCGCCAACGTGTGCGCCGCCCGGTGGATGTTCGAGTTGTGGCGACCGTAGAACTCCGACGTCGCGTCGATCACGCTCTGCGGCTTGTGGGTGGTGGCCGCGTTGTCCAGCCACACGAGGCGGTGCCCGTTCACGCTCTGATGCAGCGCCGGGAAATCCTTTCGCACATGCTCGACGTCGAACGGCGCGCCGGCCGGCACCGAGCCGTGCGAGGTCACCCGCGGGGCGGGGCCGTGATGGCGCGAGGGCTCGACCCGGGGCTGGGCGTGACCCTTGGCCTTGCGCCCGGGCGCAGGCGCCGGGCTCAGGAAGTAGTAATCGCCCGTGTTGTCGGATGCCGGCACGCTCGGATGCGGCAGGTGGCCGGTGCGCGAAAAGTGTTCCTGCGCCACATCCTTTCCGCCCGCTTTGCCGCCTTGCGACGGATCGGCGGGCACGAGGTGCGGCGCCAGCGCGTGGGCGAAGCCGTTGGCGCGCGGATGGTCGGACGCGATCTGGCGATGCAGGTCGGGCCCGCCGGGGATCGCGGCGGCGACGTCCGGTACGCTCGGCACGAAGTATTCCGGAAACCGGTTCTGGTTCGGGAGCGGGTGCACCGAGGGAATTCCCGCCACGTCGAAGACGTTCGCGCTCGCCGGCGCGGGCGTCGCGCCCACGGGATTGGCGTGCGACGGGCCGGAAAGGCCCGGCAGGCCGACCGGCGGCGCGCCGAACGAGCGGGCCGCCAGCGCCGACAGGTCGGGCTGGAAGCCCGCGGGGAGGGGCCCCGACGGCACGGAGGGCGTGCCAAGGGGCGCGCTCAGGGTGGCGCCGGGCAGCGCGGGCTGCCCGGAACCGGAGGGAAGGCTCTCCAAGCCCTGGGGGACTTGAGGCGTCTGCGGCAGGTGAGGCTGGAACGGGGCGATGGCCGCCTGTCCCTGGCCGTAGATCTCGCGGGCGAGACGCCCGACGAGATCGGCATGCGCCAGATCGCCCGCGCTGCCGGCCGGAAGGCCGGGAGCCGGAAACCCCACGAGCCCGGCGTCAGGCGTAGTCATGGTAGTTTCCCAGCAGCACGTTATCGAGACGGGCGATGGCGTCCTCGACCAGCACGGCGGCCGAGAAGTAGCGGGTCACGAGGTGCGAGGCGATGGAATGGTCGTTGGTGCCCATGTAGCGCACCGACAGGCCGGGCTCGATCTCGCCGGTGACGCCGGACTTCTGCAGGCCGACCACGCCCTGCTCGCCCTCGCCGACGCGCAGCAGGAGGATCGAGGTGGTCTGCGCCCCGGTCGCCGGATCGATGTCGATCGGCAGCTTGTCGCTGGGAACGAGCGGCACGCCGCGCCAGGTGATGAAGGGCGCGCCGAACAGGTGGACGACGACCGGCGGCACGCCGCGGCGGGTGGCCTCACGGCCGAAGGCCGCGATGGCGCGGGGATGCGCGACGAAGAAGGCGGGCTTCTTCCAGACCAGCGTCAGCAGCTCGTCGAGATCGTCCGGGGTCGGCGGGCCGGAGCGGGTCGGGATGCGCTGGCGCCCCGAGACCTCGTGCAGCAGGCCGAATTGCGAGTTGTTGAGGAGTTCCCATTCCTCGCGCTCCTTCACGGCATCGACCGTGAGGCGGATCTGCTCGCGCAACTGGTCGATCTCATTGGAATAGAGATCGGTGACGCGGGTATGGGTGTTGAGGATCGTCTGGATTGTCGAGAGGTGATACTCGCGCGGATCGATCTCGTAGTCGACGAAGGTGGTCGGCAGGCGCGGCTCGCCGGTATGGACCGCCAGCAGCTCGATGCCCTGCTCGCCGTAGGAATTGGTGTGGCCCTTCAGCCGGTCGCGCTCCTCCTGATACTGGTCGATGCGCGCCCGGATGCCCTCGTCCTCGACCGCGGCCGGATCGAGCGTCAGAAGGGTGACCGCCGACAGCGCCTTCACGGCCGGGGCCGGACCCTCCTCGCCGACGAGGGCGCCCTCGCCGAAATAGTCGCCGCGGGTGGCCAGTCCCTGGCGGAGACGTCCCTTATAGGGCCCCGACAGGGTCAGCTCGACGGTCCCGTCGGCCACCACGACGAGGCTGCGGCCCGACGAGCCCTCCTCGGCAATGGTCTCGCCGGCCTTGTGCTTGCTCTCCGTGAACTTGCCCGCGAGCGCGGAGAGTTCCGCGTCGCCCAGGCGGCTGAACAGCGGCACGGAGCGCAGCGAGCCGGGACGGATGGCGCGCGTGCCCTCCTCGCTCGCCAGATCGATGCGGCCGGACTTGGCCAGCACCACGGCACGGCGGTTGACGCGGTAGACGCCGCCCGCGACGTCCACGAAGGGGAGGAGCCGCAGCAGGAAGCGGGGGGTGTTGGCGACGTTCTGAACCGAGGTGACGGTCGCGGTTGCTAGATTGCGCGCGGCGGATGCGCTCACGCTCAGGCCTGGTCCACTCATCTGTCGTCGTCTCCGTGATCGGTTCGCTGTGCCGGGACGAGCGCCCATGCGTCCGCAACGATGCGGACGAAGTCCAGCATCGGCGCTGCGCTGTTGTTGGCGCGTCCGGCTCAAGATTGGGAATGTCTTGTTCCTCCGCGGGCCCTGCTTGTTTTGGCCATCCGGGTTGGCCGGAAATTAGGCTTGATCCCGAACACCCGTCAATAGAACTTTGTTCTCAATTTCAGCTATGTCGAAGAACGTACTTCTGAGTATGCGGTAATAAATCGATGAAAATTCTCCATAACGGCAATAAATTAGAATGAAATTCTATCTATGCGTTCTATTCCGGAATACTTGAATGGAAATTTCATCTTCTGCCTCCGCCGTATGCACGAGGCGGGTCGATGGGGAGGGTCGAAAGCGGAGGTGCGGCCGCGGAAACGTGCTCGAAAGTGCCGTGATCCGCGCGTGGAAGAGCTCGAATCGGCGCGCGGCTCCGCTTCAGATGCCGTCCCCGTAGCCGACGAAGGATTGATCCATGCTCTGAGCCGGATTGTCGTCGGCGGCGAGTCGCGAGACGACGCGGGCCGGCACCCCGGCCACGGTGGTGTGAGCCGGCACCTCGTGCAGCACCACCGCGGCGGCGGCGACCTTCGCCCCCTCGCCGACCCGGATGTTGCCGAGCACCTTGGCTCCGACGCTCAGGAGCACGCCGCGGGCGATCTTCGGATGGCGGTCGCCGCTCTCCTTTCCGTTGCCGCCGAGCGTGACGGATTGGAGGATCGACACGTCGTCGGCCACCACCGTGGTCTCGCCGATGACGACGCCGGTGGCATGGTCGATGAACACGCCCGAACCGATCCGCGCGGCGGGGTGGATATCGCAGCCGAACACTTCCGAGATGCGACTCTGGACATGGAGCGCCAGCGTCGCCCGGCCCTGCGCCCACAGCCAGTGCGCCACCCGGTAGCCTTCCAGCGCCGCGAAGCCCTTGTAGAACAGGAACGGGTCGAGATAGCGCCGGCAGGTCGGGTCGCGCTCGCGGATCGCCACGAGGTCGCGCACAGCCTGCGCCGAGAGATCCGGATCGGCCTCGAAGGCCGACAGGCAGAGATCGCGCACCGTGAGCCGCGACAGGTCGCCGTCGCCGAGGCGGTGGGCGAGGCGGTAGGCCAGGGCACCGGAAAGCCTGCGCTGGTCGAGCACGGTGGCCTGGATCAGGCCCGCATAGAGCGGTTCCTCGATCAGCGCCGCCTCGGCCTCGCTCCGCAATTCCCGCCACACCTCGTCTTCCGCCGTGCCCCGGTGGGTGGCGCGCAGGGGAGGCTGCAAGGAGAGTGGGTCGAGGCCCGCGCGGGCCTCGATGGTGCCGGTCGTCATGGAGGGGGCGTCCTAGTTCACGCGCCGGAACATCGCCGGCAGGTAGGCCTGAAGGGTCTCGTGGCCCTCGAACTTCACGTCGACCGTGTCCGCCGCGCCGTCCGACACGCCGTCCGCCGCATGCGTGCCGACGACCCGCCCCGTGGCATTGCGCCAGATGCCGAGCGTCTCGGCGAGATCGAGCCGGGCGAACATCACGGCGTCGCCCGGCCTCATTCCGCCGACGGGCCCGCCGCGCTCCGCTCCCTGGCGGGCCGCCGCAGCCCCGTCGGGAAATCTCTTCCAAGTCCGTCCGTCGTGAGGGAAGACTTCCATCGCGCGGTCTCCTCGCCCTAGCAAAATATTCGCTAAGTCATTGTTATATAACGATATTTATGGATGGATGACCGCTTGGCAAGCCTTGCCCGGAAAGAATCCGCAGGCTACCCCGCTGATCGCGGCCCGTGCGGACGATCCGTTCGGGCCCGGAGGCGGATGTCATGAAGCGCACGATCATCGACCCAACCTTCTCCGTGGCCGGGCAGCCCTCGCTGGACGAGATCGCCGCCCTCGGCCGGGAGGGCGTCGCGCTCCTGATCAACAACCGGCCGGACGGCGAGGAGCCGAGCCAGCCGGGATCCGCGGCCGAGCGCGCCGCGGCGGAAGGCGCCGGCCTCGCTTATCTCGACCTGCCGGTGACCGGGCCGACCATCACCCGCGCGGCGGTCGAAGCGTTTCACGCGGCCGTGGAGGCGGCGCCGGGCCCGGTGGTGGCCCATTGCCGAAGCGGCACGCGTTCACTGACGCTCTGGGTGCTCGGCGAGGTGATCGCCGGGCGCCTGCGCCGCGAGGACCTTCCGGAGCTCGGTGCGCGCCACGGCTTCGACCTGTCCGGGGCCCTGCGCTGGCTCGATGCGAACGGGCTCTGACGCTGAGATCGCGAGATTGAGGGAGACGTCGATGCACCCCTATTGGGCCGGCCTCGCCGGCGGCGCGCTGATTGGCCTATCGGTCGCCGGGCTGATGCTGCTCAACGGCCGCATTGCCGGCATCAGCGGGGTGGTGGCCGGGCTCGGTCAGGATCGCGGCGAGCGGCGCTGGGCCGATCTCGCCTTCGTCGGCGGCTTGATCGGTGGGCCGGCCCTGTTCGCGTGGCTCTCCGGCGAATGGCCGACGATGCGCTTCGTGGCCTCGCTGCCCGTCCTGGCGCTCGCCGGTCTCCTCGTCGGTTTCGGCACGCGGCTGGGCTCGGGCTGCACCAGCGGCCACGGTGTGGCCGGTCTCGCCCGGCTCTCGCCGCGCTCGCTGGCCGCCGTCCTCACCTTCCTCGCCGCCGGTATGGTGACGGTGGCGGTGCTTCGCGGGCTCCCTCAATGACCGGCGCCGCCCCCCGTCTCGCCGCGGCCCTCGCCATGGGCCTGCTCTTCGGCCTTGGCCTGTCGCTCTCCGGCATGCTCGACCCGGCCCGCGTCCAGGGATTCCTCGATGTGGGCGGCGCCTGGGACCCGACCCTGATCTTCGTACTCGGCGGCGCCGTGAGCGTCGCGTTGGCGGGCTTCGCGCTCGCCCGCCGCCTGCCGCGCCCGGTCCTCGACACCCGCTTCGATCTCCCCGCCCGCCGCCGGATCGACGCGCCGCTGATCGGCGGCGCGGCCCTGTTCGGGGTCGGCTGGGGTTTGTCGGGCCTGTGCCCCGGCCCGGCGGTGGCGGCCCTCTCGACCGGGGCGTTGCCGATCCTGGTCTTCGTGCCGGCGATGCTCGTCGGCATGGCGGCCTTCCGGCTCATCCGGGGCGCCCGGTGAGCCTACCGCGTTGTTCGAGGGATCAAGGCGTGCGCAGGGAGCGGAGGAAGCGCGGGATGAAGCGGCTGCGCCCTCGCATGCCCTCCCCCTCGTCGGCCCCGTCGCTGGACGCCCCGTCCATCAGCGCGTCCGGCGCGCCGTCGGTCTCCGACCGGCTATGGAGACGGTTCAGCACGTCGATCACGAGATCGGGGACCGGATGCCGGCAATCCTCCAGCAGGTGGGCGGCCTCGTCGAGGGCCGTCACCTTCGCGACGGACGGCGCGCCGAGCATGCTTTCCAGAAGAATCTGATCCGCCAGTTCGCCGGCCAAGCGGGATACTTCGGAGAGCCGATCAGGGGAGGGGCTCGGTTCGGCCATCGGATGCTTGCGCCTCTCCAGCACTCTTCGGATGCGCGGGCAGGCGAAGAGGCATCAACATAGGTTGCTGACAAGCGCAGTACGGCTCGCCTTGCGGCAAAATCTATATTGATGCGTCTTTCTCGACAACGATTTGTCGCAAAATCGTTGCGTCGGCTCACAGGCGTGCGTGGATAAGCTCGATCTTGGCTCTGGGTGGAGGCAATTCAGGCCGATATTCGAGTTGTGCTCGGAGAGAGGTCGGTGCGGTGGGTCGTGCCGGCGCCGCTTGCGCGGAATCCGGCCACGGCCCTCTTCTTATTCCTGCGCTCCGCGGTCCGGATGCACCAGATGGGCGTGGAGACTCTGCTCGTAGGCAACGAGGTCGCGGCCCCGCTTGACCGCCCGGTGGTATTGCCGGGCGGACAACTCGTCCTGGATGGCCAGGATGTAGGGGGCCATGCTCGGCGCTGCCTCCAGCAACTGGTTCGCCTGCTGCACGAACAGGTCGTCGGCCTCCGCCGGGTTGTCGGCGAGATAGATCAGTTGGAGCGTCACGCAGAGGCGCTTGGCGGCGGTGTCGGCGTCCGCCTCGAAGATGATCTCGCTCTCGCGCAGGAACTTGCACTGGTTCTCGATCATGAAGACCGATCGCCTATCGCCGTTGCGGATCAGCGCCCCGTTGATGATCAGCCGTTCGTTGGGTTTCAGCTCGATGCGCAGCGGCATGGTTACCGGTTCCTCAATGAGTCGAATGTGAGACTTGTCTCGGGGGATTGCTTAACTATCATCACGAGTGGGCCGGTTCGACTTGGCTGAATCGATCGATACCGCGTGAAATAGCCGATCGGATTAAGGTCTCGGCAAGACGCAGGGTGAAATGTCCGGGGGCCGCCAGAACGACGGCTTCCAGACCCAATAGGATCGCCCCCATGTCCTCCGGTATCACCCTTTCGTCCGCGACCCGCCAGAACCTGCTCTCGCTGCAGGACACCGCCTCGCTCACCTCGACGACCCAGAACCGCCTCGCCACCGGCCTCAAGGTGTCCTCGGCCCTCGACAGCCCGGTCAACTTCTTCACCGCCCAGTCCCTGTCCAACCGCTCGGCCGATCTCGGCGGCCTGCTCGACTCGATCTCGAACGGCGTGCAGGTGATCCAGGCGGCCAACCAGGGCATCACGTCGATCCAGAAGCTGATCGACTCGGCTAAGTCCACGGCCAGCCAGGCCCTGTCGACCCAGGTCAGCACCACCGGCACCGCCTCGACCGATTTCGCGGGCTCCGCCTCGACCGTGGCGTTCTACGTCAACGGCACCGCCAAGAGCACGACGCTGCTGGCCACGGACACGATCGACTCGGCCATCACCAAGCTCAACACCTCCGCCGGTTCGACGATGTTCTCGAAGGACACGTCGGGCAAGAGGATCGTCCTCAACGCCGGCGCCGATGTCGAGTTCAAGGACACCGGCAGCCAGACCGCGTTGGGCTTCGCGACGGGCGGAACCGGGACAACCGACAAGTACGGCACGGGTAACAGCACCGTCGGTCAGAGCGGAGACCTGACGGTGTCGGGCGTCGACGCCCGCAAGAAGCTCGCCGATCAGTTCAACAGCCTGCTGACCCAGATCACCCAGCTGTCCAAGGATGCGAGCTTCAACGGTGTCAACCTGATCTCGAACGGCGATGCCAGCAACAAGCTGCACATCGCCTTCAACGAGAAGGACACGTCGAACCTCGATGTCCAGGGCCAGGATCTGACCGCGAGCGGCCTCAAGCTCAACGCGATCACCGCCGGCACCTCGGGCACCGGCAACTTCCTGCTCGATGCCGACATCAAGACGACGCTGACGAGCCTCAGCGGCGCCTCCGACACCCTGCGCTCGGCGAGCTCGACCTTCGGCTCGAACCTCTCGGTGGTGCAGAACCGGCAGTCGTTCTCGAAGAACCTGATCAACGTTCTCGATACCGGCGCGGCCAACCTGACCAACGCCGATCTCAATGTCGAGGCGGCGAACTCGCAGGCGCTGACGACCCGTCAGTCGCTGGGCATCTCGGCGCTGTCGCTGGCCAACCAGGCGCAGCAGAGCATCCTCCA
The DNA here is from genome assembly GCF_022179765.1 of Methylorubrum suomiense. Lineage (GTDB taxonomy): Bacteria > Pseudomonadota > Alphaproteobacteria > Rhizobiales > Beijerinckiaceae > Methylobacterium > Methylobacterium suomiense. The sequence continues at coordinate 228,775 of NZ_BPRE01000005.1, read as the reverse complement.
GCTCCTGCGTTGATCCTGGCCAATCGCTCCCGCGCTCCGGCGCGGGAGACGAAGTCGCTTCAATCGAACGAGGCACGGCCGGAGTTCCGCTCCGGCCGTTTTTCTATGTTTCGATGGTCAGCGGCGCGAAGTGTCGCAACGTTAACCAGACGGCAACCCATCTGTGCTGAATTAACCTTAATGCCGATCAGGCATGCGCCTCGAACGGGTAGCCAGTCATGTCGTCCAACATCACTCTTTCTTCCGCCACACGACAGAACCTGCTCTCGCTGCAGGACACCGCCGCCCTTACCTCGACGACGCAGAACCGCCTCGCCACCGGCCTCAAGGTGTCCTCGGCCCTCGACAGCCCGGTCAACTTCTTCACCGCCCAGGCCTTCACGAGCCGCTCCGGCGATCTCGGCGCCCTGCTCGACTCGATCTCGAACGGTGTTCAGACGATCCAAGCGGCCAACCAGGGCATCACCTCGATCCAGAAACTGATCGACTCGGCCAAGTCCACGGCCAGCCAGGCCCTGTCGACCCAGGTCACCACCACCGGCACCGCCTCGACCGATTTCGCGGGCTCCGCCTCGACCGTGGCGTTCTACGTCAACGGCACGGCCAAGACGACGACGTTGCTGGCCACGGACACGATCGACACGGCCATCACCAAGCTCAACACCTCCGCCGGTTCGACGATGTTCTCGAAGGATACGTCGGGCAAGAGGATCGTCCTCAACGCCAGCTCGGACATCGAGTTCAAGGACACCGCCAGCCAGACCGCGTTGGGCTTCGCGACGGGCGGGACCGCGACGACCGACAAGTACGGCACGGGTAACAGCACCGCCGGTCAGAGCGCGGACCTGACAGTGTCGGGCGTCGACACCCGCAAGAAGCTCGCCGATCAGTTCAACAGCCTGCTGACCCAGATCACCCAATTGGCCAAGGATGCCAGCTTCAACGGCATCAATCTGATCTCGAACGGCGACACCAGCAACAAGCTGCACATCGCCTTCAACGAGAAGGACACTGCGAACCTCGACGTCCAGGGCCAGGATTTGACCGCGGTTGGCCTCAAGCTCAACGCGATCACCTCCGGAACCTCGGGCACGGGCAACTTCCTGCTCGATGCCGACGTCAAGACGACGCTGACGAGCCTCGGCGCTGCCTCCGACACCCTGCGCTCGGCGAGCTCGACCTTCGGCTCGAACCTCTCGGTGGTGCAGAACCGGCAGGACTTCACCAAGCGTCTGGTCAACATCCTCGACACCGGCGCGGCCAACCTGACCAACGCCGATCTCAACGAGGAGGCGGCGAACTCGCAGGCGCTGACGACCCGTCAGTCGCTGGGCATCTCGGCGCTGTCGCTGGCCAACCAGGCCCAGCAGGGCATCCTCCAGCTCCTGCGCTGACGCGGTCCCGCGCCGGACGCGCCCGCGCCCGCGCATCCCCGACTTCCCAACCGTCAGACCGCCGGTCTATGGACCGGCGGTCTGACGGCGTTCGCCGTCCCGTCGATCGATCCCGCCTTGCGAAACCTCGGCAAACGCCTCCTGCGCTGGCTCCTGCTCGGCCATCGCTGGCTCGGTATCGCCACCGCGCTTCTCTTCGCCGTCTGGTTCCTGTCCGGAGCGGTGATGATGTATGTCGGCTTCCCGCGACTGACGGAGACCGAGCGCCGCGCCGCCCTGCCGCCGCTGGCCCTGTCGTCCGGCCTGATCGGTCCCGACGCCGCTTTCGCCGCCGCCCGACAAACCGCACCGCCCGCGCGCATCGATCTCGGCATGCTCGGGGACGAGCCGGTCTATCGCATCCAGGCCCTCGACGGCGCCCGCACCATGATCGCCGCCGCCGACGGTCGGCGCATGGAGCGGGTCGATTCCGATCACCTCCTGCTCATCGCCGCCGGCCACCCCGCCGCCCGGACGGTGGAGGATCTCGGTTCGATCCTGCGCGATCAGTGGACGGTGCATCAGCGCTACGATCCGCTGCGCCCGTTCCGCCTCGTGGCCCTCGGCGACGTCGCCGGGACGCGCCTCTATCTGTCGGAGCGCACCGGCGAGATCGCCCTCGACACCACGCGGGCGGAGCGGTTCTGGAACTGGCTCGGCGCCGTGCCGCACTGGATCTACCTCACGCCCCTGCGGGCCGAGCCCGCCCTGTGGCGCGATGTGGTCCTGTGGGTCTCCGGCATCGCCATCGCGGTGGCGGCGAGCGGCACCGTCCTCGGCTTGTCCCGCCTGCGGCTGCGCCCGCGCTACGCCAACGGGCGGACGACGCCCTATCGCGGGATCGCGGCGTGGCACCATCTCGGCGGCCTGATCGGTGGGACGGCGCTCCTGACCTTCATCGTCAGCGGCTGGCTGTCCATGAATCCGAACCGCTGGTTCTCGCCGACCATGCCGGATCCGGCCGCCCTGGCGCGCTATCTCGGCCCCGAGGCGGCCGTGCGCGCCTTCGATCCTGAGGCGGCGACCCGCACCTGCCCGGATCTGAAGGAGATCCGCTTCGTCCGGGTCGGCGATGCCCCGCTCACCCTCGCGATCTGCGGCGAGGATGCGCCGCGCCCCTGCTGCGGCACCGCGGTGCCGGATCCGGAGAACCTGCACCGTGCCCTCGCGCGCCTGATGCCGGGGGAGGCGCCGCCGCGCATCGAGCGGATCGAGGCCGAGGATTCCTACTGGTACGGTCCCCGGGAGACGCGACCGCTGCCGGTTCTGCGCGCCGTCTTCGCGGACCCGGCCGCGACCTGGATCCATATCGATCCGACAACGGGCGAGATCCTCGGGCGGATGGATCGCTCGAACCGGGTCTCCCGCTGGTTGTTCAACGGGCTGCACACCCTCGATCTCGCGGTGCTGCGCCGCCGCCCGGTCTGGGACGCGGTGATGGCGCTCTGGCTCTCGGCCGGCTTCCTCGTCGCGGTGACCGGGCTCATCATCGGCTGGCGGCGTCTGCGGCGGCGCTTCGGCTGAAGATTTCGGCCCGACCTTCTCTGAATTGACAGGTTACGATCCGGATCTTCGTCGATATCGGCGGGCCGCGATGGGGGCCGGATGGGTCTTTCGAGTTGCGCATTGTGACGATCGACCGTCAGGGGATCCGCTGATATTCTATAAACATCGACGACCCCGTCGATACGGGCCTACCGGCAGGGTGCCACTTCCCACGACTGATTTCCGATCATCGTCTTGGAGGCTTGAGCATGGCTGCCATGTCGTGCCGCGGCTGTCGGGGCCGCTGTCCGCAGGTTAGCGGAACGAGTGCAAATAATTTTTGAGTCGCCCACAAAATAAAATGAAAAATAACGGGCGCCGACACCGCAGACTGCACGTTGGAGGCACTTCCATGCATGATCGTTCCATGCCGATGAACCGTCGGCAGCTCATCGGCGGCGCGCTCGCCGGCGCAGCGGCGACCGCTCTCCCCGGCGGCCCGCTCTTCGCTGCGGGCGAGGCCCGCAAGGTCGACGTGCTGCTGATCGGCGGCGGCATCATGAGCGCGACGCTCGGCGTGTGGCTGCGCGAACTCGAGCCCGGCTGGTCGATGGAGATGGTCGAGCGGCTCGACGGCGTGGCGCTGGAGAGCTCCAACGGCTGGAACAATGCCGGCACCGGTCACTCGGCGCTCGCCGAACTGAACTACACCCCCGAGGATTCGAAGGGGAACGTGAAGATCGAGAAGGCGGTCGAGATCAACGAGGCCTTCCAGGTCACGCGCCAGTTCCTCGCGTGGCAGGTCCAGCAGGGCGTGCTGAAGAACCCGCGCTCCTTCATCAACTCGACCCCGCATATGAGCTTCGTCTGGGGCGACGAGAACATCGCCTATCTGAAGAAGCGCCACGAGGCGCTCAAGGCGAGCCCGCTCTTTGCCGGGATGGAGTATTCGACCGATCCCGAACAGCTGAACAAGTGGGTCCCCCTCATGATGGAGGGCCGGGATCCGAAGCAGACGATCGCCGCGACCTGGACGCCGGTCGGCACCGACGTCGAGTGGGGCGAGATCACCCGCCAATACGTCGCCTCGCTGGCAAGCCGCCCGAATTTCTCGTTGCGCACCTCCACGGAGGTGGAGAGCATCGAGCGCAACAAGGACAACACCTGGCGCATCACCTCCAAGAACCTGAAGGACGGTTCGCGCCAAGTCGTCGACGCCAAGTTCGTGTTCATCGGTGCGGGCGGCGGCGCGCTGCACCTGCTCCAGGCCTCGGGCATCCCGGAGGCGGCCGATTACGGCGGCTTCCCCGTCGGCGGTTCGTTCCTCGTCAACGAGAACCCGAGCGTGGCCATGCGCCACCTCGCCAAGGCCTACGGCAAGGCCTCGGTTGGCTCGCCGCCGATGTCGGTGCCCCATCTCGACACCCGCGTGCTCGGCGGCAAGCGCGTGATCCTGTTCGGGCCGTTCGCGACCTTCTCGACCAAGTTCCTGAAGGAGGGCTCGTATTTCGATCTGCTGACCTCCACCACCACCAGCAATGTCTGGCCGATGGTGCGGGTCGGCGTCGATCAGTATCCGCTGATCGAGTATCTCGCCGGTCAGGTGATGCTCTCCGACGAGGACCGCTATCAGGCCCTGCGCGAGTATTTCCCCAACGCCAAGAAGGACGAGTGGCGCCTCGTCCAGGCCGGTCAGCGGGTGCAGATCATCAAGCGCGATCCGGAGAAGGGCGGCGTTCTGAAGCTCGGCACCGAGGTCGTCGCGGCCAAGGACGGCACCATCGCGGCGCTGCTGGGCGCTTCGCCCGGCGCCTCGACCGCCGCGCCGATCATGCTGACCGTGTTGGAGAAGGTCTTCGCCGATCGGGTGAAGAGCGCCGAGTGGCAGGAGAAGATCCGCAAGATCGTCCCGAGCTACGGCACCAAGCTCAATGCCGATCCGCAGAAGGCCTACGAGGAACTCGCCTATACCAGCGAGCACCTGCAGCTCACCCCGCCGCCGAAGCCGGCCGCCGTCACCGTTCCGGTGAACGCCGCCCCCGAGACCACGGGCGGCGTGGTGAAGGCCGTGCCGGACATGGCGCCGTAAGCGCTCTGGCTCTCCCGCCGCCCCCTGCTGCGGGGGCGGCGACGGGCGCGGGACGCTCCGTGGTGCCGCCGGCGGCACCCTCACCCTGACCTCTCCCCACACGGGGGAGGGGACAGGCTGCGTTTCATCATAAATCAGCCGCGTTGTGCGCCGCATGATCGGCGTTTCGGGCGTTGAGGCCCAATCGCCCCGGGTTCCCGCGCAGGCTCGATGAACGCCATCCTGATCAAGCTGTTCGCGACCGCGCTGACGCTGAGCCAAGTCACGACGCGGCCCGACGCCGTGCGCACGCAGTTCGACCCGGCGACCGACGGGCCGGAGGTGGTCCGCATCCTGCGCGACGGCTGCGCGCATATGCGCAAGAGCTTCGACATCGAGGACATCAACCTCGATGAGCTGATCACCACCGCCATGGAGGATCCGAGCGCGGTCGCGGGCGACAATGCGCCCAAGATCCTGCACGGGCTCGACATCAACGAGCTGAACACGAGCTACAAGCAGTTCTGCAAGGGCGAGAGCCCGACCAATTCCCCGTTCGAGGCGGGGGCGGTGATCGCCTTCTACAACAACGCCGTGAAGGACCTGCCCTCGGCCGAGGCCCTGCGTGACATCAAGCTCGCCAGCGCCAGCGTGATCCTGGATGCGGCCGGCAAGCCCTATTCGGAGACCTTCGAGCCGAACGGGCGGCGCCTCGTCGTGCCGATCGAGGGCGTGCCGGACCTCGTCCGACAAGCCTTCGTCGCCGCCGAGGACAAGCGCTTCTACACCCATCACGGCATCGACGAGCGCGGCGTGATCCGCGCCTTCGTCGGCAATCTCGCCTCGCCGGGGCGCCCGGCCGGCGGCTCCACCATCACGCAACAGGTGGTCAAGAACCTCTCGGTGGGCGACGACGTCACCTACGAGCGCAAGATCCGCGAGATGATCGTGGCCTCGCGCCTGGAGCGCCTTCAGACCAAGCCCAAGATCCTCGGTCTCTATCTCAACGGGATCTATCTCGGACGCGGCGCCTACGGCATCGAGATGGCCGCCCGCTCGTGGTTCGGGAAATCGGTGGGGCAATTGACCGTGCCGGAGGCGGCCCTGCTCGCCGGCCTGCCCAAGGGGCCGAACTACTACAGCCCCGACAAGTACCCGGACCGCGCCCGCGAACGCCGCGCCTACGTGCTGACCCGCATGAAGGAGGACGGCGCGATCACCGAGGATCAGATGAACGCGGCGCTGAGGAGCGACCTCGGCATCAAGCCGCCGGACACGGCGCGACGCGAGTCCGGCTTCTACCTGGTCGATCATCTGGCGCGGGAATCCCGCACCTTCGCCGGGCTGGAATCGCTGACGAACGCCTCCTACACGGTCCATGCTACGGTCAATGCCGGGCTCCAGAGTGCGGTCGAGGGCGCGATTCAGGAAGGACTCTCGACCTATGAGCGCGGCACCGGCCGCGCCCGCTACGAGGGGCCGGAGCTGAACCTTGCCGACGCCGTCAAGCGCTTCGAGGCCGCCGCGCCGGTGGCCGAGCCCGCGCCGGAGACGCCGCCCGCCGTGCCGCTGCCGAAGGGCGTGAAGGGGGCCAAAGCCCTGTCCGTGGCGAAGGCGCCCGTCGTCAAGCCCGCATGGCAGCGGGCGCTGGAATCGACGCGGGCCCCCCTCTACGATCTGCGCTGGCCGCTCGCCGTGGTGCTCCAGACCGGCAAGAACGGCATCAAGGTCGGCTTGGCGGACGGCCGGGTCGCGAGCCTCGACCCCGGTCCCGCCCGCGGAAGGCTTCAGCTCTACGACGCGGTGCGGGTGCGCCTGCGGGAGGGCAAGGGCAGCCTGCGCGCCGACCTTCGGGTGCGTCCCTCGGTCCAGGGTGCGGCCATCGTGCTGGAGAATCGCACCGGAAAGATCCTGGCGATGACCGGGGGCTTCTCCTATCCCCTGAGCCAGCTCAACCGGGTGACGCAGACCGTCCGCCAGCCGGGATCCACCCTGAAGCCGCTGACCTATCTCGCCGCGCTGAATGCCGGGATGCAGCCCAACACCCTGGTGATGGACGCGCCCGTGACGCTGCCGCCCATCGGCGGCATCGGCGCCTCGTGGTCGCCGAAGAATTACGACGGCGGGGGCTCGGGGGCGACGACGATCCGGCGCGGCCTCGAATTCTCGAAGAACCTCGTCACCGCACGCCTGCTGGAAGGCGGCATCGCCAAGAACGCGCCGCAGAGCCTGCAACGGGTCTGCGACATCGCGCTCGAAGCGCAGCTCTACGCCGAATGCGAGCGCTACTATCCGTTCGTCCTCGGCGCCCAGCCGGTGCGGATGATCGATCTGGCGAGCTTCTACGCGGCCATCGCCAACGAGGGCGCGCGGCCTTCAGCCTACGCGCTCGAATCGATCGAGCGCGACGGCAAGCCTGTCTATGCCCGTCCTCCCAAGGCGCCGGTGCGGATCGGCTCGGCCGACCGGGTCGCGTTCTATCAGCTCAAGACCATGCTGCAGGGCGTGACGCAGCACGGCACGGCGGCTGCCCTGTCGGGCGTCTCCGCCTATGTGGCGGGCAAGACCGGCACCTCGGAGAACGAGAACGACGCATGGTTCGCCGGCTTCTCCAACGAGATCACCGTGGTGGTCTGGGCCGGCTACGACAACGCCGACGGCGTGCGCAAGACGCTGGGCCGTGGCCAGACCGGCGGGCATGTGGCTGTGCCGATCGCCAGGACGATCTTCCAGGCCGCCTGGGCGAACGGCGTGGCGCGCACGCCGCTGGCCCCGCCCTCTCCGGAGGCGAAGGCCCTCATCGCCGATCTGCCGATCGAGCCCCGCAGCGGCCAGCGGGTCGCGGGCGGCGGCTTCATCGAGCATTTCCGGCTCAAGGACGGGCGCGTCGCCGACACGCAATATGCCCTGGTGCCCCGCGAGACGCTCTACGCCATGCGCCCCGATGCGGAGGACGGCGATTTCGGCAATTCGGAGGACGGGGCGGACGTGGCCGGCGACATCCTCGGCAACATGATGGGCGAGGGCCGGCGTGACGCCTACGACCCCTATGGCCGCGAGTCGCGCTCCGCCGATCCCCAATATCCCGATCGGCGCACTGACGATCCCTGGGGCCTGCGCCGCGACCGGCGCGAGGAGGAGCGCCCCTGGCCCGGCCGCGACCGCTACGGGCAGGCCAATCCCTCGCCGTTCGGCTCGCCCTTCGAGGACGAGCCGCGCCCCCGCCAGCGCCGCCGCGATCCCGACTACTTGTTCGGCGACGACCCGCGCTACTGACGCGGGCCCGGTCCCGCCTCCCATCGTCTTCCCGAGGTCCGTTGTGTCCAGGCATTTCCCGGCAACCCTGCTCTTCGCCTTCGCCCTGGCAGGCCCGGCCCACGCGCAGGAGGCGGCGAAGGGAGCGACCACGGGGGCGGCTACGGGGGCGACAACCGGCGTCCCGATGCCCGCCGCGATCTCCGAGCGGGTGAAGGATGTGGCGGCGCTCAGCCCCGCCGACGCCACGACCCTCAAGCCCGGCACGGTGCTGTTCCGCGATTCCCGCGAAACGGCGTCCACCAATCCCGAGAACGGCCTCATCGCCTTCGAGGCATGGCGGAAGGCCCGCCCCGCGGAGGCCGCCGCGCTGTCGCCCTGGCCCAATTACAGCGAGCCGGACTACGTCCAGACGGTCAATGGCGTGACCAAGCAGCGCCACGAGACCCTCAAGGTCTACGTGGCGGAGGGCCGCTTCGTAGTGGCCAAGCCGGCCTCCGCTATCGACCTGTCGGCCTTCGCCAATCTCGACTTCCTCGCCAGGATGGACCCGGTGATCCGGCACAAGCGCCTGGAGCCGGCGGATGCCACGCCGACCAAGGATCCGGCCGCCAGCTTCGCCAAGCGCCCGGACCGGCCCTGGTGCGGCGGGGGCGGCAGCTGCATCGAGTCGCGCTACGATCTGGAGGGCAAGCTGCCCCTGGGGGTGAAGCTCGCCAACAAGCTCGAACTCGGCTCGTCCAAGAAGATCGCCGAGTTCGTCTCTTTCCAGAGTGAATTGCGGGTGCTACCGCCGGCCGAGGCGGCGGGGCTGACCGCACTCACCCGGATCGAGACGCCGGTGGCGGGCGGGCTCGAACAGACGATCTTCTGGGTCAACCAGATCCTGCGCTTCGGCAAGTTCCTGGCGGTGCTGCAACCGGTCCCGAATGATCCGAACGCGACCGTGGTGACGACCTACATGGCTCTGGCCATCAAGGCCGACGTGCTCGACCGCAAGCAGGAATATGCCCGTGTCCCGGTGCTCAAGAACCTGCTGCCGGTGCAGGTGCTGATGGGCAATTCCTCGTTCAACACCGGCTCCTCGATCAGCGCGGGCGTGCCGACCTATGCCCGCAACCGCATCGTCGCCTTCGCCGACGCCCTGGCGAAGAAGTAAGCGCCGCGGGACGGGTCGTGGCACGGCTGAGCATCCGCATCGATCTCGGGCCGGATCACCGGCTCGGGCCGGGCAAGGTGCGGCTCCTCGAGGCCATCGCCGAGCATGGCTCGATCTCCGGCGGAGCGCGGGCGCTGGGCATGTCTTACCGCCGCGCCTGGATGCTGGTGGAGGCGATGAATCGCGGCTTCGGCGCGGCGGTGGTCGAGTCCCAGGCCGGCGGCCGGGCCGGGGGCGGTGCGCGACTCTCCGATCTCGGCACCGAGATCGTGGCGGCCTACCGCGCGGTCGAGCAGGCCGCGGAGGATGCCACGGCAGCGGCGCTCCACCGGCTCACGGCGGCGTGCCGGGTGGGGCCGGCGAACACGGAAACGTGAGAAATCGTTCCGAATGTTACTCCGGGCGGTGGACGCCTACTGGTATATTGCATACTGTTCCCGCACTCGTTCCTGAGACCGCGAGTCACCTCAACCGGCGCGCCCTCGATCGGCGCGCCGTTTTTCGTGGTGCTCACCGGCTCCCGGGGCCCTGGGCGAGCCCGGCCAGCGTGAACAGATCCACCGAGAGCTTGGCGCCGACGACCAGCGCGTCGGGAATGTTCCGGGTGCGGTACGGGAAGCGGGTCTGATCCGGGTTGACGATGTATTGAAGGTTCGGCGTCAGCCGGATCGCGGGCGTGACCTGGATCCCGTAATTCAGCTCCATCATGATCTGGTGCTCGGGGATGTTTCGCGCCACGCCGAGCGAGGCTTGGGCGGCGTAGATGTTTGAGAGCGCCAGCGGCGAAAACTTCTGCGTATTGATGACGAAGCCGACGGTGTCGTAGGGCCGCCCGGCGAAGGTGCCGGTCTGCAAGGCGCCGATCTCCAAGAAATAATCCTCGACGAGCCGGCCCCCGGTGCCCGTCATGGCGACGCCGAACAGGGTCAAGCCCTGGATGGCGGTCGGGTCGGGGCGCCACACCATCTGGTCGAAGCGGGCATACACACCGGAGCGCCCGAACCGGGTGCGTGGATCGAGCCCGGTCAGTACCGCGCGACCGCCGGTCACGTCGCGCACGGGGTCGGGATAGTCGGAGCGGTCGATCCAGCCGCCGACGCCGTAATTGCGCGGCAGCACGTCGTTGGCGAACGTCGTCGTGTAGCCCAGTTCGAACGGCACGATCGCGCCCGTGGCCCCCTTGGTCGAGAAGTCGAGGCCGTTGTCGCCGGGCTGCTGGTGCAGCGGGTTCACCTCGTAGGCACCGACATGGAAGAACACCTTGTCGGTCAGCCATGCCTTGGCGTGTCCACCCCAGCTCGACACCGGCCAGAAGGTGAAGTTCGAGGTCTTGAACACGAAGGTCGGGTTGCCGCAGGCCGAGTTTGTCTGAAAATTGCAGTAGATCGGCGAGTTGAGGAAGTTGATGTTGGCGACCAAGCGCCCGACCTCGATGTCGAGGCGGTTGTCGAACAGCTTCTGCTGGTAGGACAGCAGCGTGAGGCGGGTGGTCTGGCCACCGCCATAGATCTCTTGGACGCTGGTGTTGTTGCCGATCAGGTCCTGGGCCAGGCTGCGGCCGTGGCGATTGGTGACCGCGATGTGGACGGAGGCACCGTCGAGCCCGGCCAAGCGGCTGAGATCGGCGTCGATGCCGAAGAACAATTGGCCCGCCCAGGCCGTGCCCTGACGGATACCGCCGACCGGATTGGCCGCACCTTGGCCAGTGTAGTTCAAGAGAAACGACAGGCCATTGCCGAGATCGAACGTGCCCGGTGGCAACGTCGGGGGCGTCGCGCTCTGGCCGAGCACGTCGGCGGCGGCCGCCGCGCTGCCATCGTCGCCAAAGGTGCGGCGGGGGGGAGCCCGGCGCACGACGCGGCGGAGCGCCGGGCGACGCAGGGCGGCGGGACCGGCGACGGGGGCGACGGCGAGGGCGGGTAACGGGTCGTTGGGCGCGGGCGCAGCCTCCTGAGCGTGAGCCGGTCCCCCGAGCACGGCGCCGAGGCCGAGCATGGCCCAAGCTGCTGTCACCGCCTTCATGTCGTCCCCCTCACGTAAGCGAGTTCTTGCGTTGATGTGTAAGAGTTCCCGATCTGTGCCGGATGCTCTGATGAGAGCGGGCGATGGGCGCGGCACGTGTCACCTTCGCCGGACGTCCCGAGCCGTTTCGGGCGTGAGGGCGGACGGCTCCGGTTGCTGCATTCACGATCGCGGCGGATAGGCTGCTCACCGTTCCGGGCGGGGTTGAGGGAGGCGCCTGGACAGTGCCGCCCCTCAACGGGCCGGTTTCACCCCACCTTCCCTCGGTGGGAGATGCTTACGCCGCCCGTTTCTTGAGGAGGCCCACCAGCAATCCCGTCACCAGCGTGCCGGCGACGAGGGCGATGAGGGCGCCGGGCAAGTTCGTGACCGCGTTCGGGATCGGCAGGACGAACAGGCCCCCATGGGGCACCTTCAGGGTCACGCCGGAGGTGAGCGCGATGGCGCCCGCCACCGCCGAACCGGCGACCATGGAGGGGATCACCCGCAGCGGGTCGGCGGCGGCGAACGGAATGGCGCCTTCGGTGATGAAGGCCGCGCCCAATACGGCGGCCGCGCCGCCGGCCTCGCGCTCCGGCTTCGTGAAGCGGTTGGGGAACAGGCGGGTGGCGAGCGCAATCCCGAGCGGTGGGGTCATGCCGCCGAGCATCACCGCGGCCATCGGGGCGTCGACGCCGGACGAGAGCAGCGCGGCGGAGGAGGCGTAGGCCGCCTTGTTGATCGGTCCGCCCATATCGACCGCCATCATGCCGCCGAGGACGAGGCCGAGCACGAGGGCACTCGCCCCCTGCATGCCCTTGAGCCAGTCGGTGAGCGCGGCGAGCACGGCGGCCACCGGCACACCGACGACGTAGACCATCAACAGGCCGGTGATCGTGGTGGCGAGGAGCGGCAGGATCAGGACGGGCTTCAGCCCCTCGAGGTTCCGGTGCAGGCGGATCTGCTTGTTGAGGAAGGCGGTGACGGTGCCGGCGATGAAGCCCGCCGCGATGCCCCCCAGAAAGCCCGCCTGAAGATTGGCGGCGAGCATGCCGCCGATCATGCCAGGCGCGATGCCGGGCCGGTCGGCGATCGAGTAGGCGATGTAACCGGCCAGCGCCGGGACGATCAGGGCGAAGGCCGCCTTGGCGCCGATTTCCCCGAGCGCGTAGCCGAGCGTGCCGGCATTCTCCGGCTTCATCGCGTCGATGCCGCCGAAGGCGAAGGCCAGCGCGATCAGCAGGCCGCCCGCCACCACGAAGGGCAGCATGAAGGAGACGCCGGTCATCAGGTGCTTGTAGGCGCCGGCCTTCTTCTCGGCGGCGGCCGGGCGGGCCGGGCCGGCGGCTTCGGCGGCAGCGCCCGTATCCTGAAGCTGCGCCTCGGCCAGCGCGGTGGCGATCAGGCCCTTGCCGTCCCGGATCGCCGCCTTGGTGTTCGTGGCGTAGAGCCGTTTGCCGGCAAATCGCGCGCGGTCGACACCGGTATCGGCCGCGATGATGACCACATCGGCGGCCGCGATTTCCGTGGGGGTCAGGGCGTCGCGGGCGCCGACCGAGCCCTGCGTCTCGACGCGGATGTCGTGGCCGAGGGCCTTGGCGGAGGATTGAAGCCCCTCCGCCGCCATGAAGGTGTGGGCGATGCCGGTGGGGCAGGAGGTGATCGCGACGATTCTTTTGGGGGCGGCCGCCGCCGCCGCGCCCGGCGCCGCGGATGCTCCAGCGAGGAGCCGGTCGAGCACGGCGTTCACGTCGGTGAGCACGTCGTCGATGGCGGCCCGCGCACGGGTCAGCGCGCCGAACCGCCCCTCACCGAGATCGCCCTCGCCGACGAGGAGCACGGCCCTGGCCTGCGCGATCGTCGCCTCGGGGATCGGGTTGCCCCCGCCCTTGCCGCGGATCTCCAGCGCCAGCGGCGCGTTGCGCCGCCCCGCCGCCTTGCGCAGGGCTTCGGCCGCGAGAACGGCGTGGGTGGAGAGGTCACCGCCTCCCACCACGGCCAAGAGCTGTGCCATGGGTTCCTCCTGTCGCCTGTCGTTCGTGCGGGGCGTTCGCCGACCGCCGGGTCCATCGCGCCCCTGAGGGCGGCCTTGTTCAGTCGAGAGGGTCGACCCGGATCTCCCGGGCGATGCCGTCCACGGTCTCGCGCCCCGGCAGGTTGGCCCCCGTGCGGCTGAGCTTGCCCGCGGCGAAGGCCAGGGCCCGGCGGGCGAGCTCGGGCAGCGGCAGGGCGTCGTGGAGGCCGGCGACGAGGCCGGCGACCAGGGCGTCGCCCGCGCCGACGGTGCTCGCCACCCGTGTCGCCGGGGGGAAGGCATGCAGCGCGCCCTCGCCTGAGACGAACAGGGCGCCCGCCTCGCCCAGCGACACGCAGACCAGCGCAATGCCCAAAGCCTGAAGCCGTCGGGCCGCGTCGAGCAGGGCGGCGGGCTCGCCGAGCGGGCGGCCGGCCCATTCCTCGAGCTCGTGCCGGTTCGGTTTGATGGCGTAGGGGAGGGCGCCCGGGCCGGCGGCCAGAGCCGCGGCCAGGGCTGGGCCGGAGGCGTCGAGAACCACACGGGCGCCGCGGGCCCGCACTTCGCCCGTCAGCCGGGCATAGGTCTCGGGGGGCAATGAGCGCGGCAGACTGCCGGCCAGCACCACGAGGCTGCCGTCGCGGGCAAGATCCAGGAGAACGGCCCGCACCGCCTCGAGCGTGGAAGGGCCGATATCGAGACCCGGCAGGTTGATGTCGGTGGTGTCGCCCGTGCCGGCATCCAACAGTTTGAGGTTGGTGCGCGTCTCGCCCGGAATCCAGACGAAGCGGTCGTCGATGCCTTTGGCCGAAAGAGTCTGGGTGAAGGGAGCGGCGTTGTCCTGACCGAGGATGCCGGTCGCGGCGACGGGCAGGCCCCAATCGGCGAGGCAGCAGGCGACGTTGACGCCCTTGCCCCCGGCATCCGACCAGACCGAGCGGGCGCGGTGGACCGATCCGGGCTTCAGGGCGTCGAGGGTGACGGTCTGATCGATCGCCGGGTTGAGGGTGAGGGTGGAAATCGTCATGGCTCAGGCTCCCGGCGCGAGGGAGGCGTCGAGGGCGCGGACAGAGGCCGCGTCCTCCTGCTCGCAGGCGCGCAGGGCCAGCGCCTTCAACGCGGCCATGTCGGAGGCCCGCAGCCGCGCCTTCACGCCAGGCAGGTCGCGGGGCGTCATCGACAATTCGTCGACCCCGAGCCCGGCCAGGAGGCAGGCTCCGAACGGATCGCCCGCAATGCCGCCGCAGACGCCGACATAGCGTCCGTGCCGCGCCGCGCCCTCGCAGGTCATGTGGATGAGCCGCAGCACCGCCGGATGGAGCGAATCCGCCTCCGGGGCGAGGTCGGTGTTCTGCCGATCGATGGCCAGAGCGTATTGCGTCAGGTCGTTGGTGCCGATCGAGAAGAAGTCGCAGTGCCGCGCGAGTGCGTCGGCCTGGATCGCGGCGGCGGGGACTTCGATCATGATACCGAGGGGCACCGGCGGCGCGCCGACCTCGCCGCGGATGCGCTCGCAGATCTCGCGGAGCTTCAGCACCTCGGGCACCGAGGTGATCATCGGCATCATGATCGAGAGCGGCGCGTCCTTGCCCGTCGGTGCGTCGGCGGGCACGTGGTCCTTGGCGGCGCGGTAGAGGGCGCGCAATTGCGGCTCCATCAGATCGGGCCGGCGCAGCAGGAGGCGGGCGCCCCGCACGCCGAGGAAGGGATTTTCCTCCTTCGGCAGGTGCAGGTGGGCGACCTGCTTGTCGCCGCCGATATCGAGGGTGCGCACGATCAGCGGGCGCCCGGCGAGCGCCTTCAGCATGGCCGCGTAGGTCTCGTACTGGTCGTCCTCCGAGGGCGTGTCGCCGCGCTCCAGGAACAGGAATTCGGTGCGCATCAGGCCGACGCCTTCGGCGCCCTGATCGAGGGCGAGCGGCACCTGATCCGGATTGTTGACGTTGCCGCCGATGGCGATGCGGTGGCCGTCGCGGGTCTCGGCGGGCTTGGCCCGCTCCCGCGCCTCGGCCTCGGCCTGTTCGCGTTGCCGGGTTCGCCACGCCTCGGCCGCGGCGATGTCGGCCTCGCTCGGATCGAGGTAGAGGCGGCCGGTGGTGCCGTCGAGGATCGCGCGGGTGCGGTTCTCGACCGCGAGCAGGCCGGGGCCGCCGGCCACCATCGCCGGGATGCCCAGCGTCCGCGCCAGGATCGCGGTATGCGAGGTCGGTCCGCCCTGGGCGGTGGCCAGCCCGATGACGCGGGTCGGGTCGAGTCCGGCGGTGTCGGAGGGGGCGAGGTCGGGAGCGATCAGGATGCAGGGCACGTCCGGCAGATCGTGGCCGCTCGTCAGGGCCGGGTCGATCTGCGCGAGCACCCGGCGGCCGACATCGCGGAGATCCGCGGCGCGGGCGGCCAGCACGGGGTTGCCCAGAGCCGCGAGCCGGTCCGCCATCCGCTCCACGGCTTCATTCCAGGCAAACGCCACGCCGTGGCCCTCGACCATGAGCTGGCAGGCGAGCGTGATGAGGTCGGTGTCCGCGATCAGCTCCGCCTGCGCGGAGATGATGCCGGCATCCGCCTTGCCGAGGCGGCGGGCGGTGTCGTCGGCAAGCGCCTCGAGCTGGCCGCGGGTGACGGCGAGCGCCCGGTGCAGACGGTCTGCGCCGGAGGTCAGGGGCTCGGGCGCGTCCGGCACCACAATCTCGGCGGCGGCGAGCACATGAACCGGCCCGATGGTGAGGCCGGGGCTCGCCCCGATGCCGGCCAGGGTCTGCGGCCGATCCGACGGGTTCCAGCCGGCCACCGGGGCGGCGGCCTTGGCCGCGGCCTCCGCCGCGCGCTGCGCCGCCGCCTTCTCGCCCGCGCTCAGGCCGGTCACCGCGGCGCAGATCCTGGCGAGGGCCCCGGCCTCGTCGTCGCCTTCCGCCGAGATCGTCACCTCGTCGCCGCAGCGCAGGCCCAGTTGGAGGAGCGCGATCAGGTTCTTGGCATCGGCCACCTGATCGCCGTGCCGGACCTGGATGCGGGCCGGGCAGGCCCGCGCCGTCTCGACCCAGTGAGAGGCCGGCCGGGCATGCAGGCCGGTCGGATAATCGACCGTCCAGTCGAAGCGCTGGCGCAGATCGGTGGCCGGGCCCGTGCTGGCGGGCGCCGCCGAATCCTCGGTCAGGGCCGTCGCGATCTCCGCCTCGCTCGCGGTGGAGCGCAGGCGTTCCAGCCGGTCCTCGTCCTGGATGAGGCGGGTGAGGCGGCGCAATACGGTGATGTGGGCGTCGGACTGCGCCGCGATGGCGACGATGAGATGGGCGATCTGCCCGTCGTGCCATGCGATGCCGCCGGGCACTTGCAGGACGGCCAGCCCGCTCTCCCGCACGAGATGACGGTCGTCGACCATGCCGTGCGGAATGACGACGCCGTGGCCGAGATAGGTGTTCGATACGCCCTCGCGGCGCAGCATGCTCTCGCCATAGGGCGCTTCGATGCAGCCGGCGGCCGTTAACAGCGCGGCCGCCTCGCGGATCGCCGCTTCCTTGTCGGCAGGCGCGGCGCCCAGGCGGACGAGCAACCGCGGGCTCGTGCGGAGGCTCGGAAAGTGCGGCGTCGGTGCGAGCATGGCGTGCTCTCCTCCCTGTCGCACCGGGCGGCACGGAGGCCGTCGGCGTTGTTGTGCCGAATGAAAACGTTTTCACAAGTTCTGTCAAGCGTACTCAGCATGAAAGTGCAGGGGGGCCGCTTGCTGTGCTGGTCACGGGGTGGCAGAACATCAATATGCATCTGAAAACGTTTTCCCGCGGATGACCGTCGGTATCCGCGATGTAGCCCGCGCGGCGGGCGTCTCGACGGCGACCGTGTCCCGGGCGCTCGGCCGTGGCCCGGTCAGCGACGCGGTGCGCGAGCAGGTCGAGGCGGCGGTGCGTGCCACCGGCTACCGGCCGAACCTCTCGGCCCGGCGGCTGCGCTCGAAATCGGCGCAGACGATCGGCCTGATCGTGGCCGACATCCGCAACCCGTTCTTCACGGCGGTGAGCCGGGCCGTGGAGGATGCGGCTTACGCGGCGGGCATGCGGGTGATCCTGTGCAACACCGACGAGGATCCGGCCCGCGAAGCCCTGTATCTCCGCCTGATGGAGGAGGAGCGCGTCACCGGCGTGATCTTCGCTCCCACCAAGGCGACGGCCGACGCGCTGACCTCCGAGAGTCTCGGCTTCCCCACCGTGTTCATCGACCGCTCGGGCCTGCCCGGTGCCCATGACAGCGTCGTGCTCGACAATGTCGCTGCGGCGGCGGCTCTGGTCGATCACCTCGCGGCCCAGGGCTTCTCGCGGATCGGCGGCCTGTTCGGCTCGACCAGTTCCACCGCGCGCGAGCGTCAGGCCGGTTACGAGGCGGCCATGAGCCGCCACCGCCTCGCGCCGCTCGTCCGTTCGGTCGCCCCCAATGCCGCCGCCGCCGAGGCGGAAGCCACCCGCTGGCTCGGCCAGTCCGACCGGCCGGAGGCGCTGATCCTGTCGAACGGCCTGATCCTGATGGGTGCCGTCCGCGCCGCCCGCGCCCGTGGCCTCGCCGTGCCGCAGGATCTCGCCCTGGCCGGTTTCGACAACGAGCCCTGGACCGATCTCGTCGAGCCCGGCCTCACCGTGATCGAGCAGCCGGTCGCGGAGATCGGCGCCCAGGCGATGCGCCTGCTGTTCGAGCGCATCGAGAGCCCGGACCAGCCGGTGCGCAAGGTGGTGCTGAGCGGACGGGCGGTGTTGCGGGGTTCGACGCGGCGGCAAGCCTGAGCAAGGCAACTGACGGGAGATTGTGGATTGGCCGATTTGGCGTGTAGATTTAAATACACACGAGAAGGCCATGCCGAAGGTTGAGACCAGCTTCAGGGCCATCATCGACCGCTTGATGGCGGAGGGCTGGGTGAGCGAGGGCGGAACCAAGCACGAAAAGTTCGCCCATGCCGCCAAGCCTGGCACCAAGATCATGGTGCCGCGCCACCGCGTCCTGTCGCCGGGTGTCGCCCGCAATATCGCCAAGGCTGCCGGCTGGCTCTGAGGAGGGAGCGATGGCCCGCTATATCGCACTGATCGACGGGGAGGCAGGCGCCTACGGCGTCGCCTTTCCCGATTGTCCCGGCTGCACCGCCATGGGTGAGACCGTGGACGAGGCTTTGAGCAACGGGGCGGAGGCTCTGCGGGAATGGATGATCGACCGCGTCGCGGCCGGCCTCGCGCCGACCCCTGCGCGCTCCGCCGATGCGATCCTAGCCGATCCGACGGAGGCCGAAATGGTTGAGGGCGCCGTCATGGCGAGCGTGCCGCTGTTCCTCGACGCCGGTCGCGCCGTGCGGGTCAACCTCTCGCTCGATGCGGCAGCCCTCGCCATGATCGACGAGGCGGCGGGCAAACGCGGGCTCACCCGCAGCGCGTTCCTCGTCTCCGCTGCGCGCGACAAGGTACTGGCAGAGGGTTGAAAGCCTGTCGGACAGGCTCATCCCATCCATCCCCTCATCCTTAGGGGCCCGCGTGTTGCGGGTACGTCAGGATGAGGGTGGGGGATTGGAGTTGGCGCAGCATCGCACGGATCTGACCTCGGAAAGGCAGCCGCAGCGGCTCCGAGACGCCTCCCGCCGCTTTCCCTCTGACCTCAATGCGCCGAAGCAGGGGAGGGCGCCTGCATCGATGCGCGCTCCGCAGCCACCGGACGGCCCGGCTGGCGCCGGGAGAAGGTCAGGATCAGCACCGGCAGCACCAGCAGGATCAGCAGCGGCGCGAGGCACATGCCGCCGACCACCACCAGCGCCAGCGGCTTCTGGACCTGGGAGCCGACGCCCTGCGAGAAGGCTGCGGGCAGGAGGCCGACGCCGGCCACCACGCAGGTCATCACGACGGGCCGCATCTGCGTGTAGCAGGTGCGCAGCATGGCCGGCACGCGCTCGACCCCCGCCGCGATGAGCCCGTTATAGTGGGTGAGCACGATGATGCCGTCCATCACCGCGATGCCCAGCAACGCGATGAAGCCGATCGCCGCCGAGACGCTGAACGAGGTGCCGGTGACGCTAAGGGCGACGATGCCGCCGGCCATGGCCATCGGAATCACGCTGAGCGCGAGCAGCGAGTCGATCACGGACGAGAAGTTCATGAACAGCAGGATCGCGATCAGCCCGATCGCCACCGGCACGGTGACCGAGAGCCGGGCGATGGCGCCCTTCATGTTGTTGAACTCGCCCACCAGCTCCAGCCGGTAGCCCGGCGGCAGCGGCACCTCGGCGGAGACCCGGCGCTGCGCTTCCTCGATGGTGCTGCCGAGATCGCGCCCGCGGACGGAGAACTTGACCGGCAGGTAGCGTTCCTGGCCCTCGCGATAGATGTAGGCGGGGCCGGAGACGAGCTGCACGCTCGCCACCGCGCTCAGGGGCAACTGCACCGGCGGTCCGCCGCCGGGATTCTGGCCGGCGATGCGGAGGTTGGCGATCGCCTCGATGCTCTGCCGGTATTGCGGGGCGAGGCGCACGACGATCGGATAGTGGCGCTCGGAGCCCGGATCGTAGAGATCGCCCGCCGAATCGCCGCCGATGGCGGTGCGCACCGTGGTGTTGATGTCGCCCGGCGTCAGACCGTAACGGGCGGCCCGCACCCGGTCGACATCGATCTCGATGGTCGGCTGGCCGAGGGACTTGAACACCGCCAGATCCTCGACGCCGTGGATCGAGGCCAGCACCTTCTCGACCTGCTTGGCCGTCTCGGTCAGCTTCCGCAGATCGGGCCCGAACAGCTTGAACGAGTTCTCGCCCTTGATGCCCGAGACCGCCTCGGCGACGTTGTCCTGGAGGTATTGCGACAGGTTGAACTCGACGCCGGGGAAGGCGGCCTGCAGCTTCTGCAGCATCTCCTCGGTGAGCTTGTCCTTGTCGATGCCGGGGCGCCACTGCTCCAGCGGCTTCATCGGGGCGAAGAACTCGGCGTTGAAGAATCCGGCGGCATCCGTGCCGTCGTCGGGGCGCCCGTGCTGGGAGACGACGCGCTCGACCTCCGGGATCTGGGCGATGATCTTGCGCATCTCGTTGACGTAGCCGTTGCTCTCGCGCAGCGAGATCGTCGCCGGCATGGTCGCGCGGACCCAGAGATTGCCCTCCTCGAGCTTGGGCAGGAACTCCGAGCCCAGATTGCGGGCGGCGACGCCGACCCCCACCGCGATGAGCGCCACGATCGCGACCGTGACGAGGCGGGCGCCGAGGGCGGCGCGCACCGCCGGGCGATAGAGCCGGTCGAGCACGCGCACGAGCAGCGTCTCGGTCTCCTTCACATGGGCGGGCAGCAGGTAGGAGGCGAGCGCGGGCGTGACCGTGAAGGTGGCGATGAGGCCGCCCAGCAGCGCGTAGGCGTAGGTCGTCGCCATCGGCCCGAAGATGTGGCCCTCGACGCCGGTGAGGGTGAAGAGCGGCAGGAAGCCGGTGACGATGATGGCGGCCGCGAAGAAGATCGAGCGGGAGACGTCGCTGGCGGCCAGCGCGATGCGCCCATCCTTCTCGCCCAGTCCCTGCGGGGGATAGCCGGGGATGCCGTGGCCGGAGAGGCGCCGGAAGATCGCCTCGACCATGATGACGGTGCCGTCGACGATCAGGCCGAAATCGAGCGCGCCGACGGAGAGGAGGTTCGCCGACTCGTCGCGCGCCACGAGGATGATGACGGCGAAGAACAGGGCGAAGGGGATGGTGGCGACGACGATCAGCGCCGAGCGGAGGTTGCCGAGGAACAGCCACTGGATCGCCAGGATCAGCAGGATGCCGACCACCATGTTGTGCAGCACGGTGTGCGTCGTCACCGCGATCAGGTCGGCGCGGTCGTAGATGCGCTCGATCTTGACGCCGGGCGGCAGCAGGCCCGCGGCCTCGATCTCGGCGACCTCGGCCTTCACGGCCTCGATCGACGGCGTGCTCTTCTCGCCGCGGCGCATCAGGACGATACCCTGGACGATGTCGTCCTCGTCGTTCATGCCGGCGATGCCGAGCCGGGGCTGATGGCCGATGGTGACGGTGGCGACATCCTTGACCAGCACCGGCGCGCCGCCGACCTGAGCCAGCACCGTGCCGTTGATGTCGTCGATGTCGCGAATGAGACCGACGGCGCGCACCACCGCCGACTGGCCGCCGATGGCGACGCGGTTGCCGCCGACATTGAGGTTGCTGTCGTTGAGGGTCTTCACCACGCCCGACAGGGTCAGGCCGTAGGCCATCAGTCGATCGAGATCGACCGACATCTCGATGGTCTTGGTTTTGCCGCCCCAGCCGATGGCGTCGATCACCCCCGGCACCGAGCGGAAGCGCTTCTTCAGCGTCCATTCCTGGAGCGTGCGCAGGTCGAGCACGCTGTAGCCGGGCGGCGCGGTGAGCTTGTAGCGGAAGATCTCGCCGATCGGGCTCATCGGCGAGATGGTGGGCTTGGCGCCCGCGGGCAGCGGATCGAGCTGCTGAAGGCGGTTCAGCACCTGCTGCTCGGCCTGGAGGTAGTCGAACTCGAAGCCGAATTGCAGCTTCACGTCGGACAGGCCGTAGAGCGAGATCGTGCGCACCTGCTTCAGGTTCGGCATCCCCGAGGTGATGAGCTCGATCGGGATGGTGACGTAGCGCTCCATCTCCTCCGCGGAGAGGCCGTCGGTCTGGGTCACGACATCGACGAGGGGCGGCGTGGGATCGGGATAGGCCTCGATGTTGAGGCTCTGGAAAGCGGCGACGCCCCCGACCACGAAGAGCAGGAAGAACAGGACCACGAGGGGGCGCTGCCGGAGCGCCAGGGCGACGATGCCGTTCATGCCGTTGGTTTCCGAAGCTTATGCCCGAACCTCGCTCCGCGAGGTCGGGCAATCTTTTAGATTTTGGCCTCAATCGCCGGCGCCCGCCTCCGCGGGCTCAGGCTTTCGCTCCGCCGGATGCCTCGGCTGATGCCGAGGGCCGCCTCGCGCGGCGCTCTTCGCACCGTGGGCCGCTCGCGCGGCACCGGAATCGTCCCATCGTGTCCGCTCTCAGCCGGGATCGACCATCCCGTCGATGAAGAGCGAGCCCTTCGAGATCACCCGCTCGCCGACCGAGAGCCCGTCCGTCACCTCGATGTCGTTGCCGTCGACGAGGCCCGTCTTGATCGCGCGGCTCTCGACCGCGTTGTCGGCCTTCAGTACCCAGACCCGCGCCTTGTCGCCCTCGAAGATCACCGAATGACGCGGGATCGCGCGGGAGACGTTCTCGCGCTCGTTGATGATGTGGACGCTGGCATACATCTCGGGCTTCAGCAGGCCCTTGCTGTTGTCCACCTCGGCCCGCATGTAGATGCGCCGGCTGCTCGGATCGACCGAGGACGAGATGAAGTTGATCCGGCTCTCGAAGGTCTGGTTGGGATAGGCCAGAACCTTGAAGCGGATGCGCTCGCCGAGATCGACCTTGGCCGCGTCGGTCTCGCGCAATTGCGCGATGATCCAGACCTTCGACAGGTCGCCGATGATGTAGGACGGATCGGAGCCGCCGGTGTTGACGTACTGGCCCGGGCCGATCTTACGCTGGATGATGGTGCCGGACAGCGGCGCGTTGATCGTCGTCTCGGGGTTGATCGCGCCCTTGGTCTGGAGCGCCGTCATGTCGTCGTCGCGAAGGCCGAGGATGCGCAGGCGGTTGCGCACCGCCTCCAGTCCGACTTCAGCCGTTTTGGCGTCGTTCTGCGCCGTGGCGAGATCGTTCTGCGCGGTCTGGAGCTCGCGCAACGTCGTGACGCGCGAATCGTAGAGGTCGTGCAGGCGCTTCTCGGTGTTGGTCGCGTAGGAGAGCTGCGAGCGCGCCTTGTTGAGCACGTTGAGGGCGGCCAGGTAGTCGTTCTGTGCCTGGACCATCTCGTTGGCTTGGAGCGAGAACAGCTTGTCGCCCTGGCGCACGCGCTCGCCGGAGCGGGCGAAGATCGAGATTACCCGGCCCGGATAGGGCGAGAAGACCGGGGTGGCCCGGTACTCGTCGACGCCGATCTTCCCCTCGGTGGCGATGTCCTCGAAGAACAGGCGCTGCTCGACCGGCGCGGTGGTGACGGTGGCGAGCTGGGTGGGATTCAGCACGAACCGCCCGTCCGCATTGGCCCCGGCGGTGACGGCGGCGGGCGTCGGCACCGCCGCGTCGACCTCCTTCGGACGACCGTACCAGATCGCGGCTCCCGCGCCCGCGCAGAGCACGAGCGCCACGACGATCTGCGCCGGCCAGCCCATGCGCTTCGGCGTCAAGCTCTCGGCCGTCAGGTTCTCTTCCCCGTGCGATCCGCTCATCGACCCATCATTCCCGGCTGATCCGCCTTGGGGTAGCCGATTCGCTCGGCCATTCGGTTGTGCGCGACCGAAGCTCTCGAATTGCGCCGTTACCGTGGCGACTTGACGGGCGCATGACGACGCCTTTCGCGTCGTGCGATCGACCGAGCCACCGCAGGACGGATATCAGGGCATATGAAGCGTTTTCGGACCGTTGACGATCAGTATTGAACCGTCGCACGCAGCCCGAAGACACCGGCGTTGCGCAGGCGCCCCCCCTGCGGGTCGCGCGGATTGGCGATGCCGCCGCCCGGATGCAGAATCAGCTGCACGTCCGGCTGCAGGGTGAAACCCGGGACCACGACCGCCTGATAGGTTGCCTCGATCACCGTCTCGGCCCGCCGCCGCGGCATCGGCATGCCGCTGAAGACGATGGCGTCGGTGTCGGACCGGCGCGCGTCGTCGGAGATCCGGGCATGGGCGAGGCTGATGCCGATCGTGTCGTTGTCGCGACCGGGGAACAGGCCCTTATAGGCCAAGCCGGTATCGACATAGGCCGAGATCAGGCTGGAGCGGGTCGGCGACCACGCCGCGCGCACGAAGAAGCCCAATCCCTCGTCATCCTTGCCGGTCTCCCGGAAGAGGGTCTGATCGTAGACGGCGTAGATCCCGGCATTGCCGCGCAGGGGGCGGCCGATGCCGGTCGAGTTCGGGTCGGCGAGCGGCAGGCCTGTATTGTCGAAACGCAGGGAATCGAAGCGCCCGAAATGCTGCCAGCCGCCGAGCGTGATGTCGCCGGGCAGGCCCTTGGCGCCGTCCTCGGTGTTGAAGGCGTAGGTCGCCTCCGCGACGATCAAGGCCGGGTCGCGCGTGCGGAAATTGGTGCCGGTGCGGTCGAGACGCTGGGCCTCCGGGTCGTCCCCGGGCCGGTTGGCCCCGGCCGGATCGCCGTCATAGAGCCCGGCCTGGAGCGAGAAGCCGTTGCCCGGCACGTATTTGGCGCGGATCGCGGGCGCCGCCAGCGGATAGGCCGGGCCGCCGCTCGGCAGGTCGAGCCCGGTGATCGCCGGCCAGCCGAAGGTCGCGTTCACGAAGAGCGTCGCGGTCTGGCTGACGAAGAACTCGGTGTCGGCGGCCTGCTGGCCGATGCGGAGGCCGAGCTTGCCGTCGAAGAGCTGCTGGTCGAGCCACAGCACGTAGAGGCGCGAGGAGGGCAGCGCCTCGATCACGCTCGTGGTCAGCAGGTTGCCGACATAGTAGCGCGACAGGCCGGTGCCGTGGATGAAATAGGCATTGGCGTGCACCGTCGCCCCATCCCAGCCGGCGAGTTTTTGGAGGTCGAGGTTGAGCCGCAGGTTCAGGCGGTCCTGCACGATCGCCCCCTGGCGGATGCCGCCGAAGGCGTTGCCGAGGGTCTCGGCGATGTAGGTCAGGCTGTACTCGATGCCCTTTTCCTTGAGCACCGGCCGCAGGCCGAGCGGATCGCCGAAGGGTCCGAGCGAGGGCTCGATCGAGCGCACGTAGCCGCCGGAGGCTTGGCTCGTGGATTCCGGCTGGGAAACCGAGATGCGCGGATCGCCGCCCGCACCCTCGTAGACGGGTTTGCCGGTCGGTTGCGCCAGGGCCGGACCGGTGACGAAGGCGGCGACGAGGAGAGCAGGAGCCGAACTTCGGAACACGTGGCGAGGCCTCACGGGGAGGGCGAGGCGGGAGTCTTACGGAGTGCGGCTCAGAGCTGCCAGAGCGTCAAAACAGACTGTCGCAGACAGCGCGTCGTCGGCCGCTCTGCGTTGCCGGTTTGCGACACCTGCACGGCCATCGTGAGGTGGAGCCGAAACAAGGGTGCCGGGCGACGTTCTCGGGGCGCGTCGCCCTTCGTGTCTTCCACCCCAAACCCTCATCCTGGGGTACTGCGAAGCCTCCGCTGCGCTCCAGCACTCAGATAAGGGGGAAGGGCTGCCCCCGATCAATCGTCCATCTTCAGCGCGGCGATGAACGCTTCCTGCGGAATCTCCACCCGGCCGAACTGGCGCATGCGCTTCTTGCCTTCCTTCTGCTTGTCCAGAAGCTTGCGCTTGCGCGAGATGTCGCCGCCGTAGCACTTCGCGGTCACGTCCTTGGACAGCGCCCGGATGGTCTCGCGGGCGATGATCTTGCCGCCGATGGCCGCCTGAACCGGGATCTGGAACAGGTGGCGCGGGATCAGGTCCTTGAGCTTCTCGCACATGGCGCGGCCGCGGGATTCGGCCCGGGTGCGGTGGACCAGCATCGAGAGGGCATCGACCGGCTCGGCGTTCACGAGGATCGACATCTTCACGAGGTCGCCCTCGCGGTAGTCGGAGACGTGGTAGTCGAACGAGGCGTAGCCCTTCGAGATCGACTTCAGGCGGTCGTAGAAATCGAACACCACCTCGTTGAGCGGCAGGTCGTAGACCACCATGGCCCGCTTGCCGACGTAGTTGAGGTCGATCTGGATGCCGCGCCGGTCCTGGCAGAGCTTCAGCACGCCGCCGAGGTAGTCGTCGGGCGTGAGGATGGTGGCCCGAATCCAGGGCTCCTCCACCGTCTCGATCTTCATCGGATCGGGCATGTCGGCGGGGTTGTGCAACTCCTTGAGCTCGCCGTCGCGCATCAGCAGGCGATAGACCACCGACGGGGCCGTCGAGATCAGGTCGAGGTTGAACTCGCGCTCCAGCCGCTCCTGAATGATTTCCAGGTGCAACAGGCCGAGGAAGCCGCAGCGGAAGCCGAAGCCGAGGGCGGCCGAGGTCTCCATCTCGTAGGAGAACGACGCATCGTTGAGGCGCAGCTTGCCCATGGCGCCGCGGAGCGATTCGAAGTCGGCGGCGTCCACGGGGAACAGGCCGCAGAACACCACCGCCTGGACTTCCTTGAAGCCGGCGAGCATCTGCGTGGTCTGGCGCTTGTCCTCGGTGATGGTGTCGCCGACGCGGGTGTCGGCCACTTCCTTGATCGAGCCGGTCAGGAAGCCGACCTCGCCGGGGCCGAGTTCGGCGATGTCGGACATCTTGGGGCGGAACACGCCGATGCGGTCGACGCCGTAGGCGGCGTCC
This sequence comes from Methylorubrum suomiense, assembly GCF_022179765.1. Lineage (GTDB taxonomy): Bacteria > Pseudomonadota > Alphaproteobacteria > Rhizobiales > Beijerinckiaceae > Methylobacterium > Methylobacterium suomiense. The sequence continues at coordinate 202,038 of NZ_BPRE01000005.1, read as the reverse complement.
GCGCCCATCATGCGGATGGTCATGCCCTTCTTGAGCACGCCGTCGACGATGCGCACGAGCACCACGACGCCGAGATAGACGTCGTACCAGCTGTCCACCAGCAGCGCCTTGAGGGGCGCGTTGCGGTCACCCTTGGGCGGCGGCAGCCGGGTGACGATGGCCTCCAGCACCGCCTCGATGTTGAGGCCGGTCTTGGCCGAGATCGGCACCGCCTGCGAGGCGTCGAGGCCGATCACCTCCTCGATCTGCTCCTTCACCCGGTCGGGCTCGGCCGCCGGCAGATCGACCTTGTTGAGGACCGGCACGATCTCGTGGCCGGCATCGAGCGCCTGATAGACGTTGGCGAGGGTCTGCGCCTCGACGCCTTGGCTGGCATCGACCACGAGGAGCGATCCCTCGCAGGCCGCGAGCGACCGCGAGACTTCGTAGGCGAAGTCGACGTGGCCGGGCGTATCCATCAGGTTGAGGATGTAGGTCTTGCCGTCCTCCGCCGGATATTCGAGGCGCACGGTCTGCGCCTTGATGGTGATGCCGCGCTCCTTCTCGATGTCCATCGAGTCGAGCATCTGCTCGCTCATGTCGCGCAGGGCCACGGTGCCGGTGGTCTGGATCAATCGATCGGCGAGCGTCGACTTACCGTGGTCGATATGCGCGACGATGGAGAAGTTGCGGATCAGGTCGATGGGCGAGGTGGTCATGGATCTCTCCGGCACGGCGCGGCTCAGCGGGGCTCGCGCGGCGCACGGCAAGGCTGTCGGGAATGGCAGGGCGGGGAATAGCAGCGGCGAGCGGGCGCGCCAAGGCGGGGCGTCGTCGCGGCGTCTCCACCTCGACGAATCTCAAGCGCCCATCCCCGTGAGGCCGTGACCTGAACCGGGCACCGTGCCGGAAAGCGGTCCTTCGCCTCGCCGCTCCTGGGCATGTCCGCCGGGCAGGGCATCGATGCCCCGGAGTTTCCGCTCCGACGCGGTCGGAGCGGAGCGACGTCAGAGATGGGCAATCAGGGCGGAAACCTCGATGGGCTCCACGCCGACGAGCTCGTCCATCGCGCGGCCGACGAGGTCGCGGGCCACCTGGCACCGGCGCAGGGCCTGCGCGCCATCATCCGCCATGAGCCCGTCGAGGGCGGCGGCGAGATCGATGAGGCCGAAGCGGCGCGCCCCGGCGGCGATGGTGGCGGCCTCGGTCCGAAGGGTCGCCGGGTCGGCGAAGGTGGCGTCGAGCAGGGCGAGGAAGCCCCGGAGCGCCCGGCGGGCGCTGTCGCCTCCGAGCGAGGCCGCGAGCCGATCATAGGCAGCCCGGTCGATGACCGGGATCGGGCCGGGCTCGCTCGCCTGGGCCGACCGCTCGACCGGCTTCTCGGCCATCATCACCGCCGGCAGGTGGTCGGCGATCATCCGGCGCATCTGGGCCCGGTCGATGGGCTTGGCGATGTAGCCGTGCATGCCCGAGTCCCGGATCGCCTGCACCTGATCGGGCATGATGTTGGCGGTGAGGGCCAGGATCGGCACGTGGCGGCAGGGATGGGCCATGGCACGGATGCGGCGGGTGGCCGTGAGCCCATCCATGCCGGGCATCTGCACATCCATCAGGACGAGGTCGTAGACCCGTCTCTGCACCGCTTCCAGGGCGGCCGCGCCGTCGTCGACCACGTCGACCCGGCAACCATCCTGTTCGAGGAGGCGGCAGGTCAGCTCCTGGTTGATCGAGTGGTCCTCGACCAGCAGGATCTGGGCGCCGGCGATGTTCGCGCGGGCGGCGGGGAGGACGACCGAGGCTGCGGTGGTGGACGACGCTTGGACCTCGGGCCGTTCAGCGGCGGGCACGGTCGGTTCGAGCGGCCCGGCGACGACCTCCGGCGCGGCGAGGGGCGGAGCGATCTCGGCGACGGGCAGGCGCAGGCTGAAGCGATAGCTCGACGATTCCCCCGCGATCGACATCGTCTCCAGCCGCCCGCCCATCCGGGCGATGAGGCGCCCGGCGATGGCGAGGCCGAGACCGTCCCGTTCGGTCGGGCGGGCATGGCCGCCGCTCCCGGTCACGGCGAAGCTGATCCGGTTCTCCTCGCCGTGCGGGGCATAGAGCGAGAGGGTGACGAGCCCCCCTTGGCGCTCGCGCAGGTTGACGTTGAGCAGGTTGAGAAGCGTTTGGCGCAGGCGCCGCGCATCGCCGCGCACCGCCTTCGGCAGGGTCGGGTCGATGCTGAGCCCCAACGTCAGGCCCTTCTCGGCCGCCGTGGGCCGGACGAAGGCCGTCACGCTCTCGATCGTCTCGGCGAGCCCGAACGGCTCTTCCCGGAGCTGGAAATCGCCGGATTCGATCCGGGCGAAATCGAGGATGTCGTCCACCGCCGTCAGCATCGTCCCGGTGGCCTCGCTCACCAAGGAGAGGCAGCGTGCCTGGTCGCCGCTTAGGGGACCGCTCGCACCGAGAAGCTCGGTATAGCCGCGGATGGTGGCCAGCGGCGTGCGGATCTCGTGGCTCACCATCGCCAGGAATTCCGACTTCGCCCGGCTAGCATTCTCGGCCTTCGCCTTGGCAAGCTCGGCCATGTCGCAGGCGATGCGGAGTTCGTCGGCCTGCTGCAGGCGCGCGGTCACATCCCGCATCACCGCGATGGCCAGGGGTTCGCCCGGTGCCGCCCCGGCGATGCGGCTGCTCACGCATTCGAGCCAGAGCCAGTGGCCGTCGCGATGGCGGACACGGAACAGGCCGGTGGCCGGGGATTGCCCCTCGGCCAGGGCGGCGCGCATCTCGTCCACGACCCGGCCATCCTCCGGATGCACGACGGCCGTGGGTGTGAGAGTGGCGCAGGCGGCCTCGTCGTAGCCGAGCATCCGTTCGAAGGAGGGCGACACGTCGACGATCGAACAGGCCTCGCCGCCGAACAGGACGATGATGTCGCCGGCATTGTCGGCCAGCATCCGGAAGCGGTTCTGGGTCGATTCGGCCCGCGCGGCCAAAGCCGCCTGCGCGGCGTCGAGGGTGGCGCGCTGCTCGGACAGGGTGCGCGAGGCCGAGGCCAGGGCATGCTCGATGACGTGGATCTCGCGGATCGCGCAATCCTGGGCCGTCACGATCTCACCCCGCCCGATCGCTTCGGCCTTTCCGGCGAGCCGGGCGGCGGCCCCGGCGAGGCGTCGGGCCATGCCGAGGGCGAACCAGCCGCCGAGTCCGATCAGGGCCAGGGCGACGATCAGGAGCAGCAGCAGTGAGCGCTTGAGCGGCGCCTCCAGCGCATCCCGCGCGACCCCGGCCGTGAAGCGCCATTCGGACAGGTGCGAGGTGCCGTCGATCCGCAGCACGCCGCCGGTGCCCGCATCCGCGGTCGAGGCGGGAGTGGCGCGGTCCGCGCCCTGATCCGCCGGGTCACTTTGCCCGATCTGAGCCACGACGTTGCCGTCGCGGTCGCGCACGCTCGCCCAGTAGGGGGCGGCGATGTGAGGGTTGCGGATCAGTGCCTCGAAATGCTCGGCGAGCGTCACCAGGGCGACCGTCTTCACGATCACGCCGTCGCGGATCACCGGGGCGACGACTTTGACGATCGGACGCCCGGTCAGGCTACTGACGCTCCGGCCGGAGATCACCGGCCGGCGGGTCGCCAGGAGTTGCGCGAGCAGTTCCGGCTGCGCCATGGTCGGCAGCGCCGTGTCGTCGGGGGCACGGGTGTTGACGAGCTGGCGTCCATCCAACTCGGCGAGGGTCACGGTCGTGTCGTCGGGCCCGACGCTGGCCAGAGCCTGGGATCGGAACGCGCGCAGATCCGGGCCGTCGATCGCGGGCGAGGCCGCCAGGGTCCGGGCGATGGCCTCCATCCGGGCGAGATCGTGATCGATCCGGTCGCGGATGCCGTCGCCGATCAGCGCGAGGGTATGGCTCACGCGCTCCTGCTCGCTCGCCATGTACCAATGGGTGGCGACGATCGCGACGGCCACCGGGGGTACCATCAGTGTCAGCACGAAGCGTGCAAAGGACACGATCAGCGGTCGAGAGCGCATACCTCCGGTCATCACGCGGCCACGCCATCCCTCATTGCGATCCGGAGGCGCTTCTACCCGAGCAGCCGTTAACGCTTCGCCCTCCGGTGGTGGAGGCCCGCCCCGATGACAGCCCGGAGCGCGCGTGGAGCGTATTCAGGCCGGTTTCAGGCCCTCCCGGACGCTGTCCTTCGCAGCCCCCAATCACCCAAGGTTGCGACGTCGCCGGGCGCGAGGCGCTCGTCGAGGGCCGGCAGGTCGGCATGCTCCGGACCCTCCGCGATGCCGGCGGCGGCGAGCGCCCGCGCCATCGCCGGATCGGCGCGCATCGCGGCGAGGCGCGCCCGGTCGAGGCCGACGAGGCGACCCTGCTCGAAGCGAGCGAAGACCCGCCCGCTGTCGTGCTCGGCGAAGCGCACCACTGCGAGCCGGCGCAGGATCGCCCGGAGGAAGGCCGCGTCGCGCTCCGGTTCGGCCCCGGCACCACGATAGACTTGCGCCGGCGCGCGAGCCCCGATGTCGATCCGGCGGTAGCGCTCGATCGCCATCAGGGCGCGGGCGTCGAGGATCGTCATCTCGCCGTTCTGGCCGAAGGCGATGGTCGATGGCCGGGCGCCCTTCGGCACGCCGTTGTCGAGGAACTCGTAGAACACCGCCCGGTCGCGGCGCAGCGCCCAGGTGAAGAACAGCCGCGGCATGCCGGTGAAGGCTTCGACATTGTGGGCGAGCAGATCCTCCACCGCCTTGTAGCGCCCGAATTCCTCACCCCGCTTCCAGGCCCGCTCCACCGTCTCCTCCGGCGGCGTGACCATGAATTGCAGGTAGACGCTCTGGCCGAACCGCGTCAGCAACTGGCCGGTGCCATCGCCGTTCGGCTCGGTCGAGAAGCTGTCGAAGCGGAAGCGGTCGATCAGGAGATGCGAGAGGCGGCCCGCCGCCGCCTTGGCGGTGATGTGCCGGTCGAGCTTGGCATCGACGATCTCGACCTCGTGCCCGGCGAGCGGCCCGGCATAGCGGCGCTGGGGGCCGAGGCTGTCGTAGTCGAGCAGGAACTTGCGCCAGACATCCGGCGTGACGACGGCGAAATCGGACCACCCCGCCCCGATTCGTCCGGCGAGGTCGCGCTGGTAGGGGCGGATCGTGCTCTTGCCCGAAGCCGAGGCGCCCTTCACCGTCATGACCACCGGCTCGGCCTGGGGGGCGAGCCGGCGGTAGCCGTGGGCCTGCGCCACCGCCGTCACCCAGGGGTCGATCAGGGCGCCGATGCGCCGGCTGCCCTCGCGGTTGGCCACCAGGATCAGGGCCAAGCGCGCGAGCAGGGCGCGATCGCGGATCAAGGTTCCCTGCCGGGCGATCACCGCGGAGACGACGGTTCGGAGGGCATCCCGCACCGCGCCCTCCGGCCCGTCCGCCTCGCAGGGCGTCTCGCGCCGGGCGTCGAGCCGGGCGAGCGCCCGGGCCTGCCAATCGCCCGGATGCGGCGGAAGGCTGGGCTTCGGCGGCAGCAGGCCGAGCAGGCGGCGGGGCGGGGGCGGTTCCAGCGGCTCGTCGAGGAGAATCGATAATTCCTCGGCTAGGCGCGAGGCGGCCTCCGACCGTACCGTGTCGAGGCAGGCCTCGACCTCCGCCATGCGCGGGGCCACGCCCTCGCGCAGGAGGGTGGCGACCATGGCGCGGAAATTGACGCCGAGATCGGCGTAGACCTCGCCGACCGGCACCGACAGGTCGGCCATCACCCGGATCAGGATCTCGTGCACCGCCAGGCGCTCGGCCCGGAAAGGGGCGAGCCGCGTCGGGGGCAGGCCGCTGAGATCGGACAATTCCAGGATCTCGGAGAGCGGCAGCGCGACGTTCTCGGGCCGGAACAGCGTGGCGAGCGGCATCAGCGACCGCGGCAGGCCGGGTTCGAGGCCGGGATTCCAGGCGTGGAAGGCGCTCTCGGCCTCCTGCTCACTCACGGGCGCGGGGGAGGCCATCGCGGGTCCGCCGCGCCGCCGGGGTCAGGCCGCCGAGGCGTTGTCGATCGCCTCGAAGCGGATCTGGTAGCGGTCGCCCCACAGCGTGTCGGCCCGCTCGATCCAGGCGGCGTCGAAGAAGAGCTTGGCGCAGAAGGTGCTCTTGAAGATGCAGACCGCGATGATCCGCTCGTCGAGCACGCGGAGGTGGCGGCTCTCGAGGCCCGCGGCGATGCCGAGGCGGGGCAGCATGTCGACGCTCGACATCCCGAACTCGTTCTCGCCGGGGAAGACGATCGGGCATTCGACGACGGTCAGGTGCTTCATCTCGGGAGCCTGCTGCGGCGGGGGGACAGGGGGCGAGGCAATGTCGGTCATGAAGCGGCTCCGGCAGGTTCGCCCGCGCAGTCCCAGATGCTCAGGATGGCACTGATGCGGCAGGATTCCATCAGGGCGATGTGATCGACCTGCCGGTCGCAGAAGGCGCGCATGCGCTCCTGAGGGGAGGCGCCGATATCGACGGCGGGGAAATCGTGGTCGGTGATGAGCCAGACGCTGCGACCATAGACATCCGGCCCTTCGGCGGCGACCGCCCGGAAGATGTCGCGCTGGGTGAGAAGGCCCGTGACCGGCGCATCCGCCGCCGCGCCCTCGACCACGACCACGGCGCCGACGCCCGGCTCGGCGAGCAGCTGCATCGCCTCCGCCACCGAGCGGTCGCGGTGAAGGGTGCGGATGCGGGCGTTCCGGCCGAGGGCCACCCCTCCATCCGGGCATTCTGCAGCGTGGCGCATCGATGCCGACACGGCGCTCCTCCGATCCGGGCGCTCTGGCGGCGTCCCTGATGGGAAACTGGTATACAGAATACCTGTTGTCAATTCTGGATTTTGAATTATGGTGCCGGTCAGCGGGGTACCACGATTGAGCCCGGTGCTTAATCCGCGTCTCGCTGAATTAACTTGCCGGCCACCCACCCGTGCCCGCATGCCCTCTCCGCGAGGACCGTGTTGAGCCGGCCCGTGGCCGAAGAAGCCCGGACAACCGGGCAATGCCTTTGGAGAGACGTCCATGTCCACCCTCACAGCGACACCCGTATCCCCACCCGTGAACCGCTGGCTTCAGCTCGTTCTCGGCGTCGTCTGCATGTGCATGATCGCCAACATGCAGTACGGCTGGACGTTCTTCGTCAACCCGATCCAAGAGCGGCACGGCTGGGACCGCGCCGCGATCCAGGTCGCCTTCACGATCTTCGTCGTCACCGAGACCTGGCTGGTGCCGATCGAGGGCTGGTTCGTCGACAAGTACGGCCCGCGGATCGTCACCCTCGTCGGCGGCCTGCTTTGCGGGCTCGCCTGGGTGATCAACGCCTATGCCGACTCTCTGTTCATGCTCTATGTCGGCGCCGCCATCGGCGGAACCGGCGCGGGCGCGGTCTACGGCACCTGTGTCGGCAACTCGCTCAAATGGTTCCCGGACCGCCGCGGCCTCGCCGCCGGCCTCACCGCCATGGGCTTCGGCGCGGGTTCGGCGCTGACCGTGGTGCCGATCCAGGCGGTCATTCACCATTACAGCTACGAGCACGCCTTCTTCTGGTTCGGCCTCGGCCAGGGACTCGTGGTGATGGCGGTGGCGCTCCTCCTGTCCGCACCGAAGAAGGGTGACGTGCCCGCAATCGCCCGCGTCAGCCAGAGCCGGCGCGACTACGCCCCGTCCGAGATGGTGCGCACGCCGATCTTCTGGGTGATGTACGCGATGTTCGTCATGATGGCCGCCGGCGGCCTAATGGCGACCGCTCAGCTCGGCCCCATCGCCAAGGACTTCCACATCGCCGACACCCCCGTGAGCCTGCTCGGCATCACCCTGCCGGCGCTGACCTTCGCCGCCACCATCGATCGGGTGCTCAACGGCGTGACCCGGCCGCTGTTCGGCTGGATCTCCGACCATATCGGCCGCGAGAACACGATGTTCCTCTCCTTCGGCATCGAGGGCATCGGCATCTACATGCTGAGCCAGTTCGGCCAGGACCCGTTCATGTTCGTGATCCTGACTGGCCTCGTGTTCTTCGCCTGGGGTGAGATCTACTCGCTGTTCCCGGCGACCTGCGGCGATACCTTCGGCTCGAAATATGCCGCGACCAATGCGGGCCTGCTCTACACGGCCAAGGGCACCGCGGCGCTGATCGTGCCCTATACCAGCATCCTCACCACGATGACCGGATCCTGGCACGCGGTGTTCCTGGCGGCGGCCGCCCTCAACATCCTGGCGGCCCTGATGGCGATCTTCGTCCTCAAGCCGATGCGCCAGGGCTACACCAAGGCGCAGGCCGCCAGCGAGGCCGAGGTGAAGACGGCCACCGCCCACTGACACGTTCCCGGCCGGCACCCGCCGGCCGGACCTGAGGAGCGCGCCGCGGCGACAGACGCCCGGCGCGCTTTTTCGTGCGCGACGCGGGCAGGGTCGCGCAGGCGTCGGCCGTGCCTTTGCCCCGACCCGCCGCGCCGCGTTCGGTCGGGCGTCGAAATCGACGACCGGACGATCACGCGCGGTTGTCGATCTCCGCGACGCCGCTGCTGCGATCGGCATAGGCCGAGAGGAATGCCGGCCGGGTCAGCCAGCGCTGCCAGAAGGCGTCGAGATGCTCGAAGCGCTCGTCGAGGGGCATCGCGTTGACGGGGAACTTCGAGAACGCGATCGCCGTCGCCAGGGTGATGTCCGAGAATGTCGGTTGATCGCCGCCCAGCAGCCACGCGCGGCCGTCAGCGAGATGCCGATCGACCAGACCCGCATGCGCCAGAGCCACCTTGCGCGAATGCTCGCCCCAGGCGGGGTTGTGGGTCAGTTCGAGCTTCGGGCCCAAACCCTGATGCTGGACATGGAAGGCGGTGACGATGGGATACAGGATGTGCACCCACACCCGGCTGTCCCACATCTGATCCAGGCCGCGCTCATGCGCCGTCGCGCCCATGATCTTGCGGCCTTCGAACGTGTCGTCGAGGTATCGGGCGATGGCGGTGGTCTCGCTGAGGTAGGAACCGTCGGCGAGCGCGAGGGTCGGCGTCTCGCCCCAAGGGTTCATCTTCAGGTGTCTCCATCCCCGCTGCTCGCCGACCGGCGACATATCGTAGATCGTCTCGTCGAAGTGATCGGCGATGCCCTTCTCGTGCATGAAGAGCCGCAAGCGCTGCGGATTCGGGAAGGCCGAGGGAGAGGTGAACAGCTTGAGCTTGTCGGACATCGTCGTCTCGCTTTCCGCAGATTCCACCTGTCTGTCAGATGGCAGGTGCGGGCTACGACCCATGCCTTGTGACGTCAACCCCTGTCTGCCATATGGCAGACGGAGGTTGCGATGGCAGCGACGCTGAAAGGCAATGTCAGGGAAGCGATCCTCGCGGCCGCGCGGGAAGCCGCGATGGCTTACGGCTATGGCGGTTTGAACTTTCGCGACCTCGCCGGGGCCGTCGGCATCAAGGCCGCGAGCATAAATTACTACTTCCCCAACAAGGCTCTCCTCGGTGAGGCGGTGGCACGCCGCTATTGGGAAGACATTGCCCGCGATCTCGAGGCGATTTCGGCTAACGCTCCGAGCCCTATTGAGGCACTGAAGAAGTATCCCGGGATCTTTCGGCTCTCGCTGGAGCGCAGCAACCGGATCTGCCTCAGCAGCTTCATGGCTGCGGAATACGACGAATTGCCCGAGCCGGTGCTGAAGGAAGTGCAGGCCTTCGCCGACGTCAACACGGCATGGCTGTGCGGGCAACTGGTCGCCGCGCGACTGGTCGAACCGACCGACGGCGAGTCGCGGGCCCGTGCCATCTATGCCGCTGTCGCCGGGGCCCAGATCGTCGCCCGAAGCCGCTCGGACATCCACCTGTTCGACACGTTGATCCAGAGCTATCGCGCGGCGGGGTTGCTCCCGAACTGACCGGGTTCATCTGCCCGATCCTGCGTTTCAGACGGTCTCCGCTGCGCCGACGGCGCGACATGACCAAGCTCGGCCGTCGCATGCGGTCTGACGTTCCCAGCGGTCGCGAAGACTCGCGGGCCCGCGTCCTCCTTCCAGACTTTCCGAGAAAGCGCAGGGGTCTGCACCAACCGTCAAGGGTGGCAGAGGCGCGCGCCGTCCCATGAGGGACAGCATGCCCGCACGTTCGACCTGCTTTTTTATTCCTGGTATATTGTATGCAAAGCGCGATTATGCATGATGCCGCCTCGGGGGCACCGGACGCCATAAGAGGAATACCGGGATGGAACGCCAGACGGCACCGCAGGAGGCGCGGGACGCCTCGTCCGCCAAGTGGTGGCAGCTCACCTTCGGCGTGCTCTGCATGGCGATGATCGCCAACCTGCAATACGGCTGGACGCTGTTCGTCGATCCGATCGACCAGACGCATCATTGGGGTCGCGCCGCGATCCAACTCGCCTTCACGATCTTCGTCGCCACCGAGACGTGGCTGGTGCCGGTCGAGACGTGGTTCGTCGATCGCTACGGTCCGAAGATCGTGGTCTGCTTCGGCGGCGTCATGATCGCCCTGTCCTGGGTGCTGAACGCCTACGCGGATTCGCTCTTCCTGCTCTACACGGCGGCGGTGATCGGCGGCATCGGCGCCGGCTCGGTCTACGGCACCTGCGTGGGCAACGCGCTGAAATGGTTCCCGGATCGCCGCGGTCTGGCCGCCGGTGCCACCGCCGCGGGCTTCGGCGCGGGCGCGGCGGTCACGGTCGTGCCGATCGCGAAGATGATCGCCGCGCACGGCTACGAGCAGGCCTTCCTCACCTTCGGCATCGGCCAGGGCCTCGTCGTGATCGCCCTATCCTTCCTCCTGCGCAAGCCGTCGGTCGCGGTCCCCGTCAAGCGCAAGAGCCTGCGCCTGCCCCAGACCAAGGTGGACCGCACCCCGCGCCAGGCCGTGCGCACCCCCGTCTTCTGGGTGATGTACGCCATGTTCGTGATGGTAGCCTCCGGCGGCCTCATGGCGGCGGCGCAGATCGGCCCGATCGCCCATGACTTCAAGGTGGCCGATGTGCCGGTCAGCCTGTTCGGCCTGCAGATGGCCGCACTGACGCTCGCGATCTCCCTCGATCGCATTCTCGACGGCTTCGGCCGTCCGTTCTTCGGCTGGGTTTCCGACAATATCGGCCGCGAGAACACGATGTTCATCGCCTTCACGGTCGCGGCGACCGCCTGCCTGGTGATGTACGGCTACGGCCGCAATCCCTACGTCTTCGTCTTCGCCACCGCGGCCTATTTCGCGGTGTTCGGCGAGATCTACTCGCTGTTCCCGGCGACCTGCGGCGACACGTTTGGTTCGAAGTTCGCCGCCAGCAATGCCGGCCTGCTCTACACGGCCAAGGGCACCGCGGCCTTCCTCGTGCCGATGGCGAGCCTGCTCTCGGCGGCCTATGGCTGGTCGGCGGTCTTCGCGCTCATCATTGCGCTCAACATCACGGCGGCCGCGCTGGCGATGTTCGTGCTCAAGCCCCTGCGCCGCCGCTATCTCGCCGCCGAGGCCGAGGCGGGCGAGGTCACGGAGGCCGGAGCCGTCCGCCTCGCCTGAATCCCGGCGGGCCGCTGTTGGACCGCCTTCAGGTCACTCACCATCGAGAACACTTGGAAACGCGCGGCCTGAACCCCCGCGCGTTTCGTTTGACCGGCCAATTGGTATTTGGTATACCAAGCTTGTCGCAACAAGACCTGCCGCCGGAACGAGCGGCTCCGGCCCTCGCGGTGCCGATGAGACGAGACCCGCGGACCGCCCCGAGCGGTCCCGTCCGGCCCAATTCGCCAAAAAATCAGCGACGAACACGTCAAGCCAAAAGGGAGAACGCCGCATGACCGTCCAGGCCCAGAACATCGACGCGATCACCGCGGGCGCCATGCCCCACGAGGAAGCGGAGCTGACCGACGGCTTCCACCTCGTCATCGACGCGCTCAAGCTCAACGGCATCGAGACGATCTACAACGTCCCCGGCATCCCGATCACCGATCTGGGCCGCCTCGCCCAGGCCGAGGGCCTGCGCGTCATCTCCTTCCGCCACGAGCAGAACGCCGGCAACGCCGCCGCCATCGCCGGCTTCCTCACCAAGAAGCCGGGCATCTGCCTCACCGTCTCGGCGCCGGGCTTCCTCAACGGCCTGACCGCGCTGGCCAACGCCACCACCAACTGCTTCCCGATGATCCTGATCTCCGGCTCCTCCGAGCGCGAGATCGTCGATCTGCAGCAGGGCGACTACGAGGAGATGGACCAGCTCGCCATCGCCAAGCCCCTGTGCAAGGCCGCCTTCCGCGTGCTGCACGCCGCCGACATCGGCATCGGCGTGGCGCGTGCCATCCGGGCCGCCGTCTCGGGCCGTCCCGGCGGCGTCTATCTCGATCTGCCCGCCAAGCTGTTCTCGCAGGTGATCGATGCTGGTCTCGGCGCCAAGTCGCTGGTCAAGGTGATCGATGCGGCCCCGGCCCAGCTCCCGGCCCCGTCCGCCGTCGCCCGGGCCCTCGACCTGCTGAAGACCGCCGAGCGCCCGCTGATCGTGCTGGGCAAGGGCGCGGCCTATGCCCAGGCCGACGAGGCGGTGCGCGCGCTCGTCGAGGAATCCGGCATCCCCTACGTGCCGATGAGCATGGCCAAGGGTCTCCTGCCCGACACCCACCCGCTCTCCGCCGGTGCCGCCCGCTCGACCGCGCTGAAGGATTCCGACGTCGTCGTGCTGGTGGGCGCCCGCCTGAACTGGCTGCTCTCGCACGGCAAGGGCAAGACCTGGGGCGAGCCGGGCTCCAAGCGCTTCATCCAGATCGACATCGAGCCGCGCGAGATGGATTCGAACGTCGAGATCGCCGCGCCGCTCGTCGGCGATATCGGCTCCTGCGTCGAGGCGCTGCTCGACGGAATCCGCAAGGACTGGAAGGGCGCGCCGCAGGGCTGGCTCGAGACCATCCGGGGGAAGCGCGAGGCCAACATCGCCAAGATGGCCCCGAAGCTGATGAAGAACACGTCGCCGATGTGCTTCCATTCGGCGCTCGGCGCGCTGCGCACCGTCATCAAGGAGCGGCCCGACGCGATCCTCGTCAACGAGGGCGCCAACACCCTCGATCTCGCCCGTGGCATCATCGACATGTACCAGCCGCGCAAGCGCCTGGATGTCGGCACCTGGGGCGTGATGGGCATCGGCATGGGCTTCGCCGTCGCGGCGGCCGTCGAGACCGGCAAGCCGGTTCTGGCGGTCGAGGGCGACTCGGCCTTCGGCTTCTCCGGCATGGAGGTGGAGACCATCTGCCGTTACGACCTGCCGGTCTGCATCGTGATCTTCAACAACAACGGCATCTACCGCGGCACCGACACCGACCCGACCGGCCGCGATCCCGGAACCACCGTGTTCGTGAAGGACTCGCGCTACGACAAGATGATGGAGGCCTTCGGCGGTATCGGCGTCAACGTCACCACTCCTGACGAGCTGAAGCGGGCCGTGGACGCAGCCATGGACTCGGGCAAGCCGACCCTCATCAATGCCGTGATCGATCCGACCGCCGGCAGCGAGAGCGGCAATATCGGCAGCCTCAACCCGCAGAGCACCCTGAAGAAGAAGACGGCCTGAGACTTTTGGGCCTCCGTCCCTGAGTAAACCGGACCGCGGTGCCGAGAGGCGCCGCGGTCTTCTTCGTTTTCCGGCCCGACCCGCCCTCCGAGCGCCCGCCGCGACATCCGGTGCACCCTCGTCCCCGAAAAGGCAGGGCGCCAGGCAGCTTGGCCGGCCTTGCGCGAAAAGCACCCCATGGCCTCCTCCGCGATCGATCCGACCCTTCCCCTCGACCCGCGGCTGACCGGACGGCTCGCCTTCCTGCCGCGGCTGCCCTCGAAGCCCGCGCTGCCGCCGGGCCGCCATGCTCTCGGCCTGTTCGACATCCGCGACGCCGTTCTCTCCGTGCCCGAGCACGTCGATCCGCGCCTGCCGACCCCTCTCGTGGTGCTGTTCCACGGCGGCGGCGGGCACGCGGAGAAGATCCTGCCGATGCTCGAAGGGCATGCCCGGTCGCGGGGCTTCCTGCTGCTCGCGCCGCAATCGCTCCATCCGACCTGGGATCTCGTCATCGCCGGCAACGGCCCGGATCGCGAACGGCTCGACCGGGCGCTGGCAGAGGTCGCCGACCGCTTCCTGATCGATCCGCGCCATCTCGCTTTCGCCGGCCATTCCGACGGAGGCAGCTACGCGCTCTCCCTCGGCCTCACCAACGGCGACCGGATCAGCCACGTCATCGTGTCGTCGGCCGGCTTCATGTCCGTGCAGGTGCAGGCCGGCGCCCCGAAGATCTTCGTGTCGCACGGGACCCGCGACGAGCAGATCGGGATCGATCGCAGCGCCCGCCGCCACGTTCGCCTGCTGCGCGAGGCCGGCTACGACGTCACCTATGTCGAGTATGACGGCCCGCACGCCTACGATCCGGGCGTGGTGACCCAGGCGGTGGACTTCTTCCTCGGCGACTTTTTCGCGTAGGTCGGAACTCAGGCGGAAGATGCGGAGAGCCCGTGCAACTGGCTCATCCCACCCAACCCCTTCATCCTGAGGTGCCGCGAAGCGGCCTCGAAGGAGGATTCCAGATGTCTCTGCGATCCCTGGAGCCCTCCTTCGAGGGCGCCGCTTCGCATCTCCTCCACGGCGACTGTGTTGGCGGTCAAGCGGTCTGCCATGGTTTCTGATCCCGGATCATGGCGTTGAGGATAGTCAGGAGCTTGCGGGCTACGGCCACGACGGCGACCAGTTTGGGCTTGCCGAGGGCGGCGAGCCGGTCGCGGAAGGCCTTGAGCACCGGGTTGTGACGCGCAGCGGTCAGGGCGGCCAGGAACAGGGCGGTGCGCACCGTCTTGCGCCCACCCGCCACCATCGCCCGGCCCTTCCACTGGCCCGATTGCCGCACGAACGGCGCCAGTCCGGCCAGCGCGGCGATCCGCTTGGCGTCGAGCCGGCCGAGTTCGAGCAGTTCGGCCAGCAGCGTGCGGGCAGTGACCGGCCCGACCCCCGGTACCGAGGCGAGCAGATCCTCGGTCGCCCGCCAAGCCGGCGAGCTGCGGATGCCGTCATCGATCTCGCCGTCGACGCTGGCCAACTCCTTTTCCAAAGCCTTGATCAGGCGGGCGATGCTCTTGGCGATCCGCGGTACCTGGGTGCGGTGGGCGCGGTTCTTCTCGGCGGCGATCATCTCGACGATCTGCCGACGGCGCGCGACGAGATCGGCCAGCATCTGCGTGGCCGCGTCCGGCAAGGGTCGTACGGCCGGCTGGGTGGCCGCCGCGAAGCGGGCGATCACCGCCGCATCAATCCTTCGACAGGCTCAGGATGAGGGGGTCCGTCTTGGCCCGCTGGCCCAAGGCCTGGGCGAAGTGCCGGACCTGGGCCGGGTTGACCACTACCAGCGGCAGACCCGCCCCGGCCAGGGCCGCTGCCGCCACCGTCTCGAAGCCACCCGTCGCCTCGATGGCGACCAAGTCCGGTGACAGGCCCTGAAGCCGCGCCACCAGGTCGCTCAGGCCATGCCCGTCCCGCGTCACAGCGAACGCCTGACCCTGCGGCAGGACATGCACGTCCAGCCGCTCCTTGCTCACGTCGATGCCGACACACACCAGCGCTATCCTGCCCCACCCTTGCGCAACCGGGCTCTGGTGGCCCGAGCGACTGTCCGGGGTCGTTGGATGGACAGGCAGGCAACCCTGCTGAGGTACGGGCTGCAAGGCCCCAGGATAAGCCGGCGTCCTACCCGTCGCCGCAGACCCGATCTGAGCAGATCCGCGCCGGAGAGACTTACAAGGATGAGAGGATGGGATGGGAGTGTCGCCGACTCAAAGCAGCTTCCGTTCGTAGAGCCAGTCAAACAGACTCTGAGTGTGGAGCGCGGGCATGCTTCAGCTTCGCCGCGCGAAGACGCTGCCGATTTTTTCCCAGCCGGCGGTCCGGAATGTCGCCTACGACTCCGGTCCCCACAGCCAGGCAGCCCCCCGGACGCCGGAGGCGTCGCCGTGCCGGCTCGTCCGCACCGGCGTGTCGAACGTATCGGAGAAGACATGGGGCGCGATGCGTTCGGGCAGGGCCGCCACGACGCTCTCGATGCGCGACAGGCCGCCGCCCAGCACGATCACGTCGGGATCGAGCAGGTTGACCACGTGGGCGATGCCGCGGGCGAGACGGTCGAGGTAGCGCGCCAGGGTGGCGGCGGCGCCCGGTTCCCCCTGGAGCGCGGCGGCCACGATCTGTTCGCCGCTCAGCCGCTCACCGGTGCACGCGAGGTGGTCGGCGGCGAGGCCCGGGCCGGACAGCCAGGTTTCCAGGCAGCCGCGTCGCCCGCAATAGCAGGCCGGGCCGGGGCGCTCGTCGTCGCGGGGCCAGGGCAGCGGATTGTGGCCCCATTCCCCGGCGATCGCGTTGCGGCCTGTGAGCGCCTGCCCATCGACGGCGACGCCGGAGCCGACGCCGGTGCCGAGGATCACCGCCCAGACGAGGCGTTCGCCGGCGCCCGCCCCGTCCACGGCCTCCGACACCGCGAGGCAATTGGCATCGTTCTCGACCCGGACCGGGCGACCGAGCCGCGCCGCGATGTCCTGGGCAAAGGGCCGTCCGTTGAGCCAGACCGAATTCGCGTTCTTGATCAGGCCGTTGTGGCGCGACACCGCGCCCGGCATGCCGATGCCGACGCTCGCCCCCTCGGTGCCGGCCTCGGCTTCGAGGGTCGCGACGAGGCCGGCGATGGCATCCAGCGTGCCGGCGTAGTCGCCCTGCGGGGTCGGCACGCGCGTTTCCGCCCGCGTCGTCCCGTCGGGGCCTAGGGCGATCCCGGCGATCTTGGTGCCGCCGAGATCGATCCCGATCCGGATGTCTTGCGCCCTCAAGCCCTTACTGCGCCGCCACGGCCTTCGGGGCCGGTGCATTCGCCGCGTCGCCGGGGGCGACCGGATCCTCGTCCGAGATCTCGGTGCCGATCGAGACCGGGTGCGCCATCACCTGGGCGAGCTTCTCCTTGTCGAGTTCGCCCTCCCAGCGGGACACCACGACCGTCGCGACGCCGTTGCCGATGAGGTTGGTGAGCGCGCGGCACTCCGACATGAACTTGTCGACGCCGAGCACCAGCGTCATCGCCGCCACCGGGACCGGGTTGCCCGGAATGGCGGCCAGCGTCGCCGCGAGCGTGATGAAGCCGGCGCCAGTGACGCCCGAGGCGCCCTTGGACGTCAGCATGGCGACGAGGAAGATCGTCGCGTACTGGCCGATCGAGAGATCGGCGCCCACCGCCTGCGCCAGGAACAGGGTGGTGAGCGTCATGTAGATGTTGGTACCGTCGAGATTGAACGAGTAGCCGGTCGGGATCACGAGGCCGACGACCGAGTCCGAGGCGCCGAGGCGCTTCATCTTGGTCATCATGTGCGGCAGCACCGTCTCGGAGGACGAGGTGCCGAGCACGATCAGGAGCTCGTCCTTGATGTAGGCGAGGAACTTGAGGATCGAGAAGCCGGCGAACGCCGCGATGCCGCCGAGCACGACGAACACGAACAGCAGCGAGGTGGTGTAGAAGGTGCCCACCAGCCACGCGAGGTCGATGACCTTGCCGATGCCGTACTGGCCCACCGTGAAGGCCATCGCGCCGAAGGCGCCGATCGGGGCGAGCTTCACGATGAGGCCGATGATGCGGAAGAACACCTGCCCCGCCGCGTCGATGCCGTGGGTGATGCTCTCGCCCTTCTTGCCCATGCCGGTGAGCACGACGCCGGTCAGGATCGAGATCAGCAGCACCTGCAGCAGGTCGCCGGTGGCGAAGGCGTCGAAGAAGCTCTTGGGGATGATGGCCATGAGGTGGGCGACGGTGGAATCGGCCGCCGCCTTGCTGGCATAGCCCTCGACCGCCTTGGCATCGAGCTTCGTCACGTCCGCGCCGAAGCCGGCGCCGGGCTGGATGATCTCACCCACCAGGATGCCGACCAACAGCGCCACGGAGGAGACCACCTCGAAATAGATCAAGGCCTTGAGGCCGACGCGGCCGACCTTCTTGAGATCGCCGATCGAGGCAATGCCGTGGACGATGGTGCAGAAGATGATCGGCGCGATCATCATCTTGATCAGCGCGATGAAGGCGTCGCCCATCCACTTGAACGACTTGCCCCAATCGGGCGCGAGCCAGCCGACGAAGATGCCGAGCGCGATGGCGATCAGCACCTGGATGTAGAGCACTTTGTACCACGGCGTGTGCGCGGCGGGCGCACCCGCACCGTGGGGCGCGGCGTGAGCGGAATGAGCCATGTTTCCTCACCGATACCGTGTCGCGCGGCCTCGACCGGGCGGCTTGACGCGACGCTAGTCCGTTTAATCCCGCCCCTCAATCGCATCGCGGTAGTCGGCCACGGCTTTGTAACCCGCCAGCGCCGCCGAGAACCCCGATCACGGCCTTTCGCCTCGAAACGCCAGCGCAATCAAGGGGAAGCGTTCGAGCCGGCGCCGGACCGGCGCGCGGCGCGCGGAAAGCGTGCCCGGTCCAACCGAGGAGCGGTCGAGACCGGGGCGGGCCTATGAAGCCAATGCGGCGCTCGCGCAAGGATCACAGGACACGGATCGCCGGACTCGGATCGACGACGGCGCGCGGTTGGGGGGTGCCAACCGAGTGAAGCCCTGATCGGGAGGCTTTCCCTTTGCCGGAGCGCATTCTAGAAGCGCTTCCATGTTCGGCTTGATCCCCTCGGCGTCGCGAATTACCGGCCCGGCCTCCGCGTAGGCACCGCCTCCTGGCGGCCGCCGGATGCCGGGTGATCCTGTGCCCGCCCCGCCCCATCTCGCCCGTCGAGCCTGAAGAAGACGCCGAATCCGCCATGAGCGACCAGCCCGATGCCGCCGCCGCGGCCGCCCGCGACTATTCCAAGACCCTCTTCCTGCCGAAGACCGAGTTCCCCATGCGCGCCGGCCTGCCAGCCCGCGAGCCGCTCCTCTTGGAGCGCTGGGCGAGGATCGGCCTGTACGAGAGGATCCGGGAGGCCGCGAAGGGCCGCCCGCGCTTCGTGCTCCATGACGGCCCGCCCTACGCCAACGGCAACATCCATATCGGGCACGCGCTCAACAAGATCCTCAAGGACGTGATCGTCCGCTCGCAGGGGGCGCTCGGCCACGACGCCGATTACGTGCCCGGCTGGGATTGTCACGGCCTGCCGATCGAGTGGAAGATCGAGGAGCAGTACCGCGCCAAGGGCAAGAACAAGGACGAGGTGCCGGTGCTGGAGTTCCGCCAGCAATGCCGGGCCTTCGCGGCGGAATGGCTGAACGTCCAGCGGGACGAGTTCAAGCGCCTGGGCGTCACCGGCGACTGGGATCGACCCTACTCGACCATGGCCTATCCGGCCGAGGCGCGCATCGCCGCCGAACTCATGAAATTTGCGGCGAGCGGCCAGCTCTATCGCGGCTCGAAGCCGGTGATGTGGTCCGTGGTCGAGAAGACCGCTCTGGCGGAAGCCGAGGTCGAGTACGAGGAGCATGTCAGCGACACGATCTTCGTCGCCTTCCCGATCCGCGCCGGGGCTCCGGCGGAATGGTCCGGCGCCCGCGTCGTCATCTGGACGACCACGCCCTGGACGATCCCCGGCAACCGCGCCGTCGCCTATTCCAAGAAGGTCGCCTACGGCCTCTACCGGGTGACCACGGCGGCCGAGGACAATTGGGCCCGCATCGGCGACACCTACCTGCTCGCCGATGCGCTGGCCGAGGGCGTGTTCAGGGCCGCCCGCGTCGAGGCCTTCGAACGGGTCGCGGACGCGCCGACCGAACGCCTGGCCGGCCTGACCCTGTCGCACCCCCTCGCGTCCTTCGATCCGGGCTACGGCTTCGCTGTGCCGATGCTCGACGGCGAGCACGTCACCGACGAGGCCGGAACCGGCTTCGTCCACACGGCGCCGAGCCATGGCCGCGAGGATTTCGAGGTCTGGATGGCCAATGGCCGTCGCCTCACCGAGGCCGGCATCGAGACCCGCATTCCCTACACCGTCGATGCCGACGGCGCCCTCACCAAGGAGGCGCCGGGCTTCACGGGCCGGCGCGTCTTCAACGACAAGGGCGACAAGGGCGATGCCAACAAGGCGGTCATCGCCGCCCTGACCGAGGCGGGCGCCCTCGTGGCCCGCGGCGTGCTGCGCCACCAATACCCGCATTCCTGGCGCTCGAAGAAGCCGGTCATCTTCCGCAACACGCCGCAATGGTTCATCGCCATGGATCGGCCGGTGGACGCGCTCGGCAATCGCACCCTGCGGGAGGTCGCCCTCCAGGCGATCGAGGACACGCAATGGGTCCCGCCCCAGGGCAAGAACCGCATCAACGGGAT
Source organism: Methylorubrum suomiense (assembly GCF_022179765.1). Taxonomy (GTDB): domain Bacteria; phylum Pseudomonadota; class Alphaproteobacteria; order Rhizobiales; family Beijerinckiaceae; genus Methylobacterium; species Methylobacterium suomiense. Next base: position 181,777 of record NZ_BPRE01000005.1, on the reverse strand, counting down.
GGTCTCCGGCCGGCCCGATTGGGTGGTCTCGCGCCAGCGCGCCTGGGGCGTGCCGATCACGGTGTTCGTCCATAAGGACAGCGGCGAGGTGCTGCGCGACGCGGCGGTCAACGCCCGGATCGCCGAGGCCTTCGCCGCCGAGGGGGCCGATGCGTGGTTCGCCGAGGACGCAACCGCCCGCTTCCTCGCCCCCGAACACGATCCGGCCGCCTACCAGAAGGTAACGGACGTCCTCGACGTCTGGTTCGATTCCGGCTCGACCCACGCCTTCGTCCTCGACGACGCGCAGGCCTTTCCGGGCCTTGCCGGCATTCGCCGCGCCGTCGATGGCGGGCCCGACCGGGTGATGTATCTGGAGGGCTCCGACCAGCATCGCGGCTGGTTCCAATCCTCGCTGCTCGAATCCTGCGGCACCAAGGGCCACGCGCCCTACGACGTGGTGCTGACCCACGGCTTCGTCCTCGACCCCAAGGGCGAGAAGATGTCGAAGTCGAAGGGCAACGTCGTCGCGCCCCAGACCGTCATCAAGGAATCCGGCGCCGACATCCTGCGCCTGTGGGTCGCGGCCTCCGATTACTCGGACGATCTGCGGATCGGCCCGGAGATCGTCAAAACCTTCGCCGAGACCTACCGCAAGCTGCGCAATTCCCTGCGCTGGATGCTCGGTTCCCTCGCCCACCGGGTGCCGGGCGACGACGTCCCGTTCGCCGAGATGCCGGAACTGGAGCGCCTGATCCTGCACCGCCTGGCCCAGCTCGACGGAGAGATCCGCGAGGGCTACGCGACCTACGACACCAAGCGGATCGTGGCCCTGCTCAACGGCTTCATGACCGGCGACCTCTCGGCCTTCTACTTCGACGTGCGCAAGGATGCGCTCTACTGCGACCCGATCTCGTCGGTGACCCGGCGGGCGTCGCTGCAGGTCATCGATGCGGCCTTCGCGCGCGTCACGGTCTGGCTCGCGCCGGTTCTCGCCTTCACCGCGGAGGAGGCTTGGCTCGACCGCTCGCCCTCGGAGGACGGCTCGGTCCATCTCCAGACCCTGCCGCAGACGGATGCCGCGTGGCGCGACGACGCGCTCGCCGCGCGCTGGCAGAAGATCCGGCGCGTGCGCCGGGTCGTGACCGGCGCGCTCGAGATCGAGCGGGCGGCCAAGCGCATCGGCGCGAGCTTGGAGGCGGCGCCCGTCGTCTACGTGTCCGATCCCGACCTGCTCGGGGCGCTCGACGGCGTCGATTTCGCGGAGGTCTGCATCACCTCCGCCATCACGGTCCGTGCGGGCGAGGGGCCGGCCGAGGCCTTCCGCCTCGACGACGTGAAGGGCGTCGCGGTGGTGCCGGAGCGGGCGGAAGGGCGCAAATGCGCCCGGTCCTGGCGCGTCACCGAGTCGGTCGGCGCCGATCCGGACTATCCCGACGTGACGCCCCGCGACGCCCAGGCCCTGCGCGAGTGGGATGCGGCGCACGCGAATGCGGTGCACCCGGAGGCGGGCGCGGCGTGAGCCCGTTCCGCGCCGGGCTGCTCGCCGCCCTCGTCACGCTGCTGCTCGACCAAGCCACGAAGCTCGGGCTGTATTTCGGCACCGATCTCGTGATGACCGGGCCGTGGCGGGTCGCCCCCTTCGCCGATCTCGTCGTCGTGTGGAACCGGGGCATCTCCTACGGTCTGTTCCAGCAGGAGGGCGGGCTCGGGCGCTGGCTCCTCGTCGCGCTCTCGCTCGTGGCCTCGGTCGGCCTGTCGGTCTGGATGAGCCGTGCGGCCACGCGGCTCCTGGCCGTCGCCCTCGGGCTCATCGTCGGCGGCGCGCTCGGCAACGCCATTGACCGGGCGGCCTACGGGGCCGTGTTCGACTTCGTCCACCTGCATGCGGGCACGTGGTCCTGGTACGTGTTCAACGTGGCGGATGCCGCCATCGTGGCCGGCGTCGTCGGTCTGATCCTCGACAGCCTACTCCCGGCCTCGCGCCGCCATTCCTGACGGGTCGGTCGCGCGGCCGGACGGTTTTCAACCCGTGATCGGCGGGCGGGTGCGGCAAAGCGCTCCCCTGCCATATGATCGCCCGAAACCCGGCCCACCCCGTCCCTGGGGATCGGGGCACAACGTCCGGAACACGGTCCGGCCGACCGGCTCCGCCAGAGAGCCGGCCCGAAGGCGGGAGAGGGCGAGATGAGCGGTCGGCGCGGTGTGTCTGTGGCCTGGGCGTCTCCGGCCGTCCGGTATCTTCTGGCCAGTGCGGGTCTGTCCGTCTGTCTCGCGACCGCCGCACCGGCCTGGGCCGAGGGCGAGCTGATGCGCGACGCGCTGAGCGGCATGGGCCTGATTGAGCCCGAGCGCCCCGCCATCACCTACCGTGAGCGCGCACCCCTCGCCATGCCGCCCAAGCTCGGCGGCCAGCAGGATCTCACCGCCGGGTTGCCGGTGCCCCGTGCCCGTCAGGCCGATCCGGCCTGGCCGAAGGATCCCGAGGTGATCCAGCGGGAGCGCGCCGCCATCGAGGCGAAGAAGCCGATCGTCCGCGGCGCCCAGGGCCGCATGAACGACAACAACGAGACGCTCTCGATCTACGAGATGGAGGCCGGCCGGAAGGCCGGCGCGGGCGGGCTGACCGGCCCGGCGGGAACGCCCGGACAGGGCGACACCCGCGACTCGACCTGGCTCAATCCGTTCGAGATCTTCAGCGGCAAGGCCGAGAAGACCGAGCCGTCCGTGGCCGAGCCCGACCGCGACACCTTGACCGACCCGCCCAACGGCTACCGGAAGGCCCCCGTCAAGGTCGCCAAGCCGCAGGGCACGCCGGTGGGTGGCCCGATCAGCGATCGTGAAGAAGCCGATCCGCGTGCCTATCTGAGAAGCCCGGGCCGTTACTGAGGCACGGGACGAGACGGAAGCCGCCGCTGGGGCCCATGCCCCTTTGTCGGCGAGCGTCCCGTTTCGGCACCGAATCCCGCCCTGGTGCGGCGGCGATTCACCGACGGAACGATGGGAAGTGGCCGCGCGGACACGACGCGCGGTACGGTATTTGCGCCCGGCATCAATTCTCGGGAGAATGCCGGGCATTCGGGACGGAAAGCGCGGACGGGCGGAAGTGCCCTCGCACAGGAACAGACAATGCATCTCTACCGGAAGGCCATCACCCCTCTGGGACCGCAGCGCGGCTTCGCGCATGCCGGTCGGGTGGAGGCCGCCCCGTTCGGGCGATCCGAGGCGGGCGGACCGGAGGTCTCGGCCTTCGCCCTCGACAACGGCCTCGACGTCGTGGTGGTGCCCGATCACCGCGCCCCGGTGGCGACCCACATGATCTGGTACCGCAACGGCTCGGCCGATGATCCGATCGGCCAGTCGGGCATTGCCCACTTCCTCGAGCACCTGATGTTCAAGGGGACGGAGCGGCACCCGGCCGGCGCCTTCTCGAAGGCGGTTTCGGGTCTCGGCGGCCAGGAGAACGCCTTCACCAGCTACGACTACACCGCCTATTTCCAGCGCGTCGCCCGCGATCATCTCGCGACCATGATGGAATTCGAGGCCGACCGGATGAGCGGCCTCGTCCTCGACGATGCCGTGGTGGCGCCCGAGCGCGACGTGGTGCTGGAGGAGCGCCGCATGCGGGTCGAGACCGATCCGTCCGCCCAGCTCTCCGAGGCCATGGCGGCCTCGCTGTTCGTGCACCATCCCTACGGCATCCCGATCATCGGCTGGATGCACGAGATCGAGGAACTGAACCGCACCCACGCGATCGATTACTATCGCCGCTTCTACACCCCCGAGAACGCGATCCTCGTCGTCGCGGGCGACGTGACGCCCGACGAGGTCCGGCGCCTCGCCGAGGACACCTACGGCAGGGTGACGCCGCAGGGCGCGCGCCCGATCCGCCACCGTCCGCGCGAGCCGGAGCCGCGGGCGATGCGGCGCCTCGCCGTCGCCGACCCGAAGGTCGAGCAGCCGACCCTGCAGCGGCTCTACCTCACCCCCTCCTGCATGACCGCCCGCGACGGCGAGGGCCACGCCCTCGAGCTGCTCGCCGAGGTGATCGGCGGCGGCGCGACCTCGTTCCTCTACCGCCAGCTGGTGCTCGAACTCGGCGTCGCGGTGAATGCGGGCGCTTGGTACATGGGCTCGGCGATGGACGACACGCGCTTCGCGGTCTACGCGGTGCCCGCCGAGGGCGTGAGCCTCGAGGCCTTGGAGGAGCATGTCGACCGCGTGCTGCGCCGCGCGGCCGAGGCCCTCGACCCGGAGGCGATCGAGCGGGCCAAGATCCGGCTCGTGGCCGAGACGGTCTATTCGTCGGATTCGCAATCCTCGCTCGCCCGCATCTACGGCTCGGCCCTCGCCATCGGCGAGACCGTCGAGGAGGTGCGCCGCTGGCCGACCGACATCGAGGCGGTGACCCGCGACCGCCTCGTGGCGGTGGCCGCCCGTTACCTCGTGCCCGCCCGCTCGGTGACCGGCTACCTCACCAAGGCCCGCGACCCCGAGGTCACCCTGGCCTGACGCAGCCCTCCGCCCCTTTCTCGGCGCCCTGAGCGTGGCGCCCCTCGATATTGAATCAAGGACGTACCGATGAACCTCGCCGAGACTGGCACCCGCGCCGCGACCTCGCCGACCCAGGCGCTGCCGGTGGCGGCCGCCCCCGGCATCGAGGCATGGCACGTCGCCTCGCCCGTGGTGCCGATGATCGCCCTGTCCTTCACCTTCGAAGGCGGGGCGGCGCAGGATCCGGAGGGCAAGTCCGGCACCGCGCAGATGCTCGGGCGCCTGCTCGACGAGGGCGCGGGCGACCTCGATTCCGACGCCTTCCAGGAAGCGCTCGCGGCCCGGGCGATCGAGTTGAGCTTCCACACCGGTCCCGACTCGATCGGCGGCTCGCTCAAGACCCTGCTGACCCATGCCGACGAGGCGATCCGCCTCCTGGCGATGGCCCTCGCCGAGCCGCGTTTCGATGCCCCGGCCATCGAGCGGGTGCGGGCGCAGATGATCGCGAGCCTGCGCTATCAGCAGAACGACCCCGGGGTGATGGCCTCCCGCCGGTACTTCCGCGAAGCCTTTCCGGGCCATCCCTACAGCCGCCCGTCCTCGGGAACGATCGAGAGCGTCTCGGCCATCACCCGCGACGACCTCGTGGCGATGCACCGGGCCCTGATCGGCCGCGGCGGGCTGAAGGTCGCCGCCGTCGGTGCCTTCGACGCGGACGGCATCGCGGCCATGGTCGCGCGCGCCTTCGGCGGATTGCCGGAGGCCGGGCCGCTCAAGCCGGTGCCGCCGACCCGCATCCACGCACTCGACCGGCGCATCGTCGTCGATCTCGACGTGCCGCAATCGGTGATCCGCTTCGGCCTGCCGGGCATCGCGTGGCGCGATCCGGACTTCATCCCGGCCTACGTGCTGAATCACATCCTGGGTGGCGGCGCCTTCACCTCGCGCCTGTTCCAGGAAGTGCGCGAGAAGCGCGGGCTCGCCTACACGGTCGGCACCTCGCTGACCTCGCACCGGGCGGTCGCGATGACCTGGGGCTACACCGCGACCAAGAACGAGCGGGTGACCGAGGCCCTCGACGTGATCGGCGACGAGATTTCCCGTCTCATCACCGACGGTCCCTCCGACGAGGAACTGCAGAAGGCCAAGGATTACCTCACCGGGTCCTACGCCCTGGGCTTCGACACCTCGACCAAGATCGCCGGCCAGCTCGTGCAGATCGCCTTCGAGGGGCTCGGCATGGACTATATCGCCCGCCGCAACGACCTCGTGGCGAGCGTGACCCAGGCGGATATTCGCCGCGCCGGCGCCCGCACCCTCGGCGACGGCAAGATGCTGGTGGTGGCCGCCGGGCGGCCGACGGGGATGTAAGGCGGCACGCTTTTGGACGTCTAGGGCCGGCACGCGGGGACGCGGTGCCAGCCTTTTCGTTTCACGTTCAGGACGGGTGATGCCTTGGGCTCCCGGCTCGATTGCCTATCTGCAAGCCTACCGGCTTTCCCCGCGAGGCACGCGATGCAACTCACCGGACTTCACCACGTCACCGCCGTCACGGCGCAGGCGGCCGACAACCTCGCCTTCTACACGCGGGTGTTGGGCCTGAGGCTCGTCAAGAAGACGGTCAATCAGGACGACGTCTCGGCCTACCACCTGTTCTATGCCGACGGGCGCGCCTCGCCGGGCTCCGACCTCACCTTCTTCGACTGGCCGGCGCCGCCCGAGCGTCGCGGCACCAACAGCGTCGCGCGCACCGCCTTTCGCGTCTCGGGGGATGGGACGCTCGATTGGTGGCGCGAACATTTCGGGCGCCAGGGGGTAGATCACCATCCGGCGGTGATGCGCGACGGGCGCCTCACCCTCGATTTCGAGGATGGTGAGGGGCAGCGCCTCAGCCTGATCGACGACGGCGGCGCGGGCGAGGCCCATCCCTGGGAGGCAAGCCCGGTTCCGGCCGCCCACCAGATCCGCGGACTCGGCCCGATTCGTCTCGCCGTGGCCCAACCCGAGCGCACGGCGGCGGTGCTGACCGAGATTATGGGCTTTCGCCGGTCCCGCACCTTCGAACTGCCCGAAGGGCAGGTGACGGTGTTCGAGACCGGGCCGGGCGGCCCGGCGGCGGAGGTCCATCTCCTGCAGGATACCGCGGCGCCCGCCCGCCAGGGCGCCGGCTGCGTCCACCATGTCGCCTTCCGGGTGCCGGATGCGGATTACGATGCCTGGGCCGATCGGCTCCGGCAGCGCCGGGTCCCGTCCAGCGGCCCGGTGGACCGCTACTATTTCCGCAGCCTCTACTTCCGCGAGCCCAACGGCATCCTGTTCGAGATCGCCACCGACGGCCCCGGCTTCGCCACCGACGAGCCGATGGAGACGCTCGGCGAGCGCCTCGCCCTTCCCCCCTTCCTGGAGCCGCGCCGGGCCGAGATCGAGGCAGGGCTGAAGCCGCTGTAACGGCCGCATTCGATGCGCCCTGCCGAGGGCAGGCAGGCGTCGTTTCAAGAACAGTTCCAGACAAAGGCATAATCCCGTGTCTGTGGCATCCCTGCGTCTTGACGGGGATGCTGCAACTGCGAGATGACCCCGCGTTCGACGCTGAAGATTCGGGAAGCCCGCGGCCGATGAGCAAGTACTACGAGGAGCGCGTCCTCTCCGTCCACCATTGGACCGACACCCTCTTTTCCTTCCGCACCACCCGCGATCCCTCGTTCCGCTTTCGCAACGGCGAATTCACGATGATCGGCATCGAGGTCGAGGGGCGCCCGCTCCTGCGGGCCTATTCGGTGGCCTCGGCCAATTACGAGGAGGAGCTGGAGTTCTTCTCGATCAAGGTGCCGAACGGCCCGCTCACCAGCAAGCTCCAGCATTTGAAGATCGGCGACCCGATCATGGTCGGCAAGAAGCCGACCGGTACGCTGGTCCTCGACAATCTCCTGCCCGGCAAGCACCTCTATCTGCTCGGCACCGGCACGGGGCTGGCCCCGTTCATGTCGATCATCAAGGACCCGGAGACCTACGAGCGCTTCGAGAAGGTCGTGCTGGTCCATGGCTGCCGTCAGGTGCAGGAACTGGCCTATGGCGAGACCATCACCGAGACCCTGCCGAACCACGAGTTCCTCGGCGAGATGATCTCGAATCAGCTGATCTACTACCCGACGGTCACCCGCGAGCCGTTCCGCAATCGTGGCCGCATCACCGACCTGATGACCTCGGGCAAGCTGTTCGAGGATATCGGCCTGCCGCCGATGTCGATCGAGAACGACCGCTTCATGCTGTGCGGCTCGCCGGAGATGATCAAGGACACCCGCGAGATGCTGACCGGCCTCGGCTACGAGGAAGGCAATCACGGCGAGGCGGCCCATTACGTGATCGAGAAGGCCTTCGTCGAGAAGTGATTTTGGGGAGTGGAGCGGCGCGCCGCCGTCTCCATCCATGCTCCTACCCATCCCCTCATCCTGAGGTGCCGAAGCGAAGCGGAGGCCTCGAAGGAGGGCTCCAGAAATCGTAGCGCGAACTGGAGCCCTCCTTCGAGGCCGCTTCGCGACACCTCAGGATGAGGGGGTGGGTAGGACGATCGTCAGTCAAGGTCCTCCCGAGCCGCCATGCCGCTTCCGCCCGCCCTGTTCATCGCCGGCGCCGGCACGGAAATTGGAAAAACCTACGTCACCGCCGCCCTCGTCCGGTCACTCCGCGCGAAAGGGCGCCGCGTCCGCGCCCTGAAGCCGCTCGCCAGCGGTGTGCCTCCCCTGCACGACCCCACCTTCGCCGAGAGCGACACTGGTCGGCTGCTCGCCGCGCAGGACATCGCGATCACCCCCGTTGCGGTCGACGCCTGCTCGCCCTGGCGCTTCGCCGCCCCGCTCGCCCCTGATCTCGCCGCGGCGCGCGAGGGGCGCAGCCTCGCCTTCGACGACCTCGTCGGCTGGTGCCGGGCACGGCTGGGTGAGGCGGAGGCCGATGAGACCGTTCTGATCGAGGGCGTCGGTGGGGTGATGAGCCCGGTGACGGATGCGGCGACCGGGCTCGACTGGCTGAAGGCGCTGGGCCTGCCCGCGCTTCTCGTCTCGGGAAGCTATCTCGGCGCGATCAGCCACGCGCTGACCGCGGTCGAGACGCTGCGAGCGCATGGCGTGACGTTGAGCGGCGTCGCCGTCAGCGAGAGCGAGGGGGCACCGACCTCGCCGGAGACGGTCGCCGCAGCCATCGCCCGGCACGGCGGCGTGACGGTCGGGATCGTCCGCCGCGGGGGCGACTTCCCCGGCAACCTCGTCTGAGCGGGACCTACCGCGCCCGCGGATCCTTCGGACCGGCCTTGGGCTCGCGGGATTCCTGAATTTCCTCCGCCTTCTCCTCGTCGGTGTCGCTGCTGCGCTTGATCGTACCGTCGGGATTGGCGGTCAGCTCCTTGAGGATGCCGACGAGTTCCTTGCATTCCTTGGGGAAGCCGTAGGACTCGAGCACGATGGCGGCGTCGCGCAGGGTGCGCAGATCACGCACCACCTGGGCGTTCTTGGCCTCCTGCAATTCCTTCTTGGCGGCGATGGCCGGCTCGAGCCCGGCATCCTCGACGGCGCAGGCGGCCTGCGCCGAGGGGGTCAGTGCGAGCAGGAAGAGGGCGCAGGCGAGGGGGCGGCGCATGGGAGGGCTCGTTGGCTCGGAGGAGAGATCGTCAGCCGCGGCTGCGCAGCAGGTCGTTGGTTACGGCCACGATCTGCGCGGTGCGGTAAGGCTTGGGCACGAACACGGAGCGGGAGACGGCCTCGGTCGGCGACAGGCCGTCGCGTCCGCCCGAAGTATAGACCACCGGCAGGCGCGGCAGGGAGCGGCGGGCGCGGTGAGCCAGGGCGATCCCGTTCGTGTTGCGGGCGAGATCGATATCGGTGAAGAGCAGATCCACCTGCTCGCTCGACAGAATCGCCTCGGCTTCGTCGGCATCGGCGGCGGTCAGCACCCGGTAGCCCTCATCGAGCAGGGCCTCGGCGGCGAGTTCGCAGACGAAGGCCTCGTCCTCGACGACCAGGATCGTACCGGCGCCGGCGCCGGGGGCGAACGGGAACGACGGGGCCAGGGCGGCGGCGGTGCACGCGAAGGGGATCATGGCAGAACTCCAACTCACCCGGGCTCGGGCAACGGCCGAGCTTGCGGATCGCCGGACCAACGGGGCCGTGGAGGCCCGCGTTCACCGTGATTGCTTCGATTTGCGCGCAATTGGTAACCAGTTGGTTAACCTTGACGGGACGGCCGTCGGAGCCGTGTTCGAATCGTGACACGCCGCTGGCAACTCGGCTTCGGCGTCGTGCTGACGATGCTCGCCGGCTTCATCGACGCGCTGGGCTTCATCCGGCTGGGCGGGTTCTACACATCGTTCATGAGCGGAAACACGACGCAGTTCGCGGTCGCCCTCGGTCGCGGCGACCTGTTCCATGCCGTGCTGCCCGCCGTGCTGATCGTCGCCTTTCTGACCGGCGCCGTGACCGGCGGGGCGCTGGCGGCGCTCACGCCTACCCGCTGGGTCACGCCCGCGGTGCTGGCCTTCGAGACCGTCGCGGTCACCGCGGCCCTCGTCACCGCGATCGAGGACGTCCATATCGGGACCGCCTCGCTGTTCCTGGCGCTTGCCATGGGCGGCCAGAACGCCGTGCTCGCCCATGTGCAGGGGTTTCGCGCTGGCACCACCTTTATCACGGGCGCCCTGTTCTCGTTCGGGCAGAAGGCGGCCCTGGCACTCGCCGGCCGCGCGCCGCGCATGGGCTGGTTCGGCGACGCCGCGGTCTGGATCGCTCTGCTCATCGGGGCGGTTGCCGGTACGCTCACCCACGCGCATCTCGGCGCCGCGGCGCTGGCGATTCCGGCCTGCGTGGCCGGGGGGCTCTGTCTCGGCGCCTGTCTCGTCGTTCTCTCGGCTCGGCCCGGCTCCGGCCAAGCCCCGTCACGATTCTAGAAGAAAGGTTGGTCCGGATGAGTGTCTCCGCCCCCTCGCTCACCGAGCATGTCGCGCCGATCGCGGCGGACGCCCACGTCACCGCCGCGCGCTGGCTCGGCGAGGTGCTCGCCCTCGCCCTCGGCGACGGACGGGTGCTGCTGGTGCGCGACGGCGCGGTCGAGGCCGTGGCCGCCCACCCGGACGGGGCGATCCTGTCGGCGCTCGGCGAGGCCCGGCGGCTCGTGAGCGGCGGCGACGATGGACGCGTGGTCGCCACCGATGCGAAGGGCACCGCGGAAGAGCTGGCGCGGGTCAAGGGATGGGTCGACGCCCTGGCGCTCCATCCGGACGGGGCGGTCGCCTTCGCCAGCGGGCGCGCCGTCGTCGCCCGCGACGCCAAGGGCCGCGAGAAGACCTTCACCGCGCCCTCGACGGCGCGGGGCCTCGCCTTCGCCCCCAAGGGCTACCGCCTCGCCGTCGCCCACTACAACGGCGTCAGCCTCTGGTACCCCAATCTCGAGACGCCGGCGGAATTCATCGAGTGGAAGGGCTCGCATCTCGACGTGACATGGTCGCTGGACGGCCGCTTCGTGGTCTCGACCATGCAGGAGAACGCCCTGCACGGCTGGCGCCTCCAGCCCGATCGCGGCCATATGCGGATGTCGGGCTACCCCGCCAAGATCCGCTCGCTGTCCTGGTCGTCGGATGGGAAATGGCTCGCCACCAGCGGGGCCGAGGCCGCCATCGTCTGGCCCTTCGACTCGAAGGAGGGGCCGACCGGCAAGGCCCCGCGGGAATGCGGCGTGCGTCCGGCCCGGGTCTCGCAGGTGGCGTTCCACCCGAAATCGCCCGTGCTCGCCATCGGCTACGAGGATGGCTGCGTGCTGCTCGTGCGATTCACCGACGCCGCCGAACTGCTGGTTCGTCCGGCCACGAAGGGCGGCGGGGTCTCGGCCCTGGCCTGGGACGCGGCCGGTCGGCGCCTCGCCATCGGCTGCGCCGATGGGCAGGTCGGCGTGCTAACCCTCCCGGCTTGACCCGGCATGGCTCTGTTCGGAGGGCGGCGTCCGCGGCCCGACGCCTCGGTCCGGCGGCGGGTCGAGGGCTGGGCGCGCGTGGCCGGCGGCTTCGGCCCGGACACGGCGATGACCGTCAGCGAGATCGTCTGCGCCGATCCGGCTTGCCCCGGCTTCGAGACGGTGATCCTGATCCTGACGCCGGGTCAACCGACCCGCGCCGTGAAGGTCGCGGGGGCGATGGATGCGATCGACGAGGCGGCGGTCGCCGCCGCGATCGCGACGCCGGAATCGGCGGGCGGCTGAGCGGCCCGCTCTCCCCGCAGGGGGCGTGCGCCCTAACTGCCGGAATGCGTCGATCGACGCGCGACCCGAGGAGATGAGCCCGTGTTCCGCGTCGTCCGTACCCTCGGCCTCGCCTTCGGCCTGCTCGCCGCGATCCTGGCCGCGCAGGGACCGGAATTCGCCCAGCAATACACCCAGCGCCTCGGCGGGGCCCTCGATGAACTGCGCCGCTCCATCGCCGCCCTCGATGCCGATGCGCAGGCGACCGGCAGCAGCCGCGAGGCGGCCCTGGATCGGTTGCGCGCGAACCCCGATGCCTTCGCGGCCCGGCGGGGCGAGGCGGCGCGGGCGGATATCGAGCGGTTGAAGACGCTGGAGGCACAGAAGCAGGCGCTCGACTCGGCCCAGAGCCCGCTCGGCCGCCTCTTCGTCATCGCGCGCGATCCCGATCTGGGCATCGCGCAGGCCGCCTATGGCGATTACCGGCCCGCCGTGCCGACCACCGCCGACGGTATCGTGGCCGGTCTCCTGGGCTTCTTCGCCGCCTGGGCCGGCTGGCGCGTCACCGCCGATTTCGGCCGTCACATGGCGCGTCGCAGCCGTCGCCGACGGGTGGAAACCACGCCGGTCTGAGCGGGAACACCGCGGGGGCTCCCTGCGGGTGTGTTGCACGACGTCTACAGCCGCCCAACCGTGGCTGCACTAGGTAGGGTCAGGGCGAGCGCGCTGCGCGTCTTCGCCGGACCCGGTCCCCACGCATGGCGCGCTCACCCAACACGACCGTGGATCCCGCCCTCGACGCGGCGGCTCTTCTGCGTCGCATGGGCTTCTTCGGCCTCTTCGTCGCCCTGCCGGTGGCCGCGCAGGTGTCGCGGCGCGCCACCGTGGTGCTCGCCCCCATCGCCGTGGTTCTGCTCATCACCGCGAGCGCCATTGATCGGCGCCAGCGCGCGGTCCAGCCGTCCCTGCGGCGGCTGCTCACCGCGCCCTCGTTCCTGGCCGGGCTGCTGGTGGTGTTCTGGTGCGGCCTCACCCTGATCTGGACGCCGTTCCCGGGGCCGGCGAGCGAGCGTTTCGGCAATCTGATCGCCACCATCGTGATGACGCTGCTGGCCTATCTGGCGCTTCCCGACCGGATGCGCTCGGCCAATCTCTACCTCCTGCCGCTCGGCGTCGGCACGGCCTCGATCGTCGCCATCCTGATCGGCCTCGTCGGCGACGCCATGCTCAAGGGCAACCCGAACGGCGACAGCGCCCTGGAGCGGGGGGGCGTGCTGCTCGCCCTGCTGGCTTGGCCCGCGGTGGCGTGGCTGCGCTCGCGCCGCCGCGACACCGAATCCCTGGTGGTGGCGGTGCTGGTCGCGGGCGCATTGCTGACGGCGCCGGGTTCGATGCCGCTCTTCGCCCTCGCCATCGGGGCGCTCGCCTTCGCGCTCACCAACTGGCGCCTGTCGCTCGGCGTGAAGGTCACGGCTTTCGCCGCCGCGGGCCTGCTGGCGATCGCGCCGCTGCTGCCTTTCCTCGCCCGGCCGATCGGGGTGGCCCTGTTCGGCCCGGTGGCGCCGGGCGTGCTGGCCGTCAAGGCGTGGCAGAAGCTGGTGGCGCTGGAGCCCCTGCGGCTCATCACCGGGCATGGCCTGGAGACGGCCCTGCGCGGGCGCGTCTTCGGCATCGTGCCGGCCAACGCGCCGACCACGATGCTGTTCGAGGTCTGGTACGAGCTCGGCATCGTCGGCGCCTTCGCCATCGCCTTCATGCTTCATGGCGCGATCCGCCGGGCGGGCCGCGACGCGACCGCCCTGGTGCCCTGCGCCATGGCGGCCTTCGCAGCCGCCTTCGTGGTCGGCTGCGTCGGCGTCGGCCTCACCGTCGGGTGGTGGCTGACGACGCTGGCGCTGACGATCTTCACCTTCGTGGCGGTCGAGCGCGGACAGTTCCGCCACAAGCGCCCGAAGGTCGGGCTGATTCCGCGCCTGCCCGCCCAGGGCTGAGGCGCGCCCGCGCCGCCACCGGTCGCGCGGTTCCGGATTGCCGCCGGTCAGGGCTCGCGGATCGTGTCGGCGGCGGCCTCGATCGCCGCCATGTCGTCGTCGGACAATCCGAAATGGTGCCCGATCTCGTGGACGAGGACGTGGGTCACGAGATGGCCCAGGCTCTCGTCGTGCTCGGCCCAATAGTCGAGAAGCGGCCGGCGATAGAGCCAGACCGCGTTCGGCATCTGACCCGTGGCGACCTCGCCCGCCTGTGCGAGGCCGACGCCGCGGAACAGCCCGAGGAGATCGAACGCGGTCTCGCATCCCATCTCGGTCAACGTCTCCTCGTCGGGGAAGTCGTCGACATGGATGCGCACCCCGGTGCAGAGGCGCCGGAACGCGTCCGGCAAGGCGGCGAAGGCGGCGTCGGCCAGGGCCTCGATCTCGGCGAGATCCGGCGCCTTCGCGCTCGCCCAATCGGCGGAGGGGCTCACGCCTCCGGCTCCCGCGCGACCGGGAGCACGCAGCTGCGCAGGAAGGCCGCGAGGTCGCTGGTGATGTGGTCGATATGCGGCTCCTTGACCGCCTCCTGCTCGAACTGCTCGCGGAACGGATCCGGCGTTGGCGGGACCACCAGCACGGTGGCCATGCCGAGATCGTGCGGCACCACGAGGTTGCGGGCGATGTCCTCGAACAGCGCCGCGCGGCGGGGATCGACCCCGTGCCGGTCGAGGAAGCGCTCGTAGGTGATCCTCTCGGGCTTCGGCACGAAGTCGGCCGCCGCGATGTCGAACACGTCCTCGAAATGGTCGAGGATGCCGAGCTTGTCCGCCACCCGCTCGGCATGGCGACGCGAGCCGTTGGTGAGGATCAGTTTCCGGCCCGGCAATTGTTCGATGGCCGTCCCGAGCGCCTCGTCGAGGAGGATGGTCGAATGGTCGATGTCGTGGGCGAAATCGAGGAAGGCGTGCGGATCGATGCCGTCCTCGACCATCAGCGCCTTCAGGGTCGTGCCGTAGCGGTGATAGAAATACTTCTGCAGCGCCCGCGCCGAGAGCCCGTCCAGCCCGTACAGCCCCATCACGTAGAGGGTGATGCGCTCGTCGACCTGCGGCCAGACCCGCGCGTCGCTCGGGTAGAGCGTGTTGTCGAGGTCGAACACCCAGGTGTCGACGTGAGAGAAGCCCCGCGCGTCCGGGGTGGTGAAGTGGGTCTCGGGAGACAGAAGCACGAGGCGGAGCCTGCTGGGAATGGGGCGGGGGCGCCCCATCCATGATGTAGGAAGCCGAGCGCGGCGGAACACCGCCACGCCCGTCGCGGCGAGCATCGGCCCGAACGATGGCCGCCGGCTTTCACGAAGCCGATGCGGCCCGCACGGGTCGCCGCTCAGGTCCGCCGGATCAGGGTGCCGGCACCGAAATCGGTGAACAGCTCCAGGAGCGCCGCATGGGCCACCTTGCCGTTGAGGATGACCACCGCCTCGACGCCCTGCTCGATGGCGTAGATGCAGGTCTCGACCTTCGGGATCATGCCCCCCGTGATGGTGCCGTCAGCGATCAGGCGGCGGCAATCCTCCACCGAGAGTTCGGGGATCAGGTTCTTGTCCTTGTCGAGCACGCCAGGCACGTCGGTGAGCAGCAGCAGGCGCTTGGCCCGCAGCGCACCGGCGATGGCGCCCGCGAAGGTGTCGGCGTTGACGTTGTAGGTCTTGCCGTCCGCGCCGTAGGCCACGGGAGCGAGCACCGGGATCAGCTCGGCCTTCAGCACCGCGTCCAGAACCCCGCGCTCGACATGCTCCGGCTCGCCGACGAGGCCGAGATCGACCGCCTGCTCGATGTTGCTGTCGGGATCCTTGATCGTGCGCAGGGCCCGCTTGGCCCGGACCATGTTGCCGTCCTTGCCGCAGAGGCCGATCGCCCGCCCCCCCTCGGCGGCGATCCAGCCGACGATCTGCTTGTTGATCGAACCGGCCAGAACCATCTCGACCACCTCGACGGTGGCCTCGTCGGTGACCCGCAGGCCGCCCTTGAACTCGGACTCGATGCCGAGCCGCGCCAGCATCTTGCCGATCTGCGGCCCGCCGCCGTGAACGACGATGGGCTTCAGCCCGGATTGCTCGAGCAGCACGATGTCCTCGGCGAAATCCTCCGCCGCCGCCGGATCGCCCATGGCGTGGCCGCCGTACTTGATGACGACGATTTCCTGATCGTAGCGCTGCATGTGGGGCAGCGCCTGGGTCAGGATCTCGGCGCGCACGTGCACGTTCGGCAGCGGATCGGTCATCGAAGAGCTCGTTCGCCTCGGTTCAGTCGGATTCGCGCCCGGCTTCTAGCGCAGCCTGGCCGCGACGCGAAGCCGCCGGCTTGCCCAGATACGCCGCGCCCCGGACGCGAAGGCGCGAACCGATAAGGCGCGTCTGCAACAGTTCGTTAACCCTGTTTCGACGATGATTCGAAGACGTCCAGGGGGCGACTCGCATGTTCAACGCCGATCTTCCCGAACCGCGTCCCAGCCTCACCCATCCCGGCCTGATCGCCCGCGTCGTCGAGCGCCTCGGCCAGGGCACCGGCTCCTCGGCCGATATCTGGCGCAAGCTGACCGAGTCCTACGCCGTCGATCTCGACGCGGTCGCCGCGCTCCTCCCCTGCGCCGAGCCGGAACCGCTCTGGCTCACCGCCCGCGCCGGCCAGCGCCGCCGGGGTTGAGCGCACAGGGCTCAGGATGAGAGTGGGAAGACCGCCGCGTCGACCCGCCTCTCATCCGACCACGCGCAAAACCTCGCCCACCCGCACGGTGCCGCCGTTCAGAACCTCCGCGTACACGCCGCAATCGCTGTGGCCGAGATGGCGGTCGAGGGCTGGGGGGATCGCGAGGTCGCGGATGCCGGTCTCCGGATCGACGTTGACCGCCGCGCAGCGCACCGTCCGCCGCGCCAGCTTCAGCCGCAGCCCGTCCGGCGTCTCCAGCACACGGCCGAGAAGGTCGTTCTCCGCCCAGGGCTCCAGCCCGTCGAGGTAGAGATTGGCGCGGAAGCGCAAGGGGTCGACGGGGGCGCCGACGAGATCCTCGACCGCCTGCACGCTCGCCCGGTTGACGAGGGAGACGTAGCCGTCGCGGGCATCGGTGAAGCGGTATCCGGGCGGAGAGGCCAGCACCCGCGGCGCGCCGCGCAGTTCGTGGGGCACGAATCCCTTCATGAAGTCGGCCACCGCTTGCCGACCCTCCTCGGTGCCCAGGTCGGCCGAGACGGCCTCCCGCCCGTTCTCCTCGATCTCCAGGCGATGCGTCGTCGCGTCGAAGCGGGTGCGCAGCCGCGCCAGCGCCTCGTTGCGCATCAGCATCAGGTAGGCGACCTTGGGCAGGTGTCGCGGCGCCACCTCGTTGAAGCCCGACGGCCCGTTTTCGATCGCGTAGAGGCGATCACCGGGAAAATAGCCGCTGGTCTCCAGATGCGCGCTCTCCAGAGCCTCCGGCGAGAGGCCCTTCACGGGGTAGCGGTAGAGGCCGGCGATGCGCACGAGGTCGGTCGTCATGGCCCTTGGCTAGAGCCGGTCGCCCGGGCTTGGCAAGCGTCCCGCCCATCGCTCTCGTTCGCGGGAGACCTACGACGAACTGCGGATGGCGTCCGCGGCCCGCATCCGCGAGCCTGTTGGCTTCTGGAAGGAGCCTCCGCTCGCATGGCCCATGTCACCGCTCTGTACCGCTATCCCGTCAAGGGCCTCTCCGCCGAGCCGCTGCCCGTGCTCGGCCTCAGCCAGGCCGCCGGTCTCGCCCATGATCGGGAATACGCCCTCGCCCTGGGCACGACCACGTTCGATCCCCAGGCACCGGAGCCGCTCGACAAGGGCTACTTCCTGATGCTGCGGAGCAATACGACCCTGGCGGCGCTCAGCACGCGCTTCGAGCCCGAGACCGGATGGCTCAGCGTGGTCCGTGATGGACAGGACGTGCTCCGCGCGGACCTCTCGACGGAGGAAGGCCGCGACGCCGTCGAGCGATTCTTCGAGGATTATATCGGCCCCGCCGCCAAAGGCCGTCCCCGGCTGGTCAGGGCGGACGGGCACAAGTTCACCGATGGCAGCGTCATCTCCCCGGCCTTCATGCGGGCCGTCTCCTTCGTCAATCTCGCCTCGGTGCGCGCCTTGGAGGAGCGGAACGGCGGGTCTCTTCATCCCCTGCGCTTCCGGGCCAACATCTATGTCGACGGGCTCGCACCCTGGTCCGAGCTGGATTGGGTCGGCCAGGAGATCGACATCGGTAACCTGCGGTTCCGGGCCCTCGCCCGGACGCCGCGCTGCGCCGCCGTCGATGTCGACCCGGTGACGGCCGAGCGCGACACCACGCTTCCCCGCGACCTCAAGCGCCATTTCGGCCATGTCGATCTGGGCATTTATCTCGAAGTGCTCGGGGACGGCGAGGTGCGCACCGGCGATCGGGTCACCACACCGGCGCCGATCTCCGGCGCGGCCTGAGACCATCTGCGCGGCGGGGAATATGGGGCCGGCGCGCGCCTTAAATTGCTTGGCTTGAGGAAGCCGCATACGGGACCCGCCTACGGGTCCTCGTCCCCCTTGTGTTACGAAAAGGCAACACCCACTTCACCCCTGTCGACGGCTTTCCGAAGCGTCGGCGCTCCGGCGGGGCCGACCCCGCGGGGCAACGCATCGAGCGATCCGCGCCGCGAATGGCGGGCGGATAAGATTCGATCCGGGGAAGGACACACGCATGAATTTCGAAAAATACACCGAGCGCGCCCGCGGCTTCGTCCAGGCGGCGCAGAATCTCGCCGTCCGCGAGGGCAATCCGCAGCTCGCGCCCGGCCATCTCCTGAAGGTCCTGCTCGACGATTCCGAAGGGCTCTGCGCCGGTCTCATCGACCGTGCCGGCGGCCAGTCCCGGGTCGCGCACGCGCAGATCGAGCAATGGCTGGCCAAGCAGCCGAAGGTCTCCGGCAATTCCGCCCAGCCCCAGGCGACGCGCGATCTCGTGCGCCTGTTCGACACCGCCGAGAAGGCGGCCGAGAAGGCGGGCGATTCCTACGTCACCGTCGAGCGGCTCCTGCTCGCCTTCGCGGTCGAGAAGGACTCGGAGGCCGGCCGCATCCTGGTCGCGGCGGGCGTCACTGCAGCCTCGCTCAACGGCGCGATCAACGCGCTCCGCAAGGGCCGCACCGCGGACAATGCGAGCGCCGAGAACGCCTATGATGCATTGAAGAAATATGCCCGCGACCTCACCGAGGCCGCCCGCGAGGGCAAGCTCGATCCGGTGATCGGCCGCGACGAGGAGATCCGCCGCACGATCCAGGTCCTGTCGCGCCGCACCAAGAACAACCCCGTGCTGATCGGTGAGCCCGGCGTCGGCAAGACCGCCATCGTCGAGGGCTTGGCCCTGCGCATCGTCAACGGCGACGTGCCGGAGAGCCTGAAGGAGAAGAGCCTGCTCGCCCTCGACATGGGCGCCCTCATCGCCGGAGCGAAGTATCGCGGCGAGTTCGAGGAGCGGCTCAAGGGCGTGCTGTCCGAGGTGACCTCAGCGGAAGGCCGCATCATCCTGTTCATCGACGAGATGCACACGCTGGTCGGCGCCGGGAAGGCCGACGGTGCCATGGACGCGTCGAACCTTCTGAAGCCCGCGCTCGCCCGCGGCGAGCTGCACTGCGTCGGCGCCACCACGCTCGACGAGTACCGCAAGCATGTCGAGAAGGACGCGGCGCTGGCGCGGCGCTTCCAGCCCGTCTTCGTGTCCGAGCCCACCGTGGAGGACACGGTGTCGATCCTGCGCGGCATCAAGGAGAAGTACGAGCAGCATCACGGCGTGCGCATCCAGGATTCGGCCCTGGTCGCAGCGGCCACCTTGTCGAACCGCTACATCACCGACCGCTTCCTGCCCGACAAGGCGATCGACCTCGTCGACGAGGCCGGCTCGCGCCTGCGCATGCAGGTCGATTCGAAGCCGGAGGAACTCGACTCGATCGATCGGGAGATCGTGCGCCTGAAGATCGAGGCCGAGGCCCTCAAGAAGGAGACGGATTCCGCCTCCCGCGACCGTCTCGTGCGGCTGGAGGGCGAGCTCGCCAATCTGGAGGAGCAATCCGCCTCGATCACGGCCCGCTGGAAGGCCGAGAAGGACAAGTTGGGCGCCGCCGCCGAGCTGAAGAAGAAGCTCGACGAGGCCCGCAACGATCTCGCCGCCGCGCAGCGCCAGGGCCAGTATCAGCGGGCGGGTGAGCTCGCCTACGGCGTGATCCCCGGCCTCGAGAAGCGGCTTTCCGAGATCGAGGCGGCGGCCGATGGCGGCTCCGACCGCGACGGCATGGTCGAGGAGGCGGTGACGCCGGCCCATATCGCGGGCGTCGTCTCGCGCTGGACCGGCGTGCCCGTCGACAAGATGCTGGAGGGCGAGCGCGAGAAGCTGCTGGCGATGGAAGATACCCTCGCCCGGCGCGTCGTCGGTCAGCGCGAGGCGGTGGAGGCGGTCTCGACCGCGGTCCGCCGGGCGCGCGCCGGCCTGCAGGATCCGAACCGGCCGATCGGCTCGTTCATGTTCCTGGGGCCGACCGGCGTCGGCAAGACCGAGCTGACCAAGGCGTTGGCCGGCTTCCTGTTCGACGACGACACGGCGTTGGTGCGCATCGACATGTCCGAGTACATGGAGAAGCACGCGGTCGCCCGCCTCATCGGCGCGCCTCCGGGCTATGTCGGCTACGAGGAGGGCGGCGCGCTCACCGAGGCCGTGCGGCGTCGGCCCTATCAGGTCGTGCTGTTCGACGAGGTGGAGAAGGCGCATCCGGACGTGTTCAACGTCCTGCTACAGGTGCTCGACGACGGGCGCCTGACGGACGGGCAGGGCCGCACGGTCGATTTCCGCAACACGCTCCTCATCATGACCTCGAATCTCGGGGCGGAGTATCTGGTGAACCAGCCCGCGGGCCAGGACACCGACGCCGTCCGGGACGAGGTGATGGGCGTGGTGCGGAGTCACTTCCGGCCCGAATTCCTGAACCGGGTCGACGAGATCATCCTGTTCCACCGCCTCGCGCGGTCGGAGATGGGCGCGATCGTCGACATCCAGCTCGGCCGCCTCGGCAAGCTCTTGGAGGATCGCAAGATCGCCCTCGACGTGGACGAGGAGGCGCGCACCTGGCTTGCCGACAAGGGCTACGACCCGGCCTACGGGGCGCGTCCGCTCAAGCGGGTGATCCAGAAGAGCGTGCAGGACCCGCTCGCCGAAGCCCTGCTCGCCGGCCGCATCCATGACGGCGAGGCGGTGCCGGTGCGGGTCGGGCCCGAAGGGCTCACGGTCGGCGGCGTCCCGGTCGGCGGCACCCGCCGCCCGGCGGGCGTGCTGCTGAACTGAACCAACAAGGGCCGAGCGGCACGTCATCGGCCGGTCGGCCCGGACAACGCGGGGGCCTACGTCCCCCGGTCAGGGCGTGGCCCGGGGCCCGACCGTCTATCGGTTCGGGTCGCGCCGGATCTGCTCGATGTTGTTCGTCGAGAGATCGCTATAGATGCTGCCCGACGCGCTGGCGCGGGCCGGGCGGCTGGGCGGGGAGTACAGGTACTTCTTTTCACCTTGCCGCTTCGCCGAGTCGTCAGCGGCCCGGCGCATGAGTTCCTGTGCGTCGCGGTCCGAGTAGGAGCGGCGTTCAGGGCCGCAGCCTTCGCAGACCGAGACGAGCCAGGACTGCCACAAGCCCGAGGTTCGCTGCTCGATCGATTCCGCCCGCTCGCGATGGGCCGAGGCGAGGGTCATGGTGTCGAGATCCCGCTGCTGCTCCGGAGCGGGGGCGGCCCTCAGCTTGTCCAGCATGCTCCTGCCCCCATCTTGGGCGGCGGCCGGAGCCGCCAGCAGCGCGGCGGCAACGAGGAAGGCGACGCGTACGATTTGCATGGTCGTACCCTCTCTCAAGATCCCGGGCTCGCCGACCGGGCGTGTCGGGGCACGCGCACGATCCGGGTTCGTCGAACGTCGCCCTCGGTGCCGGGGATGGTTGATAGGGTTGAAACGTCTGGGCCGGTGGCGCCGCTCCCGGAGCATCCGGACTACCCCTGCTGCGCCCGGTCCGATCGGGCGCAGGGATTGGGCGAGCCGCATCCTCCGCCACTCCTCCGAGGGCACCCTTGCCCCGGCCCATGATTCCACCGACAACGAGCCCATGACCGCCGAGACGCTCACCTACGCCATCGGCGACATCCATGGCTGTGCCGACCTCCTCGACACGCTGCTCGACCGCATCGACGCGCATGCCGCGGGCCGTACCCGCAAGCTCGTCTTCCTCGGTGACTATATCGACCGCGGGCCGGACAGCGCCCGGGTGATCGAGACGTTGCGCAAGTTGCAATGGCGCGAGCCCGACGCCGTGGTCTGCCTGATGGGCAACCACGAGGCGATGCTGCTGAAGACGCTGCACGAGCCCGGCGCCCTCGACCTCTGGCGGGCCAATGGCGGGGCGGCGACGCTGACCTCCTTCGACGTCGCCGGGCCGGAGGAAATTCCCGGCGACGTGCTCGATTGGATCGAGGCGCTGCCGACGCTCCACTCGGATGCCCGGCGCTGGTACGTCCATGCCGGCTTCCGGCCCGATGCCGAGGTGCCGGATCCCGATCCCGAGGTGCATCTGTGGATGCGCGAGCCGTTCCTCTCGGCGGATCACGATTTCGGCCGCCACGTCGTCCACGGCCACACGCCGCAGACGCGCGGCGGACCGGAGCGGCTGCGGTTCCGCACCAATCTCGACACCGGTGCCGTCTACGGCAACGCCCTCACGGCCGGCATCTTCACGCCGGGGCAGGACGGTCCTACCGAAATCTTGAGTGTTCCGGCCCGGTGAAACCCCCGCGCCCTTGAGACTGGCTCCGCTTCCGCTGCATACCTTGGCCGACGGCAACGGAGAGTGCCGGGGATGCGGACGAAACGACCATGACGCCGGACAGCCGACGCCGCGAGGACAGCGCGCTCGCCCGCCTCGCGCTTCGCTTCACCGACTGGGCGGAGAAGTGGTTCCCCGACGCCTTCGTCTTCGTGGCGATCGCGGTGGTGATCGTGGCGGGCGCCGCGCTCCTCAACGGGGCGCCGGTCCAGGCGGTGACGAAGAGCTTCGGCGACGGTTTCTGGAGCCTGATCCCCTTCACCATGCAGATGGTGTTCGTCACCATCGGCGGCTACGTGGTGGCGACCTCCGCCCCCGTGCAGGCGCTGATCGAGCGGATGGCGCTGGTGCCGAAGACCGGCCGCGGCGCCATCGGCTACGTGGCGCTCGCCACCATGCTGTCCTCACTCCTCAGCTGGGGCCTGAGCCTGATCTTCGGCGGCCTGCTGGCCCGCGCCCTGGCCCGCCGCACCGACCTGCGGATGGATTACCGCGCGGCGGGCGCCGCCGCCTATCTGGGCTTGGGCGCCACTTGGGCGATGGGCCTCTCCTCGTCCGCCGCGCAGCTTCAGGCGAACCCCAAAAGCCTGCCGCCGGGCCTGCTGCAGATCACCGGCGTGATCCCGTTCAGCGAGACCATCTTCCTCTGGCAATCGATGCTGATCACCGTGATCCTCGTGGTCATCTCGGCGGTGATCGCGATCGCCTCGGCGCCGGGGCCGGACACGGCGGTGACGGCCCAGGATCTCGGCGTCGACGTGACGAAGGAGGAGCAGACGGTCGAGCCGCCGAAGCAGCCCGGCGAGTGGCTTGAGCACGCGCCGATCCTGACGGTGCTGATCGGTCTTTTGGCCGCCGGCTGGCTAATCCAGGAATTCTCGCGGCAGGACTGGATGATCGCCATCTCCAGCCTCAACACCTACAATTTCCTGTTCCTGATGACCGGCTTCGTGCTGCACTGGCGGCCCAAGCGCTTCCTGGTGGCGCTCGGCAAGGCGGTGCCGGCCACCGCCGGTATCCTGATCCAGTTCCCGTTCTACGCCGCCATCGCGGCGATCCTGACGGGCGCCAAGAATGCCGCCGGCCACAGCCTCTCGGACGTCATCGCCCACGCCTTCGTGGCGCTGAACACGCAGGGCTCGTTCCCGCTCGCCATGGGCGTCTACTCGGCGCTGCTCGGCTTCTTCATTCCCTCCGGCGGCGGCAAGTGGCTGTTGGAAGCGCCCTACGTGATGCAGGCGGCGAACGAGCTGAAGGTCCACCTCGGCTGGGCGGTGCAGGTCTACAACGCGGCCGAAGCGCTGCCGAACCTCATCAACCCGTTCTTCATGCTGCCGTTGCTCGGCATCCTCGGTCTGAAGGCGCGCGATATCGTCGGCTTCAGCTTCCTGCAGCTTATCGTCCACCTGCCGCTGGTGTTGTTCCTGCTCTGGGCGCTCGCCTTCACGCTGACCTACCACCCGCCGGTCATTCCGTAGGGCGCGCCCTGATCCGGGTTTCGAAAGGACAAGTCCTCTCGCAGGTCCAGGGCAGAGCCCTGGTGAAGGGAAACCGGGGCGCTGCCCCGGCGCCCCGCCAAAGGGCTCGCCCTCTGGGAACCCGTTAGGGAATCAGGACAGCCACGGCGGCGAGGAGCCAGCCCGCCATCAGCACGACTCCGCCCGTCGGTGCCGCCATCGGGAAGAGCGGCTGACCGGCCAGCGCCCGCATGGCGAGGTCGCCGGAGAACAGCGCGAGCCCGAGCACCAGCGCGCCCGCGGCGGCGCGGGTGAGAGCACCACGGGTCAAGCCCGCGGCGGCGAACCCGACGAGCGCCAGGATGGCGGGGGCGTGGAACAGCAGGAACTGCGCGGCGGTCTTCAGCGTCTCGCCGCCGCTCGTATGCGCGGCGGCCGCGCTGGCGGCGACGCCGAGGAGGCCCGCCAGCGCGGCCAGCGCCGCGAGCGCGCGATCGAGACCGGTCACGCGCCGCGCTCCTGCAGCAGGCGGGCGATGCTGGCACGCAGCTCCGCCACGCCGCGGTCGTCGCGGCTCGAGGTCAGCAGCACTTCCGGATAGGCCGCCGGGCGACGGGCCAGCGCCGTGCGGATGCCCTCGATGCGCTTGTCGATCTCGGACTTCTTGAGGGCATCGCCCTTGGTCAGGACGAGCTGGTAGGAGACCGCGGCCTTGTCGAGCCCGTCGAGGAGGGCGGTGTCGATCTCCTTCAGCCCGTGGCGCGAATCGATCAGTACGTAGACGCGGGCGAGGTTCGAGCGGCCCTTGAGATAGGCGTGGATCAGCTTGGTCCAGGCCTCGACCTTGGCCTTTTCGACCTGGGCGTAGCCGTAGCCCGGCATGTCGACCAGGGTGAACCGCTCGCCGATCCGGAAGAAGTTGAGCTGCTGGGTGCGGCCCGGCGTGTGCGAGGTGCGCGCCAGGGTATTGCGCCCGGTCAGGGCGTTGACGAGGCTCGACTTGCCGACATTCGAACGGCCGGCAAAGGCGATCTCGACGCCATCCATCGGCGGCAGCGCACCGAGCGCGGGGGCGGCCGAGGTGAAATCGGCCGAGCCGGCGAAGAGCAGGCGGCCGGCTTCGAGCAGTTCCGGGGTGGGTTCGTCGGTTGCGGCGTCAGTCATGGGGTCGGGGCCGCTGATGTCCCTCTCCTTCGTGGGGAGGGATGAGGCGTCAGGATGGTGCGAAAGGCGCCGCAGCGCCTCACCGCGGACCGACCACCTCCTGCCGCTGCACCCCTCGGATGGGCTTCGTCAAGCGGGGTGGATCGGAAATGGATCTCGGGGGGGCCGAGAGCACGAGGCCCGCGCCGCGTTCGAGCGGGCGGGCCTCGCGCCGGTGGGCGTCAGCTCTTGGCCGGGGCGCCCTTGTTGCGCTTGAACGTGCCTCTGAGGTTGTCCCACAATTCCACCTTCACGCCGTTGCGGCGCATGATGACGTATTGCTGGATCACCGAGAGCAGGTTGTTCCAGGCCCAGTAGATCACCAGGCCGGCCGGGAACGAGCCGAGCATGAAGGTGAAGATGATCGGCATGAAGGTGAAGACCTGCGCCTGGACCGGGTCCGGCGGCGCGGGGTTCATCTTCATCTGGACGAACATCGTCACGCCCATGATGATCGGCCACACGCCGATATGGACGAAGTCGGGCGCCGCGAACGGCAGCAGACCGAACAGGTTCAGCAGGCTTGTCGGATCGGGCGCGGCGAGGTCCTGAATCCAGCCGAAGAACGGCGCGTGCCGCATCTCGATGGTGATGAACAGGACCTTGTACAGCGCGAAGAAGACCGGGATCTGGATCAGCACCGGCCAGCAGCCGGCGACCGGGTTGATCTTCTCCTTCTTGTACAGCTCCATCATCGCCTGTTGTTGCTTCATCTTGTCGTCTTTGTATCGCTCCCGGATGGAGGTCATCTCGGGCTGCACGGCCTTCATCTTGGCCATGGAGACGTAGGAGCGGTTGGCGATCGGCAGGAAGAAGATCTTCAGGATCAGGGTCACGAGCAGGATCGAGACGCCGAAATTGCCCGCGAGATGGAAGAAGAAGTCGAGCGCGCGGAACATCGGCTTGGTCAGGAACCAGAACCAGCCCCAATCGATCATCGAGTCGAACTCGCGGATTCCGAGATCGCGCTTGTACTCGTTGATCTGGTTGACTTCCTTGGCCCCGGCGAACAGGCGCTGGGTGGTGGCCGAGGAGGCCCCCGGCGCCACCGAAACGGCGTCGCCGCGCACGCTGGTCT
This sequence comes from Methylorubrum suomiense, assembly GCF_022179765.1. GTDB lineage: Bacteria > Pseudomonadota > Alphaproteobacteria > Rhizobiales > Beijerinckiaceae > Methylobacterium > Methylobacterium suomiense. The sequence goes on along the minus strand of NZ_BPRE01000005.1, from coordinate 155,503 downwards.
GGTAGACCTTGGTGGCTCCGTCGGTGCGCTCGGTATAGGCGCCGGTGAAGGGCTTGTCCTGCTCGGGGATCGCCGCCGCCGCCCAGTACTTGTCGGTGATGCCGACCCAGCCGCCGGTCACGTTCGACCACGCCTTGCCGCGGGTGTTGGGGCCGCCATAGGCGGGTTCCTTGGCGAGGGCGTCGTAGCTGTATTCCTGCAGGCGGTCGTCGCCGAGCCAGCCGATCAGGCCCTCGTGCAGCACGTAGTAGCCCTGGGTGTGCGGCTTACCCCAGCGGGAGACGAGGCTGTAGGGATAGAGCGTGACCGCGTTGGCCGACTTGTTCTCGACCTCGTCGCGGACCGTGAACATGAACTTGTCGTCGACCGCGAGGATGCGCTTGAAGGTCAGGCCCTGGCCGTTCTCCCAGCTCAGCGTCACCGGCTTGCCGGGCGCCAGCAGATCGCCGTCGGCCGTCCACACCGTCTCGGCATTCGGCAGGGGACCGGCGTTCTGGCCGACCCAGCCGAACTCGGCATAATAGGGATTCGGGCTTCCCGTCGGCGAGAGCAGGACGATGCGCGGGCTCTCGTCGCTCACGGTCTCGTGGTAATTCTTGAGGCTCACGTCATCGATGCGGGCGCCCTTCAGGGCGACCGAACCGTAGAGCGCGGGCGTGTCGATCCGCAGCCGGGCCGAGCGGGCGAGGGCGTCCTCGCGCGAGACGGGACCGGCCGGAGTCGGCAGCGTGCCGGGCACGGGGGCCGAGGGGCCGCCCTCGCGCGGGCTCGGGGCCGGCACGCCGTCGGCGGTCGGAGCGCCCGGCTGAGTGCTCTGGCTCTGGGCCGCCGCCTGCCGCTGCCTCTCGGTCGCCGGGCCGGTCACGAAGTAGTGCCAGCCGAGCAGGACCACCAGAGACAAGGCGATCGCGACGAACATGTTCGTCTTGTCGTTACCCATCGGTCGATCCGTCAGGCGCCATCGATACGGGAAGGGGGGAGGGGCCGGCAGCCCGATTTCGGCCGCGGCGGGGGCCGCGGACCGGATTCGGACGGTCGGGAGAGTGGGCGGGCTTAGCACCGGCAGGCTTGGGGCCGGGCGGCCGCGTCACCGTGCGCAGGGCTCGGCGCAGATCCTCGACGAGGCTCTCGAAGGGAGCATCGAGGGCGGGGCGGCGGGCGATCACGACCACGTCGGCACCGATCTCGGGCGCATCATCGGCCACGAGGACGAGCGCGCTGCGCAGGCGGCGGCGAATCCGGTTGCGTTCGGTCGCATGGCCCACGCGCTTGGTGATGGTGAAGCCGAGGAACAGGCCCTCGGCGCGGGCGCCGTCGCGCTCCTCATCCGGCTCGCGCAGGCGCCCCTGCGCACTGAGGCGCTCGGTATGGAAGCGCCGGCCCCCGGCAGCGGCCAGGAAGTCCGGGCGCCGCCGGAGTCGGCGGATCGTCGACACGGGCGCTCCGAGGCCGGTCCCGCCGGGCGGGCGGGACGGCGATGCGGCACCGCCCGAGGGGCGGCGCCGGTCCATCGATCAGGCGGAGAGGCGCTTGCGGCCGTGCGCGCGGCGGGCGGCAATGACCTTGCGGCCGCCGGCGGTGGCCATGCGCGCGCGGAAGCCATGACGGCGCTTCCGGACAAGCTTGCTGGGCTGGTAAGTTCTCTTCATGGCGGGTCTCCGGCGGCCGAGGTAACGGCCCGGCGGCGCTGGGAGCGCGCGGACCGGCGTCGAGCCTCGAAATGGGATCTGCAAACGCGAAGGGCGCCCGGACGGGGCGCCGCATCGCAATGGCGCGGCTTATGGAGGAGGGGGCGCCCCAAGTCAATGTCGGGGGGCATGTCGGATGCGAACCCCGCGCCCGCGAGTCCGATCCGCTTTGCGCGGAAAGCTGGAGCCTTCGATCCTCGCCGAAATGGTGGATGCCGGGCTTCGTCTCGCCCTCGGTGCGCATGCGGCATCTCGGAATGCCGAGCCCGGACCGGTCCCCGTCGCTTAACCGGCAATTAACCTTTCCAGGCTATCAAGAGGCACATCCAGATTGTCTGGATCCTGAGTGGGTCTTCCATCCGCTCTGTTTGAAGCCTCCCTGTAGACTCACGACAAGCCGCTCCGTGGAGCGGCTTTTTTTTGGCCTTTCACAGGCCGGGAGCGGCCGGTCGATGCCGGCCTGTTAACGTTAAAACTTCGTGAAGCCCCTCGCTGGCCCCAAACGGCGCTACAGTTGCGCCAATGGCCGCAGCCGCACAGAACCCGTCCCGTTTCGGGACGAAACCGTGAGCAGCGCGGCACAGGAGGCAGGATGACCGAGTTCGACGTCACGTTCCGGGACGAGCGCCATTGGGTGAGCTTCGGCGAGTCCTACGTGGCCTCGGAGGGGTTCCGTACGCTGTTCCGCGAGGGCATGCTGCTGGTCGAGGAGACGGCGGCCTATCTCGATGGCGAGGGCCGCGCCGAATCGCGCCTGATCTCCCGCGATGCGACGCTCGCCTATGCCAGCGAGAGCATGCGCCTGACGACCCGCCTGATGCAGATCGCGTCCTGGCTCCTCGTGCAGCGCGCGGTCTCGGAAGGGGAATTGACCCTGGTGCAGGCGCAGGAAGAGAAGACCCGGGTGAAGCTCAACGAGCCCGAGCGGATCCCCGCCGAATCGAGCGCAACCTTCGCGGCTCTGCCCCTGCGGCTTCAGGATCTGGTGCGGCGCTCCCGTCGCCTCCACACCCGCATCCTGCATCTCGATCAACTGATCAGCGAGGATCGGCCGGCGCCGGCGCCGCTGGAGAGCCCGGTGACGGCACAGTTCGGGCGCCTGCGCGCGGCGTTCGGAGGCGAGTAGCCTCCGCTGCGGCCTGACCTCGACCCTGATCGGACAGGGCCGACAAACGAAAACGGCGCCGCAAGCGGCGCCGTTTCAGCGAATCGGGCAGCGGCCCGATCGCACGACAATCACTTCTTGCCGAAGCCGAGGCCGGCGAAGCGGTTGTTGAAGCGCGACACGCGGCCGCCGCGATCGAGCATCTTCTGCTCGCCGCCGGTCCAGGCGGGGTGCGTCGTCGGATCGATGTCGAGGTTGAGGACGTCGCCTTCCTTGCCGTAGGTGGAGCGGGTCCGGTACTCGGTGCCGTCGGTCATCACGACCTTGATGAAGTGGTAGTCGGGGTGCTCGGTCCCCTTGGCCTTATCGGCCGCATTCTTTGCCATGACGCATTCCTGAGGTAGCACGCCGTCCGGCCTCGCCGCCGAGGAAACCGGCCTAGGGCAAAAGATCGCGCGCATTCGGTTGAGGGCGCGCCTATACCTCAGCGCCTGAGGGTGGACAAGAGACGCCGAGACACGCTGCGGCGTATGACATGGCACGACGACATGGCACGAAGAGAAGAAACGATGACGAGGAACGATGGCCCGCGCGCGTGAGGGGATGTCCGGAGCCGCGGACGCGACCGGTCGAGGAAAAGCGCCGCTCGGCGCGCTGAGACCCCTGGTCCCGTTCGCCGCCCGCTACCGCGGCCGCATCCTGGCGGCCTTGATCTCGCTGATCGCGGCCTCGGGCGCGACGCTGGTGGTGCCCGTGGCGATCCGGCGGGTGATCGATCACGGCTTCTCGCCGGAAGGCCAGGTCTTCATCAATTCCTATTTCCTGGCCCTGCTCGGGGTCGTGGCGGTGCTCGCGGTGTCGAGCGCGGGCCGCTACTACTCGGTGGTGACCCTGGGCGAGCGGGTCGTCGCGGATCTGCGCTCGGCGGTGTTCGCCCGGCTGACGAGTCTCGACCCCACCTTCTTCGACAAATCGCAATCGGGCGAGATCGTCTCGCGGCTGACGGCGGACGCCACCCAGGTCAAGGCGGTGTTCGGCGTCTCGATCTCGATCCTGCTGCGCAACCTGTTCCTGTTCGTCGGCGCCGTCGTGATGATGGTGTGGACGAGCCCCGGCCTGTCGATCCTCGTGCTGGCGGCGATCCCGCTCATCGTGTTCCCCCTGATCGTGTCCGGACGCGGCGTGCGCCGCCGCTCGCGGGCCGCGCAGGATCGCCTCGCCGACGCCTCGGCCTATGCCGCGGAGGCGGTCGGGGCGATCCGCACGATGCAGGCCTTCGGCATGGGTCGCACCACCGCGGAGCGCTTCGCCGCGGCCTCCGAGAACGCCTACGGGGCGGCGCGTGCCTCGATCACGGCCCGCGCCCTGCTGACCGGCGTGGCGATCTTCCTGATCTCGGCCTCGGTCGTCGGCGTGATGTGGTACGGCGCCAAGGGCGTGCTGGCGGGCACCACCTCCGCCGGCCAGCTCTCGCAATTCGTGCTCTACGCGGTGTTCGGCGCGAGCGCGCTCGGCCAGCTCTCGGAAGTCTATGGCGAGCTCGCCCAGGCCGCAGGTGCCGCCGAGCGTCTCGGCGAGATTCTCGCCACCGAGCCGGTGATCCAGTCGCCGAAGACGCCGACCCCGCTGCCGAGCCCGGCCCGCGGTGCGCTCAGTTTCGAGAATGTGCGCTTCCGCTACCCGACCCGGCCCGAACACGCGGCGCTCGACGGCGTCTCCCTGACGGTGGCCCCGGGCGAGCGGGTGGCGCTCGTCGGTCCCTCGGGGGCCGGCAAGACCACGGTGCTGCAATTGCTGCTGCGGTTCTACGATCCGGACGAGGGCGCGGTGCGTCTCGACGGCGTGCGCCTGCCCGAGGCCGATCTCGACGCCTTGCGCGCCCGCCTGTCGCTGGTGCCGCAGGACCCGGTAGTGTTTTCCGGGACGGTCACGGAGAATATCCGCTACGGCCGGCCGGAGGCGAGCGATGCGCAGGTCGAGGAGGCGGCGCGGCTCGCCAATGCGGACGGCTTCGTCCGCGCCCTGCCGCAGGGCTACGCGACGCTGCTGGGCGAGCGCGGCACCACGCTCTCCGGCGGCCAGCGCCAGCGGATCGCCATCGCCCGCGCGATCCTCAAGGATGCTCCGGTCCTGCTCCTCGACGAGGCGACCTCGGCGCTCGATGCCGAGAGCGAGCGCGCGGTCCAGACCGCCCTCGACCGGCTGATGCAGGGGCGTACCACCCTCGTCATCGCCCACCGGCTGGCTACGATCCGCGCCGCCGACCGCATCCTCGTGTTCGACGGCGGCCGCATCGTTGAGGAAGGCACCCACGAGAGCCTGCTGGCGGAAGGGCGCCTCTACGCGCAGCTCGCGAGCCTGCAATTCACCGACGCCTTCGACGAGAGCGCCCGCGCCCGCGATCCCGGCCCGAAGGTCGCCGCGGAGTAGGGCGCCTTGGACCTCACCCGCTTTCCGCGCGCGGCGCTCACCGACGGCCCGACCCCGATCCGCTCGCTGGACCGGCTCTCGACCCATCTCGGGGCCGAGCTCAACGGCGTGCGCCTGTTCGTGAAGCGCGACGATGTCGGGCCCGTGGGTGGGGGCGGCAACAAGCTGCGCAAGCTCGAATTCCTGCTGGGCCAGGCGCTGGCGGAGGGGGCCGACACCGTCATCACCGTCGGGGCGCTGCAATCGAACCACGCGCGGCTGACCGCGGCGGCGGCGGCCCGCCTCGGCCTCGCCTGCGAGCTGTTCCTCACCCGCAGCGTGCCGCGGGAGGATGCCGACTACACCGGCAACGGCAACCGCCTGCTGCAGGACCTGTTCGGCGCGCGCATCCATCTCCTGCCGGGGGAGGCGGATTCGTTGGCGGAGGCCGAAGCGCGGGCCGAGGTCCTGAGAGGCGAGGGGCGGCGGGTCTCCGTCTTCCCCTCCGGCGGATCGAGCCCGCTCGGCTGCCTCGGCTACGCCGCTTGCGCCGCCGAGATCGCTGAACAGGCCGCGTTGATCGGGCTCGACTTCGCCCGCATCGTCGTCCCGAACGGCAGCGCCGGCACCCATGCCGGCCTCGCCGCCGGGTTTTTGGCCCTGGGGCGCGATCCGAGATGCGTCCTGTCCTACACCGTGCTCGCGCCGGAGGAGCAGGCCCGCAGCGCCACTATCGCCCGGGCCCGCGATACCGCTGCGCTGATCGATCCCGGCCTCACGCTGCCCGACGACGCCATCGGCATCGACGGCGCCCATCGCGGCCCCGGCTACGGCATCCCGACGGAGGGCATGCGCGAGGCCGTACGGCTGATGGCGCGGACGGAGGGGCTGCTGCTCGACCCGGTCTATAGCGGCAAGGCCTTTGCGGGATTGCTGCACGATGTGCGCGCGGGGGCCTATCCGGCGGGGGCGGCGGTCCTGTTCGTGATGACCGGCGGCGTGCCGGGGTTGTTCGCGTATCGGGGGGAGTTTGCGGGGGCGTGAGGGGTTGGTGCTGCGCTCTTCGAGAGCCGTTTCGGAACCTCCAGCCCATCCCCCCTCATCCTGAGGTGCCGCGAAGCGGCCTCGAAGGAGGGCTCCAGCGTGCTCGCGATCCCTGGAGCCCTCCTTCGAGGCCGCTTCGCGCCGCACCTCAGGATGAGGGGGATGGGTTGGAAGAGGGGGGTGGGTCGGACGGCTGTTGTGCAGTGGACCTCTTCGCGGCCTCCTGCAACCTGTCCCAGTCGCCGCGGATGAGCGCTTCCTTCTTCGCCCTGCTCCAGCCCTTTAGCCGCCGTTCGTAGGCGACCGCCTCGTCGAAGCGCTCGAACTGTTCCGACCAGACGAGCGTCACGGGGCGCCGCCGGCTGGTGTAGCCGGCGTAAGTTCCGACCTCATGCTCGCCGAGCCGCTTATCCAAAGACTCGCCGCGCGACGAGCCGACATAGTAACTGCCGTCGGCGCAGCGGAGCATGTAGACGAAGGCGGGCATCGACAAATCGGCGGCTCGATGGTGATCCGCCGATTCTACCAAATCTCCTCATCCCGAGGTGCCCGCCTCGGCGGGCCTCGAAGGAGGCCTCCAGTCTGCTCGCGATCCCTGAAGCCCTCCTTCGAGGCCGCTCACGCGGCATTTCAGGATGAGGACGGTGGAGAAGCGCTCAATGCGCCTCCTCCCAGTTCCCCGCCGCCCGCGCTTCCACCACCAGCGGCACGCGTAAGGTGAGCGCGGGAGCCGGCGCCTCCTCCATCACCCGGGCGATCACCGGGATCGCCCGCTCGACCTCCTCGTCGTGCGCCTCGAACACCAGTTCGTCGTGCACCTGCAGCAGCATCCGCACGTCGAGCTTCTCGGCCACGAGCGCGTCCTCCATCCGCGTCATGGCGCGGCGGATGATGTCGGCGGCGGTGCCCTGGATTGGGGCGTTGATGGCCTGGCGCTCCACGCTCGCCCGCTCGGAGGGGTTGTTGGAGCGGATCTGCGGATAGTGGCAGACGCGCCCGAACAGGGTCGTGACGTAGCCCTTGTCGCGGCAGGAGCGCTTCGTCGTATCGATGTAGTCGCGGATGCCGGGAAAGCGCTCGAAATACTGCTTGATGAAGGCGGAGGCCTCCTCGCGGCCGATGCCGAGGCGGTCGGCCAGCCCGAAGGCCGAAATGCCGTAGATGATGCCGAAATTGATGGTCTTGGCCCGGCGGCGCAGATCGCCGGTCATCTGGTCGAGCGGCACGCCGAACATGGCCGAAGCGGTGGCCGCGTGGATGTCGAGCCCCTGCTCGAACGCCTCGCGCAGCTGCGGGATGTCGGCGATGTGGGCGAGGAGCCGCAGCTCAATCTGCGAGTAATCCGCCGAGATCAGCTTTTTGCCCTCCGGCGCCACGAAGGCGCGGCGGATGCGGCGGCCCTCCTCGGTGCGGATCGGGATGTTCTGCAGATTGGGATCGGAGGAGGAGAGCCGTCCCGTGGTGGTGGCGGCCAGGGAGAACGAGGTGTGGACCCGGTTGGTCTCCCGGTCGGCATGTTCCTGCAGCGAGTCGGTATAGGTCGATTTCAGCTTGGAGAGCTGGCGCCAGTTCAGGATCTTCTTCGGCAGGTCGTGGCCGGCCTGGGCCAGCTCTTCGAGCAAGGTCGCGGGCGTGGCCCATTGGCCGGACGGCGTCTTCTTGGCGCCGGGCAGACCCATCTTGCCGAACAGCACGTCGCCGATCTGCTTCGGCGAGGACACCTGGAACTTCTCGCCGGCATCCTCCTGAATCTCTTCTTCGAGCCGCGCGAGGATCTGCGAGAAATCGCCCGAGAGGCGGCTCAGCATGCCGCGATCGATGCGGATGCCCGCCCGCTCCATCCGGGCGAGCACCGGCACGAGGGGGCGCTCCAACGTCTCGTAGACCGTAACCCGCCGCTCCGCGACGAGGCGCGGCTTCATCATCCGCCACAGCCGCAGCGTCACGTCGGCATCCTCGGCCGCGTAGGCGGTCGCCTTGTCGAGGGGTACCCGGTCGAAGGTGACCTTGTTGCGCCCGGTTCCGGCGACGTCCGCGAAGGTGATCGGCTGGTGGCCGAGATGGCGGCGCGCCAACTCGTCCATGCCGTGCCCGCCCTTGCCGGCATCGAGCACGTAGGAGATCAGCATCGTGTCGTCGAACGGGGTCACGTCGATGCCGTAACGGTGCAGCACCGAGAGGTCGTATTTCAGGTTCTGGCCGATCTTGAGCGTGCCCGGATCTTCGAGCAGGGGCTTCAAGAGCCTCAGGGCTTCGTCGAGATCGATCTGCGCCGGTGCCTTGGCGACCTCGCCTCCCTCGCCGAACAGGTCGCCGCCCTTCGTTTCCGGCGCGACATGGGCGAGTGGGATGTAGCAGGCCCGCCCCGGGGCGGTGGCGAGCGAGACGCCGACCAAGCCCGCCTTGGCGGCGTCGAGGGCGTCGGTCTCTGTATCGACCGCGACCACGCCGGCCTCGTAGCTTTCGGCGATCCAGGCCTCCAGCTGCGCGACGGTGGTGACGGTCTCGTAGGCCGCGGTGTCGAACGGCTTGACCGCTTCCGCTGCGCGGGCGGCGACCAATGTCGAGGGCGTGGGCTCGGACGGGCCCCGCTTCTTCGGCGCGGCGTCGGGCAGGTCGAGATCGGCGAAGGGATCGACCTCGCCGGCCTCGGGGGGCGCCGCCCCATCCGTTCGCTCGGGGGCCGCTTCCGTCTCGGGATCGACGGGCACGGAATCGTCGAAGAACGGCACCGCGTCCGAGCCGCCGGCGGCATTGGTGTAGGCGTGGGGCTGCGCCCCCGGCAGCAGGGCGGGGTCGGGTTTCACCGCCTCCGGATCGACGTGGAGCATCTGCGCGATGCGCCGCGTCAGGGTGTTGAACTCCATGGCCTTGAGGAAGCCGACCAGCTTCTCCGGGTTCGGCTCCGGCACACCGAGCTCGTCCAGCGGCACCGGCACCGGCACGTTCTCTTCCAGGGCCACGAGGCGGCGGGAGAGTTTGGCCTGGTCGATATTGGCCAGCAGCGTCTCGCGGCGCTTGGGCTGCTTGATCTCGGCGGCCCGCTCCAGCAGCTGCTCGAGGCTGCCATATTCCTTGATGAGCGCGGCGGCGGTCTTCAGCCCGATGCCGGGCACGCCCGGCACGTTGTCCGACGTGTCGCCGATGAGCGCCAGCGCGTCGCCGATCTGCTCCGGCGATAGGCCCTCCCACTTCGCGATGATCGCGTCGCGATCGAGATTGCGCTCGGGCCGGTAGCCGGGCTTGCCCTTGGCTCCCGACTCGAAATCGTAGAACCGGATCTTGTCCGAGACGAGCTGCATCAGGTCCTTGTCGGAGGACACGATGATGACCTCGGCGCCCCGGGCCTCGGCCTGCCGCGCATAGGTGGCGATCAGATCATCGGCCTCGAAGCGGATCAGCTCGACCGCGTGCAGGCCGAAGGCGCGCACCGCGTCGCGCATCAGCGGCATCTGCCGCTTGAGGTCGTCGGGCGCATCGGGGCGGTGACCCTTGTAGTCCGGAAACAGCTCCTTGCGGAACGAGCCCTCGGACTTGTCGAAGACGATGCCGAGATGCGTCGGCTTCACCCCGGCCGCCCCGTCTTGGAGAAATTGCGCGATCTTCGTGCAGAAGAGGCGCACGGCGCCCGTGGGCAGACCGTCGGATGGCCGCGTGTTGTACTTCTGATCCTGGTTGATCGACTGGAAATACGCGCGGAAGATGAAGGACGAGCCGTCGACCAGGATCACCCGGTCATCGGCCCCGACCGGCTTCGCCGCAGCGGCTCGGGCCGGATGGGCTGTTGTCTCGTCGGTCATCTTTCGGGCCACCATCGGCGGGACGAACACGGAAGGCGAAGCCATAGAGCATTTTCGCCGTCCCGGGCCATCGCCACCGAGAGGGGAAACGCCGCCAATCACCGTTGATCGAGCGCCCGGGCCCGCATCGATCGTCGCGGCAGAGAAAAAATTCGCGGCGACCCGAGCCCAGTGCGCCGACGCACGTCCCAGGTTTGCGCCGCACAAACGCTGGAACCCATTGCTTAAGCTCATGAAATTTTTGAGCGCATCCTGTCGCGGCACCAAATTGCATCGTTCTCAGACTAATTTGAAAAATAGTGATGGTGCGGTGCGACAAAGCAGGCATTGCCGTGTAGATGAGACGCACCAGATCTGGCCCATCGCAAACGGGCAGCGACGACCGAAGTGGCGAATACGCTCTTTAGTGTCTCACCCGCGCTGCCGAAGCTTCGAGATGTAGGATCAATCATGAAGATCATCACCCAGATCACCGCCGCCGCTGCTCTGTCGCTCGGCCTCGCCGCGACACCGAGCCTTGCGCAGAACTTCGACACGGACAGCGCCAGCTACAACCGTGACGGCACCCTCAATGTATGGGGCGCCCATATCGAGCCGAACCGTCAGGGCGGTATCATCGGCGGCGTCGGCAACATCGTCGGCGGCACCGTCGGCGCAGCGGGCACCATCGTGGGCGGCGTGGTCGGCGGCACCGTCGGCACGGCGGACGACATCGTCACCGGCTCGGTCGCTCCGCGTCGCGGCGGCACTGTCGATTATTCGGCGCGCGGTGGTAACGCCGAGCAGCTCGACCGCACCGTGCCGCAGTATGGCCGCGTGAGCGGCGGCCCGGCTTACTAAGTCGAGCGCATCGTTTGAAGGGGAGCGGCGGGGTGGGAGCCCCGCCGTTCCCTTTTGCGTGATCGGGCCGCGCTTGGATGCATCCTCGGGCAACGATGCACTGCAAAGGACGTTGGGCAGCGGAGCTGCTCCAGCGACTTGCTCCGAGGATGAGGATGCCTGTTCGAACCGTTCTGACCGTCGCGGCCCTGTCCGCGCTGCTCGCCGCACCCGCCCTTGCGGCCGGTGACCACGCTCACCCTGCCGCCGTGACCCTCCCCGAGGGAAGCGCCGTCCAGTGGCAGCCGGGGCCGCCGAACCTGCCCAAGGGCACGCAGATCGTCGCCTTGGCCGGCGATCCCACTAAACCCGGCCCCTTCGTTCTGAGGGTGAAGTTTCCGGCCAACACCGTGATCGCGCCGCACACCCATTCCAAGGATGAGACGCTGACGATCCTGACCGGCTCGATCTACCATCAGCACGGCAAGACCGTGGACAAGAGCAAGGGCGAGCCGCTCAAGGCCGGGGGCTTCGTCTATTTGCCCGAAGCCATGCCCCATTCCCTCTGGACCACCGACGAAGAGGTGGTTCTTCAGGTCAACGGCAGCGGACCGTTCGGGGTCGATTACCTCAATCCGGCCGACGACCCGAGCCGCGCCCAGAACTGACGCCCGGGAACGAGGGGGCGTGCGGCGACGCCGCCGGGTGCCGCGTTGCGTCGGCGGCCCGCGCGTCGCCGCAGGATGTAGAGCGTCAGCCCGGTGGCCGCGAAGAGCGGCAGCGCCAGGGCGGCGACGAAGAACAGGAGGCCGACCGCCTCGCCGAAGAAGCGGCCTCGATGCACCTCGAACATGTTGTCGGCGATTCGGCGGCCGAGGGGCTTGTCGGCCGCCCGCTTGAGCGTGAGGAGCGATCCGGTCCGGGCATCGAAGGTCATCTCGTCCCGGTCCTCCGGCCTTTGCCCGGCCCGCAGCCAGCGGATGCGGATCACCCGCAGCTCCGGCCCCGGGAGGGTGAGCGTGGCCTGCGTCGCATCGCGACCCTCGGCTTCCATGAAGGTGGCCCAGGCGGCGTCGAGGGCGAAAGGTCGCTCGGGCGCGGCGGGGCGTTCGGCGTTGCGTTTCGCCGCCGCTTCCTTCCCGGGCGGGACGGTGCCGGTGAGGAGCCAAGTCGCGCCGCTGCGATACCAGTCGTACGACCACCATAGGCCGGAGAGGACCAGCACGAGATAGATCGGCACGAGCCACGTGCCGAGCACCGCGTGCAGGGACCACCAGCGGGCCCGCCCTGGCCGGGCGAGGGTGGGCTTGAGCCAGATCTTCCAGCGGTGAATCTTCGGCCAGCGCAGATACACGCCGGTTCCGAGGAAGACCAGAAGGGTCAGGGCGCAGGCGCCCGTCGCTGTCCGGCCCCAACCCCCGCCGTCTCCGGGGAGCAGAAGGTAGCGGTGCAGCGCCCGGATCGTCGCGAACGCGCCCTCCGCCCGGGCGAGTCCGCGCAGCGTGCCGTCATAGGGATCGAGATAGGCGGAGGCGGGGCGATGGCCGTCCTGCCGGGCGAAGCGGGCGCGGGGCACCCGCGCGGGGTCGCCCGCCAGGGTCAGGGCATCAACCGAGAGGCCCGGCCGTTGCGCCTCGGCCCGCGCGACCAGCGCGTCCGGCCCGAGCCGCGGCCGATCCTGGACCGGGGCCACGATGAAAGCGAGATCCGCATCGATCCACTCGTGGATCGCCTCCTCGTAGCTCATCATCGCGCCGGTCACGCCGATCAGCATCAGCGCGAAACCGGCGGTGAGGCCGAGGGCCCAATGGAGTCGGAACAGAACCGTGCGGACGGTCACCGTCATGTGGAAATCCCGATGGACCACCGGACGATGCGCGGTGATGACGATGGGAAACGGCATGCCCGCTGCCATGTCGGGCAGCGGGCGTCGATCGAGGTCGGGGGGACGGCTCGTGTCACCATCGCGAGGCCGTGTCGATCCATTCTTGGAGCGCGGCCTCGTAACGCGCGATCGCGCCGGTCACACCCGTCAGCACGAGGGCCAGACCGGCGCCGAGGCCGAGCGCCCAGTGCAAGCGCAGCACGAAGGTGCGGAGGGTCGCCGCCACGCGCCAGCCCCGTCGATCACCAGAAGGTGCGCGCGGTGACGATGGCCTGGAACGGCTCGCCGATCGTGACGGCGTAATTGTTCGACCCGATGGACGAGGTGTAGGTCGTGGCGTTGGTCAGGTTGCGCAGGTTGAGCTGGAATGTCGCCGGCCGGCCCGCCACCTGGGTGTCGTAGGCCAGGAAGGCATCGGCGACCGCATATTCCGGCAGGAAGAAGCGGGCATTCGTGTAGGGTGATGGGAACCGGTTCGTCGCGGAGCCGGCCCGCTCGCCGACATAGCGCCCGCCGATGCCCGCCCGCAGTCGGCCCTCGCCGAAGAGGCCGGACACCAGCCCGAAATCGTGGGTGAGGAACAGCGAAGCGGTGTGGATCGCGGCATTGGCGAGCCGCTTGCCGTTGATGGTCGGATCCGGGTCCTGTTCGACCCGCGCATCGTTGTAGGCATAGGTGCCGACGAGGCTCCAATCCGGTGCAATCTGCCCGGCAATGTCGAGCTCGAACCCGCGGGAGCGGACACGGCCTGCGACGCGGGCTATGGTTTCCGTGATGGTCTTTTCCGAAGGCCGCGCAGCCAGTTCCGCCTGCGTGGCCGACCGCGTGGCCGTATCGAAGTAGATCACGTTTGATTTGAGGATGTCGTAGAGCGCGGCGGTCGCCGTGATGCCGCCGAACAGCTCGGCCTTCAGTCCGACCTCGTAGGCGCGGCCCAATTCCGGCGGCAGCGCGCCGATCCGGCTAGCAATCGAGGAATTCGGCCGGAAGGTCTCGCTGTATGACCCGTAGACCGACAGGTTCGGCGTCAGCATATAGACGAGGCCAAGGCGCGGCACGGTGCGGTTGCCGGAGACGTCGGTGTTCCGGTTGAACGGGCGTCCCTTGCCGGCGATCTGATCGTAATCCTGATAGCGCAGGCCCGCGACGGCCGTGAGGCGGTCGGTCAGGGCTACGGTATCCTGAATGTAGACCGAGGTGGTGTTGAGGATTTCGCGCTGGTCGCTCTCCGAGTTGGACACCGCGAAGCTTTGCGGAAGCGTCCCGTAGACGGGGTTGTAGATGTTGAAGCCGGCGCGCTGCTGGCTTCGGATCATGTTCTGCCGGTGCCCATTCCACTGATCGTAGGAGGCACCGATCAGGATCTCGTGGTCGAAGCCGAGGATGGTCTCTTTGCCGACGAGGTCGATCCGGCCCGAATGTACGGAGGTGCTGGAGCCCTGGGTCGCGTCGACCCGGCGGGTCAGGATGCCGGTGGCCGGGTTGTAGCCCATCACCCGGGCTTGGTTGTCCGCGTAGAAATCGTGGCTGAAGGCGTAATTGAGGTTCGCCTTCCACCGTTCGTTGAAGTTGTGCTCGGCCGAGAGCGTGGCGACGTGGCTCTCACCCCTGGTGATGTTGTAGCGCTCGTCGAAGCGCCGGCTGGACGGCACCCGCACCGCCTTGCCGGTGAGCGGATCGAACACCGTGCCGCGGTCGAACGGTTCGTGGTAACGCGACCATTCATAGCCCAGCGTCACCCGCGTGGCGTCGCCCTGCCATGTCACGGACGGGGCGACCACTTGGCGATTCTCGGTGCCGAAGTTGCGCCAGTATTCCCGGTTGCGGTGCTCGGCGATGAAGCGGTAGGCGAGGTTCGTCCCCTCGATCGGACCGGTCTGGTCCAGCTCGATACCGCCGCCGTTGAAGCTGGTGCCGAACACTTCGAGATAGCCCGCTTGGACGAAGCGCGGCTTCTTGGTGACGATGTTGATGAGCCCGCCCGGATCGAGGATGCCGTAGAGCGCGGAGGCTGGTCCCTTGAGCACCTCGACGCGCTGGGTCGTCGGCATGAACGAGCGCGGCAGCGCCGTGCGCAGGCCGTCGCGTAGGATCGAGCCGTCCGCTCGCTCGCCGAAGCCGCGGCGGAGGAAGGCGTCCTGCGTACCGCCGAGGGTGTTGGTCTGGGTGATGCCCGATACGTTGACGAGCGCTTCGTCGAGGCTGCGCACGGCCTGATCCTGCAGCACCTGCTCGGTGACCACGGCGATGGATTGCGGCACCTTGATCAGCGGGGTCTCGGTGATCGTGGCCACGGAGGAGCGCACAGGCTGGTAGCCCCGGGAGATCGCCTTGCCGTCACCGGTCACCGACAATTCGTCGAGGGCGACGACGGGATCGCTCGCTCCCTGCGCCTGCGCATCGGACGCGGCGAGAAGCGCGCCGAGCAGGAGCACGGTCGCGGAAGGAGATTGTGGAGGCATGCAGTCGGGTCGTCCGCCCCAACCGGCGCCCGCGGAAGGCGGGCCGATCCGTCAGGCGGGTCCATCTTCCTAACAATTGTTAATTTATCGGGTCAAGGTGAGATCCGTGCATGCCCATCGATCCACGAAACTCGATTGACGATCTGCGAGAATATCAGTCTTGATTGCCATGCTCGACTTGTCGAAACGTGAGACCTCACGGCGAGGCACCGACCGTGTCCGCCATCCGGGCATCGCGGTCGCCGAGGGGCTTCGGCGCACCGACCGTCGTGTCCTCCGCTGTCTGGTGCTCGGTCTCGGCATTGATCTGGGCGCCGAGCAGCACGATCGTGGTCGAGATCCAGATCCAGGTCATGAAGCCGATGGCGGCGCCGAGCGACCCGTAGGTCTTGTCGTACGAGCCGAAATTCGCGACGTACCACGAGAACAGCAGCGAACCGGCCAGCCACAGGAAGGCGGCGAGCATGCCGCCGGGGGTCACCCAGCGCCAGCGCGGCGCGTCTCGGCTCGGGCCGTAGCGATAGAGCACGGCGAGCATTCCGAGCACGACGAGGAACAGCGCCGGCCAGCGCAGCAGCGCGAGCCACCATCCTTCCGTGCTCAGGCCCAGGGTCTGGATCGCCACCGGTACGGCGACGATGCCGGCCAAGGCCAGCACGATGAAGAGCAAGGCGCCGGCCGTGAAGGCGAGCGAGACGAGGTTGAGCCGAAAGAAGCCGCGCCGCTCCCGCTCGTTGTAGACGAGGTTGAGCGCGTCGAAGACGTGCTTGACCCCGCCATTGGCGCTCCAGACCGAGAGGGCGATGCCGGTGAGCGCGGTGAGGCCCAGGGTCGTGTCACCCTTCTCGGCCACGCGCTTGACCTGTTCGCTGACGATGTCGAGCCCGCCCGAGGGCAGGATCCCGCGCAATGCCTCGATCTGCTGGTTGATCGTCGCGATGTCGGCGATCAGGCCGTAGACCGAGACGAGGGCAGCGATGGCCGGGAAGATCGCCAGCAGCACGAAGAAGGTCACCCCCGCCGAGACCAGCATCAGCCGGTTCTCGCCGACGTCGTGGTAGGCGCGCTTGAGGATGTCCCACCAGCCCGCAGCGGGAATCTTCTCGGGGCTCTCGGCCGCCCGGCCGCGATCCCGCTCCGTCCGCGCCACCCGATGCGCATCCGCACCCTCGTGCGAGGGTGATTCCTGGCGGGCCGCGTCCCCGTTCGGCTCTCGCGGGGCGCCGCCGGTGCGGGAAGGAGCCCGGCGCGGCAGGGCGACGAGCCCGAGAAGGGCCGCCGACAGGGCGAGCGTCCACAGCGTGGGGTGGCGCGGTTCGGGCTGGATCACGGGAAGGGACGGGGACGGGTCGTTCGTCGGCATCGTCTCGGTCGGCTCCGGTCACCGCGGGAAAGCGGCACCATGGGCAACCGCCCGGCACCGTGCTCGGTTCACATCGGCGTGATGGGCCTCGCGTTCTGCCCTTGAAAATTCACAATTCAAACACCCTTCTGCCGGAACCCTGAAGCTCGGCCCCATGTTGAGTGCGCATCGGTCGAACGCGACCAACCTCGACGAGTGTTTCTCACGATTGTTCCGCCCACGCGGAAAGCCGGCTCCTGCGTATCAGGAGCGTCGTGAGGTAGCTTCAGGAGCCGCCGATGCCTTCGACCCTGCCTCGCTCCGGACGGCGCATCGCGCTCGTTCTCGCGTCTTCCGCCCTTGTGTTCTCGACGATCGCGGGCGTCCACGCTCAGGAGGCCGGCCTCGGCGGCCTATTTGGGCATCTCTTCGGTGGGACACCGCGGCAGGTCGAGGCTCCGCCCGCACCCGTGCAGGCCGTGCCGTCCTATGGCGGGGGCGAGGTGAACGAGCGCTACCGCTGGCGCCGCCACAGCCGCGGGGCCGACCGTGCGAAGCCCAAGGTGCGCTACGCCGCCTTGCCCAAGGATGAGGACGTGTCCGGCGTCAGCGGTAAGCAGCCGGTCGATCAGAAGGCGATCGCGGCCAACCCGACCGCCGCCCTCCTGCGCGACGACACCCTGCGTCCCGGCGACATCGTGGTGATGCCCGGCGGTCCGAAGGTGTTTCTCGGCCGCGAGGATCGCGGACGCGGCAGCAAGGCGGCGCGCCACCGGATGACCGATTTCGAGGACGTTCGGTCCTCGCGCTCCCTCGACTCCAAGACCCGCAAGCAACTGCTCGCCATGATGGTCCCCCACGGCGCTATGCCGGCGGAGGAGGCTCGCAAGGCGCTGGCCAAGGCCCGCCGCCTCGCGCCGCAGGAGGAGATCGAGACGCTGACCCGGCAGGCCCGGGCCGAGACGGGCACCGGCGCCCGGGTGATCAGCTTGTGGAAGACGGCGCAGTAAACGGCGTCGGTCGGGCGGCGACGAGGTCGGCGCTCGCACGGGGAATACCGCACGATCGAGATGAGCCGAGGGCGAGGGAACGATCCTCGCCCGAGCGTCGTGCCCGCCCTCGAAGGACTTGCCACCTCCTGTCGCGGCGCTCGTGTTTCGATCCGGAAAAGGTCGCCCGTTCTACGGGAAGGTGCAGGTCGCCGTCCCGTAAGAGCGCACGCATTCGCGGAGCGTTCTCCTGCACTCGCCCTTGCACAATGAGAACAAAACAGGTACGAAATGCATCGGCCCGGGCGCATTGAGCCTTGCGCCCCTCCCATGCATAAGGAGCCTCACGCGATGGCCCAGCCTGCGCTGAAGATGGTGGAATCCACGACGATGGCTGCTGCGGACAAGGACAAGGCGAAGGCGATCGATGCGGCGCTGACGCAGATCGAGCGGGCCTTCGGCAAGGGCTCGATCATGCGCCTCGGCAAGTCCGACAAGGTGCAGGAGGTCGAGACGGTCTCCACCGGCTCGCTGGGTCTCGATATCGCGCTGGGCGTCGGCGGTCTGCCGCGCGGCCGGGTCATCGAGATCTACGGGCCGGAATCCTCGGGCAAGACGACGCTCGCGCTGCACACCATCGCAGAAGCCCAGAAGAAGGGCGGCGTCTGCGCCTTCGTCGATGCCGAGCATGCCCTCGATCCGGTCTACGCGCGCAAGCTCGGCGTCCATCTCGACGATCTGCTGATCTCGCAGCCCGATACCGGCGAGCAGGCGCTTGAGATCACCGACACGCTGGTGCGCTCGGGCGCGATCGACGTGCTGGTGGTCGATTCCGTCGCCGCCCTGACCCCGCGAGCGGAGATCGAGGGTGAGATGGGCGAGAGCCAGCCCGGCCTTCAGGCCCGCCTGATGAGCCAAGCCCTTCGCAAGCTCACCGGTTCGATCTCGCGCTCGAACTGCATGGTCATCTTCATCAACCAGATCCGGATGAAGATCGGCGTGATGTACGGTTCGCCCGAGACCACGACGGGCGGCAATGCGCTGAAGTTCTACGCATCGGTGCGCCTCGATATCCGCCGCGTCTCGACCCTGAAGGATCGCGATGAGGCGATCGGCAATCAGGTCCGCGTCAAGGTCGTCAAGAACAAGGTCGCTCCGCCCTTCAAGCAGGTCGAATTCGACATCATGTTCGGCGAGGGCGTCTCCAAGGTCGGCGAGCTGATCGATCTCGGCGTCAAGGCCGGCATCGTCGAGAAGGCGGGCGCGTGGTTCTCCTACGATAGCCAGCGCCTCGGCCAGGGCCGCGAGAACGCGAAGGGCTTCCTGCGCGACAATCCCGACATCGCTGCCAAGATCGAGGGCTCGATCCGGCAGAATTCGGGTCTGGTGGCCGACCGCATCCTCGAGAACGCCAAGCCGACGGCGGACGATCTCGACGAAGGCGAAGCCTGACGCTTCCCCGATCTTCGCATCGTCCATCATGGGGCGGGAGGTTCATCCTCCCGCCCTTTTTCATGTTCGCTTCTCAGGATCGCGCCGCCCCTAGCGGTTGGTTCTCGTTGATCCCCACGCAAGACCGGATCGGGGCGCGGCTTGCGATAGCGCACATCGGTACAAGATCGGCCCTCATGGTATTATGTATACAAGGATTAAAGGCAAAACATCGCTCTCGTAGATTATTCCAGTGGTGGTCATCTCATCGCAGTAATACTTTCCTGGAATAAATTTCTCTCTATCTCGTCCGTCATAGTAGCTGCCTACCACGCAGCGACTCCAGAAATGACTTGGCCCGCCTTCGGCGGCGGGCCTCTTTCTGTGCAATCCGAGATGCATGTGACGATGGCCACGCTGAATCAGAGGCAGATGCGAGCCCTACAATGGCTGGCGGATCAGGAGGAGCATCGGTGGATACCGGTCTGCGACCACGGCCCCTGTCGCACCACCCTCAACGCCCTCGTCCGCCGCGGTCTCGCCATACGCTCCTCGGCAAATGCCGACCATTATCGGATCACCATGCAAGGTCGCGCCGTGAGCCCGCTCGTGTGAGCGGAGTCGCGTGGGCCGGGACCGTCACGGCCCTATCGGGCCGCCGCTTCTGAGCCGCGATGCAGCGTTGCTGACAGACCGACAGCGATCAGCGCTTGGTCCGGTGCAGAACCAACCACTGCTTGAGGCGATGCGGCCAAGTCTCGGCTGTCTCGCCGTGAGCCGACGACGACAGGGCATCGGTGCATGGGCTCTGCGTTCGATGCATGTCCGCGCGGCGTTCTCACAGGATCGAAGGATCCGCAGCGTCACGGGGCCGAGCGATGCTTCGGGTGCGGGGGCGCTCAGCGGCGGCGCGCAGCTTCAGTTCCCAAAAGGCCGTTCCCATCGCCATGAGCTGCGCCGTCGCCCACATGCCACGGCAATCCATTCGTGTATAAGATCATAGATCTATGAAGAATATATGACGTAATTTATCTCGTATTCTGAGGGATTAGAGGAAGATATGCGGGCGTTATTTATAAAGTGAGCAATATTTTGGGCCAAATATCTCTAAGTTGTTCCAATAATATTGGTCGAATGTTATGCCGCGCCGCAGAAAGCGCAGTCGCTCCGGGGATCCACCGATCTCACAGGAGGCTCGCGCGGCGCGGAGAGCCCGATCGATGAAGCGATGCCTGCTTGCGACCAAGCTGGGATTGGGGGCGCTGATGCTGCCCTTCTCGCCGGCCGAGGCTCAGACCGTGGCCGAACTGCAGCGGCAGATCGATGAGTTGAAGGCGATGATCCGGGCGCAGGCTGCCGAACGGGACCTGCGCAGAACGGGTGGAGTCGGACCCCGGCCCAAGCCGGCCCGCCTCGCCGGGCGCAGCGATGCCGGCACGCTGCCGGCGGCGGGACGGCCGGTGGAATCCGCGCTCGACCCAAAGCCGGGGGCACGGGCCGAGCGTCAGGTCATCCTCGCCGACGAGCCCGATACGTGGTGGCGGGCGTTGCTGCCGCCGCCGCCCGAGTTGCTGCAAGACGATCCCGACAAGCCGAAGCGGCCCAAGACCTGGTTCGAGCGTCTGTCCCTGCGCGGCTACACGCAGCTGCGCGTCAACGAGTTCCTGTCCGGCGACGACACCGCGCCGTCCGGCGTCTCACGGCTGCGCTCGGTCCACGACAGCGGCATCACTCAAGCCAACAACTTCACCTTCCGGCGGGTGCGCCTCGTCATCCAGGGCGACATTCACGAGCGGGTCTTCCTCTACATCCAGCCGGACTTCGCCGTGAGCGTGAACAATCAGGCGGGGCCCGAGCCGCGCCAGCACTTCGCGCAATTGCGCGATGCCTTCGCCGATGTGTTCCTCGACGAGGACCGCCGCTCGAAGCTGCGCCTGGGTCAGCAGAAGGTGCCCTATGGCTGGGAGAACCTGCAATCCTCGCAGAACCGCCTGACGCTCGACCGCTCGGACGCGATCAACAGCGCCATCCCCGGCGAGCGCGATATCGGCATCACCTATTACTACACCCCCTGGCACGTGCAGCGGATCTGGGATCGGCTGGCCAAGGGTGGGCAGAAGCTGTTCGGCAATTACGGCGCCTTCGGTCTGGGGGTCTATAACGGCCAGACCATCAACCGGGTCGAGCGCAACAACGGCGTGATGGTCGCTGGAATGGTCACGTGGCCCTTCATGCTCGATGGGCTGGGCGCCGCGTTCAAGGATCAAGTCGTCGAGGTCGGGGGCTCGGCCTACCACAACCAGTTCCAGCCCGAGACCCGTGCCGGCGGCGTCACTGCGACGAGCTTCGACGACAGCCGCGTCGGCATCCACGCCATCCTCTATCCCCAACCCTTCGGTCTCCAGGCCGAGTGGAATTGGGGCCGGGGGCCGGAATTCGATCCGGTCGCCCAGGCGATCACGACGAAACCGCTGGAGGGTGGCTACGTCCAGGCGATGGTCCGGGTCGACCGTTCGTGGATCGGCCCGTTCATGCCCTATGCCCGCTGGCAGACCTATCGCGGCGGCTGGAAGGTCGCCACCAACGCGCCGCGCCTCGAAACCGACGAGGTCGAGATCGGCATCGAGTTCCAGCCAATCAAGCCGATCGAGATCACCCTCGCCTATGCTCGCATGAACCGCCGCGAGGCCGACGAGCGCCGCCTCGGACAGGCGGAGGGCGATCTGTTCCGGGCGCAGCTGCAGGTCAATTACTGATGGCCTTTTCTTCGCCCCGTCCCACCCAGCCCCCCTCATCCTGAGGAACTCAGCCGAAGGCTGAGCCTCGACGGAGAGTTCCTAGGATCGCGCGAGACGCTCGAGCCCGCTTTCGAGGGCGCCGCTTCGCAGCGCCACCTCAGGATGAGGGGATGTGGTGGGGCGACGCGCGCTCAGCCCGACGCTCAGCCCCCGTGTGCCGCGTCGAACTCCGCCGCGAAGCGGGCGCCGGGGCGGTCCGTGCAGCGGTCCACCCAGGCGTCGATCGCCGGAAGGCCGGGTTTGCCGAACCACGCATAGGGCGAGTGCAGCAGCAGGTCGGCCGCCGTGTAGTGCTCGCCCAAGAGATAGGGCCGGTCCGCCAGCGCCGCGGCGAGCCTGGCTTTGACATGATCCGCGGTGCGGAAGGTCCGGGACAGGCCCGGATGATCGATCCCGAGCGCCTGGAGCGTCAGCACCGGCTCGACCACGCCGGCATACCAGGCGAGCCAGCTCAAGTAGGCCCCCCGCCGCGGATCGCCGGCCGGAACGCTCAAACCCGCATCGGGGAACAACTCGGCGAGGTGTTGAACGATGGCGCTCGATTCCCACACCAGCACACCGTCCTGGTCGAGCAGCGGGACCTTGCCGTCAGGATGGGGGTTGCGCGGGTCGCGGGCGCCGGTGCCGTCCATGCGGGGGATGGTGACGACCTCGATGCCGACGGTGTCCAGGGCGTCGAGATCCTTCAGGAGCGCGACGATGCGGGTCGAGCGGCTGTTGGGCGAGTGGTAGAGCGTGATCATGGAAGGGCTCCTGCGGGTCGGCGCCTGTGGCCGGGCTGCCGACGATGATGTACGCCACCCCACCTGCCAGTTTCCGTCAGGAGCGCGATGGCCCGCACCGACCGGCTCTTCCGCCTGCTGCATGCCATGCGGGTCCTGCCTGCCCCGGTCACGGCGGCCCGGCTCGCCGAGGAGACCGGTGTGTCCCTGCGCTCGCTCTATCGCGACATCGACGCATTGCGCGCCGCCGGTGCCCGGATCGAGGGCGAGCGCGGCTACGGCTATCGCCTGATCGAGGACGTGGCCCTGCCGCCGCAAACCTTCGAGCGCATCGAGATCGAAGCGCTGGTGCTCGGCCTGTCCGAGGTGCGCCAGATGGGCGACCCGGCGCTGGCGGAGGCCGCGGCCTCGGTACTGGCCAAGGTCGCCGCGACCCTCCCCGACCGGGCCGAGCAGCATCTGCTTCACGCGGTCAGCCAAGCCCGTCGCTTCGCCGCGCGCTTTCCCGCGATGCCCGACATCGTGGGATTCATGGCGACGATCCGGTCCGGCTGCTGGCGCGAGGAAGCGCTCGCCATCCGCTACGCCGACAAGGACGGCGCCCCGACGGAGCGGACCATCCTGCCGTTCTCCATTGTCTATCTCGACAGCCAGATGACCCTGCTGGCGTGGTGCACCATGCGGGAGGCGTTCCGCATGTTCCGCCTCGACCGCATCCGCGCGGTCGCGGCCACGGGCATCAGCTTCCGGCCGCGGCGGGCGGCCCTGCTGCGCGACTATCTCGCCGAACTGCGCCGCGCCGGCGCGACCCGCGCGGCGAGCGCCGATCCGCAGGAGAGACGAGGGGACGGATCTCGGTAAACTGCCGAGCTCACCTGCCGACGTGACTCGCAGGGCGGCGGACCGTATGAGGGCCGGATGCGGCCGCGCTCTTCCGAGCCGGTCCCCCGACGCGACTTGATTTCCGAGCCTATCCGATGAGCGGCGTCAACGAGATCCGATCGACCTTCCTGGACTACTTCCGGGATGCCGGGCACGCGGTGGTGCCGTCGTCCTCGCTCGTGCCCAAGAACGACCCGACGCTGATGTTCACGAACGCCGGCATGGTGCAGTTCAAGAACGTCTTCACCGGCGTCGAGAAGCGCCCGTATGTGAAGGCGACCTCCTCGCAGAAGTGCGTCCGGGCCGGTGGCAAGCACAATGATTTGGATAATGTCGGCTACACCGCCCGGCACCACACCTTCTTCGAGATGCTCGGCAATTTCTCGTTCGGAGATTACTTCAAGGCCGACGCGATCGAACTCGCCTGGACCCTGATCACCAAGGAGTTCGGCCTCTCGCCCGAGAAACTCCTCGTGACGGTCTATGCCGACGACGACGAGGCGGCCGGCCTCTGGAAGAAGATTGCCGGGTTCGGTGACGAGAAGATCATCCGGATCGGGACATCGGACAATTTCTGGCAGATGGGCGACACCGGCCCCTGCGGCCCGTGCTCCGAGATCTTCATCGATCAGGGCCCGGCGCTCGCCGGTGGCCCGCCCGGCTCCCCGGACGAGGACGGCGACCGCTTCCTCGAGTTCTGGAATCTCGTGTTCATGCAATACGAGCAGATCGAGCCGGGGGTGCGCAATCCGCTGCCGCGGCCCTCGATCGACACCGGCATGGGCCTGGAGCGCATGGCGGCGATCCTTCAGGGCGTCCACTCGAACTACGACACCGACCTGTTTCGCGCGCTGATCGACGCCGTGGCGCATGCCGTGTCGAAGGCGCCGGAGCCGGCGACGCGCGCCTCGTACCGGGTGATCGCCGACCATCTGCGCTCGACCTCCTTCCTCATCGCGGACGGCGTGCTGCCCTCGAACGAGGGTCGCGGCTACGTGCTGCGCCGGATCATGCGCCGCGCCATGCGGCATCTCGAACTGCTCGGCGCCCGCGAACCGGTGATGTACCGCCTCGTCCCCGCGCTGGTGCGCGAGATGGGCCAGGCTTTCCCCGAACTGACCCGCAGCGAGGCGCTGATCTCGGAGACCCTGCGTCTGGAGGAGGGCCGATTCCGCAAGACCCTGGAGCGGGGCCTTGCCATTCTCGACGCCGAGACCCGCGATCTCGGCGATGGGCAAAACCTCTCGGGCGAGACCGCCTTCACCCTCTACGACACCTATGGCTTCCCCCTCGACCTGACGCAGGACGCCCTGAAATCCCGCGGCATCGGCGTCGATACGGAGGCGTTCTCCGCCGCCATGCAGCGCCAGAAGCAGGCGGCGCGGGCCGCGTGGCAGGGGTCGGGCGAGGCCGCGACCGAGACCGTCTGGTTCGGCATCAAGGAGCGCACCGGCGCCACCGAGTTCCTCGGCTACGATTCCGAGGCGGCGGAAGCGGTCGTCGGCGCCGTGTTGCGTGAGGGAGCCGAAGTCGAGGCTCTCAAGGCCGGCGAAACCGGCCTCGTCGTCGTCAACCAGACGCCGTTCTACGGCGAATCCGGCGGTCAGGTCGGCGACACCGGCACGATCACCGGACCGGGCCTCAAGGCCCGCGTCTCCGGCACCGAGAAGAAGCTCGGCGACCTGTTCGTCCACCACGTCACCGTGGACGAGGGCACGCTCGCGATGGGGGCGGCGGTCGAGCTGAAGGTGGACCACGCCCGCCGCGCCGCGATCCGCGCCAATCACTCGGCGACGCACCTGCTGCACGAGGCCCTGCGGCAGGTGCTCGGCGATCACGTGGCGCAGAAGGGCTCGCTCGTCGCCCCCGAGCGCCTGCGCTTCGATATCAGCCATCCCAAGCCCATCGACGAGGCCGAGCTGACCCGCGTCGAGGAGATCGCCAACGCGGTGCTGCTCCAGAATGCCCCGGTCGTCACCAAGCTGATGGCGGTGGACGAGGCGATCGAGTCCGGCGCCCGCGCGCTGTTCGGCGAGAAGTACGGCGACGAGGTGCGCGTCGTCTCCATGGGCCGACCCGTGGACGACGAAGGCCGCGAGGTCGAGGGCGGGCGCCTGCCGAACTTCTCGATCGAGCTGTGCGGCGGCACCCACGTGTCGCATCTGGGCCAGATCGGCCAGATCACCGTGCTCGGCGAGAGTGCGGTGGGCGCGGGTGTGCGCCGCATCGAGGCGATGACCGGCAACGCGGCGCGCCGCCACCGGCAGGCCGAGAGCCGCACGCTGAACCAGCTCGCCGGCCTGATCAAGGCGCCCGTCGCCGACGTGCCGGACCGCCTCGCCTCGCTCATCGAGGAGCGCCGCCGGCTCGAGAAGGAGCTGGCGGATGCGCGGAAGAAGATCGCCATGGGCGGCGGCTCGGGCGGGGGCGACGAGGCGCGCGAGGTCAACGGCGTGAAGCTGATGGCCCGGGTGGTCGAGGGCGTCGAGATGCGCGACCTGAAGGGCCTCGCCGACGAGGGCAAGACCCGTCTTGGATCGGGCATCGTCGCCATCGTCGGCGTCGCCCCGGACGGCAAGGCCGGACTCGTCGTCGGGGTCACCGAGGATCTGACGGAGCGCTACGACGCAGTCGGCCTCGTGCGGGCAGGCGCGGGCCATCTCGGCGGCAAGGGCGGCGGCGGACGCCGGGACATGGCCCAGGCCGGCGGTCCCGACGGCAAGGGGGCGGACGCAGCGCTCGCCGCCATCGCCGAGGCACTGGCGGCGGCCTGAGGCGCCTCGCGAAGGGCGGAGACACAAAAAGGGTTTCGCTCACGGAACGGTGAAGGGAGTCGCGGCTTGTCTGGCCGCGCTCCCACCCGTGCTTGGCCGGACTGACTGCCCGCTTCCTCGGCGTCCTGGCCTTGCACGCCCATTGCACGGAAGGCGTCCCAACGCCTTCAGGACACCCGTGATCCGATGAAGCTCTTCCGCTGCCAGTCCTGCGACAACATCCTGTATTTCGAGAACCGAACCTGCCAGCGCTGCGGTCACCGCCTCGGCTACCTGCCGCAGGCCGGCACGCTCTCGGCTTTGGCGCCGGCGGGCGACAACAATTCATGGACCCCGCTGGCGATCCCTGAGAACCCCAGCTTCCTCTGCACCAACGCGGCGCACGACACCTGCAACTGGATGGTGCCGCCGGGCTCGACCGACGCGTTCTGCCTCGCCTGCCGCCACAACGGCACGGTGCCGGACGTGTCCGACCCGATGAACCTGCAGCGCTGGCAGGAGATGGAACTGGCCAAGCACCGGCTGTTCTACACTCTGCTGCGCTGGAACCTGCCGCTGAAGACCCGCGCGGAGGATCCGGAGCACGGCCTGATCTTCCACTTCCTGGCCGACCCGCCCTCCGCCGACGGCCCCAAGGTGATGACCGGTCACGAGAACGGCGTGATCACCATCGCCCTCGTCGAGGCGGATCCGGCCGAGCGCGAGAAGCGCCGCTCCAGCATGGGCGAACCTTACCGGACCCTGCTCGGCCATTTCCGCCACGAGGTCGGACACCATTACTGGGATCTGCTGGTGCGGGACGCGGGCAAGCTCGATGCCTGCCGAGCGGTGTTCGGCGACGATTCTCAGGATTACGGCGAGGCGCTCCAACGCCATTACAACCAGGGCCCGCCGGCCGACTGGCAGGAGAACTTCGTCTCCGCCTACGCCACCACCCATCCCTGGGAGGATTTCGCCGAGACCTGGGCGCATTACCTCCACATCGTCGACACGCTGGAGATGGCGAGCGCCTTCGGCCTGGAGGTGAAGCCCGAGGTCGATCGCTCCGGCGAGATCACCGCCAAGATCGGATTCGACCCCTACGCGGCCGAGACCATCGAGCAGATCGTGGATGCGTGGCTGCCCCTGGTGTTCGCCCTCAACAGCATGAACCGGGCGATGGGCGAGGGCGACCTCTACCCCTTCGTGATCGCCCCGCCGGTAATGCGCAAGCTCGGCTTCATCCACGGTTTGGTGCACGGACGCGTGTGAGGCACCGTCAGCCGTCCTACCCCCTCATCCTGAGGCCCGCGGGCGCGGGTCTCTCGGGATGAGGGCGCGTATGGGAAGAGGCGTTCCGTCCTAGCCTGCCATCGTGGTCTTCACCGTCTCGACCAATTGCTTGAGGCTGAACGGCTTCGGCAGGAAGTTGAAGGCTTCGCCTTCCGGGAGGTTCTTGCGGAAGGCATCCTCGGCGTAGCCCGAGACGAAGATCACCTTGAGGTCGGGCCGATGCTTGCGCAGTTCGCGCAGCAGGGTCGGGCCGTCCATCTCGGGCATCACCACGTCGGAGACGACGACGTCGATGCCGTCGGCATGCTCCTCGATCAGGCGCAGGGCCTCGACCCCGGAGGCGGCCTCCAGCACCGTGTAGCCGCGGGCCGAGAGCGCGCGGGAATTGACCGCGCGCACCGGATCCTCGTCCTCGACCAGCAGCACCGTACCCTGGCCGGTATGGTCGGCGGCGGGTTTCTGCGGCTCCGGCGCGGGCTTCGGGGCCGGCTTCGCGTCCGATTTGGCCTCGAGCGAAGCCGCCGTCTCGCCGACGGTCGGCGTCGCCTCGCTCGGCTCGGAGGCGGTCCGCTCGGGTTTGGGCAGCGCGTGGGCGGGTTCGGGCTCCGGCAGGGCCTCGGCGCCGGGCTCGTGGCGCGGCAGGTAGATGCGGAACGTGGTGCCTTCGCCCACGGTCGATTGCACGTCGATGGCCCCACCCGACTGGTTGACGATGCCGAACACCGTCGAGAGGCCGAGCCCGGTGCCCTTGCCGATCTCCTTCGTGGTGAAGAACGGCTCGAAGATCTTCTGGAGCACCGCGGGTGGGATGCCCTCGCCGGTATCGGTGACTTCGATCATCACGTGGTCGCCCGCCGGGATGCCGACCGGGCGCTCGGCATCCACCGCGCAGTTGGTGGTGCGGATCAGCAGGCGCCCGCCGCCGGGCATCGCGTCGCGGGCATTGACCGCGAGGTTCACGATCACCTGCTCGAACTGGTTCACGTCGGCCTTGATCGGCCAGATGTCGCGCCCGTGGCGGAAATCGAGCTGCACCCGCTCGCCGAGCAGGCGCTTGAGCAGCAGCGTCAGGTCGGACAGGGCCTCGCCGACATCCATCACCTCCGGCCGCAGGGTCTGGCGACGGGAGAAGGCCAGCAGCTGGCGCACCAGGCTCGCGGCCCGGTTCGCGTTCTGCTTGATCTGCATGATGTCCTGGAAGGCGTGGTCGGTCGGCCGGTGGCTGGCGAGCAGCAGGTCCGAGTAGCCGATGATCGCCTGGAGGACGTTGTTGAAGTCGTGGGCGATGCCGCCCGCGAGCTGCCCGACCGTGTCCATTTTCTGGGTCTGGGCGATCTGCTGCTCCAGCTGCCTCTGGGCCGTGGTGTCCAGCGCGTAGAGAATCACCCGCTCGCGGTCGGCATCGGATTCGGCGCGCTGGGTGCCGTCGGCATCGGCCGGGCTCATCCAGACGCGCGCCGAGCGCTCGCCCTCGCCCAAGAGGCCGACCTCGATCGGGTCGAGTCCGCCGAAGCCGTTGGCGGCCCGTGCCAGCACCGCCTCGATCCCCTGACGGTCGCGCTCCAGCACGGCGTCGCGCATCAGCGGCTCCTGTGCCTCGCGGCCGGATTCGGCGGCGGGCTGACGCGGCATGCCGGAGAACAGGCGCACGAAGGAGGCGTTGGCGCGGATGACCCGGCCCTCGCCGTCGAGGGTGGCGATGGCGATCGGGCTGGTGTTCAGGAAGCGGGCGAGCCGCACCTCCGCCGCCCGCTGCGGCTCGTCGGAATCCGAGCCGGCCGAGCGGTTGAGCACGAAGGTGCGCGAGGGGCCCGGCGCCCCGTCCTGGCCATAGGCCACGCGGTGGTAGAGCCGGGTCGGCAGGGGCTGCCCGTTGCGGCGGCGCAGGTCGATGTCGAAGCGGTCGGTGCGCACTTCGCCCGGCAGGCCGGGCGCGGCGGACAGCACGTCGGCGCCGGGCGCGATCTCGAGAAGCTTGAGGCCACCCGAGCCGACGGTGGCGAGATCGTAGCCGAGCCAGGAGGCGAGCGTCGCGTTCATGTAGACGATCGCGCCCGCGGCATCGATCGAGAGGAAGCCCGCGGGGGCGTGGTCGAGGTAGTCGATCGCATGCTGGAGTTCCTGGAAGACGTTCTCCTGGCGCTCGCGCTCGTGGGTGACGTCGCTCACCGTCCAGAGCGCCGCCGCGCCGCGCGGGCGCGGGATCGGCCGCACGGCGATGCGGTACCACGCGAAATCGCGCTCCGCCGCCCCGCCGGGGGGCGGCGACATCCGGATCTCCTCGGTATAGGCGCGCTCGTCCCGCGCGGCCTGGGCGAGGCGGTAGACGGCCTCCGACACCTCCGGCGCACCGACGAAGATGCGCTCGATGGGGCGCAGGTTCGAGAAGTTGTCGCCGCCGGCGAGCCGCATATAGGCTTCGTTGGCGTAGATCATCCGGCCGCCGTCCTCGACGACGAGCTTGCTCTCCGGGGCGGCGTCGACGATGGCGCGAGTGATGTCGTCGCGCGACGCCGGGCCGGCGAGCTGGATCGCCCCGATGGCGAGGGCGAACAGGAAGAACACCCCGGCCATGGCCAGGAGGGCCAGGAGGCCGAGGATGAGCGGCTGAGCCTGCTCGTTCGCCACGAAGGACAAGCCCACGGCGGCGCCGACGAGGACGCCCGCCAGCATCAGCAGCAACCCGACCCGGCCCGGGCGCTCCGAGCGGTCGATCGAGCCCGACGCCGGCACCGCTGGTCCGCTGACCTCAGCCATCAGGCCCTACCCATCCCCTCACGCCCGCCTTCGGCGCGCCGTCGGATCAGATTTGCCCGACAATGGTGCATAAACCGTGGCGTCTGAGGGACTTCGCCGGTTTCGGTGCGCCGGTCGCTCATGCGGCCCGGCGGCGCAGGCGAAGCACGAAACCGATCACCTCCGCAACCGCGCGATAATGCTCGGCGGGAATCTCGTCGTCGACTTCGACGGTGGCGTGGAGCGCGCGCGCCAGCGGCGGGTTCTCCATCACCGGCACGCCGTGCTCCTTCGCCACCGCGCGGATGCGCAGCGCCAGGGAATCGACGCCCTTGGCGACGCAGACGGGCGCGGCCATGCCGGCCTCGTAGCGCAGGGCCACGGCGAAGTGGGTCGGGTTCGTCACCACGACGGTGGCGGTGGGCACGGCGGCCATCATCCGCTTCTTCACCTTCGCCTGGCGCAGCTGGCGCTGGCGGGCCTTCACTTCGGGACTGCCCTCGCTCTCCTTGTGCTCCTGCTTCATCTCTTCCTTGGACATGCGCAGGCGCGCCCGCCAGCGATGGCGCTGGTAGAGCGCGTCGCCGAGCGCGATCACCGCGTAGATCGCCAGCATCCCGCCCATCATCTTGACGGCGAGCGAGAGCGTTGCGGCCAGGGCGGCGCCGGGTTCGAGCTGGGCGAAGGATTCCGCGCGGTCGTGCTCGGCCCACAGGATCGCCCCGGCCACGACGCCGACGAGGAGGATCTTGGCCAGACCCTTGCCGAAATTGACCCAGGCCTCCATCCCGAACAGCCGCTTCATCCCGGCCATCGGCGAGATGCGCGAGACCTGCGGCATCAGGCTCTGCGCGGTCAGGATCGGCCGGTGCTGGAGGAATCCCGCGGCGATCGCGGCCACCAGGGCGAGCCCGAGCGGTACCGCGAGCGCCTTCAGACTGATCCAGGCCGCCCGCATGCCGACGCCGAGATAGGTGCCGGAATCGGCGGGCAATTCGCCCGCATGGAGGAGGAAGCCGCGCATGTCGCGCGACAGGCCCTCCGCAATGGGTTTGGCCGAGAGGATCAGCGCCAGCGTCAGCGCCGCCAGGATGAAGAAGGTGTAGATCTCGGGGCTGTTGGGCACGTCGCCGCGTTCGATCGCCTGCTCGATGCGTCGGAAGGTCGGCTCTTCGGTCTTGTCTTCCTGGTCGGTTTCCTCGGCCATCGATCAGGCTCCGACCTCGGGCGCGGCGTGATGGGGGCGGCTCATCGCCCGACGAGCTGGCCGAGATAGCGGCCGAGATCGTCGAGAAACAGGCTCATGAGCAGGCCCAACGCGCCGACCAGGATCAGCATGCCGAGAATGACCGAGGCCGGCACTGCGAGGAAGAAGACCTGCAATTGCGGCATCAGCCGCGACAGCACGCCGAGCCCGAGATTGAACAGGATCGCGAAGACGATGAACGGGCCGGCGATCCGCACGCCGAGGGCGAAGCTGCGGGCGAAGGCGTCGAGCGCGAGCTTGGCCGCATCCCCCATCGCCGGCAGGCCGGTGGGGGGCAGCACGACGTAGCTGCGGGCGATCCCTTCGAGCGCCAGGTGATGCAGGTCGGTCGCCATCACCAGGGTGATGCCGAGGAGCGAAAGGAAGTTGCCGACCGCCGCCTGCTGCCCGCCCATCGTCGGGTCCACCGTCATGGCGTAGGACAGGCCGAGCTGCTGCGAGATGACGTTGCCGGCGGTCGTCAACGCGGCGAGCACCATGCGCACGCACAGGCCCAGCATCAGCCCGATCAGGATCTCGCTGAACAGAAGGCCGATCAGGGTGGGCGGCGCCAGCGCGCCGTTGATCGCCGGCAGCATCGGCCGAACCACCGGGAACAGCACCAGCGTGACGAGAAGCGCCAGGGCGAGCCGCAGCCGCGCGGAGACGAGCTGCTCCCCTACGCCCGGCATCAGCATGATCAGCGTGCCGACCCGGGCGAAGGTGAGGAGATAGGCCGCGGCGAGGCCGGGCAGCAGCAGGTTGAGCGAAGCGGCCATTCCCGGCCGTTCTACACTGCGCCGCGCGGCGCATCATCCGCCCGCCGCGATGCGGGCGGCGATGCGGGCCATGTAGGACGCCATCGCGTCGCCCATGAAGGGCAGCATCAGGAGCAGCACGCCGAACACCGTCACGATCTTGGGCACGTAGATCAGGGTCTGCTCCTGGATCTGCGTCAGTGCCTGGAATAGCGAGACGACGAGGCCGACGACGAGCGCGACCAGCATGAGCGGTCCGGCCACCTTCAGGAAGACGAAGATGCCGTCGCGGGCGATGTCGAGGATGGCGAGGCCGGTCATGACGCGCGAAGCTTTCGAGATGCCCCCGCTCTCACCCGTGCCCTCATGCTGAGGTGCGAAGCCGAAGGCGGAGCCTCGAAGGAGGGCTCCAGGGAGCGCGGCGGGTTCTGGAGCTCTCCTTCGAGGCCGCTGACGCGGCACCTCAGGATGAGGGGGATGGATGGGAGGGGACGTTCTCAAAAAAATCAGATCGGCATCCGCATGATCTCTTCGTAGGCCGAGATCACGCGATCGCGGACGGCCACCAGGGTCTGGAGGGCGGTCTCGCTCTCGGCGACGGCGGTGACGACATCGACCACGTTGGCCTTGCCGGCGGCGGCCGAGAGGGCGGCCCGGTCGGCCTTCTCGCCGGACTGCGCCACCCCGTCGAGGGTCTGCTGCAGGAGGCCGGTGAAGCCGTTGCCGGCGCCCGTCGCCTGGACCGGCTTCGGCCCGCCCGGACGGGCAATGCCCTGGGCGGCGGCGTAGGCGCCCGCGGCGAAGGCGGAGGTCGGCATGGTCAGGCCTTCAGGATCTCGAGGGTTTTGGAGATCATCCGCCGGGTCGCGGTGACCATGTTGAGGTTGGCCTCGTAGGAGCGCTGGGCCTCGCGCATATCCATGTTCTCGATGAGCCCGTTGACGTTGGGCAGCCGCACTTCGCCGCGAGCGTCCGCAGCGGGGTTGCCCGGATCGTACTTGGTGCGGAACGGCGCTGAATCGCGGCGGACGCGCCCGGCTTCGATCACGTTGGCGTTCAGTTCCCGGTCGAGCCGGCTGGAGAAGGTCGGGATCTTGCGCCGATAGGGCTCGCCGCCGGCGGTGGTCGCGGTGGAATCGGCGTTGGCGATGTTCTCGGCGATGATGCGCATCCGCCCCGATTGCGCCTTGAGGCCGGACGCGGCGATGCCGAGGCTTTTCAGGAAATCCATGATGGTCCTCGATCAGCGCTTGCTGACGGCGATTTTCAGGGCGTCGAGGCTCTTCTGGTAGAGCGAGGCGACGAGCTGATAGTCCGACTGATTGTCGCCGGCCTTCATCATCTCTTCTTCCAAATTCACGCCGTTCCCCGAGGGACGCACCTCGAAGCCCTTGAAGCGGCGCGGGTCGGCATTGGGGCCGTCCTGCGTCGACAGGCCGAAATGGGCGGGCTCGGTGCGGGCGAGGCCGTCGCCGCCGACCGAGGCGCCGATGGGCGCGGCGAGCCCGGCCGCCGCGCCGTTGCCGGCCGGCTCGGCAAGGTCGCGCGGGCGGAAGCCCGGCAGATCGGCGTTGGCGACGTTCTCGGCGAGCAACGCCTGCCGGGCCTGATGCCAGTGCATCCGGGTGCGCAGCATGCCGAGGATGGGCAGGTCGGTGAGGGACATGAGGGGACCTTGCCGAGGCGCCCGGGGCCTGCCCTGTGGGACGGGGAGGGGATCCGGACCCGGCAGAATCTGCCGTCCTGATGGTTAAGGACGCGTTAACCGGGCAAATCCTGCCTGGCGGCCGGCGCCGATGTCCCAAAACGAAGCGGCGTACCCTCCAAGCAGCTGTTAACGAATGATTCGGATTTCTTGCGGGTCTACCGCGCGGCAGCAATAATCACGCGGTCTCACGAGGGGTCCGAACCAGACCCCGATCGACGGCGAAAGACAGCGGTCTTGCAAGCGTTCTTCAGTTCCGACGGCTCCTTCGTCGTGCAGTTCCTGGTGATCTTCCTGATCATCCTGGTTCTGTTGGTCGGGGCGGTCCTGCTGTTCCGGCGGCTGTCCGGGCGGGGAACGTCCCTCAACGGGGGGGCGAACGGGCGCGGCCGCCAGCCGCGGCTCGGCATCGTCGACATCTACGAACTCGACCGGCAGCGTCAGCTGATCCTGCTGCGGCGGGACAACGTGGAACACCTGCTCCTGGTCGGCGGGCCGAACGATGTGGTCATCGAGCGTCATATCCAGCGCGGCTCCGGACCACGCTTCGCGCCGGAACCCGAACTCGCCGCCGATCCTGCGCACGAGACCGCGCGGACGGAAAAATTCCTCGACAGCCCGGCGCCGCCGGCCTTCGTGATGCCCGAGGTGGTGCCGCCCGCCGTGCCCGGCGCCGAGCCGCCGCACCCGGAGCGCTCGCCGCCGCTCGATCCCGGCCTCTTCGAGCCGGACGTCGTCCCCCCGCCTGCGCCATCCGCGCCCGCCCGCGCCCGTCCAGCCTCGCCGGTCGGGCGCCTGATCCGGCGCACCGCGCCGCCCCTCGCCGGCGCGACCCCCGAGGCTGCGTCCTCCGCCGCGCCCATCATCGCTGCGCCGGCCTCCGCGCCGATCCCCACGCCCGAGCCCCCACCGGCCTCCGAGCCGGTTCCCGAGACCCCACCGGTCATCGCGGGTCGCGGGCCGCGCCCGGTCGATCCGGCGGTCCTGTCCGACATGGCCCGCCAGCTGCAGGTCGCGCTCAAGCGCCCGTCCTCCGCGGTGACGCCGCCACCGGGCGCTGCGGAGGCCGCCGCATCGCCGGCGCCAGTCGCGGCGGATGCCCGGCCCAATCCGCTCGCCGCGGCGATGGCGACCGCCCAGGCCGACCCGCTGCCCCCGGCTGCCCCCACGCCGCCGCCCGCCTCGGCCAACCCGGCGGCGGATGAGGGGCAAGGTGCACCGGTGCCCCGGCCCGATCCGGAGGTGAAGCCCGAACCCGCCAGAGCCACGCCCGCCGTGCCCGTGCCCGTGCCCGTGCCCGTGCCCGTGCCCGCGCGGCCTGCGGACGTGGCGCCGGCCCCGAGGACGGTGCCGGAGCCCGAGGCGCGGCCCGTCCCCCCGTCCGGATCGCCGAAGCCGGATCCGTCGAGGCCCGAGGCCGCGGCGCCGAGTGCGGAAGCCTCCGGGCAGAGTCCCTTCTCGGTCGAGGAAATCGAGGCCGAATTCGCTCGCCTGCTTGGCCGTCCCCTCGACAAGAAGGGTTGAGGGACCGACAGAATTGCGCCCGAGATCGACGCGCCTTCGTCCGTGGCCACGGACCCGGCGCACGCAACGGAGCCGCTGAGCATGGAAGCGCTCGTCGTCGGAGCCGGGGTGGTCGGGCTCGCGGTCGGGCGGGAGCTCGCCCGACGCGGAGCTTCGGTCATCGTCGCTGAGGCCGCCGAGGCGTTCGGCACCGGCGTCTCCGCCCGCAGCTCCGAGGTGATCCATGGCGGGATGTACTATCCCCCCGGTTCGCTCCGCGCCCGCCACTGCGTCGAGGGACGCCGCCGTCTCGTCGCCTTCTGCGAGAGCCACGGCGTGCCCTACCGCCTGTGCGGCAAGCTGATCGTCGCGACCTCCGAGGCGGAGCGGGCCGCGCTCGAGACGATCTTCGCCCGCGGGCAGGCCAACGGGGTCGAGGACCTAGCCTTTCTGGAACGCGATGCGGCGGTGGCCTTGGAGCCGGCCCTGTCCTGCGTGGCGGCGCTGCACTCCCCCGCCACCGGCATCGTCGACAGCCACGCCTTGATGCTGGCGCTGCTCGGCGAGATCGAGGATGCGGGCGGCGCGCTGGCGCTGCGCACGCCGATCCTGTCCGCGGAACGCCGCGACGGGCGCTGGCACGTGCGCTTCGGCGGCGAGGCGCCCGACACGCTGGCGGTCGACATCCTCGTCAATGCCGCCGGGATCGGAGCGCAGGCGCTCGCCCGGCGGATTGCGGGGGTGGCACCGGAACGGGTGCCGCGCCAGGTCCTGGCCAAGGGCAGCTATTTCGGCTGCACCGGCCGCCCCGCCTTCTCGCGGCTGATCTACCCCGCTCCGGTCGAGGGGGGATTGGGCATCCATCTCACCCTCGATCTGGCCGGCCGCATGCGCTTCGGCCCCGATGTCGAGTGGGTCGAGACGGAGGATTACGCGGTCGCGCCCGATCGCGCGGCAGCCTTCGCGGCGGCGATCCGGCGCTACTGGCCCGCCCTCGCCGAGGATCGGTTGACGCCGGATTATGCGGGCATCCGCCCCAAGCTCTCGGGTCCAGGCGAGGCCGCTGCCGATTTCGTCATCGATGGCCCGGCCGAGCACGGCCTGCCCGGCCTCGTTCAACTCTTCGGCATTGAGAGTCCCGGCCTGACCTCGTCGCTGTCGCTCGCCGAGGCGGTGGCGGATCGCCTCTGCGCGGGCGCGTCTGCCCCTCGCGCATCGGGCACGGATCGCGCATAGACGAATCGGGCGGCCTCACACGCCGGACGGGACCGAATCGATGCAGATCGCCACGCCCTACCTGATGTTCCTCGGCGACGTGCCGGATCGCCTCGCCGCCAAGACGGCCTACGGCATCAATGATTGGCGGCCCGAATGGTGTGTCGGGCAAGTCCGCATGGAGGGATGCGCCGCCGATCTCGGCATCCCCGATCTGACGCTTGCCCAAGCCGTCGAGCACGGCTGCAAGACCATGGTGATCGGCGTCGCCAATGCCGGCGGCGTCCTGCCCGAGCATTGGGTGGCGGAGATCGTCTCGGCCCTGGAAGCGGGGCTCGACGTGGCGAGCGGCCTGCACGTGCGGCTCGGATCGATCCCGCGGATCGCCGAGGCCGCCGAGCGCAACGGCCGGGCGCTGCACGATGTCCGCCACACCAC
The DNA here is from genome assembly GCF_022179765.1 of Methylorubrum suomiense. Taxonomy (GTDB): domain Bacteria; phylum Pseudomonadota; class Alphaproteobacteria; order Rhizobiales; family Beijerinckiaceae; genus Methylobacterium; species Methylobacterium suomiense. The sequence continues at coordinate 118,480 of NZ_BPRE01000005.1, read as the reverse complement.
CGAGACCTTCCCGACCGGCAAGGGCACCAAGCGGTCCGGCCGCCGCCTGCTCACCGTCGGCACCGATTGCTCGGTCGGCAAGAAGTACACCGCGCTCGCCCTGGAGAAGGGCATGCGCGCCCGCGGGCTCGACGCGGATTTCCGCGCCACCGGCCAGACCGGGGTCTTCATCTCGGGCCGGGGCGTGGCCATCGACGCCGTGGTGGCCGATTTCATCTCCGGTGCCGTCGAGTGGGTCTCCCCCGCCGCCGATCCCGGTCACTGGGACCTGATCGAGGGTCAGGGCTCGCTGTTCCACCCCTCCTTCGCCGGGGTCAGCCTCGGCCTGCTGCACGGGGCGCAGGCGGACGCCTTCGTGGTCTGCCACGAGCCGACCCGCACCCGGATGCGCGGCGTCGAGGCCTCCCTGCCGTCGATCCGCGAGGTGATCGACCTGACGATCCGCTGCGGCCGGCTCACCAATCCGGCGATCCGCGCCGTCGGCATCGCCGTCAACACCGAGAGCCTGTCCGAGCCGCAGGCCCGCACGCTGCTCCAAGAGGCGGAGGCGGCCCACGGCCTGCCCGCGACCGATCCGGTGCGCTTCGGCGTCGAGGCGATCCTCGATCGTCTCGCGGCCGAGTTCCCGGCCTGAGGAGGGGAGACCCCGATGCCCCGCCGCCTCACCGTCGCCGTCGAGCGCTTCCCCATCGCCGGGGCCTTCACCATCGCCCGTGGCAGCCGCACCGAGGCCGTCGTCGTCACCGCGACCGTCGAGGACGGTGCCATGCGCGGGCGGGGCGAGTGCGTGCCCTATGCCCGCTACGGCGAGAGCGTGGAGAGCGTCGTCGCCGCCATCGAGGCCCAGGCCGAATGGCTCGCCGGCAGCGGCACCCGCTCGGACCTGTTCGAGCGCCTGGGTCCGGGCGCGGCCCGCAACGCCCTCGACTGTGCCCTGTGGGATTACGAGGCCAAGCACCAGGGCCGTCCGGCCTGGGCCATCGCCGGCCTGTCCGAGCCCGGTCCCGTCACCACCGCCTACACGCTGAGCCTGGGCACGCCGGAGGCGATGGAGGCGGCGGCCCGCCTCGCCGCGCACCGGCCGCTGCTCAAGGTGAAGCTCGGCGGCGAGGGCGATCCCAAGCGAATCGCTGCCGTGCGTCGCGGCGCGCCGGAGTCCCGCCTCATCGTCGATGCCAACGAGGCGTGGCGGGCGGAGACGATCGAGGCCAATCTCGCCGCCTGTGCGGCGGCGGGCGTCGCGCTGATCGAGCAACCGTTGCCCGCCGACGAGGACGGCCTGCTGGCGGAGATCCCGCGCACCATTCCGATCTGCGCCGACGAGAGCCTGCACGACCGGGCCGGGCTCGATGCGCTGGCCAAGCGCTACGACGCGATCAACATCAAGCTCGACAAGGCCGGCGGCCTCACCGAGGCGATCCGGCTGGCCCACGAAGCCCGGGCCCGCGGCTTCGAGATCATGGTGGGCTGCATGGTCGGCACTTCCCTGGCCATGGCCCCCGCGATGCTGATCGCCCACCACGCCGCCTATGTCGATCTCGATGGGCCGCTTCTCCTAGCGCAGGATCGCGCGCCGTCCCTCTTCTACGAGGGAAGCACGGTGCACCCGCCGGAGCCGGAGCTGTGGGGGTAACCAGCCCTGGAATAGGTGTCGGGATCCTCATCGCGTTTCGCCCGTCCCCCGCCAGGGCGGCAGCCGGTCGCTGGCCGAGAGCGTGTCGGCGGAGGTCGCGTGGCCGGTGATCCGGCTGGACAGGGCCTCGCTGCCGATCCGCAGGGCTTCCGCCCGCGCTTCGGGCGGCAGGGCCGTGGCGAGATGGGCGAGGCCCTGCGTGGTCCGTTCCACGGTCGCGCGCAGTTGTGCGGTGTCGACCGCTTGGGGCGTCGCGCCCTGCCGCGTGGCGGCCAAGTAGGACAGGACGCCGATCACCAGGGCGGCGCGCAGGAGGAAGGTCATGGGTCCGGTCCGGGCTCGCGGCCGCGGCCGCCTCGGGATCGGCCCTGAGAATGGCACCGGCCGGTGCACGGACCGAGGTTGCCGCCGCACGAAAGCGCGGCGATGCGTGGACGTGGTGAACGAAGCCTTGTTCTGCCCCGTTCGCCCTTCACGATGCTCTGCCAGGCTCTGTGGACAAGGGCGGAAAACGCTCCCGAAACGGGTGTGCCGGAGCCCGTCCGAGGCCCCGATGGACGGCAAGCGACCGACCCTTTTCATCCTCGCTTAAACCGCCTCTGCGACGGTTCTCGTCGTTGTAACGAGCAGTCGAGGGGCGCGAGATCCGGCCAGCGTAAGAGTGCCTCTGAAAGCTTCCGAGCGGTGCCCTTCCTTCTTCGGACGGAGGGCTCGACGGCAGCGTCCTGAGGGACTTCAGGCCCTGGATCTTGTGCTGTGCGTGGTGGTGTTGCGTAACGACGGTACCCTAGCCTCTCTCTTCGACGCCCGGCTTGCCGGTCTCGTCCATGCCTCGGCCCTGGCGGAGCCCGGCATCCGCTTCCGCCACGAGCGCTTCCTCGTTTCGCGTCTGGCCACCGGGGCCGTGATGATGGCGGCGATGCCGCCCTACCTCCTCTGGCGCGGCGTCCCGAGCGGCGTCGAGGCCCTGGCCATCGCCAGCCTGTTCCTTCCGGTTCTCGCCGCCGTCGTGCTGTCGCGCACCGGCTCGCTCTGGGTCGCCCATGCCCTGTCCTCGGCGGGGCTCACCGGTCTTCTCGTCTGCCTCGCCGCACTCACCGGGGGACCGAGTTCGGCCGCCGCGATCTGGCTCGTGGCGGTGCCGCTGGAGGCGATGGTGTCCGGCTCGCGCCGGGCGACCCTCGCCGCCGCGATCATCGCAGGCCTCGGCGCCATCGCCGTGGCCTTCTCCGGCCATCTTTCCTTCGGCGGCCCGGATCTCGATTGGCCCAATTCCGTGGCGATCCCGGTCTTCGCCATCACGGCGATCGGCCACATCACCGCCCAGGCGATCGAGCATATCCGCCGCGAGGGCGAGTGGCGCGCCCGCATGCGGGACAACGAGGCCCGCGACCGCCTGCTGCTCTCGGCCATCGACGACCTCGTGACGTGGCACGATGCCAATGGCCGGGTCCTCGAGGCCAGCGGCTCGTCGGCCCGCTTCGTCGGCGCCGATCCCGGCCGCCTGCGGGGGCACGGCCTGCTCGACCGCGTCCATATCGGCGACCGTCCGGCCCTGCTCCAGGCGATCAGCGACGTGGCCGCCACGGGTGTTCCGGCCACCGTGCCCTTCCGCCTTCATCTCGACGCCGCCCGTGCCGACGGCGCCCGCACCATCCATGCCGAGATGCGTGCCCACCGGATCGAGGCCGCGCTCGCCGGGGCCAATGGCGGCACCGTCGTGGCGGTGACGCGCGACGTGTCCGAGCATCGCCGCCACGCGGCCGAACTCGACCGGGCCCGCGCCGAGGCCGAACGTGCCGACGAGGTGAAGACGCACTTCCTCGCCACCGTCAGCCACGAGCTGCGCACGCCCCTGAATGCCATCATCGGCTTCTCCGACGTGCTGGCGGGCGAGGGCTCCATGAGCCTGTCGCCGGAGCGGACCCAGGAATATGCCGGCATCATCGGCCATTCCGGTCGCCACCTCCTCGACGTGGTGAACACCCTGCTCGACATCTCGCGCATTCGCAGCGGTCACTTCGACTTCCAGCCGGAGCCGATCGACGTCGAGGCGCTGATCCGCGGCTGCTGCGACCTGATGCGGCTCAAGGCCGATGCCTCGGGGGTCGCGCTGACCTTCGCGCCCGTGCCGGCTGGCAGCGCCCTGATCGCCGATGCCCGCGCCTGCCGTCAGATGCTCATCAACCTGATCTCCAATGCCGTGAAGTTCACGCCGCGGGGCGGGCACGTCGAGGTTCTGGTGCGCCGCGGCGGCGGCTATCTCGACTTCGTCGTGGCCGATAACGGCATCGGCGTCGGCGAGGCCGATCTGCCGCGGCTGGGCGACCCCTTCTTCCAGGTCGGCGGCGGCTACGGCCGCAGCCACGAGGGAACCGGCCTCGGACTCTCCGTGGTGCGCGGCCTCGCCGGGCTGCATGGCGGCTCGGTCTCGGTGGAGAGCGCGCCGGGCAAGGGCACCCTGGTGGCCGTAACGCTGCCGCTCGATTGCAGCCGCGTCCGCAACGGCAGCCAGCCCGCGCCGATCCGCACCTCGGTGCGGGGTGCGATCCCGGAGATCGCCGCGGGGCCGATCCGCCTGCCGGTCGGGCTGTTCGATCCCGCGCCCGTCTCCACCGCCCACCCGCCGATGCGGCGGGCCGGGTGAAACGGGCCGTGAGGGGCGAAAGCGATCAAAAGCGGACCTGAAGACGACCAAACGAGGAGTCGGATGATGCGGGAGACACCCGCCGGACGGGATCGACGGGACATCGTCGTGCCGGGCGACATGCGAGACGGGCGTTCCGGCAGGGCCGGTCCGCGCCGAATGCCCCGAGCCGCGGCGCCCCAGGGCGCCTTGGGCTCCGTGATGACCTTCGCCCGCACGGCGGCGCAATTCTGCCTGCGCCATCCCGGCGGAGCGCTCGGAACCGTCCTCGGGGCCGGTGCGGCGCTCACCGTCTGTCTCAACGCGGTCGGCTTTCAGGAGGGCCGTCACCCGGCGCCGATCCTGCCGACGGTCGAGGCGAAAGCTCTCGACGCCAAGACTCAGGCGGCCAAACCCGCTCCGGCCCGAGCCGGCGATCCGAAGCTGGCCGAGGCCAAGCCGGTGCCGGCCCGGACCGCCCCGCCGCGGGAGGTCCGCACGGAAGCACCCGCGCCGGCACCGCGCGATCCGATCGCCGACATGCTCCGTTCGAGCGAGACCACCGCCTCGGTCACGCCGAAGCCGTCCGTCCGCGAGAATGCCCGGCCGGCGGTGACGAAGCCGGATCCGGCAAAGCTCGAAGCGGCCAAATCCGAAGCGGCCAAATCCGATGCGGCGAAGCCCGATCCCGCGAAGCCCGATCCCGCGAAGCCCGATCCCCAGGTCGCCCGCGTTCAGCGCGCCCTGGCCAAGCTCGGCTACGGCCCCCTGAAGGACGACGGGATGATGGGGCCCGGCACCAAGGCGGCGATCGAGCGGTTCGAGCGCGATCGCAAATTGCCGGTCAAGGGCGAGGCCGCGGGCCGCACCCTCCGCGAGCTGACCGCCAAGGCTTCCGCCGCCCAGGGCTGATATCCGCCTCGACGGGGCGGGGGAGGGGGCCTATCAGGCCCCCATGGCACGCCTGCGCTCCGATTTCTGGGTCTCGGCCCATCTGCGTCGCCTGAACGGCGAGGGCGTGCCCGCGGTGCTGCGTCGGCGCGGCGCCGCGGAGGCGGGGGCGATCTTCATCAAGGTCGATCGGCTCGACGGCACCGCCGACCTGTTCGGCCCGGCTCCGCAATCCCTGATCGACGCGGAAGACGACGGTGACCGCCGGTTCAGCCCGCTTCTGGCGGCCGTGCCCTCCTTCGAGGTGGAGGAGCGCCTGACCCGAGAGATGCGCTTCGATTCCGATCTCTGGATCGTGGAGATCGACGATGCCCAGGATCGCCACGCGCTCCCCCTTGCCGAGTCGCTCTGACCGGGGAGGCCAGGATCGACAGGGGGCGGCTTCTGCCGGGTCGTACCCGCGCTTCAGGTTCTGAGCGGGTCAGCTCGTGCGGCGCAGCCGGGACGGCAGGGCCGGGCGCACGGCGGTCGCGGCGCTGCGGGACTTGGCGGCCTCCGGGCCGTGGAACGGCCGATGCTCGGCCTGGGCGCCGCGCTCCAGGACCGGTGCGCCCAGGATGGCCACGAGGAGATCGCGGGCGCCGGCCCGGCTGGTCTCGCGAAACAGCGTGACGAGGGAGAAGACCCGGTCCACCGAGCGCGCCACGGTGTCGTTGAGGGTGAGGAACACGAAGACCGCCTCGCCCTCGCTGAGGTCGGCGGCGCGCAAGGCCAGCGTCAGCAGGTCGTAGCGGGACGCCGGGTCGGGGGCAGCGGTCAAGTAATCCTGGGGCAGGCCGAGGCCTTCGCCGAGGGCCGTGACGAAGCCGTTCACGTCGCGGGCATGGGAGAGCTGCACCAACGCCGAGGCGAGGGCCCGGGGAGCGTGAGGGCAGGGGCGCAGGGCCGCGGTGGCCTCCACCGCTTCGCCGATCGCCCGGCGGCCATCCGCACCGGCATGAAGCCAGAGCGGCGCGAGATCGGCGGCGGGAATGTCGGGCCGGGCGAGCAGGATGCGCGCCAGATCCGCGTCGCGGCGCGCCCGCGCCAGCAGACGCTCCAGCACCCGCGTGCCGATCAGGACGCCGGGATTCTCGGCGAGCTCGCGGTCGGCCTCCGCCTGGTCCTGGGGCGGACGCGGCGGGGCGACGTCGAGGCCGCGGGCGGCGAGGGCGGCGCGGACCGCGTCCGGCAGGTCGGGGCAGCCGCCGAGCTTGTCGGCGACGATCGTGGCCGTCGCGTCGTCCACCGTCGGGATCAGACCCGCCGCCAGGGATTCGAAGGCGTGGATCATCGCCCGGTCGCGATTGGGGGCGGCGACGAACATGTCGGTCTGCACCCGCAGGATCACGGGCTTGAGGTCGAGCGCGGGATCGCGCGACAGCTCGATGAGGCCGGACAGGTCCGGCGCGGCGGAGACCGATGCGGGCATGGCACTTCGTTTACGCGGAACGCTACTGCAGACGAGTAGAACGGTTCTGCGTGAATCGACCTTTAAGGCCGGCCGAATCGACCTGTCCCGAAGCGAGGTCGAAGGGGGTCAGCCGTCGCTGAGTTCGACCGTCACGGGCACATGGTCGGAGGGCTTTTCGAGACCGCGCAGGTGGCGCTGGACCGAGGCCGAGACGAGGCGATCGGCCGCCTGGGGCGAGAGCAGAAGGTGGTCGATCCGGATTCCCTGGTTCCTGGGCCAGCAACCGGCCTGATAATCCCAGAAGGTGTAGAGACCGGGGCTCGGATCGCAGGCGCGCAGGGCCTCGGTGAAGCCTTCCGCCAGGAGGGCGCGAAAGGCCTGGCGGGTCTCGGGCAGGAACAGGGCGTCCTGGGTCCAGGCGTCCGGGTCGGCAGCGTCCACGGGCTCCGGGATCACATTGTAGTCACCGGCCAGCACCAGGGCGTCCTCGCTCGCCATCATGGCGCGGGCATGGAGGCGCAGGCGCTTCATGAAAGCGAGCTTGTAGGCATATTTCGGCCCGGGCGCGGGATTGCCGTTCGGCAGGTAGATCGATGCGACCCGCACCGGCGCGATGCCCTCGCCGTGCACCAGAGCCTCGATGTAGCGGGCCTGCTCGTCCTCCGCGTCACCCGGCAGGCCGCGCAGGAGCTGCGTGGAGGTGAGCGGCGCGCGCACCAGCAGGGCGACGCCGTTATAGGCCTTCTGCCCAAGGGTCTCGACGGCGTAGCCCGCCGCCTCGATCTCGGCGCGGGGGAACGCCGCATCCTGGCATTTCAGCTCCTGCAGGCAGACCACGTCGGGCCGCGCCTCCTCGAGAAAACCGAGGAGATGCCCGACCCGCTGCTTGATCGAGTTGACGTTCCAGGTGGTGATCCGCATGGGGCCCCAAAGCGCGAATGGCGCGACCGATGGCTTCGTCATCGGGCCTTCGCGCCGCGCTGGCAAGGCGGTGCGCGAGCGGCGCACTGGAACCCGCGACGCGTGCCCCGCGCCGCCGTCTGCCGAGATGCCCGCGGCGGGGGCGACCCAGGGCCGGGGCACGGCCGCCGTTGCATGAGGCTCGGGACGAGGATCGGGGGAAGGGATTCGATGGACGCGTCCTGGTTCGAACCGGTGCGGGCCTATTGCGAGCGCACCGACGCGGCCTTCTGGTCCGAGCCGGTCAACGCGGCGACCAACGCCGCCTTTCTCGTGGCCGCGTTCCTGGCGGCGCGCATCGCGCCGGGCGATCGGCCGGTGCAGGTCCTCGCGGGCGTGGTCGGCGTGGTCGGAATCGGCTCCTTCCTGTTCCACACCTTCGCCAATCGCTGGTCTCTCCTCGCCGACGTCATCCCGATCGCGATCTTCATCTACGGCTATTTCGGGCTGGCCCTGGCCCGCTTCTTCGGCCTTTCCCCCGGGGTCGCCGGGCTGGCGACCCTCGCCTTCGCCGGGGCCGGCTTCGGCCTGTCGCCCGCCCTCGATGCCCTGACCGGCCGCGACGTGGCCGCGCTCACCAACGGCTCGATCGATTACCTTCCCGCGGTGCTGGCGCTCCTCGGCGTCGGCCTCGCGCTCGCGGGGCGGACCGCCTGGGCGGGCCGGGCTGTGCTGGTCACGGGCGGCCTCTTCCTCGCCTCGCTCGCCTTCCGCACCATTGATGCCCAGGTCTGCACCGCGCTGCCGCTCGGGACGCATTTCCTGTGGCACAGCCTCAATGCGCTGGTGCTCTACCGTCTCCTTACCACGGCGGCACGGTTCCGGGCGGCGCATCCCGGCTTGCCGGCAGCGGTATGACGGCCCGGCACGATAGGGGCAGCCGCGCCTGGTCCCGACGGCCATTCTCAGATTCGCCGCTTTTCTCGGGCTCCTCGCATTAGCGTCCGGTCTCTCGCCTCCGTCGTCGCACGGGGCTCCAGGCCGCAACCGACCGGCGAGGCCTGGCAACCGTGATCCGCTTCGAGAACGTCTCCAAATTCTACTCCGTCTACGGCAAACGGCGCATCATCCTCGATCGGGTGAATTTCACCCTGCGGCCGGAGATCAGCTACGGCATCATGGGCATCAACGGGGCCGGCAAGTCGACCACGTTGCGCCTGCTCGCGGGCGTCGAGGAAGCCAGCCGCGGGCGCATCATCCGGGGACAGCGGGTGTCCTGGCCGATCGGTTTTTCGGGAGGCTTCAACCCGAAGATGTCCGGACGCGACAATCTCATCTTCGTCTCGCGCATCTACGGCGAAGATCCGCGTCAGGTGCTGGAATTCGTCGAGGACTTCGCCGAACTCGGCGTCTACATGGACATGCCTGTCGGCACCTATTCCTCCGGCATGAGCGCACGCCTCGCTTTCGGCGTCAGCATGGCGATTCCGTTCGACACTTATCTGATCGATGAGACCCTCGCGGTCGGCGACGCGCGTATGCAGAAGCGCTGTCAGGAGCTGTTCGAGATGCGGCGAGCGACCGCCAACATCATCCTGATCTCCCACTCGATGGAGCAGATCCGCACCTATTGCAGCCAGGCCATCATTCTCGTGAACGGTCAGGCCGTGGTCTACGACAAGGTCGACGAGGCGATCTCGGCCTATCGCCGCCTGAACGGCTGATCGCCGACACGGTTTCGCCGCGAGCCCGCGCGAGACCACGGGCTGGCGCCGATCCATCGCCAACGACATCGAGGGCGTATGAGCACCGAAATCAGCACCCCGTCCGGTGCCCCCCTGACGACCGGGGAACGGTCGACGGCGGTGGCCGAGTCGCTCAAGCGGTTCGCTCGGGTCGCCCGCCACTCCGATCGCAAGAAGGGCATCCGCGCCTACCGGACCCACATCAAGCGCGATCCGATGATCCCGCTGCTGTTCGTGCTCGTCTTCGTGCTGCCGACGCTCGTCGGCGCCGTCTACCTGTACCTGATCGCCTCGGACCGTTACGTGACGGAAGCCCGCTTCGCCCTGCGGCCGGCCCTGGGCAACGTCGACAAGGTCGACAGCGAGCGGACGGGCACCGATTCGAGCCTGCCCAAGCAGATGGTGATCCAGGATACCCTGATCACGACGAACTACATTGCCAGCCGAAAGATGGTCGAAGTCCTGGAACGGCAGCTGCCGGTTCGGGAAATGTATACCCGCGACAGCATCGACTACTTCTCGCGCGGCCCGCAGAACCAGCCGATCGAGCGCTTCATGCGCTACTGGCCCCAGCGCGTCCACACCACGGTGGACAACCATGCGGGCATCATCACGCTCACCGTCTCGGCGTTCGACCCGACCGAATCCTACAATCTCGCCCAGGCGATCATGGCCGAGAGCGAGCGGATGGTGAACGAACTCAGCATGCGGGCCCGCAACGCGGCACTCGCCGAGACCGAGCGCGAATTGGCCGTGGCCGAGGAGCGGATGCTCAAGACCCGCCTCGCCGTGCGCGAGCTGCGCAACAGCGGCGGCGTCCTGGATGCCTCGGCGACCAACACCACCAATCTCACGACGATCTCCGAGCTGCGCAAACAGCGCATCTCGCTGTCCGTCCAGCTGACGCTGGGCCTGCGCGACCTCTCGCCCGATGCGCGCCCGATCCGGGATCTCAAGACCCAGATCAGCGATCTCGATGCCAATATCGAGAAGATCGAGAGCGAAATGGCGAGCGCCGACCCGAGCCGGAAGAAGGTTCTCTCGGACCTTCTCGGCCAGTTCGAGGCCTACGAGAACCAGCGCAAGGAGGCCGAGGCCTATTACGGCCGGGTGCTGGCCGCCAACGAGTCGGCGCGGATCGTGGCCGGTCGGCAGGTCGAGTTCTTCACGCCGGTGGTCGAGCCGATCATGCCGGTCTCCTCGACGGAGCCCAAGCGCGCCCTCTGGCTGAGCGCCATCGCCCTGGGTGCGATGGCTGCGTTCGGCTCGGCGATCGGCGTTCGCAAATACCTCTTCAGCTGAGGCCTACCGGCGCATTTTCGCGGACGGGGCCGTCAGCCGATGGCGCCGGGCGGGCGGCGGGTCGGCGGCGCGAGGGTCGGGTCGGCCGGGTTGTCCGGAGCGGGGGCGAGCGCCGGCTCCGGTTCGGGCGCGGGCGTGGCGGTCGCGACCGGTGCGGCGGGGCTGCCGGTCCACCCCTGCGCACGCCAGCCCTCCGCCCGCTCATCGAGATCGACCGCGCCGCCGCGCCGCATCAACGCGACGACGCGCTCGGCCAGATCACCGTCGGCCCGCACCGTCACCAGTGTGCCGCCTCGGCGCAGGCCCTCCGCATAGGTCTCCGCGTCCTTGCCGCTGAGGCCCGCGCCGGTCAGCGCACCGATCAGTCCGCCCGCGGCGGCGCCGACGCCGGCGCCCGACAGGGCGGTGATCAGCCAACCCGCCGCGACGATCGGACCGACGCCGGGAATCGCGATCAGGCCGAGCCCGGCGAGCAGTCCGGCCCCCCCGCCGAGCACCGTGCCGACGGTGGCCCCGGCTCCGGCCCCATCGGCGGCTTCGGCCTCCGCCGGGCGCGCGACCGGGCCCGGCTCGCCGGCTGCATTCGGCCGGTCGGTGGCGTCGAGGGAGACGATTCCGATCTCGGATTGCGGCACGCCCTCCGCCTCGATCCGATCGACGATGCGGGCGGCGTCCTCGTAGCTGTCGAACAGCGCGGTGACGGCTCGTCCTGCCATGGCGGTCTCCTCTCGGCGCTCCTGGGCGAAGTGCTCCACCAAGCCCTCGGCTTCCGGCTTGGTTCCGATCCGCCGCCGTTAACCCGGCGCTAACCCTGCGCCCGGCAAATCCTGCCGGGTAGGCGAGTGGGCCCGTGCGGGGGATGACGGCGACATGAGCGAGACGGCCAGCGCCGCTCCCGCGGGAGGACTCGGCTCCCTCTCGGCGTTCGTGCCGAATCGCGCCAGCCTCCAGGCGCTGTCGAAGCGCACCGATCTGTTCTTCGCCACCGCGGTGATGGGCATCCTCACGGTGCTGATCTTCCCGCTGCCCGCGATCCTGCTCGACCTGTTGCTCGCCGTCTCGATCATCATGTCGGTGCTGATCATGATGACGGGCCTGTTCATCGATAACCCGCTCGAATTCACCGTCTTCCCGACGCTGCTGCTGATCGCGACGATGCTGCGGCTGGCGCTGAACCTCGCCTCCACCCGGTTGATCCTCGGCCACGGCCACGAGGGCACGGCGGCGGCGGGTCACGTCATCGAGGCCTTCGGCCATTTCGTGATGGGCGGCAATTTCGTCATCGGGATCATCGTCTTCGCGATCCTCATCATCGTGAACTTCGTCGTCATCACGAAGGGTTCGGGCCGCATCGCGGAAGTGGCCGCCCGCTTCACCCTCGACGCCATGCCGGGCAAGCAGATGGCGATCGATGCCGACCTCTCGGCCGGTCTCATCGACGAGAAGGCCGCCAAGGCCCGCCGCGCGGCGCTCGAGGAGGAATCCTCCTTCTTCGGCGCCATGGACGGCGCCTCGAAATTCGTGCGCGGCGACGCGGTGGCCGCGCTCCTCATCACCGGCATCAACATCGTCGGCGGCATCGTCATCGGCGTGGCCCAACAGGGACTCGGCTTCTCGGAGGCCGCCAAGACCTACACCTTGCTCACCATCGGCGACGGGCTGGCGAGCCAAGTGCCGGCACTGATCGTCTCGACGGCGGCGGGCATCCTCGTCTCGAAGGCGGGCGTGAAGGGCTCCGCCGACAAGGCGCTGGGCAAGCAGATGGCGAATTACCCGAAGGCGCTCGGCATGTCGGCGGGCGTGATGGGGCTGATCGCGCTCCTACCCGGCATGCCGATGCTGCCCTTCCTCGGGCTCGGCGCGGCGGCGGGCTACGCGGCTTGGCGCATCGCCAAGACGCAGCGCGAGGCACCGCCGGCGGTCAGCGCCGACGGCTCGCCCGCCACCCCCGGCGCCGCGCCCGCGGAGGAGACGGTCACGGACCTGCTGAAGCTCGACGACCTGAAGCTGGAAATGGGCTACGCCCTGCTGCCGCTCGTCAACGGCGAGGGCCAGGACCGCCTGACCGACCAGATCAAGGCCCTGCGCCGCCAGCTCGCGGCGGAACTTGGCATCGTCATGCCGTCCGTGCGCATCCTCGACAATGTCAGCCTGGAGGCCAACACCTACACGGTGCGGGTCAAGGAGATCGAGGCCGGCACCGGGCAGGTGTTTCCGGGGCAGTTCATGGCGATGGATCCCATGGGCGGGCAGGTGCAGCTTCCTGGCCTGCACCTGATGGAGCCGACCTTCGGTCTGCCCGCGACCTGGGTCGACGCCGCCCTGCGCGACCAGGCGCAGCTTAAGGGCTACACCGTGGTCGATGCCGCGACCGTGATCTCGACGCACCTGACCGAGGTCATCAAGGCGCATGTCTCGGAACTGCTCAACCATGTCGAGGTGCAGAAGCTGCTGCGCGAACTCCCCAAGGATCACACCGAACTCCTGAAGGAGATCGTCCCAAGCCAGATCGCCACCACGGGCATCCAGCGGGTGCTGCAATTGCTGCTCGCCGAGCGGGTCTCGGTGCGCGATCTCGGATCGATCGTCGAGGGGATCGCCGAGGTGGCGGGCCATGTGAAGAATCCGCGCGACATCGTCGAGCATGTGCGCGCCCGGCTCGGCCGCCAGATCTGTGCGCAGTACCAGGGTCCCGACGGCACGCTGCCGATCATCACCCTGTCGCCCGCCTGGGAGCAGGCCTTCCTCGAATCCATCATCGGCGAGCGCGAGGAGCGCTATCTCGCGATGCAGCCCTCGCGGCTGACCGAATTCGTCAACACCGTGCGCGACCGCTTCGAGCAGGCCGCCCGCATGGGCGAGATGCCGGTGCTGGTGACCTCGGTTCAGGCACGGCCCTTCGTGCGCTCGATCATCGAGCGCTTCCGCCGGGAGACCCCGGTGATGAGCCAGGCGGAGATCCATCCGCGGGCACGGCTGCGGACGGTGGGCTCCGTGTGAGCTTAGGCAGCGGGCCACCTTCAGGCCTCATGGCGCCTCCCTCCCACTCCCCTCATCCTGAGGAGGCGGCGCGCAGCGTCGCCCTCGAAGGAGGGCTCCAGGAAACGCGCGACCTCCTTCGAGGCCCGCCGAGGCGGGCACCTCAGGATGAGGGGGGATGGGTGAGAGAGGCGCACTGAGCAGGCGCCGCAAAAAACCTCAGTCGTGGCCTTCGATGGCGCGCAGGACCGCGACCAACTGGTCGGCCTGATGGCGCGTGAGACCCGTGCTGATGATCGTGCCGTTGCGGCAGATCGAGCAGGTGCCGTCCTCGGACACCCGCACCTTGATGGAAGCCATGATGTTCGTAACCCGGACGCCGGACTGGCGCCCATGCTGCAAGCTTAACCGTTCGTGAAGGCCGGGCAAGCGTGCTTGTCCCGCCATCCACGATGGCGGCACGTAACCATACGGGGGCGCGGCGTCATCCTGCTCGAAACGGTCCGCAGCATCGCTTGCCATGCATGCCCCGCAAGCGACGCCGACCCCGCACGGGCCGGAGCCGCGCGCAGCGGTCTTCGGCGTTCAACGGAGCGGAAGCCTCAAGCCTGCGGAGGCGGGTGCCGGCGACGGAAGCTTATCGAAGAGCCTCAAACCGCCTTCTTCTCGAGGCGCTTCTCGATGATGTGGTTGTCGAGCCCCGGCGCCACCAGCGGGGGCTCGGGCGGGTTCTGATCGGTCTTATGGAGCGCTTTCGACAAGCGCGCGCGCTCGAACAGAACCACCACGACGATGGCGATCGCGAACGGGATCAAGAGGTAGAACAAGCGGAAGATCAGCAGGGCTGCGAGCACCGGCGCCTTCTCGGCATCGGTCTGGAGCTGCATGGCGGTGAAGAACACCAGCTCGAACACCCCGAGTCCGCCCGGCGCGTGCGAGGCGAGCGCCACCGAGAACGAGGCGAGGAAGATACCGAGCACGGCGATGAAGCCGGGGTTCAGGCTGTCGGGGAGCGCGAAATAGATGATGCCGGCCGCGCCGAGCAATTCCAGCGGCGCCGCGATGAGCTGGCGCACCATGATCTGCGGCCGGGGATATTCGATCTTGAAGGAGCGGATCGTCAGGGGGCGGAAGCGCAGCACCGAGCCGAGCACGTAGAGCGCCACGAAGGCGAGCAACGCGAAGCCGACGAGTCGGGCGGTGTGCGGGTTGGTGAGTGCGGCGGGCAGAAGGCTGTCGAGCCGCGACAGCAGGCCCGGATCGTAGACCAGCACGAAGCCACCGAGCAGGATCGTGCCGAGGCCGAAGGTGAAGGAACAGAGCGCCACCAGCACCGCGACCTGCGCCGCCGAGAGCCCCTTCGCGGTGTAGGCCCGGTAGCGCACCAGGGCGCCGGAAAAGACCGAGGCGCCGATATTGTGCGAGAGCGCGTAGGTGGTGAAGGAGCAGACCGAGACGAACATCCACGAGATGCCGCGCACGCCCAGATGCAGCAGGGCGATCCGGTCGTACCAAGCGAGCGCCGCGTAGGCGACGAGGGTCGAGAGGGCGGCGAAGAGGACGTGATGCGGCGGGATCGCCAGGAAGGCGGCTTCGATGCTCGCCCAGGACTGATCCTTGAGTTTGCCCCAGAGCAGGTAGCAAGAGGCCGCCACCGCCGCGAGGCCGATCAAGCCCCAAAAGATTTCACTGATCTTCTTCATGGATACCGGCCGCCTCCCTCGGGACCGGTCCCTCCTGCGCCAGGGCCGCTTGCATCGCAAGCGGGACCGAAGCAACCGGCTCGATGCGGCGGGCTCTTGCCCGCCGATCGTGACGGTTTCATGCCGCCACGAGACCTTTCGGTCGGCTCAAGCCCGGGCGCGCAGCCCGATCGCGTCCATCTCGGCCTGCTCGCGGGCGGCTTCCGCCGCGCGCTCGGCGGAGCGCTCGCGATCCTCCAGGATCTCGACCTTCTTGAGTTCCTCGAAGGCTTCGCCGAGTTCGGCCTTGGCCTCGGCGAGCTGGCCTTCCAGGGCGGCGGCGGACTGGCGCATGTTGTCCCGGCGCGAGGTCGCGGCGCGGGCATAGGTCGGATAGGCGAAATGGGCCGGGTCGGTGATGCCGGCGCGGGCCTCTTCCTGGGCGACCTCGCGCTCCAGCTCGGTCGCCATCCGGATGAAATCGGCCATCATCATCTCGATTTGCGCCACCCGGCGGCGCTTCTCATCCACTTGGAACCGCCGCAGCCGGATCAGCGTGTCACGCGATTTCATGTCGGGCCATCCACTCCTACGCTACGCCGGCGAAAGGGCTGGACGCGCTCGCCGGATCCTCGCGGACCCGAACCCCCGACGCGATGCCATCTCACCCGCCGCCCACGATGGCGGCCAGCCGTGCGTAACCCTCGCTGATGGAGGTTGCTTCTTCCTTACCCTGCCCCAGAAAAGCCGTCAGATCCGGCATGAGCGCGACCGCCTCGTCGACCTCCGGTGACGCCCCCGCCCGATAGGCTCCGAGCCGGATCAGCTCCTCCATGTCGGCATAGGTCGCCAGGACCTTACGCGCCCGCCGCACGGTGGGCAGATGCGCCGGATCGCAGGCGCGCGGCATGGTGCGGGAGACCGAGCGCAGCACGTTGATCGCCGGGTAGCGGCCCGTTTCGGCGATGCGGCGCTCCATCACGATATGGCCGTCCAGGATGCCGCGCACGGCATCCGCCACCGGCTCGTTATGGTCGTCGCCCTCGACCAGCACCGTGAACAGACCGGAGATCGCGCCCTCGCCGGTGCCGGGGCCTGCCCGTTCGAGAAGGCGCGGCAATTCGGAGAAGACGGTGGGCGTGTAGCCCTTGGCGGTGGGCGGCTCGCCGCCGGCGAGCCCGATATCCCGCTGTGCCATGGCGAAGCGGGTGATCGAGTCGATCATGCACAAAACCTGCGCGCCCTGATCGCGGAAATACTCGGCCACCGCCAGCGTCACGTAGGCGGCGTTGCGGCGCATCAGCACCGGCTCGTCGGAGGTCGCCACCACGACCACCGAGCGACTGAGCCCCGCCGCGCCCAGATCGTCCTGCAGGAATTCCTGAACCTCGCGGCCCCGCTCGCCGACGAGGCCGATCACCGCCACGTCCGCCGCCGTGTAGCGGGCGAGCATGGAGAGCAGCACCGACTTGCCGACGCCGGAGCCGGCGAAGATGCCCATGCGCTGGCCGCGGCACATGGTCAGGAAGGTGTTGATGCACCGGACCCCGAGATCGAGCGGCGCGCCGACGCGGCGGCGCCCATGCGCGGGCGGCGGATCGGCCCGAAGAGGATAGATCGCCGGTCCCTGGGGGAGGGGGCCGAGCCCGTCGATGGGGCGTCCGAGCGCATCGACGGTGCGGCCAAGCCATCCCTGGGACGGGCGCACCGCCCCCGCCGCCTCGTCGCGCACAAGGACCGGGCAGCCGCGGCGCACGCCCTCCAGCGATCCGAACGGCATGGCGAGCGCCCGGTCGCCCGAGAAGCCGATCACCTCGCAGGGGACGGTACCGGCGCCCCCCGCCTCGACCACCACGTCGAGCCGCCCTCCGAGCCGCATGGCCGCGACCGGGCCGGCAACCTCGACGAGCAGGCCGCGAATCGCCGTGACCCGCCCGAAGATCTCAAGGGTCTCGACCGTGGCCAGGGCGGCGAGCGCCGCGGACAATCCGCCGGTTTCCCGCTCGCCCGTCATCCTCTCGCCATGGGCCCGGTCCCTCCCCACGCCACCGATCCGGCCGATGTCTTAACATTGCCGGGGGCCGATCGGCACGGGCCGGGTCGGCCGCCGGCCCCTCGGAAAAGCGTGAGCGATAACGATCGCGCGATGTCTCCCATTTGCAACAAACGGGGCATTCTCAAGGATCAGAACGGCTTAACCCGACCGCCCGATCCGCGTCGGAGCCTTGCCGATCATCTCCGGAGAACAGATTGCCAACCGTGGTGGGAATCGCCCTCGGACTCGAAGAAGATGAACCTTGCAAGCGGGATTCGGCTTTTGTTAACGGTTAAGGAATAGCGTTTCTGAAGTGGGAATGAGGGTGCGTCCGCCGAGGCCGTCGGCGGGCGCCCGGCGGCGGCTTGTCTCAAGCGCCCTGATACGGCCTGGCCGGGGTGGGGACCGACGATGCGCGTACTTCTGATCGAGGACGACAGCGCCACGGCGCAGAGCATCGAGTTGATGCTCAAATCCGAGAATTTCAACACGTACACGACGGATCTCGGCGAGGAGGGCGTCGATCTCGGCAAGCTCTACGATTACGACATCATCCTCCTCGACCTGAACCTGCCCGACATGTCGGGCTACGAGGTCCTGCGCTCCCTGCGCGTGGCGAAGGTGAAGACGCCGATCCTGATCCTGTCGGGCATGGCCGGCATCGAGGACAAGGTGAAGGGCCTCGGCTTCGGTGCCGACGACTACCTCACCAAGCCCTTCCACAAGGACGAGCTGGTGGCGCGCATCCACGCCATCGTGCGCCGTTCGAAGGGCCACGCCCAGTCGGTCATCACCACCGGCGACCTGATCGTGAACCTCGACCAGAAGACGGTCGAAGTGTCGGGCTCCCGCGTGCATCTCACCGGCAAGGAGTACCAGATGCTGGAACTCCTCTCCCTCCGGAAGGGCACGACGCTCACCAAGGAGATGTTCCTCAACCATCTCTACGGCGGCATGGACGAGCCGGAGCTGAAGATCATCGACGTGTTCATCTGCAAGCTCCGCAAGAAGCTCGCCAATGCCTCCGAGGGCAAGAACTACATCGAGACGGTGTGGGGCCGCGGCTACGTGCTGCGCGAGCCGGTCGAGGGCGAGGACCGCATGGCGGTCTGAGCCGCGCGCCGTGACGACGAAAAAACCCCGCTCCGGCGGGGTTTTTTGTTTTGGGGTTTTGCTCGGGAAACGGGACCGACGACTTCCCTTGGCGGCGCGCCTCCCACCCATCCTCCTCATCCTGAGGTGCCGCGAAGCGGCCTCGAAGGAGGGCTTCAGGGATCGCGCACCAGCTGGAGTTCGCCTTCGCAGCATCTCAGGATGCGGGGAGGGGGGTGGGAGAGAGGCCCACCGGCCGACGAAAACCCCGCGACCGGTTCGATCGCGGGGCGTGTCGATCGATCAAGCCAGTCCGAGCTTCTGCGCGAGACCGATCCGCTGGAGCTTGCCGGTGGCGCCCTTGGGGATCTCGTCGAGGATCAGGATCTTGGCCGGGACCTTGAAGGCGGCCAGCCGCTCCGAGGCGAAGCTCTTGATGTCCTTCTCGCCTGCCTCGACGCCCTCGCGCAGCACGATCGCCGCGGCGACGTCCTCCCCGAGCTTGTCGTGCGGGATCGCGAAGGTGACGCATTGCGACACCGCCGGATGGTCCATCAGGATCTCGTCGACCTCGCGCGGCGAGATCTTCTCGCCGCCGCGGTTGATGATCTCCTTGAGGCGCCCGGTGATCGCGAGATAGCCCTCGGGCGAGAGCGTGCCCTGGTCGCCGGTGCGGAACCAACCCTGCTTCGTGAAGGCCTCGGCATTGGCCTTCTCGTTGTTCTCGTAGCCCTTCATCACGTTGTCGCCGCGGATGACGATCTCGCCGGTCTCGCCCGCCGGCAACGGCTCGCCGTCGGAATCGACCACCGCGATCTCCGGGCCCGCCGCGAGGCCGACCGAGCCCGCATAATGGGGCTTCGGCGGGAGCGGGTTCGAAGCCATCTGGTGCGCCGCCTCGGTCATGCCGTAGGCCTCGATGACGGGCGCCGAGAACGTCTCCTCCAGCTCCTTCATCACCTGCGGGGGCAGCGAGGAGGAGGAGGAGCGGATGAAGCGCAGGGGATTCTTGGCGATGATCTCGCCGTTGCGGGCCGCCCGCCCCAGGATCGCCTGATGCATCGTCGGCACGCCGGTGTACCAAGTGGGGCGCACCTCCTCCATCCAGGCGAAGAACTTGAGGGCGTTGAAGCCCGGCGTGCAGGAAACCTGCCCCCCCGCCGAGAGCGGCGCCAGGATGCCGGCGATCAGGCCGTGGATGTGGAACAGCGGCATGATGTTCAGGCCGCGATCCTCCGCCGTGAACTGGAGCGCGGTGCGGATGTTGCGCGCGGAGGCGCAGACATTGGTCTGCGTCAGCGGCACGATCTTGGGCCGCGAGGTGGTGCCGGAGGTGTGCAGCACCAGCGCGATCTCCTCCGAGCTGGCCGGGCCGCCCTTGGCGGCAGGTTCGGCGGCCTCGTCGGCGAAGGCGAGCGTGAAGCTGCCCGCACCCTCGTCGGGGGCCGCCTTCAGGCGGGCGACCGGCAGGCCGAGCTTCTCCGCCACCGCCACCGCGGGGGAGGCCGATCCGTCGGCGGCGATGAGGAGCTTGGCCTTGAGGTCGGTCAGGTAGAACTCGAACTCGTCGGCCTTGTAGCTCGGGTTGAGCGGCGCCGAGGTGCAGCCGGCCGCCACCGCGATGAAGGCGGTGGCCATCTCCGGGCCGTTCGGCAGCACGATCGCGACCCGGTCGCCACGGCCGATGCCGCGGGCGTTGAGGTCGGCCACGGTGCGGTCGACCAGGGCGCGCAGCGCCTGGAAGGTCAGCGGCACACCGCCGGGGCTCGACAGGGCGGTGGCCGCATCGTCGCCGGCCCGAATCAGGTCGTAGAGGGTGGTCGCGGCCACGCTGGCCTCCTTGGCGTCGATGGGGGACGAGGCGGAATTGTCGGGAAGGAGCATGGTGTCAGGCTCCCTGGATCGCGAGGCGGCCATTGGCGCGCTCCAGGCTTTGGGCCAGGAGACGCATCAGGGCGAAGACCGTATCGATATGCGGGGTCGGCGTGCCGGTGAGGCGGCCGAGTTCGATCACCGAGCCCACCAGAGCCTCGAGCTCGATCGGCCGGCCGGCCTCCACATCCTGAAGCATGGACGTCTTGTGCGGGCCGACCTTCTCGGCGCCCGCGATGCGCTTCTCGATGCCGAGGCGGAACGTGACGCCGAGCCGGTTCGCGATGGTCTCGGCCTCGCGCATCATTTCCGCCGCGATCGCCCGCGTGTCGGGGAAGCGGCAGATGTCTTCGAGCGTCGCGTGGGTCAGCGCGGAGATCGGGTTGAAGCTGAGATTGCCCCAGAGCTTGAGCCAGATCTCGGCGCGGATGTCGTTGGTGACCGGCGCGCGGAATCCCGCCTTGGCGAGGCGCTGCGACAGGGCCAGCACCCGTTCGGACTTGGAGCCGTCGAGCTCGCCCAGGCCGAAGCGGTTGCCCTCGATCACCTTTACGGTGCCGGGATCGGTCAGCACGGTGGCCGGATAGACCACCGAGCCGATGACGTGCTTCGGGTCGAGATGATCGGCGATCAGGCCGCCGGGATCGGCGCTCTCCAGCCGCGTGCCGGCATGCTCGCCGCCGTGCCCGCCCAGGAAGTACCACCACGGGATGCCGTTCTGCATCGTCACCACGACGGTGTCGGGGCCGATCAGATGCTTCAGATCGGCGGCGATGGGGCCGACCTGATGCGCCTTGACGGTGAGCAGCACGACCTCGTGCACCCCGGCCTCCTGCATCGAGCGGGTGGCCTTCACCGTCTTCGAATGGATCTCGGTGCCATCCTCCTCGATCAGGCGCATGCCGTCCGCCTGGATCGCCGCCGCGTTGGAGCGGGCGATGAAGGTGACGTCCTCGCCGGCTTCCGCCAGCCGGACCCCGAGATAGCCGCCGATGGCGCCGGCGCCGACGATCGCGATGCTCATATCCCTCACTCACTGTCTTGCGCGTGCTCCCAGCCGGGGCCGCGCGGTCGTTGCCGTCTCGGGCCGGGCGGATTCGTCGCTCCGCGGGCGGCCCGCCCTCATCACGTCTCTTCACAGCCCTGCGGCGCCGAACCGGGCCGCGCATCGGGCGCCGACATCGATGTTCCGCTACTCGAACCGGTTCGTCAGCGTGCCGATGCCGTCGATCACGATCTCGACATTCGCACCCTTGGGGATCGGGCCGGAGCCGACCGAGGTGCCGCAAGCGATGATGTCGCCGGGCTCCAGGGTCATTCCCTGCGAGAGCAGCGACACCAGTCGCGGCACCGGCATCAGCATGTCGCTGATCGGGAAGTTCTGGCGCTCGCGCCCGTTGACCAGGGTGCGCACGGTCAACGTCTCGGGCGCGAGTCCGGTGGCGATCACCGGTCCGAATGGACCGAACCCGTCGAGGCCCTTGGCCCGCGCCCATTGGGTAAAGCTCGCATCCGCCTTCAGGATCGGCGCGGAGGTCACGTCGTTGATGCAGGTGAAGCCGAAGACGTGCGCCATGGCGTCCGCCTCCGACAGGTCGCGGGCGGGCTGGCCGTCCACTTTGCCGATCACGATTCCGAGTTCGCCCTCGTAGAGCGCCCGGCCGGCGGCCTCCGGCACGATCACCGTCGCGCCCGAGGGCCGGTAGGTGTTGGCCGGCTTGATCAGGAACAGCGGTGCCTCGGGCCGCGCCAGTTCCAGCTTCTCGGCCAGCGCCCCGAAATTGTTCCACAGGGCAATCAGCTTCGAGGGCCGGCAGGGCAGATCGATCGTCACCTCCGCGAGCGGCAGAGTCCGCCCCGTCGCCGTCGGCGCACCGAACAGGTCGCCCGTGAACTCGGTGATGGTTTCCCCGTCGAGGCGGCCGAAGCCCGCAGCGCCGTCGTGGCGAAAGCCGATCCAGCGGGTCACGGAGGTATCCATGGTGGCGCTCATCGACCGCGCGCCGCCGGACCGGCGGCTTCGAATTGGGGCGGGGCGACGTCAGCGGCCATCGAACGGTTCCTAATCCTCACGTCTGGCGCGCTGTCGGCGCACAACTTCATGATCGGCCGAACGCTAAGCCGGTCGGTATTTTGGATACAGCATCCTTGACCCATCGAGACCGGAAGGTTGACTGGAAAATATTTGGGCGCCGCGCAGAAATTTTTTGAAGCAGAGGGCAGGGCTTGGCCCGATGCAAGCGGCGCAGGACAGGTTTGCCCATAACCTATGCTGGGAACCAATGCCCGCTGTCACCGTTCCGCTTGCCGAGGGCGCCGCAACCCGGCGCACATGTAACGAAGGGAGACACGCGATGAGCAGCACCACCGACAAGATCAAGGGTCTCGCCAACGAAGCCGCCGGCAACGTCAAGCAGTCCGTCGGCAAGGTGACCGGCAACGAGCGCCTGCAGGCCGAAGGCAAGGCGCAGGAAGTCGAGGGCAAGACCCAGCGCACCGTCGGCGAGGCCAAGGACGGCGTGAAGAACGCTGCCGACAAGGTCAAGAACAGCCTCTGATCCCATCCGGGCATCGGGCTCTGAATCCGGAGCCGCACCCGCGACGGGTGCGGCTTCTTTTGTTTCCGGCGCCGATCCGAGCGCCTCGCCATCGGAGATGAATCGATGAACAGGGACCAGATCGAAGGCGGTTTCCGCAATCTGAAGGGCCGTGGACGGACCGCGCTCGGCGCCGTGACGGGCCGTGCCCGGCCGCAGGTCGAGGGGGCCTACGAGCAGGTGGCCGGGGTCGCCCAATCGGCCTATGGCCGCATCCACGCCGAGGCCGAAGGCCTGCACCGCGACGGGCGTCATTTCGCCGATGAGGCCACGAGCCGTGGGCGCGCCTTGCGGGACGAGGCGTACGAGCGCGGCCGCTCCCTGCGCGACGAGGTCACCCACCGGGGTCGCCGCTATCGCGACGAGGCGAGCCGCCAGGGCCGTGCCCTGGTTGCCCGCGCCGAGGACAACCGCGGCACGACCCTCGCCCTCGTGGCCGCGGCCGCCTTCGGCCTCGGCTGGCTCGTCAGCCGCGGGCGCTGAGACCCGCGTGCCCCGTGCAGTCCACGCGGAGGTTTGAGACCGTTGACGCCGCCGCCGTGTTGCCGTCCCAAGGGGGCAGCAACACGGTTTTGGGCGTCTTCGACATCATGCCGGCACGATCCTGGCTCGATCTGACCACCGAGGAGATCCGCACCCGCGCCATGGCCCGCGCCATCGCGATCCTGCCGGTGGCGGCAGTGGAACAGCACGGTCCCCATCTGCCGCTCGGCACCGACACCTATATCGCGCAGGGCTATCTCGACCGTGTGGCGGATCGGGTGCCCGCCTCGCTCGATGTGCTGTTCCTGCCCGTGCAGGCGATCGGCAAGTCCGACGAGCACGACGCTTTTCCAGGCACCCTGACGCTGACCGCCGCAACCGCGCTCGCCGCCTGGACCGAGATCGGCGCCGGCCTGAACCGGGCGGGGTGCCGGAAGCTCGTGATCGTCTCCTCCCACGGCGGCAACAGCGCCTTGATGGATCTCGTGGCGGGCGAGTTGCGCGGGCGCTTCGGCATGGTGGCCGTGACGACGGCCTGGAGCCGGTTCGGCTATCCGGAAGGTCTGTTTCCCGAAGACGAGATTCGCTACGGAATTCATGCAGGCGGGATCGAGACCGCTTTGATGCTGGCGCTGCGGCCCGATCTCGTCCGTGGGGACCAAATCGCCGCGTTCGAATCCCGCACGGTGGCGATGGCACGGGACTACACCCTGCTGCGGGCCGGCCGCCCGGCGGCCTTCGCCTGGAAGACCCAGGATCTTCACGCTTCGGGTGCCCTCGGCGATGCCCGCCTCGGCACGGCCGAGAAGGGACGCGCCGCGCTGAACCACGGAGCCCAGGCTTTCGTGACGCTCCTCGGCGAGATCGATCGCTTCGAGCTCTGACGGAAGGGCGGCTCAAGAACCAACCATCGATCGGCCCAACCGACCCGCTTGCGCCTGCAGACGACGCAGCGATCTCGGTCCGGCGCGACGCGGTGAAGGTGGTCGTCTCCGCGGCTGAGCGTCGGCTCACGGCGAAGGCTGCGCTGCTTCCCCACCCGGACCGAGCGTTCTCGAAAGTGAAGGAAATTTCCGTTCGGATTGCTTCTCCGACCGACCGCGCATTGAGAATACACGGCCCGTGGCTGCACCCTTTTTCTCGTCCGCAGCCATGGCCACGGACAGATCATCATGGGTAATGGGCAGGGTGCCGCGGCATCGGCTACAGCGCCCAGGCGTGCGCCGACGTGTCAGTTGGCGTTTCAGCGAGCAGAATGACGGCGCGGAGGAAATGCCGAAAGCGAGCGTGTCACGATGAATGCTTCCTCCGTATTCTTACGCGCTTCAATTTGGCCCCTCTATTGCCTTACGTATTCCGGGCGCGGTGAGAGGCGGAAATCATGGACCAGCACGCGACACCAACGGAAGCACCGAGTTTGGGTGCCGGCGAGAGTGTGTTGTCCCGAGCCAAAGCTCTCGTCCTTCTCGGGCTCATCGGGCTCGGTGGCGTCCTGACCCCTGCATGGATGGGGCTGTTGGCGTGGGAAATGTGGAGCTTGGTGATCTGAGGATAAAAGTCGGATCGCTGCTCGTCACAGGCATTCGGCCTCGTCGATGAGGGGCGCGCGCGCCACCATCTCGAGGAAGAACGCGCCGGAAGCGAGCCATGTGATTGCGAGCCAAGTCATGCGATGTCCTCGCGTCCTCAGGCGGACAGCGCCACACCGATGGCCGTGCGGTTGCCCTTGCACGCAGAAAGCGCGGGCGCGGCTTGTAAGATAGTGCCGCCCCACCTGATCTATCCATTGATCCACGTCATTGTCACGCGTCGTGACGCTTCCACCGGTCAGAAAGTTTTCCATTGGACGCGCCCTGAGGACGCGCTGGCCCTGACCCAGGCCGAGACGGCGCGGAACGCTGCGCGCTGGACGTTCTGCGGCGTGACGTTTCGCGGGACGGCGCCATGTGCCGACCAGCGCTCTCCCGCCCGTGCGGCTTCCCAACCGGTCTTCCGGCCTGACGGGCCGCGGCGGCGCATGAGCGCCGGGCGCGCCCTCGCCGGCGCCGCGCCCACTCGCACTCCGTCGCAATCACCGAATCCTGGCCGTGATGCGTAGTGCCCGTTCGTCGATCCTGAGTGAGGTCGCCATCTCAACGCGCGCGCTTCTGGCGGTCGAGCGCGCGGCATGGCCGGCAGCGGGCCAGCAGCTACATCTTGCACCTGCCCGGCGTCGACAGGCTGAGGCGGGACGAGCGTTTCGCGAGGGGGGACTGGATCGGCGCAGGATCGACGGATCCTGGCTTGAGGGGTGACGGTGAGACACCCCATCCCGGGGCGAGGGGTGCCCATGTGTCACCTCCCATAGGGAATTCATCCGATTCAACTGTCAGAAGAGATTCCTCCCATCCCCCCGCCGGGGAGAGGGGCGGCTCGAACACTCCTCCGAAGAAACGTCATCACGGCGCCGCCGGTCGGCCCGTCGACTAGCGGTTTGCTGGGGTGGGCAGAACGCCGCCGGGCAATCGGCACGACTGCCCGTGATAGACAGACAGGTGCGCTCGTTCAAATTGTCACCATCAGACAATCAATCAAAAGGCGCAAATTAAGCCTGGGGCTTTCTGATGCCGTATATGCCGTGATCGCGCCTCACGGGCTGTGTACCGGGAGCCGGTTCACCCTGGGATCAGAAGCACCGTCCATAGGACGTTGCACCGGCAATCGGCTCCTGCTTGAGCCAAATTCGAGGCCGCACATTGGCACGCATCCGCCATTACTCGTTCAATGGCTACTGGGCCGTATGGACAGCTCTGTTTCTGGTTCCGCTGGCTCTCTTCGCTGTGGCTGGCGCGCCGGCGCGCCCAATTCGAGCTGCGACACGGCTTTGGGCGCGTGGCATCCTCTTCGGTCTACGCCACATCGTCGGCCTGAATTACGTCGAGGAGGGGCGCGAACACATTCCCTCCGAGCCCTGCCTGTTCGTGGCCAATCATCAGTCGGCCTGGGAGACGTTGGCCTTTCTGGTGTTGGTTCCCGACGTTGCCATCGTCGCCAAGCGTGAATTGGTGGCGATCCCGGTGGTAGGTTGGTTCTTGCGGCGCTCGCCGATGATCATCATCGACCGATCCAATGGGAGAGAGGCGCTGCGTACGATGATCGAGATGGGTCGAGAGGCCGTTGCCGCGGGGCGCTCGATCCTGATCTTCCCCGAAGGCACCCGTGGTGCGATGAGCGAACAGCTGCAGTTCAAGCGCGGGGTTGAACTGCTCTACGGCAAGCTCGGACTTCCCGTCGTTCCGGTGGCCGTCAATTCCGGCTTGTACTGGCCCGGGGGCTCTGCCACGCGGCCTGGCACCATCGTCGTTAGTTACCTTGCCAGACTTGCCCCAGGCCTTTCATCTGCTGCGTTCATGCAAGGAACCGAGCGCGTCATCGATCGAGAACTCGACCGCTGGCGCCCCGTGAGCCGGCCTGTTGCTGAAACTGTTGACGCGTGACATCGCGTTGATCGCAGACAGGCATACGCCGTCAGTCGCCCCTAACGTGTCGCCGGGTAGCCGATGCGGTAAGCTCCTGGTCCGGAAGCCTTTGCGTTGTACATGGACCGGTCGGCGTCGCGCATGACCGCAGCCACGTCGGCCAACGCACCTGATCCGAGGATGCAGGCCCCCATGCTTACCGTCACTGCAACCTCGGCGCGGGCGAGTCCCTCCGAGAGAGCCCGATGCAACGCCTCGACTCTGTGATGGGCCTCGCTGACCGTCGCCGCGCACAAGATGGCAGCGAACTCGTCGCCACCCAAGCGACCCAAACAGTCGTTCTTGCTCAAGGCCGCCGCCGCCGACGTGGCCAGAGCGCGCAGCGTGTCGTCGCCCGCTGCATGTCCGTGGCGGTCGTTGATGCCGTTGAAGCCGTCGACGTCGATCACGACGACGGCCAGCGCGTTTCGACCCTGCGCAGTTAAAGAGGTCATCGCAGCCGCACGCTCGTCAAAAGCGGCCCGCGCCAGCGCGCCGGTGAGGTCGTCCCGCTGGGCTGCGGCACGTTCACGCTCGTATGAGCGACGCAGCGAAACAGTCAGAGCAACGATGAAGGCGTAGGTGCTGAGCCTCAGGATTCCCCTGGCCAAGGCCACCGCGAGTGGTACCGCCTCCGCAACATGGTTTGGAAAGATATTGAGGAACGCAGCACCGAGAGCGACCAGGCAGGCCGGGGCCAAGCCGAGGCGCCACCCGGCCAAAGCGATGAGCGGAATATAGGCGGGACCCATTCCTACCAGAGGGAATGCACGGTCAATGCCGATCAGAGCGCCAGTGCTCGCTGCGAGCACGATCCAAGTCGTGCGGGCGGACCAATGGTCGAACCAGACACCTGATCGTTTATATCCTTCCGGCACAAGCATAGATTGAAATCCGGTAGGTATGATCTAGGCTATAATGCAATGCACGGTAAATTTGAGTCCTTTAAAATATCCTTGCCGTGAAGCGCTTTTCACAACAGCGCGGCTCAAGGGATTGTACTACGCACACGTTGTGGCAAATTGGCTTCTGTGACGAAGCGATAACGATCATATTTCAGAAATTTTGCAAATACGTTGAATTGTGATCTGCGATACGTTGAAATGCTGGAATTTTGCTTGCGATTATCGAAATCGTATTATGATAATTACCCATTTCAAATGATGAATGTTTTATATTTCTGTAAGAAAATTATGAGCGTATTTCACATGTCGTTGGGCAGGTGAGATCGCGCATAATTTGTTCCGACAACACAACATTCGAGCCGGCCGCTATTAGATTATGGGCTTTTATTATATATTACTATCTAATTAAAGTATGATCTTTGATAATTTACTGCCATAATTCCTATGGGGGGGCGAACTTACTCACGTAGTTTCGGTAGAGTATCGGCAGATGAATGCGATGTGCCGCCCGATCGTCGTTCGTCGGCTGTCTCAGACGCGCTTCGTCCTCGGCCGTATCCCGTATCCTGCCGCCGTAAACTGTAGGGACCGGATCCTGAAGTGGCACGGGCCATGGGCCTACGTGAGAGCTCCCCCTCCCTGACGCGAGTTAAATTTTTATCTGACTTAGCGATCGGGCAACATTGTCGTCCATGATTTCATGAAAAAAAGGGATTTAATGCTTTTGACGGGCGGGATGTAGGCTCATTATAAGTGATTGAGTTCGGTAATGTTCTTATAGCAACCGACGATCGCCTCGCTGACAACCATCGATACAGCTCGTGATCCATCTTCTGGCGCATGACTGTTTCCGTTCGACGGTTTCGAATTCAATGTTTGTACTTGATCGCCGAACCGCCTCGCCCAGCCGGCCGGCTTATCCGCGATCGTCCCGAGCAGCCACCGCCCGGGCTCCGTGGCGTCGGATGGTAGCGGGGGATGAAGACATCCTGGCCGTCGAGGGTTTGTCGCTCAGCTTCGGCGGTGCGGTGGCCTTCGCCGAGATCGATCTCTCGGTCGCAGCAGGTGAAATTCACGCAATCATCGGACCGAACGGGGCCGGGAAATCCTCGCTGATCAACGCGATCACTGGGCTCTATGCCCCACAGGCCGGGCGCTTGCGCATCGGCGACGCGCGCTTCGCTCGGGTTCCGGCGCGGCGGCTGGCGGAGCTCGGCGTCGCGCGGACCTTCCAGAACCTCGCGCTCTTCAAAAGCCTGAGCGTGGTCGAGAACGTCCTGTCAGGGCTGGCAAACGTCCAGCGGGCGGGGCTGACCGCACAGCTTCTCGGCCTATCCGCCGCGCGCCGCGAGGCGACCGAGCATCGGGCGCGAGCCGAATCCGTCATCGACTTTCTCCAACTCGGGATGTTCCGCGGGCGCGCCGCCGGCAGCCTGCCCTACGGCCTGCAGAAGCGGGTGGAACTCGCCCGCGCCCTCGTGGCCAATCCGCGTCTGCTGCTCCTCGATGAGCCGATGGCCGGCATGAGCGCCGCCGAAAAGGCCGAGATGAGCGGCTTCGTGCTGGCCGCACGGGAGATGCTCGGGACGGCCATCGTCCTGATCGAGCACGATATCGGCGTGGTCATGCGCCTGTCCGACCGGATCACGGTCCTCGATCACGGCCGCCGGATCGCCACGGGTACACCCCACGAGATCCAGGCGAACCCGGCGGTGATTGCGGCCTATCTCGGGGCCGAGGATGACCCCGAGAACGAGGCGAAGGCGGCATGAGCCCCGATCTCGCCTTTCTCGTCGAGGTCGTTGTCGGCGGCCTGCTCTCGGGGGTGATGTACGCCCTCGTCGCGATCGGCTTCGTGCTGATCTACAAGACCTCCGGCGTCCTCAATTTCGCGCAGGGCGCGATGGTGCTGTTCGCAGCCCTCACCTTCGTCAGCCTGATCGAGCGCGGTCTTCCCTTCCCGGCGGCGCTCGCCGCGACGCTCGCCGTGATGGTCGTGGTAGGGCTCACCATCGAGCGGGCGGTGTTGCGCCCGCTGGTCAACCAGCCGCCGATCACCCTGTTCATGGCGACGCTGGGCGTCGCCTACGTCATCGAGGGTGCGGCTCAGCTTGCCTGGGGGACGCAGGTCCACGCCCTCGATCTCGGCATCGACGACACCCCGTTCGACGTCGCCGGCGTGCTGGTGAGCCGGTTCGACCTGTTCGCCGCCGCGCTTGCGGGCTTGATGGTGGCGCTTCTGACTCTGTTCTTCCGCTTCACCCGCACCGGGCTGGCCTTCCGCGCGGTTGCCGAAGATCCGCTGGCCGCGCTCAATGCGGGCTTGCGGCTGCCGCGGATTTGGTCGGCGGTATGGATCGCCTCCGGCATCGTCGCGCTGGTGGCGGGCCTGCTCTGGGGAGCGCGGCTCGGCGTTCAGTTCTCGCTCTCGCTCGTGGTCCTCAAGGCGCTGCCGGTGCTGGTGCTCGGGGGCTTCGACTCGATCGCCGGCGCCATCGTCGCCGGGCTGATCGTCGGCGCCGCCGAGAAGCTAGCGGAAGTCTATCTCGGGCCGTTCATCGGCGGCGGCATCGAGGGCTGGATCGCCTACGTGGCGGCGCTCGCCTTCCTGCTGATCAAGCCGTCCGGCCTGTTCGGCCAGCGCAGCGTCGAGCGGGTGTAAAGCCGTGGCGACCGCTCTCCCCGTCACTTCGGCCCAGCCGCGCCGCGCGGGCGCCGCCGGCATCCTATTGCTGCTGGCGATCGCCTACGGGCTCGTACCGCTCGTCGGCACCAGCTACCTGTTCGAGGCGATCCTGACGCCGTTCCTGGCGCTGGCGCTCGCCGGCCTGGGGCTCAACCTGCTCACCGGCTATGCCGGCCTGCTCTCGCTCGGCTCGGCCGCCTTCATGGCGGTGGGGGCCTACGCCGCCTTCAACCTCTCACTCCGTCTGCCCGGCCTGCCGCTGCCGGCGACGATCCTCCTCGCCGGGTTGATCGCGGCGAGTGCCGGCGTGATCGCCGGACTGCCGGCCCTGAGGCTGCGCGGCTTCTACCTCGCGGTCTCGACGCTCGCCGTGCAGTTCTTCGTCGCCTGGGCGCTCAATCGGATCGGCTGGCTCTCCAACGACAGTCCGTCCGGCATCATCGATGCCCCGCGTCTCGTGATCGCGGGTCTCTCCTTTGACGACGCCCGAGGGCGCTATCTGTTCTCGCTGACGATCGTCGCGCTGTTGACGGTCCTGGCTTGGCGCCTCGTACGCTCGCCGACCGGGCGCAACCTCGTGGCGATCCGCGATCACGAGACCGCCGCCCGCATCGTCGGGGTAAAGGTGGCGCGCACCAAGCTTTTGGCCTTCGCGCTCTCCTCCTTCATCGTCGGGATCGCGGGCGTGCTGTGGGCCTTCGCCTATCTGCGCACGGTCGAGCCGGCGGGGTTCAACCTCGATCGCTCGTTCCAGATCCTGTTCATCGTCATCATCGGCGGGCTCGGGACGCTGCGCGGCGCCTTCCTCGGCGCGGGCTTCATGGTCGTACTGCCGCTGCTCCTGTCGCGCCTCGGCACCGCATTGCTCGGCGACGGCTTCGACACCGGCACGCTGGAGATGGTCCAGCGCATCGTCCTCGGAACGCTCATCGTCGCCGTGCTGATCCGCGAGCCCGCGGGCCTTGCCGCGCTCCTCGACCGCGCCTTCCGCCGGCTCTCGCCGCGCTCCTGAAGCCACCCTCCCACCGAAGGATCGTCCATGCCCCGCAAAGCCTTGGCCCGCGCACTTCTGACCGGCGCCGCTCTCCTCGCCCTCGGCGGGGCGGCGAGCGCCGACGAACAGTACTTTCCGCTGCAGAGCTACCGCGTCGGGCCCTATGCCGCCGGCGGGACCGGCTTCTTCGGCGGCTTCATCGACTACCTGACCCTCATCAACAGCCGTGACGGCGGCGTGAACGGGGTTAAGCTCACGTGGAGCGAGGGCGAGACCCAGTACGAGGTCGAACGCGGCGTCGAGGTCTACGAGCGGCTCAAGTCCCGGCCCGGCATCGCCGCCTGGAACCCGCTCTCCGTCGGCATCGCCTACGCCATGATCGACCGCATCACCGCCGACAAGGTGCCGCTCATCACGATCAACCACGGCCGCACCGACTCGACCGACGGTCGCGTCTTCCCGTTCGTGTTCCCGCTGCTGCTCAACCCCTACAGCGAGACCTCGGGCATCGTCGAATACCTCGCCACCCGCGAGGGCGGGCTCGACAAGCTCAAGGGTAAGACGATCGCGGTGCTCTATCACGGCTCGCCCTACGGCAAGGAGACGATCCCGATCTACGAGCAGCTCGCCAAGCAGCACGGCTTCAAGGTCGAGCAGATCGAGGTGCCGCATCCCGGCAACGAGCAGCAATCGCAGTGGCTCACCATCCGCCGCCTACGGCCCGATTATGTCGTGCTGCGCGGCTGGGGCGTGATGAACCCGGTGGCGCTCAAGACCGCGCAGAAGACCGGCTTCCCGGCGAGCCGCATCGTCGGCAACGTCTGGTCCAACTCGGAGGAGGACGTGATCCCCGCGGGCGACGCCGCCAAGGGCTACGTCGCGATCACCACCCAGGCCTCGGGCACGCAGTATCCGGTGATCCAGGAAATCGTGCGCGGCGTCTACGAAACGGGCGCGGGCAACCTCGCCGACAAGAAGCGCATCGGCAGCGTCTATCACAATCTCGGCGTGCTCAACGGCATCCTCAACGTCGAGGCCGTGCGGATCGCGCAGGAGAAATTCGGTCGCCGGACGCTCACCGGCGACGAGGTGCGCTGGGGCTTCGAGCACCTGCGCCTCGACGAGGCCCGCGTCGCCAAGCTCGGCGCCAAGGGCCTGTTCCACTCGATCAACGTCACCTGCGCCAACCACGAGGGCGAGGGCCGGGTCACCTTCCAGCAGTGGGACGGGGCGAAGTGGAGCGTCGTCTCCGACTGGATCAAGCCCGATTGGGCGGCGCTCCGCCCGATCATCGAGGCCTCCTCGACGGCCTACGCCAAGGAGCGCGGCCTTACGCCCCGCGATTGCGAGGCGGAGGAGCGGGTGGGCGATACGGGCAAGCGCGCCTCGGCGGAGGGCAAGTGACCTCGGATCGCGATGGCAGCCTCCTGCGCGTCGAGGCGCTGGAGGCGGTCTACGGTGGCGCCGTACAGGCCCTGTCCGGCGTCGATCTCGTCGTACGCGAGGGAGAGATCGTTGCCCTCGTCGGCGCCAACGGCGCCGGCAAGACCACGCTGCTGCGCGCGATCTCGAACCTGCTGCCGGCGACCCGCGGGCAGATCAGGGCCGGACGCATCGCCTATGCCGGTCGCGACGTGTCGCGCACCCGGACCGACGCCCTCGTACGCGCCGGCCTCGTCGGCGTGCTGGAGGGGCGCCACTGCTTCCGCGCCCTCACCGTCGAGGAAAACCTCATCGCGGGCGGCCTCGGGCGCGGCTCAGGCCGGGCCGACCTGCGGGCCGATCTGGAGTGGGTCTACGCGCTGTTCCCGCGCCTGACGGAGAAACGCCGCCTGCCGGCCGGTCTGATCTCGGGTGGAGAGCAGCAGATGACCGCGATCGGGCGCGCCCTGATGGGCCGTCCTCGCCTGCTCGTGCTCGACGAGCCCTCGATGGGGCTCGCCCCCAAGGTGACCGCGGAGATCTACCGCGTGCTGGTCGACCTCAACCGCGAGCGAGGGCTGACTCTGCTGATCGCCGAGCAGAGCGTCACCCTGGCGCTTCGCCACGCGCACCGCTCCGTCGTGCTCGAGAACGGCCTTTCGGTCCTGGAAGGCGGGGCGGAGACATTGCGGGCCCGCGACGACATCCAGCGATTCTATCTCGGCCCTCGCGTCACCGCCCCCGCGAGGGAGCGGCAACCGGCGTGAGGAACGGTTCGGTCGTTCCTTACCCGACTGCGGGAATGGAAAGCCGTCCCAATATACCAGCATAAAAAGCCAATCTATTTCATTGACGAAAAGCGCTTTAATCCAGATTATTGCTAGTATACGGACAATGCGGGGATGGCTTCCGACAGTTTATCCCTCATCCCCTCCTGATCGTGAAAGCCGGTGCAGTGGATGCATCGGTTCCTCTCTCACACAAATTCCTGCGCTTCGGGTCGCCCCCGATCCGCCTCCCTGCGCCGGCCTCCGCGCCGGACCGACGCCGCTTGCGCGGCTGCCTAAGACGAGTCCGATGACACACAGCCTGCCCTTGTCGTTTCCCGTGCTGCCTTCCCTGCGCCGCCTGGTGCAGATCGCCTGTCTCCTGCCGCTCGCGGCAGGGCCCACGCTGGCGCAGTCGCCGAGCGCAGTGGAAAGCTTCACGGGAGAGGCCGGTCCGCGCACCGATCCGGGCGCCATCGGCGTGGCGCCCGACGGGAGCGTCAGGTGGCACGGGCCGCTTGCCCCCTACGCCGCCGACCTCGCGCGGGCTGGGCTGAGTTTCGACGTGAACGTGTACGACTTCTTCTACGCGAACCCGAGCGCGGGTCTGCGCCCTGGTCAGCTCTCGCACTCGACCTACTACCTGCTGAGTCTCGATGCCGACCTCGAACGGCTCGCCGGCATCAAGGGCGGCCTGTTCCACTTCACGCAACTCTTCATCGGCGCGCGCTGGAACAACCGCAACATGGACGGTGATGTGGGCGACAGCACCGTCGGCTACCAGCCGACCTTCAACCGCGACTTCGCCCGCCTGTCGACGCTCACCTACGAGCAGCGCCTGCTCGACGACCGCCTCTCCGTCGAAGTCGGGCGCACGCATCCGAATCGATACTACGCGCTACCGCCTTGCCAATCGGCGGCGAGTTGCTTCCAGGATATCCTGCAGATCAATGCCGGCCTTACCTCGCCGCTCTACGGCGTCTGGGGCGGCAACGTCGCCTTCAAGGTCAGCCCGGAAAGCTACGTCCAGGCAGGCGCCTTCGCGGTGACGGGGCGCGCCAACTTCTCCTCGGGCTACGATTGGGGCACCGAACCCCTGAACGGCGTCGTGACCCTGGCCGAGATCGGCCGCGCGACCACCTTCGCGACCGACCTCTATCCGGGCCGTGTCGCGCTGACCGGCTTCTACAACACCGCCGACCATGAGGATAATTTCCGGACCGTGTTCGGGCGCTCGAAGGGGCTCAATCCGAGCGATCCCGTCCTGCAGCGCTCCGGCACCTCCGGCGTGATCCTCACCGGCTCCCAAGTGGTCTGGCGGGCCGATGGCGGGGGGGATGCCGCCAACCTCAACCCAACCTCGATCCAGGCCTATACCAGCCTCGCCTACGCCCCGGATCCGACGATCCCGATCCGCTGGAACGCGTTCGCCGGACTCACCCTCCAGGCGCCCGACCAGAGCCGTCCCCTCGACCGATACGGCATCAAGGTGAACTGGCAACGGATCGCCGCCGATTACGCGCTCTTCCTCGGCGATGCCAACCTGATCTCGGGCGGGCGCGGCGGCGCCTATTCGCGGGACAAGCTGGTATTCGAGGCCAACGCCCATCTTGCGCTCGGCGAGGGCATCTTCTTCGAACCCGTGGTCCAGTACCTCGTCAACGGTAATTCCTACTGGAACCCGTTCACCCCGAACCGCTCCAAGGACGGCTTCTACGTTGGCGCCACGCTGATCGTGCCGCTCGGCTCGATCCTCGGCCTCGCGCCGGGCTGATCCATAGCCGGATCCTATGTTCAAGATCCCCCTTGGGCGGTGTTTCAGCTTGCGCTCGGCTTTAATGAGAGCGAACACGCCGAATATTGCCTCTCCAGCTCCGGAAGTAGCGAAAGTACGACCACACTTAGCTGAATGCCTGGTCAGTTCCTGATTTCGATCGTACCCCCGAAGGCGTAGGAGATGGCAGGCCGCAATGGGTCGACAGCGCTGGGTTCGTACATGGCTGCCCTAGGTCGGCTCACTGTGTAGAGCCGCCGAGGTGGCGGTAACCGCACCAAGGAGGGGTGCCCGTCGACGGCCCCTACGGAAGAGCTAGGCTCAGTCGAGACATCAGAAAATTTCGCTCGCCCTGTGACCGGCGAGCGTCCGACGGCGAAAAGCACGTCATGAGCTTTCGATCCGCCTTGAGGCTGATGAGCCTGCCGCACGATCCACCGGATCGCACGAAGGACCGTGCGGTGGATCCGGCCGGCCCCGATACGTGGAGCGCGCTGATGGCGGCCGCGCAGGATGGGCATGGGGGTGCCTACCGCCGGCTTCTGAACGAGACGACCGATTGGCTGCAACGCTACTTCCGACGCCGGCTGCCGCCCGGCGACGTCGACGATGCCGTGCAGGAGGCGCTGCTCGCGATCCACCGGCGACGCCACACGTTCGATCCCCGCCAACCCTTCGGCCCGTGGATGGCGGCGATCGCCAAGCGCAAGTGGGTCGATCAGCTCCGCACGATCGCGCGTCGCCCGACGGAGGAGTTATCGGACGATCTCGCGGTCGCGGATCACGAATCCGCGGTGATGTGCGCGACGACGCTGACCGGCTTGCTCGTGCATCTCCGGCCCGCGCAGGCCCACGCCATCAGGATGGTGAAGCTGCAGGGCTACAGCATCGAGGACGCGTGTCGGGAGACGGGCCTCACAGCGTCGGCCGTCAAGATGAACATCCATCGAGGGCTCGCGCGCCTGACCGCCCTGATCGAGGACGCCGATGACCTCCACTGACGCCCTGATTCTCGGCCTGTCGGCCGATCTTGCTCCCGTGCGGCGGCGAAGCGTGCGCCGCGAGGTCGGCGCCCTCCTTGTGCTCGCCGCCGGTGAGCTGGCCCTCATCCTGATGGCCGGCGGCATGCGACCGGACATGGGCGAGGTGATTCTTTCCCCCTTCATGGCCTGGAAGATCGGCGGGCTCGCTCTTCTCGCCGGCGTGAGCTGCGCGATCGCGCTCCGGTCCTTCGCACCGCCGGCAGCCTCGCGCCGCGAACTCGCCTTCGCGTTCGCTCTCGCCGTCCTCGTGATGGTCGCAGGCGTCGTCGTGACGAACTCCGCCGAGAGCGGCCAGCCGCTGATCGAGCGCTTGGCCCCGGCACGCGGCCTGCGTTGCGCGATCGCGATCGTCGTCCTGTCGCTTCCGTTGATGAGCTTGCTCGCGGTCCTGATGCGCCGCGCGGCACCGGTCCACCCGAAGCGCAGCGCGCTGGCAACGGGCTTGGCCGCAGCGACCTGCGGCGCGCTGGTCTTCACCGTCTGCTGCCCGGCCAACGACCCACTCTACATCGCGGTCTGGTACGCGGTAGGAATTGCGGCCGTCGCTGCCGCGGCGCGATGGCTTCTGCCACGCCGCTTCCGCCTGTAGCCCACCGGGCCCGCACGGTCGCCTTCAATCTCACGTCGCCGATGGCCTCCCCCGATGCATCCATGCGCATCGGGACGGTCGGCACGCGCCCATTCCTCTCAAACTCAGGGAGATCGCCATGATCTCGACCGCCGCGCTCGCACCAGCCTCCACCGCTTCGTCTTCATCCTGGCTGAAACGGTACTACGGCGCCCGGGCGCTGTTCTCGATTGTATGGGTCGCCCTTGCCTACACGATCGGCAAGGCGCAGCCGACGGTCGGGATCGCCCTCCTGGTCATCTACCCGCTGTGGGATTGCGCCGCGAATGGCGTCGATGCCGCGCGCAACGGCGGCCTGCGTGCGAACCCCTCACAGGCACTCAACGTCATCGTCAGCGCCATCGTCACGCTGGCGATCGTTCTCACCGTAGCGTTCAGTCACGATCTCCATGCCGCCATCGGCGTGATCGGCATCTGGGCCGGCCTATCGGGCCTCCTCCAACTCGCGACCGGCATCCGGCGCCGGCGCAGCGTCAGCGGGCAATGGCCCCAAATTCTGAGCGGCGCGCAATCGAGCTTGGCAGCCGCGCATATCCTCATGATGGCGCTCAGCCCGTTGCTGATCGTCAGCGTCGCTGATGTCGGGCTCTACGCCGCCTTCGGCGCCGTCTACTTCGCCGCTTCGGCCGCGATGCTCCAGCTCAAACGATAGACGTGCCTCCTTCTCACGCTGCCTCGAACGACGGCAGCAGAACTTCGGAGTGAGCGATGATGAACCGTAGAACGATATTGGCCGGCTCGATCGCGGCTGCAGGAACTCTCTCGCTGCCGGCCCGGGCCGAAACGAGGAGCAAAGCGGTTCCCGCCCGCAACGTCGTACTCGTGCACGGCCTCTTCGCGGACGGCTCGTGCTGGTCCGACGTGATCGGTCGCCTCCAGATGTCGGGCCTGACCGTCACGGCCGTGCAGAACCCGCTGACGACGCTCGAAGAGGCCGCCGATTCGGTCCGGCGCGTGCTCGCGCGGACCGAGGGGCCGACCGTGCTGGCGGGCCACTCCTTCGCGGGCACGATCATCTCCGAGGTCGGGGACGCCGAGAACGTCTCCGCTCTCGTCTACATCGCCGCGCGGGCGCCGGATGCCGGCGAGGATTTCGCCGCGCTGGGGAAGAAGTTCGCGGTCGCACCTGCCACCGCCGGTATCCTCTTCGATGGCGACGAGGGACGCCTGAGCGAGGAGGCCTTCCTGCGCGACTTCGCCGGCGACATCGCGCCCGCCCGCGCGCGGATCCTGTGCGCGGCGCAGCAGCCCTTTCGCAAAGCTCTGACCCAGGCGAGAACGACGAAGGCCGCTTGGCACATGAAGCCGACCTACTACGCGGTGTCGGACGACGACCGCACGATCGATCGCGATCTGCAGCGTTTCCTGGCCAAACGCATGGACGCCCACGTCGTCTCGCTCGGTGCGAGCCACCTCTCGCTGATCTCGCATGCGCCCGAGGTCGCCGCTCTCATCGAGCTGGCCGCGCGGGGAAGTTGACCGGGCCCCGACAAGGCGATCGCGCTGATCCCGTCAGAAGCCGATGCCGCCCGGTTCATCAGCCGCTTTCACCTGCAAGGGCGATGCTTTACGCGCCATCACGATCGCCGAGGATTTCGACGGGCGCTGAACGTTGGCGGCGAGCTCTATGGACGTCGGACTGTCGAGTTGGACAGCGGAATTCCAGGGCCGAATTGGGATCGCCAAGGTGATCCGCTGGACGAACGATGCAGCGGTCACGGGCAAGATAGTAGCCCACTTGAAACCACCGTTTGTGACGCGTCGAAAGCGGCGGTTTGGCGCATAACTAGTTGAGTTTGGCTTGACGTGCGGTGCCGTGTCCCAGAAGTGAGAAGATCTCAGGTTGAGCCGTCTTGTCAAAACCACCATATATCCAGCGCCCGGTACCGCAGAACGCAGATGATAGTGGCGCGTGAAAATCGCCCTTTTCGGGCGCTCGATAGTGTCGAAGTTTGCGCTGGAGTCTTGTTTGCTGCCAAGGCGGCTCATGATCCTAAGCCGGCTTTGGAGACCGGGGGCACTGATCCGTGATCCCGCATCGAGAAGGGATACGGGGTCGCAGGGCGAAGCGAGGTCCAGGACCCCATCTGTGGGGGAGTTCGAGCGGCTTACGGAGAAGCATTATGGGTAGCGAGAGAGCGGTGCTGGCAGGCGGCTGCTTCTGGGGCATGCAGGACCTGATCCGTCGTCAGGACGGCGTGCTGGCGACCCGCGTCGGCTACACGGGTGGCGACGTGCCGGATGCCACTTACAGAAACCATGGGACGCATGCCGAAGGCATCGAGATCGTCTTCGATCCGGCCCGGACGAGTTACCGACGCGTCTTGGAGTTTTTCTTCCAGATCCACGACCCGACCACCCCGAACCGGCAGGGTAACGACCGGGGCCTCAGCTACCGCTCGGCTATCTTCTACGTCGACGACGATCAACGTCAGGTCGCCGAAGCTACCATCGCCGATGTCAACGCATCCGGTCTATG
Organism: Methylorubrum suomiense; assembly: GCF_022179765.1. Taxonomy (GTDB): domain Bacteria; phylum Pseudomonadota; class Alphaproteobacteria; order Rhizobiales; family Beijerinckiaceae; genus Methylobacterium; species Methylobacterium suomiense. The sequence goes on along the minus strand of NZ_BPRE01000005.1, from coordinate 78,995 downwards.
GCCGGGAGAGGTGGTTACCGAGGTGGCACGCGTAGGACCCTTCTGGGAGGCCGAGCCGGAGCACCAAGACTACCTGGAGCGTCGGCCAGACGGCTACACGTGCCACTTCGTTCGCCCGAACTGGGTGCTGCCGGCCCGGGCGCCTGCGACACAGGATACGGGAGCCTAACCGACAAGATCGGTCAGCGAACGGTTGCTGCTGTTCGGGTCTCGCGCGCGCCGATCAACGAGACGAGGTCGTTTAGTCGATAGGAGGGGTGCCGAAGGTGCCGTCGTCCCCAGATGAGACGACGGCCACGGCCTCTCAAACAGCTACGAGATACATGCCCCCTGGACGCGTGAGCTTCGGGGCATGGTCGCTCCTCAGGCCGGAATGCTTTCTGGCGAAGCGGTGTCCTCTGCACTCACACCGTTCTCCCTGTGCCGGAAGTCGCTGAGCGCCTGGTAGACCTGCAGACGGGCCCGCATGATCGAGCCCAGCGGCCGGTGCGCCGCGAGGCTGTGTGCCGGGCGGAAGGTCATCACCTCGTCGAAGTAGCGAACCCGGTCCGACCCATAGGCGTCTTGGCGCGGCAGGCGGAGCGTGGCGATCGTACGGTAGGGGCTGACCGAGACCGGCCAATCGACCGAGGAATCCTCGATGGGCTGCTTCTCGGCGTCCGCCCAGAGCTGCGCCTTCAGCTCGAACACGACGTCATTCTCGCGGAAGAAGGCGATTGTGGCGTGCCGGAAGCCGTCCTCGTCCTGGTGCGGGTCGAGCCGCCACTCGGACAGCGCACGCTGGGCGTCGGCGGACGGTACAGCCCCGAGCTTGGCGACGTAGTCGCCGTAGCGGACGGGCGCCTGGCTGAAGTAGCTATCGGCCAGCGGGTGACTGAACGGGTGGCCGAAGAAATCGGCCATCGCGCTCTCCGTGCCGAAGGCGTGCAGCGCCCTGTTGAGGTTGCGCGCGGTCGAGGAGACGGCGCTCTTCACCCCTTCCGGCAGGCCCGTCGACTGACCGATGACCGTGCCGTCGCGCAGGAAGCCGGCTGCGGTACCGGATGGGAAGGTGGTGCCGGTGGCCAGCACGAAGTCCTGGGTATCGACCGCGTGGCCGGGCAGCTTCTCGCCGCTCACGCCGAAGACCTTGATGGACATGCCGCGATGGGTCGAGACCCGGTCGCCCAGGGTTTCGCCCGGACCCTGGGCGAAGCGTACCGCGACCGGGTACGTCCCCGGCGTGGCGAACAGGCCCTGAGCCAGTTCGGGCGGCAGGCCCGCGGCCACCGTCATCTCGCCCGTGACGCAGGCGGAACTCTTGGCGTGGCTGGCGCGGACCGCATGATGTTCACGCTTCTCCACCGTCCGCGACTGTTGGGTCATGCCCTGGATGATGCCGTCGATGGTCTCCTGCTCGTTGGGGGCGGGCCGCTCGATGTCGGGGGCGTAGCGAAGGTAGGTCATGCCGATCTTTCTCGTGCGCCGCGGCCATTGGAACAGCCGAACGCTTTCCATTCCCGCCCTGCCGGAAGCCCGCGTGCCCGCAAGCCCAGGTTGGGTCACCCCGGAACAAGCATCCCGGCGCAGCGACGTTCCCAAGATCGTTCACGAGCGATTGAGTGGGGCGCAATCCGGAACGTCGGCCTTTCCGCCCCGTTCTGTCCCGAGACGAACGAGGGACGAGACCTTGCAAGCACCTGTCCGTTACAGCCCCGACGTCGAGGTAGTGAGGCCCGACGAGGCCCGGACCATCGAGCAGCTCAACGAGACATTCGACACCATCCTGGAGACGGTCGCGAACGACTCCGGCCATGCGGTTCGCTCGGTCCATGCCAAGTCGCATGGCATCCTGGAGGGCACGCTGACGATCGACGCAGGGTTGCCGCCTGAGCTCGCACAAGGGCTGTTCGCGACGCCGGGCGAGCACAAGGTCTACATGCGGATGTCGACCAATGCCGGCGACATCCTGCCGGACGCGGTCTCACTGCCCCGCGGCCTTGCCCTGAAGGTCTTGGACGTCGCTGGAGAGCGCTTGCCGGACGCGGAAGGGACGACCCAGGACTTCGTCATGGTCAACGGCCAGGTCTTCCAGGCGCCGAACACCGAGAAGTTCCTGGGCAGCTTGAAGCTCCTGGCCAAGACCACCGACCGGATCGAGGGTGTCAAGGTCGCCGCTTCCACCGTGCTGCGCGGAGTCAACAAGGCGCTGACCGCGATCGGTATCGAGAGCCCGACGCTGGGCTCGCTCGGCGGCGCGCCGAATGTCGACCCGCTCGGCGAGACCTATTACAGCGTCACCCCGTTCCGGTACGGCGATCACATCGCCAAGTTCTCGGTCGCTCCCGTCGCTCCGGCGCTCAAGGCGCTGACCGGGACCGAGATCGACGCCTCTGGACGCCCGGACGCGATCCGAGAGACCGTCCGGTCCGAGATGGCCGGCATCGAGGGGGTCTGGGAGTTCCGGGTGCAGCTCTGCCGCGACCTCGAACGACAGCCGGTCGAGGACCCCACGGTGCAGTGGGACGAGGAGGAGGCGCCGTTCCAGCGCGTGGCCATCATCACGGTGCGGCCGCAGGACAGCTGGAACGCCGAGCGCGTCGATGCCGTGAACGAGCGCATGCGCTTCGCGGTCTGGACCGGGCTCGCTGCGCACCGGCCGCTCGGCAACATCAACCGCGCCCGCAACGCGCCCTACCGCCACTCGGCCGAGTTCCGGCAGCGCTTCAACGGCTGCCCGATTCACGAGCCGGCTGGCCACTGAGAAAGACGGTGATGCGAAGCCTCGGAACGTTCGCCGCGGTGGCGGCCCTCACCACGACTTGCATGGGCACCGTTTGGGCGGAGGAACCGGCGAAGACGCCGTTGAAGCCGTTCAGCGTCACCATCCGGGTTTTCGACCCCACGAAGGGCATCGAGGGCGGTCAGGACTACGTGCTGCCGGTCGACAGTCCAGACGCCGAGCACGCCATCGCCTCGACGACCGCGAACGCGGCATCCTTCACGAGGAAGACGGAGGGCGGGAAGCCACTGCCCGTCGCCTTCACATGCATCAAGGTCGAGCCGCGCTGAGTGATCGGATCCATGTCGACGGAAGCGAACAAGGACTTGGTCCGCGCCTACTTCACGGCGTTCCGGGACCGGGACGCGGCGTGGTGGCAGCGCTTCATCGCCTCGGACTTCGTACGCCACGACCCTGGCCTCGACTTCGAGGTCCGGGGCCCGGACGGTGTCGCCCGGCTCGGCGAGGTGCTGCACGGCGCTTTCTCGGACATCGAGATGCACATTGCAGAGGTCATCGCGGAGGGTGACCGAGTGCTGGCGCGATTGCGCTTCACCGGGCGGCATACGGGCGAGTTCGAGGGAACTCCGGCCACGGGCAACGGGGTCGATATCGCCGTGATGGACTACTTCCGCGTCGCCAACGGGCAGCTGGTCGAGCACTGGGCGCTCATGGACAATCTTGGCATGCTCCGACAGATTGGCGCTGTAGAAGCTTGATTTCGCCGCCTCACCGAACGACCTAGGATCGCTTACGACGCCGGCTCCCATATTTCATCAATAATTCTCGCGACGGGATTGCGGCGTACCTGCAGTTTTCGACTGATCGGACCCTTGCAGGATTAGACAAAATGTCCGCTAATGGCGCATCGTAGCCAGCTAAGGCGAACTGATTTCTTGCTGGAAACAGGGGTCAAGACTACCGCGAGTCCGCCACCTGTACGGCCCTCGGGACCAAATGGGCGGGTGCGCGAAAACCGCGCTTTTCGAGCTGCCGGTAGCTTCAGTATCTCAACCGCATTTCATTCATCGGACAGGCCAGCCTACGAACCCAAGCGCAATTTGATGCGACTGATGCCGAAGGCTTGGATGGGTCGGTTCTCACGTCTTCCGCGGCCGCATCCAGCAACGGCGATGGCCGAGTGAAGGGTCAGAACTGGTAGCAACGCTCGGCGACGGAGGTGGCTTGAGTGGATCTGGAGGATCCACGTTTCTCCATGCTCCGCGCTGCGGAACAGGCAACCTGAATGGGTTGGGCGACTTGATAGCCGGGCGCGATGGCGCTCGCCAGGAGTGACGCCCGCCATGCCCGGAACCGAGATCCGCCTTGCCCTCGATGCGATCCCGATGGGAGGTATGAAGGAGGGGGCCGCCGGGGATGAGAAGGTGCTGTTCGTGCGCGACGCCTCTGGCGTGCGAGCCTTTCAAGCCAAATGTCCGCATCTTGGAGCGCCCCTCGCCAAAGGCGAGATCTGCGGTGAGCGCCTCTACTGCCCCTGGCACAAGGCTGCTTTCGCGCTGGACGACGGGAATCTGGAGGAGCCGCCCGCCCTCGATTCCCTGAAGCGCTTTCCTGTTCGCATCGAGGGGTCAGAGGCCATCGCGACCCTCACGCCGGAACGCGCGGCGACGAAGACAGCGAACACATCCGTGGAGAGTGTGCTTATTGTCGGATCGGGCGCAGCGGCCGTCGCTTGCGTAAAGACCCTCCGCCGCGAAGGCTATCGCAGCCGCATCACTATGGTCGGCCGCGAGGCGCACCCTCCCTACGACCGGACCAAACTGTCCAAACAGTTCCTGGCCAAGCCGACCTCGCCAGAAAAGGTGCTGATCGAGGCCGGGTTCGTCCAGTCCAACCAAATCGAGCATGTCATCGAGGAGGTCACCCAAATCGATCCTTCTCGACGCACCATCACCCTGAAGGACAACCGGACCTTGGAGGCCGATGCGATCCTCGTCGCCACCGGAAGCCGTGCGGTGATGCCGGACTTTCCCGGCAACCACCTCGGTGGGGTGTTCACCCTTCGCAGTCTCGATGACGCGATCCATGTGAGCGAGGCGGCAGACGAGGGCAAAAAGATCGTCGTCGTGGGGGCCGGCTTCATAGGCATGGAAGCTGCCGCGTTCCTAAAGAAGCGCGGGCTTCCCGTCACCGTGTTGGCACGCGAGAAGGTACCCTTCGCCAAGCGCTTCGGCGAGGCAGTGGGCTCAGCCCTGATGCAGTACCATATCGGCAACGGCGTCGTTTTCGAGACCGGTTCCGTTGCCCGGCTTGCCGGTACGGAACGCGTCGAAGCTGTCGAGACGGAGGACGGAGGACACCTTCCGGCCGACATCGTTCTCGTCGGAGCCGGTGCTCAGCCGGAAACGCAACTATTTGTGGGCATCGAGCCCGACGAGAGCGGCGGCATCACGGTCGGCAGCGACCTGAGGCTCGCGGAGGGCGTATGGATCGCAGGCGATATCGCCGCCTTTCCGGAGAAGGCGAGCGGCGAGACCGCGCGGATAGAGCATTGGCGCCTCGCTCAGCAGCACGGTACCCATGTTGCTCATGCCATCCTCGGCCGGGACGGCGTGTTCGCGGGCGCCCCATTTTTTTGGAGCAACCAAGGCGACAAGCGGCTCGATTACGGCGGCTACGCCAAAGGTTTCGACCGTATCATCATGCAGGGGGATCCCGCCGCCCTCGACTTCATCGCCTATTACGTCATGGGTGACAGGGTTACAGCCGCCTGCAGCGTCGGTCGCAACGAAGCCTTCACCGCCTTTCTGCACTTGCTCGGCCTCGGACGTCTGCCCTCGCCGGCCGAGATCGAGGCTGGGGCAGACCTGCCCGCCCTCGCTCGCGCGGCTGCCTAAGGCCCGGCAATCGGCAGCGAGGTTCCGGTTGATCGAGGGCCCGGATAGTCTGGGAGGCAACGCTCTGAGCTACTGCGAGTCAAATTCAGCATATCGCGCGACGCAGCTCATAGTTTGATAGCCGAGCTCAGGCTGAACGAGACCCAGTGACCGCTTCGATTGGCGACCGCCCCGTCAATCCGCTCACGATCGGTAAGAGTCAGACATGCGCCCCGGGCCGGAGACGGCCGCGAGGCGTTGTGTTTTCAGCGCCGCCTCTCCGCGCCTCTCCTTGCCGATTCCGCTATGACCGACCTCCCGGCCGTCGCCGACGAGTCGGATGCACTCGTGCGCGACGGCCGACGCATCCGACCGAGAGTTTTTGGCGTTCATGGCGGCGCGGCCTGACCCCGCTGCCCCATCTCGATGTGGTGCAGTGGGCTGAGGCATTCCGCAAGCTCAGCAAGGAATTCTCGAACGGGGGCAAGTTCATCACCGCGAGGGTCGAGGTGACGCGCGGGCCGATGCTGTGGGCGACCGTGCTGCGGCGTCTGCGCGCTGGTGATCGCGCGGATGCGGCTGATGCGATCCTGATGTGGAACCGCCCGGCCGTACTGATCCCGCGCCGGCAGGCGGCGGCTCGGCGGCGGTGGCGAAAGCGCTCGACTCGACGCCGGGCTGGATCGTCAGCCTCGTCGGCGGCCCGAACGGGCTCGCCGCGCGCATCTTCCGGTCACTCGACCTTGAGCGGACAGCACCGCAGCCAAGGTGCTCGAGCCAGCGCTTCACCAGATCGTCCCGACCGCGCGCCAGGTCCGGCCGACCCGCTTCCGCCTCCGTTGCCCGAATCTGCCGTGATCGGCGTCACGGCGATGCCGTAACGGCATTCTCATCGACCTGAGGCCCCGCCATGTCGAACGCTCCCGATTTTGGCGACGAGCTGCCGCTGCGGATCCATGTCGACCTCGCGCACATGGTCGAGCGTCAGAAGGCGATGCAGGACACCGCCGATGCGCGCGACGTCCAACTCATCTCGATGTTGGCCACCGAGTTTCGCGCGCCGAGGTCGAGGCCCAGCACGAGGCCGTCGATCGACACATCGAAGGGCTTGAAAGGCGAGTGACCGGGATCGAGACGCGGACGTGGACGGTGATCGCCTGGATACTGGTCTCGATCGGCACCAGCTTTCTCGGGGTGTTCGGCTTTCACATTTCCCGTGGCGGCTGACGTGCGGGCCTACCGTGTTCCTCACGGGTGTAACGTGCCCCCCTAGCTTCAGCTCGGGCGGTTTTTTCCATTCCAGAGGCGGAGCGAGCTGGAGATCGCCAAGGGCAAATTCGAGCGACGGGTTGAAACCGGAACCGACAGTTTCACCTCTCGCCGGAAAAAGTGGTGCCGGTTGCGGGACTTGAACTCGCGACCTACCGCTTACAAGGCGGTTGCTCTACCAGCTGAGCTAAACCGGCACTGCCCGTCTCGCTACCAGCCTGCTCCGAGCCACGCAAGCGATGGGTGTCGGGCCGGATGTTCCGGACGATGAAGTTTGGCTGAACGACGGTTTCAGAGGGGATTCAACCGCTTCGCCCTACAGCCCGCCTCGGCCCGGCCGCTCTGCGCGCCGGGAGGGGGCCGCCGGTCGCCGAGGATATCGCGCGTGCTGACTGGCCGCCCCCCGCAGCCCGGAGGGGAGGGGCTTCGCGATGCCAATGACGCGTTCCGCCGCCATGCCGGTGGATCCCGATCTGCGCGAGTGGCTGCTCGGGGCCGTCCCGGCGTTGCGCGCCTTTGCCCATTCCCTGACCGATGACGACGCGCGCGGGGACAATCTCGTGCAGGACACGCTGCTTCACGCCTGGACCGGCGCTGGCGGCATCGCGCGCGAGCAGGTCACGGCTTGGCTGTTCGGCCTGCTTCGCGCGCGGTTCTATGCCGAACCGCGACTTCCACCCAGCCGGTGGGACGAGGCGTGTCCGGTCGCTCGACGGTCCGATCCGCGGGTGGAGGCGGTGCAGTTCCGGGAGGCCCTGCGCCGCCTGCCCGACCCGCAGCGGGAGGCCCTGATCCTCGTCGGCGGGCAGCATTTCTCCTATGGCGAGGCTGCGGCGATCTGCGGTGTCGCGGTCGGCACGCTGAAGAGCCGGGTCCGCCGTGCCCGGGCTCGTCTCGCTGCGGAGTTGGACCGGCTGGCGCAGCCATGAGCGCCTATGGCCACGACGGGCGTCGGATGCACCCGGTCAGGCCGCGTGCGGCGCGTCGGACCCCGCCGCGGCGCCGGGCAGGCGTGGTCGCGCTTCCGGGCGACCGAACAGGTAGCCCTGCAAGTCCTGGCAATGTTCCTTGATGAGGATGCGGCGCTGTCTCTCCGTCTCGACACCTTCGGCGGTGACGGCAAGGCCGAGACTGCGCGACAATCCGAGGATCGCCCGCACGATCGCGGTCGATTGCGGATCGCGCCCGAGACCCTGCACGAAACTGCGGTCGATCTTGATCCGGCTCAGGGGAAAGCTGTGCAGGAAGCTCAGCGACGCGTAGCCGGTGCCGAAATCGTCCAGCGCGATGCGCACGCCGAGGGCGGCGATCCGCTGGAGGAGGGCGAGAGCCAGCTCCCGGTTGTCCAGCACCGCCGTCTCGGTGATCTCGATCTCGAGCCGGTCCGCCGGCAGGCCGCTGGCGGCGAGGGCCTCTTCCACCGTCTCGGCGAAGTGGGGATTGCGCAGCTGGGTCGCCGACACGTTCACCGACACGGTGAGCCGATCCGGCTTTCCGTCCGTGGCGTGGTCCGGCCAGCGCGCGGCCTCGCTGCAGGCTTCCTTCAGGATCCAGGCGCCGAGATCGGTCATCAATCCGGCTTCCTCGGCCAACGGCACGAAGGTGGCGGGCGGGACCGATGTGCCGTCCGCCCGGTGCCACCGCAGGAGCGCCTCGAAACCGATGGTCGCCGAAGTCCGGGCACGCACGATCGGCTGATAATGCAGGCTCAACCCGCCGTCGCGGACCACTTGGCGCAGATCGGTCTCCAGCATCGCGCGGGCGGTGACGACCTCACCCATGCTCGGCTCGTAGATCTGATAGCGGTTCCGCCCGTCGTTCTTGGCTTGGTAGAGCGCGAGGTCGGCGTCGCGCAGGAGCGTGTCCGGGGTGTTCGCCGTCTCGGATGAGATGGCGATGCCGATGCTGACGCCGACGGTGAGCGTCCGCCCATCGAAGGAGAAGGGGCGGTTCACCGCTGCGATGATGCGATCGGCGACGACCGGCAGATGGGCCATCTCGATGGCGTCGAGCGCCACGGCGAATTCGTCGCCGCCGAGCCGTGCCACCAGATCGCCCGCCCGCACCGAGACGCGCAGCCGCTGGGCGACCTCCTGCAGCAGCCGGTCGCCGACGGCGTGGCCCATCGTGTCGTTGACCGGCTTGAAGCGGTCGAGATCGAGGAACAGGATGGCCCGGCGCTCGTCGTCGCTCCGCTTGCCGCCCGGCCCCGCGAACCGAAGCGTCGCCGCGAGATGCTCATGAAGCGTCGCCCGGTTGGCGAGGCCCGTGAGCGGATCGTGGTGAGCGAGGTAGCGGATGCGATCCTCGTAGCGGCGGCGCTCGCTGGTGTCGGTGAAGGTCGAGACCCAGCCGCCCCCGGCGAGGGGGCGGGTGGTGGCCGAGAGGACCCGCGCGGGCCCGACGATCTCCGAGATGGCCGGGCGGTTCGTCGGCAGGGCGGGCTGCAGGTGATCGTGCCAAAAGGCATCCGCCGCCGCCGTGCCGAGGGCCGCACTCAGGCAGGCATGCGCGCTCCGGCCGATCGGCAGGGCGCCGGGGGCGATATCGAGGAGTTCGGCGAACCGTTCGTTGGCCAGCTGCAAACGCCCATCGGCATCGATCAGGCACAGGCCCTGGGACATGTTCGACAGGGCGAGGTCGAGGGTTCGACGCGTGGCCTCGAGGTTGAGGGTGCTCACGCGCTGCTCGGTCCGATCACGGGTGATCTTGGCGAAGCCCAGGAAGGTGCCGTCCTCGTCGTAGATCGGGTCGATCACGACATGCGCCCAGAACCGGGTCCCGTCCTTGCGCAGCCGCCAGCCCTCCGCCTCGAAGCGGCCCTCCGCCCGCGCGGTGGCGAGGCCGCGCCAGGGCAGACCGTCGGCCCGGTCCTCCGGCGTGTAGAAGCAGGAGAAGTGCTTTCCGACGATCTCGTCCGCGGTGTAGCCCTTCGCCCGCTGCGCCCCGGCGTTCCAATTGGCCACCGTGCCGTCGGGGTCGAGCATGTAGATGGCGTAATCCGCCACGCCTTGGACCAGCAGGCGGTACATCGTGTCGGTATCGTAGCGGCGACTCGGCATCGTCGGGTCTCGGACAGGCACCGCCACCCATAAAACTCACAAATGTTAATCAAGCTGCTTCGGCCCTGTCCAGTGCCGCGATCAGGGATGTTCGCGGCGTTGCATGACCGCATGCCGGTGGGTGCGACGCTCCGGCCTGAGGCCATCCGGCGGGGTGAGGGGTTCGGCAAACGCGAGCGACGTCGGTTGGGGTGCGATGCCCCGCTCCGGGCGAAGCGCGGCCGGGGCGACACTTCCGGCGGGTCATCGATCCTTAAGCTGCCGCGCGCAGGATCGGCCGGTCGAGACGTTCGGCGCGATCATCCTTCGATCCGGCGCCGGATCGATCCGACATCCGGAGCGAGAGATGGCCGAGCCATCGATATCCACCCCCGTTCCCGCCGCACCCTGGCGCCACGTCGGCTTCCTCGACGTCGAAGGGCGATGCCTGCTGGAGGACGGATCGGAGCATGCCTGTCTCGCGCAGCACCTCACCACCTCCGGAAGTGACATCGCCTGCGCTGCCCGACCCGGTCTGGGCGAACGGGTGATCTGCTACTTCGGCGGTATCGGCGCCCTGTACGGGCACGTCGCCTGGGTGGAGCCGTCGCGCTTCCGCCTCGGCTTCGGTCCGGGCGAAGCGCGGCGCGACCGTATCGCCGCCCGCCTCGCGTGGCATGAGACCCGCTCCGGCGAGCAGCGCCGGTCGCCGCGCCTCGTGCCGGTGAACGACCGCACCGAACTCTGCCTGACCGACCGGCGGGTGGTGGCGGCGCGCATCATCGACCTGTCGATGACGGGGGTCGCCCTGCGCGTGGAGGCGCCCGACGATCTCCTGCCGCCGGCCGGCACCGTGGTCCGGATCGGCCTGCGCTATGCCACCGTCGTGCGCCCGACCGCGAAGGGGTTCGCCGCGCGCTTCCGGCTGCCGTTCCGCCGCGAGACCTTCGATTCGGGGGTGATCCTCTGAGCGGAGCCGACGGATCGAAGCCCTACAGCGCCGAAGCCGGCGGCTTGGTCCTCACCGTCCGTCTGACACCCAGAGCCGCACGCGACGGCCTCGACGGCGTGCGCGTCGAGGCGGACGGGCGACCGGTTCTGGGCCTGCGGGTGACCGCAGCACCGGTGGATGGGGCGGCCAATGCGGCGCTGATCGCCTTCGTGGCTCGAAGCCTCGGCCAGCGCCGGGGCGACGTGGCGCTCGTGGCCGGGGACACGGCCCGCATCAAGCGGCTGCGCCTCTCCGGTGATCCGACCCGACTCGCCGCCCGGATCGACGATTGGATCGCCGGCCGGGACGGGAGGCGCTGACCCTGGCCCGGCCGAGACCGACGCGTCGTCCGCGATCAGGCGCGGGACAGGCCGCCGAGCCGGGTCACGATGGCGAGTGCCTCAGCGAAGGCCGCATCCGCATCGAGTTCGGTCGTGTCGAGGATGACGGCATCCTGTGCGGCCATCAGCGGGGCGGCGGCGCGGCTCGAATCCCGCGCGTCGCGGGCGCGGATATCGGCAAGGATCGCCTCGGGCGCGGCGGCCTCGCCGCGCCCGGTAAGTTCGCGGTGGCGGCGCCGGGCCCGCTCCTCGGGGGTCGCGGTGATGAAGAGTTTGACCCGCGCGTCCGGGCAGACCACCGTGCCGATGTCGCGCCCGTCGAGCACCGCGCCTTCCGGGCCGGCGGCGAAGCGCTGCTGCCAGGATAGGAGGGCGGCGCGCACCTGCGGCACCGAGGAGACCCGCGAGGCGGCCTCGCCCATCGCCCGCTCGCGCAGGCGCGGATCGACCAATCCCTCGGCCGAGAGCGCGGCGGCGGCGCGGGCGGCGGCGGCTTCGTCGCCGAGATCGGTGCCCGCATCGATCAGCGTCAGCGCCACGGCGCGGTAGAGCAGGCCGGTATCGAGATGCGGCAGGCCGAAATGCGCGGCCAGGCGCTTGGCCAGGGTGCCCTTGCCGGAGGCGGCCGGGCCGTCGATGGCGATGACGAGCGGCGCGCTCATACGGTGGCCGCCTCTTCGACGATCTCGGCGCCGAGCGCCGCCATGGTGGGACGGAAGCTGGGGAAGCTCGTGGCGATCATCGCCCCGTCATCGACCGTGACGGGATGGGCCGAAGCCATTCCCATCACGAGGAAGGCCATGGCGATGCGGTGATCGAGATGCGTCGCCACCGTGCCGCCGCCCGTCGGCGCCGCGCCGTTGCCCGTCACGATCAGGTCGTCGCCCTCGATCCGATGATCGACGCCATTGGCGGCCAAGCCCGCCGCGACCGCGGCGAGGCGATCCGATTCCTTCACCCGCAATTCGTGCAGTCCGTTCATCCGGGTGGTGCCCTCGGCGAAGGCCGCGGCGACCGCGAGAATCGGGTATTCGTCGATCATCGATGGCGCGCGCTCGGCGGGAACGTCGACCCCGCGCAGGCGGCTCGCCCGCACGCGCAGATCGGCCACCGTCTCGCCGCCCTCCTCGCGCTCGTCGAGGCGCTCGATCGCGGCGCCCATCTCGATCAGCGTGGTGATGAGCCCGGTGCGCAGCGGGTTCATCATGACGCCGCGCAAGGTCACGTCGGAACCCGGCACGATCAGCGCCGCCACCAGCGGGAAGGCCGCCGAGGACGGGTCCGCCGGCACGATCACGTCGGTGCCACGCAGCGTCGGCTGGCCGGTGAGCGCGATGGCTCGGCCGTGGCCGTGTTCGCTATAAGGCTCGACGGTCACGTCCGCCCCGAACAGGCGCAGCATCCGCTCGGTATGATCGCGGGAGGCGGCGCGCTCGATGACCGTGGTGATCCCCGGTGCGTTGAGCCCGGCGAGCAGCACGGCCGACTTGATCTGGGCCGAGGCCACCGGCAGCTCGTAGCGGATCGGGATGCCCTCGCGCGGGCCCCTGATCGTCAGCGGCACGCGCCCGCCCTCGGCCTCGGAGACGATCTGCGCGCCCATCTGCAGCAGCGGATCGAGAATGCGCCGCATCGGCCGCTTGCGGAGCGAGGCGTCCCCATCGAATGTCGCGGTGACGGGTTGGCCGCCGACGACGCCCATCATCAGCCGCGAGCCGGTGCCGGCATTGCCGAAATCGAGCACGCCGGCCGGATCCTGCATCCCGCCGATGCCGGTGCCGACGACGCGCCAGCGCCCCTCGCCCTCGCGGGTGACGGTCGCCCCCAGGGCCCGGGCTGCCTCGGCCGTGCGGAGCACGTCGTCGCCTTCGAGCAGGCCCTCGACCCGCGTCTCACCGATGGACAACAGCCCGAAGATCATCGCCCGGTGCGAGATCGACTTGTCGCCCGGCGGCTTCAGGTCGCCACGAAGTGCGTGGCCCGGACGCGCGGTGAGGGGCTGCGGTGCGGAATCGTGCGACACGAGAGTCCAGGGCTTCCGGCGAGAGAGAGGAGCCGAGACCTCGCGTGACGCTTCGGTCGAGGGACCTCCGCGCCGGGTACGGGGGCCGGCAGGATTGCGGCCCGTTACCATGCGGGCCCGTCCGCGTCATCCGGAAGGCCCGTCCGGGCTTTCATGCCCAGTTCTCGTGGCGAACGGAGATCGGCTCTGGCGATACGGGCCTGCACGGGTGGCCGGATCGACAGCCGACAACATATGTCTATGATGTGACGCCATGCTGCCCGTGCGCCGCTGCCTGCACACGATCGACCAAGCCGTTGCGGCTGCCGACTCGACCCTGTCCGAGCGGATCCACGATGCTTTGACCGAGCTGGAAGCGGCGTATGCCCGACCGAGCGAGCGCGTCGTCGCCCTCGAAGCGGTCCTTCACGCCATCGAGCGCGGACCGTCGGCGAGCAACGTTCCTCTGATCCGCCTCCTGCGCGTCGCCGTCGACCGGCGCCAGAGTGTCTTGGCTCGCCGCACGGACACCCGTCCCGATCCGGCATCGCGGGCGAGCGCGGCGGAGGCTCCGCCGCCTCAAGCCTGAAGGCCCGCTCTATGACGGATCGATGACGGCGGCGGGCCGGGGATCTGTGGCGATCGAGGCACATCGGACGCCGGAGGGATACGATAATCCTCTGGCCAGTTCCTTTGTGAGACCCGGAACCACCTGAAGGCGCGCGCATCCCGACGATGGCGCGCCTTTCTTTATTCGTGGTCGGTGCGAACGGCCTTCTCGGTCGGTTTGCCGAGGTATTCGGACGGGCCGCGAACCCATTTGACATGGGCAGGGGGTGCGACTAACGGGGCCGCTTCCCCAGACCCCTTCCTTCGACATCTGCCCAGAGGTTCGCTGCCGTGGCTAGACCGGAACTTGGCGTCAAACGCCAGTGTATGAATTGCGGTGCCAAGTTCTACGATCTCGACCGCGACCCGGCGACCTGCCCGAAATGCGGCACGATTTACCAAGTCGCCACCAGTCGCGTCGCTCCGCCAATCGCCAGCCGCGCCGCGGATGACGACGAGGAGGAAGAGGAGAAGGGCGGCCCGGAAATCGTCTCCCTCGATGAGGCCGAATCCACCGACGATGCCGATATCAGCGTCGACGACGAGGAGGGCGGCGACGATGCTAGCTCCGGCGGCGACGACGATACCTTCCTCGAGGAAGAGGACGGCGACGACGACGTCTCCGACCTGATCGACAACGATTCCGACAACGACGAGGAGGGCTGACGCCCCTTCGGCACGGCGCACCGGCCCGATGTTACGGTCCGGTGATCGAACGGCGCGGGGACCGGTAGCAGCACCCGTCCCCGCCGCCTTTGACCGGATCTTGCTCGGGGTCGTGCAGGAATCCCGGGTGGCATTGCCGTCGGATCCCGTGCTGCTGCCGGGATCACGGAAATTCGGTGCCGAGCCACTGTTGTCGCTAGCCTTCCTCGGGTCGGCCTTGCGGGCCGGCGAGGCGCCGTTCTCCGGTACGGCCGTCGGCGCCGCCGACCCGCCCTGCGCAGAGGTGAGAGTGAACAGTGCCGCAAGACGCGCCGCCGTAGCGATGGGACTTGTGATTTTTCTGTGTTGATTTCGCTTTTGGATAGGATGCATATCATCCGAATAGGCTGCATTCGTCAAATTTTTTGCAGTATTTTATTGTAATAAATCGAAATTTCAGCCTTCCGACTATTTATTGATTGATACTCTTCCCGTTGCTTCCGGCCTCCCGATCGAGGGGCGCGCCCCATCCCCCGGGCGGCCGGTCGGGGCGAGCCCGGTTTCCTTGCGTGCCTGCCGAAATCGTTGCAGAAGTGCCCGCCGTTCCGGACGCGCCGTCGCGCCTCTCGCCGGCCTCCCTTCGAGGCTCCGGGAAAAGCCACCGCCGCCCGGGCCGCGCATCCGAACAATCGAGACGGCACGCCCATGACCCAGACCCTTCGCCTCGGCATTGCCGGTCTCGGCACCGTCGGCGCCGCCGTGTTGGGCATGGTGGCGCGTCGCGCCGAGGCGCTGTCCGCCTCCGGCCGCACGGTCGCCGTCACCGCCATCTCGGCCCGCGACAGGAGCCGCGACCGCGGCCTCGACCTGTCCGGCTTCGCTTGGTTCGACGATCCGGTGGCCTTGGCCCGCTCCGAGGAGATCGACGTCTTCGTCGAGTTGATCGGCGGTGCGGACGGTCCGGCCAAGGATGCGGTGGAGGCGGCCATCGCCGCCGGCAAGCACGTGGTCACCGCCAACAAGGCGCTGCTCGCCCGCCACGGCGCGGCTTTGGCCAACGCGGCCGAGGAGAAGGGCGTGGCGCTGGCCTACGAAGCGTCGGTGGCCGGCGGCATCCCGATCATCAAGGCGATCCGCGAGGGCCTGGCCGGCAATGCCGTCAGCCGCGTCTACGGAATCCTCAACGGAACCTGCAACTACATCCTCAGCCGAATGGAGGCGGAGGGGCTGACCTTCGAGGCCTGCCTCAAGGACGCGCAGGCGCTCGGCTATGCGGAGGCCGATCCGACCTTCGATGTCGAGGGCTTCGACACCGCCCACAAGCTCGCGATCCTCACGAGCCTCGCCTTCGGGGTCGAGATCGACGCGGACGGCGTGTCCGTCGAGGGCATTTCCGGCGTCAAGCCGCTCGATCTCACCATGGCCGACGAACTCGGCTACCGCATCAAGCTCCTCGGTGTCGCCCAGGCGACCGAGGCGGGCATCGAGCAGCGCGTCCACCCGACCATGGTGGCCAAGGCCTCGGCCATCGCCCAGGTCATGGGGGTCACCAACGCCGTGACGGTCGATGCCGATGCGGTCGGTGAACTGACCCTGATCGGCCCCGGCGCTGGCGGGAACGCCACGGCCTCGGCGGTCGTCGCCGACATCGCCGACATCGCCGCGGGCGTGCGGCGCCCGACCTTCGGCCGCCCGGTCGCCGGGCTGGCGGCGCCCCGCCGGGTCGAGATGCAGCGTCACGAAGGCGGCTACTACATCCGCCTCACCGTTCACGATCGCACCGGCGTCGCTGCGGGCGTGGCGACCCGCATGGCGGAGGCCGGGATCTCCATCGAGAGCATCGTCCAGCGCCGATCCGCCAAGGCCGCCTCGACCGATCCGCAGGGTCGTTCCGGCCAGCCGGTGCCGCTGGTCCTCATCACCTACGCGGCCACCGAGGGGACCGTGCGCGAGGCGCTGGCCGCCATCGACCGGGACGGGCTGCTCGCGGAAGCGCCCCAATTGATCCGCATCGAACGCGAATAACGGGGATGCCGTGCCGGCAGGATTTTGCCGGGCTTTTCGACTGTCGACGGTTGCTGCATGAACTCCCGTGCATGTAGGCGGTTCTGGCAGCGGCGGCGACGGCCGGGCTTTCCGGGACGAGGGGATCAGGGCGATGTCGGCGGCCGATACCGGAATCTTCAGCGATCCCACGGCGCGGGGTCTGACCCTCGAATTGGTGCGCGTCACCGAGGCCGCCGCCATCGCGGCGGCGCGGCTGCGCGGCCATGGTCGCGAGAAGGAGGCCGACCAAGCCGCCGTCGATGCCATGCGGGCCGAACTGATGGTGCTCGCGGTCGAGGGCACCGTGGTGATCGGTGAGGGCGAGCGCGACGAGGCACCGATGCTCTTCATCGGCGAGCGCGTCGGCAACGGCACGGGCCCGGCGGTCGATATCGCCGTCGATCCGTTGGAAGGCACGACCCTCTGCGCCAAGGACATGCCGGGTGCCATCGCCGTGATGGCCGTGGCCGAGCGCGGCAGCCTCCTGGCCGCTCCCGACGTCTACATGCAGAAGATTGCCATCGGGCCGGGCTATCCCCCCGGCACGGTCGATCTCGATTGGAGCCCGGCCCAGAACATCGCCTCGCTGGCCCGTGCCAAGGGGGTCGATCCGTCCGGCATCACCGCGATCATCCTCGACCGGCCCCGGCATATGGACCTGATCGCCGCAATTCGCGCCACGGGTGCCGGCATTCGGCTGATCTCGGACGGCGACATCGCCGCGATCATCCATTGCACCAAGCCGGACGAGACCGGTGTCGACATCTATATGGGCAGCGGTGCCGCGCCCGAGGGCGTGATCGCGGCTTCGGCGCTCCGCTGCATCGGCGGCCAGATGCAGGGCCGGCTGATCCTCGATTCCGCCGACAAGCGGTCGCGGGCGGCCAAGATGGGCATCACCGATCCGACCCGGAAATACGACATGCACGACATGGCCCGCGGCGACGTAATCGTCGCGGCGACCGGCGTGACCACGGGAGCGCTGTTGTGCGGCGTACGCTTCCGCCCGGGTCGGATCGAGACCGAGACGGTGATCTATCGCTCGAACACCGGCACGGTCCGGCGCATCGCCAGCGAGCATCGCCGCCCGGAGGCGTCTCCCCCGGTCTGACGGGACGACGCTCGCACGCTCAGCGAGCCGAACGGCCGAACAGCATCTCGGCGATGCGGGCGGCCTCGACCGGCTTCTCGCAATGAACCGCGTCGCGCAGGTGCGGCGGGATCGCGGCCTGCTCGTAACCGGTGGCGAAGACGAAGGGGACGCCGCGTTGCCTCAAGGCATCGGCGACCGGGAAGACCATGATCTCGCGCAGGTTGATGTCGAGCACCGCCCCGTCGATCTTCGGCGTATCGGCGATGACTTTGAGCGCGTCGCCGACGCTGCCGACCGGGCCGATCACCGTCGCACCGCCCTCTTCGAAGATGCGCCGCATGTCGTCGGCGATGAAGTATTCGTCTTCGACGACGAGGACGCTCCGTCCTGCAAGCAATTCGGATCGTGGCGTCATCACGTCCCCTCGGCGTCTTGCTCGTCTCCGTGCCGGACGGCAGCGGAGACGAGACCCTCGCCAGGGAAACTTCGCGGTATGAAGCCCGGTTCGTCCTCGCTTCGAACTTCTCAGAACAAGCCGCCGCCGCCCTGCGTGCGGCCGATCCCCTGCTTGGCCATGGCATTGCTGGGATCGAGGCGGGCTGCCTGCTGATAGCTCTCGGTCGCTTCCTTGCGACGGTTCGTCTTCTCGTAGGCGAGGCCGCGATAGGCCCAGGACGCGGAATCCTTCGAGTTGACGTTGAGGGCCGCGTTGAAGTCCTCGATCGCCTTGTCGTACTGGTTCATGGCAATCAGGCTCTGCCCTCGGGCGGCGTAGGGGGCCGCGACGAAGGGATTGCGGTCGATGGCGGCGGCGAAGTCGCCCACCGCCTCCGGGTTGTGCCCCTGCTTCTGCCGCACGAGACCGCGGGCGTGATAGGCCTCCGCCGATTCGGGGGCCAGGCGGATCGCGACGTTGAGGTCGTTCAGCGCGCCGTCGAGATCGCCCTGTGCCCGCTCCAGGTTCGCCCGGCCGATATAGGCGGCGGAGAAGTTCGGATCGTTGGCGATGGCCTTCGAGAAGTCCTGCATGGCCGCATCGGTGCGGCCGGTCTGGCGATAGGCCAGGGCGCGGTTGTTGTAGGCCGAGGCCGAGTTCGGGTCGAGCTGGATCGACTTCGAGAAATCGGTGATCGCCTCGCCGAACTGGCCCGAGCGGGCATAGGCGGCCCCGCGGGTGTTGTAGGCACCGGCATCCGACGGATTGCGGGAGATCACGTCCGACAGCGAGGCGATGTTGACGTTGGTGGCCCCCGTCGTGTCGGCCTCGACCACCGCGAACTGGCGCGGCGCGGTCGCGGTGCCGTAGGTTTCGCAGCCGGCGAGCGCCGCGGCCGTCAGTGCGACGGCGCCGACCAGCCTCGCCTTCGGCCCCTGCAGCGTCATCCCGATCATTCCCGTATCTCCCCCGCGTCGCCGCCGCGGATGCCGGCCCCGGCGGACCTGTTCGCCTCGCGTCGGGCACACGCTGCCGCAACACGGTGAACGGGCGCTTAAGGTCCGCGAGAACGACGCCCGATCCCGCTGCTCAAGCGCTGCGATGTGGCGAAGGTGTGGCCCCTCCTCGGCGGCCGCGAAGGAGAGGTTCTGCTCAGGTTGGACTTTCGTCGGCTGTTGCCGATGCGTGACAGGCTTTACGATGAAGGCCCATCGCCGAGTGCCGGAATTCTCGACCCGATCTTGGGCGACCGTCACGGCATCGTTGTGAGCCCCATCTCATCACGATACCGTGACGATGAAGCGCATGGCGTTCGGGTCTCCTCAGCGGCCATTTGGGCCGCGTCGTGGAACGAGTCTTGGTAATGGCGTCGCAATACCCTCTGGCGGGCCTCCGCATCCTCCTGGTGGAGGACGAGTATTTCACCGCCCATGAAACACAGAGGGTCATCGAGCGGGCCGGAGGGGCCGTGGTCGGCCCGTTCGGGCAATTGCCCGAAGTGATGGAGACGGGGCTCGCCCAGCCGCTCGACGCGGCCGTCATCGATATCGGTCTGCGCGGGGAGACGGCCTACCGGTTGGCCGAAGCGCTCGATGCTCGCGGCGTGCCCTATCTCTTCGCGACCGGCTACGATGCGGCCGCCGTGCCGGAGCAATTCTCCGGCGTGCCGCTGCTGCAGAAGCCGTTCCGCGAACCCCAGCTCGTGCGGCTGGTAGCCGAATTGCGAGACGCGCAGGCGTCGGTTGGCAACGAGAGCGGAGCCTGACAGGTCGCCCAGGATTTCGGATCCAGCGCGATCCGCTCAGCTTCTGTATCGCGGCGGCTTTCTTCGAAAGCCGGTACCAACCTTACGGGCTGATCCTAGCCCTCGGTCTGCGGCGGAACCAACCGTGTGACATGGCCCATCTTGCGGCCGGGCCGGGCCTCGGCCTTGCCGTAGAGGTGGAGATGCGCGCCGGGCTCGCCCAGCAGCGCGGGCCAGCGGTCGGCGGCATCGCCGATCAGGTTCTCCATCTCGACCGCCATGCCGCCGGTGCGGGCGGTGTCGCCCAGGGGCCAGCCGCAGACCGCGCGGACCGCCTGGGCGAATTGCGAGGTCAGGGCGCCTTCCGTGGTCCAATGTCCGGAATTGTGCACCCGCGGTGCGATCTCGTTGACGACGAGGCGGGACGCGCCCGCCGGGCCCTCCACCTCGAACAGCTCCACGGCGAGGACGCCGACGTAATCGAGCGCCTCGGCGATGGCCCGGGCGATGTCGATGGCCGCCGCGCCGGTCGCCGCGTCGAGGCCGGGGGCGGGCACGCGGGTGAGCGCCAGGATATGGTCGCGGTGCTCGTTGGCGCAGGGTTCGTAGGCCGCGAAGGCGCCGTCGGGCCCGCGGGCCGCTACCACCGAGATCTCCCGCAGGAACGGGACGAAGCCTTCCAGAATGCAGGGCACGCCGTTGAAGCCGGCCAGGATCGCGGCCGCATCGTCACCCGCGCGGATGCTGCGCTGGCCCTTGCCGTCGTAGCCGAACCGACGCGTCTTCAGGATTGCCGGGCGCCCGAGAGCGGCCAGAGCCGCGTCGAGTTCGGCCGCGGTCTCGACCGCCCGGTAAGGCGCCGTCGGGATGCCGAGACCGTTGACGAAATCCTTCTCGACCAGCCGGTCCTGCGTGGTCAGCAACGCCCGCGCGCTCGGACGTACGGTGGCGTGCTCGGAGAGGACCGCGGCGGTCGCGTGCGGGATGTTCTCGAACTCGTAGGTGACGACGTCGCAAGCATCCGCGAAGGCCGCGAGGGCGGTCTCGTCCTCGTAGGGCGCGACCGTATGGGCCGCGGCCACATCGAAGGCCGGGCTGTCGGCGTCGGGGGCGTAGACATGGACCTTGAGGCCGTAATTCGCCGCCGCGAGCGCGATCATGCGGCCGAGCTGGCCGCCGCCGACGATGCCGAGGGTGGCGCCGGGCCGAACCTGCTGAGGCGTGGAGAGGGTCATCGCGATCTGAGAATCTGTCAGGGTTGGGTGGTATCCGGCCGCTCGGCCACGGATTCGCTCTGCCGCGCGCGCCACGCATCGAGACGGGCCGCGAGATCGGGATCGGTCAGCGCCAGCACCGCGGCGGCGAGCAGGGCCGCGTTGACGGCGCCGGCCCGTCCGATGGCGAGCGTGCCGACGGGGATGCCCGCCGGCATCTGCACGATCGAGAGCAGGCTGTCCTGCCCCGAGAGCGCCTTCGATTCCACCGGGACGCCGAAGACCGGCAGCGGGGTCATCGCCGCGGCCATGCCCGGCAGATGCGCCGCACCGCCCGCGCCCGCGATCACCACCTTGAAGCCGGCCTCCCGCGCCCCCTTGGCGAAGGCGACGAGTCGATCGGGGGTGCGATGGGCCGAGACGATGCGCGCGTCGTAGACGAGCCCGAGCGCGTCGAGCGTCTCGGCGGCATGCCGCATGGTCGCCCAGTCCGACTGGCTTCCCATGATGATCGCGATCGGGGGAGATCCCGCCATCGTCGTCCTGATCCGCTCTGACCGAGGGGCGGGCCCGGCCCGCGAAGCGGGTCGCATAACAGGCGTGCGCGCAGGGCCGCAAGCGCGGCCGGACCCGCGCGGCCGCCAAGCCGCGGATACCTTAAGAAAAAGCTGCAGATCGTGCGGATCGTCCGGAGCCGAAACCACTCCTCCGCGTTGTGAGCGAAACGGCCTTTTCGGCCTTCCTTCACATCAGCGAGCCTTCCGATGTCCGTTCAGGACCCGACCACGCGCGCCCGCACCCCGTCCCACATCGATATCCACGACACCGCCAGCCGCCGTCACTGGGCCGATCTGCTGCAGGTCTCCGACGAGCGTCTGCGCAAGGCCGTCCGCATGGTCGGCACCCGCGTCTCCAGCGTCACGGCCTATCTGGCGAAATAATCGAACCGCGCGGGCGCCCGGCCTCAGGCGATGATGTCGGGCGTCATCTGATCTTCGAGATGAGAGATCCGGTCGCGCAGCACGAGCTTGCGCTTCTTCAGCCGCTGGATCTGGAGCTGATCGCCCGCCACGCTGAGCTTGAGCGCCTCGATGGCCTCGTCGAGATCCCGGTGCTCCTCGCGCAGACGGGTGAGTTCGCCCGCTGGATCCGGGCTCACATCGTTGGCAACCTCGTCCGCCATCATCGCTCGAAACACGCCATCGCACCGACCGGCGCGACCATGCGCCAAGCCTTCCGGCGGGGCAAGGCGGCAGGTTCGGTACGCCCGATTCGAGCGGGGATGACGGCGGGAAAGAACGTTTCGCCAAGACCGCGAAATTTGAAATCAGCTTGTTAGAGCCGCATCCATTTTGCCGCCGAATGGCTTCGACAGGGCCGCGAATCCGTGTCAGTCTGCCCGAGTCGGAAACGATAGAGGAGCTACACCTCATGTCCTTGCAGACGCATTTGAGCCAGCTCGCCGCCAAGCACGACGCCCTTGAGCGCGAGCTCCACGACGCGATCCATTCACCTTCCACCAACGACCTTCGGATCGCCGAACTCAAGCGTAAGAAACTGCAGCTCAAGGACGAAATTCAGCGCCTGCAATCCAGCGAGACACTGCACTAGGCGCAGCCCCCGAGGCCCGCGGCAAACGCCGCCGGGCCTTTTCTTTTGGTCGATCGCGTTCCCCGCCGCCTGGGCAACCAGCGCGGCGGCTTTCGTTTTCGGGGTGCGGCGTGCAAATCCGCGCTATCATCGCCGCCGACGAGCCCGGACCGAACCGGGCCATCGAGGAAGCCCCGAGACGCCCCATGTCAGACGTTCCCGTGACCCAGGCCCCGCGCCTCTACGCCGATCTCCACGCCGCGTCGTTGAACGATCGCGAAGGCTTCTGGCTCGAGGCCGCCAGGGCGATCGATTGGGACGTCGCGCCGACGCGCGCCTTCGATGCCGGCCAGGGCGCCTATGGCCGCTGGTTCCCGGAGGCCCGCCTCAACGTCTGCCGCAACGCCGTCGATCGCCACGCCGAGGGCGGCCGCGCCGATCAGCCGGCGATCATCCACGATTCACCGGCCACCGGCACCCGGCGGACCATCACCTATGCCGAGCTGAGGGACGAGGTGGCGGTGCTGGCCGGCTTGCTGGCCGATCTCGGCGTCGGCCGGGGCGACCGGGTCGTCATCTACATGCCGATGGTGCCCGAGGCCCTGTTCGGCATGCTCGCCTGTGCCCGGCTCGGGGCGATCCACTCGGTGGTGTTCGGTGGCTTCGCCGCCAACGAACTCGCCGCGCGCATCGAGGATGCGGCGCCGAAGGTGATCCTGGCGGCCTCCTGCGGCATCGAGCCGTCCCGCATCGTCGCCTACAAGCCGCTGCTGGATGCCGCCATCGCCCGATCCGCCCACAAGCCGGATGCCTGCCTCGTCCTGCAGCGGCCCCAGGCGGTCGCCGCGATGACGGAAGGCCGCGATCGCGATTGGGCGGACAGCGTCGAGCAGGCCAAGCGCGACGGGCGGCGGGCCGATCCGGTGCCGGTCGCGGCGACGGATCCGCTCTACATCCTCTATACCTCGGGCACGACCGGGCGGCCGAAGGGCGTGGTGCGCGATTCCGGGGGCTACTGCGTCGCGCTGACCTGGTCGATGACCCATCTCTACGACGTGGCGCCCGGCGAGGTGTATTTCTGCGCCTCCGACATCGGCTGGGTGGTCGGCCATTCCTACATCGTCTACGCGCCGCTACTGCACGGCTGCACGACGGTGCTCTACGAGGGCAAGCCGGTCGGCACGCCGGATGCCGGCGCCTTCTGGCGGGTCGCGGCCGAGCACGGCGTCGCGACGCTGTTCACCGCTCCCACGGCCCTGCGCGCCATCAAGAAGGAAGATCCGCGCGCCGAGAAGCTCGCCGATTACGACCTGTCGCGCCTGCGCGCCCTGTTCCTGGCCGGCGAGCGGGCCGACCCGGATTCCGTCGCCTGGGCCGAGCGGGCGCTCGGCAAGCCGGTGATCGACCATTGGTGGCAGACCGAGACCGGCTGGGCCATCGCCGGCAATCCGCTCGGCGTCGAGCCGCTCCCCGTGAAGCACGGCTCCACGGCCAAGCCCATGCCGGGCTACGATCTCCACGTCCTCGACGAGGCCGGAAAGCCGGTGCCGACCGGCACGATGGGCACCATCGCCCTCAAGCTGCCGCTTCCGCCGAGCTGCCTGCCGACCCTGTGGAACGCCGATGCGCGCTTCCAGCAGAGCTACCTCACCACCTTCCCCGGCTATTACGACACCTCGGATGCCGGTGTGGTCGATGCGGACGGCTACGTCACCGTCCTGGGGCGCACCGACGACATCATCAACGTCGCCGGCCATCGCCTCTCCACCGGGGGCATGGAGGCGGTGCTGGCCTCGCATCCGGACGTGGCCGAATGCGCCGTCATCGGCATCCGCGATGCCCTCAAGGGCGAGGCGCCCTGCGGCTTCGTCGTGCTCAAGTCCGGGGTCGACAAGGCGCCGGAGACGATCGAGCGGGAACTCGTCGCCAAGGTGCGCGACGAGATCGGCCCCGTGGCGGCGTTCCGCCTCGCCCTGACCGTCGGGCGCCTGCCCAAGACGCGCTCGGGCAAGATCCTGCGCGCCACGATGAAGCGCATCGCCGACGGCGAGGATTTCGCCATGCCGCCGACCATCGAGGATCCGGCGGTGCTGGAGGAGATCGGGGTGAGCCTGAAGGAGCGGGGAATCGGGGGGTGAGGGGCGAATCGCTCCGATGATGAGGCCGTGCGAGGGCGGCAAACGATTCCTGATGTCGCGTGGTGTCCCCGTATGACGCCATGTCCCCGGTTCGAAATCGACCGATCGGCGCTGCCGATCGGGGATGCTCGAATCCTGCGCGATCGAAAGCCTGAATTGTTGAACGTGGGCCGTGGGCGATGGCCGATTCTGGCGAAGACAGTAGCTTGCTGCTGAATTTGAGCAAGAGGATGCGGCGCGACCCTGCTCTGTTCGTTAAAAGATATCGATGAAGCAGATCTGCTTATAAAGCTTGCGGCGATCACTCGTTGTGAGCTGTCTATGCAAGAAAACAGTATCCTTCCGATCACTCCAAGAGGGACGGAGCTCAACTTATCCGCTGCCCGCCCCTTTGAGACCATTCAAGAGGCGCGGACCCTGTTGAGAACGGCGCGGCTCATCGCGTTGGGGACCATCGATCCAGAGAGTGGCTATCCTTATACGATGGCGACGAATGTCGCGATCGAACCAGATGGCACGCCATTCTTCTTCGTCGCTCGCCTCGCCATACACGCTCGGAATATCGAAGCCGACAACCGGGTGTCGCTGTCCTTTGCCGAGGCCGGTGCGCCCGACGCGCTGACGCGGCCACGGCTCACTCTCGTCGGCCGCGCGAACGTGATCCCGGCTTGCCAGGTGGCGGATGCAAAGGAGAGGTATGCCTACCGTTATCCGAAAGCGAAGCTGTATCTCGACTTGCCGGATGCTCAATTGTATCGCGTTCGGGTCGAAGCCCTTCAAATCAATGGCGGTCCAGCTCAGAACGCCAACGACGTCACGGCCCTCGCTTTGAAAACAGATCTGGCGGGGGCGGACGATCTGATGTCTCGCGCAAAGGCCGAGATCGATCGCCTGAACCGCTCACCGGGGGAGATATCCCGGCTCGCCGCGTCTCTCGGCAAAGCGTCCGGCACTTGGCGTGTCAGTGGCCTCGATCCCGAGGGCATCGAGCTTTCCACGGGCAGGGAAACCCTGCGTTATTGGTTCTCACGCCGGGTCACGAGCGTCGATGGACTGGCCGACCAACTCGCGTGCTCGATCCATAGCCCGTCACACTCTCAGAAACGCTGAGACGACCAAACTCGACCGATTGTTTCGCGGCTGCGCAACGTGAGCCAAAGCTGCCGCGAGATGCACTATCGTCGCGCTCGGCATTTGCAGTCCAAAGACGCGTTTGAGCGGCAGCGGCCGTTCGTCGGGAGAGTTCGTCCAGGAATCGAGGATGCCGATGCCGGCCGCTTCGCGACACCTCCAGATTTCAGGGGGATGCGGAGCCCATATCGACCGAGCCGAGACCTGTTCGATAGGCTCCCCCCATTCCCCTCATCCTGCAGTGCCGCGCCAGCGGCCTCGAAGGAGGGTTCCAGACTGTTCGCGATCTCCGGAGCTCTCTTTCGAGGCTCCGCTTCGCTCCGCACCTCAGGATGAGGGAGGGGATGGGAGGGATGAATACTGAGGTATTTTCCGTTTGTACTGTAAGGTCAAGTGTAGTTTTTCGCCGCCTCACTTCATCTGCAGGCTATCCACCACCTGCCGAAACAGCGGCAGCACGTCGGAGCGCTGCTCGGCGCGGGTGACGCCGACGGCGCGGATGTAGCCGTCCGGGTTGAAGCGGATCGTCTGGGCGACGACCACCGGCGTGCTCGTCGGGACGTCGACGGCGCGGGCCACGATCTCGTGCCAGTCGACGCCGTTCTGGCGGTAGCTCTGCGAGCGCTCGATCTGGAAGTCCTTCATGGTCTGGTTGGCGAACAGGGCCTGACGGGCGAGGCCGTCGCGCTGCTCCTGCGGCGTCGGCGCCTGCGTCGCCTGGGCGATCACCAGGATCGGCTGTTCGATGGCGGAGATCTGGTCGCGGGGGCCGAGCGTCATGAGCACCGAGTTGCCGGCGAGTGCCCGAACCGGCCGGAAGCCCGCCGGATCGCCGATGCGGAATGGCAGGGCGGCGACCTGCTCGTCGAGGCTGAGCGCGGGGCGCAGCTTCACGCTGGTGAGCATTGCCCGGATGTTCTCATCGCTCTCGGTGCCCACCGCGACCTGAGCGATGATGAGGCCGGTGACGTCGCCGCCGCCGACGATCAGGAGCCACTTGTTGACGGCGGGGATGCCCTCGGCGGCGGTGGCCTCGCCGGTGAACAGCACGCCCTCAAGACCATCGGCGAGCGTCACTGGCTCGCGACTGCGCACCACAAGTCCCTGCGTCTTCAGGGTCTCGTCGGTGAAGCTCTGCTTCATCTCCTCGTAGGCCGGGCCGGGCAACTCGACCACCGAGACGACGGCGCCGCCGCCCCGGCGCTCGAACCCGGTGAAGCGCTTTGAGGCCGTCATCCCCGCGGGCGCCGAGAACCCGAAACGGGAGCTCGGTGGGAATACGGCGTCCTGGGCCTGGACCGCCTGAGCGCGAACGGGCGGGGTGGAGGTCACCGTCGCCGCCCCCGTGAGCAGGATGGCGACCGCCAGGCGGCGGAGGGACAGACGCACCGGGTTCACCACTCGTCTCCGAAGAACGCGTTCTCGACCGACTTCACGGCTGCGATGGGTCGACCGCCCGGCATTGACTGTCAAGGCGGTGCGACAGGCGGTGAACGCGATGCCGCAACCGGATGCGAAGTGATTCATAACAAATGTTGCAATTTTTCGTTGAAGGACGAAGATGCCGCCTACAAGCTTGAGCGCGACGACGGGAGCGTGCGGGAATGGTGCGGCGTGCGATCTGGGTGCTGGGTCTGTTGCTCCTCGGCCTCGTCAGCCTGTCCGCGGCACGCGCCAACGAGGTGGACGATCAGGAGGCCATACGGGCCCACCGGAAGGCGATCTTCCAGATCCTTGTGAAGCGGACGGAGAATGTCCGACATCCCCCGCCGGCCGGAATGGTCGTGATCCGTTTCACGATCGGGCGGGATGGCATGGTGACGCGATCGGAGATCCACGCATCGTCGGGCCACGAGACGACCGACCGCGTCGCTCTGACGATCATTCCGGTCGGGCTGAAGCTCCCGCCCCTCCCGGCCGCGGTGCTTCCGAAACTCACCCTCACGGTGCCCCTGCGGTTCCATGCGCGGCCGGCCGTCATGCCGGCGCAAATGGCGGCCTACCAGCGTGAACTCGATCTCTTCTTCCGCCGCCGGATCGACGGGCTTCCCGTCTCCACATTCGCCCGGCAATGGATCCAGATGCGTTACACGGTCGAGCGAGACGGCACCGTGTCGAAATCGGAGATCGATCGGTCATCCGGGCTTCAGCCCGTGGACGATCTGGGCCTCCGGATCGTCCCGGTCGGGCTCAAGGTGCCGCCGCCGCCGAAAGGTATGGGACCGCTCGAATTGACGCTGTCGCTCTCGATCAAAGAGACGAGGTGGATCATCAGTCGCGGCGGTCCGTTCCAGTCCCATCCTTCTTGAACCGGTCTTTCAGGCGCCGCCATTGCCGCTCGATCCAGAGGGCAGTCTTCTCCATCGGCACCTTGAGCGCCGGCACGTCCTGCGCCAGCAAAGCGAGGCCGAGGGGCAGCATCCACAGGCCGAGCACGGGCAGGATCGAGAAGATGCCGCCCAGGATCAGCAGAATCGCGGCCACGACCCGAACGGGAAAGCGGGCGGGCTCCCGCAGCCATGCGACGATCCGTTGGCCGCGCTCCGGCAGCTTGGCACAGGCGCGATCGACCCGCGCGTCCCAATCCTTTGCGGTGACCGCCTGCGCCGTGACCGTCATGGTTCCGTCTCCCGCTCCATCCATGCCCGCCATATGGCGATGCGAAGGGAAAACGTCAGGTCGCGATGAAAAGGCCGGCGATGGCCGCGCTCGTGAGGTTGGCGAGCGTCCCGGCCAGAATCGCGCGCAGGCCGAGGCGGGCGATCTCGGCCCGGCGTTCGGGCACGAGGCTCGTGAAACTCGCGAGCTGGATCGCCACCGAGGTCAGGTTGGCGAAGCCGCACAGGGCGAAGCACACGATCGCCGCCGTGCGCGGATCGAGCGTGCCGGCCTTCAGGGTCGGCGAGAGGGTGGCGTAGGCCAGGAACTCGTTGAAGGCGATCTTCTGGCCGATGGCACCGCCGACGAGGCGCGCCTGCTCCCACGGCGCCCCGAGCAGCCAGGCCAGGGGGGAGAGCAGCCATCCGAGGATGCCCTCGATCGACGTGTCGGGATAGCCGGCGAGCCCGCCGATCCAACCGACCAGGGCGTTGAGCAGGGCGATCAGCCCGACGAAGGCGATCAGCATGGCCCCGACCGCGACCGCCACGCCGAGGCCCTTCTGGGTGCCGTCGGCGGCGGCCTCGATCAGGTTGGCCGCCCGTGCCTCGCCGAACTCGACGCGCGTCGTCAGCACGCGGGTCGGTTCGTCGGAGGGGAACAGGATCTTGGCGTAGAGAAGCCCGCCGGGAATCGCCATGAACGAGGCCGCCAGCAGGTACTCCATGGGGACGCCGAGGGCGGCGTAACCGGCCAGGATCGAGCCGGCGGTGGAGGCGGCCCCGCTCGTCATCACGGCGAAGAGTTCCGCGCTCGTGAGAAGCGTCAGGAACGGCCGAAGGGCGACCGCGATCTCGCTCTGGCCGATGAAGATGGTGATGACCGCCGAGAACGACTCAATTGAGGACGTGCCGAGCAGGCGCCGCAATCCCGCGCCGAGGACGCGCGCGAGGCGCTGCATCAGCCCGAGATGGTAGAGCACGCCGATCAGCGCCGAGACGTAGAGGATCTGCGGGAGGACCCGCAGCGCCAGGATGAACCCCGAGCCCCCGAACAGCTCGAACATCCGCGGCTCGACGAGGCCGCCGAACAGGAAGGCGGTGCCCTTGTCGCCGAAGGACAGGATCGTCGTGACGAGTCCGGCAACGCGCTCGAGGCCCGCCCGCCCGGCCGGCACGAACAGGATCAGCGCTCCGATCCCGACCTGAAGCGCGAGCGCCGCCAGCACGACCCGTGGCCGGACCGCCCGCCGGTTCAGGGAGAACGCGAACGCCACTGCGAGGAGCAGGGCGATGCTCGCGCCGGCATGGAGCAATCTGTCGAGCATCTGTTTCCGCGCGGGCCCGAACCATCCGTATCGGGCGCATGCGCGATCCATCTCGGGATCGCAAGGGCGCGATTTCCGACGATCCGGGAGACTGCGCCGCGGTTCACTCGATTGGGATCCGCGTTGATCGTCGCGAACGTCGCGCCCACAGGCGAAACCTCACTTGGGCGGCAGGTTCGGGCGACGCTCCCGGTCGATTCCACCTTAGCCCGTCCGAACGCCTTCGACGATCGAACGGGCCGTTTCCCTAGCGACAGGGCACGCCGGGCGGGCAGCCATGTCCCCCGCCATTCCCGCCCGGAGGCGGGCCCGGACGCGGCATGGCCTGTTGGCGCTGCATCATCTGCTGCTGCTGGCGCGCCGCCTGTTGCGCCGCTTGCTGCGCCTGCATCTGTTGCTGACGTTGAGCTGCGGCCTGCTGCGCCTGCATCTGCTGACGCTGGGCGGCCTGCTGCGCTTGCATCTGCTGCTGGCGCTGAGCCGCGGCCTGAGCCTGTTGCGCCTGCTGCTGACGCTGGGCTGCCGCCTGCCGGGCCTGATCCGCCTGTTGCTGCTGGCGCTGGGCGGCTGCCTGCCGGGCTTGATCCGCCTGCTGCTGCTGGCGCTGAGCCGCCGCCTGCCGGGCTTGATCCGCCTGCTGCTGCTGACGCTGGGCCGCCGCCTGCCGGGCCTGATCCGCCTGCTGCTGACGCTGCTGCGCGGCCTGGGCTTGCTGATCCTGGATCTGCTGACGACGCTGGGCGGCCGCATCCTGCCGCTGCTGGGCGGCGCTCGGCTGGGCAGCGTTGGGCTGAGCGAGGCCGGCCGGTGCAGGGCCCGGCCTGCCGGCCTGCTGGGGCGCGGGCCGGTCGGGTGCCTCGGCACCTTGCGGGCTGACACCTTGCGGCCGGCCGGCGGGGCTGGCCGTCGGATTGCCGGGGAGGGCTTGGCGCCCGGTCTGCTGCGGCGGCAGCGGCTGTCCGCTTGCGCCGGGCAAGGGCTGGCCCGGTTGGGCCCGTCCGGGCGCGGCGTCCGGGCGGGCCGGAAGCGGCTGTCCCGTCGCAGGACGTGCGGCCTGCTGCGGGGGCAGCGGCTGCCCGTTCGCGCCGGGCAGCGGACGGCCCGCCTGCTGCGGAGCCGGCTGATTGGTGGCCGGGGCGCTGGGCTGACTCGGCGTGCCCGGCTGGGCGACGCCCGGGCGGCCGGGCTGCGCCGGGAGCGGCTGGCCGTTCGTTCCCGGAAGGGCCTGCCCCGGCGGGTTGCGACCGGCAACGCCCAGGGGCGTGTTCGGCTGGCCGGGCTGGCTCTGTACCGCATTCGGCTGCGCCACACCGGGGCGGCCGGCTTGCGGCGGCACGGGTTGGGGCTGGCCCGCCTGCTGCGGCGCCACTTGGCCTGGGACGGAGCCCGGCAACGGCCCCGAGCGCCCCGGCTGAGCGGTGTTGGGCTGTGCGGTTCCCGGTTGCGGGTTGCCGGATTGCGCAGTGCCGAACGAGCCCGGTGTTCCCGGGGCCGAATTCGTCGGCGGGCCGCGCAGGGCCGCTTTCTGTGCCACCGCCGGGGGCAGAGCCACGCGGGCCGCCGCCGCACCGATCGCGGCGCCGGCCACCGCCCCCGCCCCGGCAGCGAGCGCCGTCGAGACGGCCGGTGGGGAGCCGGGATCGCGGGAAATGGCGATGTTCCGCTCGTTGATGGTGTTGATGACCGTGACGTTGTGGATGTTCTGATAAATGACGTTGTTCGGCGGCGGCTCGACATAGGTCGGCGCGCTGACATAGGTCGGCACGGGCACGAAGAGCGGCGTCGGCAGGGCATAATAGGCCACCGGCGGCGGCGGCGGCGCGAGTTCGACGATGTAGGCCGGCGGCGGCGGCAGGAAGATCGGCGGCGGTGGCGGCGGCGGCGCGAACGCGTAGATCGGATCATCCAGATAGAGCGCCGGGCGCTCGACATAGACGATCTCCTCCGGCGGGGGCGGCGGAACGTCGTAGCTGATCGCCACGAAGCGCGGCGGCGGTTCGAGCGCGGCCGAGAGTTGGCGCAGGCGGCGGCGCGCGTCCCAGGCGTGCGGTCCGCGCGGGTACCGGTCGAGATAGGACCAGTAGGCGTCCCGGCTGTCGGCCATCCAGGTGCGGCGCCACGTCACCGCCTCGCGGCGGGCGGCGATGAGGGCGCGCACGCGCTTGGCCATGTCGTCGCGGGGATAAGCCTGGACGAATTCCTGGTAGCCGTCGATCGAGTCGCGCTGCAGGCAGACTGCGTAGGCATCGCGGGCGCCGATCTCCCGGAGGGGACGCGCGCGCAGGGACGCCACTTCCTCGGGCCGGCCGATCGCGGGCGCATCCGCCGCACGCTCGAAGAAGGAGAAGCGCGCGTCGATCCGAGAGGAATGCCAGGGCACTTCGGCACCCTTGGTGGTCTCGTCCACGCGCAGGCGCACCCGATCGAACACCTGAGCCGGGGCGAGGCCGCCCTCACGGATCATCTCGACGAGGGCCGTGGCGTAGGCGCCGTAGGGACCCTTCTCGTCCGGGCCGACCGTGCCGGGGCTGGCATTGAAGGCGATGAGCGAGCCGGGCTCCGCCTCGGTCAGGGCGAGGCCGCCCGCGAGGGGGTCGCCGGTCCGGGCGAAGGGGGCGTTGCGCGCCCCGTCCAGCACGACGAAGCGGGCGGCGAGCGGCAGGGCGGCGAGCTGGCGGGTATAGTCGGACAGGCGCAGCGCCCGGGACGGCACGTCGGCGGCGGCCGGGATGCGGGCATCGACCGGCACGAAGTAGTTCTCGCCCGCGAGTTGGAGGCCGTAGCCCGCGAGGTAGACGAAGGCGACCGTGTCGGGACCGGAACTCTGCGCCTTGTCGGTGAAGTCGCGCAGGGCCTTGCGCAGGGAATCCTCGTCGAGGTCGCGGGCACCCACCACGTCGAAGCCCGCGGCCTGCAGCGTCTGCGCCACGAGGCCGGCATCGTTGGCGGGGGTGGCGAGGGCACCGGCCTCGTAGGCCGCGTTGCCGATCACGAGGGCGATGCGCTTCTGGCTTCGCGCGGCGTCCTGGGCCGAGGCCAACAGCCCCGGCGCAAGGCCAATCACCACACAGAGCAGGGCTTCGAGGATACGGGACGACCAGGACATGGACGCATCTCCTGCCCGGCGCGCATCCGCGTCGGGTCATTACCGCATTGAAATCGCGCGGCTTGAATGCTGACTGAACACCAAGTTCGGCGTTTTCAGGATGGGGTTGCGCGCTCTAGCGGAAAGTCCAAACGCACGATTTCTTGATCTCGGCGTCTTCGAGATCGCGTGTGACCGGGACTTCATAGGTCGCGAGTGGCATCAGCCGCTCTCGCGGCAAATAGGAGCGGCCCGGATCGCCGATGAGAACAGTGCGACCGGCCGCGTGTAGCCTTGCCAGCCAATCCCCGACCGCTTTGCCGAGGTCGCGTTCATAGAAGACGTCCGCCGCCAGCACGCACTCGGCATCGCTCCCGATCAGGTCCGCGCCGGTCGTCGCGATCCGGTCGGCGACGCCGTTGACGGCGGCGTTGAGGGGGATGGCGTGGAGCGCGAAGGCGTCGAGATCGCTCGCCAGCACCCGTGCGGCGCCGGCCTTGGCGGCCGCGATGGCGACGAGACCCGATCCGGAGGCGAAATCGGTGACGGATCGCCCCGCCACCGTCTCCGGATGGTCGAGGATGTAGCGGGCCAGCGCCTGCCCACCGGCCCAGGCGAAGGCCCAGAAGGGCGGCGGCAGGCCGATCGCCTCCAACTCCTCCTCCGTCTTCTGCCAGAGCGCCGTCGCCTCGTCGGCGACATGCAGCGCGATCTCCGGCGCGTGCGGCACCGGCCGCAGGCGGGTGTGGGAGCGGATGAAGGCGAGGGGGTCGCGGGCGGGCGTCACGATGCGAGAAGCTCCGCGTAGATCGTCGCGACGGAGGCCGCGACCGCCGCCTCGGTGTAGCCGCCTTCCAGGATCCGCGTCCGCGCCGCCGCGCCCATCCGTGCCACCCGATCCGGATCGGCGGCGAGCTGGGTCAACGCCGCCGCGAGGGCCTCCACGTCACCCGGCGGTACCAGCACACCCTCGACCCCGTTCCGCACCAGGGCGCGGCAGCCCGGTACGTCGCTGGTCAACAGGGCGCGCCCGCAGGCGGCGGCTTCGAGGAGCGTACGCGGCAGGCCCTCGCCGCCGCGCGAGGGCAGGCAGCCGACATGATGGGCCGCGAACGCTCCGGCCACGTCGCGGGTGGGCCCGTGCCAGGTCACGCCGTCGCCGGCCCACCCGCGCAGGGTGTCTTCCGGAATCGCCCGGCGGTTCGACGGATCGGGCGCGCCGTAGAGCGAGAGTTCGACCGCCGCGCCCCCGGCGCGGGCGCGGCGCACCGCCTCCACCGCCACGTCGATGCCCTTCGACCACAGCATCCGCGCCACGATGGCGATCCTGAGCGGGGAGGGGGGCGGAAGCGGGCGGGGCGCGAAGGCGTCGGGATCGACGCCCGCGCCGCCGACGATCGTGACCGCGGTGTCGGATGGATCGAGGCCGAGGGCGCGGGCGTCGTCCGGATTCTCCAGGAGGAAGCGGGTCTGGCGGCTCGCCAACGGTCCCCGGATCAGGCCCTTGAGGGCGAGCCGCGACAGGCGGCCGGTGGCATCCTCACGGGCACCGAGCAGGCCGAGACCGGTCAGAGCGAAGACCCGGCGGGGAATGCCGGCCATCGCTGCCGCCGTTCCCCCGACCAGGATGCCGCGCAGGGCGATGCAGTGGACGATGTCGGCGTTCAGGGCCTTGAGGATGCCGGAGAGCTGGCCCGCGGCGTAGCCCGCCGTCATCGGGTTGAGGCTGGAGCGCTCGGCTTCCAGCGGCACCACCCGGACGCCCTCCGCCTCGATCACGGCGCGGTGCTCGCGCACCCGCGTCACCACCGCGACCGACAGCCCCATGCCGATCGCCGCGCGGGCCATCGGCAGAAAGTGCGAGGCGAAGAACCAATCCTCCGTGACGACGAAGACGAGGGTCCTGCGGGCATGCGATGCGCTCATCCGCTGGCCATAGCACGGCCGATCCCCCGGCAAGGAGCGGACGCTGCGCATCGTCCCGGAACAGGCCGCCCCGTCTTCCCGTTCTCGTTCCACGTCGCAGAGTCGTGAATAGAATGAGGCGGGAGGTCGCCATGCTGTCGGACGGGGGCGGGGCCGGAGTGGCCGAGCCGCGCGAGGCCGCCCGCGAGGCGGGATTGCGCTACGTGGACGACACCCGGCCGGGCCTGCGGCGCAAGCGCAGCGGCAAGGGGTTCCGCTATCTGGACACCAAGGGCGCGCCGATCCGCGACGCGGCGGAGATCGAACGTCTGAAGAGCCTCGCGATCCCGCCGGCCTATACCGATGTCTGGATCTGCCCGCATGCGAACGGCCATATCCAGGCGACGGGCCGCGACGAGAAGGGGCGCAAGCAGTACCGCTATCATCCCCGTTTCCGCGAGGCGCGGGAGGCCTCGAAGTTCCATCGGATCATGGCCTTCGCCGAGGCCTTACCGGGTATCCGCGCCCGGATCGATGCCGATATGAGCCAGCGCGGCCTCAAGCGGGAGAAGGTGCTGGCCACCATCGTTCACCTGCTCGAGACGACGCTGATCCGTGTCGGCAACGACGATTATGCCCGATCCAACAAGAGCTACGGCCTCACCACCCTGCGCGATCCGCACGTGAAGATCGCGGGTTCGGAGATGCGCTTCCGCTTCAAGGGCAAGAGCGGCAAGGAATGGTCGGTCTCGGTGCGCGACCGTCGCGTCGCCCGCATCGTCAAGGCATGCCAGGATCTGCCGGGGCAGGAGCTGTTCCAGTATCTCGACGACGCGGGTGAGCGTCGCGACGTCACCTCGTCCGACGTCAATGCCTATCTGCGCGAGATCACGGGCGAGGATTTCACCGCCAAGGATTTCCGGACCTGGGCCGGGACCGTCCTGGCGGCTCTGGCCCTGCGCGAGTTCGAGGCCTTCGACAGCGAGGCCGGCGCCAAGAAGAACCTGCGGGCGGCGATCGAGGGCGTGGCGGCCCGGCTCGGCAACACCCCGACCATCTGCCGCAAATGCTACATCCACCCCGAGATCCTCGGCTGCTACCTCGAAGGTGGGCTGCTCCTGCAGATCAAGGACGCGGTCGAGGGGGAATTGCGCAACGGCCTCGATACCCTTCGCCCCGAGGAAGCGGCGGTGCTTGGCCTATTGCGCGGCCGTCTCGCTGAGGTGACCGCACCGGACGCGCCGCGTCGAACCGGCAAGCGGAAGGGCACGAAGGCTGCCAAGCGGACCGCGACCGAGAGGGCAGCGTAAGGGCCCCGCTCGCCCCTCCTTCCCGGCAAGCCCGCCGTGAGCCCCGGTCAGGTGGGCCTCGACAGGGTGGAGGGATCGTGAGCCGGGCGGAAGCTCACGCCTTACGCTGGACGATCACGCCGTACCAGCCGAGGCCGCGATAGGTTTCGTAGCCCGGCGTGCGGTGAAAGGCCGTGACGGTGCCGGCGGCATCGCGAACGGTGCCGCTCTCGCGGGTGCCGGGATCGAAGGCCAGCGTATCCGTGAGGACGCCGCCCCCATCCGAGGCGGCGAGGATGCGCCGGGTGGCATCGACCAGCAGTACGCGGGTGCGGGCCCGGTCCTCGGCGCCGATGCGAACGCCCTGGACGATCGCCCGCGCTTGACGCTCCCAGTCGAAATGGATGGCAAGCACGCCACATGGGGAGCCCGTGCCCGATCCGTCGTGGATCGGCGCCGCGTAGGTCGCGACCGGAGCGCCGTCGAGCAGCTTCTCGGCACGAACCTCGCCGGCCACGTAGGCATCGCTCCCACGCTGCGCGATCGCCGTGCGGAACCAGGATTCCCGAGCGACGTCGTGCCCCCGAAGAGCCGGGTAGCGATCGGGGCGGCCATTGGCCAGAACGGTGCCTTCGCGCCCGCACAGCCAGATGTCGAGATAGACGGTATAGGCCGAGAGAATGACCCCCAGACGCTCGGTGGCGAAGGCGGTCGCGGCGGCGTCGGGATGGGCCGCGCAGGCGACGACGGATGGATCGGTCGCCCACCAGCGCACGTCGCAGGTCCGCTCGTAGAGATTGCGGTCGATGAGTTCGACGGCGTTGAGAGCGAGGTCCGTCAGGCGCTCGCCCTGCGCGTCCTCGCTGACCGCATCGGTGGCGCGCTGCAACGCGGTGATGCGGGCCGAGAGCTGCGTCTCCAGCTCGCGCGACAGGGTCTCAACCGCCGTCCCGATGGCCCGCACCTCCTGCGCCACCACCGAGAAGCCGCGTCCCTGTTCCCCGGCGCGGGCCGCCTCGATGAGCGCATTGAGTGCCAGCATCTTGGTCTGGGCGGTGATCCGCTGAATCTGCCCGATCTTGTCCTGAGCAATGCGACCGACCTCGGCGGTGAGCGCCGGAATCGTTCCATCCCCCGCGGCAGAAGTCTCATCGATCTGCCACGACAGCAACTGCCGGTGTACTTGCATCCGTCGACCTTCCCGTGCTCGGCGAAGATTGGTCGATCGTGTTAAAATATCGATAAATGCAGTCTTGATCCGTATCGTTCGGCATCGGCCGTGTGGCCTAGTCCGAAACATCGGACGCGTCGTCAGAGCCCCGCCGCATGGATCGCGTGACGCGCTGGCGATCGCGGCGGCTCCGTGTCGAGCACGGGCTTGAGGCCGAGCTGCCGTGCGAGAGAGACGAGGTCCTTGAGGCGGCCGGTCTGGGTCTTGCGGCGCAGATTGAGCCGGTGCGTCTCGACGGTCCGCACGCTGAGCGACAGCCGGCGGGCGACCTCCTTGTTGCTGAAGCCGGCGCTGAGGAACCGCAGCACTTCCGCCTCACGCGGCGTGAGGGCGACGGGATCGGCCGTCTTCTCGCAAGGCTCCGTCCCGAGGCGATCCGCCGACGGCGCCATGCCGCTGAGCGCCAGGAGAGCGGCGCAGATCTCGCGAGCCGGACTGCTGCGTCCGACGAAGGCGTCGGCGCCGGCCGCGATCAGCTGGAACATCGCATTCGCATCGAGGCTGCGGAACGCCACCAGCACCCGTAACCAGGGGCGTCCGTCGCGCAGGGCCGCGATCCGGGCGCAGCCCGCTTCGGGCTCGGCCTCATGGACGAAGACGAGGGCGACCACGGGTCGCCCGTCGATCATGAGGTCATCGTCCTCGCCGACCGTACGAAGCGCGGGCTCATGTTCCAGGATGGCGCGCTGGGTCGCGTCGAGGCCCGGCGGCTCGTCGATGATGAGAACGTCAACGGCTGAACTCATGCCGCTCCCCCTTCCGTGTCGGCGCGAGACGGCGCCGCATCGTACGGGAGACAGAACAAGAGTCGTTCCAGGCGTTTAGGGCCGGTTCAGGGGGGTGAATCGTCTATTCCGGAGAAAATACCGAGGTCACCTCGAAGCGACTGTCCCGCTTCGGAACGCCCCGTGGGACATGTGCCGCGCCGGCGTTCCGCGACGACAGCCGGGTGTTCAGCCCGTCCGGGCCAGCACGAGGTCGTTCATGGCCGAGACCACGCGGTTGCGGCCGCTGGTCTTGGCTTCGTAGAGGGCGATATCGGCCCGCTTCAGCAATCCCTCGACGGTCTCGCCCTCACCCCATTCGCTGACGCCGAAGGAGCAGGTGAGGCGCACCGGCCCCCGGGGGGAACGGATGCGCAGGTCCATCGCCTTGAGGCGCAGGCGATTGGCCAAGCCCTCCGCCTCGGTCAGACTATGGCCGGGCAGGACCACGGCGAATTCCTCGCCTCCGAGGCGTCCGGCAATGCCCGCCTCGTCGATCAGGCTGCTCACGGCCTTGATCGCCACGTCGCCGATATCGTGGCCGTACTCGTCGTTGATCCGCTTGAAATAATCGATGTCGAGGAGGATGGCCGAGAGCCGGCCGAACGAGCCCGCGCGCTCCGCCGCCTCGTTGGTGCGCTGGAGGAAGGCACGGCGGTTCAGTAGGCCCGTAAGCGAATCCGTTTCGGCGAGGCGGATCAGTTCGCTCTGGAGGCTGGTGAGACGCTCGGCGGCGCGCAGACGAGCCTGCAGTTCCTCCGCACCCGGCGGCTTGTCGATGAAATCGTCCGCGCCGCTGTCGAGAGCCTCGGACAGGTTGCGGGCGTTGCGCACCGAGGACATCACGATGATCGAGAGCGGCCGGCTGACCTCGGCCAGCAACCGGGCCGACCAGCACAATTCCAGCCCGGACAGAGGACGGACCTCGAGGCTCGTGATGAGGGCCCGCACACGGGGATTGTCGGTGACGTAGGCCAGGGCCTCTGCCGAATCGGTGAAGGGGGTCACGACATGGCCGCGCGGCTCCAGCATCCCGGCGACGACCTTGAGGATGACGCGGCTCGAATCGACGATGACGATGTGCACGATCTTCCCCTGTCCCGTCGGGCGGATCGTGCACAAGACTTCTTAACGGGCGGTCACGAGATGCCGCCGGTTTCGTGCGGCGCGGTCGGTTAGCGCGATGGCACGCGGACCGAGACGACCTGAGCGCCGCTGCCCTCGATGGCCGATCGTTCGGCGGCGCCGATCCCGGCCTGAGGGCCGACATCGGTCCAGCGGCCGTCATTTCCACGGGATACGACCTTGGCGCTCCGGCGGGGCAGAAGACGGGTCTGGGCACGGCCCTGGCGCTCGATCACGTAGAGCGTCGGGCGCGCCGACGGTGCCTCTCGAATGCCGGCGACCGTCGGCACGCCGTAGGTGCCGTAGCCCCAGGCCGGCGGTACGAGGCGACTCGGGCTGGGAACGCGGGTGAAAGGCGCACCGATATAGGCGCCGCTGACGGCGTTGCCCGCGAAGGCGTAGCTGGGGGCGCCGTAAACGGGCTGCCCGTAGCCGCCATACGACAGAGGCTGGGCCGTCGCACTCCCGCAGGCAAGCGCGAGCAAGGCACCCGCAACGAGAAGGCTGGCGGGGCGTCGGGGCTGGGTGGGCATCGGCTCTCCGGATAGGCGCGGCGCTTGGGCGGCGATTCGGGGGATCAAATCCTTCTGCCCATGCTCGTTCCGGCCCAAGGTTCGGCGCCAGCGATGCAGATTGCGGAGAGGGCCGCGATCAGCGGCAGATCGTGACGCGGCGGACGAGCCAACCCTCGCCCTCGATCCAGAGGCGCCGCCGCAGCTTGCTGCAATTGGCACCGTCATCCTCGGCTTCCGCTTCGGCGGGGCGAATGTCGGAGACGGGGCGAACCTGCGTCGCCTCCGCCATTTGCCGCGTGTCGCGATCGCCGCCCGGAGCGCCCATCGCCGGGACCGCACCCATGCCGAACAGGACAAGGCCGAGACCGGCCGCGGCGGAAAACTTGGAGGTCATGATCAATTGCCTGCGCGCCAAACTGGGGCGCGCTCCCTGTGCTCGCTGCGCACGGGCCGATGACCTGCTCCGCAAGCCACGCCGCGCCTTTGCCTATCAATCCCTGACCGGCCGGCATGGTTTCGCCCCGGATCGGAAAAGAGGCGGAAATTTGTCCGCCTGGCGGGACAAGCGTGCATTCGCCGCGAGGCTGCGAGGCTGAGGAATGCTTGCCGCGCCGTCGCGAAGAGTTGTAGGGCAGATCACGCGTGAACATTAACCGAATCGTTGCCGATCAGACGATCACGCGACTTGTTTAGAATCGTTTCAAATCCTCCTTTGCGTTGTTTTGCTTGAGGATTTTTAATCAAGCGACGGGCTCAGCGGGGCCGTGTCTCTTTCCGTCTCAAGCCGGCACGCCCGCTGTCGGAGCGAACCCAGGAGTCGTCGATATGGAAAATGGATCGACCTTCGTACAGGCCTTCACGATCCTGTTCCGCGAAGGGTTGGAGGCGATGTTGGTGATCGCGGCTCTCGCCGCCTTCCTGCGGCGGGCCGGTGCGCCCGACCGGATCGCACCGATTTACATGGGTGCGCTTGCAGCCGTCGTCGCAAGCCTCGGAACGGCCTGGGTGTTCCAAGTCTTCTACGACGGTAACCACAGCGATCTGTTCGAGGCGGTCGTCATGGTCGCCGCCGCCATCCTCATGTTCTACATGAGCGGTTGGATGTTCGTGCGACAGGATCCGAAGGCCTGGCAGGCGGATCTGAACCGGCTGGCCGAGCGGGCCCTGGGGGCCGGCACCGTTCTGTCGCTCGCGGGCATCGCCTTCCTCGCGGTCTTCCGCGAGGGCGCCGAGACGATCCTGTTCCTGCATGCTCTCGCTAAGGGCGGCAGCGGCTTCGACACGGCGCTGCTGTCCGGTCTCGCGGTCGCCACCGTGGCGCTGGCCGCGATGTTCGTGGCGATGCAGTGGCTCGCCTTCCGCTTGCCGTTGCGGCCCATGTTCGTCGTGACCTCGGCCTTCCTGTTCCTGATGGGCCTGCGCATGATCGGGCAAGCCTTCCAGGAGGTGCAGGAGCAGCAGCTGATCTCCTACACCACCGAGGGCGTGCCGGCCTTCGTGTCCGAATGGGGCCTCAGCAACGGCAGCTGGGAAGCCCTCGGAACGCAGCTCGCGATCCTCTTCATCGCGATCGTCGCCGGTCTCCTGACGCTGCGGCGCCGGGGAACGGACGGGCCGCTCCCGGTCGCCTCGCGCTGAGGCGTCAGGGCGCGTCGCTGGTGGAGACGCTGATCATCGGCAGCGTCACTTCCAGCGCCGCGCGGGGTGAGAAGGATGGGATGGCGGTCACCGCCAGGACGAGGGCGAGACTGAGAACGAGAAGCGAGGTCTCGACGCCGCGATAGAGCTGATCCATGGGACACTCCCGGCTCGCAGGGTCGAATCGGCCCCGCGTCCGGCTCAGGATCGGCCGCAAACGTATCCAAAGCGTCAATCAGGACGGGAGCCGGGGCCCCTTCGCCCGCTCGGATCGAAGCGCTGCGATCACTGGGCAGGCTGCAGGCCCTCACAGCCGTGAGGAACTGACGCGGACTGGCAGGCCCGCGCTCCGCCCCGTGAGCCATCATGGCCGCGGCCCTCACGCCCGGGACAGATTCCTGGCTCCAGACCCATGCTTGCGCAGCTTCACTGACCGTATCGGGAGGCGTCCCAACCGGTAGCGCCCATAGGGCGCAGTCACCGCAATTTCTTGAAAGAGACTGTCACCGGGCATGCTGGCCCGGCCCCTCCTTTCCGGCCGCGCCCTGTTTTGACGGGCGGATGAGAGGCGCTGCTGCCGTAGCGATCCCGCAGTCCTCAACGCGGATTGAGTCCGCTGCTGTCGGCGGCCACGAGGCTTGGAGGATCAGGAAGAAGTCGCTTCCCCGTCGCAAAGCGATTTAGGCGCGCCTCGGATGAGGCCTGGACGCGTGGAACTGCGGGTCTTGTCGTCGGCCTCGTGCGGGGTTGTCATTCCCGAGCTCCGGCATGGAAGGTCGCGCGGGCCGGCCGCGCGAGACCGCCATCAAAGCCGGTTCAACGGCGAAATCGCGAAGCAACCGCCACGAATCCGAAAGCGAGAGCGGACTTCGGGGCGGTGGCCTAAACTTCCGGAATTGTCCCGCCCTCGTCAGTGTACCGCTCGCATGCATCGGTGTTCGAGGGGCACGCGAGACGGGGCAGGGGTCATGACATGCCGGGAGGCCGGCCGCTCACGCCCGCCCGGCGGGCACCATGGTGGCGAGGTCCGCGGCGGCCGGAGGATGCATCAGGCCAGCGGCCAGCATCGCTTCGAGCATGATCAGGTCGGCTTCGGGGTCTGGCTCCCAGCCGCAGGGGCAGGTTCCATGGGGGCCATGCGCCGCGGCGACCTGCCGGTAGAGGGCGCCGACCGTTCGGGCGGCGCATTCCAGGGCGGCCATGGCCGGCATCGGCCGTTGCTGAAGCGCCTGCCAGAATGCCACGGTGAGGGCACGCTCCAGAGCCGTCTGGGCCCTGCTCTCGGCCGAGGGGGCCTGCGTGACCTTGGCTTGCGAGGAGCCGCTCATGCCCAGAGCCTCCGGCGCGGGGTAGCGTCGCCAGGTTCCAATCCGATCAGGGCTTCGAGTCCGGCCCGGCTCAGGCCGAGGGAGGACCCGTCCCACCACACGCTGCGCAGGCCGTCGAGCAAGGTTTCGAGCATGGGCTCGGATCGCGCCGGAAGCGTTTCCGCAGCAGGCCGCGTCGAGCGGGGGCGGGACGACGATGGAAAGCTGAAGATGTGCGCCATAACCTGATGATGGCGCGCGTTTTCCCATCATCGCAAGTCCTGCGGAAAACATTGGAAGAGCTTTAACTTGCTCTGGCTCGCCGGGGTATCATTCTCAATTTAGAAGAATTCAATCGGTCCCGAAAAGACGCCACTTTTCGGCGGTTTGAGACGTCGCACGGCGCGCGCTCATCGGACGGGTCGGTCGAAGGCGGTTTCCGGGAACGGTTCGCGCGCGAGGGTGAAGTGCCACCACTCCTGTGGATAGGGGGTAAAGCCCGCGCGAATC
Source organism: Methylorubrum suomiense (assembly GCF_022179765.1). Classification (GTDB taxonomy): domain Bacteria; phylum Pseudomonadota; class Alphaproteobacteria; order Rhizobiales; family Beijerinckiaceae; genus Methylobacterium; species Methylobacterium suomiense. The sequence goes on along the minus strand of NZ_BPRE01000005.1, from coordinate 35,813 downwards.
ATGGCCGCGCGCAGGCGCCTGCGATGGGCGCGCGCCGTTGCGCTGACCCGCGGCGAGTCGGTGGCCGAAGCCTCGTCGAACAGGTCGAACGGCGTGCCCATATCGAGTTCGGCGCCGTCGGCACGCCGCACCAGGGTCAGGTCCACGGTCGAGCCGCGGGAATGAGACGAGCGTTCGGCGATGTAGCCGAGGCGGAACAGATCCGCCTTGTCGATCCGGGGATAATAGTCAGCCTTCATCCGGATCTCGGCCGGATCGCGGGCCCAGGTGGCGAAATCCGCCACCGCCTGAACCGGCCGGTAGCAGTCGAACACCTTGAGCCCCAGGCCCTCCGGCGCGAGATCGGCCTGGACCTGGGCGAGCGCCCGGGCGGCCGGCGGCGTCAGCAGGCAGCGGGGGGCCTCGTAGCCGGCGATGGGGCGGCCGACGAAATTGTTCGAGCCGGCATAGCGCATCTCGACGGTGAGCCCGGGCACGATCCCGGCCGCATCGACGAAGGGATCGGCCCCGGCAGGATCGGCGCCGGCCAGCGCCAGCAGCGTCAGGCTCGCCCGCATCACCCCCGCCATGCCAGCAACCCTGCTCCGAGGGCGATCAGGGCGACGCCGAGCCAGTGATGCGGCGCGAGCCGCTCGCCGAGAAAGGCGGCTCCGAACAGCGCGACCAGCACGACGCTCAGCTTGTCGAGGGGGGCGACGCGAGAGGCCTCGCCGAGGCTCAGCGCCCGGAAGTAGCAGAGCCACGAGGCGCCCGTGGCGAGGCCCGACAGAACAAGGAAACCGACGGTCCGCCCGGGCAGGCGGGCCAGGTCCGGAACCTGCCCGGCCCAGACGACGATGCCGCCGGTCAGGGCGAGGATCACCACGGTGCGCAGGAAGGTGGCCACATCGGGCGGTACGCCCTCGACACCGGCCTTGGCGAGGGTCGCGGTCGCCGCGGCGAAGGCGGCCGAGAGGAGAGCCCAGAAGCGCCAGGACGAGGACAGGTCGCTCATGGGTGCATCCCTCACAGCAGGTGCCGCATGGCCACGAGCGCCAGGGCGAGGCCGGCGATGCCGGCCAGCACCGAGACCAGCACGTAGGCGAGCGCCGCACCCCAATCGCCACGCTCGATCAACGTGACGGCTTCGAGCGAGAAGGTCGAGAAGGTGGTGAAGCCGCCGAGCACCCCCGTGGCCAGGAAGAGCCGCGCCTGGGGTGGGCCGCCACGCAGGGCGAACCACCCGGTGACGACACCCATCAGCACCGAGCCGACCACGTTGATGGTGAGGGTCCCCCAAGGAAAGGCTTGGCCGAAGCGCAAGGCCGCGCCGTTGACCCCGTGGCGCAGGACGCCGCCGAGGCCCGCGCCGAGGAAGACCAGGAGGGTGTTCACGACAGGTCCGCATTCCATGCCAAGGGTCGCACCGGACCCCGAGCAAGGCCGGTGCCGGAGGCATCATACCGGGTCCGGCACCGTCGGCGAGGCGCACAAACCCGTCCCGCGACGATATCGAGATCGCGAGCGCTGGTTCGGCCCGGTGTTACGGCTTCACGCCGTGCACGACGATGAAGAGGTCGACATTGCGCTGCCCGATCCCGTGGAAGCCGGCGCGGGTGAGATAATTCACGAGTTCCTGCGGCGTCGAGGTCTTGCTCACGAAGGGCGGGCGGTTCTCGGGTGGGAAGGACAACAGGTGTTCGAAGAAGGCCCAACCCCCGTCATCCAGGGCGTTGACGTTGTCGACGAGCAGCCGACCGCCGGGGCGCAGCACCCGGAACGCCTCGCGGACGTAGCGGTAGCGCTCCCATTCCTCGAGATGCATGAACACGACGGTGCAATAGACCAGATCGACCGAGGCGTTGGGGATCGGCGCGAGGTCGTGGCCGCTGATCTCGATCGCCTCGGCATTCGGCAGGTCGGCCAGCCGGCGGCGCATATGCCCGACCATCTTGGACGAGACATCCGCCCCGATCCAGCGCTTGCAGCCGGGGGCGAGCACGGCGCCGACCCGCCCGACGCCCGCACCGATCTCCAGGATCACGTCGTCCGGCTTCAGCCCGACGGTGTCCTCCAGCATGGCCTTCGTCTTGAGGCCATGGCTGCGGTACATACCCTCGTCGAGATAGCCGCTCACCGCCATCTTGGCGCTGTCTTCCGTCTCGGCCAGCGCCTCCCAGGTGCGCTTGTACTCGTGCCGGAACGGCGGCGGCGGGGGCGGCGGCGCGGTCTTGGCGAAGCGGCGTCTGATCTTTCGCAGAATGCGGCGCATACCCTCGTTCCGGCCCCTGTCCTCGCCCTTGTCTTGAGCTCGTGTCCTGAGCCCTCGTCCCGGCTCAGCCGGCCCTGACAGGCCGCCCTCTTCGCAGCAAACGCAGCCCCGGTAAACCGTAACCCCGAACGGGTGGAAGCGTCTTCGTTTCGTGCTGTCTCGTACGGACAGGCGCTTGCCGATCACGAGAACGGCCCGAACGCTCCTGCGTCGGGCCGTTCCGTTAATGCTACGCTGGAGGCCGCTCAGCCTTCAGCGACGATCTTGTCGATAGTGATCGGGAGGTGGCGGATACGCTTGCCGGTGGCGTGGAACACCGCGTTCGAGATCGCGGCGGCTACGCCGACGATGCCGATCTCGCCGAGGCCCTTCACGCCGAGCGGGTTCGCCTTGTCCTCCTCATCGACGAAGATCACGTCGATGTCGTGGATGTCGGCGTGGACCGGCACGTGATATTCGCCGAGATTGTGGTTCATGAAGCGGCCGATGCGGTGATCGAGCATCGACTCCTCATGCAGCGCCGAGCCGATCCCCATAACGATGCCGCCGAGAATCTGACTGCGCGCCGTCTTGGGGTTGAGGATTCGGCCCGCCGCGATCGCCGAGACGACGCGGGTGCAGCGCAGGACGCCGAGTTCCTCGTCGATCTTCACTTCGGCGAAGATCGCGGAATGGGTGTAGGCGTTGTACGCCTCCTCGAAGTCCTTGTCCGGCGCGGCTTCGGCGGTCGCCTCCAGCCGTTCCGTCCCGGTCGCCTTCAGGATGTCCGTGAGGGCGACGCCCTTCGAGGGATCGCCGGCGACCTCGATGCGCCCGCCGGTGAAGACCGCGCGCTCGAAATCGACGTTGGCGAGGGGCGAGTTGTCCATGCCGCGCGCCAGCTTGAACGCCTGCTCGGCGATATCGCGGCAGGCCTTCATGACCGCCGTGCCGGAGGACGCGGCGGTCCATGAGCCGCCCGCCACCGGTGCCTGGGCGAGCTTGGTGTCGCCGAGCTTCGTCGTGACGTGATCCAGCGGCAGGCCCAGGGTATCGGCGGCGATCTGGGTCAGGATCGTGTAGGTGCCGGTGCCGATGTCGCCGGTCTGATTGCCAACTTCCAACCGCCCGTCCGCACCGAGCACGGCCCGCGCGCTCGACTGCATCATCATCGATTCCCAGATACCCGTCGCCATGCCCCAGCCGACGAGTTCGCGGCCGTCGCGCATGGAGCGGGGCTCGGGTTGGCGCTTGTCCCAACCGAACCGCTCGGCACCCTGACGGAATGCCTCCTTCAACTCCTTCGAGCCGAACGGCTTATCTTCGGTCTGATCGCCTTCCGTGTAGTTCTTGAGTCGGAGCTGCACCGGATCCTGCCCGGTGGCGTGGGCGAGTTCGTCCATCGCCGTCTCGATAGCGAAGACGCCGGTCACGGCACCGGGGGCCCGCATGTCGCCGGGCGTCGGCGTGTCGAGCTTGGTCAGGCTGTAGGTGAGCGCAACGTTGTCGCAATCGTAGAGAACGCCCGACCAGTTGACGATCACCTCCTGGTAATCCTCGTAGGTCGAGGTGCCTTGAACCGCGTCGTGCTTGAGCGCGGTGAGCTTGCCCGAGGGGTCGGCCCCAAGGGCGACCGTCTGGATCGCCTCGGAACGGTAGGTGAAGGACCACATCTGGTCACGGGTCAGCGTCACCCGGACCGAGCGGCCGAGATCCTTCGCGGCCAGCATCGCCAGGAACAGCTGGTATTGCGGCCGTAGACCCGAGCCGAAGCCACCGCCGAGATAGGGGTTCAGAACCCGCACCTGCTCCGGCTTCAGGCCGAAGGCGCCGGCGATGTAGTCGTGGGTGTTCGAGACGCCCTGGATCTTGTCGTAGACCGTGTAGGTACCGTCCTTCTCCACCACGACGGTGGAGGCGTGCGGCTCCATCGGGTTGTGGTGCTCGTCGGCCATCCGGTACTGCGCGTTCACGCGGATCTCGGACGTGTCGAACGCGTGTGCGGCATCGCCCCACGGCTCCGGCGGCGGCTTGATGCCGGCTCGCTTCATCGGCGGATCGTAGGACGCGCCCGATTGGGCCGTGACGTCGGTGAGGGGCGCTGCGGTCTCGTACTCGACGCGCACGAGGGAGGCGGCGTAGCGCGCCGTTTCAAAATCCTCACCCACGACGAGGGCGATCGGCTGGCCCGAATAGACGATGCGGTCGCTCGCCAAAGCTTGGAACGGCGCGCCGGGAGGCGCCACCGCGTCCTGATAATCCTCCGGCTTCTGCGACGTCGCCGGGCGGTTCTCGTGGGTGATCACCTTGACGATGCCGGGCACGGCTTCGGCCGCGGCGGCGTCGATGCGCTTGATGCGGCCCTTGGCGATGGCGCTCGAGACGACGACGCCGTAGGCGAGGTCGGGAGCGGCGAATTCACCGGCATATTTGGCGAGGCCGGTCACCTTGGCCGGGCCGTCGACGCGGCTGATGGCTTGGCCGACGAAACGGTCGCGGCCGGCCGCCGGGCTGAACTGGACGGTCATGGACGGCTCCTTACTGGATGCGCTTGTCGGACTGGGACTGGGGCGTGCCCGCGGCGGCCTGCTCCAGGCCGCGGACGATGGCGCGACGCGCCAGCTCGATCTTGAAGCCGTTGGTCGATTGGGGCTTCGCCTCCTGCAGGACCAGGTCGGCTGCCGCCTTGAAGGTCTCGCGGTTGGCCGGCTTGCCCTGCAGCAGGGCCTCGGCCTGCGTGTTGCGCCAGGGTTTGTGGGCGACGCCGCCGAGAGCGAGGCGCGCGGTGCGGATCGTGTCCCCGTCGAGTTCGAGGGCGGCGGCGACCGAGACGAGCGCGAAGGCGTAGGACAGCCGGTCGCGGAGCTTCAGATAGGTATAATGCGTGGCGAAGGTCTTGGCCGGCAGATCGACGGCGACGATGATCTCGCCCGGGGCCAAGTTCGTGTCTTTGGCCGGATCGTCGCCGGGCAGGCGATGGAAGTCCGAGATCGGAATCGCCCGCTCGCCGTTCGGCCCGCTCACCTGCACGACGGCCTCCAAGGCGGCCAAGGCCACGGCCATGTCGGAGGGATGGGTGGCGATGCAATGCTCGCTCGCGCCGAGGATCGCGTGGATGCGGTTGACGCCGCCGATGGCGCCGCAGCCGGAGCCTGGCTCGCGCTTGTTGCAGGGCGTGGCGGTATCATAGAAGTAGTAGCAGCGGGTGCGCTGCAGCAGGTTGCCGCCGGTCGAGGCGGCGTTGCGCAGCTGGGCCGAAGCGCCTGCCAGGATCGCGCTGGACAGGAGCGGGTAGCGCTCCTTCACCTGCGCGTCGTAGGCCGCACTGGCGTTGGTCACGAGCGCGCCGATGCGAAGCCCGCCATCCTTTGCTTCGATGGCGCGCAGCGGCAGGCGGGTGATGTCGATGAGCCGGCCCGGCCGCTCGACATCGTATTTCATCAGGTCGATCAGGTTGGTGCCGCCGGCAATGAAGCGGGCGGCCGGGTCCGCGCCGAGAGCCTGCACGGCCTCCGCGACGGTGCTGGGGCGGACGTAATCGAAGCGGTTCATCGGCCGGCTCCCTGCATCACGTCCTCGATGGCATCGACGATGTTGGTGTAGGCGCCGCAGCGGCAGAGATTGCCGCTCATCGCCTCCCGGATCTCGTCGCGGGTCTTGGCGTGACCCTCGTTCATCAGGCCCACGGAGGAGCAGAGCTGGCCGGGCGTGCAATAGCCGCACTGGAAGGCGTCGTGCTCGACGAAGGCTTCCTGGATCGGGTGCAGACTGTTCTTGCCTTCCCGCGCGGCGAGGCTCGCCAGCCCCTCGACCGTGGTGATCTCGGCGCCGTCCTGCATCACCGCGAGGGCGAGGCAGGAATTGATGCGCGTGCCGTTGACCAGCACCGTGCAGGCGCCGCACTGGCCGTGATCGCAGCCCTTCTTGGTGCCGGTGAGATCGAGGCGTTCCCGCAGGAGGTCGAGTAGCGTCGTCCAGGGTGCCACCGCGATCTCGCGGCGCTCGCCGTTGATCGTCAAGGTGATGCCGATGGTTCCGACCGCGCCGGGCGAACCGCTGTCGATAAGCATGGTGTTGTCCGTGGCGAGGCGTTGCCCCGTGACGGCCGGGAGGATCGCCTCCTCGAAGCCGGGCGGGGGTTCGCGTCATGGGAGGGCGGGCCTGAAGCCCGCGCCGGGGTCGATTCCATAACCGTTCCAAGGTGCAGCCGTTCCGGGCGATCGGTACACGCGCGGTTGATCGCGGTGCGACAACGATGTCGCCCACGGGTTCGGGAGAGGGTTCGGGACCGCCCCGGCGATGCGAGGCTTTTCGTGGCGGCACGGCGGTGTTAGCTCGGCTCACATCGCCGTCCGCCCCAGGAGCCGCCCGTGTCCGCGACGCTCGATCCCGTCCTCAACGACATCGACCGCGACCTCGACAATTCTTTGGAGCGGCTGTTCGCGTGGCTGCGCATCGCGTCGATCTCGACCGATCCGGCCTATGCCGGTCAGTGCCGCGAGGCGGCGGCCTGGCTCGCCGGCAACCTGACCGCGCTCGGATTCGAGACCAGCGTGGAGGAGACCTCGCTGCATCCGGTCGTGCTGGCGCATCGGCCCAAGGCGAACGCACCGCACGTCCTGTTCTACGGCCATTACGACGTGCAGCCGGTCGATCCCCTGAACCTGTGGCACACGCCACCCTTCGAGCCGCGGATCGCCGAGGAGAACGGTTCGAAGAGAATCGTCGCGCGCGGGGCGTCGGACGACAAGGGTCAGGTGATGACCTTCGTCGAGGCCTGCCGGGCCCATCTCGCCATGAACGGCGACCTGCCGGTCGGCGTGACGATCCTGGTCGAGGGGGCGGAGGAGAACGGATCGCAGGGCGTGCCCGAATGGGTCGCGCAGAACCGCGAACGGCTGAAGGCCGATGTGGCGCTCGTCTGCGACACCGGCATGTGGGACCGGCAGACGCCGCAGATCACCACCTCTCTGCGGGGGCTGGCCTATTTCGAGGTCAAAGTCACCTGCGCCGACCGCGATCTGCACTCGGGCTTCTTCGGAGGGGCGGCGGCGAACCCCATCCACGTTCTCTCCAAAATCCTCGCCGCTCTGCATGACGAGGACGGCCGCGTGACGCTGCCGGGCTTCTACGAAGGCGTGCGCGAGCCGCCGGCCGAGTTGCTGGAGCAGTGGCGCAGCCTCGGCCTCACCGCGGAGAACTTCCTCGGGCCGATCGGTCTCAAGGAGCCGGCGGGTGAGCGCGGGCGCCTGCCGATCGAGCTGATTCAGTCGCGGCCCGCCTGCGATGTCAACGGCATCATCGGCGGCTACACGGGCGAGGGCACCAAGACCGTCATCGCCTCTCAGGCCTCGGCCAAGGTCTCGTTCCGCCTCGTGGACGATCAGGACCCGGAGCAGCTCGCCCGGACCTTCGAGGCCTTCGTACGCGAGCGGGTGCCCGCCGACTGCTCGGTGGAGGTGATCTGCTACAAGGGCTCCCGCGCCGTGGCGTTGCCCTACGACATGCCGCAGCTCGACGCCGCCAAACGGGCGCTCGCCGAGGAATGGGGACGCGAGGCCGTCGCCGTGGGCGCGGGCGGCTCGATTCCGATCGTCGGCGATTTCAAGCGGATCCTGGGCCTCGACACGCTCCTGATCGGCTTCGGCCTCGACGATGACCGGATCCACTCGCCCAACGAGAAGTACGAGCTGTCGAGCTTCCACAAGGGGACGCGCTCGTGGGCGCGAATCCTGCAGGCCCTCGCGGATGCACGGGGCTGATGCGAACCCAGGCTCATCCCACCCATCCCCCTCATCCCGAGGCTGCTGCGCGCCGCCACCACAGGATGAGGACGCGCCCGGGATTTCCGTCGCAATCCGCATGAGCCTCAATCCGACCCCGGGCCAGCTCTTCGCCGGCTCTCAGAACACCGCCGTGCTCCGCTTCCCCCTGCCAGCCTCGCTGCCGATTCCCCTCGGCATCGCGGCGCCCGAGGGCGTGACGCTCGCGACCTGGGCGTTCTCCGGCCTGGAGGAGGGCGCAACCGGTGGACCGGTCTGCCTGCTGGCGCTCGAAGGCATTCCCGGCAGCGATCTCACCCTCGCCACGCACTTTCGCGACCTCCCGATCCGCCCCGACGCCGCCTCGCCCGATGCACTGGGCGACCCCGAGCGGAAGCTGCTCGCCCGCGCCCTGCTCACGGTTGGCCCCGCGGGTCTGCCGGCATTGGCGGGCCTGTTTCCGTTGATCGAGACGGCACTCGCTGCCTTCGCGCCGGAGGACGGGGCGCCCGCCCTGATCGCCGAAGGGCCTCACCATGCGCTGACCGGCACGGCCGTGCCGCACGCCCTGTTGCTGCACGCCGCCGACGGTTGGGGCTGCTTCCGGGTCGCGGCGGGCCGGCTTCGCTTCGCTGGCGGTCCCCGGACAGAGCTGGCGCTCGATCCGCTCTGGGGGACGAGGCCGGAGGGCATCCGGGCGGCCTTCGCGCTCCACGCTCACGGCTTCACGCCGCTCATCGTCCGGGCCGCGTGATGGCGAGCCAACCGGCGATCCTCGTCCTCGCACCGATGCCCGCCGCCCCCGCGAGCGCCGGCAACCGCCGCCGGCTGGTGGCTACCTGCGAAGCCCTGATCCGCGGCGGCTTCGCGGTCGATCTCGCCTATGTCGCCCACGAGGATCAGATCTATCGCCGCTTCGGCCAGCATCCGCCGACCGATCTGGCCGCCATGGCGGCGGCGTTTCGCAACGTCTTCCTGATCGAGCCGCGGGCGGTGATCCCGCTAAAGACGCGGGCGCCCTTCTTCGACATCGACGATTGGTGTCCGGCTGAACTCGGCCCGTTCGTCGACTGGTATTTCTCGGAGTTTCCCGAGACCGGCGCGGCGCTGGTGAACTACGTCTTCCTGTCCGCCGCCCTGGAACGGGTGCCGTCCGGCGTCATGAAGCTGATCGACACCCATGATCGCTTCGCGGGACGTCAGACCCAGTATCGCCCTTTCCGTGCGGAGCCGAACTTCTTCTACACCGATGTCGCGGGCGAGGCGGCGGGCCTCAACCGCGCCGATGCGGTGCTGGCGATCCAGGCGGCGGAAGCCCGGTACTTTGCCGACATTTCCTCGACCCGCACCCTGCTGCTCCCACCTCGGTTTCCCCTTCAGCAGCCGTTCGCGGTGCCGAGCCGCGTCGGCCGCATCGGCTTCCTCGGCCACGGCAACGATCCGAACCTCTTCTCCATCGGCCGCTTCGCCAGGGCCTGGGCCGAGGATTGGACGCCGGACCGGCCCGAACTCGTGATCGCGGGCGAGATCTGCCGCAGCCTGACCGGCATCGAGGGCCCCGGCGTGCGGCTGCTCGGGTATCTCGACCGTCTCGCTGATTTCTACGCGCAGACCGATCTCGTGGTGGCGCCGATGCTGATGGGCTCGGGCTTGAAGATCAAGGTCGGCGAGGCGTTGTCGTTCGGGCGCCCGGTGATCGGCACCGAGATCGGCCTGGAAGGGTTCGAGCCGGAGGAACCGGCCCATCGCTGCCGCGACGCGCACGCGGTGAAGGCGGCAGTGCTGTCGGTCGTGGCGGATCGGGAAGCCTTGGCCCGGCTGACGGCGGCGAGCGAGCGGCTGTTCACGCGCTACGCGGCGGTGACGGAGGCGGCGGAAGCTGAACTGATCGCGTTGCTCCGTGCGCATGAGGAGGCCCGCGAACACCCCCTCCCACGGACAACGCGAGCAGATGGGCTCGGATCATCGGATATTGCCGGGATCGGTGAGCCTTCGGTCGTCTCGGGCGGCGGTCTCGTCCTCACCGGCGAATGCTCCGCGCGCTCCCTCCCCGCGACCGATCCCGAACGCGGCGTGCTCGTCGCCACCGAGCGGCGGCCCGGCGATGGCAGCGCCGCATCCTATGCGCCGGAGCGTCGGCGCTGGTTCGCGCGGGCTGCGGAGACGGGCGGCACAACCCCCAGTCTCGGCACCCTCGACGTCGCGCTCGCGCCCGAATGGGTCCGGACCCGCGCGCTGCCACAGGCCGCCCGTGCCGCCCTGGCGCTGGCCTTCGCCGACATGGAAGCGGATTGGGAGACGTGGGGGCAGGTCGTCGGCCGGGCCGGCGACCGGCTCGAGATCGCGACCCTCCTGCCCGGCGTGCTGGCCTCGGGCACGCATCCCGCCGCGGCGTTCTGGATCGGCGACGGCCTCGCCATCGAACTGCGCCTAGAGCGCGTGACGCCGCTGCAACTGCGCCGGCCCGTGGCCTACACGGACAAGACCGGGCGTCTGTCCGCTCCGGTTCCGGTCAGCCTGAGCTTTCGCGAGGCCGCCGACCCGCCCGCAGGCGACGGACGCCTGCTCCTCCTGACCGATGACGGCATCGGCCGCATCATCCTGAAGGCGTCCGCACCATGAGCGACACGCCCCCCATTCCGCGTCTGGACACCGTCGATCCGCAGATTGGCCGTCGCGCCGCGCTCGTGGAGGCCGCGCTGATCTGGGAGGCGATCCACCGCAACGGCGTGCGCCTCGCCTTTCGGCCCGAGCCCGAGCCCGACGTCTCGGTGGTGATCGTCGCCCGCGACGCCCGCCATCTTCTGGCCCTCACCCTCTATCGCCTCTGCGGCCAGCAGGCCCTCGCCGGGGTGGGCTTCGAGGTGATCCTCGTCGACAACGCGTCGAGCCCGGAAACCCGCGCCCTCTATCCCCGCCTCGACGGCGTCACGCTGATCGAGAATGACGAGAACACCGGCTTCGGCCCGGCCTGCAACGCGGGGGCGGCGCGGGCGCGCGGGCGCTTCATCCTGTTTCTCAACCCCGATGTCGACCTGATGCCGGGGGCCCTAGCCGCCATGGTCGCGGCGTTCCGGGATCATGCGGATGTCGGCATCGTCGGCGCCCGCCTCGTTTTCCCCGGCGGCTTTCTGCAGGAATCCGGGGCGGGTTTTCGCGACGACGCGGCACTCACGCATCCGCACGGGCGCGGCGACCCCGATCCCCTGGCGCCCGAGCATGCGGTCACCCGCGATGTCGGGTACGTCTCGGGTGCCGTGCTGATGATCGAGCGCGGCCTGTTCGAGCAACTGGGCGGCTTCGATCCGCTCTTTGCCCCGGCCTATTACGAGGACACGGATCTCTGCCTGCGCTGCCATCAGGCCGGCTATCGGGTCCTGGTGCAGCCGCGGGCCACCGCGATCCATTACGAGAACGCCACCAGCGCCAAGCGCGAGGAGGTCGAGACGTTGCTCGACCGCAACCGCACCCGTTTCCGCGATCGGCACCGCGCCAACCTGTTCGCGCAGGGGCCTCAGCCGCGACCCGGCGCCAGCCTCGACCACGATCCCTGGCGCCTGCGGGTGCTCTACGTCGATGATCGGGTTCCTCATCTCGATCTCGGCGCCGGCCTGCCCCGCGCCAACGCGATCCTCAACGCCATGGCCGGGCTCGGCTATGCCGTGACCTTCTTCCCGAACTACGAGGCGGATGCGGAGGAATCCCAGCGCTATCGCGATCTCGACGGGCGCATCGAGATTTGTCACGCCAGCGGCGACGAGGGCTTCGCCCGGCTCATCCGCGAGCGGCGCGATGTCTACGACGTGCTCTGGGTCAGCCGTCCGCACAACATCCTGTTCGTGCTCCAGGCCCTGAATGCGCAGGGACTCGATCCGCGCGGCTTCGCACGCTCCCGGGTGATCTTCGATTCCGAGGCCCTCTTTTGCCTGCGCGATTTCGTGACCGAGGCGGCCATCGGCGGCCACGCGGTTGCGGCCGATCTCGCATGGCAGGCCGAGCGCGAGGCGCGCTGCTTCGGGCTGGCCGATGCGGTGGTCTGCGTCTCGCCCGCCGAGGCGCGGGTGCTCGCGCGCTACGCGGCCTGCAACGTCGCCGTGCTCGGACACGCCCTCGCTCCGGCAGCAGCGAGCCCGGATTTCGCCGCGCGCTCCGGCTTCGTCTTCGTCGGCGCGCTCGGCCGCGAGGGACAGCCGAATGTCGATTCCCTCGACTGGTTCTTCCGGAATGTCTGGCCGCTCGTGCGTGCAGAGCTGCCCCAGGCCGAGCTGACCCTCGTCGGAGAGATCGCCGACACCATCCGCGCCCGCTTCATCCGCGACGGCGTCCGCATCACCGGTCGGGTGCCGCGTACGGAGCCCTATCTCGATGCCGCCCGGGTCTTCCTGGCGCCGACCCGCTTCGCCGCGGGCATTCCGCACAAGGTCCACGAGGCGGTGGCCCACGGCCTGCCCTGTCTCGCCACGCCAATTCTCTCGGAGCAGCTCGGCTGGCCTGAAGGTACGGGCCTGCTCGCCCGCGACTGGCGGGATCCGGACGCTTTCGCCTCGGCCCTGATCCGCCTGCACGAGGACGCCGCCTTGTGGCGCAGCGTGCGCGACGAAGGACTCGCCCGTATTCGAGCCGAATGCGACCCGTCCGCCTTCCGCGCCGCATTGCGCGGTTTGTGCGAGGCGCAGACCGTCGCATGAGCGCCCTGTCTCCCCCGTCCCGCCTCGTCGGCCTCGTCTCGGGCCTGCTGCGCCGCGCGTTGTACGGACGGGTGCCGCGCCTGTTCGACGCCGCCTATTACCGCGCCCGTCATCCGGGCGTGGCCAAGAGCGGCCTCGACCCCTTCCTGCATTACGTCTGGCTGGGCGCGCGGTCCGGCCACAATCCGAACGCGGATTTCGACACGGTCTTCTACCGTCGCCAGAGCGGCGCGACCCGGCTCGATCCCGTGCGCCATTATCTGCGGGAAGGCGCGGTTCGAGGTCTCGATCCGAGCCCGGCCTTCAGCACCGCTCTCTACCTCGCCCGTTACCCCGACGTGGTGGCGGCCGGCGTCAACCCGCTGGTTCATTTTCGCAACGACGGCCGGGCGGAGGGCCGCGAGGCCGCTCCGTCGCCGATCGAGCCGGATCGCCTGCGGGCGCTGGACGGCGTGGGCGAAGACCACATTCTCTTCCTGCCCGAGACCGAGGGCGGGCGCTTCTCGCTGACATGGCAGCGCGAACATCCCCTCGATCCGCGGGCAGCCTTCGCGCCGCGGGTCTGCCTTCAGCTCTGCGTCGACGGACTGGAATACGACGCCCTGCTCGACGCCCTGCGCGCCTTCGAGGCCGGTCGCCAGGACAGCCTCGCCCTCGACATCGACACCGGCGCGGGCCCGCACCCGCCGATGCCGACGCAGCTGCTCGCCTTCGAGCGCTGCTTTCTCACGCACTCCGGCGACGGCCGGACCTGGAACCTGCGCTACGCGGAACTGCGGGTTTGGGACTTGCGCCTGAAGCGGCCGGGCGTGGCCGCAGTGTTTCCGGGCGGATGCTTTTCGGCGCATCGACCGGCGAAGGGAGAGGCGTGGCCGGCCGTGTAAAGCGAGCCACTGCGCGTTCAACCCCCTCCCGAGATGGGAGAGGGTTTCGTCGGCGTCACGCGTCCGTTCACTCCGAGACCGGCGTCGCCCCCGGCTCGGCCACCGCCGCGATCTCGGCCACCGAGCCCGCCTGCGCCTCCACCACGGCGGCGGCCGTGACGTTGACGATGCCACGGGCCGTCACCGACGGCGTCAGGATGTGGGCGGGCTTGGCCGGACCGATCAGGAGCGGGCCGACCGGCAGGGCATCCGCCAGCACCTTGGCGAACTGGAAGGCGATGTTGGCCGCGTCGAGATTCGGGAAGATCAGGATGTTGGCGGCACCCTTGAAGCTCGAACCCGGCAGCACCCGGTCCCGCACCAGTTCCGACAGGGCGGAATCCGCCTGCATCTCGCCATCGACCTGAAGCTTCGGGGCGCGGGCACGGATCTGCTCCAGCGCGCCGCGCATCTTGCGGGCGCTGACCGAATCCGACTGTCCGAAATCCGAGTGGCTCAGCAGCGCGATCTTCGGCGTCAGGCCGAAGCGCGCGACATGGCCGGCGCAGGCGATCGCCACGTCGGCGATCTCTTCCGCCGACGGATCGGGGCGGACATGGGTGTCGGCGAGGAAGTAGGCGCCCTTCTTCGTGACGATCAGGCTCATCGCCGCGAAGTCGAGCACGTCCGGGCTCTGGCCGATGATGTCGCGGATCACCCTCAGGCGCGTCTCGAACCGCCCTTCGAGGCCGCAGATCAGCGCATCCGCCTCGCCGCGCCGCACGGCGAGCGCACCGATCACCGTGTTGTTGGTGCGCACCAGGGTGCGGGCGAGATCGGGGGTGATCCCGCGCCGGCCCGCCACTTCGAGATAGGTCGACACGTAGTCGCGGTAGCGGGGATCGTCCTCGGGATCGATCAGGTCGAAATGGTCGCCCGCGCGGATCGACAGCCCGAAGCGCTTGATGCGCGTCTCGATGACCCGCGGGCGTCCGATCAGGATCGGGCGGGCGACCTTGTCCTCTACCAGCGCCTGGGCGGCGCGCAGCACCCGCTCGTCCTCGCCCTCGGCGTAGACGACGCGCTTGGGATCCTCCTTCGCCTTGGAGAAGATCGGCTTCATGATGAAGCCGGAGCGGTGCACGAACCGGTCGAGGGAATCCGTATAGGCCTGGATGTTCTCCACCGGGCGCCCGGCGACGCCCGAATCCATCGCCGCCTTGGCAACTGCCGGGGCGATGCGCAGGATCAGGCGCGGGTCGAACGGGCTCGGGATGAGCGAGCGCGGTCCAAAGGGACGCGCCTCGCCGCCATAGGCGCGGGCGACGACGTCGGAGGGCGTCTCGCGGGCGAGCGCCGCGATGGCCTTCACGGCGGCCTTCTTCATCTCCTCGTTGATGGCATGCGCGCCGACATCGAGCGCGCCGCGGAAGATGTAGGGGAAGCACAGGACGTTGTTGACCTGGTTCGGAAAGTCCGACCGCCCGGTGCAGATCATCGCGTCCGGGCGCTTCTCCTGGGCGAGATCCGGCATGATCTCGGGATAGGGATTGGCGAGCGCCATGATGAGCGGCTTGTCCGCCATCTTCTCGAGATATTCGGGCTTGAGCACGCCGCCGGCCGACAGGCCGATGAACACGTCGGCGCCGCCGATCACCTCGGCGAGCGTCCGCGCCTCCGTCTCCTGCGCGTAGACCTCTTTCCAGCGGTCCATCAGTTCGGTGCGGCCCTTGTAGACCACGCCCTTGATGTCGGTGACCGTGATGTTCTCGCGCGTCGCACCCAGCGAGACGAGAAGGTTGAGGCAGGCGAGTGCCGCCGCACCCGCGCCCGAGGTGACGATCTTGGCGTCGGAGAGCTGCTTGCCGGCGAGTTCGAGCGCGTTGAGGACGGCGGCCGCGACGATGATCGCGGTGCCGTGCTGGTCGTCGTGGAAGACCGGGATGTTCATCCGCTCGCGACAGCGCTCCTCGACCTCGAAGCACTCCGGCGCCTTGATGTCCTCAAGGTTGATGCCGCCGAAGGTCGGCTCCAGGGAGCAGACCACGTCGACGAGCTTGTCGACGTCCTTCTCGTCCACCTCGATGTCGAACACGTCGATACCGGCGAATTTCTTGAAGAGGACCGCCTTGCCCTCCATCACCGGCTTCGAGGCAAGGGGGCCGATATCGCCGAGGCCGAGCACGGCCGTGCCGTTCGTGAGCACCGCGACGAGGTTCTGGCGGATCGTGAGAGTCGCGGCCTCCTGCGAGTCGTCGTGGATCGCCATGCAGGCGGCCGCCACGCCCGGCGAGTAGGCGAGGGCGAGGTCGCGCTGGTTGCCGAGCGGCTTGGTCGCCTGAATTTCCAGCTTTCCGGGCTTGGGAAGGCGGTGGTAGACGAGCGCCCCGGATTTCAGATCCTCGGACATATTGTCGGCCATGGCGATGCCGTCCTCTCCCGCATCCTCGTCGCGCACCGTCGCCTCTCATCGCGGAGGGGTGCGCCGTTGAGGCATCTGTTGCAACGGCTGAAGCGGGGGCGCAACCCGCACAACGAGACACGGCTGCATCTCCGTGTCCTGGCGCGCCGATGGAATTATCTAATCGGCCCATATTCTTACGGCCGACCGAAGGTGCGTTTCCCGGAATCCGGCCGGCGGCTGACGATCGGCCGCTATTGTTCCATCGCCGACAAGGTCGAGATCCAGCTCGGCGGCGGTCACCGGCTGGATTGGGTTTCGACCTACCCCTTCACGGCGATGCCGGACTTGTGGCCGGGGGCCGATGCGCCCGATCACCACCTCTCCAAAGGTGATGTGGTGATCGGGCACGATGTCTGGCTCGGATCCGGCTGCCTGATCCTGTCGGGGATCACCATCGGGCACGGGGCTGTGGTGGGCGCCCGGGCCGTCGTCACCCGCGACGTGCCCCCCTACACCGTGGTCGTGGGAAGCCCGGCGCGGATCGTGCGCCGCCGCTTCGACGAGGCGACAGTGGCCGCACTTCTGGAAACGGCTTGGTGGGAATTCCCGAAGGACACGGTGCAGCGGTGGATTCCGCTGCTTCAGAGCGGGCAGATCGACGCGTTGATCGCCGCAGTGCGGGCCGAGCGCGCCGTTGCGACGCCGCCGCGATTGCCGTAACCGGCCCGCATTCGCTCACAACCGAAGACAGCGCCGATGTCTGACCAGCTTCCCGACCGCTTGTCGGTCAATCCGAACAGCCCGTTCTACGACGAGGCGATCCTCGCCCGCGGCGTCGGTGTCCGCTTCAAGGGCGTCGAGAAGAACAATGTCGAGGAATACTGCGTCAGCGAGGGCTGGGTGCGGCTCTCCGCCGGTAAGACCCTCGATCGGGCCGGAAACCCGATGACGGTGAAGCTGAAGGGCCCGGTCGAGCCGTATTTCCGCGAGACTTCGGAGGCCTGAGTCCGCCCCGATGGGGGGATCGCCGCCGGAGGCGGTGATCGCCACCCTCGTCCGGAAACCCCGCGACGCAGCGACCCGGAATCGAAAGGGCCGGCGCCTTCAGGCGCCGGCCCTTTCATGTTGCGGTCGAGATCCCCGAAAGGTGATCAGTTCCGGGCGGCCATCATGTCGTGGGACAGGACGGTGAGCTTGCCGATGAGGCTCGCCACGTCGCCGTGGGCGCAGGACCACTGGGTGCCGATGGCGCCGCCGTCGTGGGACACCGAGACCACGGCGACCGAGCGCAGCTTGCCCTCGCGGGCGAGCTTGAGCTGATCCTGCAGCACCTCGATGATGGAGGCGACGTTCTCGTCGGCGACCGCTTCCGTGGCGGCGGACGGGAAAGCGACCACGTTGGCGTCGTTGAGGGCGCGTTCGAACTTGGACATTCAGGCTACTCGACGAGGCTTGAGGGAAGAGCGGCCGAGGGGGCCGGCATGAAGGCGGTCCACGAGACGGGCGAGGCGGTCGGGCAGGGCGGCGTCGCGCTCGACCGAGAGGCGCTTGCCGATGGCGTAGGCGACCCCCTTGGTCACCCGGCCGACCGAGAGGTCGGCCTCGCCCATCGGGGATGGAAATCTGTCCGGCTTGTCGGGATCGACCATCGCTTCCTCGCTCTCGGACATGGCGTAGGACGATCCTGCGCGCCGCAACGCGTCATGAAAATGGCAAGGGACCGGTCACGCTTGCGCATTTCCCTGGCTGTGGCGCCGGAGTGACACTTTCCCGGCCCCAAGCGGTTCGCTGTCAGCGCGGATCGCGCCAGCCCGACCCTGCCGGGGCGGGCGCCGCGCCCACCGAAGCCGGGCCGGTGCTGCCGGTGCGGGTCGGTTCCGCGGAGGCGGGCGGTTCGGCCATCGCCGAGCGGCGCGGGACCGGTGCGGTCAGACGCGCCTGACGGTGACGCGCCGCGGCGCGGGCGCGACGGGCCCTGCGGGGGCGCGCTTCGCTGTTCGACCCGATGACGCCGCCGGCCACCGCGCCGACCACCGCGCCGATGGGTCCGCCCACCAGCGCGCCCGCCACCGCACCCGCGCCGACGCCCATCGCGGTGCGGCTCTCGGCCTGTGCCGGTGCCGAAGCAGAGAGGCCGGCCACCACCGCAAGGCCGAGGCACATCATTCGCATCAGGTTCGTCCCTCAAGAAGTGTTGGGACGCCTCTGACGGTCGATCTTGACGAAAGGGTGACCTGTCGGAGCTGTCGTGACTTCACGAAACGGGGTCTGGGCCCGAATAGTCGCGCTTGTTCTTGCCGGA
Source organism: Methylorubrum suomiense (assembly GCF_022179765.1). GTDB lineage: Bacteria > Pseudomonadota > Alphaproteobacteria > Rhizobiales > Beijerinckiaceae > Methylobacterium > Methylobacterium suomiense. The sequence goes on along the minus strand of NZ_BPRE01000005.1, from coordinate 17,564 downwards.
TGCCAGCATCCGAAGAATGGACGGTGCGTTCGGCCTGGGATCATTCCTGGGTATGCGTTTGTGCTGCCTTGAGTGGTCCGCGCAGAGCCAGCACCAGCGGCACCGTCGCGAGGGCGGTCGCGGCGGCGGCGAGCAAACCGGCGGTCTCGCCTGCCCGATCGGCGAAGGCACCGTAGGCGATGGGGGCGATCCCGCCCGAGCCGATCACCGCCGTATAGAACAGGGCGAAGGCCCGGCCGGTATCGCCGCGGGGCGCGAGATCCGGCACGGTCCCGTAGAGCACGGAGGAGGTGCCGTTCAGGGCGATCCCGAGCGCTGGCAGCAGGACCAGGGTCGGCACCAGCGGCAGAGGCAGCAGGGCGACGACGAGGAGCGCCGTGATCGCTTCGGTGACGACGACGCTGCGCACCACGCCCACCCGTTCGCCGAGCCAGCCGCACGCGGCCTTGCCGAAGGCGCCGCCCGCGAAGACCAGGGCCAGGGCTAGACCGGTGGTGGTGCCGGTCCCGCCCTTGGCTTCCAGGAGGAACGGCAGGAACAGCAGGGTTCCCATCCGGGTGGCGGTGTCGAGGGCGCCGACGGCCATCAGCAGGGTGAAGCCCGTCCGGGATGAACCCGCCACGCTTTTCGCGGCTCGCGTCGGCGCCGGCACCAGGGGCCGGCGGGGCAGCACCGCGACCAGCGTGACGGCCGCGACGAGCCCGACGAGCGCCATCAAGCCGGCCACCGGCCGCCATGCGAGGACACCGAGCAGCAGGGCGACCGCCACCGGAAACGTCGCCTTTCCGATATCGCCCGCGAAATTGTAGATGCCGAGCGGCCCCCGCGCGGCGCGCCCGTAGGCGTCCGAGACGAGGAGCGAGGCGCGCGGATGCTGGATGCTCGAGCCGATTCCGGCCAGGACGAGGCCGGCGCAGAGCCCGAACAATCCGCCGCTGAGGCCCATCACGACGAAACCCGCCGCCGCGACCAGCGTCGAGAGAGCGAGCGCCGCGCGGATCGAGAGGCGCGCGGCGATCCGGTCGGCCGGCACCTGGAGCCCGCCCATGGTGCCGTAATAGAGGCTGCGAAGCGCCGCGAGCCCGGCATAGGAAAGCCCGAACTCCGCCTGCCAGACCGGCAGGAGCACGTAGAGCAGATCGGTGTAGCCGTCGTGCAAGGCGTGGGCGATGCAGGCGCCGCCCAGGCTGCGCCGTTGCGTCGTCGTCGCCTCCGGCAGCGCGCGGTCCGATCGGTCGATATCCAGGGTCCGGCTCACGCGGCACGATCCTCTCTTGGGCTCCGTGCACATTAGATCCGTGACAATTCCGGTATCAGACCCGGTTCGATCACGGATATCGTGCGTTTTCCTCACGGATCGGAGCGATCGGCCATGCGCCACCTGCCGCCTCTCCATGCCCTGCGCGTGTTCGAGGTCGCCGTGCGGGCCGGGAGTTACGCCGCCGCCGGCACGGAACTCGGCCTGACCCACGGCGCGGTCAGCCGGCAGGTCGCGGCCCTGGAGGCGTGGCTCGGACAGCCGCTCTTCGCCCGCGTCGGGCGAAGGATGGTGGCCACGCAAGCGGCGCGGGTCTTCGCCGCCGAGATCAGCCTCGCCTTTGACCGGTTGACGGAAGCCGCCGACATCTGCGGCCGACCGCTCGCACCGCGGGTGCTGCGGGTCAGTGCACCGACGACCTTCGCGATGCGCTGGTTGATACCGCGCCTCGACGGTTTCCGGGCGGCACGGACCGATACCGAGGTGACGGTCACGACGACCACGACCCTGCAGGAGGAACTGCGCGGGGGCTTCGACCTCGCCATCCGACGCGGGCCGGAACCCTGGCCGCAGCACCATGCCGTGCCGTTCCTGACGGAGGTCGACACGCTGGTGGCGAGCCCGGCCCTTCTGACGCGAGCGCCCCTCGCCAGCCCCGGCGATCTCGAAGGTCGCGTCCTCCTGGGGACTCAGACGCGACCGGGCGACTGGCGCGCTTGGCTCGCGGTGGCGGGCGCTGTCCGACCCGAGGGCGCACGCCCCCGGATCTTCGACCATTTCTTCGTCACGCTGCAGGCTCTGGAGGACGGCGCCGGGCTCGGCATCGGACCGTTCCCGGTGCTCGACCGGGCGGTCGCGGAGGGCCAGCTCGCCGCCCCCTATCCGGGCATCGTCGTCGAGCGGCCCGGCTATTTCGTGCTGACGCCGTTCGACGCCGACAAGACGCCCGCCCTCGCCGCCTTCGTCGAGTGGCTCGTGGCGGAGGGCGCCGCCTCGCTCACAATTCCCCGGTGAGGAACTGCGCCCGGCCATGGCCGAAGGACCAATCCTCGTCCGTGTTCTCCACGGTCGAGACCATGACATCCGCCGGCGCGATGCCGCAGGCGGCCTGGAGCTTCTCGGTCAGCAGCCGGTAGAACAACTCCTTCTTCTCGCGACCGCGCGGCCGGGTGATCATCTGCACCACCACGACGTCCTTCGTTCGCGGGATATCGAGCCCGGTATCCTCCACGATCATCCGCGTGGGCTTGTGCTCGGTCACGATCTGGTAGCGGTCGCCGGGGGGAACGTTGAAGGCTTCCAGCATCGCTTCGTGCGCCGCATCGAGCAGAGCTTTCAGCTCGGCATCGCTGCGTCCTTCCAGCAGGTCGAAGCGCATGAGGGGCATGGTGGGTCTCCGGAACGGGAAAAACGCGGCCTCTGGCGGTTGCCGGCCGTACCGCTAAGGTAGAACTGCGCCCGGCCGCTTCCAACCGAACCGGTTCTCTCGTATTCCGCATTCAAAATGGTGCGGCGCGGCATCGGTGCCCGCCTAACGGAGGAGACCATCGATGTCGGATTTGCGGTTGCGCCGCAGCGTGCTCTACATGCCGGGCTCGAACGCCCGGGCCCTGGAGAAGGCCAAGACCCTCCCGGCCGATTCGCTGATCCTCGATCTCGAGGATGCCGTGTCGATGGAGGAGAAGGAACTCGCTCGCGAGCAGGTCTGCGCCGCGGTGAAGGGCGGCGGTTACGGCCATCGCGAACTCGTGATCCGCGTGAACGCGCCCCAGACCCCGTGGGGCGAAGGGGATCTGCGCGCCGCGATCGAGGCCAAGCCCGACGCGATCCTCATGCCGAAGGTGTCCTCGCCCGCCGTCCTCGAGAGCATCGCCGACCATCTGGAAGCCCTCGACGCGCCCGATTCCATCGCCGTCTGGGCGATGATCGAGACGCCCGCGGCGATCCTCAACATCCACGAGATCGCCAAGGCCCGGCGTGACCGGCGCACCCGGCTGACCTGCTTCGTGCTCGGAACCAACGATCTGGCCAAGGATACCTGGGCGCAACTCGTGCCGGGCCGGGTGCCGATGCTGCCCTGGATCATGTTGACGCTCGCGGCCGCCCGGGCGGAGGGCCTGACCATCCTCGACGGCGTGTGGAACGACATCTCCGACGTCGACGGCTGCCGCACCGAGTGCCGACAGGCCCGCGATCTCGGCTTCGACGGCAAGACGCTGATCCACCCCAACCAGCTGGAGCCCGCCAACACCTCCTTCGCCCCGACCGAGGAGGAGGTGCGCCGCGCCCGTCTCGTCATCGAGGCCTTCAATCTGCCGGAGAACGCCAAGCGCGCGGCGATCAAGGTCGAGGGACGGATGTACGAGCGCCAGCATATCGGCATGGCACGCCGTTCGGTGGTGTGGTCCGAGACCATCGCGGCCCGCGACGCCGGTTCGAGGGCCTGAAACGAAGAAAGGCCGCGCCCCTCGGGAGCGCGGCCTTCGTCACGCCTCAAGCGTGAGCGGTCTTACCAGCCGTAGCCGTAGCCACCGTAGCCACCACCGTAACCGTAGCCACCACCGTAGTAGCTGCGGCGGTAATACGTGCGCGGGGCGTAGTAGCCGTCGTCGTAGTAGCCGACGCTGCGGTAGCCGTAGGCCGGGCGGGCGTAGCTGTAGCCGTAGGCCGGGGCATAGCCGTAGCCGCCACCGTAGCTGCCGTAGTAACCACCGCCGTAGCCGTAGCTGTTGGACGCCGCGGCACCGACCAGGGCGCCGGCGGCGAGGCCACCGATCACGCCCGCGGCGATCGCGCCGCCGCCACCGCCGCGCCAGCGCGCCTCGGCGCCGGTCGAGGTGAGGGCGCCGACGCCCAGCACGGCGGCGGCGGAGAGGACTGCGAGCTTCTTCATCGTGAAGACATCTCCATGAGGGGGGATCATTGATCCGATGGCTCCCCAACGGTCGCGCATCGGAATCGGTTCACTCCCGAGTTGGTGATGTTGACGCTACGTCCTGTCGCATGAACGACCCTTCAACCGGCCGTTCATCCAATCGACAGGATCCTGCATACAGATTTGGCGCGTCCAGACGGGCTCTCGTCCGGCCCGCTAACCTTGAGTGTCAAGGTGGGACGTCAGCGGCGACCGCCGACCTCGTCGAGATGCTCAAGCAGCATCGCCGGATCGTCGTAGACCCGTACCGCGCCGGAGCGCTCCAGCTCCTCTGTGCCGTAGCCCCCCGACAGGAGACCGACGCCGAGGCCGCGGCAGCGCCGGGCGGCCAGCATGTCCCAGATCGAATCGCCGACGATCACCGCATGCTCGATCGGTGCGTCGAGCCGTTCGGCGGCCGCCAGGAACAGGTCCGGATCGGGCTTGGCGTATTTCACGTCGTCCCGGGTCACCACCGGTACGCGTCCGGGGTCGACGCCGAGGGCGAGAAGGTTGTGGCTGGCGGTCTCCATCCGTCCGCTCGTGGCGATGGCCCAGGGAATGCGGTTGTCGGTGAGGGTCTGGAGGAGTTCGCGGGCGCCGGGCAGCGGCACCACGCCCGTCGAGAGGCGGCCATAGGCTTGTGCGTGAAGACGGCGGAGCCGGTCGATACGAGCCGGATCCATGTCGAGGCCGGTTTCGCGGAGCAGCTGATGGGTGAAGAGGCCGCCGCTCATCCCGATCTTGCGATGAATGCGCCAGACCGACAGCGGGATGCCCTCCGCGTCGAGCGCTTCCTTCCAGGCGAGCACGTGCTGGTAGACGCTGTCGACGAGCGTGCCGTCGAGGTCGAACAGGAAGACGGTCTCGATGCGCATGGTGGCCTCCGGGAATCCCTTGGGACAACGGGTGGCCCCCCGAGGCGATGCATCCGCACGGCGCCGTCGATACGCCGGGTCTCGCCCGTCGTGAGATTTCGGAGCGCGTACGGTTCGGGCATGCCTTCCGTGTCCTGGCCGGATCGCCGGAGCAGCACCGGAGGTATGGGGTCGAACGCGGAAGGCCGGGGATGAAGCGGGGTGACGCCGATTGCGCAGGCCTGCCGCGACGGGCCCGGCATTGACCCGCGGGACGCACCGCGCTTTGCCTGCGCTCAGGTCCGCCATGCTGTTCACCCATCTCGCCGACGACCTCTTTCGCCCGCTTGCCTCGCCGAGCCGCGTCTTCAACGCGGCCCTGCTGCTGCACCTGCATGCCACGGTGTTCGGCGACGCCGCCGAGCCCCTGCGCAAGGCGGACCTGATCGTCGCCATCGGCGAATTCTCCGCCGATTGGTCGCAGGCCGAGATCGCCGATGACGAGACCGCACCGGCCGATCCCATCGAGCGCCGCTCCTACGTCTATCGGCGCCTCATCGAGGCAGGCTGGCTGGTCGAGCGGCGCGAACGCTACGTGCCGGTGGTCGATTTCGACCCTGAGGCCCGCATCCTGATCGAGGAATTGGCCCGGATCGACCGGGGCGAGACTCGATCCTACGGGGGGGCGGTGCTGGAGGTGCTGGGCGCCCTCGAGAGTGCCATCGCCAACCCGGCCGACCGCTCGGAGGCCCTGCGCAACGCCGCCAAGGCCGCCCGCACCTTCCTGGCGCACCTGCGCGGACTGGCCGGCGGCCTGCGCAAGGTCGAGGAGCGCATCCTGCGCGAGCAGAATGTCGGTGCCGCCCTGCGCCTCTATTTCGAGGAATTCGTCGAGCGCCACCTCGTCTCCGATTACCGGACGCTGCACACGCGCTTCAATCCGTTCCGCTTTCGCTCCGGGATCGTGCGCGAGGCCGGACGGGCTTTGCGCGATCCGCTGACCCTCCGGGTGCTCGCCGAGGGCAATCTGCGTGAGGGGCGCGCCGGGGATCTGGCTGCCGCCGAACGCATGGTGCGGACCGATCTCGTGGAGATCCTGGCGATCTTCGAGGGACTCGACCCGCATCTCGACGCCGTCGCCGCGGTCGTGGCCCGGCTGGAGCGGCGCATCGCGGCGACGCTCCGCTACCGCGAGCCCCGCGACGCGGACCGGATCGAGCGCGTCGCCGCGGCCCTCCGCGCGGCGGGCGCAGCCCCGGACGCGGCGTTTGCCGACATGCCGGCCCCGGAGGTCTCGCTGCTGCGCCCGCCGATCGGCCCACCGCAACTCACCAACCCGCGCATGCCGCGGCGCGCCATCGAGTCGGAGCCATTGCCGGAGATCGAGACCGATCCGGCGATCGAGGCCTTCGTGCTCGCCAAGGACGCCTTCCGCCGCCGCACCACCGTGACGCCGGAGCGGATCGCGGCGTTCCTCGACGCGCGGCTGAAGCCCGGGCGAAGCCTGCGCGGCTCGGACATCGCGATCGCGGATGTCGATGCCTTCGTGGTGTTCCAGCGTCTGCGGGAGATCGACGTGCTGTTCGACGGGGCCCTGCGCGCGCGCTACCGCCTCGCACCGGGGGAGGGGCGGCTGACCAACGACTGGATCGACTGCCCGGATTTCACGATCGAGCGCGTCGCCGAACCGAAGGGCCGGCGCGGGGCGCCCGCCGAAGCCGAGACCCGCGAGAACCGCTGATCCCCATGCTCGACGCCTTTCGCGCCATTCTCGACGGGGACGAGCCGCCCCCGCCCGGCAGCCCCGTACCGAGCGAGGAGGAACTGACCCGCGCCCTCCAAGTGATCCTCAAGGGGCAATGCATCTACGCCGCGACATCCGGCATCGGTCGCTCCTACGAACTCGCGCGGCACTACGCGCCGTTCTTCCGCGATTACTTCGCCTGCCTCGGCTACCGCTTCGAGGTGGCCCACCGCGATCAGATGGTGTTTCTGGCGCTGCCTCCCGAGGGCGTGCGCCACGACGCGCAAGGCGAGCGGTTGCGCAAGGACGAGACCCTGGTTCTGCTGGCCCTACGGCTGGCCTACGAGGAGGGGCTTCGCGACTCCCGGGTCGCCACCGACGGCACGGTGGAATGCACCACGGACGACATCGCCGATTCGATCCGCTCCGCCGCCCGCTCGGACCCGCCCGACGAAGCCCGTCTCATCGAGATCCTGCGCCTGTTCTCCCGAAAGGGCGCCCTGCGGCTGGGCGAGCGCGACCGCCTGGAGCGGGTGACGCCGCTCACCGTCATGCCGGGGATCGCGGTGCTCTCGCCGGATGCCTGGATGGATCAGGTGCGGGCCTGGGCTTCCGCCGGGGAGGGGCGGAGCGGCGCGGGGTGAGACGGCGGTTCTGCCCACCGCCCCCAAACCGATCCCCTCATCCTGAGGTGCCCGCCTCGGCGGGCCTCGAAGGAGGGCTCCAGGGATCGCGCGATCGGCTGGAGGTCTCCTTCGAGGCCGCTACGCGGCACCTCAGGATGAGGTTGCATGTCGGAGGGAAGCGGGGGAACCGACTGGTTCCACCTCCTGCGCCCACGGGACGGCGGAGAAAGCCCGTTCCAGGTAAGAAATCAGCGCGCTCACCCGCGCCGGTCGCGGCAGGCCGGGCGGCATGACGAGGTTCAGCGCGATGGGCGGGGGCTGCCAGTCGGGCATCACCCGTTCCAGCCGGCCCGCGCGAAGGTCGTCCCAAATGGTGAAATCCGGCTGGACCGCGAGGCCGAGCCCGGCCCGGAGCGCGGGCGCGAGGGCGTCGGCGTTGTTGGCGCGCAGCGGCCCCTCCGGCACTACGGACGCGGCGGCGCCGGACGCGTCGGCAAAATGCCAGCGGTCCGGGGTCGGCAGATAGGCGTAGCCGAGGCAGGAATGGCGTCGCAGGTCGTCCGGGTGCTCCGGCCGGCCGTGTCGGTCGAGGTAGCCGGGGGTGGCCACCAGCGAGCGGCGTACGCCGCAGAGCCGCCGCACCCGGAGCGAGGAATCGGCCAGCGCCGCGATCCGCAGGCCGAGATCGAAGCCGCCGCCGACGAGATCGACTTGGGCATCCGAGAGATGCAGGTCGACGGAGACCTGCGGGAAGGCCGCCAGGAAGTCCGGAAGCACCGGCGCCACGTGGGCCACCCCGAACGACATCGGCGCGGCGAGCCGCACCCGCCCCCGCGGCGCACCGTTGGCGTCGAGCGCCCGCGCCTCCGCCGCCTCGCCGGCCGCGAGCAGGTTGGCGGCATCCTCGCGGGCGGCCCGGCCGGCCTCCGTCAGGGCGAGGCGACGCGAGGTGCGGTGGAACAGGCGTGCGCCGAGCCGCGCTTCCAGCCGCGCCACGGCCTTCGACACGGTCGCCTTCGACAGGCCGAGATCGTCGGCGGCACGGGAGAAGGACAGGCCTTCCGCGACCGTGGCGAAGACCGCCCAGGCCTCGAAATCCGGGAGACGGGTCATTCGCAAATTCCGAAACGATACGTTTCGATCGTTTCTGTTTTCGCGGGACAAGGCAAGGGCCAGATTGGGCTCACGCGGATCAGCCAAGATCCTTGAGCAGCGATCCTTGAGACAGGAGCCACCCCATGTCCGAGCACGGCATCCACCACGTCACGGCCTTTTCCGGCCCGACCGCCCGCACCGTCGATTTCTACACCCGCGTGCTCGGGCTGCGCCTCGTCAAGAAGACCGTCAATTTCGACGATCCCGGTACCTATCATCTCTACTTCGGTGACGAGGCCGGTACGCCCGGGACGATCCTGACATTCTTCCCCATCGAGCACGCGGCTCCCGGCCGCGTCGGGGTGGGCCAAGTCTCGGAGACGGCGTTCCGCGTGCCCAAGGCATCGATCGGCGCCTGGGCCCACCGCTTCGTCGCGATGGCGGTCGCCCACGAGGCGCCGGTGCAGAGTTTCGGCGAGACGGTTCTGCATTTCCGCGATTCCGATGGGATGCCGCTCGCCCTCGTCGGGGTCGAGGGGGCGGAGAGCGAGGCTGCCTGGGCAGCGTCCGGCATCGCCCCCGATCAGGCGATCCGCGGGTTCCACGGTGTGACCCTGCTCCTGCGCGCGGCGGGGCCGACCGCGGCGATCCTGACGGGCGTGCTCGGCTACGAGACTGTCGGCAGCGAGGGCACGCAGACCCGGCTGAAGGGCAGCGCCACTCTCGGCGGGTTCGTGACCCTGCGATCGGTGGGCGATTTCCTGCCCGGTCGCCAGGGGGCGGGCTCCGTCCATCACGTCGCCTTCCGGGCCGCCGACGATGCGGCGCAGGAGGCGATGGCGGAGGCGCTGCGCCGGGATCACGGGCTCTCCGTCACCGAGCAGCGGGACCGGCAATACTTCCGCTCCATCTACTTCCGGGAGCCGGGCGGGGTGCTGTTCGAGATCGCCACCGACGCACCGGGCTTCGCCATCGACGAGCCGTCCGACGCGCTGGGCACCACCCTCAAGCTCCCGCCCTTCCTCGAGCCGCATCGCGGGCGGATCGAGGCGGTGCTGCCCAAGGTGGCGTGACCGCCCGGCGCGGGTCATCGGGCTCCCTTCTCCCCGAAAATGGAGAAGGGAGCCGGAGACGCCGACATCATCGACGCGAGAAACCATCGCTCTCCACGGAGGAGGCCATCATGACCATCCACACTCTCGCCGGCTTCCATCACCGCTTCGAGCCCGGCGCCGATTCCGCAGCCCCGCCGCTTCTCCTGCTGCACGGCACCGGCGGCGATGAGAACGACCTGATCGGTCTCGGCCGCGCCCTCTCGCCGGGTTCCGCTCTGCTCTCGCCGCGGGGTCCGGTTCTGGAGAGCGGGATGCCCCGCTTCTTCCGGCGGCTCGCCGAAGGGGTGTTCGACGAGGCGGATGTCCGCCGTCGCGCGGGGGATCTTGCCGCTTTCGTGGCGCAGGCGCGGGCGGAATACGGGCTCGCGGCGCCGGTGGCCGTCGGCTTCTCGAACGGCGCCAACATCGCCGCGGCAACGCTTCTCCTGCATCCCGAAACGCTGGCCGGGGCGGTGCTGCTGCGGGCGATGGTGCCGCTCTCGGAGCGTCCCTCCGTCGTTCTCGGCGGGCGTCCGGTCCTGCTGCTGTCGGGCGCCCTCGATCCGATCGTGCCCACGGACAACGCGGCGCGGCTCGCGGACGACCTCCAAGCGGCCGGGGCGGAGGTGACCCACACGGTCCAGCCCGCGGGGCATAACCTGTCGCAGGCGGATCTCGCCGCCGCCGCCGACTGGTTGTCGCGCCGCTTCGCGCAGGGCGCGACCCTCGCCTGATCCTGTCGTCCCGCTTCTCTCCGCGCGGGGAGCGGGGCGGCCATCCCCCGGTGTCGCCGGCCCGGCCCTTGCGCGGGCGGGCCGCAGCGTCCATGCCCCTGACCCTCCGGGCAACCACAGGGGCTGGCGGGCGCGCCGTGTATCGCCTCACCGACATCGCGATCTCGAACTGGTACCTCATCCGCCGCGAGCAGATCCGCATCCGGGGCGCGGCGGCGCTCGTCGGTCCGACAGGGGCCGGCAAGTCGACGATCTTCGACGCCGTCGGCACCGTCCTGGCCGGCAACAATGCCAGCCGTCTCGCGCTCAACGCCTCCGCCTCCGGCCGCTCCGCCCGCACCGTCCGCGATTACTGCCTCGGCTGGATCAGCGACCCGGCCGAGGGCGGACGCCCGACCCGCGAGGCCTGCGAGACCGTCATCGCTCTGGTCTTCGAGCATGCGGGCAGCGGGCGCATCGTCACCGTCGGGCTGGCGCTGGCGGCGCGCGCCGAGGAGCCGAAGGAGGAGACGCTCTCCCGCTTCGTCGCCGTCGGCCACCGCTTCGAGATCGCCGACTACGTGCGCGAGACCGACCAGGGCAGCTTCGTCGCGCCCTGGTCCGAGATCGCCGCCGATCTGCGTCGCCGCTCCGAGACGTTCGAGGAATACCGCACCTCGGGCGAGCGCTTCACCGCCGCCGTGCTGGCGACCCTGCGCGAGGGCGCGCCCGTCCCCGATCCGCGCCAGTTCCTGCGCACCTTCTCCAACGCGGTCGCCTTCAAGCCGATCTTCGACACCAGCGCCTTCGTCCGTTCCTTCGTTTTGGAGCCCGAGCCGTTGGATGTCGCCCGCATCCGCCAGTCGATCGAGACCTGGCGACGGCTGCTCGAGACGATCGAGGAATTGGAGAAGCGCCTCGCCCATCTCGATCGTCTGTGCAAACGCTACGAGGAATGGGCGCGGGCGAGCCTCGCGGCGGCTCTCGACGAGGTTCGTGCCGCCGGCGCGGATCTGCGCCGACGCATTCTCGATTGGGCCGGCAACCGCGAGGCGCTGGCGGAAGTAGCCGAGCGCCTGCGCATCGCCCGCGAGAGCGTCGCGACCAGCCAGGGCTTCGTGCGCGAGATCGATGCCGAGATCGCGGCCCGGAAAGCGCTCCTCTCCGGAAGCGCGGCGGAGGCGCGGCTCGCCGCCTCGAATGCCGGCCTCGCGATGCTCGCCCGCGACCGGCGCGACCTCACCGTGCGCCTCGGCCACGTGGTCGGCCTCGTTCAGGATGCCGGACGTCTCGCGAGCGTGAGCGCGACTCTGCGCCGGGTCGCGCCCGATGCCGTCCGCATCGTCGAGGCCTGCGCCCGCTCGGGGCTGCGCCGCGAGGCCCCGCCGGAGGAGACGCTCAGGGCCGGCGGTCCGCTGGCGGGCCTCTTGGAAGGGCTCTGGCAGATGCCCGACCTGTCGCTCTCTCTGGAGAGTGCCGCGGAGGATCTCGGCCTGAAGGCGCGCGAGCGCGAGAACGAGGTGCGCGCCCTTTCGGCCCAGGTCCAGTCCGGCCGCTCCACCGCCGCCCGACTGTCGGCCGATACGGACGCGTTTCGCGAGGAGTTGGGCCGGCTCGGCATCGAGGCGGTGCCGATCTGCGAACTCGCCGAGATCGTCGATCCCAAATGGGGGCCGGCGCTCGAAGGCCTGCTCGGCCGCGCCCGCGAGGCCCTGGTGGTCGAGCCCGACCGGCTCGACCGCGCCTTCGCACTCCTCGACGCGCGCAAGAACCAGTTCTTCCGCTGCCTTCTGGTCAAGACCACCGACACCGCCCGCCGCGCCGCGCGGCGCATCGACGACGGGCCGATGGGTCTGATCGAGACCGACAGCCCCCATGCGGAAGCATTCCTCGCGGCCCGGCTCGGCGGCTACGACCTCGCTCCGGACGATGCCGCCCTGGCCCGCATGGGCCGGGCGGTGGCGCCGAGCGGGCGCTCGACCTCCGGCATGGCCTATTCGGTGGTGCGCCCCGTGCCGCTGATGATGACCCGCGGCCAGCGCGGTCCCACGGCCGAGACCCGTCGGCGGCTGGAGGAGGCGGAGATCGAGGCCCGGAGCCTGCGCTCCGAGGCGAACGTGATGCGCGAGGCCGCCCGCATCGCCGCGCAGCTGCGCGCGCGCCTGGCCGAGACGCCCGTGGACGTGGCGGCCCTGCGAGAGGAGGCCGATGCCATTGAGGGCCGCCGCCGCACACTGACCACCGAGCAGGAGGCGGTGGCCAAGGCCGACAACGGCGCCATTGAGGCAGAGCTCAAGGAACTGGCGCGGGAGCGCTCGGCCTACCTCACCGAACTGGTGCAGGTGCTGGAGCCCAAGCGCGACGCCCTGCTGGCCGAGGAGGCCGGGCTGAAGGCAAAGCGGAACCAGGGCCGTGAGGCGGCCCGCGCCGCCCTCGCGACGTATCGCGCGGCGGTGAAGCGCTGGAGTTCCGGCGACACCGTGCGCATCCGCCTCGCCGGGCCGGCGCCCGCCGATGCGCCGGGGGTGACGGACGGGATCGCCGGGGCGCGGGCCGCCCGGGCCGATCTCGACGCGAAGGCGCTCGCCGCGCTGGCGTCCCAGGCCCGCGCGACCGCCCGCGAGGCGACCGAGACCGCCCGTCATCAGGGCCGCGCCGCGGAGCGCGATCTCACCGAGTACTGCGCCGCCTGGCGCGTCGAGAACCCGCTGGGCTCCGGCGAGACGCCGGCCTCGTTCGGCTATGCCTGGGCCGTGCGCGCCCGCGACGAGGTGGCCGGGCACGAATTGCGCCGCTACCGCGATCAGTCCCTGCGGGCCGAGGCCGAGATGCGGCGGCTGATGACCGAGGATCTGCTCACGCGCCTGGCCGACAAGTTCGAGCGGATGCAGGCCCGCCTCGACGCGCTCAACGAGCGCCTGTCCTCGCAGACCTTCACCGGCCAGACCTACGCCTTCGAGGCGGCCTTGGACCGGCGCTACGCCGCCGTCCATCAGCTCGCCACCGAGGTCGCCCGCTCGCCCGATGCCGCCCAGGCGGTATTGCCCGCAGCCGAGGACGGCGCCCCGGCCGGGAACGCGCATCTCGCGGCGGCGCTCGCCGAGATCACGGCCCTGATCGAGGGCGAGGAGAACGCCGTTCGGCTCGCCGACTACCGCAATTACTTCGTCTACGAGATCGGCATGAGGGACCGGGCGGGCAACCGCACCACCCTGTCCAGCCGGGCCCTGCGGGGCTCCGGCGGCGAAGCGCAGGCGCCGTTCTACGTCGCGATCGCCGCCTCCATGGCATCCGCCTATTATCCCGGCGACCGCCCCGGCGAGGACGCGCCGGGCCTGGGCCTGTGCCTGCTCGACGAGGCTTTCTCGAAGCTCGACGTGCGCAACAGCCAGTCGCTGGTCGATCTGTTCGCCGGTTGGGGCCTGCAGCTCCTGATCGCCGCGCCGGAGGACAAGCGCACGACGTTGACCGAGGTGATGGACACCGTGGTCACCGTCTACAAGAGCCCGGATCTGACGTCGGTACGAATCGAATCGGAGCACCCGCTCGAAACGGCCAAGCGCGCGTTGGCGGCGATCAATCCGGAACGTCAGGGAATCGAGGCCTTTCGCATCTCCGACGCCGCCGAATAGAAGAAAGCGCGCGAAACACGCCCGCGGAACGTCAAATCCGGGCCGATCTTCACCGAACTTTATGCCCCACGGGCATTGACGCCCCCGAGTCCCCCGTTTAGAAGCGCGCCACTCCGGTGGATCGAGAGTCGCTTTCGGGTCGAGGCCAGGGGCTTCGGCGACCGTCGTCAGACCGATACCGGCACCATACCCTGACGTACTCGTCAGATCAGCGGGTAAGAACGCGTCGGTTTCCGGCGTGATCCTCTGCCTCACCATCGTCAAAGGCCCTTACCGGCCTCTGGCGCTATTCGTTTTGCCGCGGGTTCTCCCGCGGTGCGGGCGCCCCGCAAGGGGCTTCGACAGTTCAGACTTTGGTCGCTCGAGGGCGGCCGGATGAAGAGGGCACAGGATGCCGACGATCAACCAGCTGATCGCCCAGCCGCGTAAGGCGCAGAAGGCGCGCAACAAGGTGCCGGCGCTCAACGCCTGCCCGCAGAAGCGCGGCGTCTGCACCCGCGTCTACACCACGACCCCGAAGAAGCCGAACTCAGCGCTTCGTAAGGTCGCCAAGGTGCGCCTGACCAACGGCTTCGAGGTGATCGGCTACATCCCCGGTGAGGGCCATAACCTTCAGGAGCACTCCGTGGTCATGATCCGCGGCGGCCGCGTGAAGGATCTTCCGGGTGTGCGCTACCACATCCTCCGCGGTGTGCTCGACACGCAGGGCGTCAAGAACCGCAAGCAGCGCCGTTCGAAGTACGGCGCCAAGCGTCCGAAGTAAGTCGCTTCGGACGGTCGTTTCCACGGCCTCGCAAGGATGTCGCCGGCGTCATGCTCAAGGCGGCCTGCGCGAGGTGCTTAAGTCGATATTTCTGAGAGCAAACAGATGTCCCGTCGTCACTCTGCCGAGAAGCGCGAGATCATCCCGGACCCGAAGTACGGCGATGTCGTTCTGACCAAGTTCATGAATTCGATCATGTACGAGGGCAAGAAGTCGACCGCCGAGCGGATCGTCTACGGCGCCTTCGACATCGTCGAGAACCGCGCCCGGGCCAACCCGATCGAGGTGTTCCGCGCTGCTCTCGAGAATGTCGCTCCGGCGATCGAGGTCCGCTCCCGCCGCGTCGGCGGCGCCACCTATCAGGTGCCGGTCGAGGTTCGCACCGAGCGCCGTCAGGCCCTCGCCATCCGCTGGCTGATCCAGGCCGCCCGCGGCCGCAACGACCGCACCATGATCGAGCGCCTGTCGGCCGAGCTGCTCGACGCCGCCAACAACCGCGGCAACGCCGTCAAGAAGCGTGAAGACACCCACCGGATGGCCGAAGCCAACCGCGCCTTCTCGCACTACCGCTGGTAATTCGCCTGTCGAGCGCGGCCAAGGGGCCGCGCTCCTAGCCCGCTTCTTCCGGAGAGACCCCGATGCCCCGCACGCACGCGATCGAGGACTACCGCAACTTCGGCATCATGGCCCACATCGATGCCGGCAAGACCACGACGACCGAGCGGATCCTGTACTACACCGGAAAGTCCCATAAGATCGGCGAAGTCCATGAGGGCGCCGCCACGATGGACTGGATGGAGCAGGAGCAAGAGCGCGGCATCACCATCACGTCCGCCGCGACGACCTGCTTCTGGCGCGAGAAGCGCCTGAACATCATCGACACCCCCGGCCACGTCGATTTCACCATCGAAGTGGAGCGCTCGCTCCGCGTGCTCGACGGCGCCGTCTGCGTGCTCGACGGCAACCAGGGCGTCGAGCCCCAGACCGAGACCGTGTGGCGCCAGGCCGACAAGTACGACGTGCCGCGCGTCGTGTTCGTCAACAAGATGGACAAGATCGGCGCCGACTTCTTCAAGTGCGTCGCCGACATCATCGGCCGCGTCGCCGGCAAGCCGGTCTGCCTCCAGCTGCCGATCGGCGCGGAGTCGAACTTCAAGGGCGTGATCGACCTCATCAAGATGAAGGCGATCGTATGGTCCGGCGAGGCGCTCGGCGCCAACTTCTCCGAGGAGGAGATCCCGGCCGATCTCGCCGATCAGGCTGCGGAATACCGCACCAAGATGATCGAGGCCTGCGTCGAGCTCGATGACGACGCCATGACCGCCTATCTCGACGGCGTGGAGCCGGACGAGGAGACGCTGCGCAAGCTCGTGCGCCGCGCCGTGCAGCTGCGCGCCTTCCATCCGGTGCTGTGCGGCTCGGCCTTCAAGAACAAGGGCGTTCAGCCGCTCCTCGACGCCGTCGTCGACTACCTGCCGTCGCCGGCCGATCGTGGCGAGATCAAGGGTCTCGACTTCAAGACCGAGGAAGAGGTGGTGCGCCGTCCTAGCGACAGCGATCCCTTCTCCATGCTCGCCTTCAAGATCATGGACGACCCCCACGTCGGCACGATCACCTTCTGCCGCGTCTATTCGGGCAAGGTCGAGTCGGGTGCCAACGTCATCAACTCGTCGCGCGACAAGAAGGAGCGCGTCGGCCGCATGCTGCTGATGCATGCCAACAACCGCGAAGACGTGAAGGAAGCCTTCGCCGGCGACATCGTCGCGCTGGCCGGTCTCAAGGACACCCGCACCGGCGACACGCTGTGCGACCCGAAGGACGCCGTCATCCTCGAGAAGATGGAGTTCCCGGAGCCCGTCATCGAGATCGCCGTCGAGCCGAAGTCGAAGGCCGATCAGGAGAAGCTCGGCATCGCGCTCTCGAAGCTCGCCGCCGAGGATCCCTCCTTCCGCGTCTCGACCGATCAGGAATCCGGCCAGACCATCCTGCGCGGCATGGGCGAGCTTCACCTTGACATCAAGGTCGATATCCTGCGCCGCACCTATAAGGTCGACGCAAATATCGGTCAGCCGCAGGTCGCCTATCGCGAGAAGCTGACCCGCCGCCAGGAAATCGACTACACCCACAAGAAGCAGACCGGTGGTACCGGTCAGTTCGCCCGGGTGAAGTTCGTGGTCGAGCCGAACGAGCCGGGTGCCGGTTTCGCCTTCGAGTCGAAGATCGTCGGCGGCGCGGTGCCGAAGGAGTACATCCCCGGCGTCGAGAAGGGCCTCAACTCGGTCCTCGGCGCGGGCGTGCTCGCCGGCTTCCCGGTGGTCGACGTGAAGGTCGAGCTGATCGACGGCGCCTACCACGACGTCGACTCCTCGGCGCTCGCCTTCGAGATCGCCTCCCGCGCGGCCTTCCGCGAGGCGCTGCAGAAGGGCGGTTCGGTGCTGCTCGAGCCGGTCATGAAGGTCGAAGTGGTGTCTCCCGAGGAGTATACCGGCTCGGTCATCGGTGACCTGAATTCCCGCCGCGGCCAGATCCAGGGCCAGGACATGCGGGGCAACGCCAACGTCATCAACGCGATGGTGCCGCTGGCGAACATGTTCGGCTACGTGAACCAGCTGCGCTCCTTCTCGCAGGGACGCGCCAACTTCACGATGCAGTTCGATCACTACGAGGAAGTGCCGCGCGGCGAGGCCGACAAGGTCATCGCCAAGTACGCCTAAGCCCACTTTCTCTTCCGCAACTGATTACGAATTGAGGAGGCCCCGATGGGCAAGGAAAAGTTCAGCCGCACGAAGCCGCACTGCAACATCGGCACGATCGGTCACGTCGATCACGGCAAGACGTCACTGACGGCGGCGATCACGAAGGTTCTGG
>NZ_BPRE01000004.1 GCF_022179765.1 Methylorubrum suomiense | reverse complement strand
CGAACTCGGCCGTCAAACGCACCAGCGCCCATGGTACTGTGTCTCAAGACACGGGAGAGTCGGTCGCCGCCAGGCCTGCCCAGCGCACGACGCGTCACACCTCACCGCCCACCGCGGTGCCCCCCACATTCCCTCGATCGATCCGATCCGGCCCCGACGCTCACGCCGACCCGGCCCGACCCACACACCTTCCGCGGGGTGGAGCAGCCCGGTAGCTCGTCAGGCTCATAACCTGAAGGTCGCTGGTTCAAATCCAGCCCCCGCAACCAAACACAACACCATCACCGAACCGATCCGCCAAGGCCCGCGCTCACACAGCGCGGGCCTTGGCGCGTTCAGGGGCTGTGCCCGTCACAGCTCTCGACTGCGCGCGAAAACCGCGAAGCACTGTTGACGAAGACGCGTCCTGTTCGTCGCCTTTCGATTTCCTTCGAAACCAGCAATCACCTGCTCGCGCCTCAGGCTCATCGGTCACGAGATTGTGCCGAGAAGACCGGATCAGGGGCGAGTAAGCGAAGCACCGCACGCCTGAAACGGTAGATGCCGGCCGGTGCGATTGCAGCATTTCGCGAGCGACCATCGGGCAGCCGCTGCCGAAGACGGACTTCCAAGAGGCCGCCGACAACCTAAAACGTGTCCGCTGGTGATCGAGCCGCCAGTGCTGGGAGCGAGAGATGGACGCGACATCGGTTCGCCTAAGCACGCTGGCGCATGGCGGTGGGTGTGGCTGCAAGCTCGATCCCGGCGTGCTGCGCACCTTGCTGGCCGACCAACCGCTGGCCGGCCCGTTCGAGCGTCTCCTCGTCGGCAACGAAACCTCGGACGACGCCGCCGTATGGGCTCTCGATGACGGCACCTGCGTGATCGCCACCACCGATTTCTTCACGCCGATGGTGGATGACCCCTACGATTTCGGCCGCATCGCCGCTACCAACGCCATCTCCGATATCTATGCCATGGGGGGAAAGCCGATCATGGCGCTCGCCATCCTCGGCATGCCCGTGGGCAAGGTCGCACCCGAAATCATCGCACAGATCCTGAAGGGCGGTGCGAGCCTCTGTGCCGAAGCTGGCATTCCCGTCGCCGGCGGGCATTCCATCGACACGCCGGAGCCGATCTACGGACTCGCGGTCATCGGCACGTGCCGGCGCGACGAGGTCCGCCGCAACATTGATGCGCGGACCGGGGACGCCTTGATCCTGACGAAGCCCCTCGGTGTCGGGATCTACTCCGCAGCCATCAAGCGGGCCGCCTTGCCCGTTGGCGGCTACGACGAATTCATCGCCACGACGACGCGGTTGAACCGGATCGGCGCCGAACTCGCGCGCGAATCCGACATTCATGCCATGACCGACGTCACGGGCTTCGGTCTTCTCGGCCACGGGCTCGAATTGGCCCGTGGGGCCGATCTGACGGTGGTGATCGAAGCGGCAGCCGTACCGCTGCTCACCCACGCCGAAACCTTGGCCCGCGACGGCTTCATCACCGGCGCCTCCCGTCGTAACTGGTCGGCCTACGGCGAGTCCGTCATCCTGCCGGAGGGCATGCCGGATTGGCGCTGCCACCTGCTGACCGATCCGCAGACTTCGGGCGGGCTCCTCGTGTCCTGTCGTCCCGAGCAGGCGGAAACGCATCTCGGGGCGATCCGGGCTGCCGGATTCACAGAGGCGGCCATTATCGGGCGCGTCGAGGATGGCGCGCCCGGGGTCCGCGTGATCTGAACCCCCCTCCCCCCGATCTCGTGCTAACCCACTGAGGGTCGAGGGCGAGCTTGGTTCGTCATCGTCGCACATTCGCCGAAGATCGGCTTGGCGGTGGCTGCAGGGCGGGAACCGCATGTCGGATCACCAGACATACGGAGTTGGGCTTGGGGCGCCGTTACGGCCTGGAAATTCGCACCGCCACGCCCGCCGATGCGCCCGGTCTTGCGGAGATGCTGCTGAACGCCGGTCATCCCGTCGCTGCATCCCTCCTGGCGCAACGCCTCGAAACTCTCCGTCATCAAACGGGCACAGCCCTACTCGCCCTGGAGTGGGGCCCGCCGAGCGGGATCGTCGTCCTGCATTGGTATCCGGCACTGTCGAGCGACGCCCCTGTCGCCCAGATCACCACCCTGCTGGTGGCGCCTGACGACCGCCGCCGGGGGATTGGTCGCCAGCTTCTGAAGTCGGCGTCGCAGGCCGCGCGAATGGCTGGCTGCGACGATCTCCAATGTCTCACGGCACCGGACGCACCGACCCTGGAGGCATTCTGCCGTGCAACCGGGTTCCAGGACGCGGCGGGTGGATTTGTCAGACCCCTTCGGAAGAAGGGTTGAAGCGCCGCCGACAGAAGGCCGATCTGCTACGGCAGGATCCAGAGGCCAAGCCCTATCGAGACGGCAATCGCCACGACGACTCCCGCATAGAGGGGCATGACCCAGCGATTACGGCCATGAGCGGTGTTCATCCGCGCCGCTCGGCGTCGACGCGGATGGGTCTCCTGTTCACGGGCCTGCGCGACACGGGCCGGCTCGGGGGGTCGGCCCGCCGCCTCGTCATCGGTACCGAGCGGCGAAAGGCCGGGATCATGAGCTGCGATCTTGTCGCCGGTGGCGCCGGAATCGATCTCCGCTTTGAGCTGCGCAATTGTCGGCCTGGATGAAGCGGGGGGCGCCTCGGGTATGCGGTCGGCCGGGGGTGGCGGAGTCTCGGAGCGGAACGCCATGGCTGATCGCCGTCTCGTCAGCGTGCGCTGCCGCCCGTACCGCCGCCCCCGCTCCCCTGCGGGATCGCTCGCTCGGGCTGCCCGGCATTGCCACCGGCCGCGGAATTCGTGGTGATGGTGTCGGCACCGGTCGGACCCGGCGCGATGACGTAATCGACGCTGTTGCCCGTGGTGTTGGTCTGGCGCTGGATGATCGTTCCGGGCGGATAACGTCCGGGCGGACCTTCGAAGGGCTGGGCTTGGGCTCCGACAGCACCCGCGCCCAGAGCGGCGAGAGCGGCGGCAGTGAAAACCGGGAGACGCATGATCATGTCCCTAACAAACCGATCGACGGCTCTATCGCACTCGCGCGGTGTGAGCATCACGATCGGTTAATTCGATCATCCCCGGCCCAGTTTCAGCACGACTTCGCGACGAATACGCTCGCAATCACAGGAATTGCGAGAGATGCACGCAATTCGATGCATGCCGTCAGTCTCTCCTTAAGGCCGACCTGCGAGTTCGAGGGCCGATGAGCGATCGCGGACGGACCATGTTGACCAGTGCAGAGCAGCGAGCAGAACCGCGCCTCCGTGTCGGCGAGGCCGGATTGATCGCGCTCGACGAGCACAGCTCGGTCGGTTGCCTCGTGCATGATGTCTCGAACGGGGGTGTGCGGATCACCCTGCCGGACGCTGCCATCATCCCTGACGTGTTCCTGCTGGTTGCCTCGTGTCTTCCGGCCGCTACCGTCTGCCGCGTCATCTGGCGCGAAGATGAAATGATCGGTGCCCGCTTCCAGCCGCAAGACAATCGAGCCTAATCCGAGGGGGCTCGGGTCGCGCGGAAAATTCCTTTCTCACACGATCGTACCCTCCCGCCATCATTGATCGCGATGGCGCCTCCGCGTGTGATTTTGTAGCTTCGGACGGCGTTCGCAATTCCACCCGAACCCGATGGCGATGGTCCCAACAGGCTACAATCCGGCGCTCGTCGCCCTGTCGATCGCCATCGCGGTCTTCGCGTCCTACACGGCCCTCGACCTGGGGGGGCGGGTTCGCAGCGCCGATCCGAAGCTGCGGTTCGCCTGGCTCGCAGGGTCTGCCCTGGCGATGGGCGGTGGCATCTGGTCGATGCATTTCGTCGGCGTGCTGGCGTTCGAGATGGGGCTACCGGCCAGCTACCATCTCGGACTCACGATCCTCTCGCTTGCCATCGCCATCAGCGTCACTGGCCTCGCCCTCGCCTTCGTCGCCCGGGAAGGCGCACGTGACCGCGATATCTTCATCAGCGGCCCCCTGATGGGGATCGGGGTGGCCGCGATGCACTACACCGGCATGGCGGCGATGCAGGTGCACGGCAATTTGGCCTTCAGTGTACCGATCGTCGCCCTTTCGGTCGCGATCGCGATCACGGCGGCGACCGCTGCCCTGTGGCTCACCTTCCGCACCGGCAGTCCCTGGCAGAAGCTCGGTGCCGCCTGCCTCATGGGCGCAGCCGTGGCGGGCATGCACTATACCGGAATGGCGGCGGCAACCTTGACGGCGGAGGTGGGCGGAGCGCACGCAGCCCATGTCGCTGCCACGAGCGTAGATCAGCAGAACCTCGCGCTCGCCGTCGCGGGTGCCACCTTCGTCATCCTGTTTCTCGCGATCCTCGCTTCCTCGGTCGATCAACAAAGAGTCGGCGGCGAGCTGCGCGCGAGCGAGGAACGCTTTCGCGCCGCGATCCAAGCCGTGCGCGGTGTGCTCTGGACGAACGACCCGCAGGGCCGCATGGCTGGGGAGCAGCCCGGATGGTCGGCCCTGACCGGCCAGTCGCGCGCCGAATACGAAGGCTATGGTTGGGCCGAGGCCGTCCACCCCGACGACCGGCAAGCGAGCATCGATGAATGGAATCGAACGGTCGCGGAGCGCCGAACCTTCGTCCACGAGCATCGAGTTCGGGCCAAGGACGGCACATGGCGCCATTTCGCCATCCGGGCGATCCCCGTTCTGGATCCGCACGGTGCGATCCGCGAATGGGTCGGCGTCCATACCGACATCACCGAGCAGCGGGAGGCCGAAGCCGAGTTGCGCGAGTCGAACGAGGAGATTCAGCGCTACGCCTATATCGTGAGCCACGATTTGCGGGCGCCCCTCGTCAACGTGATGGGTTTCACCAGCGAATTGGAGGCGACCCGCGAGGACATCCGCGCGGCGCTCGGAGACCATCCGCAGGCCAAGCGGATCGATACCGATATGGCCGAGGCACTGGGCTTCATCAGCGCGGCAATCACCAAGATGGAGGGCCTGATCGCGGCGATTCTCAAACTGTCCCGTGAGGGAAGACGCCGCTTCGACGCCGAGCCCATCGACACGACCGCGCTGTTCCAAGGCATCGTCGATGCCCAGCGCCATCAGGCCGAGCGGCGGGGGGCGATCGTCACGGTGGCGCAGGGCATGCCGACCATCGCCGCCGACCGCCTCGCAATTGAGCAGATCTTCGGCAATCTCGTCGACAACGCTCTAAAATATCTCGATCCCGCCCGGCCGGGGCGCATCGAGATCGCGGCGAAGCCGGCGCCGGGCAACCGAGTGCGTTTCGTCGTCTCGGACAACGGCCGCGGCATCGCATCGAAGGATCATGCCCGCGTCTTCGAGTTGTTTCGACGCTCCGGTGCGCAGGATCAACCCGGCGACGGAATCGGCCTCGCCCATGTGAAGGCCCTAGTGCGGGCGCTGGATGGCCGCATCGAGCTGTCCTCGACGCTGGGTACGGGTACGACGTTTACGGTGACGCTGCCGCGCGGGACGGTTACAGGCAATCGGATCGAGGCCGCTGTAACGCGGCTCGCCGCCGAATGACGATGGAGACCGCCGTGCACCCCGTCTGCATCGTGATGATCGAGGACGACGAAGGTCATGCCCGCCTGATTGAGCGCAACATCCGCCGCGCGGGCGTGAACAACGAGATCGTTCCCTTTCGCGACGGCACCTCTGCGCTCGCCTACCTGCTCGGGCCGGACGGCACCGGCGAGGCGAGCGCACGGCGTCATCTGCTCGTCCTGCTCGACCTGAACCTTCCGGATATGACCGGCATCGACATTCTCGAGCGGATCAAGGCCAATCCGCATACCCGCCGCTCGCCGGTCGTGGTCCTGACGACCACCGACGACGCCCGCGAAGTCCAGCGCTGCTACGATCTCGGCGCCAACGTCTACATCACCAAGCCGGTCAACTACGAAGGCTTCTCGAACGCGATCCGTCAGCTCGGGCTGTTCTTCTCGGTGATGCAAGTGCCCGAGAACTCATGAGCGGGACGCCTGCCCCGGCCGCCGGCCGCATTCTCTACATCGATGACGATCCGGGCCTTGGCCGTCTCGTGCAGCGGGCGCTTCAGAGTCGTGGCTACGCCGTCGAGGTCGTCCTCGATTGCGGTGCGGGGCTCGCACGGCTGCGCGAGGGCGGCATCGACTTGGTGGCCCTCGACCATCACATGCCGGGGCAGACCGGGCTCGATCTCTTGCCGGACATTCGCGCCCTGCCGGACGCTCCCCCGGTGGTCTACGTCACCGGCTCCGAGGACAGCCGCGTGGCGGTCGCCGCCCTCAAGGCGGGAGCGGTCGATTACGTTTGGAAGGATGTGCAGGGCCAGTTCCGCGAATTGCTGGGCGAGGCGGTCGATACGGCTTTGCGCGCGGAGGCTTTGCGGCGGGACAAGGAGCGTGCCGAGGCAGCGGTTCGTGAAGCCCGTGACCGCGCCGAGCTTTTGCTGCGCGAGGTCAATCATCGCGTCGCCAATTCCTTGACATTGGTGGCGGCGCTCGCCCGCATGCAGACCAGTGCGGTCAAGGATCCGGCCGCCAAGGAGGCCCTGGAAGAGATGCAGAACCGCATCTCGGCCATCGCCGGCATTCATCGGCGCCTCTACACCTCGCAGGATGTCGAGGCGGTGGAACTCGACGCTTATCTGAGCGGCCTCGTGGAGGAATTGCAGCTCGCCATGAAGGCCTCGGGGCGCGACCACGCCATCCGCCTCCGAGCCGAGCCGATTCGGCTCGCGACCGACAAGGCGGTGTCCCTCGGCGTCGTCGTCACCGAACTCGTCACCAACGCCTACAAATACGCCTACCCGGCCGAGACTTCGGGGGAGATCCGGGTCACGGTGGAGCGTCAGGATCCGGACACCCTCTCGCTGGCGGTCGAGGATGACGGCGTCGGCTGGACCGGCGAAGGCGAGGCGAAGGGCACCGGTCTCGGCTCCCGGATCATCCGAGCGATGGCATCGAACCTGCGCTCCGCCCTCACCTACGCTCCGGGCCGAACCGGAACACGGGCAGTGCTGTCGTTCCAGGCGTGAGCTGCAAGCTCAGCCGCCACCGATGCCGGTTGTGACCTTTCCGGTGCCTTTGCAATCCGGACACGCACCTGCTTCCGTCCGGCCCGAGCCAGCGCAGGATCGACAGAGATTCTCGCCGCTGCCGGGAGTTCCGGGCGCGGCTTCGTCTCCGGGTTTGGTGGGTTCACTCGTGATCGGTTGGCTCACAACGTGGTCCTCTCTCCCGGCGGGGTCGGTCATCCTGAACGCTTGCCGGCGGCGGACCGGAATTCTGCCGGCTCGACCGGCATGTGGGGGCGTCGCCGTTACGGCGGCGCGCAACGCAGGGCGAGAAGCTCTTCGAGACTCGGCTCCGCCCCCAACAGCAACACCTTCCACGCCGGCATGGTCGCGACGCCGATGGCTGCTGCCAGCCCGAGCCAGGGTAGGACTCGCAGAGGCGCGGTCACAGCCCCCTCCCCCGCCGGACGAGCCATAAACCGCCGAGCAGCATGGCGAGGCCCCAGCCGAGGAACCCGAGGTCCCAATAAAGCCACTGCACCCGGTCGACCCGCTCGTTGACGTGATGCACGCCGAGCCAATGGTGATCGATCGACCCCTCGATCAGGTTGAACAAGCCCCATCCTATGAGGAGGCTGCCGACCAGCACCCGGTATGACCAGCGTCGGTGCTGGCGATGGGCACGGCGCCACATCACGAACAGTCCGAGCACGACGAAGACGTAGGCGGCGCTGTGAAAGACGCCGTCCCACAGCGTGTTGCGCTGCAGGTTCTCGATCGAATCGATTGGGTACCAGGAGCTGAGCATGTGATGCCATTGCAGCACCTGATGCAGGACGATGCCATCGAAGAACCCGCCGAGGCCGAGTCCGAGCAGAACTCCGGCAGCGACCGGGAACGAACCGCCCTCCCCTGCCGCTGTCGCTGGAACGGATCTCACGGCGCGCGGTAGGCCGAGCCATCTTCAGCCCGGGCCGGCTTCTCGACGTAGCGACCGCTTTCCGGGACGGCGACGCGCTCGAAATCCCGGGCGAGGGCATCGAGGCCGCGCCGCATGTCGGGTCCGGCGAGTGGGCGACCATGGCCTGCAATGACGCGCTCCGGCTTGAGGACTGCGAGCGTCCGCACGGATGATGCGGCGGCATCCCACTCGGTCGTCAGGTACATCGGCGGGCCGTGGATTTCCGGCGCCTGAGTCGCGACGGCATAGGCCGATTCCTGAGCCGTGGTCACGAACGCGTCGCCGACGATCAGGCTGCCGTCGGCCTCGCGCCAGAACGAGACGTGACCGGGCGAATGACCGGGCGTGTGAATCCAGCGCCAACCCGGCATCGGGGGCACGCTTCCATCGGCGGGGAACGTTTGCAGGCGTTCCGACACATCGACCGGACTTGTCGGATAGAGCGGCGAGAGACGCGCCATCAGCCCGCCACCGACACTGGGATCCGGCGGCGGGTAGGACGCGCTCCCGTCAAGATAGGGTCGCTCCAGCGCGTGGGCGAAAACCGGCGCGTCCCAATCCCGCGCCAGATCTTCGAGAACCCCGACATGGTCGAAGTGACCGTGCGTCAGGACGATCGCCGCAGGGCGGGCATCGCGACCGAAGCGAGCTTCGGCGGCGTCGCGGATCGCAGGAGCCGAGCCGGGGATGCCGGCATCGACCAGCACCCAGCCGCGGTCACCCGCATCAGGCTCGCCCACGAAGACGACGTTGGCCAGAACCAATCGGCGATAGGCGAGGTCGGACGCGACCGCGTGAGTATGGTCGCCTCGTTCGGCATCCGCCCGCGGATCGTCGGCTCGCGCTTGCGGGCTGACCGGTATCTGCTGCGCCACGGCCGTCTCCTTCCGTGCGTTCGGTGCTTCCAGCGCACCGACATGCCGGGGAAGGCGTCAGAGGAGCGGCCAAGTTCCGGAGGCGGAACCGATTTGACGAGCAGGGACCGCGCCGCAGCGGCGCGGCCCGTAAGGCCTCAGCCGCGCTGACCGATACCGACGTAATCGCGCCGATCTGGGCCGACATAGAGCTGACGGGGGCGGCCGATCTTCTGCGACGGATCCTCGATCATCTCGGCCCATTGCGCGATCCAACCGACCGTGCGGGCCAGGGCGAACAGCACGGTGAACATCGAGGTCGGGAAGCCGAGGGCCTTCAGGGTGATGCCCGAATAGAAGTCGATGTTCGGGTAGAGCTTCTTCTCGATGAAGTACTCGTCCTTCAGCGCGATCTGCTCGAGCTGCACCGCCACTTCGAGGAGGTCATCCTTGATCCCGAGTTCATTGAGGACCTCGTGGGTGGTCTTCTGCATGATACGAGCGCGCGGGTCGTAGTTCTTGTAGACCCGGTGACCGAAGCCCATGAGGCGGAAAGGATCGTTCTTGTCCTTGGCCTTAGCGACGTATTTCTGCACGTTTTCCGGATGCCCGATCTCCATGAGCATCTTGAGTGCCGCTTCGTTGGCGCCGCCATGGGCCGGTCCCCACAGGCAGGCAATGCCAGCGGCGATGCAGGCGAAAGGATTGGCCCCCGAGGAGCCGGCCAGGCGCACCGTCGAAGTCGACGCGTTCTGCTCGTGATCGGCATGGAGGATAAAAATCCGATCGAGCGCGCGGGCGTAGATCGGATTGATCACGTACTCTTCGCAAGGCACAGCGAAGCACATCCGCAGAAAGTTCGACGTATAGTCGAGATCGTTCTTCGGATACACGAACGGCTGGCCAATGGTGTACTTGTAGGCCATGGCGGCCAGCGTCGGCATCTTGGCGATCATGCGCAAGCTGGCGATCATCCGCTGCGACTCGTCCGAGATATCGGTCGAGTCGTGGTAGAAGGCCGAGAGCGCGCCGACGCAGGCGACCATCACCGCCATCGGGTGGGCGTCGCGGCGGAAGCCTTGGAAGAAGCGGTTCATCTGGTCGTGCACCATGGTGTGGCGCGTGACCCGGTAATCGAAATCGGCCTTCTGGGCGGCGGTCGGCAGCTCGCCGAACAGCATCAGATAAGCCGTTTCGAGGAAGTCGCCCTGCTCGGCCAGCTGCTCGATGGGATAGCCACGATACAGCAGCACGCCCTCGTCGCCATCGATGTAGGTGATCTTCGATTCGCAGGAAGCGGTTGAGGTAAAGCCCGGATCGAAGGTGAATTTGCCGGTCTGAGCGTACAGCTTGCCGATATCGACCACGTCGGGTCCGATGGTGCCGGATTTGACGGGGAGCTCGACGTGTTTGTCACCCACGATGATGGTGCTGGGGGAGGCGCTCATGGGAACGCGGTCCTTTCTCGCGACGGGGACAACACCGGATCGGAAGCCGAACCGCCTCCCGATCCGTTGTGGCGCCGCAGCGGAAAGCTGCGCCTGCTCACTGGAACACCGGGTTAGCGGATCGGCCCCGACCCAGCAACGGGCGGGTGCCTTTCGTCCTTCGCAGATGCGAGAACCGGGCCCATTTGTCACCGCTTCGCGGTTCGAAATCAGCCCGCGACGCGATCCCGCAGGCGCGCCAACGATTCGTCGCGCCCGAGGACCGCCAGGACATCGAAGACCGGCGGCGAGGTTGCTCGGCCGGTGAGCGCGGCTCGCAACGGCTGGGCGATTTGGCCGAGTTTGATTCCCGCCTCTTCGGCGTAACGGCGCACGGCGCTCTCCGTCGCCGAAGCGTTCCACTCCGGCAGGTTTTCGAGCGCCGGGATCAAGCTCCTCAGACGCTCCGCCGCGTCACCGGCAAGCAGGGCGTCCGCTTTGGCATCGAGCACCAGCGGACGGGGGGCGTAGAGGTAATAGGCGCTGTCGAGCAGCTCCACGAGGGTTTTGGCGCGCTCCTTCAGCCCCGGCATCGCGGCTACGAGCTTTTCGCGAAGCTCGGGGGAAAGGGTGGTCGGCAGGCCGCGCTCCGGGCCGCGTGCGGGGAGAATTGCCTCGATCGCCGCGACGAGGGCCGCGTCGTCGCTGCCGCGTATGTAGAGGCCATTGAGGCTTTCGAGCTTGGTGAAGTCAAAACGCGCCGCCGAGCGGCCGATCGCCTTCAGATCGAACGCCGCGATCATCTCCTCCGTCGAGAAGACCTCCTGATCGCCGTGGCTCCAGCCGAGACGGACAAGGTAGTTGCGGAGCGCCGCGGGCAGGTAGCCGCGGTCGCGGTACTCCTCGACGCCGAGCGCGCCGTGACGCTTCGAGAGTTTGGCTCCGTCAGCACCGTGAATCAGCGGGATATGCGCCATGGCCGGAACGTCCCAGCCGAGTGCCCGATAGATCTGGCTTTGGCGCGCGGCGTTGGTGAGGTGGTCGTCGCCGCGAATGATCTGCGTCACGCCCATGTCGTGGTCGTCCACCACGACGGCGAGCATGTAGGTCGGGGTTCCATCGGAACGAAGCAGTACGAGGTCGTCGAGATCGCGATTGGCCCAGGTGACGCGGCCCTGCACCCCGTCATCCACCACGGTCTCGCCCTCGAGCGGGGCGCGCAAGCGGATCACCGGCTTCACGCCGGCCGGCGCCTCGGACGGATCGCGGTCGCGCCAGCGGCCGTCATAACGCGGCGCCCGGCCCTCGGCGCGCGCCGTCTCGCGCATCTGCGTCAGCTCTTCGGCGGTTGCGTAGCAATGATAGGCATGGCCGGACGCCAGCAGGCTCTCGGCAACCGCGCGATGCCGCTCGGCGCGGGCGAATTGGTAGATCACCTCGCCGTCCCAATCGAGGCCGAGCCAGCGCATGCCGTCGAGAATCGCGTCGATGGCGCCCTGCGTCGAGCGCTCGCGATCGGTGTCCTCGATTCGCAGCAGCATCCGTCCGCCGAAGCGGCGGGCATAGAGCCAATTGAACAGGGCCGTGCGCGCGCCGCCGATATGGAGGTAGCCCGTGGGCGAGGGCGCAAAGCGCGTGACGACGGGTGCCGACATCGATGTTCTTGAAAACCTGAAATTTCGGGAGGGCGGCGGTCGCCGCTCCATGGCGGGCGTGTAGCACGAGGATGCGGATGCGTTAAGAATTCGTCACCGGCGCTTTCCGGGTCGGCACGGCGCAGGGAGCGGAGTTCGGCCGGATGGCGAGAAACGGCGGAAGGGCGCTGCGGGTGACGCGTCCCGCCCTCTTCGCCGACCGCGTCCCAACGCCCTCCCATCTCTTGGCGCTCGCCGCCGGTGAGTTTCGGCTGGGACTGGACCGCGAAGGCGAACAGAGGCGGTTGTTCCCCTGGCTTGCCGTCGCCTTCGGGATCGGGATCCTCGTCTACTTCACGGGCACCGATGGAACACCCACGCTCGCCGCTCCGCTCGTTGCGGCCGGCTTCTGCCTTGGGCTGACCCCGCTTCTGCAGGCCCGGCCAGCCTGGCTCGCGCTTGTCTTGGGACTGGGCACGGCCTTTCTCGGCTTCGCCGCTTGCGTCTGGCGCGTGAACTCCGTCGCCGGGCCGATCCTCGCCCGCACCATGATTGCGCCACTTGTCGGCGTGGTCGAGGGGCTGGAGGAACGCGAGGGCGGCGCCCGGTTGATCGTCCGTGTCGAGAGCTTCGACGACCTCACCGCGGCGGCTCAGCCACGCCGGGTCCGCGTTTCATACAAGGCCGCGCAGTCCGTGCGGCCGGGCGATACGATCCGCGCCACGGCGCGCTTGCTCCCGCCCCCGCAAGCGGCCCGGCCGGGTGGCTACGACTTTGCCCGTGATGCGTATTTTCGGGGCATCGGTGCGGTCGGCTCGCTCAGCGGCAAGGTGGAGATCGCACCGCGAACGATCCCCCTTCCGTTCGCGCTCGAAATGGCGGCCTCGATCGACGAGGCCCGCAATCACCTGACTCGGCGCATCGCGGACGCGATCGGCGGTCAGGCCGGCGCGGTCGCGGCGGCGCTCGTGACGGGCAAGCGCGGCCTGATTACGGAGGAGACCAACCGCGTATTACGGGCGGCCGGTATCTATCACGTCGTTTCCATTTCCGGATTGCATATGGTGCTCGCGGCCGGCGTGGTGTTCTGGTTGGTCCGGGCCGGCCTCGCCCTGGTACCGATCCTCGCCCTCGCCCTTCCCATCAAGAAGATCGCGGCAGGCACCGCGATGGTCGGCGTGACCGCCTATTGCGCTTTCTCCGGCTGGGACGTCGCCGCCGAGCGTGCTCTCATCATGACGCTAGTCATGTTGGGCGCGGTTCTGGTCGACCGGCCAGCGCTCAGCATGCGCAATCTTGCCCTCGCCGCGATCCTCGCCCTAACCCGTGAACCTGAAGCGCTGCTTGGTCCGAGCTTCCAGATGTCGTTTGCGGCAGTGGCCGGACTGATCGCCTGTGCGCCCCTCCTCGATGGAGCGTCGTTTCGACGGGAGCGCGACTCAGTGCTGTTGCGTGTCATCTCACGATGTCTGGCTGTCGGCGTCGGCACGCTCGCGACGACGTTGGTTGCTCAGATCGCGACAGCGCCCTTCGCGACCTACCATTTCCAGACCATCCAGCCCTTCGGCCTCATCGGCAACGCGCTGACACTTCCGCTCGTCTCGCTCGCGGTGATGCCCGCCGCGGTCCTGGGAATGATCGCCTATCCCTTTGCCCTCGACCGACCGGTCTGGTGGGTCATGGGACTGGCCGTTCGCGGGATGCTCGACATCTCGGAATGGATCGCGGGCTTCGGCCAATCGACGATCGTACTCCCGGCCTTCGGCGCTGGCGCGTTGGTGTTGCTGGCGTTAGCCCTGCTGCTCCTAACCTTGCCGGTCTCACGTCTGCGCGGGCTCGCGATCTTGCCCGCAGCGCTCGGCCTTGTCGCCGCTGCAACACCGGCGCGCTTCGACCTCTACATCGATCGCGACGGCGCCGGAGCGGCGATCCGAGGGACGGATGGACGCCTTGCCGTACTCGGGCGTCCGCCGACCTTCGTGCTCGAACAATGGTTGAAAGCCGACGGTGATGCTCGCTCGGCCGCCTCTCTCACCGGAGGCCCCAAACCTCGTTGCGACAGACTCGGCTGCACGATGACCACCTTCGATGGACGGACGGTCGCACTGGTGCTCGACAAACGCGCTTTCGAAGAAGATTGCGCCCGTGCCGATATCCTCATCAGCCGCTTGAGGCCGCCACCGAACTGTCGCGCACCCCTGAGAATCGACAAAAATTATCTTGAAACACACGGGGCGACAGCGATTCGGCTTGGGGCACCCCATCCCGAGATTGTGACGGCTCGTAGCAGTCAGACGCCACAGCCTTGGCAAGCTCGACCGGTCGCTGTCGTGCCAGAGACCAATCCAGCCTCAGGTGAGACGGGATTAGCCGCAGATCCCGGCGCTACGGGGATGGACTCGCTTCAGTAACGGCGCACGAGACTGACGAGCTTGCCTTGGATGCGGACCCGGTCCGGTCCGAGAACCCGGGTTTCGTAGGCAGGGTTTGCCGCTTCGAGCGCAATCGAGGAGCCGCGACGGCGCAAGCGTTTCAGCGTCGCCTCCTCGTCGTCGATCAGGGCCACGATGATATCGCCGTTATTGGCGGTTTCCTGCTTGTGGATCACCACCAAGTCGCCGTCGAGGATACCGGCCTCAATCATCGAATCGCCGCGGACTTCGAGGGCGTAATGCTCACCGCCAGCCAAGAAGTCGGGCGACATCGCAATCGTGTGACTCTGACTTTCGATCGCCGAGATCGGCGTGCCGGCGGCGATGCGGCCCATCACCGGCACGATGACCGGTCGGCCCTCGCCGTCCTGCGCTTGCAGCAGAGGAGCCTTCGGCGGGACCGGCTTACCGGCAAGTCCGCCCTCGACCACGCTCGGCGTAAAGCGGCGCAGCTCGGCTGTTGGTACAGCTGGCTTGGCGGCGGGTGCCTCCGGCATCCGCAGAATTTCGAGAGCTCGCGCTCGATTCGGCAGCCGACGCAGGAAGCCCCGCTCTTCGAGCGCCATGATGAGGCGGTGAATGCCCGATTTCGACTTCAGGTCGAGAGCATCCTTCATCTCATCGAACGACGGGGGTACGCCGCTCTCCTGCATCCGTGACTGGATGAATTGAAGGAGTTCGAGTTGCTTGCGGGTCAGCATGCGGCACCTGCTGTCGCGTGCGGCATAGCCGCCGCCGGATCGTGGAAAACAAATCGCGAACAGGCTAGACGTTCCTATCCTGTTCTGCAAGTGCCGGCTTGGCCGTGTGATGCCGTCGATGCGCTGCGTGGACGGCATAAAAAGATGCGCTGCGTGGACGGCATAAAAAAAAGGCGGCGGAGCCGAAGCCCCGCCGCCCTGATCGGCTATTGAAGTCGGATCAGCCCGGGATGACGTCGACGATCTCGTAGGTGTCCGGGTCGATGATGACGATGTCGTCCCGCACGAGGATGAACTGGAATCCGCGATAAGCCGGAACCAGCGTCAGGATCGTCGGCGGGAGCGGGTGCAGCGAGACCGACCGCGGGATCGCCGTGCCGACGTTCAGCGAGAAATTGACGTTGCTGACCGACCGGACGTTGGTGCTGGTGATCGACTGGCGGAACTCGGTGCGCTGCGTCGTGTTCAGGCTCCGCGTCGCGCCACGAGCCTCGGAGACGTTGCCGCGTCCACCGCGGTCACCGCGCTCGGCGCCGTCACGGCCACCGCGATCACCCCGCTCGGCACCATTGCGATCACCGCGCTCAGCGCCATCGCGACCGTTGCGGTCGCCGCGCTCGGCACCATCGCGGCCATTGCGATCGCCGCGCTCGGCACCGTCCCTGCCGCCCCGCTCGGCACCGTCGCGGCCACCCCGATCACCCGCCGCGTCTTGGCCGCCGCGTCCGCCGCGTTCGCCGGCGTTCTGACCACCGCGTTCGCCAGCGTTCTGACCACCGCGTGCACCACCCTCGCCCGGCGCACCGCTGCGGGTCGCACCGCCTGCACCGCCGGGCTCACCACCCCGCATTGCGCCACCGGCTCCGCCAGCACCGCCAGAATCGCCACCGCGCATCCCGCCGCCGGCACCACCGGCGCCGCCCGCGCCGCCGGCCTCACCGCCGCGCATCGCGCCGCCACCGGCTCCGCCGCCCGCGCCGCCGGCTCCGCCACCGGCAGCCCCGCCGCCGGCACCACCAGCACCGACGCCTGCGCCGCCACCAGCACCACCGCCCGCGCCACCACCGGCTCCGCCGCCAGCCCCACCGCCAGCGCCGCCACCCTGGGCCAGGGCGGTCGCCGCACCGAGTACGAGGATGGCCGCCGTGGCCGTGCTGCGTAAGAACTTGCTCATCGTGGTCCCTGTCCTCTACCCGACGCCACGCACGGCGCGGAAACCGGCCTCGCAACGGCCAGTGCGTAGAAAGCGTTCCGTCAATGCTCAGTTTTTGCGCTTTTGGCGGGGGAACCTTGGCAATAACTCGCCCGGAAACGCAGAGCTTGCGATAGTCACTGCGCTCAATGCTTATTCTTCTGAAATACGGGTTTGGCTAAAGATCAAACATTACGCTCAAATCCGGAGGCCGACGCTGATGTTCGTCATTGCGGGAGAAATGTCACCGGGCCGCCGGGTATCGGCGCTCGGGGTCGCACCGCGAGACCCGAGCGTTGTGTATCGTAGAGGACCGAAAAGCCGAGAAACGGCGTGACACCGACGCTGATGAAGGGGCACCGCAATTCAGGCGGCGACGCGCCGCCCCCGACATGCCCGTCATGCACCGGTCCCGCCGTGAAATCCTCGACCGCGAGGGCCCGTCCATGACCGTCCCCAAGCACCAACCGCGCTGGCGTACCGAATGGCCCGTCTGACGCGGGGGAAGCGCATGTCATGCTCCTGCGGCTCACTTCAAACTACCGATTGGTAGGGAGAATGGCCGACACGCACCCGACTTCCATCGCCGGTGTCGTCACGTTCGCGCGACGGCAATCAGGCGAGATGCAACAGCGCGCGCGCCTCTGCGGGCGTAGCGGGACGCGCTTCGTGTTCGGCACAGAGTTCAACCGCGAGGCGGACGAGCGAAGCGTTGCCGTCGGCAAGTTCGGACTTCGAGAGGCGGATATTGTCTTCGAGTCCGGTGCGAATGCCGGTCGCGCCGCGCTCAAGCGCCCAACCGATGGCTTCGCGCTGGAAGCGGCCGATGCCGAAGGCGCCCCAGCTTGCCTGCGGCAGCAAGCGCCGCGCTTCGGCAAGCAGTAAGTCCAGCGCCACGGGATCGGCCGGCATGGCGTCGGCGATCCCCAGCACGAATTGAATGTGCCCCCTCGCATCAGCGAGGCCCGCATCGATCAAGCGGCGGGCATTGTGGAGATGCGAAAGATCGAAAACCTCGATCTCGGGCCGAACGCCGCTCGCGCGCATCCGGTTGGCCAGCGCCGTGTAGAGCGGCGCAGGGTTCTGGTAGATGCCACCCGCGAAATTGGTCGAGCCCGTCGTGAGCGAGGCCATGTCCGGATGATGATCGAGGCAAGCGCCGCGCAGGTCGGCGTCCGGCTCCGCACCGCTCGTCGAGAACTGGACGATCATCCCCGGGCAGTGGCGGCGTATCCCCTCCTGCACCCGAGCGAAGCGGTCGGGGTCGTGGGAGGGGCTCTCGTCGTCGTCGCGCACATGGATGTGGGCGAGCGATGCGCCCGCTTCGTAGGCGGCCTGAGTCGATTCGATCTGCTCGGCCGGCGTGATCGGTACGGTCGGGTTATCGGCCTTGCGGGCGACCGAACCGGTGATCGCCACCGTGATGACGACGGGCCGCATGATCCCCTCTCCTAGCCGATCGCCTCTTCGACCGCCCGGCCGCAGGCCGTCGTGTCGGCCGTGCCACCGAGATCGCGCGTGCGCAGCGATTGTTCCGGAAGCACCCGTTCGATGGCCGCGACGATCTCCGCTGCGGCCTCCCGCTCGCCGAGATGCTCCAGCATCATCGCGCCGGACCAGATCTGCCCGATCGGATTGGCGAGGCCCTGTCCCGCGATGTCGGGAGCCGATCCATGAACCGGCTCGAACACGGACGGATACCGTCGCTCGGGATTGATGTTGCCAGACGGTGCAATGCCGATGGTCCCGGTGCAGGCGGGGCCCAGATCCGAGAGGATGTCGCCGAACAGATTGGAGGCCACCACCACGTCGAACCGGTCCGGGTTCAGCACGAAATGCGCGGTCAGAATATCGATGTGGTACTGGTCCCAACGGATCTCGGGATAGGCTTCTGCCACCGCCCGCACCCGCTCGTCCCAGTACGGCATCGTGATCGAAATGCCGTTAGACTTCGTCGCTGAGGTCAGATGTTTCTTCGGGCGGCTCTTGGCCAGTTCGAAGGCGAAGCGCAGCACCCGGTCAGTGCCGTGACGGGTGAAGATCGATTCCTGCACGGCGAATTCGCGATCGGTGCCGGGAAACATACGCCCCCCCGCATTCGAATACTCGCCCTCGGTGTTCTCGCGAACGACCCAGAAGTCGATGTCGCCGGGCTCGCGGCCCGCCAGCGGACTCTTCACGCCCGGCATGAGGCGGACAGGGCGCAGGTTCACGTATTGGTCGAACTCGCGACGGAATTGGATCAGCGAGCCCCACAGCGAGATATGGTCCGGCACGCGATCCGGCATACCGACGGCGCCGAAGAAGATCGCATCGTGCGTGCCGATCTGCGCCTTCCAGTCCTCGGGCATCATCCGCCCGTGGGCCTCGTAATAGTCGCAGCTCGCGAAATCGAACCAATCCTGCTGCAGGGTAAAGCCGTGGCGCTGGGCCACCCGCTCCAGCACGCGCACGCCCTCCGGCACGACTTCCTTGCCGATGCCGTCACCGGGGATGACGGCGATACGATAGCTGCGCTTGCTCTCGGCCAAGGCTTCCTCCGCGACGCGACCTGACGGACTCAGTCGCGCCACGGGGCGCCGACGTCAATGCCGGTGGAGGGCGAAGCGAGGTGGGAGGGGTGTCAGTTGATCGAGCCTGTCGTCTCCCCGGGGCAGGCCTCATGCGCACGCGAGCGCAGGACACGCTTGAGCCGCACCGGCTGCGATCCGGCGGCGCTGTCGAGGGTCCCGATCAAGGCATCCGGGCCCGCCGTACCTTGAAAGCTGACGAGACCTGTCTCGGTCTCGATCCGGAAGGCAACGTCCTTGGTCGCGTCGTCGATCGTGACCGAAGTCGCGACCGGCGCTCGCAATCCGGCCCCTTCATAGACGAGGCCATCACCGTTTGGCGACCGCTTGAGGGTGATGCGTCGGCCCGCCTGCGAACCATCCTCCGGCATGGTGCAGAGATCGGCATAGACCCAGGTGCCGGAGACCCAACCCGGCCGTGCCTGCGACGGCCCTGCCAGCATCCCACAGGACAGCACCATTCCGCAGAGAAGCGCACGATGGAGCTTCGACATCTCGATCCTCGTCTCTGGCAGGGTGGCAGGGCAACGGTCTGGCGACCGCAACGGAAACCGAAGACGTCGCGCCGCCGCGGGTTCCTGTTGGAAAGCAAGATGCGTGCGGAACGGCACGCCGGCAGCGCGGGTCGCGTCGATTTCTGCCTAGACGGCCTTCCGGGCAGCCTGACCTTCCCGATCGAGGGTTTCGAACTCGTCCGCGCTCAGAGACACTTCGGCAGCGGCGACGTTCTCCGCGAGGTGATCGGGATCACCTGTACCGGGGATCGGCAGCATCACCGGTGAGCGTTTGAGAAGCCACGCGAGGGCCACCGCCCCTGCCCCGACACCGAGGCGGCCGGCGATGGTGGAAAGGGCCGATTCCGGACCCGCCAGCGCGCCCTTGTCGAGGGGAGCCCAAGGGACGAAGCCGATGCCCAATCCCTCGCAATGAGTCAGCACCGCTTCACTGGTTCGATCGACGAGATTGTAGCGATTCTGCACCGTCGCGACGGGGAAGTATTGGCGCGCCGCCTCGATCTCGGCGACGGAGACTTCCGACAGGCCAACATGGCGTATCAGACCCTCCTCCCGCATGCGGGCAATGGCCTCGAACTGCGCGTCGCGCGGGATATCCGGGCCGATCCGGTGCAATTGCCACAGATCGATGCGCTCAAGGCCTAAACGCCGGAGACTCATCAGGACGCACTGGCGCAGATAGTCCGGATTTCCGACCGGGCGCCAGATATCGGGACCATGACGCGTCAGTCCGCCCTTCGTCGCGACGACAAGTCCGTCATAGGGGTGGAGCGTCTCGCGGATCAGATCCTCGCTGACGAAGGGGCCGTAGCTGTCGGCGGTGTCGATCAGATCGATGCCGAAACTCGGAATCGCCCGCAGCGTCGCTTTCGCCCGCTCCCGATCGGGCGGATCGCCCCAGATGCCGGGGCCGGTGACGCGCATGGCGCCGAAGCCGAGGCGATGGACGGTCAGATCCCCGCCGATCGCGAAGGTACCCGATCCCTGGACGCTCGCCATGTCTGTCTCCTGCGGTGACCATCCCCTCCGAATGACGGGGCAACCCGTCAGCGGGCCGGTGGGTCCGACGACGGGCGTCAGACAAAAATGCGCCCGCTCAGGACGAGCGGGCGCGGAGTCGAGGGAGGAATCAAGCGGGGTGACGGGGTCGTCGCCGACCCCGTCTCGTGGCGATCAACCCTCCTTGCTGGAGAGCGCAACGGCGACGAAGCGGGTCTGACCCTTGGCGCTCTTGACGCGCATCAGCACCGCCTTGCGGCCATTGGCCTGCGCAGCACGGATCTGCGCCTGCACATCGGAGGGCTTGGAGACGCTGGTGCCGGCGACATCCAGGATCACGTCGCCCTGCTCGATGCCCTTGGCCGCGGCCGGGCCCGAGGGATCGACCTCCATCACCGCCACACCGTCGCCGCCGAGGCCGACATCGCCGGCCGGGGCGAGGCTGAGGCCGAGCCGCGGCTGACCGCTGGTGGCGTCGTCGTCGCTGCTGCGGCTCGCGACCTTCGCGTCGGTGGGCAACGTGCCGAGTTCGACGGTGGCGACGTCGTTCTTGCCGTTGCGCAGGTAGGCGAGCTTCACCGCGGTGCCGGGCTTCAGGCCAGCGATCTTGCGGGACAGCTCCTTGGCATCGTTGATCGGCGTCCCGTTGACCGATTCGATCACGTCACCCGATTTCAACCCAGCCTTGGCCGCCGGGGTACCGTTCTCGGCGTGATCGATGAGAGCCCCCTTGGCCTTGTCGAGACCGAGCCCATCGGCGATGTCCTTCGTCACCGGCTGAACCTGCACGCCGAGATAGCCGCGCACCACCTTGCCGTCGGTGCGGAGCTGGTCGACCACCGCCTGGACCGTCTCGGCGGGGATCGCGAAGGCGAGGCCGACCGAGCCACCCGACGGCGAAG
Source organism: Methylorubrum suomiense (assembly GCF_022179765.1). Taxonomy (GTDB): domain Bacteria; phylum Pseudomonadota; class Alphaproteobacteria; order Rhizobiales; family Beijerinckiaceae; genus Methylobacterium; species Methylobacterium suomiense. The sequence continues at coordinate 351,011 of NZ_BPRE01000004.1, read as the reverse complement.
CGATCGCCGTGTTCACCCCCACGACCTCACCGTTGACGTTGAAGGTCGGGCCGCCCGAATTGCCCTTGTTGATCGGCGCATCGATCTGCAGGAAGTCGTCGTAGGGACCTGCGCCGATGTCGCGGCCGCGGGCCGAGACGATCCCCGCCGTCACGGTGCCGCCGAGGCCGAACGGATTGCCGATCGCCACCACCCAATCGCCGACCCGCGGAGCGCCCTTGCCGAACTGGACATAGGGGTAGGTGCCACCCTCGGTGATCTTCAGGAGGGCCAAGTCGGTCTTCGGATCCTTGCCGATGACCTTGGCGTCGAGAGTGCGATTGTCGTCGAGCGTCACCTGCACGGTCTTGGCCTTGTCGACGACGTGGTTGTTGGTGACCACGTAGCCGTCGCCGGAGATGATGAAGCCGGAGCCGACGGCGCCGCGCTCGCCACGCTGCTGCGGAGCGTTGCGTCCTTGCGAACCACCCTGGCCACCCTGGCCGAACCGCTTGAAGAACTCGCGCAGCTGCGGCGGGACCTGCTGCAGGTTGCCGTTGCCGGGGGTGTCGTCGTCATCGTCATCGCTGGCATCGGCGTTGAGCTTCACCTTCACGGCGACGACACCGGGCTTCACCTTGTCGACCACGTCGGCGAACGAGCCCGGAGGGTGCTGCGGCGCGGCGATCGGGGTTTGGGGCAGGGCCTGGGCAAAGGCCGGGGTCGCGGGCTGGGTAAGCCCGAACCCGGCGGCCCCACCGGCCACGAGGGCGGCCGCGGCGACGGAGGCGAGAGCGCGGCGGCGAACGGTCAGTGTCATGGGACGGTCTCTCTCGGAACATTCTGGGCCGGCCGCCGGGGCGGCGGGCCGTGAGAGAGGTTCTAGGGAGGCCCGTCTGACCCGCGCATGGCGCGGAGATTACGGTTTGGACAGGTGGAGGCTCAATCGAGAGCGGGGCGGGCGAGAGGGGGTGCGCCCGCTCGCCATCTGAGATCCGCCAGCAGCCCGAGGGGATGCGTGTCCAGCACCGGCGTGGTCGGGACGCCCGCCGCGTCGAGCAGGCCTGCGGCCCAATGATTGCAGACATTGGCGAAGGAAAACCGGCCCTCCGCCTCATAGAACAGGCTCGGCCCGTACAATCCCGGCCCGGTCTCGACTGGCTGTCCGTCGGTCAGGCGAAAGCTCGCGTCGAGGCGCGCCAGCAGGCGGGCGAGGCCGGCACGCGAGAGAGGAACCGGAACGATATCGGCTGCGGGGAACGAATCGCGGGCCGGGCGTTCGAGGCCGACCACATGGATCACGCCTTCGCTTCCGCCGGGGGTGAACAGGGCGCGAAGGGCGAGACGCCAGTCGAAGGCCGCAAGCGTCGGCGTCGCCCGGTAGAAGCGGGCTTCACCCCAGCCGAATTCCAGCTCCGGAAAATTGCGGAAGCGGATGGCGACGTTCCGCAGGGCGGCGCCGGCCCCCTCCCCCATGACGGCGTCGCGGGGAAGCACGACGCCGGAATGCCAACCGTGGCTGACGAGGAGCACGGTCACGGCATCATCGGCTCCTCTCGGCGGAAAGAGAGCGGGATCACCGGGTTTCGCTGTCCAGACCGCGCTCAATGCTCCGAGAGCAAGAAGCCCTGCCATTCCGACGACGAATCCGCCGACGAGGCGCCGAAGCCGCCTCACGCGTCGGAGAGACGGCTCAGTGCTTCCTCCATCTTGGCAAGCCGCACCGCCTCGGCCTCGCGGCGTTCGCGTTGCTCATCGACCACGTCCTCGGGCGCGCGGGCGATGAAATCGGCGTTGTTGAGCTTACCGTCGAGCTTGGCGATCTCGGCCTTGGCCTTTCCGGCCTCCTTCTTCAGGCGAGCCACCTCGGCGGCGAGATCGACGATGCCTTCGAGCGGCAGCGCCGCCACGCTGCCCCGCACCAGAAGCTGCACCGAATTCTTCGGCGCAACGTCCGCGAAACCGATCTCGGAGAGACGGGCGAGGCGAATCAGCGTCTCGCTCCAACGGTCGAGACGGGCCCGCACGGTGGCATCGGCGGCGATGAGAATCAGCGGCACCTGGGCACCGGCCGGCACGTTGGTCTCGGAACGGGCCGAGCGAACCTCGGAGATCAATTCGACGAGCCAGCCGATTTCGGCCTCGGCCTCCGCATCGGCGAGTCCCGCGAGGTCGGGCCAGGATTCGAGGGCGAGCAACCCGCGGGGTGTGGGCAGCGCCTCACCCTTGATCGCCCAGAGCTCCTCCGTGAGGAAGGGCATGAACGGGTGGAGCAGCTTGGCGATCTGATCGATCAGGAAGGCGATGGTGGCCTGCGTTTCGGCCCGTGCTGCCGGATCGACCCCCTCACCCTGCAGGACGGGCTTGGCCAGCTCCAAGTACCAATCGCAGAAGACGTTCCAGACGAAGCGATAGGCTGCCGCTGCCGCGTCGTTGAAGCGGTAAACGGTAATGCCCTGCGCGACCTCGGCGACCGCCTTGGCAGCCTCGGTCAACGCCCAACGGTTCAGCGTCTCCCGGGCCTGTTCCGGTCTGAAATCGGCCTTGAGAGCGCAGCCGTTCAGCTCGGCGAAGCGCGCAGCATTCCAGAGCTTGGTCGCGAAGTTGCGGTAGCTCTCGACCCGCTGCGGCCCGAGCTTGATGTCCCGGCCGGGGGCGGCGAGCGCGGCAAGCGTGAAGCGCAACGCGTCGGCGCCGAAGCGGTCGATCAGATCGACCGGATCGACGACGTTGCCCTTCGACTTCGACATCTTGGCACCCTTCTCGTCCCGGACGAGGGTGTGCAGGTAGACCGTGTCGAAGGGCGCGCGATCGGTGAGTTGCAGGCCCATCATCATCATCCGGGCGACCCAGAAGAAGATGATGTCCTTGCCGGTGACGAGGGTGTTGGTCGGATAGAAGCGGGCGAGTTCCGGGGTCGCGTCCGGCCAGCCCAGCGTCGAGAACGGCCACAAGGCCGAGGAGAACCACGTGTCGAGCACGTCCGGATCGCGGGTCAGCTCGACCGCGCGACCGTACTTTGCCTGCGCTTGCGCCTGAGCCTCAACCTCGCTCGTCGCAACGAACCACTCGCCGTCGGCCGCGTACCAGACCGGAATCTGATGACCCCACCAGAGCTGGCGCGAGATGCACCACGGCTCGATGTTCTCCAGCCATTGAAAGAAGATCTTCTCGTAATTGTCCGGGACGAACCGCGTCTGCCCGTCGCGCACCGCCTGGAGGGCCCGCTCGGCCAGCGGCTTGACGTTCACGTACCACTGGTCGGTGAGGTAGGGCTCGATGACGACGCCCGAGCGGTCCCCGTGCGGCACCGCGTGGGTGTTCGGCTCGATGGCGCGCAGGCGACCCCGCTCCTCCATGAGTGCGACCACCTGCTTGCGGGCCTTCTCGCGCTCGAGGCCATCGAGCGCCAGGGCCGCAGCCTCGGGCTCCGCACCCTCGAGGAACGCGGCGTTGCCGGCGATCTGGATGCGGGCCTCGGCATCGAGGATGTTGATGGCAGACAGCCCGTTGCGGCGTCCCACCTCGAAATCGTTGAAATCGTGGGCGGGGGTGATCTTGACCGCGCCGGTGCCCTTCTCCGGATCGGAGTAGCTATCGGCAACGATGGGAATGAGCCGACCGACCAACGGAAGGCGCACCCGCTTTCCGACGAGAGCCGTATAGCGTTCATCCTCGGGATGAACCGCAACAGCGGTATCGCCCAGCATGGTTTCGGGACGGGTCGTCGCGACCGTGATGACCGCGCCGGTTTCGGCGCCGGCCTCGTCGACCACCGGATAGTCGAAGTGCCAGAGATGGCCCTTGGTCTCGATCTGCTGAACTTCGAGATCGGAGATCGCGGTCTGGAACTTCGGATCCCAGTTCACGAGGCGCTTGTCGCGGTAGATCAGACCCTGTGCGTGGAGATCGACGAAGGTCTTGAGAACGGCCCGCGACAGGCCCTCATCCATCGTGAACCGCTCCCGCGACCAGTCGCAGGAGGCGCCGAGCCGCTTGAGCTGCCCGATGATGGTCCCGCCGGATTCTTCCTTCCAGGCCCAGACCCGGCGCAGGAACTCCTCACGGCCGAGCGTGCGGCGGTCCGGCTGCTGCGTCTCGGCCAAGCGGCGTTCGACGACCATCTGCGTAGCGATGCCGGCATGATCCATGCCGGGCTGCCACAGCACGTCGCGGCCGCGCATCCGCTCGAAGCGGGCCAGGATGTCCTGGATCGTGTTGTTGAGGGCGTGGCCCATATGCAGCGAGCCCGTCACGTTCGGCGGCGGGATCATGATGCAATAGGGTTCGGCACCCGCGCGATCCGGGCGGCCGGCGCGGAACGCCTCGGCCTCTTCCCAGGCCGTGGAGACGCGCGCCTCGACGGCGGCGGGATCGAAGGTCTTGTCCATCATGGGCGGAGCGGGCGTTTCGGCGTGCGACGGGAAAATGCTGTCGCCGCTATCGGCCCGCGGCCCCGCCGTCGTCAACCATGCCTCGCGGCTACCGGCCCCGGGAGACCCGCTCGATCTCCGCACGCACGAGGCGCTCGACCATCTGCGGCAGGTTCTCGTCGAGCCAGCCTTTCAACATCGGCCGCAGCATCTCCTGGACAATCTCTTCCAGGGTGCGGGCGTTCTGCGACAGCACCGTTTGAGCCAGAAGCTGAAAGTTCTGACCAACGCTCTCGACCGTTCGGGGGGAAACGAGCCGCTCCGTCGCCTCGGCTTCCACGGCCGCACGGATCCGTTCAGCCGGGCGCGGCGGCTCGGGTTCCGCCACCGGCTCGGGCGCGAAGACAGGCTCGGGTTCGAACACCGGTTCCGGCGCGGGCTCGGGGGCGCGAAAATCGATTTCGGGAATGTCGAACGCGACGGGCTCCGGTCGGCGCACAGGCTCGGCGACTTCGGCCAGATCGAGCACGTCATCCTCGATCGGCGCCGGCGCGGCCGGGGCTTCGGGCTCCTCTTCAGGCTTGGCGGCCTGATCGTCGGCGATGATGCGGCGGATCGAGGCGAGGATCTCCTCCATGGAGGGTTCCTGCGTCTTGTCCTGGACCTTAAGACTCGCTGCGCTCATCTGGGCGATACTCGGTGACGATTGACAAGACGACGAAATGGTTAACCAACTATTTCATCGTCTCTTCCGACATCAACCGGGCCCGCGCTGCCGCCAACAGGATTCCGCGGTCAAATGCCGTCGCGTCTCAGCGCCCGTCGGGGGTACGCAAGCCGAACCAGAGATCGCGCACCTGATCGAAATGCTCCCGCGGGCTGTACGGGGTGACCGGCAGCGCGGTGAAGCGCACGGTCAACCGTCCCACCGCCTGCACCACGTCGTAGGAATTCACCACCCGGTTGCGCTGCGCCAGGATCAGGTTGACGCGCGCATTCAGCAATTCCTGCTGCGCGTTAAGGACGTCGAGCGTGGTGCGCTGGCCGACACGGGCCTCCTCGCGAACGCCGTTCAACGCGACCTCGTTGGCCTGCACCTGAGCCTGCGAGGCGATCACCTGCGCCTTCGAGGCTTCGAGGTTGCCCCAAGTCCGGACGATCGAGGCGCGGATCGTGTCGCGGTCGCGATCGGCCACCAGGCGCGCCTGCCCGACATTCTCCTTGGCCTGCCGCACCAGCGCGTACTCGGCGCCGCCCTGATAGATCGGGATGTTGACCCGACCCACGATCGAGGCGGTGACGCCGTTATCGCCGGGGAATTGTTGATCGTAGCGCTGCTGAACGGCACCGGTGAGCTGCGCCTGAGGCGCCAGCGCACCCTCGGCGACCTTCACCTGGAGTTCGGCCACGTCGACGGCGTGCAAGGACGCGAGAATCTGCGGATGCTCGCGCAGTCCGATGGCGATCGCTTGGTCGAGGTTGCCCGGCACATAGCGGTCGAGCGGCCGGCCCGGGGCGAGCTGGCGCGGCTCGACGCCGATGATCTGGCGGTAGATGCCGATGGAGGCGCGAAGGTTGGCCTCCGCGGTGGCAACCTGCGAGCGGGCGCCGGCAAGGCGGGCCTCGGCCTGGGCGACGTCGGTGCGGGTGACCTCGCCGACATTGAAGCGGTCGCGGGTCTGGCGCAGCTGCTCTTCGAGCACCTCGACGTTGTTGCGCTGGAGTTCGAGGGTCGCGGTGTCGGACAGCACGTTCATGTACGCCTGTGCGGCGTTGAACAGCGTGTTCATCTCGGTCTGACGCAGCGATTCGCGCGTGCTGAGGACCGTCGATTCGGCGGCGCGGACGCGGTTGTCGGTCTGAAAGCCGTCGAAGAGATTCTGGTTGATGGTGATTCCGGCGCCGCTAGGGACCGTCAATCCCTGGCGTCCGCCGATTGGAATGCGGCTGACCTGCCCCTGGAACTGTTGGACGCCGATATCGGCAGAGATGGCCGCGTTGGGGCGGTATCCGGATTGGAAGCGATTCACGTCCTCATCGGTCGCCCGCAGCCCCGCTCGGGCAGCATTGAGCGCCGGATTTGCCTGATAGGCGCGGGACAGCGCGCTCTCGAGGGTCTCGGCAGCGGCCGGACTCGCGACTGCCAGCGCCGTGGCGACAGCACCGACGAGCCGAAGCGAAGACCGCGCCGCAGGGTTCCGTTCTCTCACGTCGATCAGCCCTTGCGGTTTCTCGATACGCCGTCTCGCCGCGCCACCGCTCCCGTCTTCTCTCTGCCGGACACCCTCGGACGAGGGCTGAGACCGGTAGAGAGGTACGGGGCTCGTCGGCTCGGCCACTCGTGCGCTTTCGCGCCGGGACAGCCTGCCCGCCTCGGGGCGCAGCATAGCCGAGCTTGGCCTCAGAGCGACAGAGCCTCGCACATCTGCGTTACCGGATTGATGGCGGGGTGAATCATAAAAGCGACACCCGGCCCATGATGGTGGTTGTGCCTCGGTAGAGGGCGTTGCGGGCCGCCCTCGGCCGTCATCCGCCTATCGACGTCAGCGCAACGACGGTCGCTGCCGCATGGGGGTCCGTCGCGGGACGCCGATACAAAGCGGCGCGGCGCGGCCGATTTTCAGAGCGTTCGCGGGTAAAAATGACGCCGGAGAACGGCTCAGAATGCGAAGCCGGGCTCGGTCGCGAAGGCCTTGAGCGCCGGAAGATTCGCGTCGAACAGGGGACGCGCGCCGAAAGCGTCGCCTGCGCGGACGAACAGGGTCACCTTCGCGTTGCGGTCGGGCCCGAGGACGCAGACGAGGCGGCCATCGTCGCGCAACTGGTCGAGCAGTGCTTGTGGCCGGGTCTCGACACGACCCTCGACGAGAATTGCATCGAACGGCTCTCCGGCCACCGCGTCGGCGAGGCCGCCCTGCACAACCTCGGCCCCCTCCCCCAGCCGCTCGCGGGCGGCACCGGCCAGGGCTGCGTCCGATTCGAGCGCGACCACCTCTCCGCCGAGGCGGCGCAGGATCGCAGCGGCGTAGCCGTAACCGGCGCCGACATCGAGAGCGCGGGTGCCGGGCTGGATCTTCAGAGCCTGGACCATCCGGGCCAGAATCATCGGCGCAGGCATGACGCGCGGTCCGTCACCCTCCGTCGCGAAGGTCAATGCCTGGTCGATATAGGCGAAATTTTCCCGGCCGGCGGGCACGAACCGCTCCCGGGGCACCGCGTCGAAGGCGTCGAGCACGGCGTTGTCGTTCACGTCGAAGGTGCGGAGCTGACAATCGACCATGAGGCGTCGCGCCTGCGCATAATCGAGCATGAAACCGTCTTTCCCTCGCCGCCGGATCAGACGGGCACGGGACCGGCCTGAGCGGCACGGGTTTTCGTGGATCGTCCGGGGAAATGCAAGGCAATTGCCAAGCTCGTGGGGGGCGGCCGGCGACATTGGCACGGCCGTTCAAAGCCACTTCGAAACAGGTTTGCTGTGAAGCTTGGAGGCCTCGCCCGGAATCGAACCGGGGTGCAAGGATTTGCAGTCCTCTGCGTAACCACTCCGCCACGAGGCCTCATTCGCGTAGGACGCGAAGCTCCGGCGGGGCGGCCGGCCCGGAGCGAGGCGTCCTTAGCAGAGCCTCGGGCGTCTCGGCAACGGCCTTGTCGGCGACTCCGTCACAGAACCGTCGCGCCCGACCGGATCGACCATCTTTCGCAAAAAAGCTGCGCCAGGACCCTTGCGCCGGCAATCGACGAAGGCTAATGACCCGCCAGCGCCGCCGAGGCGGCCGGGTGATCCCCGATAGCTCAGTTGGTAGAGCAAGCGACTGTTAATCGCTTTGTCGCAGGTTCGAGTCCTGCTCGGGGAGCCAAATCTTCACAACACTTCGGCGGTAGTGCCTTCGAGCCAGTTGCGGCGGTCGTCGCTGCGACGGTGTTCGCGCTGATGATGCCGGTAGGCCCGACATCGATCCTCGCCCTAGGCAGCATCGATGATCGTGAACTCCATGCCCCGGCCCGGCCCCTGATCGGCATAATCGCCCAGGGCCAACCCCCGTTCGGCCAAAGTCTCTTCGACAGCGTCGCGCTGCTTGCGCACCATTTGTCCGATCGCGAGGGGCGTCAGGCGCGGGCTTGCCCGCCGCAGACTGTCCACACCGATTGAGGCCGGCGTACCTTCGCTCTCGGCGATCCGTGCCAATGCCATCCCGAGATCGCGGGCTTTGGTTTCAGCGGCCGATTTTGGCTTGAAGGCCATCAGGTGTCCTCTCTCACGCACTTCATGAGCAATACGCTGACCGACAGCGCGCGCCCATTGTTCTTGATCTGTTCTAGACGTTTGGAACGACCGAAGCGAGTCCTCGCCCCGTCGCACGCTTGCGAGGCGATGCGCGGCCGGCACCGATAGCCTTCCTCGAACGATCCGTCTCAGCTCCAGATTCCGATCACGGCCTGTCGCAACGGATTGGTCGGGTTCGACAGCAGACGCAGGGCCATCGCGCAGGCAATGACGACCAGCAGCGGCCGGATCAGCCGAGCGCCGAGCCGCACGGCCAGGGCGGAGCCGGCCTGCGCACCGAGAAATGCGCCCACCGCCATGGCGAGCCCGACCGGCCAGATCACCACCCCCTGCAGGGTGAACAGGGCGAGGCTGCCGACATTGCTCGCCGCGTTCGAGAGCTTGGTGTGAGCAGTAGCCCTCACCACGCCGAGCCCGAGCAACGTCACGAAGCCGATCATATAGAAGGAACCGGCGCCCGGGCCGAACACGCCGTCGTAGAAACCAACAGCGGGTGCGAGGGTCAGGGCGAAGAGATTTGGGCCGATCCTCGCGGTCGCATCGTCATTGCTCATCCGTCGAGCCGTCGCGAAATACAGCGCGATCCCGATCAGCAGGAGCGGCACCAACCCGTCGAGGAATGCCCTTGGCAGCAGGCTGACGCAGAGTGCCCCTGCCACCGAAGCAAGGCCGGCGGCCAGGGCGGCGGGTCCGGCGACGCGCCAGCGGATCAGGCCGCGCCGGGCGAAGGCGATCGTGGCCGAGATCGAACCGGCGCTGCTCTGAAGCTTGTTGGTCGCGATGGCGCTTACCGGATCGAGACCGGCGAGCAGCAGGGCCGGCAGCGTCATCAACCCGCCGCCGCCCGCAATGGCATCGATCGCGCCAGCAATTACGGCGACCCCGAACAGCCCGGCAATCGTTTCAGGATCGATCACAGCCGGTAGCCCGATGCTCGAATCCGTCGCGAGGCCGAACCAGGGATACCGATCATCGAGACAGACCTGCCGTGGGGATCAAAACTTGAGAACGGAGGTCCCTAGCGTCTCGCGGCGTCTTGTACCATCACGCTCAACTGCGACGTCGCCAGCCCTGGCGATACCGATATTACGTATGCTATGTGGGATAAAATCCCACAACTTGGCCGCCCATGCCCCTCTACTTTTTCGATCTCCACGACGGCACCAACTTCGTCAAAGACGAGGAAGGGTTCGATCTCCCGGACCCGGATGCGGTGCGCGAACGGCTGGCGCGGATCGTGACGAAGGTCGCCCGCGGCATCACCGCGACCGAAGATCGGCAGGACTTCTTCGCGATCGCCAGGGACGAGCAAGGCCGCGTCCTGTTCCGCGCACACCTCTCCCTCGACATGGAGAAGGTGGAGGGGGCGTAACCGCGCGATCGACCTGGGCCTACACTGCGATGGTCCATCAGATTCGCCGACCGGCCAGCTTGGTGCGCGGCGGCAGGCGGGGCATGATCGCGGGACGCCTGCCGCATCCGGCATGACGCCGTTCGCGATCCGAAAGATTCGACTATGGCTTTTTACCGCCTTGGCGAGCACGCGCCGCATCTCGCGGATACGGCCCGGGTTTGGATCGCTCCGGGGGCGCACGTGATCGGGCGTGTGCAGCTCGGCCTCGATGTCGGGATCTGGTTCAACGCGGTGATCCGCGGCGACAACGAGCCGATCACGGTCGGCGACCGCGCCAACATCCAGGACAACGCGGTCCTGCATTCCGATCCGGGCTATCCCCTCACCATTGGAGAGGGTGTCACGGTCGGCCACGGCGCCATCGTCCACGGCTGCACCATCGGCGACGACACGCTGATCGGCATGGGCGCGACGATCCTCAACGGCGCTCGCATCGGCCGCGGCTGCATCGTCGGCGCCAACGCGCTGGTGCGCGAGGGAGCCGAGTTTCCCGACGGAAGCCTCATCGTCGGCGTGCCCGCCCGCATCGTGACGTCGGGTGATCCGGACTACACCGCAGCGACGCGCCCGGCAGCGGATCTCTATGTCCAAAATGGTCGCCGCTTCGCGGCCGACTGCGAACTGATCGAGCCGACCTGAGCACATCATCATCGATCAGTTTCGTCGGCGAACGGGTCGAGATCCTGCGGTGGTCACAGTCCCGAACGATACGGTCGTCGCCTCGCGTTGCCGGCCCGTGTCGCGCGCATGACCGCCTCCGCGTTGGCTGACTGTCGGCGCGGATCTGGACGGCGTCGAGGTTCGCTAGCGTTCAAGGCGGGGATCGAAATCCGTTCTCGCTCGTCTTTCCAGCGTGACGTTATGCCGAGGGGGACCGGGTGAGTATCGGACTGATTGCGCTGCTGGACGATGTCGCGGCGCTCGCAAAGATGGCCTCGGCCTCCCTCGACGATGTTGCCGGGCAGGCCGCGAAGGCGGGAGCCAAGGCGGCGGGCGTCGTCATCGACGATGCCGCGGTGACACCCCGCTACGTTGTGGGCTTTGCCGCCGAGCGGGAATTGCCGATCGTCGGACGGATCGCCCTGGGATCCCTACGCAACAAGCTTCTCTTCCTGCTCCCTGGGGCTTTGGCGCTCAGCGCCTTCGCGCCCTGGGCGATCACGCCGCTCCTGATGCTGGGCGGCGCCTATCTCTGCTACGAGGGAACCGAGAAGGTCTACGAGGCCCTGTTTCCGCACAAGGCTCATGGGCATGAGGAAGAGGTCGCCGCCGGGACCGGCCAGGACCGCACGGTGGAAGACCGTCGCGTCGCCAGCGCCATCAAGACCGACTTCATCCTCTCCGCCGAGATCATGGCGATCACTCTGGCGGCGATTCCCGAAGGCAGCTTCTGGACGCGGGCTGCAGTCCTCGCCGTCGTGGCGCTCGGCATCACCGCGGCGGTCTACGGCGCGGTCGCCCTGATCGTGAAGGCGGACGATGCCGGCTTGGCGCTCGCGGCCAACACCAACACGTCACCCATTGACAGTCTTGGACGCGGCATCGGCCGGGCGGTGGTCAAGGGCATGCCCATCCTGCTCAAACTTCTCGCCGTCGTCGGCACCGCCGCGATGATCTGGGTGGGAGGCGGCATCCTCATCCACGGATTGGAGGAATACGGCGTGTCGGCTCCGGCCCATCTCATCCACGAGGCTGCGGCCTGGGTGGGCGGATCGCTTACCGTGGCCAAAGGGTTCGTGGAATGGCTCGTCACCGCTGCCGCCTCCGGTGTCGTCGGCCTCGTCGTCGGTGCCGTTCTCATCCCCATCACGAGCTTCATCCTGATGCCGGCGTGGCAGGGCATCTCGCGGCTGCGTCAGCGGCCAGCCTGACGCCTGATGGAGCGCCGCCGTCGGCGCCCGGGCCTCACACTTGGATGACCCGAATGTTGTTGGTGTTGCCGATGGTGTGGAACGGGATGCCGGCGGCGGCCACGATCATGTCGTTGGCTTTCGCGAACCCCTCGTCACGGGCGTGCCGGGCGGCCTCGCTCGTCATCTCCTCGTAGGAATCGACATCGTCCGAATGGACGCTGTGCGTGCCCCACAGCAGGCTCAGGCGTCGAGAGGTCGAACGGCTCGGGGTGAGCGCCAGGATCGGCACGGCCGGGCGTTTGCGCGCCACCCGCGCGGCGGTCGTTCCGCTGGTGGTGTAGGCGACAATCGCCCGGGCCTGAATCGCATCGGCCAGGACAGCGGTCGCGGTCGCGACGGCATGGGGCGGCGTCTCCTCCTCGCCGGGTTCGGAGGCTGCAACGATCGATCGGTAGAGCTTGTGCCCCTCCACGGAGCGGATGATACGGTCCATCATCGCCACCGCTTCAATGGGATAGCGCCCGGTGGCCGATTCCGCCGACAGCATCACGGCATCCGCGCCGTCGTAGATTGCGGTGGCCACGTCCGAGGCCTCCGCCCGGGTCGGCGCCGGGGCGGCGACCATCGAATCGAGCATCTGGGTCGCCACCACCACCGGTTTCACCGCGAGACGGCAGGCGCGGATCAACTCCTTCTGACGGCCGGGTACGTCTTCGTGCGGGATTTCGACGCCGAGATCGCCACGGGCCACCATCACGGCGTCGGAGAGACGGATGATATCGTCGATCCGATCCAGTGCTTGAGGCTTCTCGATCTTCGACATGATTCCGGCCCGATCCCCAATCAGGCCGCGGGCTTCCAGCACGTCCGAGGGCGTTTGCACGAAGGAGAGGGCCACCCAATCGACGCCGAGATCGAGGCCGAAGGCAAGATCGGCGCGATCTTTCTCCGTCAGCGGCGACAGGTCGAGCAGGGTACCGGGCAAATTCACGCCCTTGCGGTTGGTGATGACACCGGCCGTGACGACCTCGGCGTCGATCGCGGCATTCTCGACACCGGTGACGCGCACCCGCACCCGTCCATCGTCGATTAGAAGATCCTGTCCCGGAACGACCGCAGCGAAGATTTCGGAATGATGCAGCGGGATCGCCCTCCGATCGCCCTCCGCACCTTCTAGAACGAAACGGATGCGCTCGCCCGCCACGAGATCGAGGCGACCGTCCCGCAAGGTGCCGACACGGATCTTCGGGCCCTGCAGATCCTGCAGGATGCCGATGGGCCGACCGACCTCGGCTTCGAGGGCACGGATAGCGGCATGGACCTTCGCGTGGTCGGCCTGAACGCCGTGGCTGAAATTGAGTCGGAAGGTGTCGACACCGGCCAGGAACAGGGCCTTCAGCATGTCCGGCGTGTTGGTCGCCGGACCGACGGTGGCGACGATCTTGGCGTAGCGGTGACGACGCATGCTGTGCTCGGCCAGGGATGGCCGCCCTCTTCGTTGTGAATCGGACGCTCACACATCACGGGCGAACGGCGCCTCGCATCGACGGTGGGGGCCGGCAATCGACGACGCACCCGCGAGATGGGGGCGCATCATGCCTCAGAACACGCGGAAGGCGAGACCGGCCCGTGAACCCTTTTCTGTCGGTGCCCTGCAACACACCCTGATGACAACCCGGAGCCACGCCCGGCGCCTTGTCCCATCGGCCTCAGCAAGGCCATGCCCTCCGTCGGGATCTGCTCTGCGCAAGCGAACGCTAAAATCGGCCGATCGACGGTATCCTGCTTGCAGGCATTCACCACCGACGAACGACGGCACCTCGGGGCCCGCATGCATTCATCGCTGCACACCACGCGTGACATGATCGGTTATGGCCGCACGGTCCCCCAAGCGGATTGGCCCGGCGGCGCCCGTGTCGCGGTGCAGATCGTGGTCAATTACGAGGAGGGCGCGGAGAACTGCCTCCTCCATGGCGACGCCGCCTCCGAAGCCTTTCTCTCCGAGATCGTCGGCGCCCAGCCATGGACCGGCATGCGGCACATGAACATGGAGTCGCTCTACGAATACGGGTCGCGCGCCGGCTTCTGGCGTCTGTGGCGGCTGTTCACCGAGCGGCGCGTTCCGGTGACGGTGTTCGGTGTGGCAACGGCGCTCGCCCGGAATCCGGAAGTGGTGGCCGCCATGCACGAGGCCGAATGGGAGATCGCCAGCCATGGCCTGAAATGGATCGATCACCGTGACATGGCGCGGGACTTGGAGGCTGCTCAGATGGACGCAGCAATCCGCCTGCACACCGAAGTGACGGGTTCGGCTCCGCTGGGCTGGTACACAGGTCGCTCCTCGGTCAACACGCTGGAACTCGGCCTCGAACGCGGCTTCGCCTACCTCTCGGACGCCTACGCCGATGACCTGCCCTACTGGCTGCATGGCCGAGCCGGTACCGGGCTCATCGTCCCCTACACGCTCGATGCCAACGACATGCGCTTCGCCACCGCGCAGGGCTTCAACACCGGCGAGCACTTCTTCACCTATCTGCGCGACACCTTCGACGCTCTCTACGCGGAGGGTGCCGACGCCCCGAAGATGATGTCGGTCGGCCTCCATTGCCGTCTTGCCGGTCGTCCGGGGCGGATCGGTGCGGTGGCGCGGTTTCTCGACCATGTCGCGGCGCACGAAGCCGTCTGGGTCGCCCGCCGCATCGACATCGCCCGGCATTGGGCCGCGCGACACCCGGCCCCGACCCTGACACCGAGCACGATGAGCGCGTCGCAGTTCCTGACCCGCTTCGGAGACGTCTTCGACGATATGCCGGAAATCACCCTGCAGATCTGGCAGGCTGGCCTGACCCAGCGCGAGGACACCGCCGAAGGCCTGCACACCGCCGTTGTGCGCGCCCTGCACGCCTTGCCGGACGAGTCGAAGCGCGCGCTCCTTCTGGCCCAACCCGAGTTGGCCGGGAGCGTCAATATGTTGGGGAGCCTGACCGAAGGCCTGACGCAGTTCGAACGGATCGCGTGGCTCCGCCTGAAGGATCGCCTGCCGTCGGAGGGATAGTCACGGACTCGGTCGAACGCCGCGCGCCCTTCCACAGCTCCTACCGGCATGGGGCGCGACAGCTTTGCGACCCTCGCCGTGCCATGCAGAATGCGTGTCGAGGCGCCGCGTCGATCCGATGGCTGCCCTCGGAGTTTCCCTCTGTCTTCGGTCTCGCCCCCTGGGCGGAACGCTCGGGGACACGATGTGAATGGGGACGCGGCGCGACCACAAGCGCCGCGGCGAACAGGGAGGCCACGGATGACCGCCATCGCTTTGACCATCGCCGGATCGGATTCGAGCGGGGGCGCAGGCATCCAGGCCGACCTCAAGACCTTCGCGGCTTTGCGCGTCTACGGCGCGAGCGTCCTCACCGCGCTGACCGCGCAAAATACGCGCGGCGTGCAGGCGATCCACGAAGTACCGGCGGCCTTCGTCACGGCACAGATTGAGTCGGTTTTCGCTGATCTTCAGATCAAAGCAGTGAAGATCGGCATGCTGCCGAGCACGGATGTGATCCGTGCCGTGGCCGAGTGCTTGCGCAAGCATGCTCAGGCCATTCCCGTGGTACTCGACCCGGTGATGGTGGCAGCCTCGGGTGATCGGCTGATCAACGAAGAGGCCGTCGAGACCCTGCGGGCCGAATTGATGCCATTGGCCAACGTGGTCACTCCGAACCTCCCGGAAGCCGCGACCCTCCTGGGTGAGGCGGAGGCGGGTCACGAGAACGAGGCCGTGGGGCAAGCCCGGCGCTTGCTCGAACGGGGAGCCCGGGCGGTTCTGATCAAGGGTGGCCACGGCGAGGGGCGCGAGAGCGTCGATCATCTCCTGTCCCGCGACGGAACCTTGCGCCGCTTCGCGGCACCGCGGATCGAGACCCGCAACAATCACGGGACCGGATGCACCTTGTCCGCCGCGGTGGCGGCTGGTCTTGCCGGCGGGGCGGGCCTTGCCGAGGCGGTGGCGGCCGCCAAAACCTACGTGACGGAGGCGATCCGGATGGCCGACACGGTTCCGGTCGGGCATGGCCACGGACCCCTGCACCATTTCCACGCTTTGTGGAAATGAACGACCGGATGAGGGTTCTGAACGGACAGAGGGATGGTGAAGTCGCGTATGACCGGATCGCAATCGGATCGCCGCTCGCTCAATGAGGTCCGCCACCCGCCGCGGGTAAGCGAGCCTTCGGTGGAGATACGCAATCGCCTCGCGCGAAACCGGTTCACTTATAGTGGCGGCTATGACGGCTACGAGGGACGGATGGTCTTGAGGCCCGAAAGTGCCAAGCCTTCCGAAGCGAAACGCTAGCCCTGTTGGCGGGCGATTGCGTTTGACAAAGCAAACGTCCGTTCGGATAACGGAACGCATCTCCATCATGTGACGCGCGGATCGGCGCCGGACCGGCGTTTCGCCCCGGCAGAACGCGCATCAACGGATCGGCAGCATGCAGGACATCACGGCAAGCCTCGAGCGCGGACGACCGAAGGACTTGGCGAGCGGCGCCCAAGTGCTGTCAGGCCAGCTCGGCAAGACGATTCAGCGCTTGCGCAAGGCCTACAACCTCTCGCTCTCAGAACTCGCCGAGCAATCCGGCGTGGCGAAATCGATCATCTCCCAGATCGAGCGCAACGAGACGAACCCGACGCTCGCCACGATCTGGCGCCTGAGCCAAGCGCTCGATGTGTCGATCGAGCGGGTCCTTGCCACGTCGGACGAGGAGCCCTTCATCGAGCGCTTCTCTCGGGCCGATACGCCGCGGCTGGTCTCCGAGGATGGCAAGGTCCGTCTCGCCATCATCGGCTGGATCAAGACGGTGGAGTGGCTGCAATGGTACGACGTGACCGCCGACCCCGGCGGGGTGCTCGAATCCGACGCCCATCAGCGCGGCTCGGTCGAGTCGCTGTCGGTGACGGAAGGGACCTTCTCGGTCGAGGTCGCGGGTGAGGTTCAGCGGGCCGGCCCCGGCGAGACCCTGCGCTATCGCTGCGACCGGCCGCACAGCGTGCGTTGTCTCAGCGAGGCGCCGGGCCGGGCCACCATGGTGGTGATCATGAAGGCCGCGGTGATGGAGTGAGGTGGGAAGCGGCCCCCGAGTGGGCCGTCCGCGTCAGCGCGGGATGAAGGCCCAGTAATCGAGATCGAGGATCACCGAAGGGTCGTAGCCCTCGCCCTGTTTGTCCGGATAGGCACCGCAGGGCTGGTTCTTGGCCGCGACGGTGCGCAGCCGCAGCGCGCCGATATCCTGACGCCCAGGCAGTTCCGCCGTTTCCAGCACCTCGGACCAAGCGTAGACCGTGTCGCCGGCGAAGAGCGGGGCCACGTGGCGGCCGGCATTGATGCCGCCGATGGCGAAGGCGTTGGCGAGCCCGTTGAAGCTGAGCGCGCGGGCCAGCGAAATAACGTGGCCGCCATAGATCAGCCGCTTGCCGAACTTCGTATCCTTGGTCGCCACGGCGTCGAAATGGACCTTGGCGGTGTTCTGGAAGAGTCGCGTGGCGATCTGATGCTCGGCCTCTTCGACGGTCATGCCGTCGACATGGTCGATCTTCTCGCCGACGGCGTAATCCGCGAAACGGTGGGGGCTGCCGGCCAGGGCCGTGTCGTAGGCTGCCGAATCGAGCGGAGGCAGCGCATGGGCGAGGTCGGCCGGATTCACGACCTTAGCGAGGCTCGGCACATGCTCCTCGGCGATCTTGGCTTCCGGGTCGCGCTTGCGCACCAGCACCCAGCGGCAATAGCTCAGCACGGTCTGGCCGGACGCATCGGAACCGGTCGAGCGCACATAGACCACGCCGGTCTGGCGGTTGGAACTCTCCTTCAGCCCGATGACTTCGGAGACGGTGGAGAGCGTTTCACCGGGATAGACCGGACGGTGGAAGCCACCCTCGGCATAGCCGAGATTGGCGAGCGCGTTGAGCGAGATGTCCGGCACCGTCTTGCCGAACACGACGTGGAAGGTCAGCAAGTCGTCGAGCGGGCTCGCCGGGTAACCGAGGGCCTTCGCGAAGGCATCGGATGATTGCACCGCGAAGCGCGGGCCGTAGAGCGCCGTGTAGAGCGCCACGTCACCGGTGGTAACGGTGCGGGGCGTTGCATGGCGGATGGTTTCGCCGAGGCGGAAATCCTCGAAGAAGCGGCCCGGATTGGTCTTCATGTCTGGTTCTCGCCCCTGCTCGGCGGTCGTTCCTCGACGCCTTAGCAATGAGGCCGGGCGCAGCGCAATGCTACGCTCGGCCAAGGCGAGGGGGCCGCCATCAAGAGCCTGTCAGAAGGCCACCTGAATGTAGAGATCGGTGATGAGCTTCTGCACGAAGAGCAGCAGCAGGATCAGGATGATCGGCGAGATGTCGACGCCACCGAGATTCGGCAGCAGGTTGCGGATCGGCCGCAGGACCGGCTCGGTGACCCGATAGAGGAATTCGCCGATCTGGGAGACGATGGGATTGCTCACGTTCACCACGTTGAACGCGACGAGCCAGCTCAACACCGCACTCGCGATGAGAATGTAGATGTAGAGCTGGATGACGGTGTTGAAGAGCCAGAGCAGGGCGTTCATGCGGGCTTTACCGGTCCTCGTCGCCCGCGCTCGCGTCCGGCGCGGGATGCGCGGGGCTCGCGGGAAATTTCCGGAATTGACAGGTCGAAGCGGACAAGCCTAAAAGGCCCCCGCCTCGGGACGGGGCTGTAGCTCAGATGGGAGAGCGCCGCAATCGCACTGCGGAGGTCAGGGGTTCGAATCCCCTCAGCTCCACCACCAACTTTCGCTTGAAAATTGGTGTGTGGCATCAAGGACTTGGGGAGTGGTAGCTCCCGGAAAAATCCCAATTCCTCCCACGCTTCCGTTTCGCTAAATCCTAGGCGCGGTCCGGTTTTCGACAGGATATCCACAACACCCCCGCGCGGCGACGGCGGGCAAGCCTTGCTGTGCCTGACCCACGCCGTGCGCGTCGGTAGAGGGCGCGCCGGCCGGTGAATGTCGAAGCCTGCGCCGCCTTGGCGGGACCGCCGCCGTCCGGACCGGATGCTCCGAGGATTCCGAGCGGCGGGGGCTACAAGGCCGCGCCGAGCCCGATGCGGAGGCGGTACTGCCACGTCAGCGAGAGGCAGACGCCTTCGAGGCTGGCCCAGATGTGGGCCGCATCCACGCCGAGCTGGAACAGGTTGCGCTGGAAGACCGCGCGGGTGTCCCGCGGGATCTCGAAGCTGTTCTCCGCCATGCCGGGCGGCGTCCACGCCGAGGCCGGATCGGGGTGGGCCGAGAACAGGCCCTTCTGGCTCGCGATGCGGGGCGCCAGGGCGGAGGGCAGCAGGAAGCCGACCTCGGCGATCTCGAAGGGGCCGGGACCCCGCTCGGGGTCGATCATGGAACTGCCGCCCAGCGGGTGCGCGTACACGATGGCGTCCTCGTTCGCGGGCTGGCTGGCAACGGCGAAGAAGCAGGCGATGAGCGGATTGGTCGTCCAGTCGAGCAAGCGGGTCGGGAGACCGTAATGCTGACCCAGCGCCAGCCAGTCCCAATCCGTCGCCCCGGGCATCGCGACGTGCAGCCTGGCCTCGCGCTTGAAATCCTGGAACAGTTGCCGTTCGTGGCGCGGGTCGAACTCGGCGCCCCGGCCGGCGCTGGGCTTGCACTCGAAGGCCTTCGACGCGCAGCCGCGGAACACCCATCGTGAGTTCATGCGTGCCGCCAGGAAGGCGTGGAACGCCTGCCAGCGCTCCTGCACCGGACCGCCCTCTCCATCGCCGGACCCCAATGGTCCGGGCGGGGACGGCGTGCGCTCAGGCGCCCGCAGGCGCGCCGGGGCGGGCGGAAACCGAGGCGGCCTCAACGGGTGCCCTCCCGGCCGCCGATCACCGAAGGCATGCCATACACGTCCGGTAGAGCGCCGTGGCGAGATCGTGCGTCACCTCGCAGCCGCTTCCCGAGAACATCGTCAAATCCCCGCCGGAGGCCGTCTCGGCGAGCAGCACCACCGGCATGCCGTTGGCTTGCGCGTAGCCGACGTGAAGGTTCGTCCCGAGGTCGGCGACGTCGCCCAGGGCGAGGAGGGCCGAATGGGGCACGCGGGGCCGGGGCGGCCAATGCGCTCGCGTGGGTGAGCGGGGGCCGTCGTCCGCGAACGCCGTCTCCGTCCTGAACCCGAGCGCGTCGAGGTAAGCGGCCGCCTCGTCGAAGAGCCATCTTTGGGCCATGGTCCGGCGCGGTCCGGACAGGTAGACCCGGCAACCCGACGCGGGGCGCCCGGGCACCGCCTCCATCCCTTCGAGCTCGTCCGGCGGAGGCAGCGGCAACCGAGCCCCGTCGTTGAACCACGCCACGCAGCGGGACGCGAGGTCGGCCGCCCCCACGGCGTCGAAGCCACGCTCGCCCCAATAGTGCGCGAAGGCCGCGCAGAAGACGTCGCCGGCCCCGATCCTGAACCAGCGGCGGGCGGCGTACGCCGGCACCGGGATGCCGGGGGCGTCGCCCCGGTACACCGTGGCACCGCCGAACGCGTGGCGCGACACGACGAGCGTGGCGCCCTCGCGGGCCATGACGCCGGTCGCGGCGTCGCGCGGGTCCGGGAGCGGACCGAGCCGGACCAAGTCGGCATCCTGCACCACGTAGGCGAGTTGCTCCGTCGCCCGCGAGCCGGAACGCACGAAGGAGGACGCGGGGTCGGCGGAGCGTGGGTCGTAGACCGCCCGGCCGGCCGTGAGCCGGGCCGTGCCCTCCAGCATGCCGAACCCGAGCACGACGTCGCCGGTGACGGCCAGGTCGGCGTAGCGCCGGCCGGCCTCGGGAACCCAGCTCTTGCGAAGGGGATGCCAATACTCGAATTCGAGCCGCTCCCCGATGGCGACGATATCCGTCTCGACCTCGAAGGCGGCCATGGTCGCCCGGAGGTCGCCGGCCGACTCGGCGTAAGCATACGTGCTCAGGCGGGTGCCCGGGGACAGCGCGCTCACCGCCATGGCGGCGCGCGCGCCCGAACCGAACAGGCCGGCCCAGGCGGGGAACGCGCAGCTCTCAAAATATGTGCCGCCGACGACGTTCACGTCTCGGCCCTCGTGACCGTAACGGTGCAGCG
The DNA here is from genome assembly GCF_022179765.1 of Methylorubrum suomiense. Taxonomy (GTDB): domain Bacteria; phylum Pseudomonadota; class Alphaproteobacteria; order Rhizobiales; family Beijerinckiaceae; genus Methylobacterium; species Methylobacterium suomiense. The sequence goes on along the minus strand of NZ_BPRE01000004.1, from coordinate 330,002 downwards.
CGTCGCGCCGACATCCTCGATGAGGGCCTCGAACCGCACCCCCTGGTCGAGGCAGCCGAGCAGGCTCACGAGGCCGCGGAACGCGGCGAGGGCGCCGACGGTCGCCCCGTCGGCGGTGCGGCAGACTGCGGTGCTGGCGCCCGCGCCGGCCACGAGGTCCACCTCCAACACGTCTCCGGCCTGCAGGCCGCGCGTGGCGTCGCGGCGGACACCGATCAGGTCGACCGTGAAGGTCAGGTCGCACTCGTCGGACCCTGTCCGGACCTGTCCCATGCCGTACGGCATGCGGCGGCGTTTGGGTGGGAGCCCTCCGCCCATTCGTCAACCCTCCGCCCGCGCCGCGTCCGGTCGGTCCGGGGCCGCGCGGGATGCCTTCACGTCGGACCGCAGGCCGAACGACCGCAAGGTCTCGCGATGCTTCTCGCATCCGCGGCACTGCCCGCAGGCATATTCCATGACGTGACAGGAGAATGTCGCACCGAGCGCCGAGGCGGGAAGGCCGGACGCCGCGAGAAGGGCCGGCCCGCTCAGGTGCCGTGCGGGCGCCACGACGCGCACCCCACCCTCCTGGAGCCGCATCAGTCGGTCGAGCGTCCGCAGGAATGGGGCGCGTCCGTCGGCGTGGACATCGGTCGCCACCGTTCCGATGAGGATCTCCGACAGGCCTTCCGCGACGAAGCGCATGCCTGCGAGGGTGACCAGGATCTGGTTGCGGTAGGGCCACCATTCGGGGGCACGCGCGAGCGCGGCGGGCTCCCCGCCGGCCAGGGGCCCGAGGCCAAGCCCGGACAGGTCGACCTGAAGCGTTTCGAGCCGCAGCCCGAACTCGGCCGCGATGGACGTCGCAGCCGCCCTTTCGCCCGCCGCCGGCCGCTGGCCGTAATCGACGAACAGGCAGGCGTCCGGCCTCTGCCACCAAGCGAGGGCGGTCGAATCGAGGCCGCCGGAAAACAGCAGAACCCTCATCGCAGCGAGGCCCACACGACCCGATAGAGGGCGGAGGCGAAATCGTCGACGACCTCGCAGCCGGTGCCGGCCAGCATGGTCAGGTGATGCTCGTCGAGGCGTTCGGCCAGCACGACCACTGGGATGCCGCGCGCCCGCGCATGTCCAACCTCGAAGATCGAGCCCGGGTCCGCCCCGTCGAGCAGGGCGAGCACGGCTTGGCAGCCGTCGAGCCCCGCGAGGTCGGCGGTGGCGAGGGCGACGGCGCCGCCCCCCGTGCCCACGTCGTGCAACGGCGAGAAGACAGACGCGCCGAGGGCGTGCAGCCGGTCCCGTGCCTCCTCGACGAGCCAGCGTTGGGCGATGTGGAAGAACGGGGCCGCGAGGTAGACGCGGCCGGGCTCCCCGCCCACGGGTGCGAGCGCCTGGTCGGCGAGGTCGGCGGCCGCGGGCAGCGGCAGCGAGCGCGTGTCGACGAAATGGTGGACCGCGCGCGACGCCAGGTCGGCCGCCGCCGCGGCGTCGAGGCCGCGCTCGCCCCAGTGATGCGCGAAGGCGGCGCTGAAGACGTCGCCCGAGCCGATCTTGAACACGCGGGCGGATCGATAAGCGGGCACCGCGACGGGGTCGCGACCAGGCCGGTGGACGGTCGCGCCCGAGCAGCCACGCTTGACCACGACCACGTCGGCCGCGTGCAGGGCGAGAACGGCCTCGCCTGCGGCCGGCCCCTCCTCGCCCGTCGCCCCCTCCGCCTCCCCCTCGTTCAGGACTACGGCCAGGGCCTCGGCCCGGGACCCGTTGGCGCGGAACGGGACAACGTCGTCGCCCTGCGGGTCGTGGACCGCCCGCTCCGCGGACACGACCGCGTCGCCCTCCACGAAGCCGAAACGCAGCACGACCCGCCCGTCGACCGAGAGGGCCGGGTGTCGCGTCGGCACGGCGGGCCGCAACGTGGCCGGCGACAGGGCATGGAAGTAGCCGAAGCTGATCTCCTCGGCGATGGGCATTACCGTCGCCGTCACCCCGCAGGCGTGCATCGAGCTCTCGACGTCGCGGGCCCAGCCTGCGAAGGCATAGGTGTGAAGGCTGCTGCCCGGCGAGAGCTGCCCGACCGCCGCGGCGGCGCGGCCGCCCGAACCGAACAGCCGGCGCCAGCGCGGGATCTCGCAGATCTCCAGGTAGGACCCTCCGGCGACGATCAACCCAGCACCGGTGCGATGGCGACGCGACAGAGGAGGCGGCCGACCTGCGTCACGGTCGCCGCGTAGCGGTGGTGGGTGCGCAGGCAACCGAGAAGTTCGTCGAGGCCTTCGACGTTCGCCAGCGTGCCGACCACCTGCCCGGCGGGGCGGGTACGGCACACGGCGGTCTCGAACGCACCCGCCCTGTGCAGCGCGACGTCCAGGACGTCGCCGATGCGCACGACGGCGACGACGTCGGCCCGGACCCCGGTCAGTTCGACGTCGTAACTGAGGTCGCAGGGCGAGCCCGTCGGCGCGTTCCCGCCCTCCGATCCGGCGGTCGAGCCCGGCGCTCCCGGCCCTGCACCGGCCGGCGCGACCAGGCGACGGCCCGAACTCTTCTTGCTGCCCCCCGACATCCCGCTTGCCCGGCCACTGGTGAAGGAGACCTGATTTCTTATCGGCCTCCGCCGTCGCCGGTCAAACCGGTCCCCGGCCGATGTTGCGCATCGCCCGCCACATGACGGCATCGACCAGCGACGGCTTCGCGTCCAGGGCCACGCAGAACTGCAGGAAGCGCCGTTCGAGCGCCTCGTAGTCCCGCGGGAGGCGGATCGGCCGCTCGAACAGGCCGATCAGGAGGCCTGCACGGATGATGTGAATGTCGAGGATGGCGACCTCGTCCGAGCCCAGCCAGTTCCGGGTGACCCACGAGGCGGTCTTCGGACCGACGCCGGGCAGGCGCATCAGGTGGCGTCGGAAGGCCAGGGCGTCGCTCGACGGCGGCGGATCGGTCTCGATCAGCGTCAGCGCGTCGGCGAGCCTGCCCGCCCTCTGCTTCGGGAAGCGGTAGCGCACCGACCTTTCGCCGATGCGGACCGGCCTGCGCAGGAGGGCCTCGATCTCATCGGCCCCAGGACGACGGCCAGGCTCGAAGATCCCATCCGCGGCCAGCGCGCGATGGACCGCGTGGTTGACCTCGGCCGTGATGCCGTAGCCCCCGAGCAGACAGAAGCCGATCTCGTGGGCCAGGCTGACCTCCCGCCCCACGAACCCGTCGACCGGCTCGCTGGCCCGACCGACCATGAAAGCCCAGAACGCGGCACTCGGCACCCATTCCGGGCGCCCCCACCGCACCCCCGGCATCAATTCGGCCTCCGGGTCCGCGGGAATCGTCGCGACCGACCGCGGCCTCCCGGACGTCTGAGCCTGCATCCTGCGTGCCTTGATTATTCGTTTCCATTCGATTTTATTGACTTCATGAGCGGAAGCAAGCGGGCGGCTGACGGCGGGGATGCGCATGCGCTGGCGATTGCCCTCGGTCGCGCGCGTCGAGAGCGCGGGCTTACGCAGGCTGCCCTTGCCAAGATCCTCGGCGCGAGCCAGGCGACCGTATCGAAGCTGTTGGCTGGGCAACATAAGCCTAGACCCGGGCTGCATCTCGCCGCGGTTCGGTTCATCGGTGCGCACCCGTCGGAGGATCCCGCGGCTTCCTCGGACCTGACGCGGCGCGTGGAGGCGGCTGCAGGTCAGTCGGTCGCGTTCCGAGCGCTCCTGGAGGCCGCGGTGGGGCTCTTGAATGAAAACGAATAGCCGCTCCGAGCGGTGCGGCAAGGTCGGGGACCGTCGTTCTCGGCGCCGGATGGAACGTGCCCCGGGACCAGGCCGAGGCGGCGCGCCCGGGCGGCGGGACCCGGCGCCTCGATGACGAGCGCGGGTGCCGCCCCCCCGGGCCGGGTCGCTCAAACCAAGGCACCCACGGCGGGCAGGCCCCGACAAGATCGCGGCGCCCGGGCGCCGGCGGCGCTCGGCCCCTTCGGCGTGGGATGACAATGGTCCGGCGTGCGGATACGGCGTCGGCCGAGGTGTTTGCCGACTTCGAACGGATCAGCTCGCCCTCGGCCTGCCCGACGCGACGTCGCCCGGGCTACGCCATCGCCTTCCCATCGGCAGGAGCATTTGTCTCGGGGTGCCCCACGCCTTTCGCATGTTCAAGGCCATGACGGATCTCGGCTTCGCCCAGGGCGAGGCGCTCGCCGTCGGCGGATTGATGGAGATTTCCCGGCATCCCGATACCCGCTTCAACGGCGAGGCTTGCCTCGACCGGCTGTGCGAGGGAGGCTTCGCCGAAGAGACCGCCGAGGCGGTGGCCAGCGCGTTGCGCCACTGCTTCCTGTCGGAAAAGGCCACCGCGCAGTACGAGCGGACCAAGCTGAAGACGGCGCTGGTTCGCGGCGGCATCGCCGCCGCGAAGGCGGACGCGTTCCTGACGACGCTGGAAGGTTCGGTCGTCACGCGCCGCACGGCCGAGGTCAGGCGGCCGGTTCCGCACGCTCCGAGCCCCGGCCGGGTCGTGATGTGCGATTTCACCTACCTCGTGAAGCCGGAGATGCAGAAGGAACGGCGGGCGATCGTCGTGTCCTCGCGCTCGGCCGGCGCCGCCGGGCGCTGCACGGTGGTGCCGGTGAGCAAGAGCCCGCCCCGGGAGAACAACACCCATCATTTCCGGTTCGAGCCGGGCACGTATCCCTTCTTCCACCAGACCGACCCGGTTTGGGCCGTCTGCGACCACATCTACACCGTTTCCTTGGTCCGGCTGTGGCAGGTCAACGTGAACCGCCGCCCGGCGCTGCCGTCCATCTCGCCCGCCGAGCTCGCCGGCATCCGAGCGCTCCTCGGAACCGTGCTAGGCCTCGATCATTGACCCGGCGAGGCGGATATGCGATATCCCTCTCACTTGCTGGAGGCGGGTCACACCGTCTTTTCAGCTGACCGAAGATGCTCGCCATCCGAGGTCGGGGTTTGCCCGCGGGTATTCCCCTCAAACGAAAGCCCCGCTCAGGCGGGGCTTTTTCGTTGGTGGTATGCGCTTCGAACGCACAACGACCGCCGTACACCCAAGCTGCGCTCCCTCCTGGCACACGTCACGGCCCGAGAGGCGAGAGCTTAAGCTTGGCGAGGGCCGGCCCTGCATCCGGGCGTCGGCGCCATCGGCCGACGTGGGCTAGGGCCGATCCGAGGCGGCACCCTGGCAGAACCGAACGAGGTCTGCAGGATCGACATCGTCGGACACGGCCCAGAACCAATCCAACAACTCGGGCAGCCACTGGCGGCCGATGCAGCAGCGCGTGCGTCCGGGCCGACTCAGGTCGAGGCGCGACAGGGTGCCGGCCATGACCAAGCGCCGCTCTCGATGGACCAGGACGTGAAGTTCGGCACCGCTGCACGCGATCCGAACTCGGGTCTCCGGCGTGCCGACGACGAGGGCGATCTCATCGCCGCGCATCGAGTCCTTCGCTCCAAGGGAAGCGGTGCACTCGGCGAGGAACCGAACGAGCTTCGGGCCCGTGAGGCGGGCTTGGCGCGCCGGGAACCGTGCGATGAAGGGTGAGCGCTCGGAATGCGACCGGCGCGGCGGTCCGAAGTTCCGCGGCGAGGTCTCGCCGGCGAACGCGCACCATGGCGCAGCCACTGCCTCCAGCACGGACAACCACTCTCCAACGAGGCAGTACCCGGTCGGCGGCGCCCCATCCCTCGCGGTCAAGGAGGCAACGAGCGTTCCCCGCACGATCAGGCGAAAGGCCCGCGCGCCCGCGGCGGTGACCAGGCCGCGGATGACCATGCCGGGAGCGATCTCGTGCTCGCTCATGGTTCCGTCGGCGGCCCGGCTGCGCGGCGGCGTCACGACCGAGAGCAGGGCGACGAGAGACAGGACGTGCAGGCGACGCGCGTCGCCGAACGAGGTGGTCATGTGCGCTCCGAATTCATGTTTGCGGTGGATGGTCGAACGGGCGGTAGGCCGCGGGCTTGCCGGGTCTCGATCTCCGCCAGCGCCCAGCCTTCTTGCGCGGGGAGCCGATGTGCGCGGCGATGGATTGGCCTTGCCATGGGCGGGCGATCAGACCCGACCCGGCCCGGCGGGATCGGACCTGCCTTTGCTGCGGGGCCTCTTCGCCGACGGGCTGTAATGCGTCCCGTCGAAGTCGACCCAACCGGCCTTGCGAAGCCGCCGCATCGCGGCCAGAAGGGAATTGTCGCGCGCCTCGGTCCGCTCGCCCCCGTCCCAGTCCCTCAGCTGTCCGAGCAGCTCCCGGGATGTCAGGGGCTTGCCTGCGCGCTTGACGAGGTCGTACGCAGCGGCGCTCACCCCCTTGAGCGGGCGGGGGGACCTCTTGGGCCGAGGACCGGCTTGCGGTGCCGCGACCTCCTTGGCGCCGGGCGGCACCTGCTGCGCAGGCTCCGGGGGTGGAGGCGGCGTGACAGCCTCGGCACCGCGCCCGATGGGCGCCAAAGCCAGCCAGTTCGCCAAGGCAGGGGGCACGGCCGCCGTTCCGGACAGGAAGGCGTCGATGACGACGCGCTTGAGCACGGGCTCCGCGTGGAGCCGCCAGTATTCCTCCGCCCGCTCCGCCGCCCAATCCGAGTCGCCCATGGTGCCGTACCTCCGTTGCGCCACACTAACCTCCGACGGTTACACGTCCACATGGATATCTAAGCGGGGTTCGAGGCGACGCGATTTATCCACAGGGAGTTTCGCGTCACGGCGGAGGGATGGCCACAGCGAATTGCAGAGATCCTGGTGGACGTGGGTCGGCCGCCGCCGAGGAGCAGGCGACAACATACCCGACCGCTTCCGCGCTCGGCGACGGAACCGTCGCCCAGGTCGCGGACCAAGTCGCCGCCTGGGCGGCGGCGTTGAAGGGGCAAGGCGCCTTTCCAGCCGGACCTCGTCCTGGCCGGGGCGACCCGACGAAGCTTCCGACGCGGCGTTGCCTTGACCGCTCCGTAGCGAGCTGAATCCATTGGCTCACCGTACGCAGTCCCATGGTCCGCGATGTTCCGCCCGTCCTCGATCTTCTTCGCAAACCGCAAGGTGCACGCCCTGCGCGCGCAACTCGCCAATGTCCGGCAGCCTATCGCCGAGGCGACCGCTCGACAGGTCGTCGCGCTGGCGTGGGGGTGGCAGTCCTGGAGCGAGTTGCTTTCGGCGCTTGAGACGCCCGGCACGCCCACGCCGCTCGACGAGGAACTCGTCGGCCCGGATGCCCGGGCCGGGGCCATGGGCCTCCTCAACACGCGTATCGTGGGACAGCGCAGCAAGAGTTCCAGCTGCGCTCTCCAGACCGTCGTCGGCCTGCCGCCGCCGGTTTGCCTATCGCTGAGCGCCTTCCTGCGCCTGACCGGACGTCATCCCGTCGGCACTTGGCTGACACCTGAAGCATACCGTGAATTGTATGAGGCGTCCGTCGCGCCGAGGCCGGATTGGGCCCTGGATCTCCTGGACCATCAGCGACGGTCGCGGGAGGCGCCGCAGCGGTTTCCGCTTCCGCCGGATCGACCACGCTGATCGAAGGGCTCCGACGTGCCGGTCACGTCGCCCGGGGCGGGCCAGCGGTTTCGGGCGGAACGGTCACGACTTGGATCGAGTGGTCGAGCCATCGCCAGCCCCCCCGCGAGCCGCGGATCGTGGCAAGCTGCCGAGATGGCCGGCCGGTCTGCCGGGTTCCGCTCGCGACCGACCGTACGGGCGTGGCTCATGCGCTGCTATACCCATATCGACGCCTCGCTGGCTTGAGACCTGCGCATGCGTCGTCGGCGAGGACGACGGCATCATCAGCGAAGCCAATATCGCGCGTGCGCGGCGGCGTCGCTGGGTGGCCTCGGCCTGTCGCTGATCGGCTGCGGACAGGAGACGGGCGCTGGCGGGCCGGCCGTGCGGGCGGATGACCGAAGTCGCGGTGTTCCACGTCGTGTGCATGGACGTGCGTCGCGCCCGCGGGGCGATGGCCCATGAGGGCGCACGGGATCACACGGATGCTGCGCACTGGCTGGTTTCGGTAAGCGCTCGGCCGCGGTGCTCCGATTGCTGCGGTTAGCAGACTTGAACACCAATCTAGCGACAAGGCGGCGGCAGCCATGCATCACACGAAACTGCCGAGATGCCGTTCTTCGTTTCGGTTTCCGGGCCCGGGCGTAGGAGGCCAGTTATCTACTGCAGGATCCTGAGGACACATAAACACCCAACATCAAAAAAACGCGCATGTACAGATAGATATCGCAGAGAGCAGACATTTGGGCGACCGGTCTCCGCTGGCTCCCAAGCGGAGGCTCGGGAGCCAGCGGAGACCGTTCGCCCAATTGCGAGATGTCTGCCAAAAATTATTCAAAGATCAATGACATCGGGCGATTTGCGAGGACTTGCGGTCGCCAGAGGCCGACGTGGACGGATCATTGCCGCCAGGAGTGTGGTGCCGAACCGGCCACCTCATTTGGTCAACCCGGCATTCCGGTGCCGAGCACCATTATTCTGCACTGAAGCAACCTAGAGCGAAGAAGGGGGGCCGTTTCGAAGGCGGCCCTTCGGCTTGGCTGCTGAAGCGAAGCACCTGTTCTTCGAGCCCGCCTCGGCCTCGCCGGGGATGCCGACCGCTTCCGGTCGTGTGCCCCACAAGGCGCCTGCCAAACCGACGTTCGCGAGCGCGAGCACCGCCAGAAGGGCATAGGCCAAATCGGGGCCGCCGTAGGTGAGGACCGTGGCCCCCAGCGACGGAGCAAGAGCCTGGGCGATCAGGCTCGGCCGGGCGAGCCGCCCCGCCAGAACCGGGTAGCGTTCCGACCCGAACAGGGCGAGCGGCACCGTGCCTCTCGCGATCGAGTAGATCCCGTTGCCGGCACCGTAGAGCACCAAGGCGATGCCGACCGCAGGAATGCCCACTGCCAGGATTGCCAGCCCGAGCGCCACGAGGGCCATGGCCACGTTTAGCGTCCAGAGCGGGTGGTGCCGCCCCTTATTGGCCATCTCGATAACGCGGGCTCCGACCTGGGACGGCCCGATCAGGGCGCCGTAGGATACGGCGGCGGCAAAGGCCACGCCGCGTGCCTGCAGCAAGGTAATCAGGTGGACCGAGATCAACGTCATCACGGTGCCGCCGAAAACCAACACGCCGGCCATCAGCGCGAAGGCGCGCCGTTCCCGCGAGGTGAGCGGCGCTTCGCCAAGGTGTTTTACGTCCCCGCCGTTAGCCAAGGCAGGCGCCTCAGGGATCAGACCGAGCACCAGGGGAAGCGTGACGAAGAGGTGCAGCCCGGCATAGGCAAGACATGTCGAGCGCCAGCCGACCTGCTCGACGAGAAGGGCCGAGAGCGGCCAGCAGACGGTGCTGGCGAACCCACCCCATAGGGTCAGGGTGGTGATGGCCGGGCGCGCCTCGTCGCCGTAGAGCCGGCCGAGGGTGGCGAAGGCCGGGTCGTAGAGGCCGCAGCCCATCCCGAGCCCAATGACCAGCCAGCCGGACAGGAACACCGGAAGGTTCGGTGCCAGTCCGATCACCAAGTGGCCACCCGCTAGCAGCAAGGCCGCCGATACAAGGACCGGCCGACCCCCGTGCCGGTGGATGGCGATTCCGACCCGGGGCGAGGCGATTGCCGCCACCAGCAGGCCGATGGACAGCCCCCCGACCACCCATGCGAGCGGCCAACCCGTGTCGGCGGCGATGGGCCCCGCCAGCACCGCCGGCAAGTAGAAGGACGAGCCCCAGGCGAGGATCTCCACCACGCCCAGGGCCGAGATGACGACGAGGCGGTTGTGGACCTCAGACCTCACGGGAGGCAGGCTTCAGCGCCGCTGCCTTGCCGGCCGCGCCACGCTCGTACCAGCCCTGCGAGCGGTTCACGATCCATACGACGGAAAGCATGACTGGGACCTCGATGAGGACGCCGACCACGGTGGCCAGCGCCGCGCCCGAGTTGAAGCCGAACAGGCTGATCGCGGCCGCCACCGCGAGCTCGAAGAAGTTCGAGGCGCCAATCAGTGCCGAGGGCCCGGCCACGCAGTGCTGCTCCCCGGCGACCCGGTTCAGGAGGTAGGCCAGCCCCGAGTTCAGGTAAACCTGGATGAGGATGGGGACCGCGAGCAGCCCGATGACCGCGGGCTGGGCCAGGATCTGCTCGCCCTGGAAGCCGAACAGCAGCACCAGGGTCGCCAGAAGTGCGGCGAGCGAGGTGGGCCCGAGCCTGGCGAGCAGCCGGTCGAGGGCGGCCCGCCCGCCGGAGGCCAGGAGGCCACGGCGGATCACTTGCGCGACGACGACCGGGATGACGATGTAGAGCGCCACCGACAACACCAGCGTCCCCCAAGGCACGGTGATGGCCGAGAGCCCGAGAAGCAGGCCAACGATGGGGGCGAAGGCCACCACCATGATGGTGTCGTTGAGCGCCACCTGGCTCAGGGTGAAGTACGGCTCGCCTCGGGTCAGGTTCGACCAGACGAACACCATGGCGGTGCAGGGGGCCGCCGCCAGGATGATGAGCCCGGCGATGTAGCTGTCGACCTGGTCGGCCGGCAGGTAGGGCCGGAACAGGGTGCCGATGAACAGCCAGCCGAGCGCGGCCATCGAGAAGGGCTTCACCGCCCAGTTGATGAACAGCGTCACGCCGATGCCGCGCCAGTGCCGCCCGACGTGGCGCAGCGAGGCGAAGTCGATCTTGAGCAGCATGGGGATGACCATGAGCCAGATCAGGACGGCGACCGGCAGGTTCACCTTGGCGACCTCGGCCGCGCCGACGGCGTGGAAGAAGCCCGGCATGACGTGGCCGAGCGCGATGCCGGCCACGATGCAGAGGGCGACCCAGAGGGTCAGGTAGCGTTCGAAGGTGCTCATGGTGTCCTCAAGCGGTGGCGACGCGGCGGCCGCGCTCGTCGACGACGCGCTCGCCGTCCTCCTTCACGAACTCCCCCTGCTGGTCCGGCAGGAGGTCGAGCACCGCCTCCGACGGCCGGCACAGGCGCACGCCCATCGGGCTCACCACCAACGGACGGTTCAGCAGGACCGGGTGCGCCTCGACCGCGTCGAGGAGCTGCTCGTCGGTCAGCGCCGTGTCGCCGAGGCCGAGCTCGGCGTAGGGCGTGCCCTTCTCGCGCAGGGCGTCCCGGACCGAGAGGCCCGCGCGGGCGAGCAGTTGCTTGAGGAGCGCCCGGCTCGGCGGCGACTTCAGGTACTCGACGACGTGCGGCTCGATGCCGGCATTGCGGATCATCGCCAGCGTGTTGCGGGACGTGCCGCAGGCGGGGTTGTGGTAGATGACGACGTCCATCACGCGACCTCCGGGCGGGCCGAGGTCGCGCCGGCCATCTGGCCGATCTCGCGGACCTTCGACGACAGGGCGACCTGGTCGAGGCTGCCGAGCGGCAGGGCGACGAAGGCCGCGATCCGATTTTTGAGGTAGCGCTGGGCAGTGACGAAGGCGCGCTTGCGCTCCATCTCGGAGCCTTCCGCCGCTGCGGGGTCCTCGATGCCCCAGTGGGCCGTCACCGGCTGGCCCAGCCAGTACGGGCACGTCTCGCCGGCGGCGTTGTCACAGACGGTGAAGACGAAATCCATGACGGGGACTTCGGGACCGGCGAACTCGTCCCACGACTTCGAGCGCAGGCCCTCGGTCGGGTAGTCGCTTTCCCGCAGGACCTGCAGCGCCAGCGGGTGCGGCTCGTCCTTCGGTTGGCTGCCGGCGGAGAAGGCGCGGAAGCGCCCGCCGCCCTCCTTTTTGAGCATGGCCTCGGCCAGAATCGAGCGGGCCGAGTTGCCGGTGCAGAGGAACAGGACGTTGTAGACTGGCTCAGGCATGGAGGGTGTCCCCGGTGGTGCAGTCGCAGGCGGCGAGCGCGGCGACGGCCGGGGCGCACACCTCGGGGTGGCCCTGGCAGCAGTCACGCATGAGGAACTGGACGAGGTCGGACAGGCCGGCGTAGGCGGCGCTGTAGATGACCGACTTGCCCTCGCGCCGGGAGGTGATCAGCCCGGCGTGCGAGAGCTCCTTCAGGTGGAAGGACAGGTTGTTGCCGGCGACGTTCACCGTCTCGGCGAGGACGCCCGCGGCGAGGCCGTTCGGACCGGCGGTGACCAGGGCGCGCACGACCCGGAGCCTATGCTCCTGGCCGAGGGCGGCGAAGGCGGCGAGGGCTTGCCGTTCGTCCATCGAATGACCTACATATCAACTATCGTTGAAACGTAGAGGAGTTAAACGCCTTGAACAAGCCCCAGCAGCCGTTCGCCGACGGGGTGCCGAACCTCTCCGAGGCGCATTTCGAGGTGCCGACCGAGGAACGGATGGCGGCGCCGACGCCGCTCGACCATGCGCCTCGGTTCCTCGTCCTCTACGGGTCGCTCCGGGAGCGTTCGTTCAGCCGCTTCCTGGCCTTCGAGGCGGCACGGCTGCTGGAGGCGATGGGCGGGGAGGTCCGCATATTCCACGCGGACGGGCTACCGCTGCCCGACGACGCGCCCGTCGAACATCCGAAGGTGCAGGAACTCCGGCAGCTCTCGATCTGGTCGGAGGGGCAGGTCTGGGTCAGCCCGGAGCGGCACGGCAACATGACCGGGGTGATGAAGGCCCAGGTCGACTGGCTGCCGCTGAGCGAGGGCTCGGTGCGCCCGACGCAGGGGCGGACGCTTGCGGTGATGCAGGTCTCGGGCGGATCGCAGAGTTTCAATGCGGTCAACAGCATGCGGGTGCTGGGGCGCTGGATGCGGATGATCACCATCCCGAACCAGTCGTCGGTGCCGATGGCCTACAAGGAGTTCGACGATGCCGGCCGCATGAGGCCAGGGCCGCTCTACGACCGGGTAGTGGACGTCTGCGAGGAGCTGATGAAGTTCACTCTCCTGACGCGTGGACGGGCCGACTACCTCGTCGACCGCTACTCCGAGCGTAAGGAGCGCGAGCCCGAGCGCTTCAAGGGCGTCGCCGCCGACATCGGGTTCGTGAAGCGGTAGACGGACCGTTCCCCCGTGGAGCGAGCCTCGGTCCCGGCCTGCGGATTGCGCTGTCAGCCTCCCTTACGGGCGTAGCGGCCCTTGTCCCGCGGCTCGAAACACCGACGGTGGAAGACCCGCACATCCAACTGCCGAGGCTCCTAAGAGGACGGAGGCGCCGTGTGCAAGGAACCGCGGCGGCATCGACGCTTTCCGTTGGTATTCAGCGCAGCCGAGAGGTACCGGCTGCCTGGATCGAGTTTAGCCGCGAAAGTGATTGCATATGGATTGGTACGACCGCCGCGAACCATGGCAGGCCCAGGCCGACGACGCCCGCGATGGGGCCGCCACCGATTACAGCCGGGTCATCCACTCCGCGTCGTTCCGGCGTTTGCAGGGCAAGACGCAAATCCTGAACCTCGGCGACAGCGACTTCTACCGGACGAGGCTCACCCATTCGCTTGAGGTCGCGCAGATCGCCGGCGGGATCGCGCGGCGGTTCGAGAAGGTTTATGCCGACCATTCCGCCCGGCAATACATCCCGGACCTCAGCATGATCCAGGCCGTGGGCATGACCCACGACCTCGGCCACCCCCCGTTCGGCCACGGCGGCGAGGTCGCCCTGAATTTCTGCATGCGCGGTGCCGGCGGTTTCGAGGGCAACGGCCAGACCCTGCGCATCCTGTCCAGGCTGGAAAAGTTCTCCAAGGCCGCCGGCGCGAACCTGATGCGGCGCACCCTGCTCGGGGTTCTGAAGTATCCCGTGCCCTTCAGCCTCGCGATGAACGCGGACATCCGCCCCGCCCTCCACGTCGGCCCGGAGTCGATCCGGATCATCGACCGCGAGGCCTCCAAGCCGCCCAAGTGCTACCTGGATTGCGAGCAAGACGTCGTCGACTGGATCCTCGCCCCACTCAGCGAAAAGGACCGCAACGCCTTCACCGAGGCCCGCGATCAAGAGGGCAAGCACCGCAAGCCCCTCCACAAGTCGTTCGATTGCAGCATCATGGACGTCGCCGACGACATCGGCTTCGGCATCCATGACCTGGAGGATGCCCTCGCCCTTGGCCTGGTAACGCAGGTGGATTTCGAAGCGCACGTGACCGAGGAGAAGAGCTCAAGTTTCCTCAACAGTCTCAAGGAGAAATACCCGGAGGAGTTCGGCAACAACGTCTATGAGGGATTCCTTGATCGGCTGTTCGGTGCCGGCGATACCCGGAAGAGGTGCATCGGCCGGATGGTCCATCACCTGATCACGAACTGCGTGATCGAGACCAGGGAGGAGTTCGACGAGCCCCTCGTTCGATATCGGGCTGCCATCGAAGCCGGAGCGAACACCTTCCTGGAAGCGCTGAAGGAACTGGTCCGGGAGGTCGTCATTCGCAGCCCGGGGGTCCAGCACCTCGAATTCAAGGGTCAGGGTATGGTCGTCGCGGTGTTCGAGGCCCTCGCCTCGGAGCCGAAGTCGTTCCTGCCGCGGTCGACCTACGAGGCGTACGAAAAGGCGCCTGACGGTCGGCGCGTAATCTGCGACCACGTGGCCGGCATGACCGACGCCTTCCTCATGCGCACTTACGAGCGCTTGTTCAGCCCGAGGATGGGTTCCGTGTTCGACCGCCTCTGACCGACCCGCCGCCCGGTTTAAGCGAGCAACCCGTGATTCCTTCCTGCTCCCGGCCCACGTCAACCCCAGATGCGTGAGGGCCTCACCGATGCCGAAGGGGCGGGCAGACCGGGACGACCTCCCTTCCGGCGCCGGCGGAATGCTGAGGCGGCAGCCTCGCCCCGCTCCATCTTGCCGGGGCGCGGCAGCGCTACGGCGCCGTGGATCATCGGCATCCGCATAAGACCGTCGAACAGCGTTGCATGTTGCTCGGTTCGGCGGCTGCTCGTCACGACCCCTTTCGTTTCCGACTTTCGGAGATGCCCATGAAAGCCGTGCTGGCCTCCTGGCAGTTCTGGGCGTTGTTCTCGGCGGCATTTGCCGCGCTGACGGCGATCTTTGCCAAGATCGGGATAGAGAACATCAACTCGGACTTCGCCACCTTCATCCGTACGGTGGTGATCCTGTGCGTCCTCGGCGCGCTTTTGGCCGGCACGGGCCAATGGCAACCACTCGATTCAGTTTCGGGACGAACATACCTGTTTCTTGTCCTATCGGGGCTCGCCACCGGTGGATCGTGGCTCTGTTACTTCCGCGCCCTGAAGCTCGGGGATGCCGCCCGCGTGGCGCCCATCGACAAGTTGAGCGTCGTCCTGGTGGCGGTCTTCGCGACCATCTTCCTCGGAGAACGCCTGACCGTCCCCAACTGGTTGGGCGTCGGTCTGATAGCGGCCGGCACGATCCTGGTCGCCTACAGGAGCTGAAGGCTGGCCGCGTGCCCTTTCGCCCGGAGGCGTACGCAGGATAGCGCCCGGGACGCCGCGACCAGCACGGGCGTTGGCCGATCGCCATCGAGCACTCTCTGCATTCGTTCCTGCGCCCAACGTCCAGACCCTTGACGCTCGCCGTCCAAGAACACGGCTGGCGGCGCCTAGGCCGCGTCCCTCTTCCGCCCGGCAGGCGACTTGCGTCGGCGCGCTCGATGGACGGCCGGGGCCACGCCGCCGTTCCTGGCGTAGCGCGAGCGCCTGGGTGACGGGCCCTGCCACTGCGCCGAACCCCGGAGCATATTGGCCAAGCGCCCGACATCCAAGTCATCGAGAAGCTCAGGGAAGCGCAGCGCCCATAGCTCCAGCAACCGGTCCCAACTTCCGCTGCGGACCAGCCGGCGCACGGAATTCGTGAGGTTCCGTTCGTCACCGAACCGCTCCGGCATCCTGCGCCATGAGAGGCCGGTCCGCAGCGCCAGGATCACCGCCTCCAGAAGCAGCCGGCCGGGAATGCCCGGGGTGCCCTTGAACGAGATCTCGATGGACGAATGCAACAGCGGCTTCGAGGCCAGCCATTGCTCGTCGGTGAGCGCATCCTGGCCATTCAGGGCGTGGAAGCGTGCGGCCGGCCCCCTGCGCTTGCGCCAATCATCACCGCCAACCTTCCAGCGCGCCCGCGCGGCCTCGACCGGACCGAGGTCCAGTCCGGCCACGAAGGAAGGGTCCGCCTCGCGAAGGAGGTCAATCAGGATCTGGTCCCCTGCGGCATAGACGAACCGCGAGAGTGCACGCCGCATCTCCAGCGCGTCGCCGAACGCCGCCGACAGCAAAGGCAGGCCCGTCCGGAGCCGGAGCAGGAGGGCGTCGACCAGAGCCCGCGTCGGGATGTGGCGCGAGTCATTCCTGTGGCCCGTGACGTCCGGGAGGTGCTTGGCGACGAGGGCCCAACGCGCGTCGTCGATCCGATAACCTCCGGTTGCCATAAGCCGCTGGGCGTCTTCGCGAAGGCGGACATGGCGTCCCATCGGCTGCTCGACATCGACATGGATCACGTCCAAGCTAACACCGGGCGAGCCGCAGCTCCCGTCCTCCTGTAGGAACGCCAAGAAGTCCAGGTGGATGGCCAGGCCCAAGGTCCCCGCCGGCCGGCCATCCCGTATGACCACCACCCGCTGGACGAGGCGGGCAAGGGCGGCGGAGACCTTCGCCTCCGCCTCCGTCAAGGCCCTGAATGGCACCCGCTCGATAAGGTGATCCAACGTGGCGGAAAGTGTTCGAAGCCTCTCACCGGCTTCGTCCACCTCGGGCAGTTCGGCGAGGCCCGCCGAACGGGCCTGAAGGTCTGCGAGCTCCCCCGTCAGCCGGCTCCTCTCCTCGGACAACAGGTCGGATGGATAGGTCGATTCAAGCTCCTTGACGAGCGCCCGGCGAAGCTGTTCGCGGGTGACCGCAATCTTACGCGCAACATCCGCACGGGCGGCGCGGCGGGCGGCGGAGGCCTCACGTAGCGAGCGGTCGACGGCAGCCGCGAAATCCTCCTCGCCGACGAAGGACCGCAGCTTGCCGCAAACGGCGGTGAGGACGGCGCGCTCCACGGTCTCGTGCATAACGGAGTGACGCCTCGCCGGGCAGCAGCCCCCGTCCGACCAGACGTTGCAGGTTAGCTGTCGACCACCCAAGGTGAACCGCTGGCCTTCGACCCCGGCGCAGTCGCACGTCGCCTTTCCGGCCAAGAAGTGGCTGTGCTCGAACTTCTGCTTCCCCCGGGGGCGTCGCTTCTCGTTGACAGCGAAAAACAGATCGTCTGGCACAATTCGAAGGTGATCGAAGTAGTTGCGCGTCATCTCGCTCGGATGCCGACGCTGGACGGTGACCTTCCCCGATTTGCGGTCGAACGTATTCAAGGTAAATGGATAGTACCATCTACCCGTATAGGCCAACTGGCCCAAAACGTTCGCAACGGTCGATTTCGTCCATCTGCAATCCTTCGTCGGTCCTGCAACCCCGCGTTCCTTCATGATCCGGCCGATGCTTCGGTAGGAAATTCCCGCGGCTGCCATTTCAAAGATTGAAAATATGGTCTTCTCTTCCTCGGGGTGACGCACGAGGAAGCCCCTTTCTTCGCCGTACCGATATCCGAAGAACGCACCGGAATGGGCGCCGCCCTGGGCAGCGTGCTGGAACCTGCCCATGCCCATGATCAGGGTGCGACGGTCCCGATCCGCCTCGGCCTTGAGTGCCGCTTCGATGACCTCCTTCTTGTTCAGTGCCTTGAAGTCGCCGGCGCTATGAAATTCCACGCCAAGCTCATTCAATTCCTCGCATACTTCGACCGCATCGTAAGTTTCGCGGGACCACCGGTCAAAGTCCTCAACCATGATGACTTTTATCTTGCCAGACCGACAGTCTTCGAGCAAACGCTGCAGGCTTTCACGATCACGCATTGATCGGGCACTTCGAGCAGGGTCGTCATACAGCACGTAAATCGCGTAACCAAGCTTCCTCATGTAAGCGGTTACAACCTTGACCTGACGCTCGATGCTCATCTCCTTCTGCTTATTAGACGAGTAGCGAGCGTAGAGGCCCACGGGCACAAGCTTGTCCGGTGGGCCGAAGCCGTCACGGCGTTCGACATCCAGGTTCCGTCGAAGGGCCAACCGGTCCAGAGGGCACAATGCCGTCGTATCGACCACCTGCCGCAGATCCACGGCGCCAGGCATCAGGTCGGTCGTCCGTTCACCGTGGGCCATCGCAACGCCGCTCCATGCGAAGAGAAGGGAGAATTGCTTGCCTGAGGACGCGATAGCCGGGACGTGCGCGGGTTCGCTTTACGTCCATCTCGGTGCGCCGGATGGCTTTCCTTTGACTCCGCCCGAGACCGTCACGTTCTCCTCGACGCACCTGGCCGGGTCGCAAGCGGTCATCCTTCCAGGCATCCCGGTAGCGACCGGCGTTCGAATCCATGCCGCGCGACGCCACGTACGCTTCGGCTCGCTCCCGCCGACAAGCGACTTCGGGCGCTTGGCCGTGATTTTCGTCTCTCCCGTCCACGGGGCCGGGTCTCCGCTGCACCATCGCGACGTGAATTTCGCATCCTGGCCGGAGCATTTCGCGTCACGGCGACATCTAATTCCAGGTCGCCCGCGTACAAGTCCCGACCGGCAACTTTCCTATTCTGTCCGCGCGCGACCAGCCTTTGGGCGTCCGACCGTTCGGCGGCCATCCCCACCAAGCCCTCGAACAATGCGTCTAAGACCGTGAGCGGCCGTCCTGAACTGGACGATTCGCCCCGAAACCTCTGGATGCCGAACGACATCGTTCGCTCCCCCTGTTCCATTGAAATTACCCCTGGATCGCGCATGGCGGCTGGCGTACGAGAAACGCGCGTCGGCCGCCCCTTCTGGGACGGCCGCGCCGCATCGACGAAACGTGGGTGAAGTCTCTAATTATACCGCAGGTATATACAACTGCAATACCGGAGGCCGATCCGGAACTCGTCGCCATGTGCGGCGACCGACGGGACGAAAGGGCATCGCGGCCGCACGCGGTGCCGAAGGTAGCCTGTCCAGTTGCAAGAGACCGTTTCCGTTCTCAATGAACCTCAAAGGTCGATGCGGAAGCGGTATGGCGCGTTACGACGCCGCGGAACCGCCACCTGACTTGCGATATCCGCGAGCGCCACCTCCGACCTTGTCGTCCCAGTCCCCGTTGCGAATGCTCCGTCGGTACGGGCAGGTGTCCAGGGCGTCGGCTTCGGTCCGTACCAAGCAGCCCGTGAAGGGCATTCACGACGTTTGCCGGGCGGCTAGGCTCGGAGCAATCGGCCTGCTCCTGAGGAGCAAAAGCACAGCCGCTGACCGAGATGACGTGGGAACCGATGGCCCCCAGGGCCATCCCGGAGAGCACTGACCCTATGCCTGTCGTCGGTGCTGCCGGGCCGTTGCCGAATTCCCCTTACCGAAGTTCCCGCAATCCACAGGTCGACACGACCATCCTGGTCCGGCGCGGCGAGGGTGATGGTCAAGCAGGCGGATCGGCGGTAGAATATACTGGCGATATAAATACGACGCTGGTGCCGCCAAGTGCCGATAGGGTTTGGCTGCCCCTGCGCCAGTGGTCGGACGGTATCGCGACGTCGAAGTCCCCCGGGCGGTAGGCTGCCCCGCCCTGCAGATCAACCGCACCGACCGCGAGCACATGGCCGCGACCGGTGTCAGACGATTTACGACTCCGGTTCCCCAGACACGAAGCGCACTCTAGCAACGGGAGTGAGACGATGAGGCACGCGAGTCCGCGCGACGTTGAGCAGGATAAGGCTCCGTCAAGCTCAACCGGAAGGGCCACACGCCGGCGCCTTCCGCCGACCAGGGAACGGTTGGGCAGGCTGAGGGCGGTATCAGATCGCGTCGTCGAATCCACCGAATACGATGAGGAGACCCAAGGAGCCTTCGTCGAGGTGATGGGTCCCGAACTGCTCGACGTCGCGTTCGACGAACTCGGGGACCTCGCCTTGGTCCGAGGCGAGCTATCGGACAGCTTGCGGCTGCATGTTTCGGCCCTGCAGCGTCTCGACGAGGAGGACCTTTGGTGACGCAGGGCCGAAGCTGCGCCAATCCTTCCTGAGGTCCAGGTGAGTTTAGCCCGCCGGCGCTCTCGGGAGGCGCCGGACACTTCGCCAACCCTACCCGGCGCGCGTCCGCTTGCCCAGCGCGCCGTCCCAGCCTGGGAGGCGCGCATAGGCGTCCTTGCCAACCCTCTGGAAGTATCGCTCGTATTCGACGCTGATCTCGATCTTCTTGCGCGGCATCCCCTCGGATAGCGCTTCCTTGACCAAGCGGCCGCCCTTCAGCGTCGTCATTCGCAGCCGAACCATGATGTCCGCAACCGACATGCTGCCTTGCGCAGGCAGGATCTCGTAGGCTTCGTGCATCACGCGATCCCAGAACTCCTCAGAACGCACGTGGTCCAAGCGCCGGCTAATACCAATCGGCATGGTTCATAACCGATAGGCCCATTCGCGCAGTCCGAGCGACATGATCATCCAAGGCTGTGCGACGAGCTTGTTCCAAGCCTCGCAGCATTGATCGAGGATGTCCTCGTAGGAGTCGAAGATCCGGTCGCCGAGCCAGTTCTCGCGCAGGAACTGCCAGACATTCTCGACCGGGTTGAGTTCGGGCGCATGAGACGGCAGCGTCAGCAAGGTGAAGTTGTCGGGGACGACGAGGTCGGCGGCGACGTGCCAGCCGGCGCCGTCGAGGATTTGGACGGCGTGCGCGCCTGGATCGACGGCGCGGCTGATTTCGGCCAGATGCGCGTTCATGGCCGGTGTGGCGCAGCGGGGCAGGACGAGACCGGCGTCCTTGCCCTTCTCGGGACAGGATCGCCCCGAAGATGTAGGCGGACGCCGTGCGCTGATCCTTGGGCGCCGTGGGCCGGCTGCCCTTGCGCGCCCACCGGCGCGGGACCGTGTTCTTCTGACCGACGCGGGCTCTCATCCTGAGGCTCTCGAAGGACGTCCTGCCACCAGAGTTCGAGCGGCGTGTCGACTGGCAGTTGGGCGCGGATCGCGCTCACGCGGGCGGGGAGGTTTTTTTAAACGCCGTCAGCGCCGCCGGGTCCTGCTGATGATGGCGCGGACGGGCCGACAGCTTGGCATAGCCCATCCGCTTCACCTCCCGTCCGACACTGCTCTCGTCGAGGCTGACGCCGAAGCGCGCGAACAGCCAAGCCGCCAAGTCCTTCAGCCGCCAGCGCACCACGCCGTCCCGTTGCAGGTCCGGCCCTTCCTCGATGGCAACCGCGAGCGCCTGCCGCTGGGCCGCGTCGAGCTTGAACCGCGGGCCGGGCTTCTTGCGCTCGATCAGGCCGTCCGGCCCGGCCGCGTTGAAGGCCAGCACCCAGTCGCGCACCGTCTGCAGGCCGACCGCGCCGATCCGCGAGGCCTGCGTCCGGCTCCCACCCTCGTAGATCGCGGCCAGCGCGAGAAGCCGCCGGCTCTGACCGGCATCGCGGCTCTTCCGCGCCAGACGTCGCAGGGTATCCGCATCGAAATCCTCGCGCAGATCCACGGCCTTCGACATGGCAAACCTCCTAGCTTGCCACATCGAATCACATCCGCCGCTTCCGCGTAAACCCGCGAGTCCTCACCCGTACCGATTGGTATTATGGGTACGCTGATTGTGCAGCAGAGATGCGGGACAATTTAAGCGCAGCAATTCCTGGTTGCCTCGCTCGTCGCCGGCTTTGCGCCGAAAACGGCCGTTTGCGGATCATTTTGGAACGAGACTTCGACTTTTCCGTCCCGTCGAGCGTTACGTGCCTGTAGGAAATGCGCACCCGCCGCCGCTCGCTGTTCACATCGTCTTCGGCGGCGGTCGTTGAACCTGCCAAGGTCGCCACACGAAATCGATCCCCGTAATTGCGGAGTTTATTCCATGACACGTACGTCTAAATTCAGAGCCTCACTCATCGCTGGCTTTGCTGCGCTCGCACTAGGCTTTGGCTTGGCAACAATCCCCGAACCGGCAGCCGCCCAAGGCCATGGCTACGGTCATTCCCGCGGTCATGGTGGCGGCTACGGCGGTCACGGTGGCGGCGGTCGGCACGGCTATGGCGGCGGACATCGCAGATCGTACAGTGGGCACGGCGGCGGTCGGCGACATGGCTATTCCGGTGGGCACGGACGCTCGGGTGGCGGCGGTCATCACAGGGGTGGTGGCCACTAGGGACACAAACTAGAAGCTTGATCCCGCAAAGATTGTCTTGAGCCCAAGCATTAGGCGAGGTTGGCGGGACTCAGTCATCGGATGACGGCAAATAGTTCGTTACTCAGAATAATTCTCCGACGTAACGAAATCCGATCCGGAAGCAAAGCACAGCCATGTTTTTTCTTCCAAATCCGAGCACAGGAGAATGATGTCGTGATGAAAAAGTCAGCAAGAGCAATGATCGCTGCGGCCTTTGCCGTATCTCCAACAGCAGTCTTCGCTCAGCATATCGATGTCAATCCGGGCGGGGTTCGGGTGGAAGGCGATAGCCACGGACGACGCGTTGTCGAAGAGCGTAGCGAGGGCGGCCATCATGAACCTCGCAGAGAGCACCACGAAGAGCGTCGAGAGGGACACCATGGCGATGCCCCGCGGGAACGTCACTGACGCCTTGAGATAAAAAGAGCTGTGAATAAGCGACGGGTGGCCATTACAGGTCGCCCCTCGTCTACATTTCAACGATATTGTCTAGGCCGACTAGCACAGATCAATTCAGTTGCTTCTGAAGCTGACGTACAAACAAGGGGAATTTACAGCTTAGCTGTGGCTATAAAATATATTTTTATTACTGTATAACTCTTCACCTTATTTGCTTTCTTCGAAGTCATGTGATGGAACGCTCCTGCCAAGCGCGCGGGCGAGGTGGGATGAAAACACCATTCAGCAGAGCCTGCCAGATCGCACCCGTGCGTTCAGGCGTTGGGCAAGGCAGAGGGCCTTGACCCGCTCAAACGAGTCTTCGGGAAGGGACGCGCAACGCAAAGGAGAAATAGTTATGGCTCGTCTTGGTAGGGTGAAGACGGCACTGAGTGACGGTCACGCTCGTCGGCAGCCTCGTGGCCATTCCGAGTGCGGCCCAGGCTCAAGGCCATCATGGCGGCCATGGCGGAGGACATGGGTTTTATGGCGGCCATGGCGGAGGCCACAGGTACTATGGCGGCCACGGTCGCACTTATGGGTATGGTGGTTTTGGCTATGGGCGCCGCTACTATAGCGGTCGCGGCTACCGCAGAGGACACGGACATTACGGCCATAGGCGGGGTTACTACGGGGTCCCCGTTGCAGCTGGATTGATCGGTGGCTTGGCGCTCGGTGGGCTCGTGGCGCACAGCCCATACTACGGCCACTACGGTTGTGGTTACGCTCCGAGCTTTGATTACCACTACGGTTACTGAGCACGGTCGAGTGTGCCTGCTATACTATTATTTGTCGTCGGGGCCGGATGCTCAACGGTAGATCCGGTTTCGGCTCAGTCTAATATCGATTTTGCGATCTAGTTGTGTCATCATCTGCGAGGCGACTTCTCATAGTCTTCATTTGTTCGTCGTCAGTGTCGCCCGGCTGAGCTCGACCGCAATGCTCAAGGCTTCGGTTGTCTGAAGCTGGGTTTGCGCGGTGATCACGTCTGAGCGAGCAGCGACACCGGCAGCGTACTGGTTCTGAGTGATCACGAGGCTGCTGTCGCCGTTCCCGTCCAGGACCAGCATCACGCCGAGGTCCCTGGCGCTCGCGGCACGGTCGAACAGGATCATCTGCCGTGCCTTCGGGCTCGCTTCCCCGGTCTCGGGCGCGCGCAGGTTGTCGACGACGGCCCGCAGCGAAAGGTCGATGATCTCGACGTTGCGCACGATGTCGCGCTCGATGACCTGCATGAGGTTCCTGGAGGTCTGCTCGGCCTTGTCCTAGGCATCGCGACGAAGATCGAGGAGCATCGATGCCGACACGATCAGCATGCTGATAGGTGCCAGGACCCCGAGCGCCACCCAAGCGCGGCTATGTTCAAGTGGTCGCGAGAGGCGCGGCAGGGTCATCGGCTGTTTCCCCTGGGCTTGCTGGCCGTTGCCCGATCGTTCGCACGCCAGCCATTACGGTCGATTTACCCCGATGGCTTTCGACGCCTTCGACTCACGCATGGCTAACGCCCGGTTTTATCGCGCACTCACGCCGGACCGGCGGATCCGGGCGCGGGACCTGCGTCCCGCCGCCCGCTCATGGCGCATCCCGAGGATTGGCTACCCCGCGACCCGGCCCTCAGGCCCCGAGCGAGCTCCGTCGCGCTCCGTGACAGGCGTCCGGACCAGCCACCACCGCACCCGACCCGGTCGTTCGACCCACATGCATCGGCGCGCGCGATCCAGTCCGTCGCCATTCCCGCGCGAAGGCTGCCAAGTGCGGACGGGCCGGCCCCTCCGCATCAAGGTAGCGCAGGAATCCCTCCACGGCTGCATCGTGGCCCGCGGCATCCGTCCTACCCGTCAGATGCGCCCAGCGCATGAAGATGACGTAGAGGTTCGCCACGTCGGTCTCGCAGTAGTCCCGCACCCGACTAAGTTCGTCGCGCGCGACCAATTCGGCGACGCAGGACCCGTGCTCGCCCATCTTGCCCGGTGCGCCGACCGCCGCCGCAGCCTCCTCCAGGGTGAGACGCGAGGCCGCCCCGAAGGATGAGATCGCATCCATGAGGTCGAGGTGCCAGTCCTGGGCGTAGCGCTGCCCGTAATTGGCCCAGCGCGTTCCGCGAAGAAACCATGCGGGGGCCGCGAGACCGTGCATCAACGAGCGGGCGAGGACCACCGGCATGTCGAACGCCCTGCCGTTCCAGGTGACGAGCCTGTACCGTCCACCCTCGAAGAGCCTCCAGAAGGCGCGCAGCAGACGTGCCTCGTCCCATCCCGGTTCGCCGCCGCTGCGACAGGACCGCAACTCGTAGGTCTCGACGCCCGTGCCCGCGTCGCGACCGACCCCCGCCTCGATCACCGAGATGGCGACGACCTGATGCCACATGGCCTTTGGAAACCGGTCGGCCGGCCAATCCGCGGGCGTCAGGGTCGGGTCCGGAACGGTCTCGATGTCCAGCATCATCAACGTGTCCGGGCTGCCCTCGTCGAAGTCGCGGCGGCGCAAGGGATGTCGCATGGTGTCGGGGCGCGCCTCCGCCCCGGGTGTGGCGGCGTCGAACAACGTCCGTTCCGCGAGCGGGCGACGGGCGGGTGAGCGCGACGCGGACGGGTCCCGGCATGCAATCGGTCGGCGTACGAAGGACGTCATGGCCTCTCCATTTCAGGTGTCGTGCGTGCGGCGGGCACCGCGGCCCGGACCGGCGCGGCGTCGGGGGGAGGCGGCCTTTCCCGAGAACAACGCCCGGGTGGCCGCGTCGTCGAGGTAGGCCGTGCGGAACAGGGCCTCCGCGATCCGTTCGAGGGCGAGGCGCTCGGTCCGCATGAGGTCGCACGCGCGCTCGTAGGCCAGCCGGAGCCGCTCAAGGACCGGGCGCATCAGCCAGGGCATCCGGGCCAGGTCGATGTCCTGGGCGGGGGCCAGGGACAGCAGCGGGAAATCGGCCGAGAACCCCCACGACGCCTCCATCGCCGCGGCGCATCGGGTCGCCTCGGCGAGATCCGAGACCGCGCCGGCGGAGACGTCGCCCAGGAGCACCTCCTCGGCCGCGCGGCCCGACAGGATCATCACCAGGGACCGTTCGAAGTCGCCCTCGGTCAGGGCTCCGTAGGCATCGACGAGCGCATGCTCGGTCAGGCCGCCGGTCGGGGCGATGGTTAGCGTCACCGGTCCGCTCGCGCCGCTGGCCAGGAGCGCGACCGCATGCCCGGCCTCGTGGACGGCGCAGCGCATCCGGAGCCCATCCCCGAGCGCCGGCGTCCCATCCGAGGAGCCTGCCAGGATGTCGTCCACCGTGAGGGTGCGGCCGGCCCGTCGCGCGCTGCCACGCGCCCGCCGCACCAGCGCCTCGACGTCGGCACCCGTCATGCCCCGCAGCAGCGGGACCACCGGCGCAAGGTCGAGGTCATCGGCGTCGGTCCCGAGATACTGGACCAGCATGCCGGTCAGCGCGTCGAGACCGGGAAGCTCGATCCGAAAGTGCCGTTCAAGCCGCCCCGAGCGCAAGATCGCAGGATCGATCCTCGAAGGATGGTTGGTCGTGCCGACGACGACGACCCCTTCGCGGCCGACGGCGCCGTCGAGGTGTTCCAGGAGGGCGTTGACGACCTGGCTGGAGTAGTCACGATGATGTTCTAAGAAAGTATTCCTATCACCAAAGGAGTCGAGCTCGTCGATCAGGACCACGCAAGGCGAGCGCCGCGCTTCCTCGAAGAACTGCCGCATGGCGCCCAGGGTATGGCCAAGATGTCCGTCACGGGAGCCCTGCCACTGCGCGAGGGAGCCCGGATGAAGCGGTAGGTTTGCACTTCGGGCCAGGGCCGCCGCGAACCGCGTCTTGCCCGTGCCGGGCGGCCCGCTGACGAGGACGGCCGATTCACAGGCCGCGAACGGGATGATCCCTTCCTGCCACGACCGTAGGTCCGCCACCAAGCCGAGCCCCCAATCCCGGGCGGCTCCGAGACCGAGCGTATCCTCAAGGCGGGGCGCGTTCGCGGTGCGCTGCCTCTCTCGCTGGCGCGAACGCCCGAGGCGCTCCAGGGCCTCGGATGCTCCACGACCCGGGCGGATACCGAGCCGAAGGTCGGCAGCGGCCCGGACCGACACGCAGTCCCCGAGCGCGGCGAGAGGCGGAACCTCGCCGGTCACCGCCTCGATCACCAGGCTCAGCACCTCGGCGTCGAGCGGAGCGACGAGAACCTCCCGGTCGACGGCGCGCAGGAAGTCGCGCGGCAGCGTCCTGGCGGGATCCGACGCGACGCCGATGAGCGGGACGCCGGCAACCACGGCCGCGCCGACGGTTTCGTTGCCGCGGTCGGGCCTATGCTCGCGCGAGGCCCCGTCACGCGCGAACACGACGACCTCCCGCCGGCTGCGGTCGTTCCAGGCCCCGCGCCCGCCCTCGCCATCCCGAACCCTCCATCCCAGTCCGAGGAGGCAGGGTCCCACGACGCACCGCATCGGCTCCACCCAATCCGGAGAGGATACGCGCACCAGTAGGACGGGGAAGCCGTCATCGGCCGCGGGAGGTCCTGCCGGAGCGAACGCGCGCCCCAGCATGACCGCGGCGGCCACGACGTCGGCGGCCAGCCGGGGCATGGGTGATGCCTCCCGCCGGCCGAGCGCGAGCGCGTCGAGCTCGGCTTCGTCCAGGCACCATGATGGATCCGGGCTCGCGGCTTCCTTCCGCAACGCCTCGACGAAGGCGCGCGCCATCGCGCAGGCCGCCTCGTTCGGTTCGGGCATGGCATCCTCCGGCTTCGCGTGGGACTTCGATGGTGAGGGGCCCATGGTTCAGCGGCGGCGAGGCTTGCGCATCCTCGGTCGCGCCCATCGCGCCGCGAGGCGCATGAGCCGGCGCTCGTCGGCGCTGCGCCGTGCCAGCGCGCGCAGGGCGTAGGCGATGACCGCCGGCGCGGTCGCGTCGCCGCGCTCGGCCATCAGCAGGAGATTGCCCATCACGAGATCCGACGCGACCGAAGCCGCGCCGCACGTGCGGACGTGACGGATCGCGAGCGCCGTGGCCGCGGCCGCGTCCCCGTCCCTTGCCGCGGACCAGCGTGGTTCGCCGAGTATCGACGTCGTCGCCAGCAGCCGCGCGAGGGCCGTTGCTTCCGCCCGGTCGAGGCGTCCGGGCGGGTACGTACGCCAAGCCGCCACCACGCCGACTTCGACCACGGGCGGCACGCCGCGCCGCGGGGTTCGGATCGCGTGCCGCAAAACCGAAGTCGAAACCACTCGGCCAGGCTCCGATGCCATGTCCACCTCCAGCGGCCCCGCCCGTTCCAAGGCGGTCAGCGAATCCGTCACGCTTTCGAAAAACTTGGCCCGTGCCCCCACGGGGAGCCGGAACGACCCGATGGGCGAATAGGCGGTCGCCGCGCTGCGCACGGGCTCGGTTTCACAGCGCCCAGCCCGGTTGGCCCGGCTGTTGGAATGCCCACGACGTTCGAGAATGCTTATATTATACCTGCGGTATATAAGACGATCAAGCCATTGCTGTCTTTGGCGGCCGGGAAAAGTCGTGGCGGCGGCAGCCCGAGGCGGGAAGTCAGCGATGGGCGCCGTACCGGCCCAACCTTTCCCGGCTCCCGATGCCCGTCGGCCTGTCCGGGGAGCTTGGTGCGGGCGGCCCTGGGCCGTAGGTCGACGTTCCCATCTCAGGCCTCGACCACCAAGGCTGGGTCGAAGGCATCGGCCGCATCCCACCGCCGCAAGGGATTGGCGACGACCCTGGTCCGGCCGATGCGGTAATCCGCCGGGGCGACGGCCCGGCCGTGGACCCAGAGCGTCGGCGCCCCCCAGGCGTGCATGACATCCTCCAGGTCCGAGGCATGCGAGGCTGCCAGCCAGGCGTCCCCGAGCCATCCCGTCCAGGCGTCGGGCAGCGAACGGCGTGAAGGCGCGAAGTGGGTGAGCACGACGGCGCGGTCCCCGGGGCGAACACCGGGCACGAGCGTCCCGGGTCCCCTCGCGACGTTCAGCGATTGACACACGATGCTGGTGAGGGCGTCCTCGATGTATCCCCGCGACCTTGCATGGGCCCCGAGGGCGTCGAGCGGCGACCACGGGCGCCCCCGCCGAAGCAGGACGCGCCGGCAATCCGCCCAGCTGTGGCGGGCCGCGACCCTGGCTAGGCGGCCCTCGAAGCTCCCTTCGAGGCACCAGTCGGTCCACAGGGTCGCCCCGACCACCACGGTCCCGCCGCCGGCCTCGGGACCGATGCGTACCGCATCGTCGGCGAGCAGGTGGATGCCGAGGTCCCGGGCGAGGTCCCGGCCGCGGGCGACCGCCTCCACCATGGGCGTCTCGGACCACAGCTCCGCGCTGCCCGCCACCATCAGGACGGGCCTGTTTCCCTGTCTGCCGTCCAGGGCGCGCGCCAACCAGTTCAACGCGACGTCCAGCCCTATGGCCACTCCGCCCGCCACCAGCAGGACGTCGAACTCGGGAAGCGGATCGGGGAGCCGGAACCCGGGATTGCGGTCGATGAGCAGGTCGGACAGGATCCAGAACCTCGCGTTCTCCCTTCGGCTCCCGACGGAGGCCGGTCCTGGACAGGCCGTCCGCACCTCGGGCGTCGGGTCGATCCGCGCTCGGGGCCGAAACGGAAGCGGCAACGGCTCCGGGACCTCGGCACCCGGAACACGACGAGGGGGGCGAACATGCCGCGTCATCGTAGGCCCCCGGCGGCCGCCGATCCCGTTCCGGTCGAGCCCTGGGAGCGGAACGGAATGGGATGCGGCGGAGGTGCTCCCCGGCATCCTAGCGCACGAGGCTCACGGGCGAAGTCCGGCAAGGGCGTCTCCATCGGTTCTCGGCTTGCGGGAGGCAGTCAGGGCGGGGCGGCCGCCCCGGGCGGTCTCAGACCTCGACGACCAGCCCGGGCTGGAAGCGCGGGTTCTCGCCGGGATATCCTCGCGGGTTGCAGAGCACGCGGGTCCCGCCGAGGCGGTAGTCGAACGGCGTATGGGTGTGCCCGTGGACCCAGAGCGAAGGCCGACCGGCCTCGATCAGGTCGTCCAACCGCGACGCGTAGGCGGCATTGAGCGGCTTGCCGAGGAACCGCGGCGCGACGCTCCCCGCCGCGGGAGCGTGATGCGTGACCACGACGTGCGCCCGCGTCGTCGCGTCCGCGGCGGACCGGAGCGCGGTTTCGAGGAAGCGGCGTGACGCGAGGTGCAGCGCGAGCGCCTCCTCCGGCCGGAACCGCCGCCACTCCGGCTTGCGGCTCCAGGCGATGAGGCGGTGATCGTTGAGGCCCACGCGTGCGTCCCGCATGGCGGGGACCCGCGTCGCCGGTCCGTCGAGCTCGTAATCCGTCCACAGGGTGCATCCCGAGACCACGACGTCGCCGAAGCGGACGGTGTCGTTCTCCAGGAGGTGAATTCCGGCCTCCATCGCGGCCGCGCGCCCCGCCTGCAACTCGTCCGGCAGGCATCGACGGTAGAATTCATGGTTTCCGGCCACGAACGCGACCGGCATATGCGGCCGGACCGTCGCGGCGAGCCACGCGATTGACTTGACGAGGCCCTCGCCGACGTCGCCGGCGACCACCGCGAGATCGGCCCTGGGGATCGAGGCTGGGGTCCATGGACTCCCGATGTCGATGTGCAGGTCCGAAAAGATCCATAGGCGCATCGGTTCTCCCTCGGTGTCGTCACCCGGAAGCCGCAGCCGGTCCGGCGCCCCGTCGTCGCTCCCGGCGGAGACGCCCGCCGGCTTAAGTTCCACCCGGGACCGCCACGCATAGGCGAACCGGGCATGGTGCGGTCCGCCCGTCCCGTCGGCGGCGAGACGGTCGAGCGCATCGGCGAGGAACGTCGCGGCAGCCTTTTCGCCGCGAAGCGCCAGCGCGAGCGCCGCGGTGGCGACCACGTCGACGTCGGGATGCGCCGGACCGCATCGTCCGAGGACCGCCCGGGCGTCGCGGAGCGCCGCCGGGGCGTCTTCCCATTCCGAGGCGGCCACGGAGGGACCGGACCCTTGGAGGGCAGCCGTCGCCGCAGCCAGCAACGGCTTGGCCAGATCGGGCGCGAGGGCGCCCGGCCCGACCGTCCGCCACAACCTGGTGAGGGACGTCGAACCGCCCGCCGCCGGCAGCGCCCAGCGACGTTCGCCTTGGGGGTGCACGGGCATCTCCTGACATCCTCGCATGGCCGCCCGGACAGGCGGCGAGGGCTCCCCCGCCCACATCTCGACGGGCGGGACCGGCTTCCGCCTTTCGAGCGAGGGAGGGGCGACCCGCCTCGACGGAAAGGGAGACGGTGCGCTACTGCAGGGAGGGACGCGGACCGGCGGGCCGTCCCAGGCGGTAGAGCCTGGAATAGGTGCGCGCCCAGGTACGACGGTCGGAAACGTAGACTTCCGAGGTTCGGACCCGGCGACCTGGGGGAAAGTCCGGATGGTGCGTGACGCGACCGACGAGCGCCGCGACCGGCCGCATCCCGAACTCCCATTCCTCAAGGACGGGGGCGGCGGCGAGTTCCTCCGCGGACGGGTATTCGCCGTCCTCCGCGGCGTCCAAGGCATCGGCAAGGTCCCGGAGCCGGTCCTGCGCGTCGCGGCGGTCCGCCTCGCCCATCCCGGCCAGGACGGGAGCGATCACGTCGCCGGGATGCCCCGGCATCGGGACCGCACCGGGTACGACCGCGTTCAGCACGCGAAGCGCAGCGCGAACGGACAGGGACGCGAGCAGGGATCCATGGGCCGGGGCGGCGGCGTCCCGCAGCGGAGCCGGCAGGCCGCGAGGGATTACGCGGATCGAGGTGTCGTCCAGGCCCGCGGCCGCCGCCGTGTCGCGCACGGTTCGGTCGGACGCTCCGAGTGAGGGGAAACCGCACCCCAGCAGCCAAGGGACGGCGGCATGCGCGGTCGCGCGCAGCATGGACACGGCCATGGCACGTTCGAGGACGGACGGTCCGACGGCGATCACCCTGGGACATTCCCCGAGATCGACCGGGCAGTCCGCCGCCCACCCCGGCGGCAGGTCGAGCACCACGAGGCGTCGCGCGGGATCGGCGGCCGTCTCCCGCGGGAAGTCCTCCGCGAAGGAGGGACCGTCCCTGCAAAGCTCGACAACGCGCAGCGTGTCCGGCACGCTGTCGAGACGAGGCAGCCGGGATTCGTGAGCGCCTACGACGCGCAGGAGCGTCGTGGCGGTGCCGACCGAGGCTGCGGCAAGGGCAATCAGGAAGGCGGCGTGCGTGCCAACGGCACGGCCATCGCCGCCGAACAGCGCGATGATCATGGCGGAACCCCAAAGGCGGAGAGCGGCCCTCCCGCTCGACAATCGGTCGGGCGGGGGCGGGCAGGCTGCGGTGCTTGTTGAAGACCCTAATTATACCTGTGCTATAAAAGTATTTCAAGCCTCGCCCGACGCGTCTCGGGGAGTGGACTTCGCCTCGGCTGCGGATTTCCCTCCGGACCGGACCGTGCCAGGGTACCTATGCCAAGCCGCCCGCCTGCTGGTCGGTCTCACCCAGCAAGAGCTTCACCTGCTGGCGCGCGTCTCGAAGAAGTCGATCAACGACTACGAGAACGGCTTCATCGCAATCCGGGTCGCGCTTGCGGAGCGTCTGGTCTCGGCCCTTCGCGACGCGGGCGCCCGTTTCATCGCGGGCGAGGGATACGTCGGCGTGGTCGTGAGCGGGCGGAGAACCGAGGCGGGCGTCCCGGCGGTTCCCTTCGGACAGGGAGTCCAGGAAGCCGGGATCGTCTCCGACCCGGGTCCCTCGGGCGGTTCCGCCAAGCCGCGCCCCGCCCGCGGCAGGCGTGGGTCGCAGGGGGATTGAGGCTCGAAATCCCTCGGTGGCGGTTCTCGGCGCGTTCCAGGCTCACCCCGTCCTGCCTTCGAGCCTCGTCACACGACCTTGCCGACGAGGCTCCCGATGCCTGCGGTGACGCCCACGGCGAGTGATCCCCGGAACGTCACCTGTACTGTACCGTCGCCCGCGGCACTGCGGCACCACCCGCCTTCGCCCCGAGGGCGCCGAGAATGGCGAGGAACACCAGCGAGGCCGCTACCTCCGTGTATTCGGGCCCGCGCTCGACGTAGATGCGAGCGAGATTTTGGCGCTTCGCCAGGGGTCGTCGGCGAGTTCGAGCCGCTCGCGGTCAGCCCGCTCGGTCTCGGACCGGGAATTGACCGAAGGGCACTTCCCGACCGCCATCGACATCGCGCCAGCCATCAGGATCTCCCCGTTTGTGCGTGGCGGACACCGCGACGCCGACGCTGAGGCTCGCGGTCGATACGGGTCCATCGTTGGCGCCAAGCGCCGCGACGCGAAGCCAGCCGGCACGGTCGATAAGGTGCTGTGCGGGTCCTATTTACGGCTACGGCGAGAACAGCAAGGGTCGGCAGGCCCAACGTGTTCATCCGAAAGACCTTTGACCGCAGCACGAGCTGAAACTTTCGTGGCGGATAAACCAGCGCTGCGTCATGGCCGACACGGCGCAAGCTTGCCCGGCTTTTCCTGAGCAGGTCCCGGATTCAGGAGATGCGGCCGTGCTCATGCGCGCACTGTCGATGGTCGGCCAGCGTCTCGATCACCCGACACTCCCCCACCCGACCGTGGCCACATGCCTCGACCATGCGCCGCAACTCTCCGCGCAAAGCCACGAGTTGCCCGATTCGACGCTCGACCTCGGCCATGTGTCGACGGGCGATGCCGTCCACCTCCGCGCAGGACCGGTCCGGCTCGGTGGACAGAGCCAGCAACTCGCGAATCGCCTGGATCTCGAATCCGAGTTCGCGCGCATGACGGATGAAATTGAGCCGGGATATCTCTGTCTCCAAATAGCGACGCTGCTTGCCCTCGGTGCGGGTCGGGGCCGGCATCAAGCCTGCTCCCTCGTAGTAGCGGATGGTTGGCACCTTCACGCCCGTGCGGCGCGACAGCTCTCCGATTGAAATGTTCATATCCCGGCCAAACCTCCAGTCCTTAGAGGTTGCACTCTCCTTCCTCCTCGATGGGAAGGGGGCACGAAAGCGGATGGCTCCGACGAACTGTCCGAACGCCATCCGTCACTCGACCGTTTTAAGCCGCCGCAGCCCATCCTTTTGACCTTGAAGCTTTGCGTGACGCTCTCCCGTTGATGACGTCGCACACGGATGGGACCTCCCATGGTGGGAACGTGAAGGGCCTCAGGCGCTCGATCTTCCCTCTCCAAGGAGCCGCAGCGCGTTTGCCGTCACCAGCACGGTTGCCCCGGTATCCGCCAGGATGGCAGGCCATAGGCCGGTGACCCCTAGAACCGTCGTGACCAGGAACACTGCCTTCAAGCCGAGCGCCAGGGCGATGTTCGTCCTGATGTTGAACAGCGTCCGGCGCGAAAGCTCGATCATCCGGGCGATGTCTGCGACGCGTCCGTGCAGGGCCGCCGCATCCGCCGTCTCAAGCGCCACGTCGGCGCCCCCACCCATCGCGATACCGACGTCCGCGGCCGCGAGCGCCGGCGCGTCGTTGATGCCGTCGCCGACCTTGGCCACCACGGCGCCAGTGGCTTGGCGCTCCCGCACGATCCGCTGCTTGTCCTCAGGCAGGAGCTCGGCCCACACCTCGATGCCGAGCGCGGCCGCCACGGCCCAGGCCGTCCGCGCGGTGTCGCCGGTCAGCATGATCGCGCCGACGCCGAGCGACGCAAGGCGGTCGACCCCCTCCCTCGCGTCGGACCTGGGCTCGTCTCGCATCGCGAGCAGCCCGGCTACCGCCCCGTTCGCGAGGAGCACGGACACGGTCTTACCCTCGCCCTGGAGCCCGGAGACCCGCTCCTCCTGATCGGGCGTGAACGGCACGCGCGCGCCGGCTTCCCTCGGCGAGCCAAGGAACAAGTCGAGCCCCCCGACCTTGCTGGCGATGCCCTTGCCGCCGAATGCCTGGGCCCCGAATGCCGGGGGCACCGGCGCTCCGGCCTCGGCGGCCTTGGCCAGCACGGCCCGGGCGAGCGGGTGCGAGGAGCCACCCTCAAGGGCGCCCGACAGCGACAGCACGTCCCGCTCGGACCTCCCGAATGCCACCACGTTCGTCACGACGGGCTTGCCCTCCGTCAGGGTTCCCGTCTTGTCGAAGGCGACCGTCGTCACCGAGGCCAGCCGCTCCAGGACGGCGCCGCCCTTGATGAGAAGCCCGCGCCGGGCCCCGGCCGAGAGGCCGGCCGCGATGGCCGCCGGCGTCGAGATGACGAGCGCGCAGGGGCAGCCGATCAGCAGGATCGCCAACCCCTTGTAGACCCAATCCCCCCACGCGCCGCCCGTGAGAAGCGGCGGGACCACCGCCACCAAGGTGGCCACCGCGACGACGGCGGGGGTGTAGACCCTGGAGAACCGGTCGATCAGGCGCTCGGTCGGCGCCTTCGCCTCCTGCGCTTCCTCCACCAGCTGCACCACCCGGGCGATGGTGTTGTCCTTGGCAGCCGCGGTCACCCGGACGCGGAGCGCCCCGTCGCCGTTGACCGTCCCGGCGAAGACTGCGTCGCCAGGCTCCTTGCGCCTCGGCACGCTCTCACCGGTGACCGACGCCTCGTCGACGTCGCTCCCGCCGTCGAGGATGGTCCCGTCCGCCGGGACGCGGTCACCCGGCCGCACCAGCACGGTGGCGCCGACCTTGAGGCTCGCGGCGGGCACAGATTCAGTCGTGCCGTCGCGTTCCAGCAGCGCCGTCTCCGGGACGAGACCGGTCAACCCACGGATGCTCGCCCGGGCTCGACCGGCAGCGACGCCCTCCAGAACTTCGCCGATCAGGAACAGGAAGACGACGGTCGCCGCCTCCTCGGTCGCCCCGATGACGGTCGCGCCGACGGCGGCGATCGTCATGAGCATCTCGATGGAGAAAGGCGTCCCATGCCGGGCGGCCAAGATAGCTCGTCGGGCAACCGGCACCAGCCCAACCGCCATGGCCGCGAGGAAAGCCCAGCGCTCGGTAATCGGCGCGACGTGCCCGAGCGCGTAGGCTGTCACCAGGGCCGCGCCGCAGGAAGCCGCCAGCAGGGCTTTCGGCGCCCTCCACCAAGGTGTCTCAGCGGTATCCCCCAACGCCACGGCGTCCGGGTCCTCGGCCCCGTAGCCGAGGCCGCGGACGGTGTCAGCGATCATTCTCGCATCGGTCCCGGGTCCGTGACGCACCGCGAGCGTCTCGGCGGCCACCGAGACCTGCACCTGCGCGATGTCGGGCAGGCGGCGCACGGCGGCCTCGACCTTCGCCGCGCAGGACGCGCAGTCCATGCCGGTCACCCGCAGGCGGGTCGTCGGGACGTCGGTCCTGTCCAGGGTCGCTGCTTCGGTCACGGCGGGTGCCTTCCTTGTGGTTAAGGCGACCCTACTTCCTCTAGCGACTAGAGGAGCAAATATCTTGAAGCCCATCGCAATCGGGGAATTGTCGCGGCAGGCAGCCGTGAAGGTGCCGACCATCCGATTCTACGAGGAGCGCGGACTCCTGCCGCGCGCGTCCCGAACGGAAGGCAACCGGCGGACCTACGGCGCGGCCGACGTCCGCAGGCTTCGGTTCATTCGGCACGCGCGTGAACTCGGATTTGAGATCGAGGACATCCGCGCGCTGCTCGATCTCGCCGAGCAGCCGGAACGCCCGTGCGGGGAGGTAGACGCAATCGCCCGCCGGCATCTCGCTGACATCGACGACCGGATTGCGCGGCTCACCGGGTTGAGGGTGGAGGTCCAGGCGATGCTGGATCAATGCTCGCGGGGCAGTGTCCGGGAATGCCGCATCGTCGAGGTGCTGGCCGATCACGGTGAATGCCTGCACGAGGTTCACTGATGCCTACGGCCACGCGGAATTGGATTTTATGCGCTCACCACGTTCGAAACCCCTTGCTCCTCCAGTCGCTAGAGGAATTAGGCGTGCCGCATATGTCGGACGCCCCGCCGAGGGCATGAAGCCGAGCGGATTTCCCAATGACCGGACACGCAGATCGCTCCGTCCGTGCCCTCCGTGACGGAGGTGGACACGAACACGGCCATTCCGGCAATGCTCAGGCATCCTTCGGTTTCGGAAGGGCCTTCGCCGTCGGCATCGGTCTGAACGTCGCCTTCGTGATCGTCGAGGCGGTCTACGGGTTCTTGAGCAATTCCCTCGCCCTCGTCGCCGACGCAGGCCACAACCTCTCGGACGTACTCGGGCTCGCCGTCGCCTGGGCCGCGGCCATTCTCGGGAAACGGGCGCCTAAGCCGCGCTACACCTACGGCATGAAGAGCTCCTCGATCCTGGCCGCCTTGTTCAACGCGGTCATCCTCCTCGTCGCCATGGGCGCCATCGCCTGGGAGGCCGTCCGGCGCTTCGGTGAGCCCGCACCGGTGGCCGGGACCACCGTGATGGTGGTCGCGGGCATCGGCATCCTGATCAACGGCATCAGCGCTTGGCTGTTCGCATCGGGGCGCGAAGGCGACCTCAACGTGAAGGGGGCCTTTCTGCACATGGCCGCCGATGCCGCCGTCTCGGCGGGCGTCGTCGTCGCCGGCCTGCTTATCGCCCTGACGGGTTGGCGTTGGCTCGATCCGGTGACCAGCCTACTCATCGCCGCGGCGGTCGTATGGAGCACTTGGGGACTCCTGCGCGACAGCGTGCGGATGTCGCTCGCCGCCGTGCCCCCCGGCATCGACCCTGACGCCGTGCGCGCGCATCTGCGGGGCTTGGAGGACGTCACGGCCGTCCACGACTATCACGTCTGGCCGATGAGCACGACCGAGGTCGCCCTGACGAGCCATCTCGTAAGGCCGGACGGCACGGACGACGCTTTCCTTATACGAGCCGCACGCGAATTGAGGGGCCGCTTCGGGATCGTCCACGTCACGTTGCAGGTCGAGACGAGCGAGACGACCGCCTGCGCCCTGGCCCCGGACGGCGTGGTCTGAACCTGCGATGCAAGCCTGGCTCTATACCCTCATCCCGGCAGCCGCCGCCGTCCTCGGCGCCGCGGTCGCCGTCAACATGCGGCCGGGACCCGTCTTGGTCAGCGCCATCCAGCACTTCGCCGCAGGCGTCGTATTCGCCGCGGCGGCGGGCGAGATCCTGCCTGACCTCAAGCATGCCGGATCGCCTTGGGCCACCCTGGTCGGCGGCGGCGTCGGTGTTGCCGCCATGCTCGCGGTCCGCACTCTGGAGCGTCGGGTGAAAGGACCAGTCGGTCTACTGACCGTCACCGGAATTGATATCTTGGTGGACGGGCTCGTCCTCGGCATCGCCTTCGCAGCGGGCGCCAAGGCCGGTTTCCTGCTTACGGTCGCCCTGACCATCGAGGTGCTGTTCCTCGGCCTGACCGTCGCGAACGAACTCGGCGAGGGCGGAACCTCGAAAGCCAGGGTGGTCGGCTTGACCGCCGCCCTCGTCGTCCTGCTGCCGCTCGGTGCGCTGCTCGGCGGCCCGGTCGCCACGCTGCCCGCGGCCATCCGCGGCGGCTTTCTCGCCTTCGGCCTGATTGCGCTCCTCTACCTCGTGACGGAGGAACTTTTGGTCGAGGCACACGAAACGGAGGACCGTCCATGGGTGACCGCGATGTTCTTCGCAGGCTTCCTGCTATTGCTCTTGCTCGATGAGCTTGTCGGTTGATGGCGCACGTGCCGGCCGCGTTTGATGCGTCATCACGAAAGGCTTTCGGGTCGATGACATCAGCTCTTCAGTAGCGCGAGCGTCTTTCCTTTCAGGTCGTCAAAGGTCGCGATAGTGCGCAGATTGGCCTCGTACGCTCGCATCGCAGAGCGAAGTTCGGACATCTCGACCGTAGGGCGGACATTGGGAAGCTTGAGGTTGCCGCCAGCATCGGCGGCGGGGTGTCCAGGACTATGAACCGTCGGGAATTCGGTCTTGTCGCGTACGATACGGATGGCCGGTGCCTCTTCGGTGTTGCCCGTGATCGGCTCGAACACTGCAATCTTGCGCCTATAGGGTTCGCCGTCTGGGGCGGACGCCGTGGAACGCGCGTTGGCAATATTCTCGACCGACACGCGCATGCGACCCTGATGTATGCGTAGGGCGGCAGACGCCAAGCTTGGCCCGGAAATGTCGTCCTTCATCGCCGCCAGCCTCCCTCTTGCCGGCATCCTGTCCCGGCGTGCACAAATTTGTTAATCAAATCTAATGAGTTAGAGTTAAAAAAAGGTTAATTCACGCCTCATGGTGTTAGAGTAATCCGAGCGCCGGCCCGTCCGAATTCAGGAGTATTCGGCGATGTCTTCGAACCACCGTTCAGCTCTTTTCCGGGAAATCGGGCGAACGAGCATCGGATCGCTCCATTCGCACCTCCGCGACAGCCGGATCCATAGGCCGATTTGTACTCACCCGGCATCGACCGCTTCTGACTTCAAAATTTTGATATCCTCGTAAATTACATTTAATTATGTATAGAGCATACTATCAAATCAAATTGGTCGTATTTTTGGTCGAGCAGTCGTATCGACAATATAAAATATGCAAAATTTATACAAGTGACTTCATTGACGTTCGTGGCCCACTCGATGAGAGTCCCCTGATGCGTTATCTGAATCTGACGGAGACTTTGTTCGCAATGGACCCCGCGGCGATGGATGAAACGGTGGCTGATGGAACGCGATGACAGGCCGGGAGCGGGCTGCGCACAGGAGCACATCCTCCTGATCGAAGACGACGACGGCATGCGGGTGTTGGTCACGCGACTCCTGAGGGAGAGCGGCTACCGCGTCACCGGTTGCCGCAGCGGCGCCGAGATGTGGTCGCTTCTGCCCGGGAAGTCGGTCGATCTCGTCTTGCTCGACGTGATGCTGCCCGGCGCCTCCGGCTTCGATCTGCTGCGGGCGCTGCGCAGCAAGGGCACCGTGCCGGTCATCATGCTCTCCGCCCGCAACGAGGAGGCGGACCGGGTACTCGGACTCGAACTCGGAGCCGACGACTACGTCGCCAAGCCGTTCGGCCGGCCGGAACTCCTTGCCCGCATCCGCGCGGTGCTGCGTCGGACCACCATCGCGCCGGCCGCCACCGCGGCGGAGAGGGCACAGGTTCTGACCTTCGCCGGCTGGCGGCTCGATTTGCGCAGCCGGCAGCTGACCGATCCCGGGGGGGCTGCCGTAGACCTCTCGGGGGCCGAGCACGACCTACTCATGGTGTTCCTAGAGCATCCCGGGCGCGTGCTCGGCCGCGAGCAGATCCTGGAGATGAGCCGCGGACGGCTCGCCGCCCCGTCCGACCGTAGCGTGGACACCCTGGTCAGCCGCCTGAGGCGCAAGCTCGAACCGCCCGAGGGCACGCTCCCCGTGATCAAGACGGTTCGCGGCTCCGGCTACATGATGGCCGCCAAGGTCGAGCGGGCGTGAAACAACTGGTCGATCTTGCCCGCAGCCTGGAGGGGCGCACCGTCGCCGTGCTGTTGCTGGCGGTACTCGTGGTCCACGGGGGCGCGTTGTTGCTGTACCGTCAGTCGGCGTCGGCCGCGGCCGACGAGGCGTTCGCGAACGAAGTGGCGCGACAGCTCGTCTTGGCGCGGGAAGCGGTACTGCGGCGACCGCCGGGGGAGCGCGGCATCGAGGCAAAAGCCCTCTCGTCGGGTCATTTCGAGATAGGCTGGGAGCGGGGGGAATCCGCCGAGACGGGCAAGACAGACCCCGCCTTGCGCGATCTGCGCGAACGCGTCCTGGAGATCGAGCCCGTGCTCGGCCCAGGTCTGGCGCTCGCCCTGGCGGCGCCGGACGAGCCGCTGCACCAACAGGACCTGCGCGGCGCCTTCCCGCTGCCGGACGGCAGTTTCCTGACCTTCCGGTCCGCCCATTCGCCTCACCTGGTCCACCTTGCACCCTGGGCGTACCTCGCCACCGCGATGGCGATCCTGGTCGGCGTCGCCGCCGTCGTGCTGGTGCACCGGATCGCCGGCCCGCTCAGGGAACTTACGCACGCCACCGTCCGGATCGGGCACGGTACGGTCGTGTCCGTGCCTGAGGTCGGACCGGACGAGACGCGCGGGATCGGTCGGGCGCTGAACGCGATGCAAGGGCGCATCCACCGCCTCGTCGCGGAACGGACGCAGGCTTTGGCGGCGGTCTCGCACGATCTGCGCACGCCGATCGCCCGGCTCCGTCTTCGCCTGGACAAGGTCGATGACCTTGCGGACCGCCGTGCCATGGCTGCCGACCTCGACGACATGCAGGCCATGATCGACGCGACGCTGTCGTACCTGCGTGGCGAAGCCGACCCGGAAGCACGGCAGGTCGTCAACGTGGCGAGCGTGCTGATGAGCGTCGCCGACGCCTCCGCGGACGTGGGCCGCGAGGTGGGCTACGACGGCCCCGGCCGGGCGCTGGCGTCGGTACGTCCCGTTGCCTTCCGCCGCGCGGTCGAGAACCTTGTCGACAACGGTGTGCGCTACGGGATCCGGGTCCGGGTCGGCATCGAGATCGAAGAGGCGACCCTGGTGGTGCGCATCGACGACGACGGCCCCGGCATCGCGCCGGAGGACGTCGCCCGGGCCTTCCAGCCCTTCACCAGGCTGGAGGGGTCGCGTAACCGCAACACGGGCGGGACGGGGCTCGGACTGACTATCGCCCGGCGCGCGGTCGAGGCGGACGGCGGCACGCTCGTCCTGTCGAACCGGCCAGAGGGCAGCCTGCGGGCCGAGATCCGCCTGCCGAGGGCGAAGGGACGCGATTGAGACGCGGCCTACCGGGCGGTCGCCGGTGCGTCGGGGTGCGCGTCCGGCTGCGCCGACCGCTCGTTCGAGACATAGCCGCTCCCAGGCAGTGCCACCGTGAGGATGATGCCTGCGACAGCCAGCGACGCGGACAGGGCCGCCGGAACGAGGAAGGCATCGGGACCAAGGGCCTTCTGGATGAAGCCGCCGGCGACCGCGCCAAGCGTCAGGCCCGCCCAAAGCGGTGCCTGGAGCCAGAACGACGGCGCGGGCTTGTGCAGGACCATGTTCGCCAAACCGGTCCCGAAACGTACGACGGTTCCGGTGACGTAGGTCAGGGCGAGGCTCCGCCCGGCCTCATCCTGCAGCGTCGCATTCAGCATGCCGAGGGCAAGGACGACGGGATAGGCATGAAGAGGAAACGCATCGGAAGCTTCCGGCAGGAGGTTGCCGATGGACAGCAGGACGGCCTGCGCGCCGAGCAGGACCGAAAGACGCCACCGCCCAGCCCAAGCCGCAACAAGGGTGCCGGCGAACGCACCGAAGCAGAACAGCGCGATGGTGCTGCCGAACCTGGTGACGCCCGACCAATCGAAGGAACTGGCCGCGACGCCGAACCGGGTCGTGTTCCCACTCATGAACGACATGAACAGTTGAGAGTGTTCCAGGAAGCCTATCGAGTCGGCCGAACCCGCCAGGAATGCCAGCGCGACGGCCAGGGGCACGCGGGTCTCGGGTCTCGACGGGAAAGATCTGTCCACTTGGCCACCTGTCGCTGCCGCGTCGGATCTCGCCGGGGTCGCGTTCGACCCGGCGTCCGGTCCTGCGGGGAGCCGGTAGGGATACGTCGACCCCATGGCCGAGGCTTTGCTCGACCTTGACGAAGTGTGTCGGCACGCGCGCCTGACACACTTCGTCACGAACGCGGCGAACGGCAGTCAAACGGGTCGGCTATCTCCACTCCTCAAGCGGCCGATGTGGCCGATGGAAGGGATACAGATCGATGAAGCGTACGCTTGCCGCCGTTCTCACCGCCGCGATGCTGGCCGGAGCGGCCACGCCCGCCCTCGCGGTCGACGGGCACGGCAACGCCTCCAATCCGGAGCGCAGCGTCCCGAACTCGGGCGACGTCTCCGGCGGACCCGCCCACCGTGACGATCCGCGGGTGCGGGAGGCGCAGGAGAAAGGCCCGGACGGCAAGCCCGCGCACCGCGAAGGCGACGGCCACGCGCACGGGCACAGCCAGGATAAGCCCGGCAAGAAGTAAGCTTCCCACGAGGTGACACGATGAGCGGGAGACGCGCGATGCGATTGCTGCCCCTGCTCGTCGTCTTCGCGCTCCTGGCAACGGGCCTCGGCTACGCGCTCGCGGCGTCCCCTTGCCCGGACGACTTTTCACGGTGCGATACAGCCCCCTCACGCATCGTGGAAACGCCCGCCTCGACGCAAGTCGGGGCGGGCGTCCGCCTTGGTTCGGTCGACCGAAACGTTCAGTCGTCGAACTCGCGGTGATCGTGGCGCTCAAAGCCGTGGCGGTTCTCGTCCCGGTCGTCGTGATGATGGCGACGAACCTCCACGTGGTCGTGGTCGCCGTGATGGTGGCGGCGCACCTCCTCATGATGGTGGGGAGGTGGTCCGTAGCCGTAATGTTGGGCCGACGCGGTCATGGGGACCGATGCGAGGGCAGCGGTCGTCAGGGTGATCAAGCGACGTTTCATGGACGAAAATTCCTTGCTGGTCGCACAAGGCTCTGCCGACGGCTTTGAACGGGGCGTGAAGCGACCATTCAGTATCCTCCGACCAGGGAAGCCTTCACCACAACGGGCGACCGCAGCTTGCGACACAGCCTCGGAATCGCAGATAAGGACGGTGATGACTTCGGCGCGGCGCCATATGAGCTTCGGAGCGATGACGGGGTGGTGGGCAACCGCCGCCCTCGCGCTCGTCCTGGCGCTGGCCATCGCGATGCCCGGCGCCGGTCTCATGGACGACCTTGTCTCTCACCAGGGCCGTCAAGGCCATGACAGGAGCGAACTCTCGCTCGTCCCGCATACGGTGTCTGGCCTGGATCATGCCTCCGACCCCGGGTCAGCCGACCACGTCCATTGCGGTTGCCACGTCGCCTTGAGCACGACCGTCGCCGGCGATGCCCCGCTCCCCGACGGAACGCGCCCCTCCTACGCCAGATTGTCCGAGAGGATGCCCTCGGTCTCTCCCGACCGCCTGCCAAGGCCGCCGCGCGCCTGAGGTGACGCCGCGAAGGCGGCGCGTCACGAACCCGGGTCCGACCGACCCGAGCCGTCTCCTCACGTCACCGACCGCGATTGTCCGGCATGTCCGTCATCGGCTTCCGGCACGCCCGAGCAGGCATCATGCGCATCATCCTGACCGCCCTCATCCTGGCCGTCGGCGTCCTCGTGGGCGCTGCGGTTCCCGCCGTCTCCGGCTTCGTCCAGGGGCTGTTGATATCGGCTGGCCTGCCGCCGACCGTCTTCAACCTCGCCAGCGGCCCCACCGCCGCGAATTCCGCCGAGGCTTCCCCCGGCGAGGCGGGCCACGCCGCGGGCGACGGACACGGTCACGGTCACGGCAAGCCGGCCAGTAAGCCCGGGGCCGAGCAGACCCAAGGCGAGCATGACCACTCCGAGGCCGAAGGCGAGGAAGGTCATGTCAAAATGACCGCCGAGCAGATCGAGAACCAGGACATCAAGGTGGCCAAAGCCGAGGGCGCCATGCTGTCTCGCCATATCCTGGTGCCCGGTACGATCACGCCCGACACCGACCGGATCGCGCGGGTCCCTGCCCGGGTCGTCGGCACCGTCGCCGAGATGCGCAAGCGCCTGGGCGACGCCGTCAAGAAGGACGAGGTCGTTGCCGTCCTGGATAGCCGCGAGGTCGCGGACTCCAAGAGCGAGTACCTCACCGCCTCGGTGAAGGCCGACCTGGAGAAGACCAATTTCGAACGGCAGCAGGCGCTCTGGGACAAGCGGATCTCGGCCGAGAGCGCCTTCTTGAATGCCAAGGCGGTCTATTCCGAGGCGACGCTGCGCCAGGATCTGGCGCGGCAGAAGCTGTCGGCGCTGGGGCTCGACGCGACGGCGGTGGCCAAGCTGGCCAAGCGCGACGAGACCACCCCGAACCTGTCGAGCCTGCGCCAGTACGAACTGCGCTCGCCGATGTCGGGGCGCATCGTCGAGCGAAAGGTCGACGTCGGCACCGCGGTGGGCAAGGAAGGCGACCCTTCCGACCTCTACACCGTCGCCGACCTCTCAACGGTGTGGATCGAACTTGCCGTTCCGACCTCGGAACTCGCCAAGGTCAAGGAAGGCGCGTCCGTCACGGTCGCGCCGGGCCAGGAGGGCGGCGTGCAGCACGAGAAGGGCAAGGTCGTCTTCGTCAGTCCT
Organism: Methylorubrum suomiense; assembly: GCF_022179765.1. Classification (GTDB taxonomy): domain Bacteria; phylum Pseudomonadota; class Alphaproteobacteria; order Rhizobiales; family Beijerinckiaceae; genus Methylobacterium; species Methylobacterium suomiense. The sequence goes on along the minus strand of NZ_BPRE01000004.1, from coordinate 285,585 downwards.
TTCCTCACCGCCGACACGCGTGCCGCCAAGGTCATCGTCGCCCTGCCGAACAAGGACATGGCCTGGCGTCCGGGCACCTACGTCACCGCCGAGGTCGAGATCTCGCGGGATGCCGTTCCGGTGAGCGTGCCCAAGGCGGCCCTCCAGACCGTCGAGGGCAAGCGCGTCGTCTTCGTCCGCACAGACGAGGGCTTCGAGAAGCGCGAGGTCGAACTCGGGCGCTCCGACGACGACGCCTACGAGGTCGCCTCGGGTCTCAAGCCCGGCGAGGCCATCGCCGTCGGCAACACCTTCCTCCTCAAGGCCGAGCTCGGAAAGAGCGAAGCCGACCACGCGCATTGAGGGGACGGGCCATGATTTCGAAGATCCTCGACTTCTCCGTCCACCAGCGCTGGCTCGTGCTGCTGCTGTCGCTGCTGGCGGCCGGATTCGGTGGCTATGCCGTGACCAAGCTGCCCATCGACGCCGTCCCGGACATCACCAACAACCAGGTCCAGATCAACACGACCGCGCCCTCGCTCTCGCCCGTCGACATCGAGAAGCAGGTCACCTACCCGGTCGAGACCGCGCTCGCGGGCATCAAGGGGCTGGAATACACCCGCTCGCTCTCGCGCAACGGCTTCTCGCAGGTCACCGCCGTCTTCGCGGAGAAGCTCGACATCTACTTCGCGCGCCAGCAGGTCGCCGAACGCCTCTCGCAGGTGAAGCAGGACCTGCCGCCCGGCGCCGAGCCCGCCATGGGCCCGATCTCGACCGGCCTGGGCGAGATCTACATGTGGTCGATCCACTACGCCAAGCCGGGCGAGCGCCAGGTCTCGGCCGCGGGTAAGCCCGGTTGGCAGCCGGACGGCAGCTACCTGACGCCGGAAGGTCAGAGCCTCAGGACGGAACTGGAGCAGACCGCCTACCTGCGCACGGTCCAGGACTGGATCATCCGCCCACAGATCAAGACGGTCCCGGGGGTCGCCGGCATCGACGGCATCGGCGGCTTCGAGAAGCAGTACCACGTCCAGCCGGACCCAACGAAGCTCGCCGCCCGCGACCTGTCCTTCGGTGACGTCGCCCGCGCCCTGGAGACGAACAACGCCAACCAGGGCGCCCGCTACCTGGAGGACAACGGCGAGGGCTACGTCGTTCGCGCCGCCGGGCGCCTGGAGAGCATGGACGAGATCGGCGACGTGGTCGTCGCCACCCGTGCCGGCGTCCCGGTGCGCATCCGGGACATCGCCGAGGTCCGCATCGGAAAGGACTTGCGCACCGGCTCCGGCAGCGAGAACGGCCAGGAGGTCGTGATCGGCACGGCCCTGATGTTGATCGGAGACAACAGCCGTAAGGTCGCCGCCGCGGTCGACGCACGCATGGAGCAGATCCGCAAGTCGCTGCCGCCGGGGGTCGAGGTGCAGACCGTCCTCGACCGTACCCGCCTCGTCGAAGCCACCATCAAGACCGTGGCCAAGAACCTGTCCGAGGGCGCCGCCCTCGTCATCGTCATCCTGTTCCTGCTGCTCGGCAACATCCGCGCGGCCATCATCACGGCGCTCGTCATCCCGGTCGCCATGCTGATGACCATGACCGGGATGGTCGAGGCGAAGATCTCGGCCAACCTGATGAGCCTCGGCGCGCTCGACTTCGGCCTGATCGTCGACGGGGCGGTCATCATCACCGAGAACGCCCTGCGGCACCTCGCCGAGAAGCAGCACGAACTCGGGCGGAGCCTCGACACCGAGGAGCGCCTGCAGACGGTGCGGGCCTCGGCCGAGGAGATGATCAAGCCCTCCCTCTACGGGCAGGCCATCATCATCCTGGTCTACGTCCCGCTCCTGACCTTCACCGGGGTGGAGGGCAAGATGTTCGAGCCGATGGCGCTGACAGTCATCATCGCGCTCGTGGCCGCCTTCGTCCTCTCGCTGACTTTCGTGCCCGCCCTGATTTCCATCGTCATCACCGGCAAGGTCACCGAGGAAGACAACTTCATCATCCGTGCGTTCAAGGCAGCCTACCGCCCGGTGCTGGCCGCTGCGGTCCGCGCGCCCGTCGCCTTCGTCGTCGGAGCGCTCCTGCTCCTCGTCGGTGCGGGAATCCTCTCCACACGCCTGGGCACCGAGTTCATCCCGCAGCTCGACGAGAAAAGCATCGCGCTCAACGCCACACGCATCCCCTCGACCTCGCTGACCCAGTCCCAAGCGATGCAGCTGAAGGTCGAGCAGGCCGTGTCAAAATTCCCGCAGGTTGCCTACGTCTTCTCGAAAACCGGCACGGCGGAGGTCGCATCGGACCCGATGCCGCCGAACTCGTCGGACACTTTCGTCATCCTGAAGCCTCAGGAGGAATGGCCCGACCCGAGCCTGTCCAAGGCGGACCTGCAGGAGCAGATCGAGAAGGCGGTCGGCGAACTCGCCGGCAACGTCTACGAGTTCTCCCAGCCGATCCAGCTGCGTTTCAACGAGCTCTTGGCCGGCACCCGCGGCGACCTCGCCGTGAAGGTGTTCGGCGAGGAGTTCGAGCCGATGCTCAAGGCGGCCAATCAGGTCGCCCAGGTGCTGCGCGGCATCACCGGGGCCGAGGACGTCAAGGTCGAGCAGACCGCCGGCCTGCCGTTCCTGGAAATCAAGATCAACAAGGCCGAGGCCGCCCGCTACGGGCTCAGCGTCGGCGCCATCCAGGAGGTCATCGGCGCGGCCATCGGCGGCAAGGATGCCGGCGTGGTGTTCGAGGGCGACCGGCGCTTCCCCATCGTCGTGCGCCTGAACGACAAGGTGCGCGAGGACCGCGAGGCATTGGAGAACATCCCGGTGCCGCTTCCTCCGGGGCTGAACGGACGGGCGAGTTCGGTCCTGCTCAAGCAGGTGGCGTCGTTCTCGGTGACCGAGGGGCCGAACCAGATCTCGCGCGAGAACGGCAAGCGTCGGGTCGTGGTGACGGCCAACGTGCGCGGCCGCGACATCGGCTCGCTGGTGGCGGAGGCGCAAGGAAAGGTCGCCGCACAGGTCCAGCTTCCGTCCGGTTACTACGTCACCTGGGGTGGCCAGTTCGAGAACCTCGCCTCCGCCAAGCAACGTCTCATGATCGTGGTGCCGGTCTGCTTCTTCCTCATCTTCCTGCTGCTCTACTCGGCGCTGGGCTCGCCCCGGGACGCCCTGCTGGTGTTCAGCGCGGTGCCCCTGGCCCTGACCGGCGGCATCGCGGCGCTGTGGCTGCGGGGCATGCCCATCTCGGTGCCGGCGGCGGTCGGGTTCATCGCGCTCTCGGGCGTGGCGGTGCTGAACGGCCTCGTGATGCTGACCTTCATCAAGCAACTCGTCGCCGAGGGACGGCCCAAGCGCGAGGCCATCCTCGAAGGCGCCATGATCCGGCTGCGGCCGGTGGCGATGACGGCGCTCGTCGCCTCGCTCGGCTTCGTGCCGATGGCCATCGCCACGGAAACCGGCGCCGAGATCCAGCGGCCGCTCGCGACCGTGGTCATCGGTGGCCTGATCAGCGCCACCTTGCTGACCTTGGTCGTCCTGCCGGCCCTGTACGCGCGCTTCGGCAGGGTCGAGACCACGGCAGCGGCTGAGCGCCCGGCGCCGTCGGTTCCTCGCCAACTCAAGGCGGCGGAGTAGCCCCGATGGGAAGGGTCCGGTCGGGCATGCTCGTGTGGTTCGGCTTGACCATGGCCGTTCAGGCCGAGCCGACCAAGATCGTCGGCATCGGTGCCGCCTCCTGTGCCCGGTTCGGCGCGGATGCCGCGGCGCAGCCAGCCATGGAGCGCGACTACTTCGCCTGGGCGCAGGGGTTCATGAGCGGCGCGCTGATCCGGGCGCCGGACGGGGTCGACGAGGGCTTGGACCTCGCGCCGCCCTCCATGCCCTTGGCCGCCCAGGCGGACTTCCTACGCACGTTCTGCGCGGCCAATCCGGCCACCGATTACTCGGACGCGGTTCGTGCCCTCTACCACCGACTGCGTGGACCCGCGTCCTAGGAACCGGGTCCGACGGGAGACCGAGCGATGAGGTGGCACCTGCGCGTCCTTCACGCGGCCGCATTCGCGGTCGTCCCGGCCCTCGCCGCCGATGCGGGCGAGGCGCCGTTCGGCCTTGCGTGGGGACCGCTCTCCGAAGTGCCCCGTCCGCTGAAGGTCGACCGCGAGGCGAACTTGACGGCCCTGTACTACCCGCAGGGTTGGCGGCCGGCCACGGGACCCGGGACGGCCGAGGTCATCCTGGTGATCTGCCGGACCGAGGGGCTGCAGCAGGTGGTCTGGGTCGGCGTGCCACTCTCCGGCGACGACCTCGCGAAAGCGCGTCGGGCCATCCACGACGAAGGCGTTCGCCGTTACGGCGAACCCGAGCCGGGACCGACGGCGGATGCGGAACTCTGGCCCGGTGGGCAGGCGCTGCTGGCCAGCCGCGAAACCGCGGACGGACGGCGCGAACTCGTCATGACGACGTTCGGCCCCGGATACCAGGCCTGTTCCGGGACGCACCACGTCGAGGCCGGGCATCCGGCTGGCGCACACGTGGCCGACCTGATCGGCGGAATCGCGCCCTGAAACCCGCGGTCGGACACATCATCGCAAACCTGGGATCGGCATATGGGACACGGACACGCACACGGCGGCGGCCATGGGCATTCGCACGGCGGCGGCATTCCCTCGGGCTCGGCTGCGGCCCGCAACAAGGGACGCCTCGCCTGGGCGCTCGGGCTGACCTTGACCTACATGTTCGCCGAGGTCGTCGGCGGCCTGCTCACCGGCAGCCTCGCGCTCCTGGCGGATGCCGCGCACATGGTCACGGACGCCGGCGGCCTCGCCCTGGCGTTGCTCGCCATTCACTACGCGGCCAAGGCGCCGACGGCGGGCAAGAGCTTCGGGTATATGCGCTTCGAGATCCTCGCGGCGCTCGCCAACGCCGTCGTGCTGCTCGGGGTCACCGCCTACATCCTCTACGAGGCCTATCGGCGCTTCGTGGAGCCGACCGAGATCCTCGGCTGGCCGATGATGCTGGTGGCGCTGGTTGGGCTGGGCGTGAACCTCGCCAGCATGAAGCTGCTGTCGGGCGGCTCGTCCGAGAGCCTCAACGTGAAGGGCGCCTACTTCGAAGTCTTTTCGGACATGCTGGGCTCGGTCGGCGTCATCCTCGCGGCCCTCGTGGTGATGGGCACGGGCTGGACCTGGGTCGATCCTCTCATCGGCGCCGGCATAGGCCTGTTCATCGTACCCCGGACCTGGCGACTGCTGAGCGAAGCCCTTCACATCCTGTTGGAGGGCACGCCTCCCGGCGTGGACCTCGCCGCCCTGAAGACCGAGATCGAGGCGATGCCGGGGGTGCGCCGCGCCTACGACCTGCATGCCTGGACGTTGACGTCGGGCTTCGACGCGATGAGCGGGCACGTGGTGGTCGACGACGTCGCCGGCGGGCCGGCGGTGATCCGTGCCGTGCGGGGCCTAATGAAGGAGCGGCACGGCATCGAGCACGTCACCGTCCAGGTCGAGGACGAGGCACTCTCCGCGGAGTTCCCGCACCTTCCCGTCTGAGGCGGCGCGGCCATGGTAGGCAAGAAGCTGGCCCGGGAAATCGAGAGATGGGAGTCCAAGCCGCGCGGCAGGCGTCGTGCCCGTCCGCACGTCAGAAGGCGGGCGGGACGCGACCTCGTCAAGGTGCTGGCGGTGTGCTTCCTGCTCCTGGGCTTCCTGGTGCTCCTGGGCCATTTGTCCTGACCCGGAGGTAGCCGGGCCGAGGCGGCCTGCGCGGAAGGAACCGCACGGGCCGCCCCACCGACGGCCCTACTGCTTCTCGAACCGCGCCTGGATGTTGTGCCCGTGCATCTTCGCGGACAGCACGACCTTCGCTCCCGCCGCCAGCGGGGCCTTAAGGTCGGCCATGAGCTTGTTCGGCGCCCCCGGCTTCAGGGTCAGCGTCTCCGTCTTGCCTCCGACCTGCACGAATGCCTTGGCCGAGAGGCCGGCGGTCTCGACCGGCTTGCCGTCCTCACCGGTCACGAAGAAGGTGATGCCGGTCTCGGTCGCGACGAACTCGACGGGATGTCCATCGGCGACCGTCGTCTGGCCGCCGTTCGGGCCGGCGGCGAGGCAGGGCGACGCGAGGGCGATGGCGACGGCAACGACGGCGAGGCGGAAGGGGGAGCGCATGACGATGTCCTTTCTCGGGGGTCGGGAAGGTCTCAGAACGCCTCGACGGGCGAACTTCTCGGTGCCTCGGGTGAAGCCTCGGGGCGGTGACGGGCCTCGTCCCGCAGCCGCTCCAGGGGCTTGCGGCCGAAGGTCAGGAACAGCACCGGGGTCAGCACGGTGTCGAGCAGCGTCGCACTGATCAGGCCGCCGAAGATCGTCACCGCCACGGGGTGCAGGATCTCCTTGCCCGGCGCGTCGGCGCCGATCATCAGCGGCACCAGGGCGACGCCCGCCGAGAGCGCCGTCATCAGGACCGGCGCCAGCCGCTCCAAGCTGCCGCGGATGACGAGGTCGCGCCCGAACGGCATGCCCTCGTGGATCGCCAGGTTCAGGTAGTGGCTGATCTTGAGGATGCCGTTGCGGGTGGCGATGCCGGTCAGCGTGATGAAGCCGATCATCGAGGCGACCGAGAGTGGCTGCCCGGCTATCCAAAGGGCGGCCACCGAGCCGATCAGGGCGAGCGGGATGCTGCCTAGGATGATCAGCGTGAAGACGACCGAGCGGTAACGGGAGTAGAGCAGCGCGAAGACCAGGGCGAGGGAGAGCAGCGACAGCAGGCCGATGGTCCGGCTCGCCTCTGCCTGGGCCTGGAAAGAGCCCTCCAGGCTCGTGGCGTACCCGTTGGGCAAGTTCGCCGCGGCGACCTTCTCCTGGATGGCCTGGACGATCTTTCCCATGTCGGAGCCGGGTTGGGTGTTGGCCTGCACGACGATGCGGCGCCGGGCGTTCTCGCGCAGGATCTGGTTCGGCCCGTCGGTCTCGCGGATGTCGGCGATCTGGCGGGCCGGCACCCAGCCGGACGGGGTCTCGATGAGGAGGTCGCCGAGGCGCTGGGTCGTGCGCATCGTGTCGGAGAGGCGCATCACCACGTCGAAGCGGCGGTAGCCGTCCACCACCCGCGAGACCACCTGCCCGTTCGACAGGCGGCTCAACTGCTCGACCAGGGCCGCGGGTTGGACGCCGTAGAGGGCCGCGCGGGCATAGTCGACGCGAATTTCCAACTGGGGGATGAGCACCTGCTTCTCGACCTGGAGGTCGGCGAGGCCGGGGATGTCCGAGAGCCGCGCCCTCGTGTCCTCGGCGAGCGCGCGCAGGGTGTCGAGATCCTCGCCGAAGATCTTGAGCGCGATCTCGGCGCGCACGCCCGAGAGCATGTGGTCGAGCCGGTGCGAGATCGGCTGGCCGACGTTGACGCTGACGGGCAGCACCGCGAGGCGCCCGCGGATGTCGGTGACGAGTTCGGGCTTGGGTCGCGACCCCGGCTTCAGGTCGATCTCAAGGTCGGAGGAGTGGACGCCTTCCGCGTGCTCGTCGAGCTCGGCCCGGCCGGTGCGGCGACCGATGGACTTCACGTCCTGCATCTCCAGGAGCAGCCGTTCCGCCACCAGTCCGATCCGGTTGCTCTCGGCCAGCGAGATGCCGGGGTTGAAGGTCATGTTGACCGTGAACGAGCCCTCGTTGAACGGCGGCAGGAAGGTGCGTGGCAGGAAGGTCGCCGCGAGCCCGGCCGCCGCCACCGCCAGACCGGCGACCGCCATGACCGGCCGGCCATGCCCGAGCAGGCCGCGCAGCAGGGCGGCGTTCCCGCGCTTAAGCCACTTGAGGAATCGGCTGTCATGCTCCTCCAGTCGCTTGAGGCCCGGCAGCAGGTAGTAGGCCAGCACCGGCGTCAGGGTGATGGAGACGAGGAGGCTCGCCAGGATCGAGACGATGTAGGCCTGACCCAGCGGGGCGAAGAGCCGGCCCTCGATGCCCGACAGGGCGAAGAGCGGCACGAACACCAGCACGATCACCATAGTGGCGTAGACGATGCCGGAGCGCACCTCGTTCGAGGCCTCTACCACGACTGTGAAGACGCTTTTGGGGTTACCCGCTTTACGGTTCTCGCCGAGTCTCCGAAAAATGTTTTCGACGTCGACCACCGCGTCGTCGACGAGTTCGCCGATGGCGATGGCGAGGCCGCCAAGGGTCATCGTATTGATCGACAGCCCGGCGAGGTGGAACACGACCGCGGTCGCCAGGATCGAGACCGGGATCGCCGTGAGCGAGATCGCGGTGGTGCGCACGTTCAAGAGGAAGGCGAACAGCACCACCGCGACGACGACGACGGCCTCCATCAGCACCGTCTCGACGTTGCGTATCGAGGTCTCGATGAAGTTCGCCTGCCGGAAGATGAGCTGGTCGGCGCGCACGCCGCGAAAGGCGCAGGCCTCGCCGACGGGTTCGGCCACGGACGGACCCGTCCGATCCGAGCTGCCCTTGCCCGCGTCGGGGCCGCAGGCGTTCAGGCTGGCGGTGATCTCCGCGAGGGCCGCCTCGACCTCGCGGGTGAGCCGCACCGTGTCGACGCCCGGCTGCTTCTCGACCGAGACCACGACCGCGGGCGCGCCCATGTAACCGGCATCACCCCGCTTCACCCGGGCCGCGAAGGAGACCTCGGCCACCTGCCGCAGGTAGATCGGTCGGCCGTTGACGGTGGCGACGACCATGTTGCGCAGGTCGTCGAGGCTCATGCTCCGGCCGAGGTTCCGGATCAGGTACTCGCGGGCGTACTGGTCGGTGAAGCCGCCGCCGGTGTTGGTGCCGAACTGAGCCAGCGCCGTCTCCAGTTGGCCGTGGGTGACGCCGAGCGCCCGCAGGGCCGTCGGCTGGGGCGCGACGCGGAACTGGCGCACCTCGCCGCCCATCGGGATCACCTGGGCGACGCCGGGGATCGAGAGCAGGCGTGGTCGGATGGTGAAGTCGGCGAGTTCCCGCAATTGCATCGGCGAGACCGTGCCGCCGTTGAGGGCGACCATCACGATCTGGCCCATGATCGAGGAGACCGGACCCATCATCGGGTTGACGTTTGGGGGTAGTTGCGGGCGCACCATCGCGAGGCGCTCGGCGACCTGCTGGCGGTTGCGGTAGATGTCGGTGCCCCAGTCGAACTCGACGTAGATCACCGAGAGGCCGACGCCGGACACGGAACGCACCCGGGTCACGCCCGGCAGGCCGTTCATCTGCGTCTCGACCGGGAACGTGACGAGCTGCTCGACCTCCTGGGGGGCGAGTCCCTCGGCCTCGGTCATGATCGTCACCGTCGGCCGATTGAGGTCCGGGAATACGTCGACCGGAAGCTTGGTCGCGGTGAAGGCACCGTAGATGACGAGCACCGCGGCGAGCGCCAGTACGAGGAGGCGGTTGCGCAGGGATTGCGTGACGAGGAGCGTGAACACGGGTTGGCCTCCTCAGCGGACCTGGTTGAGGAGTTCGGCGCCTTGGGTCACGATCCGCTTGCCCGCGGCGAGCCCGGAGACGACCAGAACCTGCCCCGCATCGAGCGGCTCGACCCGCACCTCGCGGGGCTCGAAGCGCTCCGGCGCGGTGTGCTCATAGACGATGCTTTGGCCGTTGCCGCCACGCACCACGCTCATGCGCGGAAGCGCCAACCCCTTCTGCTGTGCGTCGGTTGCGGCCAGCACGGTGACGAACTGCCCGGTCCGCAATTCCGACGGCGCGCCTTCGACGGCGAAGTGCATCGGCACGGCTTGGCTGCGGTCGGCGAGCCCTGCGCCCATGTAGGCGAGGCGCAGCATGCGACCGTCGGCAAGGCGGGCGGTGGCGTGCTGGCCGCCGGTGAGGGCGTCGAAGCTCAGCGCCTCGACCCAGAGGCGGGTCGGGTCGACGATCTGGAACACCTGCACGCCGGGGCTCGCCATCTGCCCGGCCACGGCGGTCGCCTCGGCGATCACGCCGTCGACCGGCGCCTTGAGTGCTTCGGGCTGCTGGCGGATTGTGTCGAGGGCGGCGCGGCGGTCGAGCAGACCCTTCAGCTCGGCCTGGGCGTCCTCCAGTTGCACCTGCGATACGGCGCCGCCCGGTGCGAGCTTGCGGTAACGTTCGACCCGTCGCTCGGTGACTGCGATCTGCTGGTCGAGTTCGCCCTGGCGTTGGCGCATGTCGGAGGCGTCGACCGCCTGCACCGGCGGCGTGACGTAGGCCAGCACCTCGCCCTTGCGCACCCGCGTGCCGAGCCGCGGGAAGATCCCGGATTCCGGCGGCGAGAGCCGGCCGCCGACCGAGGACTGCACGACCCCGCTGGCACTCGGATCGGGCACGATGCGCCCCGGCAGCTCGACGGTGCGGCGCATGATGTCGGAGGATGTCACCACCGTGCGCACGGCCAGTACCCTCTGGGTGGGCTTGGGCACGAAGATCGACCCGTCCGGTTGACGTCGCGCCAAGTCCTGTCCCCCCGGCGCCGGGGCGGCCATGATGGTGGTTTGCGATCCGGGGGCACTCCCGTGACCGTGCCCCTCGCCCGCGAAGGCGCGCGGCGCGAACGCGAGGGCGACGATGAGGGCGACGAGGGCAGTGGCCGGCAAGTAACGGCGCCCCTTCATCAGGAGCGTGACCGCGATGCCGAGAAGGAAGCCGGTGCCGCCGATGGCCAGCGGCAGCGGGTCGGCCTCCTTCAGGTGGCGCTGAAAGTCGTGGGCCGCGGCGAGGCCGGATGCCCACGCGGAGACACCCGCCTCAGACTTCGGCGGCGGTGCCTCCCGCACCGTCAACGTAACCGGAAACATGTCGGTTGAGCCTGCCGCGGTCACGGTGAAGAGCACCTCGTGCTCGCCGGGGTGCAGGCTCCAATGTGCATCGACCGCGTAGCTGCCGTCCGGCATGGGCGAGGCGGTGACGGAGCCGTCCGGCGTCTCGGCTCGGACGACGGCGTCCGTCACAGGCTCGTTGGTGCCCACACGGTCGAGGAACACGGCCAAGCGGCCGCTTCGGACGATGGCGACCAATTCGAGCGCGTCGGTGCTCGACGTACTGCGCGGCGCTGTAGCCGCCGCCGGAGCCTGCGCCTCGTTGCCGTGGTCGTGCCCCTCATGGGCGACGGCGAGCGTCGGCGCACCGGCCCAGAGGCCAAACGCCAGGAGAGCCGTCCGCAGGGCGGAGGCGTAGAGAACACGCATGGGATGATCGAGCCTTCGCGTAAAGGAGGCTGGCGGCTGTCGTTCACGGACAGCCGCTCAGGGCGCGCGTTGGAGCGCGGACCTCAGGCGAAGGTTCGAGGGGGTTTAGGAAGCGTCTCAGGAACCACGCTGTCGAACGTGACTTTGCGGACGCCAGCCAACGTTCGCTCGGGCTTCCAGGCAACCACGACGGTCAAGCAGTCCCAGCGCGCGAACGACGCTGGGCAGCAAAGGCCGCAAGGACCAGCCACCGACTCTTCGGCGCTTCGGTCGGCATGGCCCACCATGTCGTCAACCTGACCTGGCCCTCCAGTCACTTGGTACCCGACCGAGACGGACGTGTCGTGTCCGACGTGAAGCTCCCCCGCGTGCGAGTGTCCAGCACCCGCCACCGAAAAGGCGGCAAGCGACACGATCTGGAAGACCGTGAGCAACGAACGCCAAAAGGACCGGGTGGCCGACATGATACGGGGTGCATAGCACATCCACGCGGGCAGACCATGAGCTTTTTGGCGCTCAACGAGTGGCGCCCCGACGAAAGTCCTTGGATGTATCCGCCCCAACCGTTCGGTCCGGTGAGCGAGGTTCAAATCCGGGCACCGGCGGGGCCGGCCGCCGGTAGGGGGTTAGGTCCCGGCCGCCATTCCGGCCGCCTTAGTGTCAGGGGTGAGGTTGTTCGCGTGCAGGGCGCGACTTCGCCCGCCGGGCTTCCTGCTCGGAGGCCATGGCCTCCGTCACCGCGTACACTCTGGTTTCAGATTGGGAACAAACAAAGAACCTAGCGGTTGCGACTCTCGAAGCTGGGCTTAACGGGTCTGACTGGGCGTCGGACGCGATCCAGCCTCGCAAGATGGGTTCCATTCCAGGACCATCCCGGCTGCAGGAGGGGGGCGTGGCCAAGAACATCGTGGTCTTCTCGGATGGCACCGGCCAGGAAGGTGGCCTCCGCGAGGAACAGCGCCTCAGCAACGTCTACAAGCTCTACCGCGTCTGCCGGGTCGGGCCGGACAGCGGCATTGACCCGCGCGAGCAGGTCGCCTTCTACGACGCCGGCCTCGGCACGGACGGCTCGGCCCCGGGTTTCGTCGGTGCCTACCGCCGACTGCAGAAGCTGCTGTCCTCGGTGACCGGCCTGGGCATCACGAAGAACATCGCCGACTGCTACGAGTTCGTCATCAACCACTACGAGCCCGGCGACCGCATCTACCTGATCGGCTTCAGCCGAGGGGCCTACACGGCCCGTTGCGTGGCCAACGTTCTGTTCCTGTGCGGCGTCCCGACGAAAGTGCCGGGCGGAGACCTTCCACGCTTCCGCAAGGCGACGCGGGACATCGCGGATGAGGCGGTGATCAAGGTCTATGAGTACGGCGCGGGTTCACCGCGGGGCGGCGACTACGAGAAGGACCGGTTCGAGTTGGCGAGGCGATTCCGGCGCAAGTACAGGTCGGGTGACGACCTTTCCTCGAACGTGGCACCGCACTTCATCGGCGTGTTCGACACCGTCGCCTCGCTCGGCGCGACCGGACCCAAGTGGTGGGGCATCGCGGCCGGCCTGACGATCCTGGCCGTGCTGGTTGCAGCCGTGCCCGCCGTCCTGTCCGACCTAGCGTTCGGCACCGGCTACTGGCGCCCGTTCCTGGCCACCCTCTCGCTCACTGCGGCGTTCGTCCTCTGGCGTTGGCTGCCGACAGCGGTCAAGACCATCACCGACTCACCGGTGAACGGGAAGGCGCGCTGGCACATCGCGCAATGGCGCTCCGGGAACTACGACCAACTGCTGAGCGGCCATGTCGGCTATGCCCGGCATGCCCTCTCCATCGACGAGACCCGCGCCGACTTCCCGCGGGTCAGGTGGGGCAGCCGGGACGGGGTGCGGAAAAAGGTCCAGGGCGAGCCTGATCCGCTCATCCAGATGTGGTTCGCCGGCAACCACTCCGACATCGGCGGCAGCTACCCCGAAGCCGAGAGCCGGCTGTCCGACGTCGCCTTGCAGTGGATGGTGGAGCAGGCCACCAAGATCCCGGATCCGCTTCGGGTCGACGGGATGGTGTCCGGAGAGCCCGGTACCGGCCGGCTGCACCTGCATCCGGCGTCCGATGGTATGCAGCACTGCGAGGTCGCCGGCATGCACGACTCCATCGCCGGCATCCTTCCCCGCTGGCTGTCCCGTCGCATGGGATGGCTGGGATGGCCGGTGAAGGTCCGGGAGATCCCGGAGGATGCCCTGGTCCACCCGAGCGTCAGGGAAAGATTCGATCTGGCCGAGGTGACCCAATGTGATGGGAAAGGTCCCTATAGGCCGTTGGCGTTGGCGAACCACCGGGACTTCCGGACCGCTTATGCGCCGGGCTCGCCAAACCCAGGGGCAGCGAAATCCGGATACCTCATGCCTCGTCGTCCATAGCCCCGCTCATGCATTTCTTTGAGCAGGCGGTTCTCCAGAACGAGGTCGGCCACGACCTCCTTCAGCGCGCCCGCCTCGCGGCGCAGGTCCTTGACCTCATCCGCAGTTGCGGCACGGGCGTGTCGCCGGCAAGCCGCCGCTTGCCAGTTTCCAGGAACTCCATGGACCGGCCGTAGTACATTGACGAGACGATGCTCTCGCGCCGACACAGTCCGGCGATGCTGTCCTCACCGCGCAGGCCCTCCAGCACGATGCGGATCTTCTCCTCCGCCGATAACTGCCGGCGCGTGGCCCGGCGGATGTCCTTGAGCACGGTCTCTGCCGGCTTTTTCACCAGCCTGGATGACTGTTTCATCTTCGCTCCTGGGGCTACGATGAACCAGCCATCCTCCGTTCGTGCAGGGGCCTCAATCCGTCTCACGAGCGCTGACGGCGGACACATGGACAATGTGGGTCGTGTCTCCCGGCCCGACCTGAAGGTGCCGTTCACCACCGGCTACGCCGCGAATTAGATTCTCGAAAACAAGCATCTCGTACCGGGCATGGCGGTCTTGACCAAGCCATTCGCCGTCGACACGATGGCCGCCCGCATCCGCTCCATGATCTAGCCATCTAACGCAGAGCCGATCGGGCGACGCATAGTCCCCTAGGGCGTGATTCTCGACGACCGTAAGGCAGGCTACCCTCACAGGGTTGACCTTCCCATCGTGGAAAGCCTTATCCGGGCCAACTGCTACGTGCGGGAGGCCGGAAGGCTTTATGCTTACCCTAAAAACTGGCATCGTCGATTCGTGACGTTCTGGCTCGCCCTCTGGCGGCTGCTTCCGCTCCTGGCGGTTCTCAGCCTAGCCCTGACGCCGGTGACCGCCTCCGCGGCCGCCGCGGGCATGCACGCGTTCGCGACGGTTCAGGCCCGCGGCTCGCACGAGCCGATGCCCGCCATGGACCATGCCGGCATGGACATGGGCGGCATGAACATGGACGACATGCCCTGCTGCCCGCCGGAGAAGGCGGACAAGCCGGACTGCGCCAAGTCGGGCTGCCCGTTGATGGCGCTCTGCCTCGCCAGCGTCGCCTCTCTGCTGCCGATCGCGATCACCATCGCGGCGCCAAGCGCGACGCGTGCGGCACCGGCTTGGCCCGACACGGCGTCCTTCGCCAGCCTGCACGGGCCACCGCTACCCGAGCCACCCCGAGCCTGAACCCGATGCCGCCGGCGCTCGCGCCGGCACGGTGACACGCATCCGCGCGTCGCCATCCATCGTGTTCAGGAGATGAGATCCGTGACCAAGAACCCCTTCGCGCGCGCCGTGCCGGCCGCGCTGCTCGGCGCCGCACTGTCGGTGTCGACGTTCGCCCCGCCCGCCTTGGCAGACATCAAGGATTACCGCTTCGAACTCCTGCAGCAGGAGGCGAAGGTCGGCGAGGCCGTCATCGCCGTCCGGCTCGTCGACCAGCGGAACGGCAAGCCGGTGACCGACGCCGTGGTCTTCGCCAAGCGCCTCGACATGGCCCCCGACGCCATGGAGGAGATGGCCACCAAGGTGGAGCAGGTCCCCTCGACCGAGCCCGGCGTCTACCGCTTCAAGGCCAAGCTCTCGATGCAGGGCCGCTGGCGCCTGTCGCTGGCCGCCAAGATCCAAGGCGAGACCGGCACGGTCGAGGACAGGCTGGTCCTTCAGGCCGCGAGATGACCCGCCAGGCATGGTTCGCCGGCACCCTCGCCGCGCTCGCGGCGGGGGGCCTCGGCTACTGGGCCGGACAGCAGGACGGTCCCGTGCCGGCGCTGGTCGAGCGGGCCCGGCACGGCGTCGCCCGCTTGCTGCCCGCCGCGCAGGCGCCGGCTCCGTCCAAGCCCGCGTCCGGACCGGTGGTCTACTACCGGGACCCGGACGGGAAGCCCGCCTACTCGGCGTCGCCGATGGTGACGGCGGACGGCCGGGAGTTCCGGGCCGTCCGCGCCAGCGAGGACGTGCGCTTCGACGACGAGGACGGCGAGTCTATGCCCGCGGACATGGCCGGGCACGACGCGGAGCCGGTCGAGGCGGCCAAGCCCGGCGGCGACGCCCGGCGCGTCCTCTACTACCGGAACCCGATGGGGCTGCCGGACACCTCGCCGGTGTCGAAGAAGGACTCGATGGGAATGGACTACATCCCCGTCTACGCGGGCGAGGACGAGGGCGGCGTCGTGACGGTCTCGCCGGGCAAGGTCCAGCGCACGGGCGTGCGGACCGAGCTCGCGGAGCGCCGCGTCCTGTCGGTTCTGGTGCGGGCGCCGGGCAGCGTCGAGGAGGACGAGCGCCGCGTCTCCGTCATCGCCATGCGCACGGACGCCTTCATCGAGAAGGTCGAGCCGGTCACCACGGGCGACCACGTCCGCAAGGGCCAGCCGTTGCTGCGCCTGTTCGCGCCCGAGATCAACGCGGTCGCGGCCCAGTACCTGACCTCCATCGGCTACGAGGGCGGCCGTCGGCGCCTGGAGAACCTCGCCATCCCGCCGGAGGTCATCGACGAGATCGAGCGAACCCATAAGGTGCCACCCTCCATCACATGGTTCGCGCCCCGGGACGGCGTCGTGGTCGAGCGCAACGTCTCGGACGGGATGAAGGCCAAGTCCGGCGACGTCCTGTTCCGCATCGTCGACCACACTCGTGTCTGGGTGCTAGCCGACGTGACCGAGCGCGACTTGGCCGGGGTAGCGGAGGGGCAGAGGGCGACGGTCCGGGCGCGGGCCTTCCCGGACCGGACCTTCAGCGGGACGGTGACCCGGATCTACCCCCACCTCAACATGGAGACCCGAACCGCCCGGCTACGTATCGAGTTGCCGAACCCCGACGGCGCCCTGCGCCCGTCGATGTACGCGGACGTCGAGATCGCGACAGGCGACGCCAAGCCAGTGGTGGCGGTGCCCGACGACGCGGTCATCGACACCGGCGAGCGCCAGGTCGTGCTGCTCGACCACGGCGAGGGGCGCTTCGAGCCGAAGCCGGTGACGGTCGGCCTCCGCGGCCGGGGCTACGTCGAGATCCGCGAGGGGGTCACGGCCGGTGACCGCGTGGTTACCGCGGCGAACTTCCTGATCGACGCCGAGAGCAACCTGAAGGCGGCGCTGCAGGGCATGACCGCGCCCAAGGATGACCGGCAGGCGGCGAGCGCGGGAGGCACGCCGTGATCGCCCGCCTGATCGGCTGGTCGGCCCGCAACCTCGTCCTGGTGCTGATCGGGACCGTGTTCGCGGTGGCGACCGGCGTCCTGGCGCTCAAGACCCTGCCGCTCGACGCCATCCCCGACCTCTCGGACGTGCAGGCCATCGTCTACACCGAATACCCCGGGCAAAGTCCGACGACCGTCGAGGACGTCGTCACCTTCCCCCTCACGACCGCCATGCTGACGGTTCCGAAGGCGAAGGTGGTGCGCGGCTTCTCGTTCTTCGGGGTGTCCTTCGTCTACGTCATCTTTGAGGACGGCACCGACCCGTACTGGGCGCGCTCGCGCGTGCTGGAGTTCCTCAACGGTGCAGCGAGCCGCCTGCCGGTCGGCGTGACGCCGACCCTCGGACCCGACGCGACCGGTGTGGGCTGGGTCTACCAGTACGTCGTCGTCGCGAAGGAACGGACGCTCGCCGAGCTTCGGTCGCTGCAGGATTGGGTCATCCGGTTCGGGGCCTCGCGCGCGGAGGGCGTGGCCGAGGTCGCGGGCGTCGGCGGGTTCGTGAAGCAGTACAACGTCGTCGTGGACCCGAACCGGCTGCGCGCGCAGGGCATCAGCCTCAACAAGCTCCGGGACGCCATCCAGTCGAGCAACGCCGACGTCGGCGGGCGCACGGTCGAGCTGTCCGAGTTCGAGTTCATGGTGCGCGGGCGCGGTTACCTGAAGAGCGTCGCCGATATCGAGAACATCGTGCTCAAGACCGTGGGCGGCACGCCGCTGCGGCTCCGGGACGTCGCCCGGGTCGAGCTCGGGCCGGACGAGCGCCGCGGCATCACCGAGATGAACGGCGAGGGCGAGGTCGCCGGCGGCATCGTCCTGCAGCGCTTCGGCGCCAACGCACTCAACGTCATCGAGGGGGTGAAGGCGAAGCTCGCAGAGGTCGCGAAAAGCCTGCCGGCCGGCACCGAGATCCTGCCGGTCTACGACCGCTCGCAGCTCATCGACGCGGCCATCGACACCCTGCGCCACACGCTGGTCGAGGAGAGCATCGTCGTCTCTCTCGTCTGCATCGTGTTCCTGCTGCACGTGCGCAGCGCGCTCGTGGCCATCCTGATGCTGCCGGTCGGTATCCTGATGGCCTTCGCCGGCATGAGGGCGCTCGGAATTGGCGCCAACATCATGAGCCTGGGCGGCATCGCCATCGCGGTCGGCGCCATGGTCGACGCCGCCATCGTGATGATCGAGAACGCCCACAAGCACCTGGAGCGGGCGCCCCCGGGCAAGCCGCGGGTCGAGGTCCTCGTCGAGGCCGCTGCGGAGGTCGGGCCGTCCCTGTTCTTCTCGCTCCTCGTCATCACGGTGAGCTTCCTGCCGATCTTCACCCTGGAGAGCCAGGAGGGACGGCTGTTCGGGCCGCTCGCCTTCACCAAGACCTTCGCCATGGCGGCGGCGGCGCTCCTCTCGGTCACGCTGGTGCCAGCCCTGATGGTGCTGTTCGTGCGCGGGCGCATCGTCCCGGAGCACCGCAACCCGCTGAACCGGCTCCTGATCTGGCTGTACCGGCCTCTCATCGCCGGCGTTCTGCGAGCCCGACTCCTCACCATCCTGCTCGCCGTCGGCGTACTGGCCGCGACCGCTTGGCCGGCCCGGCAACTCGGATCCGAGTTCATGCCGGAGCTCGACGAAGGCACGCTGCTCTACATGCCGACGACCCTGCCGGGCATCTCGGTGACCAAGGCCGGCGAGCTCCTCGCCACCCAGGACCGCATCATCAAGAGCTTCCCCGAGGTGGCCTCGGTCTACGGCAAGGCTGGGCGCGCCAACACGGCCACCGACCCCGCGCCGATGGAGATGTTCGAGACGGTCATCGCCTTGAAGCCGAAGGCGGAGTGGCGCCCGGGCGTGACGCTCGCGAGCCTCAAGGCGGAGATGGACGCGGCCCTGCAGTTCCCGGGTGTGTCGAATGCCTGGACGCAGCCGATCCGCGCGCGCATCGACATGCTCTCGACGGGCATCCGCACCCCGGTGGGCGTGAAGGTGCTGGGCACCGACCTCAGGGCGATGGAGGGGGTCGCCCGCCAGGTGGAGACGGTGGTGCGGGCCGTGCCGGGCACGTCGAGCGCCTATGCCGAGCGGGTCATCGGGGGCTACTTCCTCGACATCACGCCGGACCGCGAAGCGCTCGGGCGCTACGGCCTGATGGTCGGGGACGTGCAGGACGTCGTCGCGACGGCCCTGGGTGGGCAGTCCGTGACGAACACGGTCGAGGGCCGCGAGCGCTACACCGTCAATGTGCGCTACCCGCGCGCCTTCCGCTCGGACCCAAGGGCCATCGCGACAGAGGTCCAGGTGCCGCTGCCGACCGGCGGCACGGTGCCGCTCGGTGAGGTGGCGAAGGTCGAGCTCACCCGAGGGCCGACCTTGATCCGCACCGAGAACGGGCATCTCGCGGTCTACCTCTTCGTCGACATCGCCGGGCGAGACCTCGGCGGCTACGTCGCCGAGGCGCGCAAGGCGGTGGCAGACGCGGTGCGGCTTCCCCAGGGCACGACCCTGCAGTGGAGCGGACAGTACGAGTACCTGGAGCGTGCGGAGGCGCGCCTCGCGGTCGTGGTGCCGCTGACGCTGCTGATCGTGTTCCTGCTGCTCTACCTGAACTTCCGGCGCCTGACCGAGACACTCATCGTGATGCTGTCGCTGCCTTTTGCCCTGGTCGGCGGGGTGTGGCTGCTCTGGTGGATGAGCTTCAACCTGTCGGTCGCTGTGGCGGTCGGCTTCATCGCCCTGGCCGGCGTCGCTGCCGAGACCGGGGTGATCATGCTGGTCTACCTCGACCACGCCCTCGACGAGGTCCGCGCCCAGTGCGAGCGCGAGGGACGCCCGCTCGCGCGCCCGGACCTGCGCCGGGCCATCATGGTCGGCGCGGTCGAGCGGGTCCGGCCCAAGATGATGACGGTCGTCGCCATCATGGCGGGCCTGCTGCCCATCCTCTGGAGTACCGGTTCAGGCTCCGAGGTCATGCAGCGCATCGCGGTGCCGATGATCGGCGGGATGGTCTCCTCGACTGCGCTGACCCTGGTGGTCATCCCGGCGGTCTACGCCCTGGTGAAGGGGCGGGGCCTACCCCCGGCCGGCGCGGTCCGCGAGGGGACGGATGGTGAGGCGATGCGGCTGCCGCAGGCGGCCGAGTGAGAGCGAACGGGAGATGACGATGAGGAGCGATGCGATGCCATCCAGACGTACCGTGCTCGTGGGTTTGGCGGTGGGGCTGGTGCTTGGACGGGGCGCCTTGGCGGAGGGGCCGCCGACGGTCGCGGTGACCAAGGACCCGAGCTGCGGCTGCTGCGAGAGATGGGTCACCCACCTGCGCGAGGCCGGCTTCACCGTCACCGTGACCGAGGGCCCGGTGAACCCGCTCAAGATCCGCCTGGGGGTGCCTCGCGAGCTTGCCTCCTGCCACACCGCCCAGGTCGGCGGCTACGTGATCGAGGGGCACGTCCCGGCCGGGGCGATCAAGCGGCTCCTCGCGGAGCGGCCCGAGGGAATGGGTCTGGCCGTGCCGGGCATGCCGGTCGGTTCGCCCGGCATGGAGGTCGAGGACATGCAGCCTGATACCTACGACGTCGTCCTGTTCGGGAAGGACGGTCGGTCGACGTTCGCGCGGTACCGCGGCGGGGAACTGGCCTGAGGCCACGGCGGATTCAGCGCTCGGGCATCGCCGCCGCCGGCGCGGCCGCCTTCGCCCCCGACTTGGGCGCGGGCTTCGGACGCTGATCCCACATCACGTAGCCGGCCGGCGGGTCGTACTCGTGCGGGCGCATGACGGAGGCCTGCCCCTCCGCGGTGACGAGCCCCGGGAACAGCGCCCTCTCGATATGCTCCCGGTAAGCGCGATCTTGTGCGGGGTGTGCGACAGGATGTGCTGCGAGTGGGTCCGGCCCGGGGGGCTGACGCTGACGAGCTTCTTGCCGGGAAAGCGCTTGGCGAACAGCTTGGCTGTCGCCGCCTGGTCCGTATCGGCGGTCAGGAGATATGCAGTATCCATGACATCCTGTACTACATCGTCATAGACGCTAAGCGCGAGATTGATGTCCGTCGCCTTCTCGGTCGGCTTCTGCCAAATGGAGCCGCAATCCCGGCACTTGGCATCTTCATGACTGAAGTGGCCAAGGACGGTCTCGACGCCGACCAGCTTGAGCGCCCGGACCAGGCGTTCATAGCGGATTTTCTTGCTGTGATCGCCCGGGTAATAGGCCGTGCAGAACACGACGCGGACGAGCTCCTCCGACTGGCGCGGGATGATCGACTCCCCCAGCTTCCAGAAGTTGCACCACTTCAGAAAGGGCTCTCCTAAATCATTGACGGAATGATACAAACTAAAGCCGTCGATGTAGAGTGCAGCCCGGATCCTGGATTTTCCCGCTTGACTATCCAGCTCCATGCACTCATATCCGATCCGTCAACGCTGAACGGTGCGCCGTCAGCAACCCATGGGCTCCGGCCCGTGTGAAGCCCACAGGTTCCAACCTGTGGGCTTCTTGGTTTCCGAGGCTGTTCTATTCTGAGTTCGCCTCGCGTGGTACTGTCTTTTTGTCTCTCGCGAGTTGACCGCGCCGGCCCTTCCGGCTTTGGCCGCCGGCATGGTATCCCCGGGCCTCGTAAGGTCGCGGTGGCAAGCCTGCGATGCTCGTCGGGCGGAACGGGGCGGTTCGCGTGGAACGCCATTCCTGGGGCCAGAGGAACGCGGGCCGCCGCCGTCGCATCAGGCCGCACGTCCGGACCGCCGCGCGCCGAGCCTTCGTCGCGATCACGGTCGCTGTCCTCGCCGTCGCGTGCTGCGGGTTCGCGGCCAAGGGGCTGTTCGCGAGCCGAGTGCTGATGACGCCCTACGTCGCTCGCTGACCCCCGCGCCCAGATCGCTCACGCGGGTTCACCCAACGGCGATAGCGCCTCGATGATGCGGCAGTCGGCGACCGACCCGCAGCCGCACTGGCCGATGACCTCGCGGAGTTCCGAGGCGAGCCGGGTCAGGTCGGCCAGCTTGCGCTCCACGTCGGCGAGATGGGCGCGGGCGATGGTGTCGACCTCGCCGCAGGAGCGATCCCGGTCGTCCGCCAAGGCGAGCAGGTCCCGGATCTGCTCCACGGTGAAGCCGAGGGCGCGACCGCGGCGGATGAAGCTCAGCCGGCGCAGGTGTTCGGGCCCGTAGAGCCGGTAGTTCCCGCTCGACCGCGCCGGCGGGGGCAGCAACCCGACCTTCTCGTACCACCGGACCGTTTCGACACGGGTCTGCGTGGCCTCCGCGAGGCTGCCGATGGTCATGGAAGAAGCGGTCCGCACGGCCTTGACCCTGTAGTGACTACAGGGTGCATGTAGGGGGCCTTCCCAGTCCGGACCAGGAGCCCGGCGAACGGAGCGCACCATGAGCCAGGCCGCCGGCGCGGACCGCACATCCTTCCCCACGAACGGTCCGCAGGCCCTGCGCTACAGGGTCAAGGGCATGGACTGCCCGACCTGCGCCGGGAAGATCGAGACCGCCGTCTCCCGGCTGCCGGGCGTCGCGGACGTGCGCGTGAACTACGGCAGCCAAGTCCTCGACCTCGCGCTCGATGAGGCTGCGACGCCGAGGACCGAATTGGAGGGGCGGATCGAGCGCCTGGGCTACGGCGTCGCGCTGCTCCCCACGGCCGCGGACTTAGCCATGGCCCAAGCCTCGGGCGGCGCCCCGCCCGCCGGGACCGCGGAGGAGCCTGAGCCGCCGCTCTGGCGGAGCCGGAAGGCGCGGCTGGGCATCCTGATCGGCGCCCTGTTCGCCGCCGGCTTCCTGGTCGAGCGGATCGCGCCGGGCCTGGCGGGCGAGTACGCCTACTGGCCAGGGGCGCTCGTCGGGCTCGCCTATTACGGCCGCCGCGCGGCCGTGGCGGCGTTGGCCGGCACGCCCTTCTCCATCGAGATGCTGATGTCGGTCGCCACCGCGGGGGCGCTCGCCATCCACGCCGCCGAGGAGGCCGCCATCGTCGTGCTGCTCTTCACGGTCGGCGAGATGCTGGAGGTCGTGGCGGCGGGCCGGGCGCGTGCCGGCATCAAGGCGCTCGCCGCCCTGGTGCCGAAGACCGCCCGCCTCGTCGACGAGGCCAATGGCACCATCCGCGAGGTGGCCGCTGCGTCGCTGGCCATCGGGCAAGTCGTGGTCGTGAGGCCGGGCGACCGTGTGCCTGCCGACGGGGTGATCACCGACGGCGCGTCGAGCCTCGACGAGTCCCCCATCACTGGCGAATCGGTCCCGAAGCCCAAGGAGGTCGGCGACCCGGTCTACGCCGGCAGCGTCAACGCCGATGGCGCGCTCCAGGTCCGGGTCACAAAGACGGCGGCCGACAACACAGTCGCCCGCATCCTGCACCTCGTCAAGGAGGCGCAGGCGTCGAAGTCGCCCACGGCGCGCTTCATCGACCGGTTCAGCGCGGTCTACACGCCCATCGCGTTCGCGTTCGCGGCCGCCGTTGCGGTCGTGCCGCCGCTGCTCGGCGCCGATTGGGGCACCTGGATCTACCGGGGCCTGGCGCTCCTCCTCATCGCCTGCCCCTGCGCGCTGGTGCTCTCGACCCCCGCGGCCATCGCCTCCGGACTGGCCGCCGGTGCGCGACGCGGGCTGCTCGTCAAGGGCGGCGCCGCACTGGAGGTCATCGGGCGGGTGCACACGGTCGCGTTCGACAAGACCGGGACGCTGACCGCCGGACGGCCGCGGGTCTCGGACATCCTGGTCTTCGCCCCGGACGCGTCGGAGCGCTCGCTTCTCGGGTTGGCTGCCGCGGTCGAGAGCGGAAGCGGCCACCCCATCGCCCGGGCCATCCTCGACCGGGCGAGCGCGGACGGGGTGCCGCTGCGCCCGACGCGGGACGCCCGCGCCATCCCCGGCAAGGCGGTGTCGGCCACGGTGATGGGTCAGACGGTGCTCGTCGCCTCCCCACGCCACGCCGCCGAGAGCGCGCGGCTCGGCCCCGAGGCCGAGCGCGCGGTCGCGGACCTGGAAGCCGGCGGCAAGACGGTGGTCATCGTCGTCCGCGGCGCCGAGGCCTTGGGCGCCATCTCGGTCCGGGACGAGCCCCGCGCCGACGCGGCGGCCGGCATCTCGGCCCTGCGGAAGCTCGGCGTCCGCAGCGTGATGCTGACCGGCGACAACCGGCGCACGGGCGAGGCGGTCGCGTCCGAACTCGGGCTCGACGTGAAGGCCGAGCTCCTGCCCCAGGACAAGCTCGCCGAGATCGCGGCCCTGAAGGCGGCGGCTCCGGTGGCGATGGTCGGCGACGGCATTAACGACGCGCCGGCGCTCGCCGCCGCCAGCGTCGGCATCGCGATGGGCGGCGGCACCGACGCGGCCCTGGAAACGGCGGACGCGGCGGTGCTGAACGACCGGGTGGGCGACGTGGCGGCGCTGGTCTCCCTCTCTCGGGCGACCCTGGGCAATATCCGCCAGAACGTCGCGATCGCCCTCGGCCTGAAGGCCGTGTTCCTAATGACGACCGTCGCAGGCATCACCGGCCTCTGGCCGGCCATCCTGGCCGACACCGGCGCGACCGTCCTGGTGACGGCCAACGCGCTCCGTCTCCTGAGGGCCTGATGATCTCCCTGTCAGGGTGGGCCGGCCGGGCGGCGACCGTGGCCGGGGTGGCGGGGGCCGCCGCGGCCATAGACCTCGTCGCCAAGGCGGTGGCCGAGGCGTGGCTGGAGGAAGGCGCCGTCAGGGGCGCACTGCCCTTCGTCGACCTGAGCCTGTCATTCAACTACGGCATCAGCTTCAGCCTGTTCCCGGCGCACGACCCGTCCTCCCTGGCACTGCTCCTCGCCATCCAGGGCACGCTCACCTGCCTCGTGGCCGGCTGGGCCCTGGCCGCGGGCGGCGGGCTCGAACGCCTCGGGCTCGCCGCGATAGCGGGCGGGGCCGCCGGCAACTTCGTCGACCGGCTCGTGGACGGCGTCGTCACGGACTACCTCGACCTGCACACCGGCGGCATCCGCTGGTTCACCTTCAATTTGGCGGACGTCTGGATCTCGACAGGCGTGGTGCTGCTGCTCCTCGACGGACTTCCCCTGCGGCGGAGGCATCGCAGCGCCGGGGATCCGATCCCGTAAGCGGCCCGCTTCCGCCGAACCACAGCCACGGCAACCTGTCATCAACCCTTCGAGCCCAGGCTCGGAGGCCGACCTCGGCGAGGCCGACATGCTGAAGACGACAACGTTCGGTCTGGCCCTCCTCCTGGCGCTGTCCGCCTGCCAGGACGGCCAGTACGCGGCCTCGACGCGTCACCTCGCGCCGATCCCGCCGGCGACCCTGGCCCTGATGTCGGCCAAGGGTGTCTCGCCGGCGGATCCGATCCTGATGCGGGCCTACAAGAAGGAGTCCGAGATCGAGCTCTGGAAGCGCGGCACGGACGGCAAGTACGCCCTCCTGAAGACCTACGCGATGTGCCGCTGGTCGGGTCAGCTGGGGCCCAAGACCCGGGAGGGGGACCGGCAGGCGCCGGAGGGCTTCTACGCGGTGACGCCCGCGTCCATGAACCCGAATTCGAGCCTTTATCTCTCGTTCAATCTCGGGTACCCGAACGAGTACGACCGCTCCCTGGGACGCACCGGCGCGCACCTGATGGTGCACGGCTCGTGCTCGTCGCGGGGCTGCTTCGCGATGACGGACGAGGTAATCTCGGAACTCTATGCCGTGGTGCGGGAGGCCTTCGCGGGCGGCCAGCGCGCCGTCCAGTTCCAGTCCTACCCGTTCCGCATGACGCCGGAGAACTTGGCCCGGCATCGCCAGGACCCGAACATCGCGTTCTGGAGGAACCTCAAGGAGGGGTCCGACCGGTTCGAGGTCACGGGGGCCGAGCCGGGCGTCGGCGTCGCCGATGGCCGATACGGGTTCGATGCCGGCGACGAGGCCACGGCCGGCGCGGTCGCGCGGAAGCAGGCGGATGACGAGCGGCAGGTCGCCGCCCTCGTGGCGAGCGGGACGCCGGCCGTCCGACTGGTGTACGAGGACGGCGGCCAGCACCGGTCGTTCCGGGAAACCATGGTCGCGGCCGGAGGCGGTCTCGGCGAGGTGAGCCGCCCCGAGGCTCTGGCCGCAGGGCCGCGTGAGGTCGCTATGCCGGCCGCGGGCCCAGTTGCTCTCGCCGGCAAGCGCGAGCCGGTCCGGGGCGCGGCGGCGCTCAAGCCGACGGGGCCCGGCGGGACCGAGGCGGAGCGCCAACGCCTTCTCAAGATCTTCGCCGCGGCCGGGGCCGGTCAGGAGTGACGATCCTGCGTCCATCATTCCGCCGGGGCTGAACCGATGGCCATCGACGCCTCAAGCGTGGGCTTCCTCGCGGCCTTCGCGGCCGGCGCCGTGTCGTTCCTATCGCCCTGCGTGCTGCCTCTCGTTCCGGGCTACGTGTCTTACGTCGCCGGGCAGTCGGCCGCCGGCGAGCGCGACAGCCTGCGCACGCTCGGCCTGAGCCTTTGCTTCGTGCTCGGGTTCACGACCGTCTTCGTCGCGTTCGGCGCGGGGGCGAGCGCGCTCGGCTTCGCCCTGCTCGCCCATCGCGAGGCGCTGAACCTCGCCTCGGGCTTGCTGGTGATCCTGTTCGGCCTGTTCACGGCCGGTCTGCTGCGGCCCGCCTGGCTGCAGCGTGAGCTGCGCTGGCACGGCGATCCGCCGGGTCGGGGGCCCGTCGCCGCCTATCTCCTCGGAACGGCCTTCGCCTTCGGATGGACCCCGTGCATCGGTCCCGTCCTCGGTGCCATCCTGGCAGTCACGGCCTCCTCGGCCTCGGGCAAGGGCGTCGCCCTGCTCACCGTCTACTCGCTCGGGCTTGGCGTGCCGTTCGTGGCGGCGGCCCTTTTCCTGTCAGGCTTCGTCGCGCGCCTTCGGACCCTACGCTGGTTCGGTCGTGCGCTTCAGCTCGTCGGCGGGGGCGTGATGGTGGCGATGGGGCTGCTGATGGTGACCGACCGCATGAGCGCCGTGGCTTCCCTCCTCGTGGAGGCCTTCCCCGTGCTTGGGCGGATCGGTTGAGGCATGGTCCTCCGCAGGCGTGCTGTTGAGCATGCGACTGCAGGCTGCCACGAGCGTGAGC
Organism: Methylorubrum suomiense; assembly: GCF_022179765.1. Classification (GTDB taxonomy): domain Bacteria; phylum Pseudomonadota; class Alphaproteobacteria; order Rhizobiales; family Beijerinckiaceae; genus Methylobacterium; species Methylobacterium suomiense. Next base: position 258,795 of record NZ_BPRE01000004.1, on the reverse strand, counting down.
CGGCCCTTGTTGAAGAACAAGATTCGGCACTATCCTGGGTAAGCCGCGCACATCGCCGCGAGGGCCTCAGGGGCGTGGGCCGAACAGGATCACCGTCATGCCGACGAGGCAGATCGCACCGCCCGTAACGTCCCATCGGTCCGGACGGTAGCCTTCCGCACCCCATAGCCAGAGGATGGCCGCCACGATGTAGATGCCTCCGTAGGCCGCATAAGCCCTGCCTGCCGCCTCGCTCTCGACTAAGGTAAGCAGGTAGGCGAAGAGCGCAAGCGATGCCATGCCGGGGAGCAACCAGAGGGGTGATCTGTCCAGGCGCAGCCAGGCCCAGAACGCGAAGCATCCAACGATTTCGGCGAGGGCCGCGCCCGCATAGGCGAGGAAAGTCGTCATTTCTGAGTGGTCTCGTTGCTCTTGAAGTCTGTCAAGCTTGCAATGCGAGGTCCGCGATCCTGATAGGACTGCCGCTGGTTCGCGTGGTGCTCACGGATACTGTTCGGCGACCTGCCGGAACAGAGCGGCGCCACCGTCGTCCTCGTCATGGCTGACCGGCGCCGTGGCGCGGGCGCCGCCGAAGCGCGCATAGAGGGCCGGAAGTACGACCAGGGTCAGCATGGTGGCGCTGATCAAGCCGCGGATGAACACGGTCGCGAGCGGCTTCTGGACCTCCGTGCCGGTCCCCGCCGCCAGCGTCACCGGGACGAACCCGAGCGAGGGCAACAAGCGCGGTCATGGCGTCCTTCAGGATGGCGATCAGCGCCGGCACGAAGGTCAGCGACAGGACGAAGGCGGCAACGAGCGCGATGATGACGGTCGGCGCCATCGGCTCGAACATCTTGCCCTCGACCCTGGCCACGCCCGGCACGGTCTTGATCTGCGGCCGGACGATCCATTCCTGGAAGGTCCGCAGGTAGGCGGCCTTCTCCAGCTCCGTCCTCAGCCCCAGTCCCTCAGGTGTCAGGTATATGTCGTCCGATTGCCAGCCCGGTTCGCCTAAACACGACGCCTTCCACGCGTCGGGCGCCGTGTAGCGCACGGTCCACATGAATATCTCGTCGAGGCCGGTCATGATCGGCCCCATATGAGGCTGGAATTCGGACGGCCGCCCCTCGCGCGCCTCGCCTAGGCGCTCCACCAACTGGCGGCGGGCGAAGTAGACCTTGACCTCGTCGGCGAAGACCGCCGTGACCTGGGAGAAGTCGTTACGCGAACGCAAACGGATGTATTCCGAACCCTTGATGCCGGCGAGCGTGGTCTCGACCGGTCAGGTCACCTGCTTCTCGATATCGAAGGGCGAGAGCGTGGGCGCGACGGTGTTGAACAGCACCTGGTTGCTGTTGATATCGGGCACGAAGTCGAGCCAGCCCTGTCGAACGGGGAAGGCGAGGATACGGGAGATCAGGTCCGGTCGCCCTCAGTCGTCGCCCGCTTCGGATTTGCGGAGCTCGGCCTTGAGGATGAAGGAGTTGGCAACCGCGATGGTGGCGCCCGACTTCAGTCCGGAGACGACCTCGTAGGAATCGTCGTCCGAGCGTCCGAGCTCGACCTCCCGCTTCTCGAAGCCCTCCTCAGTGCGCACGAAAACGACGCGCTCGCCCCCGACCGTCTGCAGGGCGGCCTTCGGGACGTGCACCTCGACCGCGTCGTTCGCGATCTCCACCCCGGCAGTGACGAAGGCGCCGGGGCGCCATGCAAGGTCAGGGTTCGGCAGGGCGACGATGACCCGCGCCGAGCGGGTGTCCGGGTTCAAGAACGGGCTGACGAAGACGACCTTGCCGTCGGCATGGCGGCCGCCGGCCTCATGGGCATGGGTGACAGCTACGGGTGCGCCCTCCCGAACCATGGCGAGCTCGTGTGTCGGCACCGACAGCTCGATCCATACGGTCGAGAGGTCGGCGACGGTGTAGATGTCGGCGGGGTCGCCCTTGCCGCCGACCGTCGTCCCGACCTCGACCTTGCGCTCGACGACCCGGCCGGCGAGCGACGAGCGGAGCTCGTACCGGCGCAGGGTGGATTGGTTCAGGGTGGCACCTTCTCGTTTCTGTGCGGCTGCGACATCGGTCGCGCTCAGCCCGAGGGCGGACAGCTTCTGGCTGGCGAGGTCGACGCGCAAGGTGGCTTCCGTGTAGGTTGCCCTGGTCCGCAGGTAGACCTGCTCCGACGAGATGCGCTTGTCCCAGAGCGCCTGCTGCCGGTCGAAGTTGGTCTTCTCCAGCTCGGCGCGTACCGAGGCGATGAGGTACTCGCTCTTGGCGTCGGCGACGTCACGGCTTTCGAGGACGGCGACGATCTCGTCCTTGGCAACCCGGTCGCCGAGGCGCTTGCGCATCTCCGTGACGGTACCCACGACCCGGGCCGGGACGCGCGCGATCCGGTCGGTGTCGGGGGTGATGGCGCCGGGTACCAGGAGGTGCCGGGCGAGCGTGCCGCCCTCGACTTTCACGACCGAGATGTTGAGCGCCGCCACCTCCTCGGGTCCCATCCTGATTGCGCCCTTCTCGGGGTGCTCCTCGCCCGGCTCGTACCCGTGCTTCCCGATCTCGTGGCCGTTCGTGGCCTTGGGGGTTCCCGGCTTCTTGACGTCGTCATCTCCGTCGGGCGGCGTCCCAGCCTTCGAGGGTTCATGGTTGGCGGTGATGGGTGGCACGATGATGGTGAACAGGTCTTTCGGCAGCCCGGCGGCGGCCAGATTGTCCTGGACGAAGCGGGCGACGGCGGGGACGGCTGCGCCTATGGCGATGCCGGTGGCCAGGAGGACCGCGAACAGGAGGATGCGCATGGGGGCCGCTCGACAAGGACGCCGGACGGCCCGCTTGGGCGGTCACGGTCGTTCCCGTTGGATCAGGTGATGGACGAACCGGCGCCGAGATGTGGGCCGGGCGAACGCGCTCTTGGGAGCGCGGCGTCACCTTACGCGCGGGGCGGTCTCGCCAGTCGGTCGGGAGTGACGGAGGTCGGAACCTCGGCCACCCAGGAAAAGCCCAGGCCGGCGAACTCCGTCGACGGCGTGACGTAGGAGGAGACTTGGAGAGGGGCCACCTGATGGCAGCCACAAAGGAGGCGGCAGGCCAAACCCGGATTGCCGGCCTCGGTGGGCATGGGCGTGACTAGCGTCCCCACATCGATTGCGTTGTGGTAGCGGCCGCCATGATCAGCAAGATCGTCGCCGGAGCCCGCAACGGTCGAAACGATGAACATGGCCAGGGCGAGCAAGAGCGCGCGGGCACCGAATGCGCACCACTCCTGCAACACGGCACAACGCCTATGCCAACCGCCGACACCCATCGAGGTTCTTATGCGCGATTTTGGTTTGTTCGCACAAGAACAACCATCACGCCCCGACCCTCCCAAATCGGGAAGCCCCACTACCCGCGGCACGTCATCAAAGAAAGCGCGTCCTGTTCCGTTACAAGATCGGATGCGGCGGCTGCACCAAGCCCATCACCTGCACCATCCAAGCCATCGAGCCGTGCGTTCAAGTCGGGATCGATTTGCGGGCCAATCTCGTGTCCGTGGCCGCGGATCCGGCTGAGCCGCTGCTCGCGGCAGCTTGAAATGCCGCAGCGGCAACCAAACCTTCATCCCCCCATTTTCGTTTCACATGCGGACATGGTCCCGCCACCGAAATCGGTGTAAGCCAGACCTCATGAGCCTCGACCGGCAAATCATGCGCCTGACGGCGGTGGTGATCCTCGCGATCATCGCCTACGTCGCGCCGTCTGCCGTCCAAGCCCACGACGGCCATGCCCACCACGGTCGTCATCAATCAACGACTCAGGCGAACGCAGCGCCTCCCGTCGCGACGAGGCCGATTACCCTCCCGTCCCGCATCGTCGGTGGCCCTGCCGAAACCCGGCTTGCGCTCGACGGACAATCCCCGGCAGCCGAGCCGCTGTCTTCGCTGCAGGCTGACGATGCCGGTGGGAGATGCTGCCCTGTCGGCTGCAGGGGCTCATGCTGCGGGACGATGGTATGCTGCCCGTCCGGCGTCGTCGCCGGCGCCGCGTCGCTTTCCAGGCCCCTGTCTGGGAACGTCGTGCTGATCCCGCACGACGTCGACGCCCGTTCAGGCGTCGACCCCGAGGCCCTGCCCGAGCCCCCACGAACCCTCGCGTGAAGTAGGGCGCGCCTGAGGCGCGCGACGCCCGGAATGCGCCCGCTATCGGCGCCGTCCGGACTTCCCGACGCGAGGATTCCTATTCATGTCGACCCGTTTTGCCGCCGCCTATGGCGTGGTGGCGCTGCTTGCTGCCGTCCTAACGGGGCCTGCGCTTGCCCACGAGGGCCACGACCACGGCGCCGTGCCGCCGCCCCTCTCGAAGACCATCGCGCCGCGCGGCGAGGCGCTTTCGGACGCCTTCGAACTCGTCGCCGTCCCGCGCGACGGCACCCTGACGCTGTTCCTCGACCGCTTCCGGACGAACGAGCCGGTGCCCGGCGCGACCATCGAGGTCGAGACGCCGGACGGTCCCAGGGTCGCGACCGCCACGACCGACGGCGGCTACGCGCTGCCGGTCCCGTGGCTGTCGAAGCCCGGCCGGCACGAGCTCCTCGCGACCGTCACGGCCGGGGACGCGGTCGATGTGCTGACCGTGGCGATCACAGTGCCCGACCCGAAGGTCGCCGCGGCCGCGGCGCCTGCCAAGCCGGCCCCGGCTCAGGCTGCCCTGGCGCGCGTCTCCGAGGTCGCCCACGGCATCAGGGAACGGCTGATGGCCAAGGACCCGGCCCTGGTGGCCGCGGTCGCCGTCGCCTTCCTGCTCGGCGTGCTCGTGACGGCGCTCGCACGCGGGCGCCGTGGCGCGCCGGCGGTGGCGCTGGTCGCCATCGGCATCACCCTCGTCCTCGGCACCGCCGCCTTCGCGCACGGCGACGAGGACCACGGCTCAACCGTTGAGGGCGCCGCCCTGATCGAGCCGCGCCAGACGACGCCGGCCTCGTCGGACCTCGCGCAGCGCCTGCCCGACGGCTCCGTCTTCGTGCCGAAGCCGACGCAACGGCTGCTGGTCCTGCGCACCATCATGACCGAGCAGGGCAGCTTCCACCGCTCGGTCGAGTTGCCGGGCCGCATCATCCCGGACCCGAACGCCAGCGGCGTCGTCCAGTCCTCGGTCGGCGGACGGATCTCGCCACCGCCGTCCGGCGTCTTCCCTCGCCTCGGCACGAAGGTTCGCAAGGGCGACGTGCTCGCCACGGTGACGCCGCCGGTCCAGGCCGTCGACGTCTCCGACATGCGCCAGCGCCAGGGCGAACTCGACCAGCAGATCGCCATCGTCGAGCGCCGGGTCGAGCGCTACCGGAAGCTCGCCACGACCGGCGCCGTCGCCACGACCCAGCTCGACGACGCGGTCGCGGAGCTCAATGGCCTGCACGACCGCCGCGCGGCCCTCGACAAGATCCGCCAGCAGCCCGAGGCCCTGGTCTCGCCCGTCGACGGCGTGGTGGCGCAGGCGACCGCAGTGGCCGGGCAGATGGCGGCGCCCGGCGCCATGGTCTTCCAGATCGTCGATCCAAACCGCCTCTGGGTCGAGGCCCTCAGCTTCGACGCTCTGACCGCGGCGCAGAACGCTACGGCCCGTCTCGCCGACGGACGGACCCTGAAGCTCGCCTACCAGGGCACGGGGCTCGCCGACCGCAACCAGGCCATACCGGTCCAGTTCGCGGTCCAGGGCGACGCCTCCGGCCTGCGGGTCGGCCAGTTCGTCACGGTGCTGGCCGGGACCGACACCGAGCAGGCCGGCCTGGCGCTGCCGCGCTCTGCCGTGGTGCGCACCGGCAACGGGCAGGACGTCGTCTACGAGCACACCACCGCCGAGCGCTTCGAGGCGCGGCCCGTTCGGGTCGAGCCGCTCGACGGCGGCCGGGTGCTCGTGGCCGAGGGGATCGGGTCCGGTAAGCGGGTCGTGACCCAGGGCGCCGAACTCCTCGACCAGGTTCGCTGAGGAGGCCGCCCGATGTTCACCTTCCTCGTCAGCCAGTCGGTCCGCAACCGCCTGCTCGTCCTCGCGCTCGCCGCGGTGCTGGTACTGTACGGCGCCTTCACCGCGACCAAGCTGCCGGTCGACGTCTTTCCCGACCTCAACAGACCCACCGTCACGGTCATGACGGAGGCGGAAGGGTACGCCCCCCAGGAGGTCGAGCAACTCGTCACTTATCCCATCGAGACCCGGATGAACGGTCTCCCCGGCGTGACCCGCGTGCGCTCGGTCTCGGGCGTGGGCCTGTCCATCACCTACGTCGAGTTCGACTGGGGGACCGACATCTATCGGAACCGGCAGCAGGTCGCGGAGCGCCTGTCCCTCGTCCAGGACCAGCTGCCCCGCGGCGTCACCCCTGTGATGGGCCCTGTCTCCTCGATCATGGGCCAGATCCTGCTGGTGGCGGTCACCAGCGAGACCGCGACCCCCATGCAGGTGCGCGAGGTCGCCGACTTCACCATCCGGCCGCGCCTGCTGACCATTCCGGGCGTGGCGCAGGTCATCCCCATCGGCGGCGAGGTGCGCCAGTTCCGGGTCAGCCCCAACCCAGCGGCGATGCGCGCGCTCGGGGTGACCAATGCCCAGCTGGAGACGGCGCTGGCGCAGTTCGGCACCAACGCCGGCGGCGGCTTCACCGATCAGAACGCCCGCGAGTACCTGATCCGGAGCATCGGCCGGACCATGAGCCTCGACGACCTGCGCAACCTCGTGGTCGCGACGGTCGCCGACACGCCTGTATACCTGCGCCAGGTCGGGGAGGTGTCCTTTGCCGCGAAGGTGAAGCGGGGCGACGCCGGCTACATGGCCAAGCCCGCGGTCATCGTCTCGGTCGAGAAGCAGCCCGACGTCGACACGGTGCGGCTGACCCGCAGCATCGAGACCGCACTGAAGGAACTCAACCCGAACCTGCCCGGCGGCATCAAGGCCGACCAAGTGCTGTTCCGGCAGGCAGACTTCATCGAGACCTCGATCCGCAACGTCGAGCGCGTCCTCGTCGAGGCCGTGCTGGTCGTGGCGGTGGTGCTGTTCGCCTTCCTGCTGAACGTGCGCACCACGGCGATCTCGCTGCTCGCCATCCCGGTCTCGGTGCTGACGACCGCGGTGGTGTTCCACCTGTTCGGGCTGTCCATCAACACGATGACGCTCGGGGGCCTGGCCATCGCCATCGGCGAGCTCGTCGACGACGCGGTGGTCGATGTCGAGAACATCTACCGGCGGCTCGGCGAGAACCGAAAGGCCGGCAACCCGAAGAGCGTGTTCCAGGTGGTGGTGGAGGCCTCGAACGAGGTGCGCTCCGGCATCGTCTACGCGACGCTGATCATCATCCTGGTGTTCGTGCCGCTCTTCGCCCTCTCGGGCATCGAGGGCCGGCTCTTCGCACCCCTGGGGCAGGCCTACATCATCTCCATCCTGGCGAGCCTGCTCACCTCCATCACCCTGACGCCGGTGCTGGCGTCGCTGCTGCTCCCGGGGCTCAGGAACCTTGAGGAGCACGACAGCCGCTTCCTCAAGCTGCTCAAGCGGGGCAACGCCGCCCTGCTGCGGGTCGCCTTCCGGCACAAGGGCTGGCTCGTCGGAAGCGTCGCCGTGGCGGTCGCCGCCGCGGGCGTCGCCGCCTGGAACCTGCCCCGGGCCTTCCTGCCTCCGTTCAACGAGGGCTCGTTCACGGTCAGCATGACCTTCAACCCGGGCATCTCGCTCGCCGAGAGCAACCGGGTCGGGCTGATCGCCGAGAAGCTGCTCCTGGACATCCCGGGCGTGAAGGCGGTGGGCCGCCGGACCGGTCGGGCCGAACTCGACGAGCACGCCGAGGGCGTCCACTCCTCCGAGATCGACGTGGCGCTCGACGAAGGTACGAAGCGTCCGAAGGAGGCGCTGGTCGCCGACATCCGCGGGCGCCTCGCCGCCCTTCCGGTGGCGGTCAACGTCGGCCAGCCGATCTCGCACAGGCTCGACCACATGCTCTCGGGCGTGCGGGCCGAGATCGCGCTCAAGGTGTTCGGCGACGACCTCGACGCCCTGCGGCGGGTCGCGAACTCCCTGCGCGACCGCATGGCCTCGATCCCGGGTCTCGCGGACCTGCAAGTCGAGCGGCAGGTGCGCATCCCGCAGCTTGAGGTGCGCGTCGACTACACCCGGGCGGCCCTTTACGGCGTCCAGCCCGCGGCCGTCGTCGAGCAGATCAGCCGCCTCTCCAACGGTCGGGTGGTCTCGACGGTCGTCGACGGCGTGCGCCGCTTCGACGTGGTATTGCGCCTCGCCGAGAACCGCCGGACGACGACGGGGCTGGGCGACCTCCTCCTGGAGACGCCCTCGGGCTGGGTGCCGGCGCGCCAGGTCGCCGACATCCGCGAGACCGACGGGCCGAACCAGATCCTGCGCGAGAACGCCCGGCGCCGCATCGTGGTGCAGGCCAACACCACGGCCGGCACCGACATGGCGACCGTCGTGGCCGCCATCCGCGAGGCGGTGGCGAAGGAGCCGATGCCGCCCGGCTTCTTCACCAGCCTGGAAGGCACTTTCCAGGCGCAGGAGGAGGCGAGCCGGACCATCGCGGCGCTCTCGGCGCTCTCTCTGGCCCTGGTCTTCGCCATCCTGTTCAGCCGCTACCGCTCGGCCGCCCTGGCGCTCATCATCATGGGCAACGTGCCGCTCGCCCTGATCGGCTCGGTGGCCGCGCTCTGGCTGGTGGGGCAGCCGCTCTCGGTGGCGTCGATGATCGGCTTCATCACGCTGACCGGCATCGCCGCCCGCAACGGCATCCTGAAGATCAGCCACTACCTGAACCTGTCACTGCACGAGGGTATGCCGTTCGGGCCCGACCTCGTGGTGCGCGGCAGCCTGGAGCGGCTGACCCCGGTGCTGATGACGGCGCTCTCGGCGGGCGTGGCGCTGGTGCCGCTGCTCTACGACGCCGCGAGCCCGGGCAAGGAGATCCTGCACCCGGTGGCGGTGACGATCTTCGGCGGCCTCGTCAGCGCGACGCTGCTCGACACCTTCCTGACCCCCGTCCTGTTCCTGCGCTTCGGCCGCAAGCCGCTGGAGCGGCTGCACGCCCTGCACGCCGAGGCGCCGGCCGACCCGTCCCCGGACGGCGCGCGACCGCGCCCGGCCGAGGCCTACTGACCCCCGAGGAGAACCAGCATGATCCTGCACAGACTGACCCTCGTCGCCGGCCTGATGGCGGCGACCGCGGCGTACGCCCACGAAAGCGCCGGCCAGCACGGCGGCCGGGTAGCCGACGCCGGGAAGTTCCACGTCGAGCTCGCTACCAAGGGCGAGACCGTCGACGTCTTCCTGTCGGACGGCGGCCAGAAGCCGGTGCCGGCCACGGGCTTCAAGGGCACGGCCATCCTCGTCGTCGGCGGCAAGCCGACCCGGGTCCCCCTGCAGCCGGCCGACGGCAACCGACTGACAGGGACGGCCCCGGTGGCGCTCGGGGACAGCCCGAAGGGCGCCGTGCAGCTCACCGCGCCCGACGGTGCCACGGCCAGCGGCAAGTTCGACTGAACATCGCCCCCTGTCGCGAGCGCGACCGGAAGGGGGCCTGAAGATCCCACGCAGGGATGCAGGGGGAGCCGCCCGAGGCGGGTGCCCGTGCCGGAGCCATCGGTCGACGAGCTGCACGCCGGCGACCGGCCAACCTCAATGAGCCAAGGAGTTCACCACATGAAAATCGCCGCTCTCGCCACCCTTCTGATGGCCTTCGGTGCGGCATCGCCCGCCTTCGCCGACGACCAGGGCAACGCGAACGCCGAGCAGCAGACGCAGCCCACGCCGAGCCGCGGCGGCACGGCGGGAGGGCCTGCCCACGACATGCGTCTCGGGGACACGGCCCCCGCGAAGTCCGGCGAGCGGATGGACCACGGACGTTCCGACGGAACGGCCACCAAGCCTCCCCACGGTCACTGAACGCCGCCGCGCCTCACGACGCCCCGTCGCGCCGGAGCGGACGTCCGTTCCGGCGCGACGGCATCCCACGCCATCGAAAAAGGTAACGACCATGAAAATCCCGAACACGCTCGCCATCGCCGCCATTCTCGGTCTCGGTTTGGCCGGTACCGCCCACGCGCAGGACATGAAGGACCACGGTTCGATGTCCTCCATGAAGCCGGACCCGAAGGACGACGCCTCGACCAAGGACTTCAAGGCCGCCGACATGGCCATGATGAAGGACATGGCCGTCGCTTACACCGGCAACCCGGACGTCGATTTCCGCACCCACATGATTCCGCACCACAAGGGCGCGGTCGCGATGGCCAGGGTTGCCCTGAAGCACGCCAAGGACCCGTCCACCAAGGCTATGGCCCAGAAGATCATCGACGACCAGGAGAAGGAGATCGGCGAGATGGAGGCGTGGCTGAAGCAGCACGCCAAGTAGGTCGGCCGCGCCCCGATCCGGGGCACCCATCCCGACGGGGACGCCCGCCGTCCCCGTCACCTGTTCGACGTCCTTGGACAGCCTCGGCCTGCTTCCCGTCACCGGAAGCCGGTGACCGAAGGCGATGCGAACCCACGGGAGCCAGGTCATGCCGCATAGCGTCCCCCCCTCGCACGAGCGCCACGGCCATCATGCCGGGCACGACCATGCGCAACTTGGGCACGGTGATCACGAGACCCAGGCTTCCGGCACCGGGACGGTCAAGGATCCCGTCTGCGGGATGACGGTCGATCCGCACGCCGCGAAGCATCGGGCCGAGCACGCCGGGCACCCGTACTACTTCTGCTCGAACGGATGCCGGACCAAGTTCGAGGCCGATCCGGTCCGCTACCTCGATCCGGGGCAGGCGAGGGTGGAGCCGGTGCCGGAGGGTACGATCTACACCTGCCCGATGCACCCGGAGGTGCGGCAGGTCGGCCCGGGAGGCTGCCCCATCTGCGGGATGGCGCTTGAGCCGGCCGTGGTCGGCGCCGACACCGGCCCCAGCGAGGAGTTGGTCGACATGACCCGACGCTTTCGGGTCGGGCTCGTGCTGACGCTCCCCGTCTTCGTCCTGGAGATGGGTGGCCACCTGTTCGGGCTGGCGGAACGCCTCGGGCAGCAAACCTCGAACTGGATACAGTTCGTGCTCGCCGCGCCTGTGGTGCTCTGGGCGGGCTGGCCGTTCTTCGTGCGTGGCTATCGTTCCGTGGTCTCGCGCAACCTCAACATGTTCACGCTGGTTTCGCTGGGGACGGGCTGCGCCTTCCTCTACAGCGTCGTCGCCACAGCTGCCCCGGGCCTGTTCCCGCAGGCCCTGCGCGGGCATGGCGGGGCCGTGCCTGCCTACTTCGAGGCGGCGGCCGTCATCACGGTTCTGGTGCTCCTCGGGCAGGTACTGGAACTTCGCGCCCGCGAGAGCACCGGCGGCGCGATCCGTGCCCTGCTCGACCTGACGCCGAAGACGGCCCACCGCATTCGACCGGACGGCTCCGAGGAAGAGACGTCCCTCGACGCCATCGCGGCCGGCGACCGGTTGCGGGTGCGCCCGGGCGAGAAGGTGCCGGTCGACGGCTTCGTCGCCGAGGGGCGGAGCTCGGTGGACGAGAGCCTGGTGACGGGGGAATCGATGCCGGTCACCAAGGCGGCGGGCGCCCCCGTGGTCGGCGGCAGCCTGAACCAGTCCGGGGCCCTCGTGATCGAGGCCACGAAGGTCGGGCGCGACACCATGCTGGCCCGCATCGTCCAGATGGTGGCCGAGGCCCAGCGCTCGCGCGCACCCATCCAGCGCCTCGCCGACCAAGTGGCCGGCTGGTTCGTGCCCGCCGTCATCGGCGTGGCGGTCCTCGCGTTCCTCGCCTGGATGGTCTTCGGGCCGGAGCCGCGCTTCACCTTCGCGCTCTTGGCCGCCGTCGCGGTGCTCATCATTGCCTGCCCCTGCGCGCTCGGGCTCGCCACGCCGATGTCCATCATGGTCGGCGTCGGACGGGGTGCCGGGGCCGGCGTCCTGGTCAAGAACGCCGAGGCCCTGGAGCGCATGGAGCGGGTGGGCACCCTCCTGGTCGACAAGACAGGCACGCTGACCGAGGGCAAGCCGGCGGTCACCCGGATCGTGCCTTCAGCTAGCTTCGATGAGGCTACGGTGCTGCGCCTCGCGGCGAGCGTCGAGCGGGCGAGCGAGCACCCGCTGGCCACGGCGGTCGTGCGGGCCGCGGAGGAGCGCGGCGTCGCGACCGCCGCCGTCGCCGACTTCGAAAGCCCGACCGGCAAGGGCGCGTTCGGCACCGTGGAGGGGCGCCGGGTTGCGCTCGGCAACGCGGCCTTCCTGCGCGAGCATGGCGTGGACGTGTCGGCATATGCGGCAGGGGCGGACGAACTGAGGCGAGACGGCGCGACCGCGATCTTCGCCGCCGTCGACGGACGGGTGGCGGGCGTCATCGCCATCGCCGACCCCGTCAAGGCGACGACCGCGGAGGCGCTGGCGGCGCTCCGGACCGAGGGCATCCGGGTGGTGATGCTGACCGGCGACAACCGCACCACCGCCGAGGCCGTCGCCCGCCGCCTCGGCATCGAGGAGGTCGAGGCGGAGGTGCTGCCCGACCGGAAGGCCGCCGTGGTCGAGCGCTACAAGGCGGCCGGGCAGGTGGTCGCCATGGCGGGCGACGGCGTCAACGACGCCCCCGCGCTCGCCGCGGCGGACGTCGGCATCGCGATGGGCACCGGCACGGACGTGGCCATCGAGAGCGCCGGCCTGACGCTGCTCAAGGGCGACTTGATGGGGATCGTGCGGGCGCGGCGCCTTTCGAAGGCGGTGATGGGCAACATCCGCCAGAACCTGTTCTTCGCCTTCGTCTACAACGCCGCCGGCGTGCCGGTCGCGGCCGGGGTGCTGTACCCGTTCCTGGGTATCCTGCTCTCGCCCGTCATCGCCGCCGCTGCCATGGCGCTGTCCTCGGTCAGCGTCATCGGCAACGCCCTGCGCCTGCGGACGGCCCGGCTCGATCCTTGAGGCTACGTGTCGGCCGAGCAGGGTCTGCGCGTGAGCATGATCGCGGCAGCACCATGGGTCCGCAGACCCGGCATGTGAGCCGCGCACGGGCCCCCGCGGCCTCGGGACGAAGCACAGAAAGGTGATCGTCCCCTCGCTCGCACCGGCCGGGGTCAATCTTGAACGGCGTGTGAGGCCAGGCCACCTGACGGGCCGCGCCTGCGGATGGGCGCCCTACGGAGAAGATCATGCCGCACCACGACACGACGGCCCTCTCGGGGGTCATTCAGCACGTTTTTGCCCATCGCTTCACGGTGGAGGCCGGCGGCGGGACGCATCTGGCCGATCTCGGCCCTAAGGGAGCGGAGGCCTTCCCGCTCGTGGCGGGCCTGCATGTGGACATCGAGGGCGAGCGTCGCCCGTCCGAGATCAAGGTGACGCGGATCGCAGCCGAGAGCCGGGAACCCGTGCACATCCAGCATAAGAAGCCTTGTCACCCGCCTGGCGATAAGCGACCGGACATGCCGGCCGACCCATCGCGCGTGCTGGAGGCGGTGAAGGCCGCGGGCTGGACCCCGTCGGGGGACCTTCGCCGCAAGCCGAAGCACTTCGAAGTTCTCGCGCGCCAGGCTGGCGGGGCGTGGGCCGAGCTTCACGTGGATTTCGGCGGGACGATCTACAAGAACAAGTCACCCGATCCTACGAAGTGGGCCGCTGCCCTGGCCTAACGGCTTCGACGGGGCGGCGCACGTGCGCCGCCCCGTTCAGAGTTCGTCCTGCCGCCGACGGCCGGGGATCACGCGTTCGGGCGGGCGGCGCTTATCCGGCCCTCGGCTTGGTCCGGACCGCAACGATGGAAGCGACATCCCTCCGCCGGTCAATTTTTCCGGCGTGATATGGCCGAGGCAACGGCCTCCAAGCGGCACCGTTCGTCGCAACGAGGGCCTCCTGAACGGCCCCATGTCCGGAATTCACCCCAGTCCGGCCAGCGGCGACCTAGCTCCGGGTCGACCTCACCTCCGTTCACCGCGGCGGAATCCTCCCCGCTCCGGAGGCGACAGGTTCGGCGTCGGCGGAACCGGCGCCGCGGCGGGCGAAGGCGGTCAGCACCAGTCGGTCCGGCCCTTCCTCAGCCAGAAGTGACTCTGGCATCCCACTTGACGCCAGACGCTCGGCGTCAGCGACGCGGTCCCGTCCCAGTGTCGGCGGATGCGCCAGCCCGGCCGGTCGCCGGGAACGAGCGAGAGCTTGATCGTCTCGCCGCAGCCGCACGGGCACCCGAAGGCCGCGAACCACTGATGGCCATCCTCACCCACGACGTAGACCGTGCGAGGCGCGGGCGTATCGGGCTCCTCGTCGACGAAATCCACGGTGTGACGCCCGAGGCGGCGGGCGACCCAGGACAGGGACGCCCGGAGCAGCGTAACGGGAAGTCCCGCCATCACGCCGCCCTCATGAGCATGTCGAGATGCGGTCGGTTCAGGAACGGCCTCATGTCGCCTCGACCGAGGTATCGCGCGAGCGCGTCGTCCGTGCCCTCTTCCGGCGCGAACTGCCAGAACCCGGCCGTCAGGCTTAGGGTCTGGACGGCGAAATCGCCGTTCGGGTCGAGCCGCGACGGATGCAGCCTCAGCAGCAACTCGACCACCGCGAGGCTGGAGAACAGGCCGTTCACCGCACCCACGGCCGGCCGCTCCTGCGGCACGCCGCGGATGTAGCCGCGCGCGAGGCGGTCCTCGTAGGCCGCGGGGTCCTGCCTCCTCAAACTTTCGGCCTCAAGCATCCCGTCCGTGTAGAGACCGCGCCCCCGGAGGCTGGAGCGCCCCGGCTGCAGGTAGTGGACCGACCCGCAGATCTGGTCGATGCCACCCTCGCCATCGGCGTCGAGCATCACCCCGATGTCCAGGTAGGCCAGGACGTAGAACGTCGCGAGGCGATTCAGCAGGTCGCGGCCCTCGACCCCGTCCATGCACCCGAACACGACGTCGCAGGTCGAAACGGCCCTGAGCGCGTCCGGTCGGGACAGGTCGCAGGGAAAGGCCTCCACCCTCGCACCGAGCCCGAGGCGTTCGACGAAGGCCGCCAGAACCTCCACCTTCGGCCGACCCACGTCGGCGAGCGTCGTGTTGACGATGCGGTTGAGGTTCTTGTCCTCGACCAGGTCGGGGTCGACCAGCACGATCTCGCCGACGCCGAGGCGGGCGATCTGGTCGACGACCGGACCGCCGGTCCCGGAGCACCCCACGACCCCGACGCGGAGGTGCCGCATCGCCTCGAACGTCGCGCGTCCGAAGGCTTGGGCGTGCCGCCGCGCGAACTCGGGAACGGCCTGGGCAGCGTGAACGGGGGGCCGGTGGAAGCGGAGGTCATCGCCGACGACGCCGACGTGGTCGAGCGGCGCGTGCGTGCCGTCCTCGCCATGGGCCCGGGCGATCATCGTCCCGTCCGGGACCATCACCGCGCTGAGGTGCGGCTGGCCGTCGTCGACCCAGGCATGGACCCCGCCGAACAGGTCGGCATCCGCGGCGTCGTCCACCTCGCTGAAGCGCAGGTCGCCGCCCGGATGGCTGTGGACCTTGGCCACGGCCATGCCGCGCTTCGCCGCCTCCGCGAGCAGGGGCTCCAGGTAGGCGGTCGGCCAAGTCACGCGCCTGTCGGTGCGCTCGCAGGCATGGTGCGGGATCGGGACGATCCGGTTCACGACGAATTTCGTCCGTCCGGGCGAGACGGCGCGCCCGCAGAGCATCAGGGCGACCGCCTCGCGGCCGTCGCCGGGGAAGAGGTGGGCGCAAAGCGCGGCGTGTTGCGCGCCGGTCAGGGCGAGGGTGGTGCGCATGTCAGGCGGCCCCCACTTCCTTGGCGAGGCAATGCTCAACCAGCGCGAGGTGCGTGCCGATGTCGTCGACGTCCGGGCGCCAGGGGTTCTCGCCGGTGCGGTGACGCGACCAACCCTGCCAGTGCTTGCCCTCGAAGGTGTCCCCGACCAGGGCGCGGATCGGAACCCCGTCGGCCCGGGCGAGCGGGGGGTGGAAGTAGAACATGTCGATCTGAGTCGAGGGATACCCCGGCAGCAGGCGCAGCATCAGGTCCGCCTTGGCCGGGGCGTACCCGGTGCGGACGGGATAGTCGCGGACGACGACGCGGGTGGCGCCCGCCTCCTGGATCGCCTCCCAGCGGTGGCCGGCCGCGTCGAGCGTCTCCTCGTCGCCTTCGGGAAGCGCGAAATCCCGGCGGCGGGGGAGCGGCTGCTCCCCCTCCGTCTGGTCGAGCGGCAGGGTGACGAAGCGCTCCTCGCCGCTGTCGCTCACGTGCACGACCTCGTCGAGGCCGATGCGCTTCAACTGGGCGCCGACCTTCTGGAAAATCTTCCAGCGATCCGGGTGCGCCTTGCCCGCGATAACGAGCAGGTCTCGGCCGGTGAGGTCCGGCAGCGGGTTCTCGTAGCTCTTCTTGTCGATGCGGAAGCCGTAGACCTTGACCGCGCGGACGCCGTCCTCGTCCGTGCGGGGGGCGTCGTCGTCGTGGTGGCCGTGGTTCTCGTTGGTGTTCATCCCGTTGCCTTTCGATCATCCCGGGAAGCCATCCTTCCCGGCCCGTCGAGGGGTTGATCGAAAGGGGCCGGCCAAGCCGGAAACGGCCGGGCCAAGTTTTTTTCGGCCGCGGGCCGAGCAGTCTGTTAGGGGCTCCGGGCCGCGCTACCGGCCCCACGCCAGGGGTCGCCGCACCACCGCCGAGCCGCCGGGAAGGCCGGGGCAGGCGAAGTGATGCGGGCAGCGCGGGCAGCGGGATCCCACGCTCGGGGCGAACAGTCCCGCCCCGATGCCGGACATGTGAGCGACGACGGCGGCACGAAGCTCGTCCCGCTTCTTCGGCGGGATCTCCACCGGTTGCCGGCTGCCGCCGGTGAGATGCACCGCCTCGACCACAACGGGTTCGCCGAACGTCACCTCCGCCGCGGCATCCAGGACGATGTACTCGATCTCCTTCAGCAGCGCCGACGGTGCCTTCCTCGTCGCGACGCGGCGCACGACGAGGCGTCCGTCCGCGTTGCGGACCACGTCGTGCGCCCTGGAAAGGACGCTTCCTCCCGCAACGGCCAGGCTCAAGGCCTCGGGAGGCAGCCTGCCTTCCTCGTCACGCAGGCCGAGGAGGAACCGCAGCATCTCGTCCGCGATGGTCCTGTAAGCCTCGGCGTGCCCGTGGTCGACCGGGCCGTGCTCGGTCCAGGCCGCGGCGAAGGCCTCGCCGAAGCCCTCCGGCTCAGCGCGCCCGGCGTCGAAGTTGCGGTCGAGCCAACGGACCGTCTCCGCCACGGCGTTGTGCATCCGCATGTACGGCGTCTCGTCGCGGCGTCCGCCCAGGCCGAGCAGGTAGGTGTAGAGGAAGCGCAGCCCGCATTTCCCGTAGGAATCGAGGTGCTGGTGGTCGAGCGCGAACGGCGTCTCCCATGTGATGGGAACGGCGGCCGGGCCGGATGGCGGCGGAGGCGACGGGAGCCGGACGAGTGCGGGCGGCCGGCCCAGCGTGGCGGCGATCCGGGCGTTGTAGTCGGACGGGTTCCGCTTCTTGGTCCCGCCGGCCATCATGGTGGACCGGTAGAGGCGCAGGTCGTCTCGCGCGCGGGAGAGCAGGACGAAGAAGAGGCAGGCCTCCTGCTCTTCGTGGCCCGTCAGGCAGGCCTGCGGGCCGGTGAGGCCGTCGCTGCCCTCGATCAGCGCGTCCGGCGGCGGGCAAGGCGGCGGCTTGGCCGTTCGCGGCAGGCCCGTCTTGATCATGCCGGGCGCATGGACGAGCTGGAACTCCAAGCCCTTGCAGGCGTGGATCGTCATGATGCGCACCGCGTCCAGTTCGAGGGCGGCGTCCGGGACGTGCCTGAGCGATTTCTCCTCGCCGAGGACGACCAGCCTCTTGATCCGGCGGAGCGCCTCGAAGGTCGGGAACTGACCCTCGACCGGCAATGACCGCAGGAAGTTCAGGAATTGCCAGATCGCAATGCCCGCCATCCGTTCGGGCAGGGTACCTGAGGCCGCGATCCTCCGGCCGATGCCGAGCCGGTCCAGCACCAGCGCGCTCGCGATGCGCCACGGAGGCGTCCGATCCGCGAAGCCCCCGCAGACCTCTCGCAGGCGCCGCAGCGGCGCCGTCGCCGAGGGGCCGAGGCCGGGGATGGCGTCGGCGGCGGCCAGCCAGTCGAGGGGCGGCCCTGAAGCGTCCCTCAGATGGGCGGCGACCGCGGCGACGTCGCCGAGCTCCATCTCGAACCCCGGCATCGTGGCGACGCGGACGAGCGTTGCGGCGCGGGGATCGTGGAAGAGTGCGAGCAGGCAGAGCAGCTCCTTCACCTCCGGCCGTTCGAACAGCGGCCCGAGGTAGAGGACCGGTACGTCCCGGGCGATCAGGCCTGCGGCGAACTCCGCGAGGCGGTCGTTGGTCGTGCACAGGACCGCCTGTTCGCGGTAGTCCACCCCCGCAGCCTTCGCCTGCGCCGCGGAGGCGGCCACCAGCGCGACCTCGTCGTCGGGGGTGCCGGCGTCGTGCAGCACCGGTTTGAGGCCGGACGCCCCCCTGTCGGGGGCTAGGCCGAGCGCGCCGAGCGGGCGGAAGGCGTCGACGCTCGCGGCGAAGCTCGTGAAGGTGTCGATGATCTCCTTGCGCGACCGGTAGTTGACGTCGAGCGCCCCGAGGGTCGCCCCGGGATAGTGCGCCCGGAACGCGGCCATGCTGGCCGAGGTGGCGCCCCGGAACCGGTAGATCGATTGGCGGGCGTCGCCGACGACCCACAGCCGCTCGCCCTCGTCGGCCGCCAGCGCCCGGATCAAGCGCACGGTGGCGAGGTTGACGTCCTGGTACTCGTCGACGAGCAGGTGGCGATGGCGGAGCGACAGCGCCTTGGCCACGTCGGGATGCTCGGCCGCAAGTCGCACGGGCCTCATGACGAGGTCACCGAAATCGAGGGCATCGGCCTCCGAGAGCAGCCTCTCGTAAGCCTCGTAGACGATGGCTTCCTCATGCGCCCGCGCCGCCCTCAGGCGCGTCGCGTCGTCCGTGGCGGCACGCTGCATCGCATCGGCCAATTCACGGTAGCGCACGTGGTCGACGAGTTCGTCCTTGGCGCGGGAAATGGCCGAGAGGATGTTCGAGAGATCCTGCACCGGGTCCCAGAGGTCCCGGTAATGCGCCAGCGGCAGGCTCGCCAGAACCCCCTCCAGCATCGTGATGGCCGTGGGCTTGTCGACGAGCTTCGGGCTCGCGCTTCGTCCGAGGCGTTCGTGGAAGCGGCGGATCACGTCCAGCCCGAACGCGTGGAAGGTGCCCGTCCAGACCGAGGCGGCCGCCTCGGGCCGCGACAGGGCGAGCCGATCCATCAGCTCGGCCGCCGCCTTGTTCGAGAAGGTCAGGACGAGGATTCCGTTCGGGTCGATCCCCTCGTCGACGAGGCTCTCGATCCTTCTGACCAACGTGCGGGTCTTGCCCGTCCCGGGCCCCGCCTGGAGCAGGTAGGGGCCGCCACGATGGGCGACCGCCGCATCCTGGCTCGGGTCCGGCCGCATCGTGGCCGCGGGGGCGGGGGCGGCGTCCGGCACGACGGGAAGCAGTAGCGCGTCCAGCAGTTGCTGGGTCACCACGTCCGGGCAGATGCCGAGCCGCCCGGCGATGTCGGCGACGCTCATCCCGTCTTGGTGATGGCGACGCGCGACGGCTCGCGGCAGCACCAGTTCGCGCGCGAACAGGTCGGCCTGGACCTCGCGGCGCTCCCCACGCCCGTAGTCGGCCAGCCGCTCGACGGCGCTGCCGCTCTCGGAGGATCGGCTCGGGTCGGTATGCGTGGTGACGACGGGAGCGGTCCCGCCGTGCATCACCACGTGCCCGAGCTCATGTCCGAGCAGGAGCGCATCGCCTCCGGGAGTGCCCGTCTCGCCGTACAGGATGCCCTTCGACTTCGGGTCGAGCCGTGCCCGGCCTCCGTTCAGGGAGACGTCGCCCGCGTGGACGGGCTGGTGCCAGAGGCCGTGGCCCTCAATGGCCCGCACGGCAAGGTCGAACGGCTGCCAGGGATCGGCTCCCTCGGCGACCATCTCGGCATGGATGCGGGCGGCCTGCTTCCGCCCCGCCTCAATCGGATCCACGTTCGGCCTCTGCCATCGCGAGCAGACGCCGCCGTTGATCCGCCGTCAGGCCCGAGCTCGCCACCGCCTCCTCGAAAGTCTGCTTCACGCCGACCTCCGGCTTGCCGTCGGCCTTGGCCATCGTTCCGGCCGGCATGGATGCGGGGCGCTCCAACAGGGCGATGACCGTGTCGACGCCATGCCCGACCTCGTCCGCGATGTCCCGGGCCAGCGCCTTGGGGAAGGACGCGGCCTCGATCAGGCCGTCCCGGACCTTGATCAGGAAGGCGGGGGTCACTCCGAGCCGGGCCGCGAGCCGTGGGAATGACGGGCCGGCGAAGCCCGCGAAGACGTCCGGCGAAGGCTCGACCACCGCGCCGGCCCGGGACTTCGCCGGGGGGCTGGCGATGCCTGCCTGGAAGCGAGCCCATGCCGACGACACGGTGCGCGCCGTCGCGGCGTCAGCCGCGGGGACCGGCCGCGAGGGTTCCAGCACCAACTCGACCGCAAGGTCGGTGAGCTCGCGGCGGAGGTCCGGGTACTCCTTCGTAAAGGCCTCCAACCGCTTCGGGGTGGGTTCGCCTTCCGCCGCGAAGGTCATGAGGATTTCTTGCGCGCGGTGCGAGGGGCTGGTCGTCATCGTCTCTCTCCGAGTTCCCGACGCAGCGTCTCGTACGCATTCCTGAGGCGATAACGTACCGCCCGGTCCGAGACGCCGCAAAGCTTCGCTATGGTCTCCGTGTCTTCTCCCTCGATGCGGTGGCCTTCGAGGAAGAGGGCTACGGCCTCCCGTTGAAGGGGTGGCAGACGGTCGATCGCGCGAAGCAGCTCGTTCCGGAAATGTTCTTTTTCCTGTTCGGACTCGTCGGCGGCGAAGGCTTGGCTGATACGGTTCGTCAGGTCCGGGACGGCATCACCTTCACCGTCGCCCATGTCTTCGATGTGGTCGGTCCCCTCCGCCTGGCTTTCGGAACGCCGCAGCACGCCGATGCGCAAGGCGGCCATAGCGCGGGCGAACCGCACCTCGAAGAAATCCAGCTTGATGCCCGGAGACTGCCTGTCCTCGACGAGGAGATCGACGAGGCGGTTGACGACCTCGGTCCGCAACTCCTCCGCGTCGTAGCGGCGGCTGGTCCGGATCGAGCCCTTCAGGGAGCGCTCGACCCTCTCGATCAACACCTCGAACAGTCTCTGGAAACGGGTGTCCGTGTTGTCGTGGCGTGTCGAGCGCAGCAGATGGACCAAGCATTCGCTCTCGACGTAGCCGGGCGCCTTGGGGTCCTCCGCCCGTGCCTCACGCACGATCCCATCCAGGTCGAGGGCGGCCAATCGGTCGAGGGCGGCTTCTATCGAAGGGGGGCGCACATACGGCTCTCCCTTCTTGGTTCGTCGGTTGAGCGGGGGAGCCATCGCGAAGTCGGGATCAAGCCATGGAAACGGGGATCGCCCGGCTCACGTGGCTACTTAGAGTGGCCGAAATTCGGCAGCGCCGACACGGTTGTGCAATGGCTTGGGGATCTTGCGCGCCTCCATGAACTCAATCGCCCCAGGATATCGAGGAGCGGAATGCCCGCTCCGGCGGGGACCGCGGGTTCGAGACGGCGGGCCTCGTATCGTCGGCGCCGACGCAGCCGATGATGGGCGCTCAAGGTGTCGCGGGCCGGCTCGGCGGAGTAGTCGCTACCCCGATCCAAATCAGGCTCATCCGACGCGCGGGGGCACGGCGGCAACCCTCTTCCCCGAGCGCGACCGTGAGGCGTCCGCCTCATGCCCGGGAGGGCGCAACCCGGCGCCCTCCCGACACGCGGTCTCCTACCGTCGCGGACTTGGCTCCCGCGGACCGCCGAGGGTGTGGACCCAGGGCCTCTCGGGGGGGCGCCGCGCCTTGGAGCCGACCAGCCTTTTGCGCTCCGACGGCGGCGGCAGGACCTTGACCGACGGCGGCCCGAAGAAGGCGAGTTGAACGGCCAGGGACGTGCCCATGGCGAGCTCCTGGTCGACGGCCGCCAGACGGAAGGTGCGCCCCGCCACCATCGCTTCGATCTGGCGAAGGTCGGCGGGGTCGACCACTGCGGCGACCTCGAAACGGCCGCCGGGATCCTCGCCATCCAGGAACTCGATCCACTCGTCGGACCGGTAGGCGAGGCCGACGACCATCAGGTCGGCCCCGGCAACCTTCGTCGGCGGATACAAGGGTTCGGGCACCCCCGGGCCGACGGCCGACGCGCCGGCGTCATCGGGCGTCTCCCGCGCTTCGCGTGCGGGATCTCGATCATGCTTCGTGTTCAATGACAGCTCCGCGCTGGCGACGCACGGCCGGTCGATGCCTGTCGGCTGGCGTCGTTCGAGCCGGAGCGGAACGGGGACTCTTGCCAAGGGCGGCGGGAGATGCGAATCCACTGCCCATGCGCCGAAGCGCCCGTTTCCGCCCTCGGCGGTTCGGGGTTGCTGACCGGGGTGCCTTTGGCCTCGTGAGGGCGCATCCCGGTCGATGGATCGCAAGGAGGCGTGTGTGGGCGGCTACCCGCACACGCCTACCTGCGCGACGGCGGTTCCGGCACGGTCATTCCCTTACTCCTGGTCGGCTCGGGCCGATGCGGCCCGGGCAGCGCCTTGTACCGCGAGCACGGCCCTGGGAGTCAAGTCTGGACCCCGCCTTTTACTGCAGGATCGGCCTGCGATCTGCTATGATCGCGAGATGATGCTCGATTGAAGCAGGACATCAGAGGGACGTCGAAGCATTCCAAGGATCGAATAGCCTATTCTTTCGGATTTGATATTGAAATATGAAAAAGATCAATCCGGACAGCCACTTATGCAGAATGCCCGACCAATGAGGCGACGGAAGGAGCAACGACGCAATCCTTGCCCCCTGCTCCGGCAATCCTTCGCTGGCGGGTGGAGGAAACCGCAGGCAGGCTTGGCACGGCCGCACCGGCCTCAAGGGCGATCCGCGTGTCGGAAGCGGGGCAGCTCCTGGTGCGCGATGTGGGCTTCGTCGGCCGCCGGTCCCATCCGGCCCAAGTAGCGAGGCGGCCAGGGCGACGGTGGCACATAGCCGTCTCCGGAGCGGCCGGTGCCGCGCGAAGGCGTCATATCCGGTTGGATGCCCGGCGCGCGATCCGGGGGGAGGGCCCGCGCTTAGCCCTGCGGGCCGTCTGCCGGGGGCGTGCCTTCCCCGAGCGGGGATACTTTTTCCGCCTGGTGGTTGCCGGACACCGTCCCGGCACGCTTTCTTCGGCTCCCGTGGTCGCCCGGAGCGCCTGCCGCGGGGGTCCCCAGGATGGTCGCGGCCGTGAGGCCCGTCAGCGGTCGGTCGTCTGGCCGCGCGCCGGCCCCATAGCCGACAACGGTCAGTGCAGCCGCGCAGATCGCCGTCGCCGCAAGGATCGTCATGAGGAGCCTCATGACGGCTCAACGGGCAATCAAGCTCGGCCGTTCCGTGGCCGCGGGGCAGACGCGTTCCGCCACGGCACGGACCAGTGCCTCGGACCTTGGGCGGGGCGCAGCGGGCTCCCGATGCACCGTGGCCGGCTCGCGTCCCTCCCGGAACCGGATCGGGCAGGGGCGGAGCGGTTCTTGAGACCGGATCGGCGGGTCAGGTGCCGACGCACGGTCGCGTAGCGGGAAGCGATTCCGGCTATCGACGTCCGGCGGCGGATGCGCTGCCCGTCGGCCAGGATGCCGTCGGCAGTTCCGGGACGGCGTCGCGACAGGACCTGGCAATCCTCCGCATGCCCCGATCCCGCCTGTTGGAGGCGGCCGGCGATGCCGGCGTACCCAGCGCCCGTTCGATGTCGACCAGTCGATCCGCCAGATCGGACAGGCGTCCGGCCAGGGCTTGGTCAGCCGGATGAGAGGCCGGGGACATCAGGTCGGACATCGTCGCGAGTTCGACGGCGGCCGCGTCGGGAACCGCAGCGGCGACCTCAAAGGTCGCCGCCAGCAGGATCCCGATGCGTAGGGTCTCAAGTGTCGGAAGCCCGCGGTCCATGGCGGCCTTCACGGATCGGCCGGGCAAAGGCACCCGGACCGGCAGCGTCCTCGCGGCGGCTTCGGTGCCGCGTCCCTGCAGGCCATGCTTGGGCGATGCGGCAGGCCCATGAGGCCGCCCCGCCCCGAACGTCAGGAGCCACGGGCGCCGCGCGCAGCAGTCGGATGCGTTCCGACGTTTCGCGCCGGACGCGAGCTCTCCGCCGTCAGCGTGACCGGCGGACCGCCTAGCGCGCCTGGCTTGCAGGGGGTCCCCTCCGGAGACCACGGCCACGTCGAGGTGGGTCCAGACGCCGCCCTCATGCAGGAAGCCGAGCGGGGCGACGAAGGCGACGTCGGCTTGGCCGCCGACCGCGGCCCGCGCGAGCGTCGCGGACATGTCCGCCCGGGATGCCGCCGCGTCCTCCATGGATGGACCGCAGGTCGGCCGCCCGATCTCGTGTCCGTCGATGACGGTCATGAACCGTCCTACGCACGCGAGCCCGCAGCTGGCCAGCAGCGCGGCGTAAAGAGCGGAACCATCGTCAGAAAAGAACCCCACGACCATTGCCACCTCCGTCAGTGCACGCTCGAACCTCGTCCCTCAGCGACGCTTATTTATACCATCGGTATAATATCTGCGACAAGGTGGAGGTGGCGCGGAGCCGACCCGAAGCCGCCATGAAGGTTACCGCAAACCTCCAGGATGCAGACAAATGACCTTGGGTCACGTCGCGTGGCTGGCAACGACCAGGCGCTTGCTCCCGGGACGAGGCCATCACGCGAGGGCGACGCCGATGGGCGAGGCGAGACTCGATGCCCATAACGGTTCCTTGGGGGGGACGGAGCAAGCCGGTCGCGCGGACGGTTGCCCGTGCGGATGCCGGATGCGCCTGCCCGCCCGTCGAAACCGCGCCCTACCTGGGATGCGCCCGCGGCCTGAGGGTCATCTCATCGCGGATCGGGCTGCCGTCCAGCGGGGGCAACTTGAGCTTGGCGATGGCTCGGCGCGCCGCGCGCATGTGCGGCCCCTCGCTGTACACGTCCAGGGTGATGCTGCTGCGCTTGTGCCCGACGATCGCGGAAATCATCTCGCCCGGCACCCCGGCCTGCTCCATGCGGCTGCTGAACCAGCGCCGGAAGGAGTGGAAATTCACCAGGGACCGCCGCTTGCCGGGCACCACCTCGTCGACCCCGACGCTTCGGCGGTATTCCGTGAACCGGTTCGAGGCCTTGAAGCTGCGCTCGCGCATCGAGCCGGCCTTCTTGACTGGGGGCCATTCCGGAAAAAGGTCGTCCTCGGGCTGCTTGCCGGCCGTTCGCCGGGCGACGAGTTCCGCCAGGTCGGGATGGATCGGGACGTAGCGGGCCGACGCCTCCTGCTTCTGAGGCTTGAACAGGAAGCAATTGTACGCCGTGTCGCGGACCTTCAGGTCGACGATGGCGTCGAGCCGCGCCCCGGTCAGCGCCCCGATCATCATCAAGTCTCGCAGCTTCGGCGGGGCGGGCCCGCGTAGCAGGTCCGCAACTTCACTGTCCTTGAAGGGCCTCTCCTTCTGGTCGTGCTTCTCCTTCGGGCCCTTGAGGCGGACGTTGGCGAACACGTTGCCCGACACGGCCGCCGTCCTCGGCACCATCCACTGCCAGTAGCCGGAGAGCCGGCCGATGTACTTGTTGAGCGTCACGTGGTGGAGGCCGGTCATCTCGACCAGCGCGTCGGCGAAGGCGTGCGCGCGCCTCACGTCGATCTCTTGTAGCGTGGCCGGGATGCGCTCGCGCTTGCACCATTCCTGCAGGAGGCGCAGCGCGCGGGCGTCGTCCGCCCGGGTCCGGTCCTTGACGAAGAGCTGCTTGCGGTAGTCCTCGTGCATCAGGTCGACGGGAGTCGCCCGACCGTGCGAGATCGCCGAGAAGAGCATGGCCTTCTCGGTCTGCTCGGGAAGCGCCTCCTCGACCTCGTTCGGACCTTCCTCGGGATCTTCGACCCTAACCCAACGCGCGTCCTTCCAGCGGATCTCCGCATGGCGCTCGTAGACCGCCTCCTGAAACTCCTGCCAATCCTCGGCACTGCCGTTCCGCTTGAGTTCCTCGGCGACCTTCGAGAACTCAACGGCGATCTTCATGTCGTCCACGCTGGGACGCCCCACCGCCTCCATGGCCTCCGCGATCCGCCGCTTGAAGCGCTCCACGTGCTTCCTCTTGAGCACGTTCGCCTCCCTGAGGCTGTCCGTGCCGAGATTGTGCACGAGCTTCGTGGCCCCGAGGGCGCGCCGCACCGGTACCGGAACCGAGACCGTGACCCGCCACGTGCCGCCGTGCAATTCCAGGTAAGCCTTCTTCGGGTCGGGCGTGCGGGCCAAGACGTACTCCATGCGGAGTCCAGCGCGGCGACGCTTCACTCCTGCCAAGCGGGATGCCGGGCACCTCAGACAGTCAATCGTCGGTCCGCTGCAGTGCCGATGATGGAGCGAGTACCTTGATCCAACGCTAACGCGTCGTGCTGCCGCCACCCGGTTCCGCCCCGGTCCGCAAACCGTTCGCCGTGCTATTCGTGGATGGTAAATTATACCGGAGATAAAAAACGATGGCCACCGCCCGGCGCGCAGCTCGGACCGATGCGCGTCGGCGAGAGCGAGCTCATGTCACTTCATGCCCACCGAATTACAGGGCCGATGACACGACCGGACCCGTCATGCCGGTGCTTTGCTCCCTTTTGGCAGGACGCATCACGCGCCGAGGGGCGCCTCGTGCACCGGGATATGGATGTGGGTTTCTCCGGAAGCCTCGGGACCGTGCCGACGCGGGTATGCAGCAGCGTCCACAGGGTCCGAGACCGGTTACGCGCTCTCAACCACGCCATCGTTTTTGCGGCGCGGGTAGCCTGGGCGTTCACGACTGCGAGTCTTGTTCCGTGCACCCTGTTCGCAACTTGGGGGGATACATGGACCAGCGGCTCCTGGCACAGCTAACCGGAATGGCCAACAAGCACGCTCAGGCGTTGAACGCCTTACCCGTTCGGGAACGCATGGAATACATGCGCTCGCTCGTCGGGTCGGCTGACTGTGCCTGGGCCGTGTTCCCGGACGGGGAGGGATCGGGCGTCCCGCACGTGATCCTCGTCAAGGGGAAGCGCGTGGGCCGGCGTATGGAGAAGTCCGGCCGGCTCAAGGGGAAGGTGACCGCGGTTCCATGCATCGACCGCTTCATGGCGGAGGCGTTGAACGATGCCTACGGCGACGGATCCACCACCTTGTCAGGAACTGCGCAACCCTCTCCTGAAGTCGCGGCCTTGCTGCGTGCGAACACGACCGAGATGCGCCGCCTCGTCGATGAGGCGAACCGAAACGGCGATCTGGTGAGGGACGGAAAGGTGACCGTGGAAGACCTTTTCCTCCGGGCCGACGTGGTGCACGCGGTCTGGTCGGACCCATCCTCTCCCGGTGGGGTCGGCAAGATGCTGGCCAAGGGCGAAGGCCGGCTCATGCTCATCAGCCAGGGCACCAAGGGCGTTCCCACCAGAGCTGTGGCCCTCCGGTTCCTCGACCGCATGCAGGCCGAGCAAGCTTGGCTCACTTACGGCGACGGACGCGGCGCGATGAGCCAGGCATCCTGAACCGGCCTTCGCGTTCGGCTTCACCCGTAGTCGCGGGCGAGCGGCGTGGCATTGCCGACCCGGGGTCACACGAGCCTTCGGCGCATGGGCTTGCGGTTCTCGCCGGGGACGAGGAGGCGGCATGACCTGCACGCGCCCGGGATCGAGGACGGTCGGCAGGCTTCGCGGTCTGCCACCCTCCTCAGGCGGACGAACCCAAAACACGAACACGGCGATGCGTTGTTCCGGGGACGGGTCTCTCGAAGCGTCGCCGCGCCGGCATCCGAGCCGGATGGAACCACGACGGACCGGGTCGAGCATGACCACGGGATCTGGCGGCGAAGGCCGCTGATCCACATCCGAGGCGGGGAACCCCTGGGGGTGGTAAGACGAGGCCCAAGGGTCCATAAATCCCACGGCCCTCCCAAGCCATCTCCCGACAAGTCACGGAGGGGAAAGAGTATTTTTTCAGTTCAATGGCTTAGCTCCGACCGGGGTAACGGTCCCCTCAGCTCCACCAGGTTTCCCGTCACATGCGGGGAAATGGTGGCAATTGAAGTCCAGCCTGCATTCTTCATTTTGAACGCACTCCTGACCGGGTTAGGGGCTGAGCGTTCGGCGGGGCACGAACTTCGAGGCTAATCTGCCCCTCGAAAATAGCAGCTCTTTGAGCGCCTCTACCGCGCTTCATTCGGTACCGCGCGAAACGCGTGATCATCGGCGCGTATGCCAGCTTCGATCGCCGTGGATCTATGGGAAACCAGCCAACCGCCGGTAGCTCCGGAACATCCGAGTGGGTTGTCGTGCCCGCCTAGGTCGGCGGCGTCACCGATCGATGGCTATTCAACTCAGGTCGGATGCTGACAGATCACGGATCGAGCTGCCACGCATCACGCCGAAGGATCCATCGACGAAGCGTCGAGCCCACATTGGCCCTGTGATCGCCCAGCCCGACGAACCAGATCGCTCGCTCAGCCGAGCCGAGGCCTGCGGCGGGATTGGTGGGGCCGGCACCATCGCAACATTGCAGGGCCTGTTCGCACGGTGGGGATCAACGGCCCGAACTCGTCCACGCCTTTCACGAACACCTCGCCCGCACCCATCGAACGGAGGGGCTGAGACCGCTACCCTGCCGCCGCGAGGAATGCCCGTATCCGCCTCGTCGTGAATGGCGCGCGTGCCTGACCCTCTATCCACCGTCTCAAACGAGATAATTTAAAGTTGTACGACGTTCGATCGTGTGTGATAATCTGATACTTTCATATCGATACTTTATAATATGTCGATTTAAAAAACATATCTTTGACTCGATTGTTTTTTCAACACATAGGCCGACCCCATTGATTGAGGGCGGTCAATATGTCCGAGTCTAGAACAGTATTTCTTTCAGTTTTGTCGCTGGGGTGCATTATATCACTCCCGGTCGCCGCTCAGACCGCGAACGACGCGGCCAACAATCCGGCCTCGCTCAAACCGGTCGCGTCCTCGACTGGAGCTGTCGACCTCGACATGATCACGGTCACGGCGACGCGGCAGCCGACCCTTGCGCTCGACGCACCGGCCACGGTCACCGTCATCTCGCGCGAGCAAATCCAGAGCCGCGTCACCCGCGATGTGCAGGATCTGATGCGGTATCAGCCCGGCGTCGATATTGGCCGTGTGACGTCGGCAACGGACCCCTGGCACAATCTCGGTAGCTTCACGATCCGCGGGGTCACGAACAATCGCGTCCAGATCCTGGTCGATGGCACGCGTGTCATCGAGCGGATCACCGACGGGACCCGCGATCTGGTCGATCTTCCCTTCATTCGCCAAGTCGAGATCCTGCGCGGACCCGGCTCCACTCTGTGGGGCGCCGACGCGCTCGGCGGCATCGTTTCCTACAGCAATCTCGAACCCGACGATCTGTTGGCGGGCAAGAGGAAGAACTGGGCCGTCCGCAGCGATGTGGGCTACGACAGCTTCGACCGATCCTTCTCGAAGTCGGTGATCGGCGCCGTGCAGGCTGGCGAGTGGCAAGTGCTCGCCGGTTTCAACCATCGGACCGCGCATGAGCCGAAGCTGACCACGGCGCGAGCCGATGGCGGTGTCGCCGGATGCCCACGGACACTGCGCTTCCTCCCTTGCAACGTGCTCGATCCGGTCGACACCTCCGGCATCAATTTTCTCGGCAAGATCGTCTTTCGGCCGACACCGGATCAGCAGTTCAAGCTGACTGGCGAGCTGTTCGACCGCAAGTCGACGGTCACGCAGCTCTATGATTACGGAATCGTGTCGTCCAGCATCCGTAACGGTGATTACTCGCGCGATCAGGATCTAAGCCGGTATCGAATCCAATTCGCCCATCAATGGAACGTCGGATTGCCGCTTCTCGATGGCATCCGTTGGAACGTTTCATACTCACCCCAGGAACGCTCCCTCACCAACCGCCGGACACAGTTCACGTCGAACAATCAAACGCGTTACACGCTCGGTACACTAAATTATCGTGAAGAATTTCTGCAAGGCGATATTCAGTTCAGCTCTTCCTTCAGGCTTCTGGGCACCGAACATCGGCTTACTTACGGCTTCCAAGGCGACCGAATCCTAACAGATTACCGGCGCCAGGACATTGTGCGTAATCTGTCGACAAACGTCACGACCGTGACTCGCGGTGGCGGCTTCAACTTTGCGAACGCAACGACGACCCGCGCCGACGGCTACCTGCAGGACGAAATCGCTCTCATGAACGGGCGGCTGACGGTGTCACCCGGTCTGCGTTTCGCGAATTACACGATCGATCCGCGCCCCGACCGGGATTACCGTATCGTCCCCGGCAAAGCTCCGCGGCGTCTCGATTCCTCCCGCCTGATTCCTCAGATCGGAGCGGTGTTCCGGCTTGACGATGTCTACGCCCTTTACGGACGTTATGCCGAAGGCTTCAAGATGCCGACATCACAACAACTCTTCACTTCAATGCCCTTCGGCAGCTCTAATTTAGTGCCTAATCCCGATCTCCGACCAGAAACTGTCCGATCATACGAAGCGGGTGTTAGAGGCCGGTTCGAGGACGGTTGGTTCTCGTTGGGCGCCTTCCACACTGAATACAAAGACTTTATCCAAGAACTTTTTCAAATCCCCGGAACGACTGATTATACGTCACGCAACTTATCCAGGGTGCAGCTGAGCGGTATCGAGGCCTCGGCAGAGTGGGCCTTTACCGAATCCCTCGTCGCCACGTCCTCACTGTCCTACCAGTACGGCAATCAGAAAGTTCGCCCTGGCGCCATTCGCACAGCCTTCGATGCGGCTAGCCCGTTCAAAGCCGTAGTCGGCTTGAAGTGGATCAGTCCGCGCTATGGCCTAGAGACGGAGGTGCTGGCGACCTTTGCGTCACCGGTCTCACGCGCGAGTATACCGACATACTTCAAGGCCGATGGCTACACCGTGTGGGACGCCTATCTCAATTGGCGGCCAACCGAGAATTTGAAGATCCGTGCCGGCGTACAGAATATCTTTGAGGCGCGCTACTTTCCGACCATAAGGGGTTACGATCTCGGTACGACGGACATGCGGGTGTTCGCTCAGAATCCACTCGAACTCCAAGTCGGCGCCGGCCGCACCTGGAAAATCGGCGCGACCCTCGACTTCTGAGCGAGAACGTCTTGAACGCCCTGACGTTCGAACGGGCGCTCGTCGTCGGCGACCCATCCGCGGCGATCGCCAGCGTCACGCGGATGGGTCGCGTGATGCTGGCGGTTGCCCGGCACGGCATCACCCATGAGCGCATCGGTGCCGTTGAGATGGTGCAGCGTGTCGATCACACGCTGCGGCTGGGAGGCTCGGCCCATGACGCGGTGATCGATCTGTCCGCCCTCAAGGCGATCTTGGCCGATCGGACGCCGCGTATGGGAAGCCGGGTACTACCCCGCCTCCAGGCCCTCGGCCATGACGGCGCGATTCTGTTCGCCCTCATCGCCCTCGACGGCCTCGCGGCTTTCGATGGTGCGGCGGACGAACTCGCTTTCGATCCTTCCGCAGCGCCGACCATCGTAGCCGCTCCACAGCCGGTCGCGGACGCATCCGGTGAGGGGCCTGATCCCGGAGGTCTCGCACTGGAGCGGGCAGCCGCAAAGCCGGGCATCGCCCAGCTGCGCTTTGTGGTGCCGGGTGTTCGGCAGAGGTGGAGCGGGTCGATCGGGTCCGTGCTGCCGGCCATGGGCTTCCTCAACGTCATCCAGGCCGATTTCCACCTGCATCTGCGCGCCGGTGCGATCGGTGGCTGGCATTCCGAGAGGAGGGCAGACGCCCAGGTCATGCAGGCACTCGATCCGTCGGGAGCGCCCCTCGGCCTCTTCCTTGAACATGCGGACGTGATCGACCTTGATTGAGATCGCTCCCCCGACCGCCGACACGGTTCGGCATCCGCGCGGCACCTGGTTGATCCCGGATACGGGCAATCCGATCGCCCATCGCGATCTGATGATGCGTATGGCCGAGCGCAGGGTCGTCCTTCTCGGCGAGACCCACGACATCGCCGAGATCCATCGCTGGCAGCTGCACATCCTCGCTGCGCTTCACCTGTATCGGCCGAACCTCGCGGTCGCTTTCGAGATGTTTCCGCGCCGTCTCCAACCCGTGCTGGATGCCTGGATCGAAGGGTGCTTCGACGCCACGACTTTTCTGCAGACCTGCGAATGGTCGCAAATCTGGGGGTTCGATCCAAACCTCTACTTTCCACTGTTCCATTTCTGCCGCCAGCATCGCATCCGGATGGTGGCGATGAACTGTCCCCGACCGTTGGTGTCGCGTGTCGGACGCGAAGGCTGGGCGGCGATCCCGGAAGACGAGCGCGACGGCGTCACGCCGGCACGGCCGGCGACGGACGATCATCGCCGCTACCTGTTCGATCTCATCGGCGCGGCGGGGGGCGCAATCGCGGCGCTCGACCCGAGCTTCGATCGGTTCGTTCGGGCGCAGCAGGTCTGGGATCGGGCCTTCGCCTGCACCATCGCTGAGGCCTTGGCCGACGGGGGACCTCCCCTCGTCGTCGGCATCCTCGGGCGCGGCCATGTCGAGTATGGCCACGGCACACCGTTCCAGCTGGCGGATCTCGGCATCGCGGACGTGGCCGTCCTGCTGCCGACCCATGCGGACAGCCTCGCCCTCAAGCGAAACCGTGGCATTGCCGATGCCGTGTTCCGGCTGGACGAACCCGATCCGCCGCAGACCGCCCGTACGACGCCGCCCGGCCGGACCGCGGCATGATCGCGACGTCCGACAATCGCCGACCGACCGCGCTCGCGCGCTTCCTGCGCCTCGTCGGCCAGATGGCGCGTCTGCTGGCCCTGTGCTGCGCCCGCAGGGAGGGCCGGCGCGGGCTGTTCCTCTTCGGGCTGGTTCTCGGCCTGAATCTGATCGGCATTCCGATCACCGTCCGCCTGATCAGCTGGAGCGCGGATTTCTACAACGCGCTGCAGAAGGCCGATGCGGCAGCCGCGGTTGAACAGATCGGTGTGTTCGCCGGCCTGACCGTTCTGAGTGCCACGACCTCCCTGATCGCCAGCTACCTCCGCAAGCGGTTGGTGATGCTCTGGCGGCGCGAGCTGACCTCCGCGCTGCTGGACCGGTGGCTCGCCGCGCAGGTGTTCTGGCAGGCGGGGAAGGACGGCGAGGACGCCGCGATCGAGAACCCCGATCAGAGAATCGGTGAGGACGCCGCCTTGTTCCTCGAGCGCGTGCTGGGCGAGGAGGGTGGACGCGGTAACGTTCTGAGCTTGATCACATCAGTCGTGGCGCTCGTCTCCTACGTGACGGTGCTATGGAACCTCTCGACCTTCGCGCTGCCGCTCTCGTTCCTCGGCCTATCGATCGAGATCCCGCGCTACATGGTCTGAGCGGCCCCGATCTATGTCGCCGTATCGAGCGCGATCACCCATTGGCTCGGGGCGCCGCTGAAGAACCTGCTGTTCGAGCAGCAGCGACGGGAGGGCGATTTCCGGTTCGCGCTCGGGCGTCTGCGAGAGAATGCCGAGCCGGTCGCCCTGGCCGGTGGCCAGGCAGTCGAACGGGCGATCCTCGGTCAACGCTTCGAGGCGATCGCTTCGAACTGGTATGCCCTGATCCGGCGGGAGTTCATCCAGGGCACGTTCACGCGCCCCTATTTCCAGACCGTGCTG
This sequence comes from Methylorubrum suomiense, assembly GCF_022179765.1. GTDB lineage: Bacteria > Pseudomonadota > Alphaproteobacteria > Rhizobiales > Beijerinckiaceae > Methylobacterium > Methylobacterium suomiense. The sequence goes on along the minus strand of NZ_BPRE01000004.1, from coordinate 225,084 downwards.
CGCATACCGATGTTCCTGGCATTGCCGGCATTCCTGGCGGGACGGGTGACTCTCGGCGGATTGATGCAGATCGCCTCCGCCTTCCAGAACGTCGTCACGACGCTGTCCTGGTTCATCTTCGCCTATCACGACCTCGCGGAACTCGCGGCCGCCACCAGCCGGCTCGACGGCTTTCTCCGCGCCACGGAGCGCCCGTCGGAGACACACAAGGACCGCGTCGCCAACACGACGCCAACGAGTCCCGACGGTCTCGGCTGGCGCGACCTGCGCCTTCTCACGCCCACAGGCACTGGCCTCCTCACCTTGCCGGATGCTTGGTTCGAGCCTGGGGCACCGATCTGGATCAAGGCGCCGTCGGGAACCGGTAAGACAACCCTGCTGCGGGCGATCGGCGGCCTCTGGCCCCATCGCGTCGGCATGATCCGGCGCCCGGCCGGAACCGTGCACATCGTGCCCCAGCAAGCCTATATGCCCCTCGGATCGATCGGTGCGGCCACCACCTATCCGGGCGCGGTGGACCATCATCATCCCGAAGCGATCGCCCGCGCCTTGACGGCCGTCGGCATGCGAGAGCACGCGCCGATGGTTATGCAGGAGCGGGACGCGTCGCACGGCCTGTCAGGCGGCGAGCGACAGAGGCTGCGCCTGGCCGGTATCCTGCTCGCAAGACCCGATTGGGTGTTCCTGGATGAGGCGACATCCGCGCTCGATCCCGAGGCCGAGGCGTCCATCCTCGAAACGTTACGCCGCGCGCTGCCCGACACGACGTTCGTGATCGTCTCGCATCGGCGCCCGCCCCTCGCGGGCCTCCGCACATACGAGATCGATTCCCCCCGGGCGCCCCGTGCGACGCACCTGACCTTGCTGAGACCGGCGCCGAGCGACTGACCCGCGGGGATGACGCGCGGTGGCAATCATCCCCGACGGAGACGATTCACTCCCACTCGATCGTGCCGGGCGGCTTCGACGTGATGTCGTAGGTCACCCGGTTGATGCCCTTCACCTCGTTGATGATCCGCGTCGCGACGCGGCCGAGGAAGGCCATGTCGAAGGGATAGAAATCGGCCGTCATGCCATCGACGGAGGTGACGGCGCGCAGCGCGCAGACATGGTCGTAGGTCCGCCCATCGCCCATCACGCCCACGGTCTTCACCGGCAGGATCACCGCGAATGCCTGCCAGATCGTGTCGTAGAGCCCGGCCTGCCGAATCTCGTCGAGGTAGATCGCGTCGGCCTTTCGCAGGGCTTCGAGCTTCTCCCGCGTGATCACGCCGGGGCAGCGGATGGCCAGCCCCGGACCGGGGAAGGGGTGGCGGCCGACGAAGCTTTCGGGCAGGCCGAGTTCGCGCCCGAGCAGCCGCACCTCGTCCTTGAACAGCTCGCGCAGGGGCTCGACGAGACGCATGTTCATGCGCTCAGGCAGGCCGCCGACATTGTGGTGGCTCTTGATCGTCACCGAGGGGCCGCCGGAGAAGGACACGCTCTCGATCACGTCCGGATAGAGCGTACCCTGGGCGAGGAAGGCCGCGCCGCCGATCTTCTGCGCTTCGGCTTCGAACACGTCGATGAACAGCCGGCCGATCGTCTTGCGCTTCACTTCCGGGTCGTCGACCCCTTCCAGCGCGCCGATGAACAGATCCTGCGCCTGAACATGGACCAGGGGGATGTTGTAGTGGTCGCGGAAGAGCCGGACGACCTCATCGCCCTCACCGAGCCGCATCAGGCCGTGATCGACGAACACGCAGGTGAGCTGGTCGCCGATCGCCTCGTGAATCAGCACCGCCGCCACCGAGGAATCGACGCCGCCCGACAGGCCGCAGATGACCTTCTCGGTTCCCACCTGCTCCCGGATCTTGGCGATCGCCTCCTCGCGATACGTGCCCATGGTCCAATCGCCGGAGCAGCCGGCGATGTCGCGCACGAAGTTGCGGATCAGGAGCGCGCCATGCGGGGTGTGGTGCACCTCGGGATGGAACTGGACTGCGTAGTATCTCCGCGCTTCGTCCGCGACGGCGGCGAAGGGGGCGTTGCGCGACATGGCGATTGTCGTGAAGCCGTCGGGCAGCTTGGTGACGCGATCCCCGTGACTCATCCACACGGGATATGTCTCGCCGATGTGCCAGACGCCTTTGAAGAGGGGCGAGTCGGAGAGGATCTCGACTTCGGCACGGCCGAACTCGGCATGGTGCCCGCCCTCGACCTGACCACCGAGTTGGGCCGCCATGGTCTGCTGCCCGTAGCAGATGCCGAAGACCGGCACGCCCGCCTCGAAGATGGCCTGAGGGGCGCGCGGTGAGAGATCGGTCGTGACCGATTCCGGACCGCCCGACAGGATCACGCCCTTGGGTCGATGCGCCTCGAACGCGGCTTCGGCCTTCGTGAAGGGGACGATCTCGCAATAGACCCCTTCCTCGCGCACGCGCCGGGCGATCAACTGCGTCACCTGAGATCCGAAATCGACGATCAGGATCTTGTCGTGGTGCGAGGTGTCGATGGGGGAAATGTCGTTGGTCATGCTCACGGCCCTTTGCGCCCCGGTTAGACGACACGTCTCGACGGCGCAACGCAGACCCTGTTGCGCTCCACGCGCATTGATCGCTCAACGCGTTGCCTGAACTTCACGTTCGCGCTCGACGGTCGACACCGCCACCCCTCGTGACGGGCTGGAGATTGATTTAACTCGCAGAGTTTCTCCCCTGGAATCGCCGTTACGATCACGGGCCTCGGCGCCCTCGCGCGAGCTTCTGCCCTCCCCTTTCAGGTGCTGTCGTTGGCGCGGCTCCATCTTCGGATGGGCTATTCAAGCCACTGCGAGTCGTGCGCCGCACGGTGATCCGCGGCCCGCGCTGCGACACCGTCATCACCGAGCGGCGCGGGCATTCGGTCGCACGGTCGTTGTCCGCAAGCGCCGCTGCTTCAGAGCCGAGCTAGAGACGAAAGCGGGCGGCCCTTGAAATGGGGTTGCCCGTCAGGACTTGAGCAACCCGTGGCCCCGCATCCAGGCCATGAACAGCGAAGGCCATGCCGAGACCGGGCTCCCCGGTACGCCGAGGCCGAAGCCGTGGCCGCCGCGCTCGAACAGGTGCATCTCCACCGGCACGCCGGCCGCCCGCAAGGCAGCATGCATCAGGAGGGGATGGTCGGTGATCGCGATCCGGTCATCGGAGGCCTGCACCATGAAGACCGGCGGCGTGCGGACATTCACTTGGACTTCGACGGAATAGGCCCGTCGCCGTGCCTCCGGCGGATCGTCGCCGACCAGAACCTTCCGGCTGGAGATCGTGCGGTCATACGGCGCCCGCATGGTGATGATCGGATAGATCAATCCGGCAAAACTCGGCCGCGCGCTGAGGCTGTCGGCCTCGTCGAGATCGTCGTAGAGATCCTGCTCGGCATCGGCCGCCGTCGTGCCCGCCAGATGGCCGCCGGCCGAGAAGCCCAGCACCCCGATCCGATCGGGGTCGAGGCCGAATTCCTCCGCCCGCCAGCGAACAAGCCGCATGGCGCGCTGCGCATCCTGGCGGGGGGCATCGGCACCGTCGCGCCAATTCTCCACGGGCAACCGGTAGATCAGGACGAAGGCGGTGATGCCGCCCTTGGCCAGCCAATGGCCGACCGGCAAGCCTTCGTTGCCGATATCGATGCGCCGATAGCCGCCGCCCGCCGCCACGACGACCGCGGCCCCGTTCGGGCGCGTCGGGCGGATCACGAGGAGACAGGGCCGCACCACACCGGTGACGACGCCGGTCAACGTCTCGTCGAAGCGATACTCGGACCGGTAAGGCCCTCCACCGCCCGGCGGCCGTTCGGGCCAGAGATCGATGACCTCGAGATCGGAACCCGGCGCCGATCGCGGCAGCGGCTGCACGATGTCGTCGGAGGCACGCACGGGTGGTCGCGCCTGGAACGGCGCCGTGAGGGGCGCTTGCGCGAGCGCCCGCTCGCCGGTCAGGGCCGCCGCCGTGCCCGCAAGAAGAGCGCGCCGGTGCAGCGTCATGGATGAGGCCTCGTCATCACACGATTCCATTCGCGCGCCGGCCGGGGGAATTTTCCAAATCGGCGCGGGTCTGGCCGTCAACGAGGCAAGAGCCGCACCGATCCCTCGCCGATGATCACAAAATGCGTGTCATCGTCGCGACATAGAACCCGTCGGTGCCTGTCAGCGCCGGGCTCATCTGCACGCCGCGCTGGGTTCGGCGCACCTTGTCCGAGAGCCCTGGTACGGCAGTCAGATCGGTGGCGACCGAAGCGATCGCGCCGCCGCTGCGCGTGAGAAGCCCGTCGACCGCCGCGTCGTTCTCCTCGGGCAGGACCGAGCATGTGACGTAGACGATGGTGCCGCCCGGCCGCACCAGACGCGCGGCCCGGTCGAGGACCTCGGCCTGTTCCCCCGTGCGGTTCGCGAGGCTGCCGGGCCGCAGGCGCCACTTGGCATCAGGATTGCGCCGCCACGTGCCGGTGCCGGTGCAGGGTGCATCGATCAGTACCCGGTCGACCGTCCCGTCGAGATCGGCCAGCACATCGGCCCGCGCCTTCCCCGTACGCGGGGTACGAACCTCAACCTCAGCCCCGGAGCGCCGAAGGCGCTCGTGGATCGGAGCGAGACGGCGCGGATCGGCATCCGTCGCGATCAGGCGCACGCCATTCCCGGTGAGGCTGGCCAGGGCCAGCGACTTGCCGCCGCCGCCCGCGCAGAGATCGACCACGGTTTCGCCGGCCCGTGCCGACGCAAGGAGGCTGGCAAGCTGGGAGCCTTCATCCTGAATCTCGAAACCGCCTTCCAGAAACAGTGGATCGACATGCAGGGCGGGGCCGCGACCGTCCTCGCCGATCGGGATCCGCAGGCCGAGCGGCGAGAGCGGGGTCGGCTCCGCCCCGAGGTCATTCAGAGCCGCCGCGGCTTCCTCGCGGCTCTGCTTGAGGGTGTTGATGCGGATGTCCAACGGCGCCCGGCGTCCGAGGGCCCGCAGTTCCTCCATCAGATCATCGCCGAAGGCTGCGGCGAGCGAGGGCAGCACGAAGGCCGGTGCGTCCCCGGCGATCTCCGGCGGGGCCTCGGTCAGGTTACCCTCGATCAACCGCTTCCGCTCATCATCGGTGAGAGGCGCGGGCGCGAAGCGGCCACCGTCGAACAGACCGGCGATGGTGGGTTCGGCCAATCCCCGCTGCAAGCGAAGCATGCCGATGATGACGGCGCGCCCGGTCTCGGTCCCCATGAGGTAGGCCGCCGAGGCGCGCCGCCGCAGGCCGTCATAGACGAAGCTGGCGATTGCGGCCCGATCACCCGAGCCGGCGAAGCGGTGGGCGAGGCCCCAATCCTTCAGCGCATCGGCGGCGGGACGGCGGCGCGCAAAGATATCGTCCAGGATCTCAATGGCGGCGGAGATGCGGGCGGAGGGGGTCAGGATCGGCTCCCGAGGCGCTTCAGTGAGGGTCCAACAGTTCGTTGGTGCTCCGCATTGCCGGTTCTCGGCCTTCCGACGCAAGCCCAACCTCGCATGCCCCTCAGGCTCGGCCACCCAACCGTTCGCGCGAATTGGAAGCTCTGCCACGCCTGGCGAGGTGTCCGACTCCGACCCAACGACCTTTTGCCGTGCAGTTCACCCATTCAGAATGACAGAAAGCCTTTCCTATGCGTGCTTAAGCTTTCGACTGCGCCGCAGAGCGGCGAGACGGCATCATCTGTCTACAAGGTACCAAAAGATATGTACCTTTATATAGTTCACATTTTATAATTTTGGCAAATATAGATATTTTTCAGGATTCTTATTGTCTATGTATGATAACTACCTATGTTTCGATTATAAATATTTAACACGTACACATGGGATGGTGGTTCAGTCGAACGAATACTGCGCGTCAAATCTAAGATTGAAAAATATACCACATACATACGCAAAAAATTTTCATCTTGAAAAGCGATCAACGTAATGATTGGTTTATAACTATCTACTTTTATAATAAAACTAGAATATTTACAAATCATACTGCTTTGCAGTCACGCTTTCACCCGATATTTGTCGCGATACGGCCAAGCTGTGGGCGTTTTAGACGGACCTACCGCCGCGCAGGAATAGCCGTCGCGAACGCGCCGTCCGAACCATCACGGAGAGAACGATCGAATGCCGACTCTGAGACTTCTTGCGGGCGCCACGATTCTCGCGCTCGCTGCAGCCGCCTGCACGAAGGCGCCGGCCGCCCTGGATCCGACGCCGCCCCCGGCTCGCCGCGCCGATGCCAAGACCCAACTCGAATACGGCAACCCGCCGCCACCGCCAGCGCGCCGCTACTGAGAGCTGTCACGCACCGGGGGAAGCGTGCCCGCCCATCACGCGGCGTCGCGGTTCCTCCGGTTCTCGTAAGCCTTGAGATGCGTGAACACACGATCCAGGATCGGCGTCTCGACACCGGCCTTTTGCCCGCGCGCGATCAGGTCGCCGATGATGTGATCGGCTTCGATGCGGGCGCCTGCCTCGATGTCGCGCAGCATCGAGGCGGTCATCGGCGAGCGTTCCGCCGTTAACGTCTTCCGTGCGCCCGCGAGAACCTTCTCGCGCGACCCGTAACCGCTGGCGAGGGCGATTGTCTGACATTCATCGAGCAGGCCCTCGACGAAAGTCGGACCGCCAGGGGCCGCCACGACGTCGCCGATGGTCGCGCGCATGAGGGTGGTCGATCCGGCAAGGGTCGCGAGGAACACCCATTTCTCCCACATCTCCAGCAAGACCTTGTCACTGGAACGCGGCTGGAATCGTACGCCCTCCATCTGCGCCTCGATGGCCGCGATCCGCTCAGACCGCGTGCCGTCACGTTTGCCGTAAGTCAGGCTGTGCAATTCGCTCATCTGGCGGATTTCGCCGGTCGGCGTGAGCGTCGCCACGATGGCGCAACTGCCGCCGAGCACCCTTTCCGATCCGAACGCTTCGTCGAGCACGTCCAGATGGCGAAATCCGTTGAGGATCGGCAGCACCGTCGTTTGGGGCCCAACGGCCGGGCGCAGGTCCGCAACAGCCCCATCGAGATCGTAGGCCTTGGCGGACAGGATCACGAGGTCGAACGGCCCGCTCTTGTCGAGGGTTTCGGCAGTCACGGTCTGTGGCTCGGCGATGTGCACGTCGCCCACCGGACTCGACACGCGCAGACCCGCGTCGGCCAATTTCTCGGCACGGGCTGGGCGCACCAGGAAGGTCACGTCCCGCCCGATCTCGGCGAGCCGCGCTCCGAAATAACCGCCGGTCGCCCCGGCCCCCACGACGAGAATCCGCATCGTTCCTCCCTGCCCATCAGCCCGCTGGACGCAGGCTCATGCGGCATCTGCGCGCCGTCTCCCTTTCGGCGCAAGAGCGGATGCACCCATTCATCCCATCGGACGCAGCAGAGCGGCGATGCGGAAGGACGACGTGGAGGGCGCTCCGATCAACCATCGGACAGGGAACGCCGCCAGTTTTTCTCTGTCGATGCACAAAGATCGCAACTCGCCCGTTGCCGACGCCGTCCAAGCCGATTATAGAGCCGCTGGCCCAGCGCCAGCGCCCTTCGTCTAGCGGTCCAGGACGTCGCCCTTTCACGGCGAAAACACGGGTTCGATTCCCGTAGGGCGCGCCACTCTTCATTCATAAAAAAAATTTTTTGGGTACTTGACCCAAAGCAATGCCTTAGACCGCTGCTGTGTATGCAAGTGGTCCACGGCACAATCGTCGTTCATCTCCCGTGCCAGGCTGAGCAGCTGTGACCCTCGTAGGGTCGCTGCTCCCGCGCACATTTTTTATTCCGGCACCGCAAACCGCCATGGCGGTCCGCGTGTGAGGCCTCAGACTGAGGATTTGACTGTTACCAATGAGACCGCCCCTGACTGCCCTGTGGCAGCATGGCGATCTTGGGTGATTCGAGCGGGCGAGGCGCCGCAGGATTTTCCGATTCCGGCTCGACACATGCTCATGATGCCCCGCCGCGGAGATCGGGACAGAACGACTGGCTGAGCGCGGACCGGTAATAAGGCCAGACAATCGGCTTAGGTCATCCTCGACAGAGTTAAGAGGTTGGGCGTTGTACCCCCTCCAACTCCTCTGCGAATGTGAGTTTGTGGAAGCGAAACGCGTTTGCCGCGTCACGTGAACTTCGCAACCGCATCGCAATCAACGACAAAAGCTGATGACGTCATCCTGCTTTTTGGTGGCATTGCCGATCGAATGCAACCTGATGCCGCGAGGGCATTCGGCAAGAAGAAAGATTCCATACTCCACAGTTCAGAAGGCGCCAAAGCAATTGCGCGCAACTGGTTTTGCGGTACAGAAGCGGGCAACCGCGGCGACGACCTCGGCTGATTCGACAGGAGGTCACGCCCGTGCTGTTTGGTACGCTTTATCTTGCTTGTGCAGCCGTCTTTCTTGAACTCGTGCAGTGGGCGCCTGATATTGACGACTTTTGACTGAGCTACAGTATCAAATATTGTAGTATATAAAAAGCTGCCCAACCGAGGAAGCCGATCCAAGCTGCGGTTGCGATCAGGCCGAGGCCGATCAACCCCAGTCCTAAAATAGACAGTTTGTCTTTCGGCTGCTCAATCTTCTCGGGATTGTCGAGCACCGTCTCAACCGCCTGCATGCGTCCCCCGCCTATTTTTTCTGCGGCCCAGAAATTATTGGCGAGGGCAGACGGTTCCCGATGGCCTCAATATGAATTCGATACGGCAAACGGATGGATTCGGAGAGCCGTTGCCGCGATCGAGCCGAGCCAGGTAAAACTCAACTCGAGGTGGTTAGTCGAGCGAGGGCCATCCAGGTTAGGCTGTCGCCGTTCTGACTGGGGTTCACCGGCGGTTTTATGCGGTGACCGATCGGCAGCGGAGCGTGCAAACGCCCTTGAGACCGACGCGCCGATCGCGACGTGATTGTACGGCCCTGCGCCGAACTAGGTCTCCCGATCGGCGGAGCCGGAATGTGACATGCCGGCTGAGTTGCGCATGGAATGTCGCCTCAGTCCGTGCCACCGCGACGAGGCCGGTACGGGGTCGCGAACAACCTGTCGGACCATTCCGTACGCGGCTGACGCAGATGATGAACCTTGCTCAACCCTTCAGACAGGTGCTCATGAAGGTCTTGCGGTCGGCGCCCTTCAAGCTTTTTGCGGACGCATCCGCATTACAGCTCTTCATCTTCGCCTGTTGCGGCGTGAGTTCCTTGTCGGGCGATGCGGTCGCCTTGCCGGCCAAGCAATCGGACATGAAGCTCTTGCGGGCATCGCCGGCGAGCTTCCGCGTTCCCGCATCCGCATTGCAGGACGTCATGCGCTCGCGCTGCGCTGCCTGCGCTGCGGATGGCGCTGGCGCCTGTGCCGCAGCTGGCACGGCGAGGGCAACCAAGACCGAGATCGTCAGAACCGAAGCGCGCATAAGGAGACTCCGTAGGTAGTTACCGTTTTAGCACGCGTGTCGTTCGCAGACGTGAGCTTCAACGCGGATTCTGCACAATTTTGTTGACCCGGCGGCAGCGTTGAAAATCGCCGAAACTTCCGGTGATTCAAAGCTTGACGGTTTCATCGCATGGATTCCGGTAGCAGGCTCAGGTAGTCTTACCCAGTGCAATTGGCGACGCATTCAGTCTGCAAAGCCAGCAGCCTTACGCCCGAAAAATGACCACGATTAGTCGGCCGGCATGGCATCACCGACATCGCTCTCGTGGCGGCCGGCTCGCCTGAATAGGGGCAAATGCTATTGCAACTTACACATTCAAATTATAGCAATTCTATAGTACAGGCTCTAGAATGATCTAGACTTTTACCATATCCAGCATCATAAGTGCGAGCAGCTCGCGCGCTGATGAGGGAAACATTTCCGACCATGAGATTGCTCGCGATCGATGCTAAGTGCCTCGATCCCGTTAGAGCTCCATAGCCTGCAACGTGCTTCAAGGTCGTCGCCGGCCTTCACGCTCTCGCGTCAGCTTGGGTAACGCAGCTCATATGCTCAACGTCTCTGCATGTGTGCTGCGCGCCTCAGTGATTTGCGACGGCTTCAAATATCTCGCGCCTGCCTGAAATACTTCTTTGAACACATGGGTGCTCTAAAAATTTGCAATGAACACTGAACGATAGCTTATCTAAGATTCTCAGAGTTCAAACGCGGCCTGCCCCACACGTCAGAAGCAATGCCACAGTATCGCTCACAGGGATTTTGAGCATGAGTACGAGCAAAGGGAGCGCCGGTACGGGTCTAGTGGAAAGAGCCGGGATCTTCGCGCGGATCGTGTTGGCGACCGGGGGCGGCTACGCCGTCGCCGCTCTTGCCACGGCGCTCCTGTCGGTCACGCTTCCATTGGAACGTTCCGAAGCGGTGACGACGGCGACGCTTCTCAGCTTCGCGATCCTCGCCGGCGTCGTCGTACTCGTCTTTGCCCTGCACTCCGTGCCGCGGGCCGCCGGCATCCTCTTCGGTGCGATCCTCGTCATGGGCTTAGGCCTGTGGCTTGCCGCAGGTCCCGGTCTCTTCGTCGGAGGCGCGCCGTGAAGGGAAGCTTCCGCCAGTCGATGGCGTGGCTGCACACCTGGGCCGGGCTCGTGGTCGGCTGGGTATTGTTCGCCGTCTTCGTCACCGGCACCGCCAGCTACTACCGCGCCGACATCTCACGCTGGATGCGGCCCGAACTGACCAAGGTCTCCCCACTCACGCACGCTGAGTTGCCGGCCGCGGCCGAGCGCGCCGTCGCCTATCTGGAGAAGCACGCGTCCGAGGCCCGAACCTGGTTCATTGGCCTGCCTCACGGCGACGAGCCGGTGCTCGACCTGTTCTGGCGGATCCGGCCCGGCGCGCCGCCCGGCCACGTCATCCTCGACGCGAGGACCGGCGCCGAGATGGCCTTACGCAAGACCATGGCAGGCGACTTCTTGTATCGCTTCCACTTCGAGTTGCACCTGCCGCCGATCTGGGGGCGCTGGATCGTCGGGATCTGCGCGATGATCATGCTGGTGGCACTGATCTCCGGTATCATCACCCATAAGCGCATCTTCTCGGACTTCTTCACCTTCCGCCGGGACAAGGCACCGCGTCGCAGCTTCCTCGACGCCCACAACGTCACCGGCGTCCTCGCCCTCCCGTACCACCTGATGATCACTTATACCGGCATCGTTACGCTCTCGATGATGTACATGCCGTGGGGTGTGACGACGGCGTATCGGGGCGACAGCCAAGCCTACTTCTCCGAGGCCGGCTTCGTGACCAAGTCACGCCCGGTTGCGAACCGTCCCGCCCCCCCGGCCCCGATTGGCCCGATGGTCGAGCGGGCGCTCGCGACCTTTCCGGAGCGGCTGGGCCGCGTGTCGATCGCTCATCACGGCGATGCCCATGCCACCGTCATCGCGGCTTTCGAGGAGCCGCACGGACTCTCCCACGAACATCCCCAGATCGCCTTCGACGGGGTGACCGGCGCGGTTCTGGAGGTCGTCAATGGTGGCCTGAAACCCGCCGCTAAAACCTTTTCGACGATGGTGGGCCTGCATGAGGCCCATTTCGCCGGCCCGACGTTGCGCCTGCTGTTCTTCCTCTGCGGCGTGATGGGCAGCGCCATGGTCGCGACCGGTCTCGTGCTTTGGACGCTCGCGCGGCTCCCCAAGGCGAACGAGCGCCCGTTCTTCGGGCTGCGCCTGGTTCAGGCGCTCAACATCGCCAGCGTCGCCGGCCTGCCCGCTGCGGTGGCGACCTACTTCCTCGCCAACCGGCTGCTGCCGCCCGACCTCGCCGGCCGCTCGGACTGGGAGATCCGCGCCTTCTTCGCCGCCTGGATCGCGGCAGCCCTGATCCCGCTCGCCCGTCCGCATCGCCGGGCCTGGAGCGAGATGCTGGGGCTGGTCGCCGGCCTCTGTCTCGCCGTCGTGCTGGCGGATATCGCCACGGTCGAGACGCATCCGCTGCGCCGGCTCGGCGCGGGCGAGGCTCTGTTCCTGTGGTTCGACGGCGCGCTGCTGGCGATGGCCTGCCTGTTCGCGGTCGCGGTCCGCAAGGTCGCGCGCTATCAAGCTCCGTCGCGGGCCGAGCGCAGCCGGGAGGCACCACGTCCTTCTGCTGCGGTCCGCAGCTCGGAAAGGCCAGCGCCCCTTCACGCCGCGCCCCCTCCCCTCGCCGCAGCCGAGCCGGAACGCGCATGACGCCCACGATCCTCCTGCTCAACCTGAGCCTCTGCTTCGCAGCCCTCACGGCGCTCTGCCTGAGCCTGAACCGCCACCATACGGAGGTGTTTCAATCCAAGCCGAGCGCGCGGCGGATCCTGCTGCTGCGTGTGCTCGGCTGGACCGGCATCGGCCTCAGCCTGACGGTGGCCGGCGTGGCGGAGGGCTGGAATTTCGGGCCGGTGCAATGGATCGGCACTCTGACAGGCGCCGCTGTCGCTCTCGTGCTGCTTCTCTCCTACCGCCCGCGTCTCATCGGACAAGCCTGCGGCGCCACCATCGCTCTGGCAGTGGCGGTCAGCGCAATGCTGCAATTCGCCTGATCGGCCGACCGATCCATCCTCTTGGACGGTGTCAGATTTCGTCGATCGGGAGACCTCACCCAGCCGATGACGATGAAGCTGTGAGGCCGATCGCGGCAGGCGCAGAGTCACGAATTGGCGCATCGACGCCCATAGAGGTCCTAACGGGGCAGCCATCCAAGCCGAGTGGACGCGCGGACGAAAGGTCCGCGCGTTGCGATACGCGGGGGCTTATGCGTAAGACCACGGCGATGACCGACCATTCGACCGCACAGGGCACGCCGCCGATCTCCGGTGCTCCGGCCCGTCCGCTCCTCGTGCTCGCCTCGGCCTCGCCCCGGCGATTGGCCCTGCTACAGCAGGTGGGGATTGAACCGGATGCGCTCCTCCCCGCCGATATCGACGAGGCGCCGCGCAAGTCCGAATCACCGCGGGAGCTCGCCCGACGTCTCGCCCGGGAAAAGCTGGAAGCCGCCCAGGCGGCGGCGCGGCGGCGGGAGGATCTCCGGTCCGCCTATCTGGTCTCCGCGGACACCGTGGTGGCGGTCGGCCGGCGTGTGCTGCCGAAGGCCGAGACCCTCGATGAGGCCGCGGATTGCCTGCGTCTGCTCTCGGGGCGGGCGCACCGGGTCTATACCGGCGTCTGCGTGCTCTCGCCGAAGGACAGGCTGCGCGAGCGCATGGTCGAGACCCGTGTACGGTTCAAGCGCCTCTCGACCCGCGAGATCGAGGGCTACCTGTCGTCCGGCGAGTGGCGCGGCAAAGCCGGCGGCTACGCCATCCAGGGTTTGGCAGGCGCCTTCGCCGTCAAGCTGGTCGGTTCGTATAGCGGGGTCGTGGGTTTGCCGCTGAACGAGACGATCAGTCTCCTCGAAGGCGAAGGCTTTCCAGTACGCGGGGCCTGGGGAGCCGCGGCGTGAGTGCGAGCCGCCCCAAGGGCGTCCCACCCTGTCCGATCTGCGGTCGCCCGGCTCAGCCCGACACGAAGCCGTTTTGCTCGCCCCGCTGCGCCGATATCGACCTCGGACGCTGGCTCGGCGAACGCTACGTCATCCCGGGACCGGAAGACGACGACACGCCACGCTCGCCCGCCGAGGGGGAGGACGAGCGCAAGCACTGAGGCTGTCGCCGCTTCGTCAAAAAACCCGGTCCCCGGAGGCGAAACGAGGCTGGACACGACGGAAAGCCTTCCTTATACCCCCGCTCCGTCGCCAGCGCTCAGCGCAGCGGCCGATGCCCAGGTAGCTCAGTTGGTAGAGCATGCGACTGAAAATCGCAGTGTCGGCGGTTCGATTCCGTCCCTGGGCACCACTCTCCTGAGACTTCAATCCTGACAGCAAACAGAGCGTGCAAAGCGCTTTGGAGCTTTTGTTGGATTGTCTCACTGAGAATTGGATGGTCCTACAGGCAAGACCATTCCGCTTTGCGCGCTGACAACGCTCATCGATCGACAACTTGATTTCTATAAATCTCGGCGTCAGCGAGCCCTTGGCCACGTGGGCCTTGGCCTATTCGACAGCGGAACCATCACTATCGGGGCCGTGGACGCCCGTGCGTCATCACTCGGAATTTCATCCCGGGGTGCATGGTTGAGGACGAGCATGCATGAAGACGCTTGGTCTGGCTCACGGACCGGGCAGGTGTGAAACCGATCCACGCTGAAGCTCCTTACGTCTGCGGGGGCGCCCCGACCGACGCCGCGAGGGCCGCGGCCAGTTCCTGAATTTTCATGCGCGCCCGACGCTCGATCTCGTCCCGGGTCAGCTTCTCGGTCGGGACGATGACGACGCCGCTGATGCGTCCATGCTCCGACAGGAAAGTGAAGTTGAAGCGGCCAGAGCGACTGCGGCGAACGACGTAGTGCGGACTCGGCACGCGAAATGCCCCCTTGCCTCGAACACAGCATGCAGGAAGCGGCATCGACGACACCGCGTCCGCATCTACGGGGCGGCGTCGGCGGAAGTTTCAGCCGGGGGCGATTTATCCGGTTCGAGGCTCAGGACCGCCAGCGCAGCTCTTGGCGGATCAACGGGTTGGCGAAGGGTCGGCCTTCGCGGGCGGCCTCCAGGATCTCGCGCTTCAAGCGGAAATACCATTGCGAGGGCAGATCGCCCTGCCCGAGCAGCACCATGGTCGGTTTGCGGTCGAGCCCCAGCTGCGCGTGCTGGAGCACTTGCTGATCCTGGGTCAGGAACTGGCGCATCAGGGGGCGGGCGAGTGGCTTGAGAAGGTTCAGGGCCGGCATGCTCCAGTACAGCGCGTTGGTGAGCATGGTCCGGTTCGGGCCCATGGGGGTCGCGAACGTGTAATTGGCGACACGCTTGGTGCCCGCCGTGATCCGCTCGAGGCGAACGCCCGGCAGGCGGAACTCGATCTCCACCTCCGGCACACCGCCGAGCAGCCGGTAGACCGGCGAACTCGTCGTCGTGGCGTGGCTTGTCATGACGAAACCGTGCGGCACCGGTTGGAAGGTCTTCACCTTCTCCCGCAGTTCCTTCGAGGGGCGGAACCACCAGGAATCGTGGACGAAGGCGACATGGCCGGGATCGACCAGGCTCAAGGTCGTCAGGTCGAACGAGGCCTCGACCTCGAGCTCCACCACGAGGCTGCCGGCCGGCTCGAAGGCAAGCGAAGGCACGTCAGGGATGGCGGCCGGGTCCGAGGGGCCGAGATACGGATTGACCCAGAGGAAGCCGGCGCTCTCGCGGATCGGAAAGCGCTGAACCGCAATCCGCGAAAAATCGGAGGCGTCGTGCGAGGAGAGGGTCGGCACGTCATGACAGCGCCCATCGGTCCCGAAGCGCCAGCCGTGAAACGGGCACATCAGCGTGTCGCCGTCGAACTTACCCTTCGAGAGGGCCATGCCGCGATGGGGGCAGCGATCCCGCAGGGCGAAGAGTGCGCCGTCCTTGCCGCGCCCGATCACCACCTGCTCGCCGTTCAGCGACACCGCACGCATGGCGTCGCCGGTGAGACGGGCGGCTTGGCCGACACAGTACCAAGCATTGGGCAGCGGCTCACGCATCGCCTTCGGATCGAGGGCATCGTCGGAGGCGCGCGGAGCGGCAGCGGAAGACATGGAGCGAACTGATGCGACCGTAGCGAACGGGCGCCCTGTTTAGGCGCTCCGGCAGCGGCGTACCAGCGGAGCCCACCCGGTTACTTTGTGCGCCGCGGCGAGACAACGCAGCGGAGAAACCCAACGAGGGCTTCCGCCCCGGGGCAAACGTCCCTACCTTCGGGCTCCCAGCAACGAACGAAAGGAGGTGATCCAGTGTCTCATTGTCATCAGCCGTCGCCGACGACCAAGACCTGGACTGTTGCCTCCGGCGTCTGCGCCTAACGCATTCGCGGGATCACGACGGGTTTCGTCGGACTGACCGGTTCGACAATGGAAAGGCCGCTCCTTCATCGGGAGCGGCCTTTCGCATGTTTGGGATGCAGCGTTGACGTCAGCGCTGACCGATCTGGAACAGCGGCGAAGCCAGAGCCTCGCAGCGGGCGCGCCACAGATCGCGCTCGGCGCGGAGGTCTTCCATCTTGCTGACCTCCTCGAGGACGTGGCTGCGCAGCTCACGAAGCTCCGCCGCCAGCAGAACCTGGATCTCGTCGCGGCGCTCGGATTCGAGCCGCAGCTTCGCCTTCAGCATCATGTTCTCGGCCATGATCTCGGCGAGCTCATCGTCCGCCGCGTCCTCGCCGGCTTTCGCGGCGTTGACGAGACGCGGCGACCAAGCGTTCCGGCTCTCTTCGATAGGGTCGGTGGTCGTCTGAACGAGATCGGGCGCCCCGAGCGGAGCTTGCGCTTGCGGCGTCTCCACGATGCGTGGCCGCGGCAGATCGATCGGACGGGCCTCGGCGGCGGTTCGCATGGCGGCGAGCCAGTCCCGCAAGGGCGCGGCATTGCCGGACGCGCGTGGAGCGGGATCGTAGGCCGGAGTGTGTCGCGCGGGTTCCGACATCGGAAAGTCCTCGGGCACCTCATGCGGTGCATGACGCTATCTGTGCCGATTATGCTTAACGTTCGGTAAATTCGGCCAAAGGGCTGACGTCCGACCATGGGTGGACGATGACGTTCGGCCGATGAAGGGATCGCCGCCGCAGCCCCTCACGGAATGCGGCTATGGCTGCAACGCTCCGACTTCGTCGGGATTGACTTGCCCGCCCATCGCGCCTATCCGCCCGAATTCCATTTCGACGTATGATCGTCACGATGAGCCGCCGACCGGCCCGAGAGGCCGGAGGTCAACGCCCGACAGCGCGTCTGCGCCCTCGGGCGCACTCGTCGTTGTCGTCAGTGCGTCGGAGACGAAACCCGAGCCCGCCATGGCGCCCGCCAACGAATCCGCCCTGCGCATCGAGGATGCGGTCAACGATCTCTGCCCCTGGTCGGGCAAGCCGGTCGTTCCCGACGCCCTGACCCTGTATAACGGCGCCGTGGTCGGCTTCTGCGATCCGGAATGCCGGGACAAGTTTGCCCGCGCGGTCGCTGCCTTCGAGGACGCTCTGCGCGCCCGCCGCGTGGCCAATGCCGGCCTTCACCAGTAGCACGGGCTGATCGCGACGCATGTTCGAAGGCCTTTCCGACCGCCTTTCCGGTATTCTCTCCGGACTCACGCGCCGCGGCGCGCTCACCGAGGCCGATGTCACCGCCGCCATGCGCGAGGTGCGCCGCGCCCTGCTGGAGGCGGATGTCGCGCTCGAAGTGGTGCGCTCGTTCACCGACAAGGTGCGCGACAAGGCGGTGGGCGCCACGGTGCTCAAGTCGGTGACGCCGGGCCAGATGGTGGTGAAGATCGTCAATGACGAGCTCATCACCATGCTCGGTACCGACGCCAGCGTGATCGATCTCAATGCCCCCGCCCCCGTCGCCATCCTGATGGTCGGCCTCCAGGGCTCGGGCAAGACCACCACCACCGCCAAGATCGCCCGGCGTCTCGCCTCGCGCGACAAGCGGCGCGTGCTGCTCGCCTCCCTCGACACCCGCCGCCCGGCGGCGATGGAGCAGTTGGCCGTTCTCGCCAAGCAGGTGGAGGTGGAGAGCCTGCCGATCGTTGCCGGCCAGAGCGCGGTGCAGATCGCCAAGCGCGCCATGGAAGCGGCCCGTCTCGGCGGCTTCGATGTGGTGATGCTCGACACCGCCGGCCGCACCACGGTCGACGAAGGCCTGATGAACGAGGCCGCCGAGGTGAAGGCGGCCACCCGGCCCCACGAGACCCTGCTCGTGGCCGATGCCCTCACCGGTCAGGACGCCGTCAACACCGCCCGCGCCTTCGACACGCGCCTCGGCGTCACCGGTATCGTGCTGACCCGCATGGACGGCGATTCCCGCGGCGGCGCGGCTCTGTCGATGCGCGCCGTCACGGGCAAGCCGATCAAGCTCGTCGGTGTCGGCGAGAAGGTCGACGCGCTGGAGGAGTTCCATCCCCAGCGCGTGGCCAACCGCATCCTCGGCATGGGCGACATCGTCTCCCTCGTCGAGAAGGCGGCGGAGACCATCGATGCCGAGCAGGCGATGCGCACCGCCGAGAAGATGCGCAAGGGCAAGTTCGACCTGGAAGACCTGTCGATGCAGCTTGCCCAGATGGAAAAGATGGGCGGCATCGGCGGTCTGATGGGCATGCTGCCTGGCATGGGGCAGATTAAGAAGCAGGTCGAGGGCGCCAATCTCGACGAGAAGATGTTCAAGCGTCAGCGAGCGATCATCTCGTCGATGACCGTGCAGGAGCGCAAGAATCCCGATCTGCTCAAGAACAGCCGCAAGAAGCGCATCGCGGCGGGTGCCGGCGTGAAGGTCGAGGAGATCAACAAGCTCCTCAAGATGCACCGGACCATGGCCGACATGATGAAGGCGATGGGGTCCGGCAAGCGTGGCATCGGCCAGGCGCTGGGCAACATGTTCGGCCTCGGCGGCGGCATGCCGGGGGGGATGCCCCAGATGCCGCCGGGCATGCCCGAGCCGACGCCGGAGCAGATCGCCCAGATCGAGAAGCAGTTCGGCGGCAAGCTGCCGCCGATGCCCCCCGGCATGGGCGGTGCCAAGATGCCGGGTCTTCCCGGCCTCGGCGGCCCGAAGCTGCCGGGACTCGGTGGCTTCCTGCCGGGTAAGAAGAAATGAGCATCCTGTCCGGGCAAGGGGTCGACCCCGAACTCGCGCGGCTGCGCGACAGTATCGACAATTTCGATGCCGCGCTCATCCATCTGCTCGCCGAGCGCTTCCGCTGCACGCAGCGGGTCGGCGAGCTGAAGGCCCGCAAGGGCCTGCCTCCCTCCGATCCGGACCGGGAGGCGCGTCAGGTCAAACGCCTGAGAAACCTCGCGGTCGAGGCCAAGCTCGACCCCGATTTCGCCGAGAAGTTCCTCGCCTTCGTGGTCAAGGAAGTCATCCGGCACCACCAGACGATCGCGCTGAACGCCGATCTTACGCAGACCCCCGAAAGGAACGACTGATGTCCCTCAAGATCCGCCTCACCCGCGGCGGCGCCAAGAAGCGCCCCTACTACCGTATCGTCGTCGCCGACGCCCGCGCCCCGCGCGATGGCCGCTTCATCGACAAGGTCGGCGCCTACGACCCGATGAAGGCCAAGGACGATCCGGCCCGCATCGTGCTCGACAACGAGAAGATCCAGTCCTGGCTCGCCAAGGGCGCGCAGCCGACCGACCGCGTCCTGCGCTTCCTCGATGCCGCCGGCCTTGCCAAGCGCCCGGCCCGCAACAACCCGCAGAAGGCCGAGCCGGGCGAGAAGGCCAAGGAGCGCGCCGCCAAGCGTGCCGAGAAGGCCGCCGCCCCGGCCGAGGACGCCGCGGCCTAAGCCGTCAGCTCTCGCCCTCCCCCTCGCGGGGAGGGCTTCCCCGCGGTCATTTCGTCGAGGCACCCTGCATGGCACGCCGCCCCGGCTCCTCCTTCCGCGGACCCGCGCGACCCGAGCCGCTCGGCGCGACGGCCGTCACCTCTGCGCGCAAACCCGCGCCCGCCAAAGCCTCGGACCCGTCGGCCCCGCCCGCCTCGCCGGATCCCAACCTTGTCCTGCTCGGTGAGTTCGGTCGTCCGCACGGCCTGCACGGCGAAGTGCGACTCAAATCCTATACCGGCGATCCCACCGCCATCGCCGCCTACGGCCCCCTGCGTCTGCCCGACGGGCGCATGATCGAGCTGGAGGATGCCCGCCAGGCCCCGGGCGGCTCGCCCGATCTCCTGATCGTGCGGGTGAAGGGCATCACCCATCGAAGCGGCGTCGAAGCCCTAAGCCGTCTCACGCTCGCTATTGCCCGTGACAAGCTCGGCCAGGCCGCGGAGGAGGATGAATTCTTCCTCACCGACCTGATCGGGCTCACCGTCGAGGACGGCAGCGGTACCGCGCTCGGCACCGTCGTCGCCGTCCCGAATTACGGTGGCGGCGATCTCCTGGAGATTCGCCCGGCTGCCGGCGGTCCGACCGCACTCCTGCCTTTCACCAAAACGTTCGTGCCGAGCCTCGACATCGCCGGCGGCCGGATCGTCGCCGATCCGCCGGAGGATCTCTTCGCCCCGCCAGGCCCGAAGCCCGCCGACGATCCGGGCTAGGGTCGAGACGCGATGGACGCGATCAGGTAGCCCCCGACCCGGTCAGACGCCGAGATTCAAGACGCGGGCGCATCGAAGCCGACACCGTAAGCCTGTCCCTTGTCACGCGGAAGCTTACGAACGCCGAGCCGAGGTTCGAGAACACCGGGCTCCTTCAGATCCCAGACGAACCCGAGACGTTCGAGGCCTCTCAGCAGCCACCAGCCGGGATCAGCCTGACCCGGTTCGGTTCCAAGACGTGCCGATTCCGGCCATGCATGATGCGTCGAGTGCCAAGCCTCGCCGAAGGTGAGCCAAGCTGCCGCCGGGAGGTCGTGCCCCTGCACGGATTCACCCTCGACGATCCAACCCTGAGGTCCATCCCGATGGGTCAGGTGCACGACGAGCCAGTGCCCGGTCAACGAGACCGCAATCCGGACGGGGATACCCCAAACCAGCCACGGTAGCCCGCCGATCGCGTAGAACAGCACGGCCCATGGCAGTTGCTGCAGCATCCAACTCGCTTCCAGCCACCGATAAAACCGATCACCCGTGATCCTCGGCTCGACAACGAACCGGGGTGGATGTGCGAGCACTAGACGGGCGTGCATCTGCAGCACCGCATCGCGCCACAGGGGGAGCCGGTTGGCGTGAAGATCGTGGCAGGCGGGCTGGCGCTGGGCCCAATCACGCATGTCATGAAGGCGGACCATACCGACCGGCCCCGCCATTCCGACCAACGTCCCCAGATAGACCAGCACATACTCGGCCCAGGGTTTTGCCGAGAAGCTGCGATGCACCAGCAAGCGATGCATCCCGACCGAATGGCCCGCACACAGCGTGACGATCGTCGTCGCCATGAAGAGTGCGACTGCGCCGGGAGTGACGAACACGGGACCGAGCAGCAGGGCTGAAAGCTGCATCCCACCGATCCACAAGGACTTGGCCGGCGACCATTCCAGGCGCCCATCCGCGGCGGATGTCTGGGCGTCGGCGATCATGCGGGTCGTCGAGGTGCATCGAGGCGCTGGAATCATCACCATCCACCTTTCGATATTTAGCAAATTTCCTAAACAACGAAAGGTTGAGCTTGTCAATGGTTAGCTTAGCGCCTAAATATCGTCCGATGCAGCGTGTCTTCGAAGCTCTGGCATCGTCCGTCCGGCGCCAGATTCTAGCGTACCTGTCTCACACCGAACTCAACGCCGGCGAAATCGCGGCGCGCTTCGCCATGTCGAAGGCCTCCATCTCCCAGCATCTCTCGATTCTCGAAGCCGCCGGGCTGGTGGAAAGCGAGCGCCGGGGGCAGTTCATTTTCTACCGACAGGTGCCCGACAACTTGGTCAACGCCCTGCATGGTTTCGTGCAGGAAGCATGTCCGAAAGGCCGCCCGCTCAAGCGGGAGAGCGCAGCATTGGCGGAGAAAGGTTCTCGCACTGATAATCGATAGTAGATTTTCTACATTGCCAAATCGTGTATCACGTCTTTGATACCGCGGACTTCTCAAAACGAAATTGTTTTTCTCGGTTTTCCAATAAGACTATCGCTAGACTTGATATCGAACAGAGCGACGGAGCCGACAAACGCATTCAATCGAAGAAGCACGCTCAGCGGATGCGCGTCGTCTCGTCCCGGCAAGGTGTGATCGCGGCCGGATCGGGCCGCTTGTCGACCGGCGGCGCCTCGAACACCGCGAGATAGCCGACGCCGCCCTTGAGCGTGGTCATGGACAGTTCGCGGTATCCGACCGCCGCCAACTCGCAGCGCAGGAGCTTCGGCGGCGTACCGTGGCGCGAGGGGATCGCGTCCGCATCGACGATGCCGACCTTTCCGCCCGGTTTCATCATCGCGGCGAGATTCCAGAGCAGGCCGAACGGCTGCGCGACCTCGTGATACATGTGAACCAGCACGGCCGCGTCGAGCGATCCCGGGGGCAGGCGCGGATCGTGCGCTTCGCCCCGCACCACGGTGACGTTGGTCAATCGTTCGGTGGCGACGCGCCGTTCCAGGTCGGACAGGTAATTCGGCGTGATGTCCTGCGCGAGGATGCGTCCCTGTGGACCGACCCGAGGACTCAACCGCATTACGTAATAGCCGCTGCCGGCCCCGATATCGGCAACCGTCTGTCCAGGGCCGATCCGCATGAGGCGCGCCACCTGCCCGACCTCGTCGGCCCGGTCTCGTTCCTTGGGGTCCGCCCATTGCGCCGCCACGATTTCCGCCACAGGTCTGTCGGGTTTCGGAAAGCGTTCGGCCGGGGCAGCGGGCGGGGCGAGCGGCTCGGCGGCTCCGGCCGGCAGCGTCAGGAGAAGAAGGGTCAGGATGGTCGAACGGATCATCCGCGAACAACCCGTGGAGACGCGGAACGTGCCCGCCCGCGACTCTCCGGCCGGAAACGGTTATCGACGCAATGGGATTGGTCCATGATCATGGGACGCTTACCCCACATCCTGATTGCCTTGGCACTTAGTCAGTCCGCATCGGCGGCGCTCGCTATGCCCGGCGCGACGGTCGGTATCGCCACCGGTTCGCCCGATCCGTTCGGCACAGCGAGCCGCTCCGCTCCTCCCCCGGACACGTTTCCTTCCGCGCGCGTAAGGGCAGAAAACGTCGAAGGGTCTGGGGTGAAGCGGTCGAGGAAAGCGCGGCGGTTGCCTCGGCGTGTTCCGTCTCGGCGTTGACCGCCCCTTCCCGCCCCGCCATCAAGCGGCATGAGCGACGGTAGCGACTCGGCCGCAGCGGCCCCCTGGCGGGCCACCGTGTTGACCCTCTATCCCGAGATGTTCCCGGGCCCCCTCGGGCTGTCGCTGTCGGGCGATGCCCTCGCTCGCGGGGCGTGGTGCCTGGAGCCGCGCCAGATCCGCGAACACGGGCTCGGCCGCCATCGCAACGTCGACGACACCCCCGCCGGAGGCGGTGCCGGCATGGTCCTGCGCTGCGACGTCCTCGGTCCCGCCATCGATGCTGCGTCGCCTGAGGGCGATCTCCGTCCCCGGCTCCTCATGTCGCCCCGCGGCAAGCCGCTGACGCAGGCACGGGTGCGCGCGCTCAGCGAAGGTCTCGGCGCGGTCATCGTCTGCGGACGCTTCGAGGGCGTGGACGAGCGGGTCATCGAGGGGCGCGGCCTCGAAGAGGTGTCGATCGGCGACTACATCCTCTCGGGTGGCGAGATCGGCGCACTCGTCCTCATCGATGCCTGCGTGCGCCTGCTCCCAGGCGTGATGGGCAAGCACGAATCCGGCGTCGAAGAGAGCTTCGAGGGCGGTCTTCTCGAATACCCGCACTACACGCGTCCGCGCGAATGGGAGGGCCGCGCGATCCCCGACGTGCTGATGGGCGGCAACCACGCGGCCATTGCCCGCTGGCGGCACGAGCAGAGCCTCGTGCTGACGCGCGCCCGCCGGCCTGACCTGCTGGCCGAAGAAGCGCCGTAGAAGAAATATCTCGTTAAAACATCTTGCCTGAACTGTCACAGCGCCTGTCACCCCAGCAACACGCGGCGGAAAATCTTAAAGAGACGGCTTGCGTCCCACGCCTTAATCGGTCATTCCCGGCGGCGGGACACCTCCCCCCAACGGGAGGCGCCCATCTGGAAGGATGGATGACATGACGGTTCAAAAGCCTGCCGCGCGTCCGCGCGTGCCTTATTTCTCGTCCGGCCCCACGACCAAGCGTCCCGGCTGGACCCTTGATGCCCTCTCCGGCGCGGCGCTCGGCCGCTCGCACCGTTCGGTCGCAGGCAAGGCGAAGCTGGCGGAAGCCATCGAGCTGACCCGCAAAGTGCTGCAGATCCCGGCTGATTACCGCATCGGCATCGTCCCCGGATCCGATACCGGTGCCGTCGAGATGGCGATGTGGTCGATGCTGGGCCCGAAGACCGTCGAGGTCATGGCCTGGGATTCCTTCGGCGCCGAGTGGGTCACCGACGCGCTGAAGGAGCTCAAGATCGATCCGATCGTGCGCACCACCGAGCACGGCATCCTGCCGGCGCTCGACGCGATCGATACGAAGAATCACGACGTCGTCTTCACCTGGAACGGCACCACGGCCGGCGTGAAGATCCCATACAGCGACTGGATCGCCGACGACCGCGACGGCGTCACCATCTGCGACGCGACGTCGGCGGCTTTCGCGATGCCGCTGCCGTGGGACAAGCTCGATGTCGTCACCTATTCCTGGCAGAAGGTGATGGGCGGCGAGGCCGCGCACGGGATGCTGATCCTCTCGCCCCGCGCCGTGGCGCGCATCGAGAGCCACACGCCCGCTTGGCCGATCCCGAAGGTGTTCCGCCTGACCAAGGGCGGCAAGCTGATCGAGGGGATCTTCAAGGGCGACACCATCAACACGCCCTCGATGCTGGCGGTCGAAGATTACCTCGACACCCTGAAATGGGCCGAGAGCATCGGCGGTCTGTCGGCGCTGCACGCCCGTGCGGATGCCAACGCCAAGGTCGTGCACGACTGGGTGGCGAAGACTCCCTGGATCGGCCATTTGGCGGTCGATCCGGCGACCTACTCGAACACGGGCGTCTGCCTCGTGCTGACCGATTCGGACGTGCTCGCCAAGGGCGACGCGGTGGTGAAGAAGGTCGCCGCCGGCATCGTCGCTCGTCTCGAGGCCGAAGGCGTCGGCTACGATTTCGGCGCCTATCGCGACGCTCCGGCGGGTTTGCGGATCTGGTGCGGGGCCACCGTCGAGGCCTCCGACCTCGAAGCGCTCATGCCCTGGCTCGACTGGGCCTTCGCCCAGGAAAAGGCGGCGCTCGCCGCCGCGGCGGCTTGATCGTTCCGTGAATCACGGCCGGTCCCTGCGACCGGCCGTTTTCGTATCAGCCCGCGCGTTCAGCGATCCGCCGGTCCTGCCGATGGGCAGCCGGTCGCGCCCCGTCGTGGCCAGCGATCCTGCGCGCCTGCCTCACAGGTGCTCCCGTGCCCCAGCCCAAAGTTCTGATCTCAGACGCTCTCTCCGACGCCGCCGTGCAGATCTTCAAGGATCGCGGCATCGCCGTCGACTTCCAGCCGAACCTCGGCAAGGACAAGGACGCGCTTGCCCGCGTCATCGGCCAGTATGACGGCCTCGCCATCCGCTCCGCCACCAAGGTGACGGGCAAGCTGCTTGCCGATGCGCCGAACCTCAAGGTGATCGGCCGGGCCGGAATCGGAGTCGACAATGTCGACGTGCCGGCGGCGACAGCCAAGGGCGTGATCGTGATGAATACGCCGTTCGGCAATTCGATCACCACCGCCGAACACGCCATCGCGATGATGTTCGCGCTGGCCCGCCAGATCCCGCAGGCCGACGCCTCGACCCAGGCCGGCAAGTGGGAAAAGAACCGCTTCATGGGCGTCGAGCTGACGGGCAAAACGCTCGGCGTGATCGGCTGCGGCAATATCGGCGCCATCGTCGCCGAGCGTGCCATCGGACTGAAGCTCAAAGTCGTCGCCTACGATCCCTTCCTGTCGCCGGAGCGTGCGCTCGAACTCGGTGTCGAGAAGGTGGAACTCGATGCGCTGCTGGCGCGTGCTGACGTCATCACCCTGCATGTGCCGATGACGGAGCGCACCCGAAACATCCTCTCGGCCGAGAACCTCGCCAAGACCAAACCCGGCGTGCGCATCGTCAACTGCGCCCGCGGCGGACTCGTCGACGAGGCGGCGCTGCGCGAACGGCTCGATTCCGGCCATGTCGCGGGCGCAGCCTTCGACGTGTTCGTTACCGAGCCCGCCACCGAGAATCCGCTGTTCGGTCATCCGAACGTGGTCTGCACGCCGCATCTCGGCGCCTCGACCTCCGAGGCGCAGGAGAACGTGGCCCTGCAGGTGGCCGAGCAGATGGCCGATTACCTCGTCAGCGGAGCCATCACCAACGCCATCAACTTTCCCTCGATCTCGGCGGAGGAGGCGCCCCGACTGAAGCCGTTCGTGGCCCTCTGCGAGAAGCTGGGCTCCTTCCTCGGTCAACTCACCGAGGCGCCGATCAAGGGCATCCGCATCACCTACGAGGGCGCGGTGGCCGGCATGAATACCCGGGCGCTCACCTCCGCGGCGGTGACCGGCGTGCTGCGGCCGATCCTGCAGGACGTGAACATGGTCTCGGCGCCCGTGATCGCGAAGGAGCGGGGGATCGTGGTGGACGAGATCAAGCGCGAGGGCGGCGCCAGCGACTACGAATCGGTGGTGCGGATCACGGTCGATGCCGAGGACATGCCGCGGGATGCGGCGGGCACCGTGTTCCACGACGGCAAGCCGCGCGTCATCGAGATCCGCGGCATCGACATCGACGCCGCCTTCGCTCCGCACATGCTCTACGTTCGCAATTACGACAAGCCGGGCTTCATCGGCCGGCTCGGCACGGTGCTCGGCGAAGCGGGCGTGAATATCGGCACGTTCAACCTCGGTCGCGAAACGGAGGGCGGCAACGCCATCGCCTTCGTCGCGGTGGATGCGCCGGTCTCCGCCGAGGTGCTCGAAGCGATCGCCGCAATTCCGCAGGTGAAGCGTGTCCGCCCCGTCCGCTTCTAAAACCGCCGAACCGGATCCCAACGACGACGCGGCGGCACAGGCCGCGTCCTCCCTCCCCAGCATCGAGGAGCCGCCCATGAGCCACCCGATCACCGTCCGTTGCGGCTGGGATCAGGCCGCCGGTCTCTACGTCGTCCGAGAATCGCCGGTGCCGGGCCTCACCGGCGAAGCGCCGACGATGCGCGATCTCATGTGCCGGTTGCCCGGCCTGATCCGCGACAAACTCGGTCTCGCCCCGGATGCCGCGATCGACGTCTTCATCGAGCGAGTGGCACGCTGAAGCGGCGGCACAACAACCCGGGCCCTCGTCCTCAGTGAGACGAGGGCCGCGGAAGCCGAGGCCTCGAAGAATGGGTCCGCTGAGGCCGTTGCCGGGGCAGCTCGGGGTGAGGGATACGTCTCGGTACGACGCGTGTCGTCACGCGAACGCGTCGAGCTTTCCGTGATGCTCCGCCAGCAAATAATAGAACGTCAGCCGCGACTTCGAGCGGCTGGCCTTCATCGTCATGCAGACATCCTTGATCGAGGCGTCGAGAGCGTCACCGCTCAAGCCGAGCTTCTTCTCAAGGAAGTTATTGCGCACTGTTTCGAGCTCGGCCTTGTCGGAACAGGCCACGAAGCGTGTATCCGGCTTCGACAGCACCAGCCGATACGTCTTCTCCAAACCGGCCACGGCCACCTCGTTGACCGGCTTCTTGGCGTATTTTTTCACATCGTCGAGATGCGTGGACATCGCGGGACTCCTTCTGAGCGCCGCGGGGCGAGCCGACTCGCTGGCGGCAGATCGAAGGATGATCGGTTTTATGCAGTTGTCATGGTCCTGACAGACGCGCTCCACAATTGAATACGCTGAAGGGCAATGCTGGAGACTGAGCAGTCGCAGGCACGATACCGAAACGATGCGTCCGGCTAGGCGGGGCTGGCTCCGCAAGCCGCTTCGTGCGACACCGCGATCCCATGAAGATCGACGGCCGCCACTACCGCACCATCTTCCCCGAGGCCGACGGCCGCTCCGTACAGGTCATCGATCAGACGCGACTGCCCTTCGCCTTCGAGCTGAAGCGGCTCGCGAGCCTCGACGACGCGGCGGTGGCGATCCGCACCATGGTCGTGCGCGGCGCGCCGCTGATCGGCGTCACCGCCGCCTATGGGCTGGCGCTGGCCATGCGCGAAGATCCGAGCGACGGCGGGATCGAGCGGGCCTGCACGACGCTCGCCGCCACGCGGCCGACCGCCATCAATCTCCGCTGGGCCCTCGACCGCGCGGCGGGCCTGCTGCGCCGGGCACCTGAAACCGAGCGCGAAGCTCTCGCCTTCGCGGAAGCCGCCCGTATCGCCGACGAGGACGTGGCGAGCTGTCGGTCCATCGGCGAGCATGGCGCGAAGATCCTCGCCGAGATCGCCGCGAAGAAGAGCGGTCCGGTCAAGGTGCTGACCCATTGCAACGCGGGCTGGCTCGCCACCGTCGATTGGGGCACGGCGCTAGCGCCGATCTACGTCGCGCACGATGCCGGCGTGCCGGTCCATGTCTACGTCGATGAGACCCGACCGCGGAATCAGGGTGCGGCGCTCACCGCCTTCGAGCTCAACGCCCACGGCGTGCCCCACACCGTCATCGCCGACAATGCCGGCGGCCACCTGATGCAGCACGGCGACATCGATGTCTGCATCGTCGGTTCCGATCGCACCACGGCCTCGGGCGACGTGTGCAACAAGATCGGCACCTATCTGAAGGCGCTGGCCGCCAGCGACAACCGCGTGCCGTTCTACGCGGCGCTGCCGTTCTCGACGATCGATTGGACGCTGGAGGACGGCGTGCGGGACATTCCGATCGAGGAGCGGGATGCGCGGGAGGTCACGCATCTCACCGGCCGGACGGAGGATGGGGGCTTCGCCACCGTGCAGGTGGTCTCACCCGGTAGTCCCGTGGCGAACCCCGCCTTCGACGTGACGCCCGCTCGCCTCGTGACCGGCATCATCACCGAGCGCGGCGTCTGCGAAGCCAGTGCCGATGGGCTCGCGACGCTGTATCCGGAGCGGCGCCGGGCGGCCTGAGCCCGTATCGGACGCGGCTGCATGTAGCTGACGGTGCGACGATCAGAGGTCGGCGGAGGTCCGGTCGGCGCTCTCGCGGTCGCGT
This sequence comes from Methylorubrum suomiense, assembly GCF_022179765.1. Taxonomy (GTDB): domain Bacteria; phylum Pseudomonadota; class Alphaproteobacteria; order Rhizobiales; family Beijerinckiaceae; genus Methylobacterium; species Methylobacterium suomiense. The sequence continues at coordinate 196,419 of NZ_BPRE01000004.1, read as the reverse complement.
CGGATCGAGCGCTTCACCCGGATGAGCTGCCAGACGGCCAGCGCCAGGACGAGCCCGAAGGCGAGGCCGATATCGAGGGCGGCGAAGCCCGTATCGCTCACGAAGGTGCGGAGCGGCGGAAGGCGTCCCGCTCCTCCAAGGCCTCGATCAGATCGAGGACGCGCACGGCCTGCCCGGATAGATCCCACCATGCCGGCAGTGTCGCCGGGGCGGACGGCGCCGGATGGCGCAGGACCGCTTCGACGAGGAAGGCTGTCTCGGGCAGGGCCGCGTCCACCACCGTGGCGACGGGGGCTATCGGCCAAGCCGCGCGGGCGAGAAGCGAGGCCTTGCGGGCGCCCGGCACGCGGGCGCGGCGACCGACGGAATCGAGACCGTTCGCTTCCACGGCTCGGCCGATCTCCGCATAGATCAGGCGGGCGGCACGGATGGCCGGCCGACAGGGCAGCGGAAGCAGTGCGATGCCGGCCTCGGACCGGGCGTAGAGCTGTTCGGCCGCGTCCAGCAATCGGGCCACGACCCGTCGCAGGGCCGGCGTCGCCTGCGGATCGGCCAGGAAGGCGTCCGGCTCGATGCCCGCCTCGGCGAGCCAGTCGAGGGGCAGGTAGAGGCGGCCGGCGCGGGCATCCTCACCGACGTCGCGGGCGATGTTGGTGAATTGCATGGCGACGCCGAGATCGCAGGCGCGGGCGAGCGCGTTCGGATCGCGCACCCCCATGACGAGGCTCATCATCGCGCCGACCGCTCCGGCGACACGGGCGGCATAGGCGGACAGGTCCGAGAGCGTCGCGTAGCGGCGCCCCTGCGTGTCCCAGGCCAGCCCTTCGAGCAGGGCGCGGGGCAGCGCCTCGGGTATCGCATGGACGGCGAGCACCTCGGCGAGAGCCCGGTCGGCGGGATGATCCTGCGGAAGCCCGGCTTGAGCCAGGGCGAGGCGACGCTCCAGCCGCGCCAGAGCGGCGGCACGGTCGCCGCCGGCCTCGTCGACGGCGTCGTCGGAGAGGCGGCAGAAGGCGTAGAGACCGTAGGACGGCCGCCGCACCTTCGGCGGCAGGAGCATCGAAGCGGCATAGAAGCTCTTGGAACCGGCACGAATCGCCGCCCGGCAGACGGCGTGATCCTCGTCCGTGGGGGATGAGGTTCGATCAGACGGGAACGCGCGCATCCGGCACCACGGCATCGAGAACGCGTGCGGAGGAGAGCACGCCCGGCAGGCCGGCGCCGGGATGCGTCCCGGCGCCGACGAGGAAGAGATTGGCCACGTCTTCCGACCGGTTATGCGGCCGGAACCATGCGGATTGAGTCAGCACCGGCTCCAGACCGAAGCCGGAACCGCGGAAGCTCAGGAAATCGTCGGCGAAGTCCTGGGGCGTCGTCACTTTCGAGGTCACGATCGCCTCGGAAAGCCCCGGCATCACCGTCGCTTCCAGATGGCGTTCGATCTTGCGCCGATAGGGCTCTGCCCGTTGCGCCCAGTCCTGCCCGCCGGCGAGGTTCGGCACCGGGGAGAGCACGTAGAACGCGTCGCATCCCGGCGGCGCCAGCAGCGGGTCGGTCGCCGTCGGTCGATGGAGGTAGAGACTGAAATCCTCCGCCAAGTGCTTGCGGTCGAAGATGTCGACCAGAAGCTCGCGATAGCGCGGCCCCATCAGGATCGTGTGGTGATCGACCTGCGGGAATTTCCGGTTCGTGCCGAAGTACCAGACGAACAGACCCATGGACGAGGCGGCGCGGGCCAGCCGCCGCGCGCTCCACCGACGGGTCGCCCCGCCGAGCAGCGTCCGGTAGGTCGTGGCCGAATCGGCATTGGAGACGACGATATCGGCGGCGATGGTCTCGCCGTCCCGGAGCGTCACGCCGGTCGCTACACCAGATTCGACACCGATTCTCGCCACGTCGGCCCCACAGCGGATCGCACCGCCCTGCCCCCGGATCAATCCGACGAGGCCGTTCACGAGGCTGCCGGTCCCGCCCATGGCAAAATGCACGCCCCACCGCCGTTCGAGATGGGCGATCAGGCAGTAGATGCCGCTTGCCCGAAACGGATTGCCGCCGATGAGCAGGGGGTGAAAGCTGAAGATCGTGCGCAGGCGCTCGTCGCGCAGGAAGCGGGCGACGACGTCGTAGACGCTGCGATGACCGGAGAGTCGTAACAAGTCCGGGGCGATGCGAAGCATGCTCCTGAACCGGTCGAACGGCACGTGGCCGAGTTCCTCGAAGCCGACGCGGCAGACCGCTTCGCTGTGGGCCATGAAACGCTCATAGCCGTCGATGTCTTCGGGCGAGAAGCGCGCCACCTCCGCCCGCATCGCCGCGCGGTCGTCGCTGTAGGCGAAGCTCGACCCGTCGTCGAAACGGATGCGGTAGAACGGGCGCATCGGCACCAGGGCCACGTCCTGCGCCATGTCGCGGCCGCACAGGCGCCAAAGCTCTTCGAAGAGGAACGGGGCGGTGACGATGGTCGGGCCCGCATCGAAGGTGAAGCCGTCCTGGCGGTGGACCCGGGCACGCCCGCCAGGTTGTTCCAGCCGTTCCAGGATGGTGACGCGGTACCCCCGCGCCCCGAGCCGCACCGCCGCCGCCAGCCCGCCGAAACCCGAGCCGATCACGACCGCGTGCGGCCGGCGATCCGGTCCAGACACGTCAGTCGGCTTGACGGCGAGTGTCAACATTTGTTGACACTAATCCGCGTGCCGCGCGGGGCGCAAGGGGGACGTCAGGCGTTCGACGACGCTTCCCGAAGAACGATCTCGGCCACGCGCCCCGGCGCTTCCTCATGGGCCAGATGGCCGAGGCCGCGCAGCAATTCGATGCGGGCGAATGGCAGACGGTCGCGAAGGGCGAAAGCGGTGTCGGGCCGTATCGCCTTGTCCTCGCTGCCGACGACGAGGAGCGCGCGGACGCCGAGCTTCGGCAGGTCGCGGTCGAGTGCCGCGAGGTCCCAATTCGCCATCATCCCGAGCGCGCCGGAGACGTGACCGGATCGGGACAGCAGCCGGCGATAGAGGTCGAGGCCGGGCTGGTCGAGCCGGGAGCCGGTGCCGTCGAGCAAGCGGCGCACCGCCGCCTTGTCCGCGCTCCAGGCGAAGAGTCTGGGGGTGACCGGGTTGAGGAACAGCATCCGGGCCATGCTGGGAAACAGGAAGCTGGCCACACCCGGAAACGGCGTCAGCGCACCGTTCAGCGCCACGAGGAGGTCGGGGGTGATGCGCCGGTCGAGACACATTCGGGCAAGCACCGCGGCACCCGCCGAATGTCCGACGGCGAGCGCCGGAACGAGATCCAGATGGTCGCACAATCCGGCCACCGCCGCGGCCATACCGGGCAACGAGAGGCGACCGGGCGGCAGCGGGTCGGTGAAGCCGTGCCCCGGCAGGTCGGGGGCGACGACGCGGTAGCGTTCGGCCAAGAGCGGCGCGAGACCGCGCCAGGAATGGGTCGCCGCTCCGGTTCCGTGCAGGAGCAGAAGTCCAGGCTTCTCCGCCTCCCCGAATTCCTGGATGTGCCAGCGCAAGCCGGCGGCCTCGACGAAGCGGCTGGCGGAGCGGTGGGGCCAATCGCGGCCGTCGCGCTCCCAGTTCGGGCGGTCGTCGTCGAGAAGGGGCATGAAAGATCCCGCGCTCACGCCGTCGCCGCCCGTACGGCGGCGCGCACGCTTCCGGCATCGGCCATCGGCAGCGGGCAGTAGCGCGCCTGAGCGGCCTCCGCGAGTGCGCGGGCCCCGTCAGGGCGGGACCCGGTGTCGATCACGAGGGTGCGCAGGCCGTGGTGGCGTAGGGCCCTCCCCGCCCCCAGAGCTTCCTCACCGGCCAAAGCCCGGCCGCCGAGGCCGGAGCGGGCAACATTGGCGCGCCCGTCCGTGAGAAGCACGATGACTGGCGTTCCACCGGCGCGGCGGACCGCGAGACCGAGCGATGCAGCGGCATCCAGCCCGGCCGCGAGGGGCGTTCCACCGCCGCCCGGCAAGCCGGCCAGGGCGCGCTTCGCCCTCACCAGCGAGCGGGTCGGCGGCAGCAGCACCTCGGCGCCGGTCCCGCGAAAGGCGACCAGTGCCACCCGATCCCGCCGGACATAGGCCTCCGCCAGCAGCAACTCGACCGCCCCCTTGGCTTCGGCGAGGCGTTCCAGGGCCGCCGAACCTGAGGCATCGACACAGAAGATCGCCGTGGTCTCGCTGCGCTGACGGTAGCGGCGAATGCGGATATCCTCGGCCGCGACGACGACCCGCCGCGCCTCGTCCGTTCCCCGGCGCAGAGGCTGCCACGGTGCGGCCGTGCGCAGGGTCGCAATCAGATCGAGCCGGCCCCGGCGCGGATCGCCCGGTCGATTCCCCACCGGTCGCCCCTTGAGAGACGAGGCCGCGGCCGACCCCTTGCGGCCCGCCTCCGCCCGACGCAGGGACGGCCCGCCCGCAAGCAATCGGGCTAGCAGATCGTCGGGGATGGCCGCCCGTGCGGCCTCCAACACCACCTCATCGAGCGCTTTGGTCGGCGGAGAGGGGGGCGCTTCGGAGTCCTCGTTTCCCGCTGCCTCCGTTCCCTGGGTATCGGTTTCCGGCGGCGTTTCGGGCTTCTCGTCCGGGGCGGTCGCTTCGCCGTGATGGTCCGCAGCGGGAAGCCGCGTCGCCCGCGGGGCCAGCACGAGGCGGGCGGCCTCCATCAATTCGGCCTCCGACGGCGGACCGTCTCCAGCGGCGATCCGTGCCGCGCGCAGAGCCAGAAGCGGCCCGCGCAGGGAGGCGATACCGAGAGCCGTGGCGGCCGTGCACAGAACGGTGACGGGATCGTCCCGGTCGAGGCCGGACGATGATTCCGCCCTTAGCATTTGGCCTTCGCGAGCGTCGCGACGCATCGGGGCCTCGGATGCACGGGCTTCGCGGGATGCGGCGTCATCCGGATCGGGCACCGAGGGGCCGTCCGTCTCCCGCAGGCTCACACCGGTCAGATCGAGACGAAAGGCCAACCGATCACCCAGCGCCGCGGCGATGGTTTCGTCCTCGATGCCCTCATCGAGCAGCACGAGGCCGAACCGGGCGGGTAGGCGGGCGGCGAGGCCGTCACGCTCAAGGACGACGAGGCCTGTGTCCAGGGCGTGGGCGAGGCGGGCCACGATGCCGGGATCCAGCCTTTCGGCCATGGGCACCACCACGACGCCACCATCGGCTTCCGCGAGCAGGCCGCTCTGCGCCACCGGGCGCCCCGACCGAAGCGTGGCGGGCAGATCGAGCCCGCCGATGAGGCGGTCGTCGCCGACACCGGGAGGCAGGCGACGGATCGGACCGGCAAATCGCGCCCGCAGGAGATCGAGCCAGCGGTCACGCACGGGGCCGGCACCCGCCCGCAGAACGAGACCGCCGAGCCCGTGCGGATCGGCGGTCAGCAGCGAGAGCGCACGGAGCGCATCGTCCCAGGCCGAACTCGACTCGCGCTCCGCCGGGGGGGACAAGGCGTCAGCGCCGGAACAACGGATGCTCGATCCGGTCCCCGGCCCGGATGCCGAGTTTCGCCGCCGTGCCGGCATTCAATTCGAGGACGGCGAGGACCGGTTCGCCCGAGGCGATGATCTGAGTGGACAGCGGCTCGGTGTCGGCGGCGATGCGGGCGATCGATCCATCGGAGCGGATGAACACCATGTCGAGGGGGATGTAGGTGTTCTTCATCCACATGTTGACGGGCAGCGGGCGCTCGAAATCGAACAGCATGCCGTGATCGGCCGGCATCGAGCGACGATACATCAAACCCTTGGCGCGCTGCGCATCGTTGCGCATCACCTCGACCTGAAAGGCGCGGCGCCCGTCCTGGGCGAGGATCGCGAGGGGCTCCGTCTTGGCTTGCTCGGTCCCGGCGGCCGGCGCCTCGGCGCACGCCACGGCGAGAGGCGCGGACAGGGCCGCGAGGCAGGTGAGGATACGGACGGTCTTCGAGGGAACGCGCACGGAAACACCCCGTCAGTGAGAGGCCGGAAGCGCCCCGTCGACGAGGCGGACTTCCGCCGCCATAGCACCCTTCGAGCCGTCGCCGTAGCGCACCAGCACCGTCTCGCCGGGTTTGAGCTCGGCGATGCCGTAGCGTCGCAGGGTTTCCATATGGACGAAGATGTCCGGCGTGCCCTCGCCCCGACTGACGAAGCCGAAGCCGCGCAGGCGGTTGAACCATTTGACCACCGCCGTCTCCAGGCCGCTCGTCGGCGTCACGGACACATGCGTGCGCGGCATCGGTAGTTCGGAGGGGTGGATCGCCGAGGACTGATCGAGGGAGATCACACGGAAGGTCTGCCAGCCGCGGGCGCGACGCACCGCCTCGACGACGATCCGTGCGCCCTCGCTCGCGGCTTGATGCCCGTCCCGGCGCAGACAGGTGATGTGCAGAAGGACATCCGGCGAGCCGTCGTCGGGGACGATGAAGCCGAACCCTTTCGACACATCGAACCACTTGATGCGGCCGGAAATCTCCAGAAGCTCGAGCGGACGCTCGCCCTCGGCAGGGTCGAGATCCTTGGCCGCCGCGGTTCGGGCAGGGCCCGAATCGATTCCGTGTTCGTTCGACATGTAAGCAACCCGTGCCGAATCGCGCCGCGCAATTCCGACGCTACGTTAACAAAGTCCCGATTCCCGGAAAGCCCGTTTGACCGGCAACGGGACACAGGCGGGAACCAATTTTGCCCGCCATGGCGGCGGCGCCTCACTGTCGGTGACGCCAGAACGAGCAGTTGGCCGCTGGGCCTTCCTCGCCCCCGTCGGATCGGGATGGTAGGGCCGCAGCATGTCCGTGCCTCTGCCCTCCACCGCCAAGCCACGCGGCCGCATCGATGCCATCGACCTCGCCCGAGCCGGAGCGCTTGCCGCGATGGCGGGCTATCACACCCTATGGGACCTGGGTTTCCTGAGGCTGACGCCGGAAAATTACGCGCTGACGCCGATCGGACGTGCCACGGCCCACCTCATCGCCGGGTCGTTCCTGCTGCTGGTCGGCATCGGGCTCGTGCTCGCCAATCGAGGCGGCGTCCGGCTCGGCGCCTATTTCGGACGGATCGCCCGCATCGCGGCGGCGGCCGCGCTCATCACGCTCGCCACCTCCTACGCGTTTCCCCAGAGCTATATCTTCTTCGGCATCCTGCATTGCATCGCGTTGTCGAGCCTGCTCGGCCTGCCCTTCGTCTTCGCGCCCGTATGGATCACGGCCCTCACCGCCATCGCCTTTCTGGCGGGCCCCTTCTTCATCGTGCATCCGATCCTCGACGCCCCGGAACTCTACTTCCTCGGACTCGGCCGGCTGCGGCCGGACACCAACGATTGGGTGCCGCTGTTTCCCTGGTTCGGAATGGTGCTCGCCGGCATCGCGTTGGCCCGCCTCGGCGGGTCGAGCGTGTGGAGCGAGCGTCTCGGCCGCTGGCGCGCCGAGAGCGGGTTCGCCCGGGGGGCGGCCTTCGCAGGACGGCACAGCCTTGCCGTCTACCTCCTGCATCAGCCGATCCTGCTCGCGCTGCTCTACGGTCTCGTCAGCATCACCGGCCCGCATCCGCGCGCGGGAGCGGCGAGCTTTCGAGCGACCTATGCGGCGAATTGCGTCCGCACCGGCGGCGGGCCCGAACCGTGTCGGGTCGCGGCGCGCTGCACCGAACAGGCGCTCCGAAAGGAGGGATTGTGGGGATCGGGAATACCCTACAGCGCCGAGCAGAGGCTTCAGGCACAGGGGCTGTCGCAGCGTTGCTACGAGGCGGCGGAGGGTACGGACGCCGCGCCCTGATGGTGAGACCGCCGCGCCGACCGCTGCCCGTACCAGGCGGCGGTCGGCCGATTCTTGGACGATAGAGGGGCTCCGCACGGTCCCGGCTATCGGCCCCTCTTTCATGAAAGCGAGGGGCGCAGGCTCGGGATCGAGGAGCGGCGTCGGGTCAGTCCTTCGCGCGCTCCACGTATGAGCCGTCGGCCGTCATGATGACCACGCGGGTGCCGGCGGAGATGTGGGGCGGAACGCTGGTCTTCACGCCGTTCGACAGGATCGCCGGCTTGTAGGAGGACGAGGCCGTCTGGCCCTTCGTGACCGGCTCGGTCTCGACGATCTCGAGGATGACGCGCTGCGGCAGCTCGATGGTGAGCGGCACGCCGTTATGGGTCGAGAGCGTGACGGTCATGCTCTCCTGCAGGTAGGGAGCGGCGTCACCGACGACATCCTCCGGAACGGCGATCTGTTCGTAGTTCTCGGGGTTCATGAAGTGGAAGCCCTCGCCGTCCTGATACAGGAAGGTGTGATCACGATCCTCGACGAAGGCCCGCTCGACCTGCTCGGTGGTGCGATAGCGCTCGGAGATCTTCACACCGTCGGTGATGCGGCGCATGTCGAGCTGGGTGACCGGCGTGCCCTTGCCGGGGTGGATGTTCTCCGCCGTCAGGATGACGTAGAGCTTGCCGTCCTTCTCGACGACGTTGCCCTTGCGAAGGGTACTGGCGATCACTTTCACGAGCGTGGACCTTAGCTTGACGAGAACGGCAGCTTCCCACAGGCCCCGTGGCCGTGAGAGCGGAATCATCCGCGAGGCCCTACCCTATCCGCGCCCCTGTTGCCAGCCGGAGACCCTTTTCGCGTGAGCAACGAGGCATCGTCCTGGTGGCAACCGGCCATCCATGCGGATCGCCGGCCCCTGCTGCTGACGCGCAACCGCATCGTCGCGGCTCTGCGGGCTCATTTCGCCCACCAGGATTTCGTCGAGGTGGACGCCGCGGCGCTCCAGATCTCGCCGGGCAACGAGGCCCATCTGGCCGCCTTCGCCACCGAGGCGCAGCTCCCCGACGGGGGACGGGCATCGCTCTATCTGCACACCTCGCCGGAATTCGCCTGCAAGAAGCTGCTGGCGGCCGGGGAGACGCGCCTGTTCAGCCTCGCCCGCGTGTTCCGCAACCGTGAGCGGGGGGCGCTGCACCATCCCGAATTCACCATGCTCGAATGGTATCGGGCCGGCGAGACGTACGAGGCCCTGATGGCCGATTGCGCCGCCGTGCTGGCGCTCGCCGCCGAGGCCGCGGGCGTGACGCGCTTGAGCTTTCGCGGCCGCCAAGCCGATCCCTTCGCCCCCTTCGAACGGCTGACCCTGGCCGAAGCCTTTTCGCGCTACGCGGCCATCGATCTGCTCGGCACGATCGCGTCCGACGGCACCACCGACCGTGAGACCCTCGCCGCCGCCGTCGTGACGCGCGGTTTGCGGGTCGCCGCGGACGACACCTGGGCCGACCTGTTCAGCCGCGTCCTCGTCGGACTGATCGAGCCGCATCTCGGCAAGGATCGCCCGACGATCCTGTGCGAGTATCCGGTCAGCGAAGCGGCGCTCGCCCGGCCGAGCCCGCACGACCCGCGGGTGGCCGAACGGTTCGAGCTCTATGCCTGCGGGGTCGAGCTCGCCAACGCCTTCGGTGAATTGACCGACGCGACCGAGCAGCGCCGCCGGTTCGAGGCCGAGATGGCGGAGCGGCTGCGCGTCTACGGCGAGCGCTACCCCATCGACGAGGAGTTCCTCGATGCGCTGGCGATCATGCCGGAGGCCAGCGGCATCGCCCTCGGGCTCGACCGGCTGGTCATGCTGGCCACCGGCGCGCCGCGGATCGACGACGTCGTCTGGACGCCGGTGGCGCGGGGGACGGGGCGTTGAGCGTGGCCCCGGCCGGAATCCGGACCAAGAGTCTTGCCCCGCCTGCGGAGGAGACCGTGGGCCCGGCGGCCGGGACGGATGCGGGCTCCGCTCCGAGTGGAACGGTCGCGTCCCTCCCCCGCCATACGGCGAGGGATGGGCGTGCGCTCAAGACCGTCGGTGCCTTGGCGCAGGCCGGTATGATCCCGGCGGAACATGTGACCGTCTTGGAGCGCGTGGCCGCCCGCTACGCCGTCTCCGTCACCGCGGACATGGCCGAGTTGATCGACCCGTCCGATCCCCTCGACCCCATAGCCCGGCAGTTCATCCCCCGTGCCGACGAAATCGAGACGACGCCGGAGGAGCGGGCCGATCCGATCGGCGACGACGCGCACGCACCCCTGCCCGGCCTCGTCCATCGCTATCCCGACCGGGTCCTCCTGAAGCCCCTCCATATCTGCCCGGTCTATTGTCGCTTCTGCTTCCGCCGCGAGCGTGTCGGACCGGACGGTCACGGCATGCTGAGCGAGGCTGAACTCGCCGCCGCCTTCGCCTACATCGCCGCGCGACCGGAGATCTGGGAGGTGGTGCTCACCGGCGGCGATCCGTTCGCACTTTCGCCGCGGCGCTTGGCGGCCATCGCGGACGCCCTCGGCGCAATTCCGCATGTGAAGGTCATGCGTCTCCACACCCGCGTGCCGGTGGTCGAGCCGGGACGCGTCGACACCGACCTCGTCGCCGCGCTCAAACGCTTTCCCGGCGCCGTCTACGTCGCCCTCCACGCCAATCATCCGCGGGAATTCACCGAGAGCGCTCGGGCGGCTTGCGCCCGCTTGGTCGATGCCGGCATCCCGATGGTGAGCCAGACCGTGCTCCTGCGCGGGGTCAACGACGATGCGCCGACATTGGAGGCGCTGATGCGTCGCTTCGTCGAGAACCGGATCAAGCCCTACTACCTGCATCACGGCGATCTGGCTCCGGGGACCGGCCACCTGCGCACCACCCTGCCGGAGGGCCAAACGCTGATGCGGGCCCTGCGCGGATGCTTGTCGGGGCTCGCACAGCCGACCTACGTGCTCGACATCCCCGGCGGTCACGGCAAGGTGCCGGTGGGGCCGGGCTATCTCGACGAATCGCCGGGCGGGCTCCGCGTGACCGACCCGCGCGGGCATGTGCACACCTATCCGCCGAAGGACGAAGCATGACGCGCAGATTGTGGGGACGGGCAAGCTCCGGCAACGTCCAGAAGGCCCTCTGGGCGCTCGATGAGTTGGCCCTGCCCTACGAGCACATCGAGGCCGGCGGCGCCCATGGCATCGTCGGCGAGGAGCGCTACCGCGCGATGAACCCCAACGGCCTCGTGCCGACCCTCGAGGAGGACGGTTTCATCCTCTGGGAATCGAACGCGATCCTGCGTTACCTCGCGAACGCCTATGGTGGCGTGCTCGCGCTGCCGGCCACGCCGCGCGAACGCGCGCTCGTCGACCAATGGCTCGACTGGCAGGCCACCGCCTTCACGCCGGCCATGCGCGACGCCTTTCTCCAACTCGTGCGGGTCGCGCCCGAGAAACGGGATGCGTCGGTCATCGAGGCATCGCGAAGCGCCAGCGAACGCTGCGCCGACCTGCTCGACCGACATCTGGCCAATACGCCCTACGTCGCGGGCGAAACCTTCGGGATCGCCGACATCGCGGTGGGCTGTGCGGCGCATCGGTGGCTGATCCTGCCCCTGCCCTGCGAGGAGCGTCCGAACATCGTCGCGTGGCGCGACCGCTTGGCGCAACGTTCGGCCAGCTCGTCCGTTCTGACGCTGCCGCTGACCTGATCGAAGTGGCGGAGGTCAGCCAGTGACGGACGCCGCGCCCCGACCATCCGGACGAAAAATGTTCTTCCCGCTCTCGAAGCTGATCTTCTTCGTCATCACGCCGTCGAACTTCCTGATCCTCCTCGGACTCTTCGGCTGCCTGCTCCTGTTCACCGAGTTCGGCCGCAATATCGGGCGCGTTCTCGCAATCACCGGGTTTCTCGGCTTGCTGGTGGCCGGCCTCGGGCCGTTATCGGCCTGGGTCCTGATGCCGTTGGAGAACCGGTTCCCCGCCTTCGTCGATGACGGTCAGCCGGTGGCCGGGATCATCGTGCTCGGCGGCGCGGTCGAGGCCGATACCTCGATCGGACGCGATCAGATCACCGTCAACGATGCGGGCGAGCGGGAGATCGCGCTGGGCGACTTGGCCCGCCGCTATCCCCAGGCCCGCCTCGTGTTCTCCGGCGGCAGCGGCACCATGCGCGAGCATGCGATTTCGGAGGCCGAGATCGTCAGCCGCTTCGCCGATACCCTCGGCGTGCCGCGCAATCGGCTGATCCTGGAACAGCAATCCCGCAACACCCGCGAGAACGCGGTGTTCTCATCCCGTATGACCCAGCCGAAACCGGAGGAGCGCTGGCTTCTCGTCACCTCGGCATGGCACATGCCGCGGGCCATGGGCTGCTTCCGCGAGGCGGGGTTCTCGGTCACGGCCTACCCGGTCGATTACCGCACCAGCGGACCGCGCGACGCTTACCGCCTCGCCACCTTCGCCTCGGACGGCCTGTCCGAATTCGATATCGGCGTGAAGGAATGGATCGGGCTGATCGCCTACAAGCTCGCGGGATACACCAAGGCCTGGATGCCGGCGCCGTGAGCCCTCAGCCCCTCGGCTGGCTCAAGCGATAGATCCCGCGGAAATCGTCCGGGTCGGCGACCGGCTTTCCCTTTCGCACGATCTGCACCCGGCCCTCCTTGGTCAAGCGCACGGCCACGCGTCGTACCGGCTGCATCAGCGGGCCCCAGCCATCGGGATGCGGGCCGCCGAGCGCGCGGGCGACTTCGGACGGGCAGCAGGTCTTGTCGCTGCCGCGTTCGGCGACGAGGCGCAGCATCGTCTCCTCGATCTCGGCGTCACTGGCCACGGCAATCCTCCTCGGCGAGCAGGGCGGCGCGGATCGGCGAGGCGAATTGGCGCCGCCACATCACGAACACCACGCTGCCGGTCGTCAGCATCAGGACCGGCGCGCTCACGAACCAGCCGAGATAGGCCAGCGCGAACAGGAAGGCGCGCTGGCCTTTCGCGAAGTGGGAGCCCGCCGCCACATTCATCGCGGCGGCGCGCTCGGCGGCCCGACGCATGACGTCTTCCGGTGCACCGGAACCCTTCGGCGGCACCGCGCCGATCAGGATGGCGCCGTAATTGAAGAGCCGGTAGGCCCAGGCGAACTTGAAGAAGGCGTAGACGAACACGACGGCGAGCCCGGCAACCTTGATCTCCCAAGTCGCCCGGGTCGTCGCCGATCCGAACGGCAGAGCCGAGAAGAGGTTGAGCACGTCGTCGCCCGAGCGGGACAGGGTCAGCACCGAGCCGAGGGCGATCAGCGACGTCGATGCGAAGAAGGCGGTGCCGTTCTGCAGCGAGGCGTTGATGGTGGTGTCGACCACGCGATTGTCGCGGCCGATCATCTGCAGCGCCCAGTTGCGCCGCTGCCGATTCATGATCTGGCTGAGGCTCAGACGGTCACCGCGCCGCCGCTGCACCGCGAGACTGTAGCCGACCCAGGCGGCGACGAAGAACACAAGCCCGGCGAGATCCAGGGGCGAGAAGGCGCGGATGTCCCACATCGTCAGCGCATCGCCTTCCCGGTCCCGTTCGCCATCGTCCCCCGGGCCGCTACAGGCCGCGGGCCCAGGCGGCAAGCCCCGATCAGGAGAGGATCTCGAAACCCTCCCCCGCGAACAGTGCGGCCTCGCTCACCGCGATGTCGTCGACCCTCGCCATCAGGGGGCCTCGGCGGCATTCGGCCAGCAGGGCGTCGACGGCGGGTTCAGGCCCTGAGAACACGGCCTCGACCGTCCGGTCAGGCCGGTTGCGAACCCAGCCGACGACGCCGAGACCGAGGGCGCGCTTGCGCGTCCAAGCTCGATAGGACACGCCCTGCACGCGCCCGGAGATGACCGCACGGATCGTTTTCGTCTGCGAAGTCAAACGGTCGGCCTCCCGCCATGCGCTGCCGTCGGGGCCTAGCATGTCCGCCCCGATCGGTCAGGCCGGTGATCGGCGCTGCCAGCCCCGGATCTCCTGAAGATACGGACCCGGCAGTTGCGCCGCCGCACCGGCCGCCAGAACTGCCTCGAGATAGCCCGGCCGCGGAATGCCGGGCGGCGGGCTCCGGCCGAGATAGATCAGGGCCCGCTTGATGCCGGCCTCGGTTAGAACGGGCTGATGCGCCTTGATGTAGAGGCCGCCGGCCACGCCCTCGTACCGGTCGAGGGCGGGCACGTCGGAAAGCGCCAATTCCCACAGCACGCCCCACACCATCGCGCCCGGTGCCCGGACCACGGAGGCCCACCCCTCCTTCATGATCACGAAGCGGTGCCGTGGCAGGCGACCGCGGCCGATCAGCCGCGAGGCCGGGCAACGCTGGGCCATGGCGGCGGCGTCCATATTGGCGCCATAGGCGAAATAGAGCGGCATGCCTTTGAGAGATGCGAGCGGTGTGCCGAGCCGCCGGACGAGCCCATATCGCGGGCTGGCGCACGACCATCGGGCCTCGAGAATCGGCCGGGACGATCGCTCGGCACAGGGAAGCGACCGCCCCGCGTCGAGAGCGGCCGCCGGAAGCGGGTCGGTTCTCGGCGACCTCGGTTTACGGTTCGATCACTCGAACTCCATGATGACCGCGTCGACCGCGAGGCTGTCGCCTTCCTTGGCGGCGATCTTGGACACCTTGCCGTCGCGTTCGGCGCGCAGGACGTTCTCCATCTTCATCGCCTCGACGATGGCGAGCGCCTCGCCGTTTTTCACCTCTTGACCTTCCGCGACCATGATCTGCTTCACGAGGCCCGGCATCGGGCAGAGCAGTTGCTTGCCGGAATTCGCGCTCTCCTTGACCGGCATCAGATCGGCGAGATCGGCCTCGCGGCGGGTGAAGACGCGGGCCTCGGCCGCCGCGCCCGCATGCTGCAGGAACACGCCGTTCAGGAGCGGACGCACCTGGATCGCCACCGGCTCGTCGCCCACGGTACCGGACCAGACCGGCTCCCCGGGACGCCACGCACTGCGGACCGGCACCACCGCTCCGTCCGCTGCCGTCACGAGCAGATCGTTCCCGACCGTGTCGACGGTGACTTCGAAGCGCTGGCCGGACAGGACCACGACGCGCTCACGCTGGAACGCCAGCAGGCTCGGATCGCGCATCTGGCCGGAGATGCCGCGCTTGCGGACATTGAGCTTGTGATCGATCGCCGCCGCGACCGCCGCCAACCGCAGGGCAACCTTGCCCTCGGGCTGCGGGGCCGTGAAGCCCTCCGGGAACTCCTCCTTGATGAAGCCCGTCGACAGCGCGCCCTCGCGCCAGCGCGGATGGGCCATCAGGGTGGCGAGGAACGGAATGTTGTGGCGGATGCCGTCGATGGCGAAAGCGTCGAGCGCCCGCGCCTGGGACTCGATCGCCTGAATGCGGGTCGGCGCCCAGGTCACGAGCTTGGCGATCATCGGATCATAGTGGATCGCGATCTCGCCGCCTTCCTCCACGCCGGTGTCGTTGCGGACGATCGCCTCGCCGAACTGGCCCTCCTCCGGCGGCTGGTATGTGGTGAGCCGGCCGATCGAGGGCAGGAAGTTGCGGGTCGGGTCCTCGGCGTAGACGCGGCTCTCGACCGCCCAGCCGTTCAGCTTCACGTCGTCCTGCGCCAGCGGCAGCTGTTCGCCTGCCGCCACCCGGATCATCAGCTCGACGAGGTCGAGCCCGGTGATCATCTCGGTGACCGGATGCTCCACCTGCAGGCGGGTGTTCATTTCGAGGAAGTAGAACGACTTGTCCTGGCCGGCGACGAACTCGACCGTGCCGGCGGAATCGTAATTCACCGCCTTGGCCAGCGCGACGGCCTGCTCGCCCATCTTGCGGCGGGTCTCTTCGTCGAGGAGCGGCGACGGCGCCTCCTCGATGACCTTCTGATTGCGGCGTTGGATCGAGCACTCGCGCTCGCCGAGATAGATCACGTTTCCGTGCTTGTCGCCGATCACCTGGATTTCGATGTGGCGCGGATCGGTGATGAACTTCTCGACGAAAACGCGATCATCGCCGAAGGACGAGGACGCCTCGGACTTCGCCCGCTCGAAACCTTCTTTCACCTCGTCGGCCGACTCGGCGATCCGCATGCCCTTGCCGCCGCCGCCGGCGGATGCCTTGATCATGACCGGATAACCGATCTCGTCGGCGATCTTCACGGCGTGCTCGGGACTCTCGATGACACCGAGGAAACCGGGCACCGTCGAAACGTTGGCCTCGGCCGCGGCCTTCTTCGATTCGATCTTGTCGCCCATGGCGGCGATGGCGCCGGGATTGGGACCGATGAAGACGATTCCGTGCTCCGCGAGCGCCTTCGGGAAGGCTTCGCGCTCGGAGAGGAAGCCGTAGCCCGGATGCACCGCCTGGGCGCCGGTCTGCTTGCAGGCCTCGATGATCTTCTCGATGACGAGATAGGACTGCGCGGCGGGCGCCGGGCCGATATGAACGGCTTCGTCGGCCATCGCCACGTGGACGGCATCGCGGTCGGCATCCGAGTAAACCGCCACCGTCTTGATACCCATCCGGCGGGCCGTCTTGATGACGCGGCAGGCGATCTCGCCACGGTTGGCAATCAGGATTTTTTCGAACATCGCAGCCGCTTCTTCTTGGGAGACCGTCCTGGCTCACCCCTCCCGAAGGCGAGCCCGATTTCATCCCGATAAAGCAGTTGTGCGAAGAGCGGAAGCTGTGCCGTCTTACCCTTATTGGCGGTCACACACCGTATTCATCATGCAGCGAGCGGCAGCTTGCCGGTGCGGCACTCGGGGGCTTGGCCGGTCCAGCGATTGGCCTTCAGCGCGAAGGCGATCAGCGCCTCGTCGCTCACGGTCGCCTCGCGGACGATCTCCCGGGCGATGCGGCTGCCGGTCAGGGTCGGACCCTTGCGGCCCGCGAGCGAGGCGGAGAGCCAAGCGGCGGTCTCGGGGGTGATGCGGCCGGTGGGACGCTCGCCGTAGACGGCGAAGTCGACGATGGTGGCGGTGAGGAAGGTGGCGAAATCCTCGTGCTGGTCGGCCACCGCCCGGTCGAGGGCGAGCAGCAGGTCGGCGTCGTGACGGCCCATGGGCACATCGGCCAGGATGTCACGGGCGAGTTCGGCGACATCCGAACCGGTGATGCGGCCGGCTTCGACGATCCGGTCGCAGAACAGCTGAAGAGCAATGTTGGTCATGATCCGATGCCTCTCCGGCCAGTTGTCGCCGGTGTTTGTCCCTGTATGTCCTGACTTTACGGGGCAACATCAGCGCAAGAGGTTAATGGCTAAATCTGAACCCGTGTTCAGGTAAATGCCTGCTCACGATTGAGCCTTTCGAGATTCTTGCTGTATTGCGGTCAGACTTCGTTCACCGAACCGACCTCGTTGCGGGATCGCACGGATCTGGAAAGGCAACGCGCTCGCCTGCGCCGCTCACATCGGCTTCGAGGCGGCTTTCCAGAGAGGCCCGGTGCAGAGCGTGAAGGACAGTCACCGATGCAGGGGCGAGCTTATTCCCAGTGCTGGGAGCGGCTTCGACCATCCTCGGGCGCGTAAAGTCATTTGCCGGGCTTGTCGCCCCGCGGCTACAACACTGTCCGGGCGAACGCCGAAACGACGCGCCCGGGAGGAATCGCCCTGAGCACTCTGTACGTCACCCATCCGAGCGCCCTCGAACACGCGACCCCGCCCGGCCATCCCGAGCGCCCCGCCCGCATGCAGGCGGTCGAGCGGGCGCTGGAGGAGGAGCGCTTCTCGGCCCTGGTGCGGGCGCATGCGCCGAAGGCCGACGCTTCGGTTGCCGAACTCGCTCACCCGGCCGCCTTCGTCGAAGCTTTGGTCGCGGCCGCGCCGACGGAGGGTCTGCTTCAGATCGATTCGGACACGCTGATGTCACCGGGCTCGCTGAATACTTGCCTGCATGCCATCGGCGGGTCGGTACACGCCGTCGATGCTGTGATGAAGGGCGAATGCGCCAACGCCTTCGTCGCCATGCGCCCGCCGGGCCACCACGCCGAGCTGACCCGCGCCATGGGCTTCTGCCTGTTCAATCACGCGGCCATCGCCGTGCGGCACGCGCAGAAGAATCTCGGCGCGGCGCGGGTGGCGCTGGTCGATTGGGACGTCCACCACGGCAACGGCTCACAGGACATCTTCTGGGCGGACAAGGACGTGATGTACGCCTCGACCCACCAGATGCCGTTGTTCCCAGGCACGGGCTCGGCGGGAGAGCGGGGCGATCACGATACCATCGTCAATGTGCCGCTTCGGGCCTTCGACGACGGTGCCGTGTTCCGCGAAGCCTTCGAGAGCCGCATCCTGCCCCGGCTCGACGCGTTCCAGCCGGACCTCATCGTGATCTCGGCGGGGTTCGACGCGCACAAGCTCGACCCGTTGGCCAATGTTCAGCTCGACGAGTCCGATTTCGGATGGGCCACGCGCCGCCTCATGGAGGTGGCCGACCGGCATGCGGGCGGGCGGGTCGTCTCGATCCTGGAGGGCGGCTACAGCCTCGATGGCCTCGCCCGCTCCGTCGCCGCCCATATGGATGCCTTGATGGGTCGGTGAGGGACAATCCAGAGGCGCTACCGGCTCGCGCCGATCGGAGTGATCTGCATGGCCGCCGTGCTCGCAAGCGCGTCGGCGGATACGCGCTTTCTAGCGAGTTTGCCGAAGTCGAGGCTGCAACGAGCAAGCCGTCGGCAGCCGATGGCGTCGCCCGGAATGCGGTGGTCGCCGGCGGGACGGGGAACAGAGACCAGGCGTCGGTCACTTCCGTCGGGCGGCGACGGGGCCGCCTGACGGAGGGTGAAACAGCTCCGCTTGGGCGCGTTCGGTCAGCCGTCCAGAGGCTCCTCGCCGACGAGTTCGATGCCGAAGCCCGAGAGGCCAACATAGGATCGGGCGGAGGACGATAGGTTGCGGATCGAGACGACGCCGAGATCGCGCAGGATCTGCGCGCCGAGGCCGACCTCCCGCCATTGGCGTACCCGCTGCGCTTCGGCCCCCTCTTCCGCGTAACGGTTGAGCGGTACGCCCGCGGTCCCGTCACGCAGATAGACGAGGACCCCTCGCCCTTCCGCCGCGAACCGCCGCATCACGCTCTCGATCTGGCGTCCACCCTCGATCACGTCCGCGACCACGTTGGAGCGATGCAGGCGCACCAGCATGTTGCGGCCGTCGCCGATATTGCCGTGGACGAAGGCGAATTGCTGGATCGGCTCGAACGGCGTGACATAGGCGTAGCCGGTGACCGCGCCGAACTCCGACTTCACCGGGAAGGTGCCGACCCGCTCGACCAAGCGGTCACGGGCTTGGCGATAGGCGATGAGATCGGCGACCGAGACCCGCTTGAGACTGTGGCGCTCGGAAAAGTCGTCGATCTGCGGCCCCTTCATGACGGTGCCGTCGTCGTTGGCGAGTTCGCAGATCACGCCCACGGGGGGGAGGCCGGCGAGCTTGCACAGGTCGACCGCGGCCTCCGTATGGCCGGAGCGCATCAGGACACCGCCATCGCGGGCGATCAGCGGAAAGACGTGGCCGGGGCGCACGAAATCGCCCGCGCCCATATTGCCGTTGGCCAAAGCACGGACGGTGTTGCAGCGCTGCTCGGCCGAGATGCCGGTGGTCAGGCCATGGCGCACATCGACCGTGACCGTGAAGGCGGTGCCGAGCGGCGCGTCGTTCGAGGCCACCATCGGATCGAGGTGGAGCCGGCGGGCCTCTTCCAGGGTAATCGGCGCACAGACGATGCCGCAGGTGTTGCGGATGATGAACGCCATCTTCTCCGGCGTGCAGAGCGAGGCCGCGACGACGAGGTCTCCCTCGTTCTCGCGGTCGTCATCGTCGGTGACGACCACGATCTCGCCGCGGGCGAAGGCCTCGATGGCCTCGGTGACGCTGCAATGGGGCACGGGTGTCGTTCCAGTGTTCCGGGAGGGAGATCAGGCCAGCGGGCCGATCTGCCCACGATGGCGCAGATAATGGTCCGCCAGCACGCAGGCCATCATCGCCTCGGCGACGGGCACGGCGCGGATGCCGACGCAGGGGTCGTGACGGCCCTTGGTGATCAGGTCGACTTCCGCGCCGTCGCGATTCACGCTCTGGCGCGGCGTCAGGATCGAGGAGGTGGGCTTCACGGCAAACCGCACCACCACCGGCTCACCCGAGGAGATGCCCCCCAGGATCCCGCCGGCATGATTGGCCAGGAAGCGCGGGCGCCCATCGTTGCCGGCGCGCATCTCGTCCGCATTGTCCTCGCCGCGAAGAGCGGCCGCGGCGAAACCGTCCCCGATCTCGACGCCCTTGACCGCGTTGATCGACATCATGGCGGCGGCGAGGTCCGCATCGAGCTTGCCATAGATCGGCGCGCCGAGGCCGGGGGGCACGCCCTCGGCCACGACCTCGATCACCGCTCCGACCGACGAGCCGCTCTTCCGGATCTCGTCGAGATAGGTCTCATAGCGTCCGGCGGCTTCGACGTCCGGGCTGAAGAACGGATTGCGATTGACCTCGTCCCAGTCCCAGCGGGCGCGATCGATGGCGTGCGGGCCCATCTGGACCAGCGCCGCGCGAATGGTGATGCCGGGGATGACCTTGCGGGCGATCGCCCCTGCCGCGACCCGGGCGGCGGTTTCCCGCGCCGACGAACGACCTCCGCCCCGATAATCGCGAAACCCGTACTTGGCGTCATAGGTATAGTCGGCGTGGCCGGGACGGTAGCTGTCGCGGATCTCCGAGTAATCCTTGGAGCGCTGGTCCGTGTTCTCGATCATCAACGCGATCGGCGTGCCGGTGGTGAGCTGCCGCCCGCCGGTCCGGTCGTCCGCGAAGACGCCCGAGAGGATCTTGATCTGGTCCGGCTCGCGACGCTGGGTCGTGAAACGTGACTGGCCCGGCTTGCGCCGGTCGAGCTCGGCCTGGATTTCCTCTGCTTCGAGCGGAAGCCCGGGCGGGCAGCCATCCACCACGCAGCCGAGGGCGACGCCGTGGCTCTCGCCGAAGGTGGTGACGCGAAACAGGTGGCCGAAGCTGTTGTGGGACATGGCGCGCGTGCCTTAGCGCGGGATGCCGCGAAGGACCAGTCGTGGCCCACGTCTCACGCCGCAAGCCCGCCCCGCGCCCGCAGCGCCCGGTAGGCCGCGATGCCCTTGGCGAGATCGGCCCAGAGACGGCGCTCGTCCGCGAGGTCGGCGAGCCCGTAGGTCAGACCCATGATATGCGCGGCCTCGTAGCCCTCCGGCAGTTCGCCGACCGTGCCCAACGCGATCTCCGCCACCGGCAGGGCCTCCGAGAAGTCCGAGAGGCGTGCCCGCAAGGCTGCACCGCTCGCGCGCAGATGGGCGCCCGCTCGCGGCCCGTGTTCCCGGATCGCCGCCACCGTTCCCTGCGCGAGCGAGAGATGCACCCCCTCGCGATGCGTCGGAAAGAGGTAGACGAGGTAGTAGCCCCGCGTCGCGCTGGTGGTCACCGCCGGGTCGAAGGCCGCCAACCAGGGCACGGCGGCCCAGCGTGTGCCGCGGCCGGGGCTTCCCTTGACCAGATAGATGCCCCCGAGCGGAGCCAGGGCCCCGCGCAGCTCGTCCGCCGCCCCCTTGCGGATCACCTGGGCGAGCGGGTGGCCGGCGGGGGGATCGAGACGTGCGAGGGGATATTCCTCGACGATGCGCCGCAAGGCGTGGCCAAGGGTCACGAAGGGAGGCTCATGGGTGATGCAGCACACCGCCGGGCGCCGGAGCGGAGACGCCCGTGGTGCTCGGGTAGGTGATGGGCAAGCCTTCGAGCGAGCGCAGCGCCAGATAGGCGAAGGCTTGCGCTTCCAGGTAATCGGCGGACCAGCCCAGCGTATCGGCGTTCACGAGGCGATCGCCGAGCAGATCCCCCAGCATGGCCATCAGCGTCAGGTTCCTGGTGCCACCGCCCGCCACGATCCAGCGCATCGGCTGCTCGTCCGAGGAGACATGATCGAGGCTCTTCCGGATGGCGCGGGCGGCGAAAGCCGTGAGGGTCGCGGCACCATCCGCCGTGCTGAGATGACCGGCGAGCTTGTGGGAGAACCAGTGACGATCGAGTGATTTCGGTGGCGTCCGCTCGAAATAGGGGTGCGTGAGCAGCCAGGCGACCAGCGCCTCGTCGATCTGCCCCCCGGCAGCGCGGGCGCCGCCCGCGTCGTAGGCGACGCCTTCGCGCTCCTTCATCCAGTCGTTGATCGGCGCGTTCCCGGGACCGGTATCGAAGGCGAGGAGGTTGCCCTTCGAATCGATCAGCGTCACGTTGGCGACGCCGCCGATATTGAGGACGGCGAGCGGCCCCGCATAGCCCGCAGCCTGCGCCAGCGCCCGATGGAACACCGGCACGAGCGGGGCACCCTGGCCGCCCCGCGCCACGTCCTCCGCGCGCAGGTCGGCCACCACCGGGATCCCGAGGCGCCGTGCCAGCGCCGCCCCGTCACCGATCTGGACCGTCAGCTTCTCACGGGGTCGGTGCAGGACAGTCTGGCCGTGGAAGCCGATGGCGGCGATGTCCGCGGGAGTCAGCGTATTGTCGGAAAGGAACGCCTCGACCGCCTCGGCATGGGCATCGGTCAGGAACGCTTCGGCTTCGGGCAGGCAACCGGGCCGGTCGGTGCGGGCCGCCACGGCCTCGGCGTCGCGAAGCGCACGGCTCAATAGGGCGCGTTCAGCCTGCGCGTATTCGCGATAGCCCGTCGGCCCCAGGGCGGCGACTTGATCGTTGCCTTTGCGCAGGACGCGCACGCTCTCCCCGTCGCTCTCGATGAGGGCCACGTCGATCCCGTCGAGCGAGGTGCCGCTCATCAGCCCGATCGCGCGCCGCATCGTCATGATCCGCCCCCGTGCCTTTCCTGTCCCGCCCTGCTAAGAGCCGGCCCGTCCGCTCGGCCGAAGAGGTCCGAGCTAGCACGGGCTCCGCGCGCCTGTCGCGCCGCCCCACCCTCGAGACCGACATGACCGCCGAGAGCTTCGCGCCGCAATCCGACTTCCTGAAGGTCCTGACCGAGCGCGGCTACATCCATCAGGCGTCCGATATCGCGGGCATCGATGCAGCCGCCCGCGAAGGCCGGCTGACGACCTATGTCGGCTACGATTGCACCGCGGCCTCGCTCCATGTCGGGCACCTGCTCTCGATCATGATGCTGCACTGGCTCCAGGCGACCGGCGGCAGGCCGATCGCGCTCATGGGCGGCGGCACAACCCGTGTCGGCGACCCGTCCGGCCGCGACGAGACCCGCAAGATCCTGACGCTGGACCAGATCGAGGAGAACAAGAACGGCATCCGCAAGACCTTCGACCGGTTCCTGGGCTTCGGCGAGGGCGAGGGCGATGCCATCATGGTCGACAATGCCGAGTGGCTGACCAAGCTCAACTACATCGAGATGTTGCGCGACATCGGACGCCATTTCTCGGTCAACCGCATGATGTCGATGGACAGCGTGCGGCTCCGGCTCGAGCGCGATCAGGAGCTCTCGTTCCTGGAATTCAACTATATGATCCTCCAGTCCTACGACTTCGTCGAACTGAACCGCCGCTACGGTTGCCGGATGCAGATGGGCGGCTCGGATCAGTGGGGCAACATCGTCAACGGCATCGATCTCGGCCGCCGCATGGGAACGCCCCAGCTCTACGGGCTGACCTGTCCGCTGCTGACGACGGCCTCGGGCGCGAAGATGGGCAAGACCGCCGCCGGCGCGGTTTGGCTCGACGCCGGCATGCTCTCGCCCTACGATTACTGGCAATTCTGGCGCAATACGGAGGATGCCGATGTCGGCCGCTTCCTCAAGCTGTTCACGCTGCTGCCGATGGGCGAGATCGCCCGGCTCTCCGCTCTCCAAGGCGCCGAGATCAACGAGGCCAAGACCGTACTCGCCACCGAGGCGACGCGCCTGATGCACGGCGCCGAGGCCGCGCAGAGCGCCGCCGAGACGGCCCGGAAGACGTTCGTCGAGGGTACGCTCGCGGATTCGCTGCCGACCGTCACGGTGCCGCGCGCCGCGCTGGAGGCGGGTCTCGGCGTGCTCACGGCCTTCGGACCCGACTACGCCAAACTCGTGCCCTCGACGAGCGAGGCGCGCCGCCAGATCAAGGGTGGGGGCCTGAGGGTCAACGACGTGCAGCTCAGCGATGAGAAGGCAACGCTCGGATTGGGGGATGCCACGGCGGATGGGGTGATCAAGCTGTCGTTCGGGCGTAAGAAGCACGTGCTGCTGCGGCCGGATTGAATCGTCGCCCGCGCTCGACCCGGGAGCGCGTCATGGGGTCGGAGCCTTGACCTTCGCCCTTTGACGCGCATGGTGAGGCTGAAGCGCCGCTTGGTCGCTCAAGCCTCGTTCAGCTTGGCCGCGCTACCGCGCGGAAAGCGCCCCGCGCTTGAAACATAAGGCGACGCTTCGCGTTGCGTTGGACGGGTGTCGCATGCACTTGCCGCGCTCACGGCATGTGTTACCGCCTTCTGGCTGCCCTGCGGATCTGATCGAATCGGGATTGACGGTCGCGATGGAAGATCTCTGCCAATACGCTAACCGCCCCTTCGCTTTCGTCGGGCGCTATCTCAAGCGCCGTATCGTCCCGCACCTCGTCATCCTGTTCGCCGTCCTCGGGGCCGTCTCGTTCTCGGTCTCCACGGATTACGCGCTCAAGGGAGTGGTCGATGCGCTCGGCAAAGGCCCGAGTGCGGGTCAGGTCTGGACCGCGCTCGCCATTCTCATCGGCTTCATCGCCGCCGACAATCTCCTCTGGCGCGTCGCCGCGCTCGTCGGCGCCTTCACCTTCGTGGGCGTCACCGGCGATATCCGCCGGGACATGTTCCGGCACATGACGGGACATGCCCCGTCCTTCTTCGCCGACCGGCAGCCGGGCACCCTGGCGTCGCGCATCACGGCGACCTCGAACGCGATCTTCACGGTCGAGAACATGTTCACGTTCAACGTGATGCCGCCCTGCGTCGCGGCCGTGCTCTCGATCATCTATATCGGCACCGTCAATCTCACGATGGCGCTCGTCCTCGCCGGCATCTTCGCCGCGGTCGTGCTGCTGATGTTCAAGATGGCGTCGGCCGGCAAGCCGCTGCACCACGACTTCGCCGCGAAGGCCGCCAGCGTCGATGGCGAGATGGTCGACCTCGTCGGCAACATGCCGCTGGTGCGCGCCTTCTCGGCGTTCAACCGCGAATTCGTGCGCTTCGACGGGACCATCGGCACCGAGATGCGGGCGCGCCGCTCGTCGCTCCTCTATCTCGAGAAGCTGCGCATCACGCACGCTATCCTCACGGTCGTCTCGATTCTGGGCCTGCTCTACTGGTCGATCAAGATGTGGGAGGCGGGCCAGGCGACGACCGGCCAGGTCGTGCTCGTCTGCACCCTCGGCATCCGGATCCTCGCGGCAACCCGTGATCTTGCGGTCGCTCTGGTCGATGCCACCCAGCACACCGCCCGCCTGTCGGAGGCGCTCCACACCCTGCTCCAGCCGCACGAGCTGGTGGATCACCCGGAAGCCGAGACGCTTATCGGGCAGACCGGCGCCGAGATGCACTTCGATCACGTCGCCTTCAGCTACCCCGACGGCCGAACCGTATTCTCCGATTTCGATCTGCTGATTCCGGCCGGTCAGACGGTCGGGCTCGTCGGCAAGTCCGGCGGCGGAAAATCGACCCTGTTCTCCCTGATCCAGCGCTTCTACGAGGTCCAGGGCGGACGCATCCTGATCAACGGCCAGGACATCAATCGCGTCACGCAGGAATCCCTGCGCGAGGCGATCACGGTGGTGCCTCAGGACGTCTCGATGTTCCACCGCTCCCTGCGCGAGAACATCCGCTACGGACGGCCCGATGCCACGGACGAGGAAGTGTGGAAGGCGGCCGAGGCTGCGCACTGCACCGACTTCATCCAGGCGCTGCCCGAGGGGTTCGACACCATCGTGGGCGACCGGGGCGTGAAGCTCTCCGGCGGTCAGCGCCAGCGTATCGCCATCGCCCGCGCCATCCTGAAAGACTCGCCGATCCTTCTCCTCGACGAGGCCACTTCGGCGCTCGATGCCGAATCCGAGGAGGCGATCCGCGCCGCGCTCGCGAACCTCATGAAGGGCCGCACCGTCATCGCCATCGCCCACCGCCTGTCGACCCTGAAGGATTTCGACCGGATCGTGGTTCTGGAAGGCGGCCGGATCGTACAGGACGGCTCGCCCGAGAAGCTGACCCATCTCGACGGCTTCTACCGCGAGCTGATGAAGAAGGAATCGATGTCGATGGCTCTGGCCGCCGCGTAAGGCTGGCGCGTTCCGAGCCTGGCGCCCCGAGGTTTGCCTACCGACCCTCTGAGCGGGCCGCGCAAAACCTGAAGGTCCACGAACCTTTCGGGGGCCGACCATCGCGACCGACAACATGTCTCATGACGATGTGAAGGCGTTCCGGGTCGATCTTCGAGCCGCCCCCGAAGCGACAACGTAAGGCGCAATCAGTTCATCGCGGTGACGCGGCATACGCGCTTACCAAAACTCAAGCTTTCGGTTGCAGGGCCCGCCTGCTCTTCCTAGCTTACACCGCTCGGGGTTGCCCGGCTTTTTGGGCAGCCATCCTTGCATTCCTTGGCAGGAGCGTCGCGCGCCGTGCCCGAACAGCAATTTGCCAGCGACAACTATGCCGGGATTTGCCCGGAGGCTTGGGCGGCGATGGCTGCCGCCAATGCCGGCCACGCTCCGGCTTACGGGGCCGACAGTTGGACCCAGGCCGCCGCCGATGGGTTCCGCCGTCTGTTCGAGACGTCTTGCGAGGTCTTCTTCGTCTTCAACGGCACGGCCGCGAACTCGCTCGCTCTGGCCTCACTCTGTCAGTCTTATCACAGCGTGATCTGCGCGGACTCGGCACATATCGAGACCGACGAATGCGGCGCGCCGGAATTCTTCTCGAACGGCTCGAAGCTTCTCGCGCTGCCGACAGCGGACGGTAAGCTGACGCCCGAGGCCGTTCGCGCGATCGCGGAAAGACGCAGCGACATCCATTTCCCCAAGCCCAAGGCGGTGACGATCACACAGGCCACGGAGACCGGACGGGTCTACCGGCCGGAGGAGATCGGACGCTTGGCCGAAACCTGCCGGGCGCTCGGTCTGCACCTGCACATGGACGGAGCCCGCTTCGCCAATGCCTGCGCCGCGCTCGATGCTTCGCCGGCCGACGTGACGTGGCGGGCCGGCGTGGACGTCCTCTGCTTCGGCGGCACCAAGAACGGCATGGCGATCGGCGAAGCGGTGATCTTCTTCGATACCGCCTTGGCCGAGGATTTTGGCTATCGCTGCAAGCAGGCGGGTCAGCTTGCTTCAAAGATGCGCTACCTGTCCGCACCGTGGGTCGGGATGCTGGAAGATGGTGCGTGGTTGCGCCACGCCCGCCATGCCAATGCCTGCGCCCGGCGGCTCGCGGACGCCATCGTCGGGGTACCGGGCGTCTCGCTGGCGGCGCCGGTGGAGGCGAACGGCGTCTTTCTGAATCTGTCCGCGGCGGTCCAAGAGCGCTTGCGGATGCGCGGCTGGCACTTCTACGGCTTCATCGGCGGTGCCGCCCGTTTCATGTTCGCCTGGGATTCGGACCCCGCTCGGGTCGATGCCCTGGCGCGGGACATCCGCCTCTGCGCCCTACCGGCCGCAGCCTGAGGCGCAGCCGGGAGTCTTCAGCGCCCACTCCGGAAGGAAGCGTCCGGGTCGAAGCCGGCGCCGACCGAGCGCTCCCTCACAGGTGAGCGGACGAGAAGGGCCAGCGCCGCAGGGCGACCGGCCGAATGTCCAGGGCCCGTCCCGATCTATGGAAACCGAGTCTGCGCGACAGATCAAAAAGCCAGAGATACGTCCCGATCCTCTGTGATCGGGCGCTGCTCTAGCGCGGCGTGGGCGCTCCCGACGCGTCGATCGAGTTCGGCAACCACGTCACCGGCTCGGCGGCCGTCATCGGCAATGCGGTCGTCAATCGGCTCTGGTGCAGTTCGGACAGTTCCTGCGCCTGACGCGTATCGTCCTCGGTCAGGAACAAACCGCGGGCCCTCGAAGCGAGACCGAGGCGCGTGCTGCTGGTGAGAACGCTCTGGGCCGGGCTCGTCAGCAATGCGACGGCGATCGGGGCCATCCAGGCGGCGAGCAGGGGATCGGCGGCGGCGCCGATGACCACGGCGAGCGCGAAGCCGGAGGCCACGGCATCGCTCTGCAGGCGCAGGGCCTCTCCCCACGGCACGCTGCGATCCTCACGCGATTGGGCATCCCAGCGCACCACCCGCCCGAACAGCGTGGAGATTACGGCGCCGGCGCTGAACAGCGCCATGACGGGCCACAGCAACACCCAGATCGCCTGTTCGAGCGCGGCGCTTAGGAGCAGCGAGAAGGTGCCGCCAAAGGCGGAGCGGCGCTCGCGGGAAGCGAGGACGTAGCCGAGGCTGAGCAGCTTCGGCAGAGCCATCACCGCCACGACCAGGGCCGCGAGCCCCCAACCGGCGGCGTTGGACCGATCGAATCCGTAGCCGAGCAGACCGAGCTCGTCGGTGCGCAGAGCCTGCCAAGTGCCGAGCCCGAGGAAGGCGATCCAAAGCGGGTAGACGCAGTAGCCGAGGATGCCGA
The DNA here is from genome assembly GCF_022179765.1 of Methylorubrum suomiense. GTDB lineage: Bacteria > Pseudomonadota > Alphaproteobacteria > Rhizobiales > Beijerinckiaceae > Methylobacterium > Methylobacterium suomiense. The sequence continues at coordinate 168,114 of NZ_BPRE01000004.1, read as the reverse complement.
CACCGAGATGCCAACGGCTGGCCCCGCGCAGGCCCTTCATCGGAAGCACGCGGAGATGCTGCAGATTGCCCTGGCACCACCGACGCTCGCGGCCGAGCAGGTCGATGAGGTTGGTCGGCATCTCCTCCCAGGTACCGCCCATCTCCGGCAGCAGGCGCACCTCCCAGCCGGCACGGCGCAGGAAGGCGCCCTCGACGATATCGTGGCACAGGATCTCACCGCCGAGCGGGGGCTTCCCGGAGAGAACCGGCAGCTCGGCGTTCTGCGCGAAGGCCTCGATCCGCAGGATCGCGTTGTGCCCCCAATAGGAGCCGTCCGGACCCTGCCATGTCTCGAGGCAGCGCAAGGAGAGCGGCGCGTAGAGCCGCACGGCGAATTGCTGGATGCGGGCGAACAGGGTGTCGCGTCCGGCCGCGTAGGAGACGGTCTGGATCAGGCCGACGCGGGGGTTCTCCTCCATCAACCGCGCGAGCTTGCGCATGGCCGCGCCGGTCATGAGGCTGTCGGCGTCGAGGACGATCATGAAATCGTACTCGGCCCCGTAAGTCTGACAGAATTCGGCGATGTTGCCCGCCTTGCGGCCGATATTCTGTGCCCGGCGGCGGTAGCGGATCTGCGGCATGCCGCGCCCCTCGCGCTCGGCCCAGGCCACCGCGCGGGCGAATTCGTGCTCCTCCACGGCGCTGATCGCGCCCTCACGGGTGTCGGAGAGGACGAAGATGTCGATGTCGGATCCGTCGCCACCCTCGCGCTGGAGCGAGCGGGCCATGACGCGGATTGCAGAGAAGACGGCGATCGGATCCTCGGCGTGGATCGCCACGACCGCCGCCGTGCGGCTCAGTCCGGTCGGGCGTGCCGAGATCGTGGCGGCGCGACGCTCCAAGGGTGACAGCATCTGGTCGCCCATCGCGGCCGCGACCAGACCGTAGAGGTATTGCCACGCCGTGAAGGATTGCCACGCCATCAGCAGCGCGAAGAGGGTGAGGAGGGTGCGACCGAGCCACGTCTCCGGCGCGCCGTAGGCGGCGAGCGCGAGGGCCAGGATCGCTCCCGCGGTCACGAGCGTTGGCACCACCAAAGCCAGACGGCGCAGACCGAAGGCGGCCGGCCGCGGGGCGGGGCCGGTTCCGGAAGGCCGGACCTGAGCAATGCCCGTCTCGACGGGCGCGTCGACCTGCGGCAAGTCTGAGCTGGACATGGTCGGCGTCGGGTACTCGCGAGAGGGGCAGCGGATGAACGGACCGTCGGATAAGGACGGGGATGCTCGCGCGGATGGGGAGATCTCGCGACGGCGGATGGTGCGGATCGGGCTCGCCGGCATGTCCGGCCTCTGCATTCCTAACCTCTTCGACCTGAATGCCGACAGAACGATGGCTCAGACGCTTCCCCCAGGACAATCCGAAGCACCGTCGCAGGGGGAAAACCGACCCGTGACGCTCGACGACGTGGTGGCCCGTGCGGAAACGCTCGCCCGTAGCCCCTACCATCCCCACGACGACGATTTGCCGACCGAATTGTCGACGCTGAACTACGACGATACCCAGGCGATCCGTGTCCGGCCGGAGGGGACGGTGCCGCTCGGGCCGGGCTTTTCGTTGCAGCCGTTCCACCGGGGTGGCCTGCAGCGTCGACGGGTCGATCTCTTCCTGCAGGCGTCCGGCCGAGCACCGACGGCATTCGGCTACGATCCCAAGCTGTTCGATCTCGGCCCGGCGCTCAAAGGGCGTAGCTACCCTGCGTCGCTCGGCTATGCGGGTTTCCGCATCGCCCACGCATTCGATGCCGCGCGTCCGGACGAACAGGAAGAGTTCCTGGTGTTCCTCGGTGCCTCCTACTTCCGAGTGCGGGGCAGAAAACAGATCTACGGACTCTCGGCTCGCGGCATCGCCGTCGACACCGGCGCTCCGACCGGAGAGGAATTTCCGGACTTCACGACCTTCTGGATCGGTCACGTGGAGGCCGGCACGATCACCGTTCTGGCCCTCCTCGAAGGGCCGAGCCTGACCGGCGCTTACCGCTTCACCGTCACTCCCGGTGACTCGTCGACCGTGGCCGTGACGGCAGCTCTATTTCCGCGCCGGGCGATCGCGGGGCTCGGCCTTGCACCGCTCACAAGCATGTTCATCGACGGGGAGAACGGCCCCGGCGCCCGGAATGCTCTGCCCTGCGACGATTTCCGACCGCAGGTGCACGATTCGGACGGACTCCTCGTACAATCCCCCGGTGACCGGCTCTGGCGCCCGCTCACTAATGGCCGAGCGGCGCCGCAGACCTCCGCCTTCCGCACGGCGCCGCTGGAGGGATTCGGCCTGCTCCAGCGCGAACGGCGATTCGCCGCCTATCTCGACGTGCAGGCCCGCCACGAGGATCGTCCGGGCCTATGGGTGCGCCCGGAATCCGGTTTCGGCACCGGTGCGGTGCGATTGTTCGAGATCCCGTCCCGGGAGGAAGCCACCGACAACATCGTGGCGGCCTTCGTGCCGGAAGCTCCGGTTGAACCGGGCCGGCGCATCGATTGCGCCTATTCGCTGGTGACCATCGGTGCGGAACCCGCCGCCGCCATCGCGCCGCCGCTGGCCCGGGTGGTCTCGACGCGCGTCGGCTCGGCCGAGCGCTTGCGCCCGACCAACCCGCCGAGTCCGAAGCGGCGCCTCTATGCCATCGATTTCGAGGGCCCCGGCCTGCCGGAGGATCCCAGGGCCGCCATCGACGTGGCGCTCTCGGCGAGCGCCGGTGCCTTCGTCGATCCCTATGCCGAGCGGGTACCCCAGACGGGCGGCTGGCGCCTCTACGCCGAGTTCCGGCCGCCGGAACCGATGCCGGCAGGTGATGTGGTGCTGCGCGCGCGCCTCAGCCATGCCGGGCGCGTCATCACCGAAACCTGGGATGGGGTCGCCTGATCTGTCTCAGCGGGTGCGGCTGTTGGCCGGCTTCTCCGGCAGGCGCCGTTGCTCGATCCGCGACACGCTCGGCGGCAAGCCCTCAGCCTCTCGGGCCGATCCCACCGATCCGGCCAGGGTGGAGCTGTCTCCGCGCTCGAACGCCCAGCCGGCATTCACACCGGCATAAAACCCCGTGAAATCGTCCGCAGCGGCAGGACCGGTACCGAGCAACAGACCGAGCCAGACGACGATCACCCCGCGCATCGAACTCGGTCCCTTCCCGTCTCGGATTGCAGCATACCGACAAACGAAAACGGCGGCCCTGAGGCCGCCGCTTCGTCCGATACTCGGTGTGTCGATCAGTAATCGACGCTGATGCTTGAGGCCTCGCGACCCTTCTGACCCTCGACAACGCCAAGGGTCACCTGCTGGCCTTCGGCCAGCGAATCGAGGCCGGCGCGCGACAGGGCCGAGCGGTGCACGAACACGTCCTTGCCGCCGTCATTGACGGAGACGAAGCCGAAGCCCTTGGCCGGGTCGTACCACTTCACGGTGCCGGTCATCTCGACCGACGGGCCGGAGGCGAAGCGACCGCCGCCGCCACCGCCGCCACCGCCGAAGCGATCGCCGCCGCTGAAGCGGTCACGGCCACCACCGCCGAAACGGTCGCCGCCGCCGAAGCGATCACCGCCGCCGAAGCGCGGGCCTTCGCGCCGGGGCGGAGCCGCCTCGGCCGTCGATGTGTCGACGCTGTTCACCGCAGTGACCTGCGGACCCTTCTGGCCCTGGGCGGTCTGCACCGTGAGGCGCGTGCCGGGCAGGAGGTCGTCGTGGCCGGCGGCCTCAACCGCGCGGATATGGAGGAAGGCATCACCGGAGCCGTCGCCGAGCTCCACGAAGCCGAAGCCCTTCTCCTTGTTGAACCACTTCACCGTGGCATCACGCTCCGGGCCCGTAGGCGCCGCAGCTGCGGGGCCGCCCCGCGACGGGCCGCGGTCGAAGCCACCGCCGCCACCACCGTAGCCGCCACCACCGCCGCCGAAGCGGTTGCCGCCACCACCGTATCCACCACTGCTCGGGGGCAGCTGGTCCGGCCACTGAGGCTCGGCACCGCCCTCGTCGAAGCCGCGCTTCTGCGGCCCCCGAAAATCACGACCACGTCCCATTGAAAGCTCGCAAAAACCGTCCGCCCGCCACGTCTCGAATACCGCGTGCGCGCTATCCCGAGACAGCCCACGCCCCGCACTATCATCCCCTCGGCAGCGGATACCGAGAGCAACGCCTCAGGTCTGACGCAATCGGGGCCGAACCGCAAGGAACTTCTAACTCCTTCGTGCTCCATACCGCCGATTTTCGTGGTGAACTGCGTAGGTAGGCGGGCGCGAAGAGACTTTTGGCGTTCAACCGAGATTGATTCCAAAGCTGAAAGTCGGGATCGCGGCGAATGCCGCCGAGCATTTTAGGGAAATGCAAACTGGGCGAGCCTAGGCTTTCCGCTCAGTCAGCCCGCGCATCGCGAGCCCGGGCCCGAGCCGCCGATGATCGCCACACCGACCTTCCCGGATCTTTCAGCTCTCGTCGTCGACGAGAGCCTCTATATTCGTCGTATTGTCCGCGACATGCTGATGCGCGTCGGCATCAAGCGCGTGCTCGAAGCGCCCGACGGAGCAGAAGCGCTCGGGGTCCTTGCCGAGAGCAAGCCGGACCTGACCATCATCGATTGGGATCTGGCGATTCTCTCTGGTGAAGAGTTCATACGACTCGCCCGGACGCCGACCACCTCGCCCTCGCCCACCGTGCCGATCATCCTGATGCTGGGCCAGCCGCGGCGCAACGTCGTGGATCGCGCGATCGCTCTCGGGGTCAACGAGATCATCGCCAAGCCGTTCTCGCCGAAGACTTTGTGGTCGCGTCTCGACGAGGTCATCAATCGGCCTCGGCCGTTCTCCCAGGTGAAGAGCCTGCTGCGCCCGCTGCCGCGCACAAACGGGTTGTCGAAGGGACTGAGCCTGATCTGAGTCTTGTCCGCCTCAATGCCGACGCCGCGCCGGCGGGCCGATTCGATCCGGAGGCGGGGTCTCGATGTCGAAGGCCGAAAGTTCGGCGATCTGTCCGGCCGCGTCGAGTCCGCGCTCGACCACGGCGATGCGGTGCCCCGCCTGATCAGGGGTGATCGTGTAGAGATAGTAGGAAGCGCGCCGGTTCACGAGCAGCGAGCGCGCCGAGGCCGAAGGCGCGCCGACGACCGGAACCGGCCGTCCATCCGGGCCTGCGATGCGGGCCACCGTCCCCACATGATTGTGACCGTGCAGGATCAGGTCGGCTCCCGCCCGGCCGATCATGGCCGCGAAGGCGCCGGCATCCTTGAGCTCGCGCCCGGAGGCGGCGCCTCCCGGATGGGGCGGGTGATGAATCATGACGACGCGGCAGGGTCGGTCGGGCGCCTTGGCCAACTCGCCGAGCAATCGCTCCGCGGCCTCGATCTGAGCCGGACCGAGCCGACCGGTCGCCGCGAAGGGCTTTGTCGGGATCGCTGAGGAGAGACCGATGAGAGCGAGCGGTCCGCGCCGCCGCAGGTAGGGAAACAGTCCGCTTCGGCCATCATCGGCCGCGGTCCAGCCACCGCAGGTGCCGAGCAGGCCCTCCAGCGATCCCCGGACATAGGCATCGTGGTTGCCCGGCACGAAGCTGACTTGGTCGGCCGGTCCCAAGGCTTCGAGGAAGATGCGGGCCGTATCCCACTCGTCCGGCAATCCGAGGTTACACAGGTCGCCGGTGCAGGCGACATGGTCGCTGCCCTGGGCCCGGAGGTCGGCGACGAGGGCGCCGAGGAGGTCCATGTCGTGATGGCGGCCGCGCCCGCGATGCCAATTCACGTAGCCGGTCGCCCGCTTGCTGAGAAGCTGGCGCAGGCGGAGCCGGGGCAGCGGCCCGACATGCGGATCGGTGAGATGGGCGAGCCTGAACATTTCCGGCGACGGCATCGGGGCATCGGGCGCCGAGGTCAACACCTCGACCCGATTCGGTGCTCTGCATTCCGGCGCCCTTGCATTCTCTCCGGCGGGGGCGCCGCTACCCGGTCTCTGCCGCAACGCAGCATGAATCGGCGCATGGAAGGTTCCCGCCACGTTGCGTCACGCCGGGGCTCGGGGCTAGACAGCCCGGCCTGGGCGGCGCCCGAATCGAAACGCGAACGACAGAGGCGAGCGGTCCGACTCCATGGGCCTGATCAAGACCATTGGGCGCAAGCCTGCCGTCCAGCGCGTTCTCGGAGCGGCTGCCTATGGCTACCTCAAGCTGGTGCAGCGCACGAACCGCTTCACCCTCGAGCCGAGGGAGGTCTACGAGCGGCTCGACGCGACCGGCCCTTTCATCGCCGCGATGTGGCATGGCCAGCACCTCATGATCTCGTTCATGAGCCGGCCACAGGACCGGGTAGCGACGATCATCTCGCGCTCTCCCGACGGGAATATCAACACCATCGCGCTCACCAAGATGGGCGTGCGGGTGATGCGGGCTTCCGGCGCCCGCGGCCGTGCGGTGCGCGACGCCCGTGCCAAGGGCGGCGCGGAGGGTCTTCGCGCCATGGTCAAGGCACTCAAGGGGGGCGAGACCGTCGCCTTCTCGGCGGACGTGCCCAAGGTCTCGCGGGTCTGCGACGCCGGCATCATCATGTTGGCGCGCTTCTCGGGCTGCCCCATCGTTCCCGTCGCCGTGGTGACGAGTCGGCACATCCGGTTCAATTCCTGGGACCGGGCCTGTCTCGGCCTGCCCTTCGGCCGCGGTGCCATGGTGTTCGGCGAATCGATCTTCGTCCCCCGCGAGATGGAGCCGGAAGCGGTCGACGCCTTCCGCGCCCGTGTTCAGGTGGAACTGAACCGCGTCCATGATCGCGCCTACGCTCTCGTCGGTCGGCCCGACCGCGTGGTCGGATCCCTCGACGACGCGCTGGGGCACGCGGCGTGAGGGTTCCGCCCCTCCCCGCGACCCTGCGGGCCTACCGTTACGGCCTCTATCTCGGCGAGCCCGCGGTGGCCGGGTTGCTCGCTTGGCGCTCCCGACGCGGCAAGGAAGATCCGGTTCGCCTACCGGAACGGCGCGGGCGGCCAGGCCGGGCCAGGCCCATCGGTCATCTCGTCTGGATGCACGGGGCCAGTATCGGCGAGGCCCTCTCGCTCGTCGGCTTGATCGAGGGCATGATTGCCCGCGGCTGCTCGGTCCTCGTCACCACCGGAACCCGCAGCGCCGCCGACCTGCTCAGCAAGCGCCTGCCCGCGGGCGCCGTGCATCAATACATGCCCCTGGACGCGCCGCGCTGGGTCGATCGCTTCCTCGCCCATTGGCAGCCCGATCTCGCCGTCATCGCCGAATCGGAGATCTGGCCGAACACGGTCATCTCCCTGTACGAGCGCGGCATCCCCCTGGTGCTCGTCAATGGGCGGATGTCGCAGCGCTCGTTCGAGAACTGGACGCGGTCTCCGCGTACGGTGCGGGCGCTGCTGTCGCGCATCGCCATCTGCCTGTGCCAGACGAAGCCCGATGCGGAACGCTTCGCCCGCCTGGGCGCTCCGCGCCTCGGTGTGGTCGGCAACCTGAAATACGATTCCGCCATTCCCCCCGCCGATGAACAGCAACTCGCCTATCTGCGCGACTTGGTCGGCGACCGTCCGGTCTGGGTCGCCGCGAGCACCCATCCGGGCGAAGACGCGACGGTCGCCCGCGTTCACGCCCGTCTGAAGAGCCGCTTTCCCCGTTTGCTGACCATCGCGGTACCGCGTCATCCCCGCCGGGGTGAGGAAGTCGCGCGGGTTGCCCAGGAACTCGGCCTGAGCACCAGCCGGCGCGCGCAGAACGGGCGCCCGCAAGCCGGTATCGAGTTCTACGTCGCCGACACGCTGGGAGAACTCGGCCTGTTCTACCGGCTCTGCCCTCTGGTTTTCCTCGGCGGCTCCCTGGTGGAGCATGGCGGGCAGAATCCGATCGAGCCGGTGCGGCTCTACGGCGCCGTGCTGCACGGTCCTCATATCCACAACTTCGCCGAGGCCTACGGCGCCCTGGACGAAGCCGGCGGCGCCCGCTGCGTATCGGGCGAGGACGACCTCGCGGCCGCGGTGGCAGAACTCGTGGCCGATCCGCCGCGAGCGATGGCCATGGCGCGGCGGGGCCAGTCAGCGCTGGCGCAGTTCGAGGGCGCGGTGGCCCGCACCTTGGCGGTGCTCGACCCCTACGTCGCACAGATGAAGCTGTCCGCCCGCGAACGGGCCTGATGCGCGCACCGGATTTCTGGACCCGGGCTCCGTCCCATCCCCTCGCGCGGCTCCTGGCACCGGCCGGACACGTGTACGGCGCCGTGACGGCCCGGCGAATGGATCGCCCCGGTACGTTCGGCCCCTGTCCCGTGCTGTGTGTCGGCAACTTTACCTTGGGGGGTGCCGGCAAGACGCCGTCGGCGCTCGCCCTCGCCCGCATTCTGCGAGACGAACTCGGCCGACATCCGGCCTTCCTCAGCCGCGGTTACGGCGGGCGCCTCGCAGGACCGGTGATGGTCGATCCCACTCTGCACGGAGCGGCCGAAATCGGCGACGAACCGCTGCTTCTGGCTCAGTCTGCCGTCACCGTGGTGTCCCGCGACCGCTTGGCCGGATCGTCCCTCTGCGCCGAACTCGGCGCCGACACGGTCGTGATGGATGACGGGCTTCAGAACCCGCATCTGCGCAAGGATCTCGCCCTTGCCGTGGTCGATGGGGGCGCAGGTATCGGCAACGGACTGCCCTTCCCGGCGGGCCCGTTGCGGGTTCCGCTCGCGCGGCAATGGCCGCATGTCGGAGGCCTCATCGTGATCGGAGACGGGCAGGCCGGCAACCCTGTTGCCTGGGAAGCGGTCACCCGCGGCCTGCCCGTGCACCGCGCCCGGCTCGTCCCGGAGGAACCCGAGCGATGGAAAGACCGACGGGTCGTCGCTTTCGCCGGGATCGGCCGCCCGCAGAAGTTCTTCGATACGCTCACGGATCTCGGCGCACGGATCGTCGGAGCCAGGGGCTTTCCGGATCACCACCCCTACCGGGCCGATGACCTCGACGTCCTTAGGAGGCTGGCGGACCGCGAGGGAGCGAGCCTCGTCACCACCGAGAAGGACGCGGTGCGATTACCAGCCGAGGTGAAGGTTGCGGTGCTGCGCGTCACCCTCGCCTTCGATGATCCCGCGGCCTTGCGGCGTCAGCTGGCGGATCGCCTCACGGGGCGCGACCGATCTCCTTGAGGCGCTGCATCGCCGCCTCGGGGCTGGCATAGGCCTCCTGTCGATCGACGTTCCAGTAGCGCAGGGCGTCGAGATGGATCTCCTCGCCGGTCACGGCGCAGCGGACGAAGGTGCCGGGCTTGACCACCCGCATGGTGCCATCGCCGTACTCGACCTTGGCTTCGCCGTTGTTCGATCCCCGATCGTAGCGTCCGAGCATGTCGCCGGCTCCCTGCACCACCCGCAAGATCCTGCATTAGAAGGCCGGCCCGCCTCTGTCGACCGCCCCTCGACAGGGGCCCCATGCTCGGGCCAAACGGGGTCATGACCGCGAGCGGCGACTTCCCTGCGAGCCACGATCTGGATGCCCTGTTCGCGGCGGCCTCCGCCGTGCGCGCACGCGCCCACGCGCCCTATTCGGGTTTCGCGGTCGGCGCCGCCCTTCTGGACGAGGTGGGACGCATCCATGCCGGCTGCAACGTCGAGAACGCGGCGTATCCGGTCGGCACCTGCGCCGAAGCCGGCGCCATCGCCGCAATGATCGCGTCCGGCGGACGGCGCATCCGAGCCATCCTCATCACGGCCGACAGTCCGGCGCCGGTCACGCCCTGCGGCGCCTGTCGTCAGCGGATCCGGGAATTCGCGGGGCCGGATACGCCGATCCTCGCGGCGGGTCCCGCGGGTCTGCGGGCTCGATTCACCCTCGAAGCCCTGCTGCCCGCCTCGTTCGGTCCCGATCACCTGCCGGAGCACATCGTCGATGCCGAGTGAGGAGGCGGCCGTCGCGCTTCTGCGCGAAAGGGGTTTCGCCGGCCCCGTCGCCCTGGCGATCGTGACGGGAACCGGCCTGGGGGCCCTGGTCGATGCGCTCGCCGACCGAACCAGCATCGCCTATGGCGAGATCCCCGGCTTTCCGGCGCCCGGCGTCTCCGGCCATGGCGGACACCTGCATCGCGGCACCCTGTCGGGACGGCCGGTGCTGGTGCTGGAGGGACGGGCCCATGCCTATGAGCGGGGCGATGCCGGCGCCATGCGGCTTCCCCTCGCGGCGATCGCGGCACTGGGGGCGACGCGCCTCCTCCTGACCAATGCCGCCGGCTCCCTCCTGCCGAATGCCGGCCCCGGCAGTCTCGTCGTCCTGACCGACCACATCAATCTCTCCGGGTTCAACCCGCTGATCGGTGAAGCGAGCGACGGCCGCTTCGTGCCGATGACGAACGCCTATGCGCCGCGCCTGCGTGCCACCCTCCACCGTGCAGCTGAGAGGGAGCGGATCGTCCTCCATGAGGGGGTCTACGCGTGGTTCTCCGGCCCGAGCTTCGAGACGCCGGCGGAAATCCGCATGGCGGGCCGGCTCGGGGCCGATCTCGTCGGCATGTCGACCGTGCCGGAGACGATCCTGGCGCGCTTTCTCGGGCTGGAGGTCGCGGCCGTCTCGGCGGTGACGAACTTCGCTGCCGGAATCTCGGGGGGCGACCCGCATCATGCCGAGACCAAGGCGGTCGCGGCCCGTGCCGGTGCCGATCTCGCCCGCCTTGCCGCCGCCTTCGTGGCGCAGCTTCCCGAACCGTGAGACTCTCAGGATGAAGCAGGCCGATCCCCTTCACCCCTCGGACGCCGCCCGCATCGCGCGGCGCGCGTTGCCGCTCCTCGATCTGACCGACCTGATCGAGACGTGCACATCGGACGCGGTCGAAGCGCTCTGTGCCCGGGCGCGGACGAACGCGGTTGCGGCGGTCTGCGTATGGCCGCGCTTCGTCGCTCTCGCGGGGCGGGTTCTTGCGGGCAGCGACGTGCGGATCGCAACGGTGGTCAATTTTCCGGACGGCGCCGACGACACGGCCGCTGCCGTGGCGGAAACCCGCGCGGCGATCGCCGACGGTGCCGACGAGATCGACCTCGTCCTTCCCTACCGCGCCTTCCTCAACGGCGAGGCGGCGACGGCCCGTACCATGGTGATGGCGGTTCGCGAGGTCTGCCACGACCGGCTGCTCAAGGTCATCTTGGAGACCGGAATGCTGCCCGATACCACGATGATCACGCAGGCGAGCCGGCTCTCGCTCGAGGCGGGGGCCGACTTCATCAAAACCTCGACCGGCAAGACGCCGATCTCGGCTACGCCCGAGGCAGCCGAGGCGATGCTGACCGTGATCCGCGAATGGGGCGGCGCTCGAACCGTCGGTCTGAAGGTGTCCGGCGGCCTGCGCCGCGTCGAGGACGCCGCCACCTACCTCGCGGCTGCCGACCGGATCATGGGCCCGGATTGGGCGCGCTCGGCGACGTTCCGGCTGGGGGCCAGTTCCCTGCTGGACGATCTGATTCGTGTCCTCGGGAGCGACCGATGAAACTTCCGCAGGAGATCATCCGCGACAAGCGCGACGGAAGGCCTCTGGCGGATGCCGATATCGGCGACTTCATCCGCGGTCTCACGGAAGAGCGCGTCACCGAGGGACAGGCGGCGGCCTTCGCCATGGCCGTGTTCTTCCGCGGGCTGACGCTCGACGAGCGGGTGGCCCTGACCCGTGCGATGCGCGATTCCGGCCGGGTTCTCGCCTGGGACCTCCCCGGCCCCATCCTCGACAAGCACTCCACCGGCGGCGTCGGCGACACGGTCAGCCTCGTCCTCGCCCCTCTGGTGGCGGCGTGCGGGGGCTTCGTCCCGATGATCTCGGGCCGGGGCCTGGGACATACCGGCGGCACGTTGGACAAGCTCGCCAGCATTCCCGGCTACGACGTGGCGCCGGGGCTCGACCGCTTCCGGGCGGTGGTGCGCGAAGCCGGCTGCGCCATCATCGGCCAGACCGGCGATCTCGCGCCCGCCGACCGACGCCTCTACGCGATCCGCGACGTCACCGGGACGGTGGAATCGCTCGATTTGATCACCGCCTCGATCCTGTCGAAGAAGCTCGCTGCGGGCCTCGACGGCCTCGTCATGGATGTGAAGGCGGGATCCGGCGCCTTCATGGCGGGGATCGACGAGGCGCGGGATCTCGGGCGCAGCATCGTCACCGTCGCCAATGCCGCCGGCCTTCCGACCCGTGCCCTCCTGACCGACATGGATGCACCGCTGGCCTCCGCTGCGGGCAATGCCGTCGAGGTTGGCTACGCCGTCGACTACCTGACGGGGCGCATGAGAGAATCGCGCTTCCACGCGGTCACCCTGGCGCTGGCCGCCGAGATGCTGGTGCTCGGCAATCTCGCCGTCGATCCCCATGAGGCAGAGACGCGTCTGCGGTCCGCCCTGGAGACGGGAGCTGCGGCCGAGGCCTTCGCCCGCATGGTGGCGACTCTCGGCGGGCCGGGCGATCTGCTGGAAGGGGCCGACCGTCACCTGCCGCGGGCGCCGGTGATACGGCCGGTGGTGGCCGCAAAAACCGGCACGGTGGAGGCGGTGGACACGCGCGCCGTGGGCCTCGCGGTCATCGGCCTCGGCGGAGGGCGCAGTCGACCCCAGGACGACATCGATCCGCGGGTGGGATTCACAGGGTTGATCCGCCCCGGCGATCGCCTCAATCGCGGGGATCCTATCGGCATGGTCCATGCGGCGGACGACGCTGCGGCCGACCGGGCCGAAGCGGCCCTGCGGTCAGCTTATCGGATCGGCGAGGCGACCCCGATGGAACGGGTCGCGATCATCGATCGCCTCGGCTGAGGAGCGGGACCGCGCGCATCTCGCTGAGCGCGCGGTCCCCGTCACCGGTTCACCTCAGTAGAAGTGGTGGTGCCGACGCCCACCGTAGTGATGGCCCCAATGGTGGTGCCGGTGATGCCCCCAATGATGGCGGCGATGATGGCCCCAGCCATGATGATGATGGTGATGGTGGCGGCGCCAGCCATGGTGATGACCCCAATGGCCGCGGTGTCCCCAGCCGCCGTGATGGCGGTGATGCCATTGCACGGTCTCGACGGCGGTATCCGAGGCGAGCGCGGCGGCGGGCGGAGCCGCCAGCGGAGCAGCCTGCGCGGCCGAACCGCCGAGCACTCCGCCGACGACGATTGCCAACACGGCGAGGCCGCGGCGGAGGGGCTTGGTCGAAATGGCGTCCGACATATCGGTACTCTCCCTTCGTCCGGCCGCCCTATGGCGGCCAAGGATCGGGAGGTTATAAGCCGGGGAATGAACCGCGCCTGAGACAGGCGTCTACAATTGGAAACATTCCCGAGCGAACCCGGATCAGACCGAGGCGGGCGCCTTGCCAGGACGGCGATAGACCCAGACGCGCGCGGGCGGCAGGTTGAGCCACACCCGGTTGGAACGGCTCGCCGTGTAGCTGCCAGCCTCGCACCGGGCCGGGATCGGCGGGACGACGGCGTAGGTGAACTGCACGAAGGGCGCGTCCGGCTGCATCACGTCGTGGGCGTCCTGCAGCAGCTCCAGGCGCTTCTCCAATGGCTTGGTGAAGAGCGGGAGGCTCGAGATCGTCGCGGCGCAGGGTTCGGTGACCACGCTGCCGAGCGTCTCGCGGATGCTGTAGGCGTCGCCCCGGATCACCGTGGTGCGGGGGAAGCGGCGGCGCAGCAACGCGCAGAAATCCGGATTGAACTCGACGAGGATCAGACGCTCCTGATCGAAACCGCGCCGGATCAGGGCTTCGGTGACCGGACCGGTGCCGGGCCCGAGTTCGATGACGGGACCGGGCACCGACGGGTCCGCATAGGACGCCATGGTGCGGGCGAGCATCCGGCCCGACGGGGTCACGGCCCCGGTGACAAGCGGGCGCTCGAACCACGAGCGCAGGAACCGCGCCTCGTCCTCCAGCGGATCGCGCCGCTCCCTCATGCGGGTCGCGGCGACGGCTCGGGCGCTGGAACGGCGAAGCGGCGGCACGACCGATGATCCCCGGGTCAGGAATGAAAGGAGGGGGTGGAACCGCTCGCGGGATGCGGGCGGATGTGACGGGCCGCCTGGGTCAGCGGCCGAGAACGCGACAGGAGGTTGGGCAAGAAACCCTGCACGGAGCGTGACGCGACTCCCGGCCAAGAAGACGCGCGCGCCGGGGCGGCGCATCTTCGTGCGGGGAGCGTTCTAGACGACGAAAACCCGCACCCCGTCAAGGTCGGCCTTCCTGCATTGCGGGGACACCCGCCGTCGCTCGATGGAAGCGACCGGGTGCATAACCGGATTGGTTCCACGTTTGATCCCAAGCGGCCCGTGTTTGACCCGTGTTTACGTCCGGCCCGCCCCGCTCACGAAGAAGTCACGCACCTTGGAGAAAAAGCCCGCACTTTCCGGGTGGTTCTCGTCGGAAGCCGACTGGTCGAACTCCTGCAGCAGCTCCCGCTGGCGCTTGGTGAGGTTCTGCGGCGTCTCGACGGAGACCTGGATGTAGAGATCGCCGATTTCCCGCGAGCGCAGCACCGGCATGCCCTTGCCCTTGATGCGGAACTGCTTGGCCGTCTGCGTGCCCGCCGGGATGCGGACTTGCGTTTGCGAGCCATCGATCACCGGTACGGTGATCTCGCCCGACAGGGCAGCCGTCACCATCGAGATCGGCACGCGGCAGAAGAGATCCGCTCCATCGCGCTGGAAGAAGGGATGCGGCTTGATCGAGAGGAAGACGTACAGATCCCCCGCCGGTCCACCGCGCAGGCCGCTTTCCCCCTCCCCAGCGAGCCGGATGCGAAGACCGTCATCGACCCCCGCCGGGACATTGATCGAGAGCGTGCGCTCGCGGTTGACGCGGCCCGCACCGGAGCAGGCCGTGCACGGATCGTCCACGACCTCGCCGCGGCCGTGACAATTCGGGCAGGTCCGCTCGATCGCGAAGAAACCCTGTGCCGCCCGCACCCGGCCATAGCCGCCGCAGGTCGGGCAGGTGCGCGGCTTCGAGCCGGCCTTGGCGCCGGTACCCGAGCAGACTTCGCAGGCGATGGAGGTCGGGATGCGGATCGTCTCGGTCTTGCCGGCGAACGCCTCCTCCAGGCTGATCTCCAGATTGTAGCGCAGATCCGCGCCGCGCTCGCGCCCCGGCTGGCCGCGCCCCCGCTGGCCGGCCCCGGCGCCGGGAGCCCCACGTCCATCGCCGAAGAAATTCTCGAAAATGTCCGACATGAAGTCGCCGAACTCGTTGCCGAATCCGGGGCCGCCCCCGCCCCCCTGGCTGAAGGCGGCATGGCCGAACCGATCGTAGGCCGCGCGCTTCTGGCCGTCGGAGAGGCACTGATACGCCTCGTTGACTTCCTTGAACTTGATCTCGGCTTCCTTGTCGCCGGGATTGCGGTCCGGGTGATGGACCATGGCGAGCTTGCGGAAGGCGACCTTGAGTTCGCTCTCCGTGACGGTCTTGGAGACACCCAAGACCTCGTAATAGTCACGCTTCGACATTCCGGCCTCTGGAGCCTCGTTTCTGCGCGTCGGCTGCGGCTATTCTCGCCCGCGCCCCTTCTCGCGGCCCCGCCACCGAGCGGACCCTGAGAATCGACCATCGCATGTGGTGAGACGCCCCATAAGGTTGATCCCCGAGCAGGGCCCGGGGATCAAGCCACCGCAGCGGCGTCGCGATCAAAAAAGACCGGGAGCGGCGCTCGCGCATCGCTCCCGGCCGGCGCCGGATCAGGCGCGCTTCTTCTGGTCCTTCTCGTCGACCTCCTGGAAGTCGGCGTCGATGACGTCGTCCTTCTTGTCGGCCGAGGCCGAAGCCCCCTCGGCACCCGGAGCGCCTTCGGCCTGCGAGGCGGCGTACATCGCCTCGCCGAGCTTCATCGAAGCCTGCATCAGGTCGTTGGTCTTGGCCTTGATGCCCTCGGCATCCTCGCCCTCCAGCGCCGTGCGGAGCGCGGTGATGGCGGACTCGATGGCGCCCTTGTCGGCCGCCGAGACCTTGTCACCGTATTCCGACACCGACTTCTCGGTGGCGTGGATCAGGCTCTCGCCCTGGTTCTTGACCTCAACGAGCTCGCGACGGCGCTTGTCGGCCTCGGCATTCGCCTCGGCATCCTTGACCATCTTCTCGATATCCGCGTCCGAAAGACCGCCGGAGGCCTGGATGCGGATCTGGTGCTCTTTGTTCGTCGCCTTGTCCTTGGCCGTCACGTTGACGATGCCGTTGGCGTCGATGTCGAAGGTCACCTCGATCTGCGGCATGCCGCGCGGGGCCGGCGGGATACCCATCAGGTCGAACTGGCCGAGCAGCTTGTTGTCCGCCGCCATCTCGCGCTCACCCTGGAAGACCCGGATGGTCACGGCGTTCTGGTTGTCCTCCGCCGTGGAGAAGACCTGGGACTTCTTGGTCGGGATCGTGGTGTTGCGGTCGATCAGGCGGGTGAACACGCCACCCAGCGTCTCGATGCCGAGGGAGAGCGGGGTGACGTCGAGGAGCAGAACGTCCTTCACGTCGCCCTGAAGCACGCCCGCCTGGACCGCGGCGCCGATGGCGACGACCTCGTCCGGATTGACGCCCTTGTGGGGCTCCTTGCCGAAGAACGACTTCACGACCTCCTGCACCTTGGGCATGCGGGTCTGGCCGCCGACGAGCACCACCTCGTCGATCTCGGAGGCCGAAACGCCGGCATCCTTGAGCGCCTTGCGGCACGGCTCGATCGTACGCTGGACGAGGTCATCGACCAGCGACTCGAACTTGGCGCGGCTGAGCTTCAGCGCGAGGTGCTTCGGGCCCGAGGCATCGGCGGTGATGTAGGGCAGGTTGATCTCGGTCTGGGTGGCCGAGGACAGCTCGATCTTGGCCTTCTCGGCAGCCTCCTTAAGGCGCTGGAGGGCGAGCTTGTCCTTGGTCAGGTCGATGCCCTGCTCCTTCTTGAACTCGCTGGTGAGATACTCGACCACGCGGTTGTCGAAGTCCTCGCCGCCGAGGAACGTGTCGCCGTTCGTCGACTTCACCTCGAACACGCCGTCGCCGATCTCGAGGATCGAGACGTCGAAGGTGCCGCCGCCGAGATCGTAGACCGCGATGGTGCCGGCCTTCTTCTTGTCGAGGCCGTAGGCGAGCGCGGCCGCGGTCGGCTCGTTGATGATGCGCAGCACCTCGAGACCGGCGATCTTGCCGGCATCCTTGGTGGCCTGACGCTGGGCGTCGTTGAAATAGGCCGGAACCGTGATGACCGCCTGCGTCACCGGCTGGCCGAGATGCGACTCGGCGGTCTCCTTCATCTTCTGAAGGGTGAAAGCGGAGATCTGGGACGGCGAGTAGCGCTTGCCATCGGCCTCGACCCAGGCGTCGCCGTTATCGCCCTTGGCGATCTTGTAGGGAACGAGACCCTTGTCCTTCTGCGTCAGCGGATCGTCGTAGGTACGGCCGATCAGGCGCTTGATCGCGAAGAAGGTGCGCTCCGGATTGGTCACGGCCTGCCGCTTGGCGGGCTGGCCGACGAGGCGCTCCCCGTCGTCGGTGAAAGCGACGATGGACGGGGTGGTGCGGGCGCCTTCCGCATTCTCGATGACCCTCGGCTGCGTGCCTTCCATGACGGCCACGCAGGAATTGGTGGTGCCGAGGTCGATACCGATCACTTTACCCATGGTGGGATCCCTCTGTTCGATGTTTCAAGCAGACCGCCGAGCCCCGAAGCAGCTCGACCCATGGCGGTACAAAACTTCCAGGTTTGAGAACGGGATGGATCCGAAGCGCGTCGCCTGGGCAGGATGCGCTTCCAAGGCCTCGTCCCGTGTCTCGCCGCATATAAGAAGACGGCTACGCCGCCGCAAGAACGACGCGCGACGTGCGAGACACGTCCCACAATCCGGCATTGTCACGGAGTTTTTTCCCGCAGCGAGCGGGTCGGGCGGGCCTTTGCAGTTGCCAGGCTGCCACGCCCGCGCCACGGGTGACGTGCTAGAGACCGTTAAAGTTTCCTTCCCCGACCGGCCCCGAGCCAGGATCGCGACAGCCTGATGCGACTGCCCGTCCCCGTGAGTTCCGCCACGCGCGCCGCCCCCCATCCGCGCGTCGCCGTCGTCGCTCTCCTCTGTCTCCTCGCATTCTGTCCCACCGGCGCCCAGGCCCAGAGCTTCTTCGAGGAACTGTTCGGAATTGGCCGCGCGGCCAAGCCGCCGGCGCCGCCGCGCAATGTCCCGGTCCAGCCGCCGCCCGGTCCCGCCCCGGCGGAGCCCGCCGCCCCCGGCGAAGGCGCGGAAACGCGGCCGAGCGCCCCCGCCGCGCCGCGCCAACCGGTGGTGCTCAAGGTTCCGGCGGAGGACAACGTCGCCGGTCAGGATCTTCAGCTCAACGGGCTGAATGGGTCGCTCAAGATCGAGAAGTCGGGGGCGGCCTATACCGCCGCGATGACGCTGCCCGGTACCAAGGTCTCGCAGCCGACCGAGGCGTGCACGGTCAAGCTGAATGCCGGCAAGCCGGTGACGCTTGCGGCCGAAGGGCGCTCGCAGGGGGTTTCGCGCTTCTCCTCCAGCGTGCCCGAGTGCCCGCTGCGATTCGAGATACTCGAAGGGAGCGTGCTGGTGACGCCACTCGAGGACAAGGTCTGCACCTACACCGCGCAGGATTGCGCCACGACCCCGACCGGCTTGTGGGGACCGGCCGCCGCGACGCTCATGCCTCTGGCCGGCGAGTTCGATACCGCTCGCGGCATCGCCGACAAAGCGGTGCGCGACAATTTCAAGATCATGACGCAGAGGGCGCGCGGCCAGGATGTCCGGCCGATCGTGCAGGAGCAGGCCGCCTTCTCGTCCGACCGTGAGCAGGCTTGCCGCACCTATGCCCGCGAAGGTGCGCATGGCTATTGCCACCTGCGCTACACCGAGGCGCGGGCGATCGCCCTGGCGGCGCGGCTCGGCGCGAACACGGCAGCCCCGACGGCCTCCAACACGGCGCCGCGGCCGCGCCGGCCGAAGCCGGCAGTGGAGGGCGTGAATCCTGACGCGGCCGGCGGCGGGGACCCCTTCTCCGATCCGTAGCGGTTTCGCGTCGGCATCGTCGCGGGCCGGAACCCGACTTTGGCGATCCATGTTGCGCCGAGGTCCCCCGGAGCCTCGCGAGTGTCCATGACCGGCCCCAAGACCGAGCAGACGTCCGACCAGAAGATCGAAGCCTATACTGACCCGGCCGGCGGCTGGGGTTCAGCCCGATCCCTCGTCGACATCCTGACCCGCGAAGAAATCCCGGTCACCGGTGCCGCCATGCTGATGCGGCAGAACAAGCCCGACGGCTTCATGTGCGTATCCTGCGCCTGGTCGAAGCCCGCCAAACCCTCGACCTTCGAGTATTGCGAGAACGGCGCGAAGGCGACCGCCTGGGAACAGACACGCAAGCGGATCGGCCCGGACTTCTTCGAACGCCACACCGTCACCGAATTGCTGACATGGTCGGACTACGCCCTCGAGGAGAAGGGCCGCCTCACTCATCCCCTGCGCTACGACGCACAACGCGACCGTTACGTCCCAGTCTCATGGGAGGATGCGTTCGACGAGATCGGCCGTGAACTGAAGAGCTTCGATCCGAATTCGGTCGTGTTCTACGCCTCTGGCCGAGCCTCGCTCGAAACCAGCTACATGTACGCGCTGTTCGCGCGCATCTACGGCACGAACAATCTGCCCGATTCCTCGAATATGTGCCACGAATCGACCTCGAAGGCCCTGCCGCAATCCATCGGCGTGTCCGTTGGCACGACGGTGCTGGAGGATTTCGAGACGACCGACCTGATCCTGTTCTTCGGGCAGAATGTCGGATCGAACGCGCCGCGGATGCTGCATCCGCTTCAGGATGCCCGCCGCCGGGGCGTCCCGATTATCACCTTCAACCCGCTTCGGGAGCGGGGCTTGGAGCGATTCACCAACCCCCAATCCCCCATCGAGATGCTGACGAAATCCTCGACGCAGATCTCGACGCAGTACCATCAGGTGAAGGCCGGCGGCGACATCGCCGCCATCACCGGCATCTGCAAGGCGCTATTCGCGGCCGACCGCGACGCGAAGGCTCAGGGCCGTCCTCGCATCCTCGATGTCGGTTTCATCGAGGAGCATACGCACGGCTTCGCTGAGTTCGAGGCGTTCTGCGATCGACAGGACTGGGCGGCGCTGGAGGTCAAGTCCGGCCTCAAACGCGAGGGTTTGGAAGCCGCCGCCGCCGTCTATGCCCGCGCCAGCGCCGTCATCGGCATCTACGGTATGGGCCTGACCCAGCACCGCCGCGGCACCGAGACGGTGCAGATGCTCGTCAACCTGCTCCTCCTGCGCGGGCAGATCGGGCGACCCGGCGCGGGCATCTGTCCGGTGCGCGGCCATTCCAACGTGCAGGGCCAGCGCACCGTCGGCATCGCCGACGATCCCGCTCTCGTGCCCCTGGACAAGCTGAAGGAGCTCTACGGCTTCGAGCCGCCCCGGGAGAAGGGGCTCAACACCGTGGAGGCCTGCGAAGCGATCCTCGACGGCACCGTGAAAGCGTTCATCGGCCTCGGGGGCAACTTCGTGCGCGCGGTCCCCGACACGCGGCGAATGGAAGAGGCATGGCGGCGCCAGCGCCTCACCGTGCAGGTCTCGACCAAGCTCAACCGGTCGCATCTCGTGCATGGGGAAGTCAGCTACATCCTGCCCTGCCTCGGGCGCATCGAGATCGACGAGCAGGCCAGCGGGCCGCAAGCGGTGTCGATGGAGGATTCGACCTCGTGCTTCCACGGCTCGAAGGGTGTGGCGAGCCCGGTCAGCGATCACGTCCGTTCGGAGCCGTGGATCGTGGCGCAGCTGGCGAAAGCGACGCTGCCCCCTCACGCTCAGGTGGATTGGGATGGCTGGGTCGGTGATTACGCGAAGGTCCGCGACGCCATCGAGGCGACCTATCCGGCTACATTCAAGGACTTCAACGCCCGCCTGTTCGAGCCGGGCGGCGTGCACAAACCGTTGGCCGCCCGCCACCGCAAGTGGGAGACGCCGACGGGCAAGGCCAATTTCGTGCTGCCGCCGGACGGGCTGGAGGAGGATCCGGACATGCCCGCTCGCGGGCGAGACGTGATCGACCTCATCACGTTGCGCTCGAACGATCAGTTCAACACCACGGTCTACGGCTATCACGACCGTTTCCGCGGGGTGAAAGGCACGCGCGACATCCTCTTCATGAACGAGAACGACATCGCCCGCCTGGGGCTGGCCGACGGCGAAATCGTGGACGTCGCCACCGATGCCTCGGACGGTTTCGACCGCGAGGTGAAGGGGTTGCGGATCGTCCGCTACGACATCCCCGAGGGCAATTGCGGCGGTTACTACCCGGAGCTGAACGTGCTGATCCCGCTGTGGCACCACGACGTTCAGGCCAAGGTCCCGGCCGCCAAGGCCATCCCCGTGCGCATCACTCGCTCAGCCATGCAGACGGCGCCAGGGGGGGCTTGAGCGGAAGGGCCGAACGGCGCACCGGATCGGACTCGACGGACGCCCGCGCCGGTCCATATTCCGATCCATGGATGGACCGGATGCAGCCTATGCGCGTCGGCAGGCGATCATCGATCGCCTGCTCAGCGACGCCCTCCGCCCAGCGGGTGGGATGGTGCTGCCGAGTCACGACGCCCTGCCGGCCGATATCCGCATGACGGTCGATCGGCTGCTCGCCAAGGCCGATGCCGAGCGGCGACGGTCCTTGACGTATGATGATCTCGAAGAGGCATTGCCGCCCCGCGATGTGACGGCGGACGATCTCGAAGCGATTTTCTGGGTTCTGGCCGAGTACGGCATCGAACTTGACGAGGGCGATTAGCGGTTCAATTTTCCGCCGCCTGCAACAACCGGGCGGCGGCCGCACGGGCCTCGTCGGTGATGGTTGCGCCGGCGAGCATCCGGGCGATCTCCTCCCGACGGGCATCGGCGGCAAGACCGACGACACGTGTCGTGACGCGCTCTTCCGCCTTCACACCCTTCGCCGCGCCCTTGGCCACCCCCTTGGCCGCCCCCTTCTCGCCCTTCACACTGTCCTTCGCGATCCGGAAATGCGTGCCCGCACGGGCAGCGACCTGCGGTGCGTGCGTGACGGCCACGACCTGAACCTGAGCGGCCAGGCGCCCGAGCCGCGCACCGATGGCGTCGGCGACCGCGCCACCGAGACCAGTATCGATCTCGTCGAAGATCAGCGTCGGCGCCGAACCCTTGCCGGCCAGAACCACCTTCAGCGCCAGCATGAAGCGGGACAGTTCGCCGCCGGAGGCAACCTTCATCATCGGACCGGCGCGGGTGCCGGGATTGGTCTGCGCCCAGAATTCGACCCGCTCGGTCCCCGATGCGTCGCGCGATGCCTCATCGACGCTGATCTGCGTGATGAAACGAGCGCCCTCCAGTTTCAGGGGTGGGAGTTCGGCCTGCACCGCCGCATCGAGGGCTTTGGCGGCGCGGCGACGCCCGTCGCCGAGCTTCCTGGCCGCCGCTTCATAGGCCGTCTCCGCCGCGCTCTGTTCGGCTTCCAGCCCGGAGAGAGCTTTCTCGCCCGCATCGAGGGCGGCGACATCCGCGTCGTAGCGGCTGCGCAGATCGGCGAGATCGTCGGCCGGGACGGCGTATTTGCGAGAGGCTGCCCGCAGGGCGAACAGGCGTTCCTCGACGCGCTCCAATTCGCGTGGATCGAATTCGGCGGCGAGCACAGCGGCATCGAGGGCGCTGCGGGCCTCATCCAGAGCGTTGAGGGCAGCATCGAGGGCGGCGATGCTCGGTTCGACCAAGCTCGGTACGGTGGCGGCGCGACGCTCCAGACGGCGCACGGCGGAGGAGAGGTGGGGCACCATCGAGCCGGTTCCGCCGACGAGCTCCAGCGCCTCGTTCAACTCGCGGGCGACCTTCTCGCCCTGCTGCATCACCGTCCGGCGCTCGGCCAGGCTCGCTTCCTCACCGGGCTGCGGATCGAGATTGCCGAGTTCCTCCACGGCGTGGCGCAGGAAGTCGGCCTCCTTCTGCGCCGCCTCGACCCGCGCTCGCTGCTCCGACAGGGCCGTCCGCGCGGCGCGCACGCGCTTGGCGGCAGTCGCGACCGCCGCCAGCGGACCCTGGAGGCCGCCGAAGGCATCGAGGATCACTCGGTGCGTGGTGGGATCGGCAAGCGCACGATCGTCGTGCTGGCCGTGAATCTCGACGAGGGCGGTTCCGATCGCGCGCATGGTCTGCACGCCGACGGGCTGATCGTTGACAAAGGCACGGGTGCGCCCGTCGGCAAATTGCGTGCGGCGCAGAATGAGATCGCCGTCGGTGTCGATCTCGGCCGCCGCCGCGATCGCCCGGGCCGGATGGTCGATCGCCACATCGAAGACCGCGGTGACGCCACCCTGCGACTCCCCGTGGCGCACGAGCCCGCCATCGCCGCGACCGCCCAGGGCAAGGGCGAAGGCGTCGAGGAGGATCGACTTTCCCGCACCGGTCTCGCCGGTGAGCACGGTGAGCCCCCCGGAAAAGGTCAGGTCGAGCTTGTCGATCAGTACGATGTCGCGGATCGCGAGCTGGACGAGCATGCCGCGCCGAGAATTCCTGCGTGGATCAATCCTGGAATGGACGGCGTCTCATACGGCGGCACGCGCCGGACTTCACCCTAAAAAGCGAAGGGCGCAGCCCACGCCGCGCCCTTCGCTTCGATCTGCGCCGATCCGACTCAGTTGGCCGATGCGGTCTTCTGGCCGGTCACGGTACGGAACGCGCGGCTGAGCCAGGAGGACTTCTCCTCGCGGGGCTCCAGGCCACCCGTCTGCAGGAGCGCATAGGCGTCCTTGTACCACGGGCTGTCCGGGAAGTTGTGGCCCAGCACGGCCGCCGCATTCTGCGCCTCGGCAGTGATGCCGAGCGCCATATAGGCCTCGACGAGGCGCTCGAGGGCCTCCTCTGTGTGGCGGGTGGTCTGATACTTCGAGATCACGTCGCGGAAGCGATTGATCGCCGCCGGGAAGGACCGCTTCTCGAGATAGAAGCGACCGACCTCCATCTCCTTGGCGGCGAGCTGATCGCGGGTGATCTGAATCTTCGACTTGGCGTCGTTTGTGTACTCGGAATTCGGGTACTTCTGGACGAGCTCCTGCAGCGCGACGAGGGCGCGCTCCGAGCGCTCCTGATCACGGGTCACGTCCGGAATCTGCTTATACTGCGACATCGCCATCAGGTACTGCGCGTAGGCCGCGTCCTTGCTGGCGGGATGGCGCTGAAGATAGCGCTTCGAGGCGGTGATCGCGTCGTCGTACTTCGCGCCCTCGTAATTCGAGTAGGCGGTCATCAGCAGCGCCCTGCGCGACCAGTCGGAGTAGGTGTACTGCTTGTCGAGCTGGTCGAAGGTCTTGGAAGCGCCCTCGAAGTCGCGGTCTTCCATCTTCGCCAAGCCGTCGCTGTACAGCTTG
This sequence comes from Methylorubrum suomiense, assembly GCF_022179765.1. Lineage (GTDB taxonomy): Bacteria > Pseudomonadota > Alphaproteobacteria > Rhizobiales > Beijerinckiaceae > Methylobacterium > Methylobacterium suomiense. The sequence goes on along the minus strand of NZ_BPRE01000004.1, from coordinate 143,742 downwards.
TCGGCCGGCGTATCCGGAACCGCCTCGGGCTTGTACTTCTCGGCGAACAAATTAGTCGGATCGAGGGCATCGCAGCCGCCGAGGCCGACGCCGAGGCTGAGGAGCACGGCCGCCATCGCGCCACGGGTCGGGAAGGTCAGAGGCATCGCGGTCAAATCCCTGTCAGGCACGGGCCACCCGAGAGGGGGCACGCGTCCTACGCGCAGGCTCTAGCGTTGGGGTCCGATTCTGGCGCGAAAGCGGCAGGTTCCCACGAGATGTTAAGGAATCCCGTGTGCAGCGCCGGAGCAGCGGACCTGTGTCTTACCGGTTACAGTTCGGCGGCGAAGGCGGCGAGGCCTAGGGCGGCGCCGTACTCGGCACGGGCCGGCTCGCGGCGGGTGTTCTGGCCCTCGACGATGGCGTAGTTCGCGCGGTCGGCGAACAGGGCCTGGAGGATGCCGACATTCATGCGGTGACCGCCACAATAGGAGCGGTAAGCACCCTGGAGCGGAAGGCCGGCCAGGGCGAGATCGCCCACGGCATCGAGCAGCTTGTGGCGGACGAACTCGTCCGGGTAGCGCAGGCCCTCGGGATTGACGACGGCGGTCTCGCCGACGGCGACCGTGTTGTCGAGGGAGGCGCCGAGGGCGAAGCCGGCCTTCCAGTAGCGCTCGACGTCCTTCATCATGCCGAAGGTACGGGCGCCCGCGATCTCGCGGCGATAGGCGGCCGGGGTGAGGTCCATCGCCTTGCGCGAGCGGCCGATCACCGGGGATTCGAAGTCGATCTCCACGTCGAGGCGGAAGCCGCGATCGATCGGGCGGAGTTCGGCGAAGGCGCGACCGACCTCGATCCGGACCGGCTGCAGCACCTTGATCCAGCGGCGCGTCGCACCGCAGGGGCTAAGACCGACACCGTCGATGGCTTGGACGAAGAGGCGGGCGCTGCCGTCGAGGATCGGCATCTCGGGCCCGTCGATCTCGACGAGGACGTTGTCGACGCCCAGACCGTAGAGGGCGGACATCAGGTGCTCGATGGTGGCGACCGCGCCGGTCTCGTTATCGCCGATGACGGTGCAGAGTTCGGTGGCGGAAACGCAGGCGTAGTGGGCCTTGATGAGCCGGTCGTTGCCGGTGGGCGTTCCGGTGCGGAGGAAGGCGATACCGTGATTGGCGGGTGCGGGGTGGAGGGTGATCTCCGCCGGGTTCCCGGAATGGACGCCGATGCCGGTCAGGGTCACGGACGCTTTGATCGTTGTTTGTTGGTTCGTCCGCATACCTTAGCCCTCGGCCAGGATCCTTCCCGCGCACCCTTGAATCTGGCGCGATGCGAGAAGTCCGTCCGCTGCTTGAAGCCACTGCGAGCGCTCCGGCTGTAGCCGCCGTTCGCGCCTTCTGTCGTTCCGCAGGTGGTATAACTGCGGTGCACAGACCGGCCAAATCACGGATTCTTACGGTCTGTTACAGCCACGGTTTTGCCACGAACATTGAAAAACAGTTGAGCATCAGTGTCTTAACAAGCAGCTAAACCCGGGACCTTCCGGTCCCGGGTCTGTGGCGGAAATGTCCCAGTGACGCCTGACGCGACGCGTCAGGCCGTCAGCCGGGCTGGTTTCAGTTCGCCTGACGACGGAGGAAGGCGGGGATCTCGAGCTGATCGTCCTCCATCATCCGCGGCGGCATGGCACGACCCTGGGGATCGAGATTGCCGGCGGCCGGGCGGTATTGCGGCGCCTGGGGCGCCGGGGCGCGGACCGCGTGCTCGACCCGCGGGGCCGGGATCGTCGGCGCCGGGGCAGCGGCGCGCGGGGCCGGCGGCATCGGGGCGGCCTCGGCCTCCTCGCGGCGACCGCCGAAGCCGACGGTGGCGAGACGGCGCAGGAGGGTCATGCGCTTGGAGTCCTGGGCGGGCTCGGACGCCTGCTCATCGCCGCGGCTCTTGAGAATCTGCGCCTGGGTGTGGGGCGGCAGGTCCGAGATCTGCGGCATGCGCGGCGGCCGGGCGAGCTGCGGACGCGGCGGCACGTAGGGGCCGGCACCGAGGGAAGCCGTCTCCTGGATCGGGGCGGCCGGGGCCGGCGGCTCGTAGGCCGGGGCGGCGACGCGGGCGGGCGCCTGAGTCAGCATCACGTCATGATGGTGCATCATCGGGGCCGGCTCGGGACGAAAGGTCTCGGCGCGCACGGGCTCGGGTGCTGTCGCCTCGGGCATCACCGGACGGGGCGCCGGAGCCTGCTCGACCCGCAGGGGCTCGGGGGCCGGACGCTGGACGTGGAGCGGCGCGGCGGTCTGGCTGGCGGGCGAGAGCGCGGCCGACGCCCGGGCGCGGGCCTCGGCACGCAGACGCTCGGCGACTTCGGCGATGCGCTGCTCGGTCTGGGCGATTTCCGGGTTGTTCGGCGAATCGGCCGAGATCAGCGCCGGCTCGATGCCGGTGGCGACCACCGAGACGCGGATGATGCCGTCGAGGCTCTCGTCGAAGGTGGCACCGAGGATGATGTTGGCGTCCTGATCCACTTCCTCGCGGATGCGGGTCGCCGCCTCGTCGAGCTCGTACAGGGTCAGGTCGCTGCCGCCGGTGATCGAGATCAGCAGGCCGCGGGCGCCCTTCATCGACACGTCGTCGAGGAGCGGGTTGGCGATGGCGGCTTCCGCCGCGCGGTTGGCGCGGTTCTCACCGGAGGCCTCACCCGTGCCCATCATCGCCTTGCCCATGCCGCGCATGATCGCGCGGACGTCGGCGAAGTCGAGGTTGATCAGGCCTTCCTTGACCATCAGGTCGGTGATGCAGGCGACGCCCGAGTAGAGCACCTGGTCAGCCATGGCGAAGGCGTCGGCGAAGGTGGTCTTCTCGTTGGCGACCCGGAACAGGTTCTGGTTCGGGATGACGATCAGGGTATCGACCGCCGCCTGAAGCTCCTGGATGCCGGCTTCGGCGGTGCGCATCCGGCGCATGCCCTCGAACTGGAACGGCTTCGTCACGACGCCGACCGTCAGGATGCCCATGTCACGTGCCGCGCGGGCGATGACCGGGGCCGCGCCGGTGCCGGTGCCGCCGCCCATGCCGGCGGTGATGAAGGCCATGTGGGCGCCCGAGAGCTGATCGCGGATCTCGTCGATCACCTCCTCGGCGGCCGCCGAGCCGACTTCCGGATGCGAGCCGGCACCGAGGCCCTGCGTGACGCCGATGCCCATCTGGATGACGCGCTCGGCCTTCGACGAGGTCAGGGCCTGGGCATCCGTGTTGGCCACGACGAATTCGCAGCCGAGAAGGCCCGATTCGATCATGTTGTTGACGGCATTGCCGCCGGCGCCGCCGACGCCGAAGACGGTGATGCGGGGCTTGAGCTCGCGGATGTCGGGTGCCTGAAGAGAGATGGCCATGGTGGTCGTGCCCTTCGTGACTGCTTTAAGCGATTGCCTGATCGACGTCCTGGGGACGCCTGCCCTGATGTCTGTGCCGCCCTTCACCTTCCGGCCGGGCGGGTCGTTCTTCAGAAACTTTCGCGGATCCAGCGACCGACCCGTGAGAAGTATCCGTCCGTTCCCGTGCCGGCGAAGGCGCCCTGCCCCCGCGGCTCGAAATGCTCCGCATGCGCGACCTGCGGGTAGACCAGCATCCCGACCGAGGCCGAGAAAGCGGGGCCCTTCGCGGCCTCCGGCAGGCCGCGGATCCCCAGCGGACGACCGATGCGAACCTGTCCCTGCAGGATGCGCCGCGCCGTCTCGGGCATGCCGACGAGTTGGCTGGCGCCACCGGTCAGAATCACCCGGCGGCCGGCCTGAGCGCCGAAGCCCGCGTTGCGCAGGCGGTCGCGAACGAGTTCGAGAACTTCCTCGACCCGCGGCTTGACGATGCGCACCAGCTGCGAGCGCGGAACGTGCGAGGGCGCCTCGCCCTCGTCCTCGCCGACGCCGTGGACCGCGATCATGTCCCGCTCGTCGGACGCGGTGGCGATGGCCGAGCCGTAGAGCGTCTTGAGCCGCTCGGCGACCGAGACGCGGGTCGAGAGGCCCCGGGCGATGTCCATGGTGACGTGGTGACCGCCGACCGCGACCGCGTCGCAATGGACGAGATGGCCGCCCGTGAAGACGCCGACGCTGGTGGTGCCGCCGCCCATATCGACGACCGCGCAGCCGAGTTCCGCCTCATCGTCCACGAGCGCCGAGAGGCCCGCGGCATAGGGGGTGGCGATCACGGCATCGACGCCGAGATGGCAATGCTCGACCGCCAGCATCAGGTTGCGGGCCGCGGCCGCCTCCGCCGTAACGACATGGAGATCGACCCCGAGTGCGTCGCCGATCATGCCCGACGGGTCGATCACCGCTCCCTGGCCGTCCAGCGCGTAGCCGGTCGGCAGGGCGTGGAGCACGGCGCGTCCGGGGCTCACGCCGTGGGCGCTCGCGGTCTCCAGCACCCGCTCGACATCGGCGCCGGTGACGGTGCCGGAGCGGACGTTCACCCGCGCCTCGAAATGCTGCGAGGCGAGGCGGCCGCCGGAGATATTGACGATGACCGATTGGACCTCGGCCTTGGCCATCCGCTCGGCGGCGTGGACCGCCTGACGGATCGCCCCTTCGGCGGCTTCGAGATCGACGATGGCGCCGCCCTTCAGCCCCAGGGAGCGCTGATGGCCGATGCCGATGATGCGGGCGAGATGGGTGCGCCCGCGCAGGGTCGAGACCGCCTCGGCGGGCTGCAATTCGGCGATGAGGCACACGACCTTGCTGGTGCCGATATCGAGCACCGACATGGTCGCACTCCGGCGGGCGGAGAGCGGCTTCAGGCGCGGCGTGAGGCAGTGGGGGGTCTGCATCGGACGCTACTTTGCGGAAACGCGGCGGGAAACGGAGCGAAGGGCGGAACGAAGGGCCGTACGGGGCGTGCTCATGTGGGCGTGCCCTTCTTCGGCTTCTTGCGGCTCTCGGCGCGGGCGGCGGCCGCCTCCTCCGTGAGGCGCACTACGACGCGGTCGGCCATGCGCAGGTCGACGGCGATGATGTCCTTCTCGAGGATGCGGTTCTCACGCTCGATCCGGACCAGACGGGTCAGCGCGTCGGCCGCCCCGGTCTCCGGGAGGCGAATGTCGACGCCGTCGAGCTTGAGGGTCCAGCGTCGTCCGGACACGAAGGTGCCGGCCTTGATGCGCGCGCCCAGCGGCCCGGCGGCCTCGATCATCGCCAGATATTCCGGAAGGCGGGCATTGGCCCCCTCCCCGACCACCAGGGGTAGGTTGACGTAGCGCTCGTCGCGCATCTCGTCGATCACGGTGCCGTCGGCGGCGATCACCTGGATCTCGCCGTTGCGCTGCCAGAGGGCGGCGGGCTCCCGCTCGACCTGATTGATGACGATCTCATTGGGATAGATCTTGCGCACGGAGACGCTGGCGATCAGCGGCTCGGCGAGCAGGCGCTCGCGGGCCTTGTCAAGATCGAGGAAGGGGACGGAGGAGCGCCAGTCGATTCCGGCGGCGCTCAGCACCTCGCGCTCGTACATCCGGGAGATGCCGGAAATCGTCACGCGCTCGACGCCGAAGCCGGCAATGCGGGCGAGGATGTCGAGAGGTCGGCCGTGCTCGGCCGTGAAGGCATCGTAGCGTCCGCTCGCCACGAAACCGGCGAGCGCGACGGCACCGGCAAGGCCGGAGATCAGGGCCGTGCCGGCGAGCCGCGGAACCCGCTGCTCGATCGGCGCAGCCGCGCGCAGGCGCCGGGCGGAGGAGAACCGCCGCAGAACCCGGGGCAGCCGCAGCCGGAACCCCGTGGGGGCTCCGCCGCTTCCGAGACCGGAAGCGTTCAGCGGCTGAGAGAAGCGTCCTCCACCATCCATCGGACGAGTTCACCGAAACTCAGGCCCGCATGGGCCGCGATCTCCGGCACAAGGCTCGTCTGGGTCATGCCGGGCTGCGTGTTGACCTCCAGCACGACGAGGGCGCCGGTTCCCCCCGGCGTATCGTCGTAACGTAGGTCGGCACGGCTGACGCCACGGCATCCCAGTGCTTGATGCGCCGTTAACGCCAACTCTTGGACACGCTGGTAAACATTTAGTTTAAGGTCCGCCGGAAGGACGTGGATCGACCCCCCTCCGGCGTACTTTGCGTCGAAGTCGTACCACTCCCCCGAGACCGGCTTGATCTCGGTCACGCCAAGTGCCCGGTCGCCGATCACGGCGCAGGTCAGCTCGCGGCCGGCAACGTAAGTCTCTGCAAGGACTTCCTCGCCGTAGGTCCATGCATCCGAAGCCAGAATCTGGGGCGGATGCGAGCGCTCCTCGCGGACGATGATGACCCCCATCGAGGAGCCCTCGGCGATGGGCTTCACGACATAGGGAGGAGTTAATGGGTGTGACTTCGCCGCATCATGACGGTTAACGACGCGCCCCTCCGGAACGGACACGCCGGCCGCCTTCATGACCGTTTTGGCACGCTCCTTGTGCATGGCGAGCGCCGAGGCCAGCACGCCCGAATGGGTGTAGGGGATCTTCAGGATCTCCAGGAGACCCTGGATCGTCCCGTCCTCGCCGGCCGGTCCGTGCAGCGCGTTCAGCGCCACATCGGGGGCGAGCGCGGTCAGCACGGTGGCGATGTCCGGCCCGACATCGACCGGCGTCACCCGGAACCCCTCCCCTTCCAAGGCTCGGGCACAGGCGGTGCCGGAGCGGAGCGAGATCTCCCGCTCGGAGGACCAGCCGCCCATCAGGACGGCGACGTGCTTGGACATGGGGTGGCTCCGGGCGTCGTGAGGGTCAGGGATGGGAAGAACCGATAAGGGCGCGCAGGCGCGTCCTCAGGTCGTCAGTCGCCGCAGAGGGGAGAGCACCGACGGCGCGCAGGATCCGCGAAGGCTCGATGCAGGCGATCTTCACTCGCCGGACCACGGAGGGGACGACGAGGCCGGTCGCTGCGAGATCGTGGATCGGCCGCTCGTCGGCCAAAGGGTCGGTTGCGTGCGCTCGTAATCATGGCGATCCACACGACGCCCGCTCGACCGACCACCTCACCCGAGATCACCACGGCAGGGCGTCGCGTCTCTGCCAGCCGGTCCGAGTAAGGAAACGGCACGACGACGGTGCCGGCCCGGAACGAGGGGCTAGAGATCGGCATAATCAGCGTCGTCGATGGGACCACCCCATTCGGTGAAGGCGACGAACGGGTCCTCGCCCTCGGCGGGCGCCTTATCGATGTGGACGCCGTCCGGTGTGAACAGGTAGCGCACCCGGTCACCCGGCCCGATGCTCAGTCGCTCGTGCAGTTCGGCGGGCAGAACCGTCTGGCTCTTCTCCGACAGCTTGGAATAGGCGGTGCGGACTGGCTGCGACACGGAATTGCTCGCTTGGCTCTACGTCTGACATCCTACCGGTCTGCTTGGGTGGGGTCGACACCGATCCGCTTGATCTCCCAGTGCAGCTCGACGCCCGCCGTCTCGCGCACCCGGCGGCGGACCTCTTCGCCGAGGCCCTCGATATCGGCGGCCGTGGCGCCGCCACGGTTGATCAGGAAGTTGCAATGCATTTCCGAGACCTGGGCACCGCCCCGGGTCAGCCCTCGGCACCCAGCGGCGTCGATGAGCTGCCAGGCCTTGCCGCCCTCGGGATTCTTGAAGGTCGAGCCGCCAGTGCGCTCGCGGATCGGTTGGGCGGCCTCGCGGGCGGCGGTGACCCGATCCATTTCGGCCTCGATCGCTTCGCGGTTCCCGGCCCGGCCTCGGAAGGTGGCTCCCGTAAAGATCACGTCGTCCGGTGCCGAGGAATGGCGGTAGCGGAAGCCCATCTCGGCATGGGTGAAGCTGCGCGCCGCCCCCGTCCGATCGATGCCGCGCACTTGCGTGAGCACGTCGGTCGTCTCACCGCCATGGGCGCCCGCATTCATGCGCAGCGCCCCGCCGACCGAGCCGGGGATGCCGCGGAAGAAGGCGAGGCCGTCGAGGGAGGCCTCCGCCGCGGCCTTGGCGAGGCGCATATCCGGCACGGCGGTGCCAACGCGGATCGAGTCTCCGTCAATCTCGATCGAACCGAACGCCTTGCCGCCGAGCCGGATCGTGACGCCGGGGATGCCGCCGTCGCGCACGATCAGATTCGAGCCGAGGCCGATCACCGTCACCGGCACGGCCGGGTCGAGGGCGGCGAGGAAGACCGAGAGATCCTCCTCATCCGCCGGGCTGAACAGCACCTGCGCCGGCCCGCCGACGCGAAACCACGTGAGGTCGGCCAGCGATTGATTCTCGAGGAGACGACCGCGCAGATTCGGCGCGGCGGCGCGGATGGCGTCAGTGAGGTTCGAAGTCATGCTAGCCTGTCGCCTGAAGCGGTCGGTATCGACGGGAGGCGGGTTTGGGCAAGAGCGTGGTCTTCACCCGCGCCGCCGCGCGCGTCTTGAGCCGGATGCCGCGCAATAGCGAGGAATTGATCCGCGGCAAGCTCCGTCAGCTCGCCGACGACCCATCCGCGCTCGCCAACAACGTCAAAGCGCTGAAAGGCGGGGCGGAACGCTACCGCCTGCGGGTCGGCGATTGGCGCGCGGTCTTCACCATCGAGCCGGATCGGATCATTGTCCACGAGATCGGCCCGCGGGGCTCGATCTATGGATAGGACGAGCCCGATGACCATCGTGCGCACCCAAACCCCGTCGGGCGAGGCGATCGTGATCCTGCCTGAGGCGGAATTCGAGCGGCTGCGAGAACTCGCCGAGGACACGCTCGATGCCCGCTCCGTCGATGCATCCGAAGCGCGCCTGCAGGCCGGCACCGAGGAGTTGCTGGATGAGGCCGACCTCGACGCCCTGCGCGCCGCGCCGAGCCCACTGGCTTTCTGGCGCGAGCGGCGCGGCATGACGGCGGACGCGCTGGCGCAGGCAACGGCCATCCCATCGGATTGGCTCGCAGCGATCGAGCGAGGTGAGCGCTTGGCCGATCCCGCGCTCAACGGGCGATTCGCAACAATCCTCGGCGTGGATGCCGAGGATCTGATGCCGGAGCCAGCCGAGGCGTGAAACCGGCTCACACTACTCACCCCTTCAACGCCGCCAATTCCCCCGGCAGCGCGTAGGCCCATTGGGTGATCGTGCCCGCGCCGAGACACACGACGTAGTCGCCCGGTTGGGCGCGGCCGGCAACCAGCCCGGCGAGATCGTCCGGCGCGTTCAAGGCCAGCGCGTCGCGATGGCCGCGCGACTTGAGGCCAGCCACCAGCGAATCGCGGTCGAAGCCCTCGATCGGCGCCTCGCCCGCCGCGTAGACCGGAGCGACGATGACCGTGTCGGCGTCGTTGAAACAGGTGCAGAAATCCTCGAACAGCGATTGCAGCCGGGTATAGCGGTGCGGCTGGACCACGGCGACGACGTTGCCCTCGGTCGAGGCACGGGCCGCGCGGAGCACCGCCGCGATCTCCACCGGGTGATGGCCGTAATCGTCGAAGATCGTGGCGCCGTTCCACTCCCCGGTGCGGGTGAAGCGGCGCTTGACGCCGCCGAAGCCCGAGAGCGCCTTGCGGATCGCGTCCTCCGAGACCCCGAGTTCGTGGGCCACCGCCAGAGCCGCGGTGGCGTTCAGCGCGTTGTGCTTGCCCGGCATCGGCAGGACGAGATCCTGCATTTCGAGGCGGAAGCCGGGGCGACGATCGCGGATCATGACCCGGAAGCGGCTCTGCCCCCCCTTCAGGTCGATGTCGAGGAGACGCACGTCGGCCTGCGGGTTCTCGCCGTAGGTGATGATGCGCCGGTCCTCGATATGGCCGACGAGGTCCTGCACGATCGGATGATCGATGCACATCACCGCGAAGCCGTAGAACGGGATGTTGTCGATGAAGCGCCGGAAGGCGTCCTTGATGGCGTCGAACGAGCCGAAATGATCGAGATGCTCGGGGTCGATATTGGTGACGATGGCCACGTCGGCCGGCAGCTTCAGGAAGGTGCCGTCGGACTCGTCGGCCTCCACCACCATCCAGTCGCCCGCGCCCATGCGGGCATTGGTGCCGTAGGCGTTGATGATGCCGCCGTTGATCACGGTCGGATCGAGGTTGCCGGCGTCGAGCAGGGTCGCCACGAGCGAGGTCGTCGTGGTCTTGCCATGGGTGCCGGCCACCGCGACGCAGGACTTGAAGCGCATCAGCTCGGCCAGCATCTCGGCGCGGCGCACGACCGGCAGGCGGCGCTCGCGGGCCTCGACCAATTCCGGATTGTCCCGGCGGATCGCGGTCGAGACCACGACGAGGGCCGCATTCTCGACGTTCTCGGCCCGGTGGCCGACGAAGGTGCGAATGCCCTTCTCGGACAGGCGGCGGACATTGGCGTTGTCGTTCGCGTCGGAGCCCTGCACCGTGTAGCCGAGATTGGCCATCACCTCGGCGATGCCGGACATGCCGATGCCGCCGATGCCGATGAAGTGGATGGGGCCGAGCTTTTCGGGCAGCTTCATGTCACGAACCTTCGCGGACCTGGGCGCAAGCGGGCCCCGATGAACTCTTGATCGGATCGCGCCGGTGCGCGATCCGCCCCCGCGATCGCGGGGCGGCGATCGTCCGCCGGTCGCGACGGGTCCACTGGACCTGTCGCACCTAGGATGATGCGGCGGCCGTCTCGACGACGACAGCGGCGAGGCGGTCGGCGGCGTCGAGGATGCTGGCGGTTTTGGCCGCCGCTGCGGCTTGGGTCAATTTCCGGGGCGCGCCGAACAAATCGACGAGTTCGGCGGCGAGGCGATCCGGCGTGAAGGCACTCTGCTGGATGGACAGAGCCGCGCCGATCCCGGCCAATGTCGCGGCGTTGGCCGCCTGATCCTGATCGAGGGCGCCCGGCAGGGGTACCAGGATCGCCGGTCGGCCGATCGCGGCGAGTTCCGAGACGGTCGAGGCGCCCGAGCGTGCCACGACGAGGTGCGCGGCGGCCATGCGACCGGGCAGATCCTTGAAGAACGGTGCCGCCTCGATCCCGCCGAGTCCCATGGCGAGAAAGCGGTTCTGCACCGCCGTCAGATCCTCGGGCCGGGCCTGCTGAACGAGATGAAGGCGGGCCCGCAGATCGCCCGGAAGCTTCTCGAGCGCCGCGGGCACGACCTCGCTCATCACGCGAGCCCCTTGGCTGCCCCCGAAGACGAGAAGGCGCAGCGGAGAATCCGTATCGAGGGCCGGATAGGCCGTGTCGGCGACGGCGAGCACCGCCGGGCGGATCGGGTTTCCGGTATGCACGCGGCGCGCCGTCGCCTTCTCTGGTACGCCCCGCACCTCCTTGAACCCGGTGGCGATGACGCGGGCGCCCTTGGCGAGGAAACCGTTGGCCCGACCCATCACGGCGTTCTGCTCGTGCAGAATCGTCGGCACCTTGAGAAGCTGAGCCGCCAGCATCGGCGGAACGGTCGGGTAACCGCCGAATCCGACGACGGCGGCCGGGTTGAGCCGGCGCACCGCGCGCGCCGCCTGCCCGAAGCCGCGCCCGAGTGTCGCGAAGGCACTGGCCCGCCGCAGCACCGAGCGGCCCGAGGGCGTCGCCGAGGCGATGGTGACGATCTCATCCGCCGGGAAATCGCCCGCGATGGAATCGACCCGCGCATCGGTGGCGAGCGCGACGCGGATGCCGCGCTCCTTCAGGGCGTGGGCGAGACTTTGGGCTGGGAACAGATGTCCGCCCGTCCCACCTGCGCAGACCAGGACCAGGGGGGTGAAAACGGTCACTGCATGATCCCCGGAACCGCCGATGGCAGCGTGCCGGGCGGACGCTGGCTCATCACCGTGGTGCGCGGACGCTTGCGGGTCAGCGCGACGAGAAAGCCCATGCCGAGCGCCAACGAGATCAGCGACGAGCCGCCATACGAGACGAACGGCAGGGTCATGCCCTTGGCCGGCATGAGCTGCGTATTCACGGCCATGTTGATGCAGGCCTGAAGGCCGAACAGAGTGGTCAGACCGGTGATGGCGAGCCTCGCGAAGGTGTCGTCGGTGCGGCGCGCGAGCTTGAGCCCGCGCATGACGATGTAGGCGAAGAGCGCCACGAGGCCCAGGCAGACCAGCACGCCGAACTCCTCGCCGGTGACGGAGAAAATGAAATCGGTATGCGCATCGGGCAGGTGACGCTTGGCCACGCCTTCGCCCGGTCCGGTGCCGAACCAACCGCCGGAATTGAAGGATTCACGCGACCAGAATTCCTGGAAGCTGTCGCCCGAATCGCGATCCATGAATCGGTTGATGCGCTCGCGCACGTGATGAAGGAAAGTATAAGCGGCGAACACGCCGGTGAGGCCGAGGGCGCCCAAACCCGCCACCCAGAACCAGTGCAGGCCGGCGACGAAGAAGAGGGCGCACCACACCATCGTGATCAGCATGGTCTGGCCGAAATCCGGCTGGAGGATCAGCGGAACGATGGTGACCGGCAGGAGCAGAATCGCCAGCAGCCCGCCGGGCATATCGCGGCGCTGCGCCCCTTCGGAGAACGCCCAGGCCGCCACCACCACGAAGGCGGGCTTCACGAATTCGGAGGGCTGGAGGCCGAAGGAACCGAACTGGATCCAGCGATGCGCGCCCTTGATCTCCGGGCCGATCTTTCCCGCCGCAATGCAGAGCGCCACGCCGACGATCCAGGTCACCAGCGCGAAGCGGCGGATATGGCGCACGGACAGAAACGAGACGGCGATGATGAGCAGGATCGTCGGCGCGAGATAGAGCGCTTGGCGGTTCAGGAAGTAGAAGGTCGGCAGTCCGATTCGCTCGGCCACCGGCGGCCCGCCGCCCATCAGGAAGACGAGGCCGGCCACCATCAGGCAGCCGAGGCCTGCGAGCAGGCCGCGATCCACCGTCCACCACCAATCGGCCAGGGGGCTGCGTTCGGCGCGCGACATCATGGCGGGGGCTCGTCTCCGGGGCCATGCTTTCCCGCAACGAGACACGGGCGGCCCGCCCAGATCGTGGAGCGTAAGGGTTAACGGTCTGTTGCCCGGGAGGCTAAACCGTCCGCAGATGTGGACGAAGCCGGCGGTGGCAGAACCTGTCCGATGCCCGAAACGGCGTCGGCGTTGGGATTGCAGGTGATCGGGTCGCTCTCGGTCGAAGACCCTAAAGCTCTCTACCAGACGCGCATTCTCACACAAAATCGCATCCGTACCGTCGATAGACGCTCTCATGGGTGAAAGAACCCTTGGAACGGCGGAGGCGGCACCAGAAACCGAAGGCCAGCGAAAAACATCCGGCCAGCCATGCACATGTGCGCGCGTGCGCCGCTAGGCGCAGGCCGCGCCGCGTGATACTGGCCCCTGCCAACCCGATCCCGCTGGCCGAACGCTTCGGCCCGGCGCTTTCTTCGTCACCGGAGTTGGTTCATGGCCCGTATTAGCGCAGATTCGATCATCGAGGGCCTCACCTTCGACGATGTGTTGCTGCGCCCTGCCGCATCCTCCGTGATGCCGACGGAAGTCGACGTCGCGACGCGGCTGACCCGCACGATCCGCCTCAATCTGCCGATCATCGCTTCGGCGATGGACACGGTCACCGAGGCACCGATGGCCATCGCCATGGCGCAGAATGGCGGGCTGGGCGTCATCCATCGCAATCTCGAGCCGGCCGAGCAGGCCGAGCAGGTCCGCCTCGTCAAGAAGTACGAATCGGGCATGGTGCTTAACCCGATCACCATTCACCCCGACGAGACGCTGGCCGACGCGTTCGAGGTGATGAAGAAGAACCGGATCTCCGGCATTCCGGTGGTCGAGCGCGGCCCCAACGGTTCGCGCGGAAAGCTCGTCGGCATCCTGACGAACCGCGATGTGCGCTTCGCGACCAATACCGGCCAGCCCGTCGCCGAACTCATGACCCGCGATCGGCTCATCACGGTGCGCGAGGGCGTGACGCAGGACGAGGCCAAGCGCCTGCTGCACCAGTTCCGCATCGAGAAGCTGCTGGTGGTCGATGATCACTATCGCTGCATCGGTCTGATCACCGTCAAGGATATCGAGAAGCAGGTCGCCTATCCGAGCGCCGTCAAGGACGAGCAGGGTCGCCTCCGGGTCGCCGCCGCGACCACGACGGGCGATTCCGGGTTCGAGCGGGCCGAGCGGCTGATCGATGCCGGCTGCGATGTCATCGTCGTCGACACCGCCCACGGCCATTCCCGCAAGGTGCTCGACAGCGTCGCCCGGGTGAAGCAGCTCTCGAACGCGGTGCAGATCATCGCTGGCAACGTCGCCACGGCCGAGGGCGCCCGGGCGCTGATCGATGCGGGCGCGGATGCGATCAAGGTCGGTATCGGCCCCGGCTCGATCTGCACCACCCGCATCGTCGCGGGCGTCGGCGTGCCTCAATTGACCGCCCTGATGGAGGCGGTCGAGGCCGCTCAGGGGGCCGATGTTCCGGTGATCGCCGATGGCGGTATCAAGTTCTCGGGCGACCTGGCCAAGGCGATCGCGGCGGGCGCCTCGGTGGCGATGCTGGGCTCGCTGCTGGCGGGCACCGACGAGGCACCGGGCGAGGTCTTCCTGTACCAGGGCCGTTCCTACAAGAGCTACCGCGGCATGGGCTCGGTGGGCGCCATGGCCCGCGGCTCGGCCGATCGCTACTTCCAGGCGGAGGTCAACGACACCCACAAGCTCGTGCCGGAAGGCATCGAGGGACAGGTGCCGTACAAGGGCCCGGTGGCGGCCGTGCTGCATCAGCTCGCCGGCGGTCTGCGCGCCGCCATGGGCTATGTCGGCGCCGCGACCGTGCCGGATTTCCAGGAGCGGGCCCAGTTCGTGCGCATCACCAATGCCGGACTCCGGGAAAGCCACGTCCATGACGTGACGATCACCCGCGAGAGCCCGAACTATCCGAGCCGTGCATGAGGACGCAGCACCGGTCTCCGAGAGGAACCGGTGCCGGATACGACCACCGGCATCGCCGCGCATCCATCGGGGGGCGGCGATGTTCGGATGCCGTGAGGATCGGTGCGTCGATCACAGCCAGATCAGGCTGATCACGAGGATCATGCCCTCGAAGGCGAGCAGCGCCCCGAGAATGTACGGCACCCAAAGTTCCCGGTCGCTGAGTGGATCCGAAGGGTCCTGCCCGATCATCGTCGCCTCCTCGCTCGGGACGAAGAGTAGTCCTGCGCCTTTCGCGACGCGTTGATGTGGATCAGCGATTTTGACCAAAAAATGCTCCGCGCGCCGTGTGGGCGCGGAGCTGAAGTCTCGGGAGAAACCGGCCCCGGCGGCCAAGCACGATCAAGCCACCGGGGTCAGACCGGAACGAGGTCCGGTCTGAGTTCCTTATCGCACGAAGGGTGGATCGAGATCATTCACCTGCGTTGAAGGTCCCAGCCTTTATCTGACTTATAGTTCAGCTCGTCTCGACAGACCTTGTTGTTCGAGCTGATATCGAGAAATCAGCCGTTCTTTCGTACCGTGAACGCTACGGCTTAGGAGTGGCGTCTGCGGATTTCTGCGCTCCAACCTTCTGCTCCATAGTCGCAGCGAAGGCGTCGGGCGAAAGATCGATGAAGCGCCCCATCACCTCCTGGAAATCGGGCTCCTTGTCTGCGGGGGGACAGGAAAAGCCCTTCTTCTGCAATTCGCTGCGCAAGGTCGCCTCGATGGGCGCCATCTCAGGCTGGAGAGCGGCGATCCGGCCCTCGACGGCTGTGCGCTGACGGCCCGTCGAACGGACGTCACATTCCTTAAGGATGCGCTCGACGGCGAGACCGACCACATAGGTGGCGATCCGGGCTTCGGAGGGAGAAGACGGCGCGGGAAGGGCGAGCGTCGCAGCCTTCGGGGCCGCCTTCGCCGGAGCCGCATCGCACCGCCGAAGCGCTTCGTAGCCGGCGGCGAAATCCGGTATCCGGAAATCAGCGTCGCCGTCATCGAACCGCAGAATCACGGTCTTTGCGGCGAGCAGGTCGGGAACGAGGCTATCGGGAAACTGCGCTCGGAGTGTCTTGTCATCACCGGTCCACGTCGCCTTGGTCTTGATCGCCTTCCGGTCAAGGAAAAGGGGCACTTTCACCGCCTCGTCCTTGTCGAAATTCCAACCCTGATAGACCAACACGAGGGTTGCTTTGTTGCCGTCGAGGGCGAAGACCACCGCGTTCACGGCGTTGTTGTCATCCTTGTCCTCGTAAGCATGCGTCATCAAGCATGAATTGGGACCGGTATCGCCGATCGTCCGCTCGACCTCCCAACCCTTCACGACCTCGAACGGCTCGCGCGGCGCCGCGTGGGCCAGGGAGGGAAGGAGCGAAGCAAACAGGGTTGCCGCCAAGATATTGAGTGCGCGCACCGATCATCTCCGATCAACCGGCCAGCACCCAGCTGCGGGTTGCAGGAGGCTTGGCAATTTGACCTTAGCTTCCGGGAGGTTCGGCATCCAAGGCAAATTACGCAGCGCGTGGTTCTCTTCAACCTCTACCGTCGCCGATACTTAACAATCGCCGTTACAAGCAGTGATTTCAAGAAAAACGCGCCCGGATCGGGTTGGACGCGGCGCTGAAGGTGCGCCGCCAACCGTCTGTGCCAATTGCTTAACGGCACAAGCGAACTATTCGCCGCCCCGCGTGTGAATTCGCACTGCAATCAGGCCTTCGGCGGCGCAATGATGAATTTGCGGTAAAAATGTGGAGAGTAGGTGGAACTTACGCCTGCTTTCCACGTTCTTCACACCAAGTCGAGCTTGTGCTCGGCGGCCGCATGCCCCGCTCAGGGGTGGGAGCCGGTCATGCCCATCTTCGAAGCGAAGAATTTGCCTGCACACGACGAGGATTCGGACGTCCTCGCGCTCATTCTCCACCCGACACCTGCGGCCCGCGAAGAAGCGCGAGAGAGGGGAAGGGCTCGGATCGAGCGGACAACGATGCTCGCGGAGTTGGCTCCGGCCGTCCCGGGCACGACGCTCGCGACGTTCAACGCTCGCGATATCGCGCCCGCCGTCTAGCTCCGTCGTTCGATCACCAGGATTGGGGTGTAATCACGCCCTGTCGCGTGACCACGACCCAGCTGCGACCCCGGCGCTCGATCGTCTCGACCCGCCCGAGTCCCGGCACCGTATCTCCAGCGCCAACCTCGACCAAACGCCTGCGCCGGTCTTCGAGGATGGCGACGCCATCGTAGACGTCGCGCAACGCCCAACTGTCGACGGTCTCGGATTTCGGCCGATCCGGCAAGCTGCTCGTCTGCACCGGATCCGACCGCGTCTCCACCTTCTCGACCTTTGTCTCCGGCTTGGGAAGGACGGTGGCGGTTGCCTGAAGCTTCTTGTCCACCAGACCGGTCAGGCCGGCGAGACGTGCGCTCTGGTCGCGCTCGGATTGGGCGACGGCCTCAGACAGGGTCGCCAAGCGCTTATCGAGTCCCTGCTCCAAGCGGCCGATCCGATCGCCGAGCGTCCCGCTCAGCGTCTTGGTCTCGGTTCGAACCGCCTCGCTCGCTTCGCGCAAGGCCGATGTCGTGCGGGCGAGACGCTCCACATCCTGCGACAGCCGAAGCGTCTCGGCGCGTCCGGCTTCGATCCCGGCCCGCAGATGCGACAGCGCTTCACCGGATCGCTCCCGCGGCGCGGGCGCCACACCCAGTCCGATGCCGATCCCGACGATCAGCGCCGCGCCGGAGAATGCAGCGAGCCGACCGTTGACCCCGAGCCGGAAGGCCCGGCGCGTCGGCACCGGGGCCGCGGGCCCGCTCTCCGCCAGTGGCGGCTTCGCGACCGCCGCAGTCACGGCCTGCTTCAGCATCTCTTCCGGTGAAACCTTGCCCGTGGAGGCCGCCTTGTCCGATCCGACCGTCTCCACCATGACCCTGGCTTTCCTGATGCACGATCTGCACAGCGTGAGGTCCGGCCGGGCTCGCTGAGCCGCATCGCCGCCGCACGCGAGGCGTGAGAGCGGCCTCCGCGCATTCGCCACGCCTCACGAGCGATGCTGCGATCCGGTCCGATGTCCTAAGACGATGTTAGGGATGTCTGTTTACCGAAAGGTTACCATAACTTCGCAGGCCGCCGGCAGAGCACGGATGCGACCGAAGCCTCGCGCGAGCGAAACACTCGCCCGCCGCGATGATGGGCTTTCGATGCTGTTCAGGACCGACGCCTCGAATGCCCTGGCTCTCGCTTGGTGTTACGAGAAGCGGAGATTCTGCCGCGAGAGCTGATCGATCGAGGCACATCCCATCAGACGCATGTCGCGCTCGATCTCGGTCCGCATCAGTTCAAGGGCTCGTTCCACGCCCTCCTGCCCGGCGGCCGCCAGGGGAAAGAGGTAATAGCGGCCGAGGCCGACGGCCTTCGCCCCGACGGAGAGAGCCTTCAGCACATGGGTGCCGCGCTGCACGCCGCCATCCATGATCACATCGATCCGGTCGCCGACCGCGTCGACGATCTCGGCGAGTTGGTCGAAGGCCGTGCGCGAGCCGTCGAGCTGCCGACCGCCGTGGTTCGACAGAATGATGCCCGTGCAGCCGATCTCGACGGCGCGCTTGGCATCCTCCACCGACATGACCCCCTTCAGGCAGAACTGGCCGCCCCATTCCCGGACCATTGCGGCGACGTCGTCCCACGACATGCTGGGATCGAGCATTTCGGTGAAGTAGCGGCTGATCGACAGCGCGCCGCCGCCCATATCCACGTGGCCGTCGAGCTGCGGCAGCTTGAAGCTTTCATGAATCGCGTAATTGATGGCCCAGGTCGGCTTGAGCGCGAATTGCATCATGCCGCCCAGCGTGAGCCGGAAGGGAATCGAGAAGCCGGTCCGCTTGTCGCGCTCGCGATTGCCGCCGGTGATGCTGTCCACCGTCAGCATCATCACCTGAATGCCCGCCTCCTTGGCGCGGGCCATCATCGCCCGGTTCAGGCCACGGTCCTTGTGGAAGTAGAACTGGTAGACCTGCGGACCGCCGCTGAGGCGGCGCGCCTCTTCGAGGCTGACGGTTCCAAGCGACGAGACACCGAACATCGTCCCGAACTTGCCCGCTGCCGCCGCCACGGCACGCTCCCCACGGTGGTGGAACAGCCGCTGCAGGGCCGTGGGCGAACAATAGACCGGCATAGCGAGCTTCTGGCCCATGACCGTCACCGACATGTCGATGTCGCCGACGCCGCGCAGCACGTTCGGGATCAGATCGCAGGCGTCGAACGCCGTCGTGTTGCGCCGGTAGGTGTCCTCGTCGTCCGCCCCCCCATCGATGTAATCGAAGATCGGCCCCGGCAGACGGCTCTTCGCCATCCGCCGGAAGTCGTGGAAGTTGTGGCAGCTGTTCAGTCGCATCACGGGTCCCTGCGGGCGCAACGCGCCCTCGTCGGATCGAAAGGAGGCCAGTCGCAGAAGCTCGCATCCGGCCCGAAAGCGTCACGGCACGACAGTTGCGCCGATCATCGTGGAGGACGGCATCCAAATCTCACGCATCGCCGGTCTACCGCGGAAGACGTCCGAGAGCGGCCAGATTTGAGAGACGCCGTGACCCGGAATGTCGGCGACGGGCCGGTTGCTGCCTCTCGGCGCTCTCCCCCCAGAACCGTTGCCTCGACGACATCTTGGTCGACCGCCCCGCAGCTCTCCACGGTTTCGAATCCCCGCACTTCGGTCGCCAACGTTCACACGTCTCATCGCGCCGGCGACGGGTTCGGGCGAACCGACCGGCACGGATGCCTCTCGTCTTGGTAAAATGATTTGACCAGGGGCGTCAATTGGATCTCTGACTTTCCCAGGCTATCCTGCGGCAGGCCTCCTCACGAGGAAGCCGATCACAATGGTGCGGGTCATGGAGCAGAACGGTCTCAGAGGGGCGAGCGTCGCGGAGAGCGCGGCACGTCATCTGAAAGAGCTGATCGTCGAAGGCGCGCTCAACCCCGGCGATCTTCTGCTGTCGGAGCGGGATCTGGCGCAGCAACTCAATGTCTCCCGTCCGACTTTGCGCCAAGGGATCCGGATGCTTGAGGAGGAAGGACTCATCGTCGCGACATCGTCGGGTCGCTCGATCGCGCCACTCGGGCGGGACATCGCCGATCCGTTGATCGCGCTCATCGCCTCGCATGCGGAGGTCGTGGACGATTACCTGGAGTTCAGGGCGACCACGGAGCGGATGGCGGCGCGGCTCTCTGCCGAGCGGGCCAACGCCGTCGATCGCGAACGGTTGACGACCTGCATGGCGCGTATCGACCGGGCACACGATGGCGGTGATGCGCGAGACGAGGCCGAAGCGGACATCGATTTCCACATCGCGCTCTACGAGGCCAGCCACAACCTCGTCGTCCTGCACACGATGCGGGCCCTCTCCGGATTGCTGCGCCGGGGCGTGATCGAGAACCGCGAGACTCTGTTCGCGCGGCCGGAGACGCGCGATCGCCTGCGAGCGCAGCATCGAGAGATCTACGAGGCCATCATGGCCGGTGACGGGGCGGCGGCGGCCGAAGCCGCGGAAGCGCATATCCACTACACCCACCGCGCCCTCAACGAAGTCAAGGCCGCGGAGGCTCGCCTTCAGGTCTCGCTCCGCCGCCTGAATGGCGGGCGTGTCTCGGCGGGCCGCAAAGGCGAGGTCTGAAGGCGCCGCAGAAGCGTGAAGCCTTCGGGCGCCGTGGGGCACGCATCCGGCAGTGCCATCGCCGGCCAGGGGGTTCAGGCGTCGGACGCGACCTGTCCGGCGAGCGTCCGCGAGCGCCGCTCCCGCTCTGCCCTGTCGAAGAACGGCAGGCGCAGCCGAGCGACGGCGGGATAGACCGTTGGTAGGACGATCAGGGTCAGGATGGTCGCAGTGATCAGGCCGCCGATCACCACCGTGGCGAGCGGGCGCTGCACCTCGGCGCCGGCACCGGTCGAGAGGGCCATCGGCAGGAAGCCGAGCGTCGCCACGAGCGCCGTCGTCACGACCGGCCGCAGGCGCATCTCCGCCGCGCGCATCGCCGCCGCACGGGGCCCGAGGCCGGCCCGTTCGAGGTCGCGGATATAGCTCACCAGCACCACGCCATTGAGAACCGCAATGCCGAAGGTGGCGATGAAGCCCACCGCAGCTGAGACGGAGAAGGGCATGTCGCGCACCGCGAGCGCAACGATGCCACCGGTGGCCGCCATCGGCACGTTGAGGAAGATCAGCCCGGCGAGACGGATATCGGAGAACATCACGACCAGAAGCACGACGATTGCCGCCATGGCCGCCGGCACGACCACAGACAGGCGGGCGGCCGCCGCCTGTAGATTCTGGAATTGACCACTCCATTCCAGGGCGTAGCGCGGCGGCAGGGAAACCTGCGCCGAGACGGCGGCCTGAGCCTGGGTAACGAAGCTCTGCACGTCCCGCCCACGCACATTGGCCTGGACCGAGATGCGTCGTTGCAGCCGGTCGCGGCTGATCTGGGCCGGACCGGAAGTGACCTCGACGCTGGCAACGAGCGAGAGCGGCACGAGCGCCCTGCCGTTGCGACCCACCGGAAGGGCCCGAATGCGCTCGAGATCGTCGCGGTCGCTCGCGGCGAGCCTCACGACGATGTCGGTGATGGCATTGTCGTCCCGATAGACCATTCCGGCGGTACGTCCGCCGATCGCCTCGACGGTGTCGAGCACCTCGCTCACGTTGACGCCGTAGCGGGCAGCAGCAGCACGGTCGATTTGGATCGACAGCGCCGGCATGCCCGCTTGCGCTTCCGCCTTCACATCGGCGGCGCCGGGAATGGCCGACACGGTGCGCACGATGGCATCGGCCCGCTCCTTCAAGACGGCGAGGTCATCCCCGTAGAGGCTGATCGCCACGTCCCCGCGCACCCCCTCGGTCAGGTCGTCCATGCGCATCTGGATCGGCTGCGAGAAGGAATAGGCCACGCCCGGGACTTCCTCGGCCAGGCGCTTCGCGAAGGCGGCGACGAGGCCATCCTGCGTCGTCGCGGTCGTCCAGCTCCGCGGATCGGTAAGCGTGACGAAACTGTCGGTCGCTTCGACGCCCATGGGGTCGGTCGGGATCTCGGCACTGCCCGTCAGCGAGACCACCCGCTTCACCTCCGGGAAGGTTTTGAGCGCGGCCTCGATGTGGCGCACCGTCTGGAGCGAGGCGGCGAGATTAATACCGGGCAGCTTCTCGGACGTGACGACGATCGAACCCTCGGACAGCTTGGGCAGAAACTCGCCGCCGAGCCGGGTGGCGACGAGGCAGCTTGCCCCGAACACACCGAGCGTCACCAGAACGGTGACACCGGCGTGCCGCTCCGCCCATTGCAGGATCGGTGCGTAGAGCCACCGGAATCCCAGAACGAGGCGCGTTTCCCGTTCGCCGATTCCCGGCCCGGCGAGGGCGAGCGCCGCAAGCACCGGGATCAGGGTCATGGTGAGGACGAGCGAGCCGGCGAGCGCCAGGATCACGGCCAGGGCCATCGGCCGGAACATCTTCCCCGCCACGCCGTCGAGCGCCAGGATCGGCAGATAGACCAGAATGATGATCGCCACCGCGAACAGGATCGGCTGGGCGACCTCGGCGGCGGCATCGCGGATCACGTCGAGGGCCGGGCGCTCAGGATGCTCCCCGCGGGCGCGCATCACGTTCTCGACCATGACGACGGCACCGTCGACGATCAGACCGAAATCGATCGCGCCGAGGCTCATCAGATTGCCCGACAGGCCGAGCGCCCGCATCCCGGCGAAGGCGATGAGCATGGAGAGTGGGATCGCGACGGCGACGACGAGCCCGGCGCGAAGGTTGCCGAGCAGGAGGAGCAGCACCACGATGACGAGGACGGCACCCTCGGTTCCGTTGAGCACGACCGTGTGAATCGTCCGGTCGACCAAGCTGGATCGATCGTAGAACGGCCTGATCTCGATGCCCGGCGGCAATTGCGGGCGCAATTCCTCGATCGTGGCCTTCACCCGGCTCACGACGGCGCTCGCATTCTCCCCCTGCTGCATCATGGCGATGCCGACCACGGTTTCGCCGGCCGCGTCGCGGGTGACCGCGCCCAGCCGCACCTTTGGGGCCTCGACCACGGCGCCGAGATCGGCCACGGTCACCGGCACCCCCCCGGCCTGGGTGGTGACCACGATGGTGGCGATATCGGCCGGATCCTTGGCGAGCCCGAGCCCGCGGATCACCTGCTGCTGGTCGTTATGCTCCAGATAGGCCCCGCCGCGGGCCATGTTGTTCTCGGCCAATGCCGCGTAGACCTGGGCGAGGGTCACGCCGTACCGATGGAGCGCCTGAGCCGAGACCTGCACTTCGTAGGTCGGCATCTCGCCGCCATAGATGTTCACGTCGGCGATACCGGGGGTCAGCTTCAGCCGCGGCGCGATCGTCCATTGCAGGATGCGCTTGAGCTCCATCGGCGGGTAGGCCGGCCCGCGCAACTCGAATTGGTAGATTTCGCCGAGGCCCGTCGCCATCGGTCCCATCTGCGGCTCACCGACGCCCGTGGGCATCATCGCCTTGGCCTGAGACAGGCGCTGGAACACTTGATCGCGCGCTTGCGTGATCGGCATGCTCTCCTCGAACGTCACGTAGACGGCCGAAACGCCGAAGCGCGAGGTGGAGCGAAGATTGAGGAGCCCCGGCGCTCCCGCCATGGCGCTCTCGACCGGGAAGCTTACCAGCCGCTCGACTTCCAGCGGTCCGAGCCCGGGCGAGAGGGTGAGGATCATCACCTGCTTGGGCGAGATGTCGGGGACCGCGTCGATCGACAGGCCCTCAATGTTGGCAATTCCCCCCGCCGTTCCCAACACCATGAGGACCAGAACGAGCCAGCGGCGGCGGATCAGAAGCGCGAACCAAGCCGTCATGGCGCCCTCACTCCGCCCCACCGAGCAGCGCCCACAGGAGGATCGCCTTGAGCCCGAAGCTTCCTTGCGTCGCCACGCTTTCGCCCACAGTGATACCCGAGCGAATCTCCACCCAATCGGCACGCTGGACGCCGAGGATCAGCGACCGCTTCTCGAAGCGGTCGGGCGCCGTGCGGACGAACGCGATGGGACCCGCTTCCGTCTGCTGCAAAGCAGCCGCCGGGACCGTCACGCCCGAACGTCCCAAATCGGCGGCGATCTCGACGGAGACGAACATATTCGCGCGGAGCAAGCCGTCCGGATTGGCGATCTCGATCCGAGCCGGGGCGGTGTTGGTCGCAGGGTCGACCGCAGCGTTCACCGACCGCACCTGCCCCTCGAAGCGCGGATGGTCGGGGATCGGCGCCTGCACGGTGACCGTGTCACCGGCTTTCACCCTGGCGATGTCAGCGCCGTAGAGATTGGCCAGAACCACCACCCGCGAGGGGTCCGCGACGGTGAAGGCATCGCGCTCGCTTTCGACGACCTCGCCGAGGGTGAGATTCGCATTCGTCACCACCCCATCGATCGGCGCGACGATGGCGCTCACGCTCGATCCGGCCCCCGGCTCCGGTGCGAGCCGGTCGTATTGTGCCCGGTAGAGATCGACCTTGGCCTGAGCCGAGAGCGCCGCGGCATGCGCCTTGGCGAGATCGACCTGACGCCGATCGACCTCCACCTGCGCGACCCCGCCGATCTTCAGCAAATCCTGGCCGCGCCGTAGGTTGGTCTCGGCGACCCTTTCCGTCGCCTGCGTCTCGACGAGGGCGGCGCGGGCCTCGTCCAGACCGCTGCGCGCTTCCAGCACGCCCGCCGCGTCGAGGGTGGCGAGCGTCTGTCCGGCGCGAACGGCATCGCCCGGTTGGACTTCGAGACCGACGACGCGCCCCTGGGTGCGCGGCCTGAGGCGTGTGACGCGCCGCTCGTCGAAGGCGACGGTGCCGGGCGCGCGCACCGGGAGAATGATCGGCCGGATGCTCGCTTCGCCGAAGGCGAGCCCGATCCGCGCCTGCCCGGCACGGTCGAGGGTCACGACATTCGGTTCGGAAGCGGCCTCGGCGGGATCCTCCGCGACGGGCCGGCTCGCTTCCCATGCGGTCGGTCCGAGCCGAGCCATGATCGGCGCGCGATACATCCAGCCGAGACCACAGACGACGAGTCCAGCAAGAAGCGCGACCACGGCGCGTTCCGGACGCGCGCCGCCCGGTCTGCGGCCGGGTGGGCGGGGATGCGGATCAGTCTCCGCTCGGTTCGAGTCGTCAGGGCGCGGGTCGCTCGCCAAAGTGGCCCGCGCGACATTCTCCACGGTCAAAAGCACGACCGCACCTGCCCCATCTCGTTGACATGGCCGAGGACCTAAGCGCTCCACCCGGCGGCGCCATTAAATTCGGGTTCATGATCGGCTGTACCCGCAGACAGTCGCGTCGATTTGCGACAAGCAGTCTTGATCCGGCGAAGGCGGTGGAGACCGTGGCTAAACTCTTATTGATCGAAGACGATGCCGAGACGGCGGATGCGATCCTCGGTGACCTGACCCAACGCGGCCACGGCCTTGTCTGGGCGAATACGGGGCTGGAAGGCGCCGCCCGCGCACGGGCCGAGCCGTTCGACGCGCTCATCCTCGACCGGATGCTGCCCGAACGCGACGGTCTCAGTCTCCTGCAGGATCTGCGCAGTGAGGGACATCGCGTGCCGGCCCTCGTGCTGAGCGCCCTCGGCACGGTCGACGAGCGCATCCGCGGATTGCGGGCCGGCGGGGACGACTATCTCGCGAAGCCCTTCGTGCTCGCGGAACTCGCCGCCCGCCTCGAAGCCATTTTGCGCCGTCCCGCCGACACCCGAGCGACGCTGCTGCGGGTGGGCGATCTCGAAATCGATCTGATTGCCGGTACGGGCCGTCGCGGAACCCGCGCGCTCGATCTGCTGCCGCGTGAACTCAAGCTCCTCGAATACTTGATGCGCCGCCCGGGCCAGGTGGTGACCCGCGCGCTTCTGTTCGAAGAAGTCTGGAACTACCGGTTCACGCCGAAGTCCAACCTCATCGACGTTCACGTCGGCCGTCTGCGGCGGAAGCTGGAATCGGAGGGCGAGACCACCGTCCTTCACAGCGTGCGCGGCATCGGCTTCGCGCTCATGCCCGATGACTAGTCTATTCCGCTCCACACGTGCCCGCTGGGCCGGCGGTATCGCGCTGTGGTCCGTCCTGCTGGCGCTCGCCACCTTCGGCTTCGTCTACTGGCAGACCGCGAGCTTCCTGCGCGAGGAACTGGCCGAGACGCTCCGGCTCGAAGTCCGCGCCACCGCGGCCGACCCCGATGCCGCCGCGGGGCGGGTCGATGCCTGGATCGCGATGGACCTCCATGCCCGGCATGCCGGGGGATTGTTCACGGCGAAGGGGCAGCGAATTTCGGGCAATCTTCCAGTCCTGCCGATGAACCTGACGCCGGACGGGGACGCCTACCGTGTTCGGGCGCGGGTCGATCTCGGAGAACGCGTGATCGACGACGAAGTCTGGGCGACGGCCCTCGCCTTGTCGGATGGACGCATCGTCGTGATCGCCCATGACACCGACGAGATCGACCGGGTGCGGGCGACGAGCCTGCGCGCCCTCGGCCTCGGCCTGCTGCCGACGCTGATCGTGTCCAGTCTAGGCGGGCTGATCCTCGCGGACCGCGCCCGACGCCGACTCGGAGCGACGCAGATTGCCTTGGACCGGGTGATGCAGGGCGATCTCCGGCAGCGGTTGCCGATCGGCGAACGGGGCGACGAATTCGATCGGCTGGCCGGCAACGTCAACCGCATGCTCGACGAAATCGAGCGCCTTCTCGGCGAGGTGAGCAGCGTCGGCGACGCCATCGCCCACGACCTTCGCACGCCGCTGACGCGGCTCCGCGCGCGCTTGGAACGGACCCGGGATGGAGCGGTCAGCGTCGCCGAGTTTCGCGACGCGATCGATCAGGGCCTAGCCTGGATCGACCAGACGCTGACGATGGTCACCGCGGTGCTCCGCATCGGCGAAATCGAGCACAAACGTCGATTCGCCGGCTTCGCCCCGGTCGAGCTTCCGCAATTGGTCCGGGAAGTCTTCGAGTTTTTCGAACCATTCGCCGAGGACAAGGCGGTCGTCCTCGAGCTCGCCATCGCTCCGGCGGTTACACCTGTTCACGGAGATCGCGATCTGCTGTTCGAGGCGCTCTCGAACCTCGTCGAGAATGCGGTGAAGTTCACGCCGGAGGGAGGTCGCGTCCGCATCGAACTGGTCGTCTCCGGTACGGGGCCGATCGTTTCGGTGGCGGATTCCGGTCCCGGCATTCCCGCTGGCGAGCGGGAGCGCGTGTTCCGTCGTTTCTATCGCGCCGAGAGGGCTCGTCTGACGCCCGGCCACGGCCTGGGTCTCGGGCTCGTTGCCGCCATCACCCAGTTGCACGGCTTCGGAATCGAAGTCGGCCCATCCACCGAAGGTGGCGCCCGCTTCACCATCGTCTGCCGCGATGCCGGGACGCCCCGCGCACAGGAAGCGGCTCCGCGTTTGCCGGCGGCGTCGGAGAGCCTGTGATGGCCGACAATCGAGCGCTGGAGGCTGGCTGAGCAATGCCTACTTAGAATAGATCAGAAATAAGACTTGTTCGATTGTCTCCAGCCCTCAAATTTGGTCCGCGACATCGCCATCGATTGGACTTATCGAGGTTTTGAGAGTGCAGGCGATCTACCGTCATTCTCATTTCCGAGAAGCGGTGTCCGCATCGGACCCACCGCCAGGGTTTTGCAATCATGCGTGCCATTCATGCGGAACAGCATCTGATCGACCGGGTCGGCTGGCTGCGCGCCGCCGTGCTCGGAGCCAATGACGGCCTCGTCTCGACGGCGAGCCTGATCGTCGGCGTCGCGGCATCCGCTGCCGGCTCCGGCGAGGTCTTGATCGCGGGATGTGCCGGTCTCGTCGCGGGAGCGATGTCGATGGCGGCGGGCGAATACGTGTCCGTCAGCTCCCAGGCCGATACCGAACAGGCCGATCTCGAACGGGAGCGGCGCGAATTGGCGACCGACCCGGCGGCCGAGCAGGAAGAACTGGCCCGCATCTACGTCGAACGGGGATTGAACGCCGACCTTGCGCGCCGGGTGGCCGAACAGCTCATGGCCAAGGACGCGCTCGGCGCCCATGCACGCGACGAACTCGGCCTGTCCGAAATCACCGCGGCACGTCCGGTCCAGGCCGCCCTCACATCCGCCGCAACCTTCTCGGCCGGTGCCGCTCTTCCGCTGCTCGTCGCCGTTGTCTCGCCGCCTGCCATCACGCTCTACACCGTCTCCGCGGCATCGCTGATCTTCCTGGCTGTCCTCGGCGCCCTGGGCGCCAGAGCCGGCGGAGCACCGGTTTTGAGAGCCACGGCGCGCGTGGCTTTCTGGGGTGCGCTCGCCATGGCCGTGACCGCCGGCATTGGCGGCCTCGTTGGAAAGGCGGTGTGAAAAGCCCGAGACCGATCTTCGAGGCCAATCAAAGACGTCCGCTTTCAACACCCCGCCGATCACGTTCCCTCGCCCACGAGAAGCCCATGATCGACCGTTTCGCGCTCCATGCCGCCTTGGAACGCTTGCTGGGTGAGGCCGACACGTTCGATGAAGCCGATGCCGCCATGCTCATCGCGAGTGTCCCGCTGACAAAGCCCGGTATCCCGTTCCGCTGGAGTTACACGGGGACGGACAGATCGCGCGGCGTCGAGGGTTACGCATCCGGCCACGGCAACGTGACGGATGATTCCGAGCGAACGGTCAAGAAAGAGGGAGGCTGGGGGACGGACGCTCTGCGGGTCGGCGGCTACACGATCGTTCACCGACCCGGTACGCTCATGATCGAGTTGATGTGGGCCGAGCATCGACGCATCATCGATCAGGGCCATGGTCCGTCGCAGGCCGCGATGCTCCACTATCACCGCGTGACGAAGCAGCCGAGGGAGCTGCGGATCGAGCGCGTCGTTCCCTTCACGCTGTGGTGGCCGTTCCCGCGCATTGAGCTGACGCTCGGCATCACGCGTTACGTGCCGTGGAAGACGCCAGCCACGCGGACGGGTGGTGGCGCGTCAGCGCCTCCGCGGTCGCCCTGAAGCACCGGTACGCGACATCTGATAGGGCTTCCGCTCGGTTGGAGCGGCGAGGCGAGCTAGCGCCTCGCTCGGGCGAAGCCCAAATCTTCCATCCCGAAGCGATCGACCGGATTGGGTATGAGGGAGCCGTCAATGGCACCCTTTCGCCGCTGCTGCGCGGCGGCCGGAGCGGAGCCATCATCGCACGCCGGGATCGAGGGACCATACCGCCTCAGCGTCAGCGAGGACGCGCAGCCTCTCGGCAAGAGCGCGTCCGGGGGCGGCCGCAATGATTAGGCGGCATGAGACCACAGATTCGATGAAGAATGAAAAGCGCAGTGTCGGCAGCCGGAAACCGAAACGGATGCTGATACTTCCCCTATCCACCGCTGTGCTGTACGGTCGAAAGCATCGTAGTGGATATCGGATCTGACAGGCTGCTCTAAGTTATCGAGCTTAAGCAAAGTTTCTCGAAACTCGTCTCTCACCTGATATCCAATACCACCTGATCGCCACCTTATTGATTTTGCTTAACCATTGGCGGTTGTATAATCGAAATTTCAAGCCAGATACGTGGCTCTTATTGCAAACGTGGGTGCTGATTGATTAGGCTGAGCTTGCTCAAGCGCTTCTTGTTGCAGCCTATCTCAATAAATATGGTGGGCCCGGCAGGACTCGAACCTGCAACCAGACCGTTATGAGCGGTCGGCTCTAACCATTGAGCTACAGGCCCATTGTCATATCTGTCAGCACCTTATCGCGTGCGCCAATCATCGGCCAAGGATTGGGCTAGAGAAGCGGCGACAGATACCTCTGTCACGAGTAGCGGCGGGACGGGCCTGAGGCAAGGGGCGACGCGCCCTCCCCTCGCCTGTTCGACGTTGGATGCCTGAACTCCGGGCCTGTCCCTATCCTCTGCCATCGTCTTCGAGGCGAAAGCCGTGACCGACGACCATGTGGAGGGCCTTGTTGGAGTCGGCGTACGTTCGCCTGGCCATCGGATATCACTCCCTGGCCCGTCTGGCTGCGGTCGCGGCCTTGGCTGCCTGCGCATATATCGAATTTACGCTGGGCAATAAGGACAGTGCGCGAGCTATTCAGCACAGAACACCGCCACCGACAGGCCCCAAGTCGTTGCACACCACCCTCTAGCCTCAACAAGCGGCATACTTTTGATTTCGTATTTGTTACCTCGCTTCAATATAGTAACAAAATGCTCATCGGATCTTTGCTTGTTAAGCGCCGCCTTCATTGGGAACGCACTCCAATCAGCTATCCTGTAATCCTGCGAGCTCCCTAAATTGTTGCAGCGTCACGGCGTGTTGTCCTCATAAAAACGAAAATGAGACCACACGCCTATCGCGCTTGACATTTGTGAAATGTTATATTGTTACATATAACTATCAGCGAACTTCAATTTTTTAGCGCGCCCTCGATCTCTGAAGGGAGCCTCAGCCGCAGGCTTAGCAGCGTTGTTTCCTGACCATATTTATAGAGTTACCCGGATCCTGACCGCTATCCGCCAAGTGTCTATCGATCAAATGCGAGATATCCCACCATGATTTGACGAATACCATAATAAATGAGATATAAGTTCGGCGCTAACTGAAACTAAAATCTTTAGCTATTTTCCAGAAGCAGGTCTCCAACAGTTGACAAGCCTCGCACCGTCTGGCTCCTGAGCACGGTCAAGGTTCTTGCCGGCATGTCTGGCGAGCTAAGAGGGAATTCGGTGAGGCGCCTGCGCCGAAACCGAAGCTGCCCCCGCAACTGTGAGCGGCGAGCCATCCGTCGATCTGCGTCACTGGTGAGCGATCACCGGGAAGGCCAGACGGTTGGCTGTGACCCGTGAGCCAGGAGACCTGCCCTGACCATACGAAGTCTCGTGGGCGGGGTGTCCCAACGGGCCGCATGAACGCGCGTCGCGGCAGAGCGACGCCGTCCTGCGCCCATCGGTCCCCCGACAAGGTTTGGGGAAGGACCGATGAAACTGATGGGCGATGATGCCGGATTTTTCGGCGTTGCACCGCCGGAGACGAGGGCGGTCGATCCCCTTGAACTCTACGCGGCGGGCATCGACACCTCCGATTACGTCGGTCGCGTCGCTCCGCGTCTGCGCGCGGCGGTGCCGCAGATCGGCGACCTGCTCGATATCGGGGCCGGGGGTGGGCAACTCGGTCGGGCCGTGCGCGATCCGCAGGCCACCTGGACCGCAATCGAGCCGGCGGCGGGGATGCAACGGCGCCTGCATAGCCTCATCCCGCCGCCGTACGTTTTGCCGCTCGGCTGGCAACAGGCCGATCTGCCACCGGGATGCGCCGACACGGTGCTGGCCGCCAATATCGCGGCCCCCCTCACGGAGGCCCAAGCCTTTCTCCGTCAGTGCCGCGTCTGGTCACGCGGCAGCATCGTCTGGGTGGTTCCGGCCCAGCACGGTCCGCGCGGCCTCTGCCTCGCGGGCTGCCTTCCTCGCGCTTGGCACGGAGAGGACGAGACGCCGGGCGTCGATCTGGTTCGTCGCAGCCTGACGGCGCAGGATCAGCCGGCCATCGTCGCGCAAGCGAATTGGACCTTCAGCGCCGTCGTACCCGATCCGGAACGGACCGCCGCCTTCCTCGCCGATCGTCTCGGCTGGGCATCGGGCGATGCCCGCCGCAGCGATCTCCGCGCGCATCTCGCCGCCCAGGCCGAACCCGTGCCCGGCGGCCATCGCCTCTCCGTTCCCCGCACCTCTGCCCTGCTCGTCTGGAGGAAAGCTTCGTAATGTCGTGCCGTCTTCGTCTCCTCGCGCTCGCGCTGACCAGCGGCTGCGTGCTGCCGTCATCGGCCTATGCCCAGGAGAATCCCGCGATCAGCCTCGACGAACTCGTGGTCACCGCCACCGGGCGCCCGGAGCCGCGCTCCGAGATCGCCGGCACCGTTCAGGTCATCGATCGCACGATGATCGAGAACTCGACGGCGCGGTCGGTCACCGATCTTCTGGCCGAGAACGCCGTCGGCTTCTTCTCGGAATGGACGCCGGGCCAGACCTCGATCAACATTCGCGGCGGTGCCACCGATGGACAGGGCAAGGATTTCCGCAGCCAAGTTCTGGTGCTGATGAACGGGCGCCGCGCCGGCACCGCGAATCTGTCCAAGCTTTCGGTCGCCGATGTCGAGCGCATCGAGATCGTGCGCGGGCCCTCCTCGGTAATCTATGGCAGCCAGAACATCGGCGGCGTCATCAACATCATTCTCAAGACGGGGCGGAGCGCGCCGGGCACCCTGGTCGAGGGCATCGGCGGCATCTGGGGCTTGGCGCAGGGGCGCGCCCAGACCGGCGGGGTCGTCGGACCGTTCGACTATTATCTCGGGATCTCGGGGGGACGACGCGACGATTACGTCGCGGGCTCGGGCGACCGCATGGCCAACACCCAATGGAACCGGATGGGCATCACCGGGGCGCTCGGTTTCCAGATCGATCCGAATCAGCGGCTCGACTTCTCGCTCAGGACGGATGGCATCTACGATGCCGGCTTCCGCGGTTCCGGCGGCAATCTCTACAGCCGGGACAACCGCATCAACGGCTCGTTCGATGCAAGCTATACCGGCCGGACTGATGACGGGCGCGCGAGCCTGTTCGCCCAGTTCTACAGCGTCACCGACAAAGATCGGTTCAAATGGGCTTCGCCGGTCCAGCGGGGCAGTTCGGGGCAGCCGGTGCGGGGGACCCGCGCGGATTTCAACACGCGCAACCTCGACATCCTCGGCACGCGTCTCCAGCCACGCGTCAGCCTGTTCGCCGGCAACGATCTGCTGCTCGGCTGGGATTGGGAAACGAGCCGCCTGCGTTCCGATCGCTTCCGCCAGGGCGTTCCGGGCAACACGCTCGCCCAGGTCTCGCCCCAGGACAACAATCAGACCGATCAGTTTCACGGGCTCTATGTCGAGGACACCCAGCGCCTGTTCGACGACCGGGTGACCTTGCGCGCGGGCGTGCGCCAGACCTACGGCACCACGAGCTTCGACACGACGCCGTATCTCACCGGCCAGATCACCGGCTCGCGTCCCTACGAGGCGACCACCTATTCGGCCGGCGCGACCTTCAAGGCGTCCGATTGGGCCGCCTTCCGCATCGGGGCCTCCTCGGGCTTCCGGGCTCCGACCGCGACGGAAATCGCCGCCGATTACAACACCCTGGGAGGCGGCCGCATCTTCGGCAACCCGAACATTCGCCCCGAAACGAGCGAGCAGATCGAGATCGGAACGACGCTGACGAACGCGGTCTCACGCGTCGACGTCGCCCTGTTCCAGAACATCATCTCGGACCGGATCATCACCCGTTCCCGGGGCGCGAACAGCAACACCTCCGACTACGTCAACAATTCGGGTGACGTCGTGATCCGCGGCATCGAGGTCCAGTACGACACGGACATGGTCCGGATGTTCGGCGGGAAGGCGGGCACCTGGCGTTGGCGCGCGTCCGTCAACGGCAATTTCAATTTCGACATGAAAGATGAGGGCACACTGAAGGTGGCGACGGCCAACACGCATCGCGTGGAGCGCGTCTACCAGTATCAGCTCGCCCTCGGCACCCGCTTCGGCCAAGTCGACATTCCCTATCCATGGACGATCCAAGTGCAGGGCGTGCTCAACGGTCCGGTCTGGTACAACACCGAGGAGAACCTGCGCGTGCCGGCGGCCGAGCCGTACCGCGAATACATCTGGCGCAAGGATCCGTTTGTCCTCGTGAACCTCCGCGGCGAGGTCGATCTGATGCCGGGGGTGAAGCTGTTCGCGCAGGTCCGCAATCTCTTCGATGTGAATTACCACCCGCTCTTCATCGCCATTGCCGGGCAGCAACCGACCCTGGCCGACCTGCGCTTCTACAATGGCGGCGGCGGCACCTCGGCGCCGGGCCGGGACGTGCAGATCGGCCTGCAGGCCCGCTTCTGAATGCGCGCCGCGATCCTCGGGCTCGCGACCCTGTTGGTCGCGGCGCATCCCGCTTGCGCGGACCCGATCCGTCTGACCGATGCCCTCGGTCGGACGGTGGTCCTACCGGCGCCGCCCCGGCGCATTGTGACGATCTTCTCCTCGAACACCGAACTCGTCGCGGCGCTCGGGCTTTCCGAGCGCATCGTCGGCATCGATGCCTACACGCGTGAGCCGCCGGAGGTGATCGGTAAGCCGATCGTGGGGGGACGCCTCGGTTTCTCCGTAGATGCGGTGATGTCTCAGCAGCCCGACCTCGTGCTGGTCACGCCCGCCCGGCAGGCGGCGCATCAGCTCGTCGCCCCGATGGAACGGCTCGGGGTGCCGATTCTCGTTCTGACCAGTCAGAGCCTCGCCGAAGTGATCGGCAATGTTCGCTTGGTCGGCGCGGCTTCGGGCGAGCCGGAACGTGGGGCAAGGCTCGCCGAAGCGCTGACGGCGCGTCTCGCTCGGGTGACCGAGAGAGTCGCGCACCGACCGTGCCCGCGTGCGGTGCTCGTGACGGGAATGCTCGGCAACGGACTCGTCCTCGTGGCACGGGCGAACAGCTACACCGCGGACGCCGTGCGCTTGGCCGGCGGCTGCCTCGCACTCACCGGCCGCGGCGGCCTGGCCCAGGTCTCGCCGGAGGCCCTGCTGGCCTCCGATCCCGACATCCTCCTCCTCGCCGGTACCGCGACCGAACTCGATGCGCTCGCGAATCGGCCCGGCTTCCGGGAGATGCGCGCGGTCCGCGACGGTCGCGCCCATCATCTCCCACGGGGTGAGTTTCTGATCCCCGGTCCACGTACGGTCGATGGCATCGAGCGCTTGGCCGATCTTCTGCACCCACACCGATCGGATAGGCCGTGAACCCCGCCCTGCGCGCCGCGACGCGCCTCCTGCCGCTTCTGCTTCTCGCCCTCGTCTTCGGCGTCAGTGCGGGCCACGATTGGGCCGGCCCTGCCCGGCTGGCGCGGGCATGGGAGGGCGGAGCCGATCTGAGCACCCGCCTGCTGCTCGAATGGCGGCTGCCCCGGGTGCTCGCCGCCGGGATCGTCGGCGCCCTGCTGGGGCTCGGCGGCGCCATCTATCAGGGCGTGTTCCGAAACCCGCTCGCCGAACCCTACCTGCTGGGCTCCGCCGGCGGCGCGGCGATCGGCGCGACGGTGGCCCTGCTCGTCCCCCTCGGTCTGCCGTCCTCCCTGATCCTGGGGGGATTGTCCTTCGCCGGGGCTTGGGGCGCGACGCTGCTCGTCCTCGCCGTCGCCATTTGCGCGGGGGCCCGCGATGCGG
Source organism: Methylorubrum suomiense (assembly GCF_022179765.1). Classification (GTDB taxonomy): domain Bacteria; phylum Pseudomonadota; class Alphaproteobacteria; order Rhizobiales; family Beijerinckiaceae; genus Methylobacterium; species Methylobacterium suomiense. The sequence continues at coordinate 108,705 of NZ_BPRE01000004.1, read as the reverse complement.
CGGGCCTGCTCCTGGCCGGCGTGGCCGTCGCGGCCATGCTCGGCGCCGTCCGCTCGTTTCTGATGCTGGCCCTCTCGGACGAGAGCGTGAGCCTGCAGGTCGTCCTCAGCTGGACATTGGGCGGTATCCAGACCCCGACCTGGTCCGGGCTGGCATGGCTCGCCGGCCTGTCCGGCCTCGCCGCCGCTCTGAGCATGACCCTCGCGCACGGCCTCGATCTCCTCGGCCTCGGCGATGGACAGGCTGAGGCATTCGGGCTCGACACCGATCGCTTCGTCGCGCGGGCGATCCTGATCGGGTCGGCGATCGTCGCCCTGGCCGTGGCTTATGGCGGCCTCGTCGCCTTCGTCGGGCTGACGGCGCCGCACATCGCACGATGGTGGATCGGACCCCGGCATCGCGGCCTGTTGCCGGTCTCGGCCGCGCTCGGCGCCATCCTCGTGATGGTCTGCGACGGCCTCGCCCGCGCCGCGCTCCCACCGGCCGAAATCCCGCTCGGCCTTGTCACGGCGGCGGCGGGCGGCCCCTTCTTTCTCCTGCTGCTCCGTCGGCGGATCCGGACATGAGCCGCCTGCGCGCCGAAAACTTGGTCGTGACCGCCGGTTCGCGCCGGCTGCTCGAAGCCGTCTCGGTCGATCTCGAACCCGGTGCCCTCGTCGGACTGATCGGCCCGAACGGCGCCGGCAAATCCACCTTGCTGCGCTGCCTGGCCGGATTTCGGCGTCCGGATCAGGGCGTCGTGACGCTCGACGGCGTCCCCTTGACCGACCTTCCGATCCGAGAGCGCGGCCGCCGGATCGGCTACCTGCCGCAGAGCTTCCAGCCGACCTGGGACTACACGATCCGCGAGATCGTCGAACTGGGGGCAAGCCGCAGGCCGGGGGCGGCTCTCTGCATTCCTGAGATGCTGCGGGATCACGAACTCTCTGACCTCGCGGAGCGCCGCTGGTCGCAAGTCTCCGGCGGCGAGCGGGCCCGGGCGCTTCTCGCCGCTACGCTGATCGCCGAGCCCGTGATCCTGCTCGCGGACGAGCCCGGAGCCAGCCTCGATATCGGGCACCGTTTCGACCTGATGCGCCGCATGCGCGCCTATGCCCGGCACAACATCGTCGTCGTCATCCTGCACGATATCGAGCGGGCGGCGCTCGACTGCGACCGGCTTCTCCTGCTCGATCGCGGCGCCATCGTCCTCGACGACGCCGCCACCACGGTCGCCGTCGCGTCAGACCTCGACCGCGTATTCGGCCTGCGTTTCGAACGAGGCTCGCTCTCCGAGACGGCTGACGCCCATCTCATTTCGAAGCGTGCTTCCTGATACGCGCGACGAACAACGCTGTGCAAATTAATACAATAACTGAATTTTGCGATCATGATATGCATTAGATATACATAATCGCCGAGATAAATTGCAATTTATTATAGACATACGGATTTACTACGCGATCGCGCTGATGATCTCGCGGAGACGGACGGGGTGTCACATGTTTACAACATCGTCGTTGCTTTGGATGGATCACGCAGCTTGCATATTTTGGGAAGATTGAATGGAACCGTGATTTATTTGTAATATTAAGGACTTAGTTGTACAAATATATCTTATCTAAACTAATTTAAAAATTTAGAGATGCTTGCATAATCAAACGGAGGCGCGTTTGCTCGACTCCGAAGAGATCGATCGGTGATGCGATGATCCAGGTCGGTTGGAGCGGGAGTCATGGGGGCAGTTTCGGTCGAGGCGTTGCATCGGCGCGAGGGTGCCGCTCTTCAACGCTTCTTGCAGCGACTGCTTCGCAATCCGGACGACGCCGCCGATGCTCGCCAGGAAACCTACCTGCGCATGGTGAGAGCGCTCAGCCAAACCGAGATTGAGCAACCACGCGTCTTTCTGTTCTTCGTCGCGCGCAATGTCGCCAATACGCTCGGCAAGCGCCGCCGCTTCGAGGCACAGCTATTTCGATCCGCCTCGGAGGTTTCCCTCGACGACATCACAGATGAGCGGGTCCGCATTCAGCAGCAGGTGATCGCCCGCCAGCAACTCCGCCTGGTTGCCGCCGCCATCGATGCGCTGCCGCCCCGCTGCCGAGAAGCGTTTCTCCTCAGCGCTTTCGACGGGTTGAGCAATGGCGAGATCGCGGGCCGTCTCGGCATCAGCAAAAACATGGTCGAGAAGCACCTGATGAAGGCGCTCCTGCATACGCGACGGACCTGCCGCGATTTTTTTTAGATCGCCCTATCAGGAATTTGCCAGATCGCCGGTCTTAGGAGATGGCGGAGCGCGATGCCCTTTCGGAGCGTGTCCGGCTGTCCGCAGAGCGTCATGACCGAATCCCCGCCTCCCGACGCATCGAACGACCCCGACGATGATCCGGTCTACGAGCAGGCCGCTTTCTGGGTCGTCCGCCTCTCCTCACCCGACACGACAGCTTCCGACCGAAAGACCTTCGAGGCGTGGCTCTCTGCCGATCCTGCGCATGCCGAAGCCTATGCCGAGATGGATGGGTGGCGCAGGACCATGGGGCAGGTTCCCGATCCCCGTCGACGCGGGAGCGCACTGCCGAAGATCGTCGCCTTTGCCGTGGCTCTCGGCTTGGTCGGCCTGTCGGGCCGGCACATCGGTCTCTTCGATCGGCTCCGGGCCGATGCTTGGACCGAGGTGGGAGGGATCAGGACCGAGATTTTGGTGGATGGAAGCCGGGTTGATCTCAACACCGATACGGCCTTGGCACTGAACTTCACCAGCGGCGAACGCGGGGTCACGCTTTTACGCGGCGAGGCCGCATTCGATGTGGTCCCGGATCCGCAACGACCGTTCGTCGTGCGCGGCGGCGGCATCAGCGCCCGCGCGGTCGGCACCCGCTTCTTCGTCCGTGTCGATGGAGCCGCGAGCCCGGTCGGCGTTGCCGAAGGGAAGGTAGAAGTAACCACGGATATCGGCCAAGCGACCCTCCAGGCTGGTGAGATCGCAACCCAGGATGCTGCGGGTCGACCGGAGGCGGAGCGGAGCGACGTCGCGCAAACCATGGCTTGGCGGGACGGTACGCTGCTCTTCTCGGGACAGCCCCTCTCCAAGGTCCTCGCCGAGCTTGAGCGCTATCGACGGGGGCGCATCGTCATCCTCGGCCCATCCGTCGCGGCCAAGCGCTTCAGCGGCACGCTCGACCCGCGCGATACCGACGAGGCGCTCGACGTGCTGGCGGCCACGATGGGCGTGCAGATCACCCGCGTGACGCCCCTGCTGGTGCTCGTACGGCCTGCAACCTGACACACCGCCTTGACTCGAGAGAATCTGCATTTCGGACGTCAGGAGATTTCTCGGTCGCCGGTCTACCATCGCAGGGACGAGTGAGCGCGATTCGCCTTCGCCCCTTTACGTGACGAGGCCGGGGCGAATGATGGGCGTGCGGGAGCAGACAGGTTTGGGCAAGAGGCTGCGGTTCGCAGCCCTGGCAAGCGCGTCGTTGTCGGCGTTGAGCTGCGCGGCGGCGGCCGAAGATCGTGTCGAGGACCGCCTGACCGTTCCTATGACCGGCAAGATCAACATCGTACCGGTTTCGGCGACGTCGATCCCTCCGGCAGCCGGTGCCGGCACCTTGCGCCTTCCCGTTTCGATACCGTCCGGTCCGCTCGAGCCGGCGCTGACTGCCCTTGCAAAGCAGTTGCGCCTCAAACTCGCCTATCAGACGACGCTGACGGAGAACCTCTGGACCAGCGGCGTGAGCGGGGAATTTTTGCCGCTCGAGGCCCTGGCCAAGCTCCTCGACGGTACGGGTCTGACCTACCGAACCGCCGGCCCAACGACGATCACCCTCGTCAATCCGCGATATGTGCAGCTCGGTGCCGAGCCCACGAATGCTGTCACGCTCGAAGAACTCTTGGTCGAGGGCGTACCGAAGGCCGAGACCGCCTCAGGCCAGGACGGATCAGCGACCAGCGGCGGCGGTGGCGGACCGAGCGGAATCGTCGGCTATACGACTAAGGTCAGCCCGGCCGCCACGAAGACCAACACCGCGCTGATTGAAACACCTCAATCCGTGACGGTCATCGGGCGTGAGCAACTCAATGATCGCGCCGTTCAAACGCTGAACGAGGCGATCACCTACGCTCCAGGGGCATCGACAGACACGTTCGGTTTTAATCCGGGATTCGACTCTTTCTATGTCCGGGGATTTCTTGGAACCTTCGACAGCGTCTACCGCGATGGCCTACGTCGGGTCGCCGTCGGTATCGCCGTGCCGCATATCGAATCCTACGGCGCTGATGCCGTCGCCATACTGAGAGGTCCATCGGCTGGCCTCTACGGCCTCGGCTCGCCCGGAGGTATCGTCGATGCAACCTCGAAGCGTCCGCTGTTCACGCGCTTTGGTGAAGCGATTTTTCAAGCCGGAAACTATGATCGCTATCAGGGTAGCTTCGATTTCGGCGGCCCGGTGGAAGGCTCTGACAACGCTTTCGCATACCGGGTCACGGGTATCGTTCGCCGATCGGGTAATTTCTTCCCCGGCGGAACCGATGATCGCGTCAGCATCGCACCTTCACTGACGTGGAAGCCGTCAGCTGATACGACCTTTACTTTGTTGACGGAATTTCAAGACTCAAGACTGCCGGCCACGTCTTCCTTCTATAATTTTCCGAAATTCGTGGCGTCCCATCTCTACGAAGGAGACTCCGGATTTAATAAATATTTACAGCGCCAGTATCGCATCGGCTATTCTTTAGAGCATCGCTTTTCCCCTGACACGATCGTTAGGCAAAACTTCCGTTATGAAGATATTGACAGCGAGTATGGCTACACATCCATTATAAGCATCACGAGCTTTTCAGCAAATCGATATGCCGCGCTGGCTGTCGATAAACTGAAATACGTTGCCTTAGACAACCAAATCGAACATCGCGCGCAAACCGGCCCGATCAACCACACATTGCTCGGAGGAATTGACTATCTACACTATGATTATCAACGCCAGTTTGGCCTCGGATATAACGTACCGCCGCTGGATTTGTCCGGCGTTCGCGACTTTGCTAATTTCCGCTATCGCACGTTTATTCCAAATCCTGCCCTCACCAATGGAAACCGTCAAAATCAAGATCAGATCGGTGTTTATCTGCAAGAGCAGGCTCGATGGGATCGTTTCATTCTCACGCTGACGGGCCGGCAGGATTTCGTTCAGCAGACCACTCAGGCCATCAATGGAGGCGTTCCCGACGTCGCACGCACCCGAAACGACCATGCCTTCACCGGTCGTGTCGGCCTGAACTATGTTCTGGCACCCGGGTTCGTTCCCTATGCCAGTTACGCGACGACCTTTACGCCACAAACCGGCGTCGACGCGCAATTGCGGTCATTTAAACCCGCAACGGGCGATCAAATCGAAGCGGGCGTCAAATATGCCGTACCCGGAACGAACATCACGGCGGCCTTCGCGGGCTTCGATATCGTACAATCTTCCCTAGTGCGCACGGACCCGACGAACATCGCATTTCAGATCGCAACCGGTGCGGTACAATCGAGAGGGTTCGAGGCAGAACTTGCGGCCAATTTCGGGCCAGGCACGAACCTGACACTCGCTTACACGCATCTTGATTTTCGCTTCCTCCAACAAACGTCATCAAGCACCAATGCTCCGATTGATGGCAATGCGCTCTCTGGTGTCCCTGGCAATAGCTTTAGGGCGTTTGCCACATATCAATTCCCTCTTTCGTCTGCCCTGGCAGGACTACAGGTTGGGGGCGGCTTCCGGTATATTGGGGCGAGCTTTGCCGACGATGAAAATACGGTGAGAAACGAGACAGTGTCGCTGTTCGACGCAATGATTTCCTATGACCTATCCGCGCTCAATCCGCGTTTTCGCGGAGTCAAAGCACAAATCAATGCTTCGAACGTTTTTGACCGCAGATTTGTGAGTTGCCAAGCAGCGTTTTGTTTTCGTGGGGCACCCGCAACGGTCATTGGTAGTCTGATCTACCGGTGGTGAGGCAATTCTACTGTGCGGAAACCAGGATCGGGGGAGTGACGCAGATGGGCGATCACATCTCCCGGCGCGCCACGATAGGCCTCATCTTCGCGGCTGGCCTGGTGAACGCCCGCCGATCCATCGCAGCCCCGATTGAGCAGGATGTGCCAGCTCAGATCCCTGGCGCAATCCGCTTCGATCTGGGCGGGCGGGACGGGCGACTGCCGTGGCGGATCACGCTCTACGTCCCGCCCGGTGATGCGCCGGCAGCGGGTTGGCCCGTCCTGTACCTGCTCGATGGCAATGCGGTCACGGCAACCGCCATCGATATCGAACGGGTGCAGGCCTCATATCCGGAGGCGACGGGGATTACGTCTCGGTTTGTCGTCGTCGGAATCGGCTACCCCACGACGGATGCGTACGATGTGGTCCGCCGCTGTTGGGACTACACGCCGCCCCCAGGTCGCACCTATCCATCGCATCAGCCCGGTGCGCCTCCTGTCCGGACAGGGGGTGCCGCCGAATTTCTACGTTTCATCACCGGCACGTTGAAGCCGACCATCGAACACCGCTGCCGGATCGATCAAGCGCGACAGGCCCTGTTCGGCCATTCCTTCGGCGGACTCTTCACCCTCTACGCCCTCGCACAGGCGCCATCGGCCTTCTCGCACTGGATCGCTGCGAGCCCATCCATTTACTGGGAAGATCGCGTGCTTCTCGCAAGCTTCGCAGTTCCGAAGGACCGACCTCATCGTAGACAGCGGGTTCTCCTCCTGGCGGGAGCTTATGAGGAGGAACCTGCGCCTTTCTACACGCAGCAGATAGATCGAGAGAACATTCGGACTGGATTAGACTCGGCACAGATCCCTCAGCAGGCGCGTGATCTGACCTCCCGACTGAAACGGGATCATGGATTTTCGGCTGATTTTCGACTCATCCCGAGAAGAACACATATGGCTGCGCTGCCAGAAGCCTTGAATGAGGCTGTTGCGTTTTTCCTGCAATCGGGAGCCTGAGTTGTGTTGCGCCACTCGCACTTTGCAATTTTCGTCGAGGGGCAGCTGCGCTTTTCCTTGCGCCGCACGGAATCAATCGATTGGGATCTATAGAACGCTGACGCGATTTTAGCTGCATCGCATCAAGTGCGCAGAAACATCAGCCGAATCTGACCAAAGGAAAGCAAGCCCTAATACAATATCGACCTATATATTATAATTTAATACCGTGTTACATTTTGTACAAGATTTTTATCCGATCATCATGCGAAATGCTTTCGCCCTGCGTCTCTCAATAGCTGTAGCGGAAGTTCTTGAGGTTCGAACTTTAGACGCTTATCGCGGAGCGTCATGAACGTCACCGAGCGGCATTGAAGTCAATCAATCGCCACTGCAATCGGGCCACGCGCAGATAAATGTTGGCCTGCCGCATCGGTAGGACCAATGCTCTCACTAACTTTTCTGCAAGCCTACCCCAATGCCGACCATTCGGTCGTTGACATCACTGGGGTGAGTGGTGGGCGCGACAGGGATCGAACCTGTGACCCCTACCATGTCAACGTACTCACGACGACCCGCCCTCCCCCTCTGAAACCGCCGGTTTCCCGAGGCGGCTCAGTCGCTTGCCGTGCGATCCCGTACAACGCCGTTCGATCCCATCGCGCCCCGTGAAACAGGGGTTTCCGACCTGGGGTCGGAAACGTCCCGCTACGCCGCCGCGGCCCGCTTCTGGTACTCCGCGTGCGTGTGGCCGTACACCTCCAGCACCATCTTCACGGTCATTCCCAGGTACTCGCCGACCTCGTGCGGGGGCACGCCGGCCCTGAGCATCAGCGTCGCCCGGGTGTGGCGCAGGATGTGCGGCGAGGGCATGCCGAGGTCGTCGGCCGGGTTCTCGTTCCCGACCCGCCAGGATCCGTCGATCTCGCGGCGATCCAGCCCGGCGAGCCGGGCCGCCCGGCCGAAGGCACCGTCGATCCGGCCGAGCGGGACGCCGCGCTCGTGGATCACGTGCGTCACCGGCATCGGCTTCCCCTCCGCGTCGTGCAGGTTCAGGGCCATGTCGGCCTTCCGCCATTCCAGGAGCCGGGGCAGAAGCCGGTCGTGGATCCGGCACGGGGGCTGGCGCTTGCGGGTCGGCGGCGCTTCCGGGCCGGCCCTGAACAGAGTCACCCCGTTGAAGTCGATCCAGCCGTCGATCCGGTCCCGCTTCCAACGCAGGCCCAGCATCGCGCCGGACCGCGTGCCCGAGTAGAACCCGATCTCGCAGGCGCGCTCCAGGTGATCGTCGTGGACGTAGTCCGCCCCGGCCCGCTCCTTCCAGGCGGCGACGAACGGCGTGTCCGGCGCGCGCTCCCAGTTGGGCTCCTGCGTCGCAAGGTCCGAGGAGACCCAGCGCCAACCCTGCGTCACCTTCAGGAGGCGCGCGTACTCCACCTCGGTCAGCCAGTCGACGTGCGGCTTGGCCTTCGCCGGCAGCGACACGACCGGCTTGGCGTGGAGGGTGAATTCCTTGTGCCAGTGCCCGATCGCCGCGCCGAGGGTCTGGAGCTCGCGCCCGGCAGTCGCCGGCTTGATCGGCTTGCCGGGCCCAGTCGATCCCGGCGGCTTCCAGCGCTCCCGGCAGCGGGCTTCGACGTAGGCCCGGCAGGACGCCGCCTTCACCTGCGACAGGTTCTTCCCGCCCCAGTGCCGGAGCAAGTTGGTGATGTGATGCCCGATCAGGCTCGCGTTCGACGTCTCCTCCTTGGCCTGCCCGTAGAAGGCGAGCGCGGTCGCGATGCTGACGAGGCGCGGATCCTGGTTCGTCGGGTCGTCGTCCTCAGGGACGACGCGGGCCTCCTCCTCCAGGCGCCGATCGCGCTCGATTACGTAGAGCGCGAGCTCCGCTTCAGCCGCTGCGCGATCGCCAGGGCCGTGCGCTGTGCGTCGCTTGAAGTCGCCGTCGTGGATCGCCCAGACCCCACGGTCGAGGTCGAGCTTGAGGCGGGCGGGCTTCCGTGGTCGAGGCATCGTTCTCTCCATTCGCTGAGTTCGCGTCGTGTCACGAGCAGGCCGTGACCGGGCCTCATCGAGCGGAGACGTTTCGGGCCCCGCGCCTTCGTGGCGGCACGCAACTGCGCGGTGGAGAAAATCGGGAAACCCAGCCCATCCCGAACCTCGGGGCACCACACCGCGTCTTCGAGCGGCATGAGCGTATCGAAGTCCGCGTGCTTGGTGCGAAACCACGCCCCTTCGGAGGGGTCCCACTCGGAGACAATGAGCTGGTATTCGGGCATGCGAGGATGATCCCGCACCGGGGCCCCGGCCGCAAGCGGGAAGAAGAACGAAGGGTAAACGGAACATGGCCCGCCGCGCCTGGGCTCGGGCCCCGCGGCCAGGGATCCGGCAACCCTGCCGACAGGTCGGCCTTGCGCCGGGGCGGCCGATCGGCGAGGCTGCCCTGCATGACGCACGCCCCCTCGAAACGCTTGCCGGCCTGAGCCAGCAATCCGCCGCCGGATATCCGGACGGCCGCCGCGTTCCGTTCGAGGGTCCTGCCCGTGACGACCTACCTAGTTTCAGACACGCACGTGGGGCATGCCGGCATGCTCAGCGATCGGATGGCCCGGCCCCGCCCGTTCGCCTCGATCGAGGAGCACGACGAGCACCTCGTCAGCATGTGGAACAACTGCGTGCGCCCCGGCGATCGCGTCTTCCACCTCGGCGATTTCGCGTACGGCTGCTCGCTGCAGTACGCCCGGTCCGTGTTCGATCGCCTCGCCGGGCACAAGACGCTGATCCGCGGGAACCACGAGGTCCGGGGGGAGCGCCTACCGTGGGAGGGCGGGATCCACGACGTGATGCGCCTGTTCGTGCAGGACCGGGGCATGCCGGCGCCCGTCGACCTCTGGCTGAGCCACTACGCGCACGTGACGTGGCCGGACGCCCACCGCGGCCGGATCCACCTCTTCGGGCACAGCCACGGCTCGATCCCTCCGACCTCCCGGTCCTGCGACGTTGGCGTCGACGCATGGGCCTTCCGGCCGGTGACCGTGCCCGAGATCCAAGAGCTCCTCGCCGACGTCGCCCGGCGCGAGGCCGGTCCCGCCGCGGCGGCCGCCCTGGCCGAGGCCGCCTGAAATGAGGGGCGGCTACACTTTCAGCGAGCCCCCGCCGGGCGCCGTCACGTGCCTGACCTGCGGTCGGCTCAACCTCGCGATCGACCGCGCCGAGGCCGAGCGCCGGGTCGCGGAGGCGAACGCGGTGCGGCGGCCGGGAGACCCCAGGCCGCCGATCACGCTCGCCTACTTCTCGTGCTGCATGCGGCCCCGGTATAGGCCAGCCCGGCTCGGGGACCTGCCGGATGGGGCGACGTACGGCTCCGTCCTGTGCGAGCGCGCCGACGAGACCTAGCCGGGGGCGAGGCCGGCGAGCGCTTCGAGGTCGTCGGCCCGGCCCCGGTGGCGGATCCGCCTGCGCTTGCGCGGATGCGTCCCGACGAAGATGTCGCCGAGGGCTCCGAAGGCCACGTCTTCGTAGGCGCCCCTGACGCCCACGACGAGCTCCGGCGTCACGACCAACATCCTGTCATTGTATTCCATAGCAACCCACTCCGGCGACACGGAGACGAGCCCCCCGTTCAGGAAGTGGTCGACACGGAGCACGAGGGCGCAGTGCTCCGCGGCGCCAAGCTTCCGGACCCGCCACCCCCGGAGCAAGGCGGGTCCGCAGATGCCGCCGGCGGGGCGGAGGACGGCAGCCCGGCCCTCCTTCGTGAGGGAGGCGACCTGCCAGATCGGGTCGGTGGCGAAGTCGCGGGCGTCGGCGACCCGGCTCGTCTGGACGACGAGGTTGGGGTTGTACGTGTATCCGTTCGGCCCGACGGGCGGGCGCAGCGGCTCGATGCGGCGGCGGGTCCAGGGCATGTCTACTCCTCCCCTACGGGCTTCGTCAGGTCGAGGCCGACCTCGCGGGTGTATTCCTCGATCCGCTCCATGCGCTCGCGCTCGATGGCGTCGTGATCTTCCTGCGTCACAGCGCGCTCCTAGAAGGGGCAGTCGTCGAGGATGGAGAGGTCCTCCGGCGCGCAGGACGGCAGCGGCGGGAAGGGGAGCTCGGGCTCGGCGTCGAGCCGCGGGTCGGGCTCGTCGGGACCGGGTCGCTCAGCGTCTCGGTCGTAGAGCTCGCGCTCCTCGTCGGGCGTGAGGCTGTCGAAGAAATTGTCGCGGACGCGGCCCATGGGAGAGCTCCTTCAGAAGGGAATGTGTTCGTCGTCGCCGAGCGGCAGGCACGGCCCCCGCGGGGCGGCCCGGACCGGCTCGGGCGGCAGGGCGGCGCGGCAGGCGTCGGGCATGCCGTCGCAAGAGCGCTCGCAGAAGAAGTCGCCCCACCCGTCGAGGCCGATGTGGACGGCGTAGCGCTCGCCCGGCATGATGCCGCGGTCGATCGGGCAACCCTCGCACCAGAGGGCCTTCCGGGCGGTGTGCCGGCGAACGATGCCCCCGTCCGCGAACGTCGGCTCCTCCGGCTCTACGTCCTCGCCGAGCGCGTGCTGGTAGTCGGACCACTCGCTCACCGGCCGGCCTCCCCGGCGGGCACGTAGCTGACGCGCTTCTCCAGCCCGAGTGCGCGCAGGACCGCCGCACCGGGGGCGCGACGGCGGAGACGGACGTCGCTGACGTAGGCCGGCGAGATCCCCGCCGCGGCCGCCCACGCCGCCGCGCTGCCGGCGGTGTGGATCGCCTCCTCCAACTGCGCGAGCGCGTCGACCGCCCCCTCGCTCGCCGCCGGCCGCGCCGGCGCCTCCTCGCTCAACTCGTCCGCCACGATGCCCTCCGCGTGCTCGCCGTACGCCCCGTTGTGTATCAGCGTTGCAGCTAATGTCGGCGCGTCGGAAGCCTACGTCAAGCATTCATCGCCGTGTTTTCCGGTTCTCCGCACTACATACTCAGCAAGCGAGCGTCTTTCGCGCCTTCATGATCCGAAGATCGAGCTTGAGAAAAGCGTTACAGTCCTTGAGAAACTCGTTACATGAATTTTGGTCTTGCGGAATTCTTCCAGTGGGAGGACGCTCAGCTTGTCAGCGTACCAGCTGACCGGGCCAAAGCGCCCGCCACCCTGGTTTCTCAGAGGACATCATGAGCCCGCCGATCGAGTTCGGCGCCACCTGGCGCTGCGTCGGGGAGCAGCGCCGCTACGGCAACGTCATGCCGCTGTGGCTCTGCGACGAGCCGACCCCCGCCTTCACCGACGCCTACAAGCTGGCCCGCGGCATGCTCGTCGGCGTCGGCTACTCCTGGACCGACCGCGGCCACGGCCAGCCCCAGCTGCTCGCATGCTGGTGGGACATGGGCGTCACGGTCGACGTCGCCGCCCTGCAGGTCGAGGTCGACCGGGTGGTCGCCGCGGCAGCCGCGGAGCGCGAGGAGCGGGCCCGGCAGGATCAGGAGCGACACGAGCGCGACGTCGCTGCGGCTGAAATTTCGGCCCCGCCGATTCGTTCGGCCCTGCGCCAGCTCCTCGACGAGCGCCCGTAGGCGTTGGGCCGGTCCCTCGACGAGGCCCGAGATCTCGTGGCCGCGGACAGCTGGACGAGGTGGGGGCTCCGCGCGGCCGAGCGCTGCCTCTCGAACGCGGAGGGCAACGTGCGCCGGGCAGAGGAGCGCCTCGGCCGGCCGGCCCCCGCCAGGTTCTTCGCCCTCGCCTGGGACGAGGCGATCCGGGCGTCGGCGCTGGAGGCGTGCCGCTACATCAGCGGCCTCGACGCGGACTGGGCCGCTGAACGGAATGCGCGGGGGTGGTCGCAAGCGACGACGTGGACCGGGCACATCCTGAGCGAGCGGGCGGTCCTCACCCGGGCCGAGGCCGCGCACGCCCTGGCCTTGCTGCACCAGCACAGGAGGCAGCTCTCGCACGATGCCAACGTCGTGCTCTTCGGCGAGCCCCTGGCGCCGCGCCGGCGGGCCGATCCCGAACAGGCGGCCCTCGGCTTCTGACTTTCGAAAACCTCACCTTCAATCGACATCGGACACACGGGAGAACACACATGAAGACCTGGGCACAGAAGCTGGCCGAGCTCATCGAGGCCGCCATCCGCATGGTGATGGCCCTGTTCTTCGCGGTGCTCGGCGACGAGTGGGACGGCGTGAAGCCGGCCGCCCGCCGCTTCGGCGCCGCGGCGAAGGGGGCGGTCCCCGGCTTCGTCGGCGACGGCCTGTCCGCCGCCGGGCGCGGGCTCGGGCACGCGCTGACCCTGCCGCTGCACGCCGTCGACGTGACCGCCAACGCGATCGGGTCGACCCTCGGGGCCCTCCTGCCGACGCGACCCGTTACGGCGAAGAACGTTGCGGACGCGGCGGTCGAGCGGGACGAGACGCGCATGCAGATGGTGGATCCCGAGAACAACCCGGCGCAGGCGGCGCTGCGCGACGCCTGCCTCGTGGGCATCCGGATCCAGTCCGCCGCCTCCTCGCTCCAGCGCGAGGGCGGCGAGCTCCATGCCATCTACCGCGACGACCTCACGCCCCCGGTCACGCACTGGTTGGAGAGCCTGACGCCGGCGCAGCTGCAGGCCGTGGTCGACGCGCCGTCCTACGCCCTCGATCGGCACGTCAACGCGACGAAGCGGGAGGACCTCGTGCCGGGGTTGCCCCGGGTCCTGTCGTCGACCGCCCGGCTCGCCAAGGCTGTCGCCGAGGTCGATGTCAGCCCGGCGGCTATGGCGGAGATGATGCGGAAGGCGCGCGCCAACGCGACGCGCGACCGCGCCGGCGCGGCGGACATGGCGACGCGGGGCCCCCGCCCGCCGGAGGGGCCTCAGGAGAGAGGGCAGGTCATCCCGATCCGTGGCCCGCGCCCGCGCCCCTCGCCGAGGCCGTCCTTCGGCTGAGCCGGGACCCCTCCGAAACGACGAAGGCCCGCCGGTCACCCGGCGGGCCTTTCCTTTGGGGCGAGCCCTCGACGGTCAGACGCCGCAGATTTCCCGGAATTCCTGGACGAGGCGGACCTGCTGCGCGAGGAGGACTTGAAGCTCCCGGATCTCGTCGCGGGCGAACGCGAGCTCTGCCTCCGCGGTGCGAGCCCGGCGGTGCGCGGCGGCCTCGGATGCGCGGGCCTCTTCGAGGCGGTTCGCGAGCGCGACCACGCTGTGCTTCTCCTCGCGCTGGATCCGGCGGACCTCCCGCATTCCATCCTGGATCGCGAGGTGCCCGAGGGCGAGCCCCGCGCCTACGGTGCCGGCGGCTTCGAAGCCAACGCGGGCGGCGTGGTGCTGGGTCATCGGGGCGTCTCCGGGCGAGGCGATCTCACCCCGCTATAGAGCACCTGGGCTCGAATCCCGGTCAACGCGTTTCGGAAATCATCCCTGGGCTTTCGTTACCTGCCGTTACCCGAACGGGCAGTCGATCGGCCCCGGGACGTCACTCCCCCCGTTACTCCTAGACAATGAATCGCCGTTCTCACGATTTGGCGGGGGCAGGTTTAGGTGCGAGGACGCGCTCGTAGAACGCGTCGCCCACGGCTTCGGCCTTATAGACGACCGCCTTCCGACCGGCCTTCCTCGCCCGCTGGGTGCGCTCCCGCAGCTTCTCGGCGACGCCCACGAGGATGTCCTTCGGGTAGACGCCCCCCTCCGTAGCGCCGTCCCGCACCGTCGCGGCGATCACCTCGCGGAGAGCGTCGACGATCGCCTTGTCGAGGGTGGCCGCGTCGGGCCGCCCCTCTACGGCGAGGCGGGCTCGACGCGTGGCCATTCGGCCGGCGCCCTGCCGGCGGATCCGGCCGGCGCGCGCCGGGCCAGCTTCGAGGTAGGCGTGTGCGGGGACGTATCCGGGCTCTCTCATGGGGGCAGCCTACACCCGGACGATGCAAGGAACGTCACATGTGACGCCATCCTGAATGGCCGTTCATATTCGCGGGCCGACGTGGGGCCGACGTGCGCCCACTTCGGGCCGACGTGCGCCCGACGGCGGCCCCTGTGTTGGCGGGTGCACGGCCGGGGGCGAGGCTGCCCGGCATGAAGATCGAGTTCGACGTCAGCGGCTTCGAGCAGGGGGCCGACGCCTTCGTGGAGCAGGCCATCGGGCCGGCCATCGTCGAGGCCGTGAACGCCGCGGCCGAGCGCGGCCGGCTCGCCGTCGCCGCCGCCATGCCCGCCTACCTGGACAGGCCGACCCCGTTCACCCAGTTCGGCGTCGGCATGTTCGCGGCCGTCTCGGTCGTCGGCCCCGAGCGCGAGACGTCGGCCCTGGTGCGGATCAAGCCGGACCAGGCGCGGTACCTCCAGTACCAGATCGACGGCGGCACCCGGGGCCCGGGCGATTACGCCACCACGGCGCAGGGGCCGCTCGTGCCAGGCGTCGACGCCGAGCTCGATGCCTACGGGAACTTGCCGCGGGACTACGTCGACGAGCAGCTCGCCGACGGCGCCGCGTGGGTCAACTTCCGGCCCGACCAGCCGCCGGTCCTCGTCAAGCAGGAGGGGGGCCGCCTCCTCGTCCTGGCGGTCATCGTGCACGAGCTGCACTACGACCGGCCCCGGCTCCCTTCTACGACCTGGTTACCCAGGCCGTGACGTCCGCATTTCCGGCAGCCTTCGACGCGGCCCTCGCGAGCCGGCTCGACCGCTAGACGTAGAAATGGTGCACCAGGCTGCTGAGCTCGGACGTACGGGGGTACTGCGATGCGTTGGCGTAGCCGGGGTCGGAGCTGCCCAGCGGAGCCGGCCGTGGCCGGCGATGATGACGTCGTGCTCGTCAGCGAGGACCGGGCTCGTGAAGCCGAAGCGGCGGATCGCGGCGGCGAGCTACGCCACCTGCGCCTCGTCGTGCGTACGCGCGTTCCAATCGTATCCGCGGAGGGTGCGTACCTCCACGATCTCGATCGCCGCGTACCTCAGAACGTCGTCGGTGCGTACCACCTATCCCCTTGAAACCGTGTCTGAAATGCTGGGGCGGGTACGCGGTGCGTACCCAAACGAAACTTGTGTGCGCGCCCACCTTTCGGACGCGACCTCAAGAAGGTTGCACCCCCCTCGGGGAACGACCCGTGACGGGTCCCCCCCCTCCCTCCACCTGGGGACCGGGGGCGGGCCTGGGCACAGTCGCCTCAGCCCCTGCGGCCGAAGGCGGCGAAGGCGAGCCGAACGCCGTCGACGCCCTCCACCTCCACGCGCGGGCGCAGGGTCGCGAGGCGGGCATCGAGCAGGCGCCGGGCCTCGCCCTCGGACAGGCCGACGTAGCGGGCGCGGCCCGAGCGGACGGCGGCTGCCACCTCGCGGCTGACCTCACGCGCCCTGAGGTCGGACGGCGAGACGATGACGGGGATGTCGCGGTGACGAGCCATGGCGCCCTAAACCCAAGAGGACGCGGGCAGCCACGAGGGCGCCCGGCGTCGAGTAGGCGGGCGAGGTTGCACTCCCGCCCGTGGCGTCAGGCTCGGTCCCGGCCGTGCACCCGCCAACACATGCCGGTCCCCTCCCGGGGCCGGGCTCGGGCGGGCTCAGGCATGCGGGCGGAGGCGACGCCTCGGGCGTGAAGATCTGCACCATCTCACCCCCGCCCTGCGGCTGGGACGGCGTGAAGATTTGCACCACCTCAGGCCGCCATTCCGCATGCCATTCCTCTCTACGGATGGGACGCGGTGACGGGCGTTTCCGGATTACAATACTAATTGACCTGACCATCCTCTCCCCGTCCGGGTCGGACTCCCCACCCCCTCCGCCGGGCAGCGGTCCTTTAGATTAGTATTAGGGGACCGTTTGAGCCTCCGTACCGGGCCCGCCGAAACCCGTCTCCGCAGAGGGGAAAGGGCTTGTTCCTGCCAAGCCGGGTGCTACCCTCCGGTGGTGAAAATCTGCAAGCGTCAGCACATGCCCGCCTCGCCCAAGCCCTCCGCGACCTCCGCCCCGACCGCTCGGGCCCGGCGCGATCCCTTCGCCCCCGCCGTGCGTGGCGACCTGGCGGCGGCCGCGGCCTCGCCGGAGGCCTTCGCTTCGATCGCCCCGTCCGTTCCGCGCACGGCTGCCTACCTCCTCGATGGCCGGCTCCGCGCCATCCCCCGCCTCGGCGCGCGGGACGTGGCGCTGTGGGAGTGGGTCGTCAGCTACGCGATCGCGCAGCACCCCGACGGCCTGCCGGCGCAGGTCAACGAGCCGGCGATCCCCGTCCGCGGCGCCCTCGTGGCGATGAGCGGGCACGGCCGGCTCGTGCAGCCGCGCGAGCTCGCGGACAGCCTCGTGCGGCTCTTCGGCGGGGAGAGGCAGGAGCTCGGCATCGGCGATGCGTTCCGCGCCTCGCTTCCGGAGTGGGTGCCGCCGCTGCTCCGGCCGGGGCTCTACGGCTACCTCGACCTCGCCGTCCTCGCCCGGCTCAAGACGAAGGGGGGCGCGTTGCTCTACCGCCACCTTGTCGGCCGCCTCGCCACGGACCGTGTGCGCTACCTTCCGGACGCGGCTCCCCATGTCGTGACGATCCCCGTGGCCGAGCTCGCCGAGATCCTCGGCATGCCCGCGCCGCACCGCATGGGCCCGCTCCGGGCGCGGTACCTGAAGCCTGCGCTTGCCGACCTCGCCGACCACGTGACGGTTTTCACGGTCACCGCCGAGGAGGTCAAGGACGAGCGGGGTCGCAACCTCGCGGTCGCGTTCGCCGTGCGCCTGCGTCCGCCGGAAATGCGGACATCGGCCGCTCGGCTCCTGGACAAGGACAGCATGAGCTTCCTGCAGGCACACCCCGACGCGCCGGGCTTCCAGCTCCGGGCGTCGACCTTGATAAAGCTGGGGTCGGCCATCCCGTCCCGGCGGGTCACCCAGCCGCGGCCGGGATCGCGCCGCCGGCCCGAGGCCGCCCTTGCGTCGGAACTGCATGCTTGGCGCCGGCTCTGGCTCGCCGCTCTGGACGAGGCGATCACCGGCGCCGTCCTGACACCCGGCTACGAAACGGCTTCGTACCGGGGGCAGCGCCTGCTCGACGCGATCGAGCGGGACGGGGCGGACGCCGCCTTCTGGGCCTTCGTCATGGCGGAGGTGGACGCTCCCGATCTGCAGGTCCGCCTCGACACAGGGGCCAGCGACGAGGCCATCCGCCTCCTCGCGGCGGCCGAGCGGGCCCGGGTCCTGCGCTTCCGGGAGGGGCGCGCCGAGCGTCGCCGCGCGTTGAGGCATGCACGCGCGGAGGGCACGCTCCCGCCTGCGCTCCCGAAAATGCCGAAGGCCGATTCGTCGCCGATGCCCGCCCCCGTCACTCCCACTGTCGCCCCCGAGCCCGCGCCCGCCCCGCCGGTGCCGGATGCCGCCCTCGTGGCGCTGCTCTCGACCGACGAGGCGAAGGCCGAGGCCAAGAAGCTGTGGTGGTACTGGCAGCCTGCCTTCGAGTTCCCGCGCATGCACGCGGCCCCGAAGGCCAAGCTGCTCCTCGACGAGGACCTCGACCTGCAGTTCCCGATCTTCTCCAGGGCGGACCAGGCCATGGGGGGCGAGTACCGGGCGAACCTCGCGAAGCTGGCCGAAACGTTCGACATGCCCCGGCAACGGCACGAGGGCCGCGTCGCGACGCGGGTGCCCGACTGGATCGACGCTGACCTCGCCGAGGTCCTGGTCACGTTCCTCGGCATGACGCTCACGGTGCCGGTGCAGAACGGCGTCGCCACCGACCCGAGGGGGGCGCTCCTTCGCGACCGGGCCTTCGTCCGAGAGCGTGTGCGCAAGGCCAGAGCCGAGTGGCGCGAGCGCGTCGCGCGCCGGGGCGACGCCTACGTGCGCGGGAAGCCCCGGACGTTCGAGCAGGTCCAGCGCGAGATCTACGGCGGGGCGCCGTTGTTCGTGGCGACGGTCAAGGATCGCGACGGGTTCAACCGCGTGGCCCCACCGCCGCCGCTCCCTCCAGCCCAGCCCGAGGCTATGCCCCCGGCGAAGTCCGAGTAGGAGCGCCCTTCGGAACCTTCGCCGCGCTGTCGCGCTTGTTCCTCTCGGCCTAGACTGGACTAGACACTGTCACAATCGGTGGCACCCCCTGTAAGTCCCGACGCGCAAAAGGCATTCGGTCCTACGAGCCGCGAGCGTCTGCCACATGTTCAGCGTCTCCTCGTTCGCCGAGGACAGCCTCTACGGCTCGGACAAACCGGGCATCGTCATACGCAAGCGCACTGTCTGCACGCACTGCGCGGCCAGCTACATCGAAGACAAGCTCATCCCGCTCGACACGTGCCGGGCTCGCATCTGCCGGATGGGCAACCTCACCGAGGGCATCCAGCGGGCGCTGGCGACTTGGCGCCTCGCCGAGCACAACCACATCCTCGACGGCGAGTACGACTGCGACATCAGCCTGAAGGGGGCCTACCAGTCCCGAGGCGTTCGGCCTGCGCAAGGTTGCCTTCGGTTTCGAGGATCCCGACCTGATGAAAGCGGCGAACCCCTCGCCGAGCGCGCCCACCGCGGCCGTGCCGGCCCGAGCCTCACGCGAGTTGCAGACGTCTCAGCATCCAAAATTGACCGCGGCCTGCGCCTGGCTCACCAAGGAGCCTGGCCCCTGCATCCTCCTGGAGGCCGGTGGCCTCACGGCACCTGCGAGACCGCGGGCACGGCGAGCAACCCCGCCATCCTCCGATGGGCCTGCGAGGCCGACGTCAATTGCGACTACATGCGGGCCGCGTCAACGCGGTCGTGGCTCCCAGGCAGGCTGCTCGGGGCTGAGGTCGCCCCTTCTTTTCGGGGGTGGGTCAACAACACCTTGAGCCTGTCGCCTCAAGCAAGAAACTCAGCCTCAATGTTGTCGTGGCACCAAATCTTCCCATAAGGAGTATCAACCTCAATGTGAAACAGATCAACCTGCCCCGACCTGTGGAAGTACATCAGATTTTTGTCTTTGAGACGACCATTAAATTCGCAAATAATGTAATCGCGTTTGTCGTAGCCATCCTTGGAAGACCACGGCTTTATGCTGACATATTTTAGTAGCCCACCTAGATAGGCTTCCTCATGGCCAATGAGATCATCGGGCTTCACGCGAGCTTCTTCAGTCTCTTGCGCGACAGCCGCCTTAGCGTCAGCCCAAGCGCGGCGCATTGCACCAGCAAGATGAGCCCGCGCGCCCTCGCCAATTGCAGTCGCTACCTCTCTCGCCAAAACCCACGACCGGCGCATGATCGCACCCAAGTTATACCGGCCCCGCTTCGACATCACGCAAATCCCGATTGGTCTACAAGTGAAGGCGAGCCTGTTGCCAGTCAGTTGAAATGTCCAGGCGGGGAACCATGGTCGTGTTCAAGCAAGCTGGTCTGGTGAAAGCAGAAAATGTGGCGTTTGCTAGGGGATGGCTTTTTCATGCACTGGGGACGGGCGAGGAGCCGGCCCCCAGCCTCAAAGTCGGAACCGTTGGCACAATGGGCCGAGTGAACTGAAATCCGCTGGGTGAGGCTCTGTCGCGTTCCGTATGACCCGCGGTTTTGGGTTCGGGCGGGATACGAACAAGCCCAGTTATCCACAAGATCCTCGCGCCTTTCGGCTTGAGCGAATATGCCGAGCCGGAAGGGCTATGCCGCGCCTGCTCCTCGACCGGGAGCGGGCTAAGGCCTCAGGCAAAGTCCTCGTCGTAATACATCGAGTCGTCCACCTTGCCGTCGGTCTCAAGCTCCGGTTCCATGTAGGCGATCCGCCCCGCGACGCGCTCGAACGTCATCACAGTCGTGAAGACGATCTTGTCGCCATGGAACGCCCGATCCTGGTCGTTCTCGCCATTCAGCGATCCGGTCAGGGTCGCGACCAGCGCGTCGTCACTCGGCTTGAAATCGTATTCCTCGATGTAGAGCTCATCGAAGTAGGCGTTCGTCGAGGCGATTTCGCCGTCCAAGTACAATGCCAAGTAAATGGCCGCCCCCGAAGTGCCAGCTTTTCTTCTCTGTCGGGTAGATCACTCTAGCGGCAGAACGGCTGCAATTGAAATTCTGGCGCCATGACGAATAGTTCGCTGCAGGCGGTCTTGTCGATGCTCATTATCCGGCGGCTTCGCACTCCACTGTTATCTTTGTCGTAAGGCGGCCACCGCTCCTGGCGGGGCGAGCGCGATGGAAGGTCCCCTTGCCCCGCTCTTTGGCTGTGTACAGAGCCCGATCCGCTCGCACGAGGAGCGCATGGCTATCGGAGCTGCAAGCGTCGGTCTCGGCGATACCGACGCTGACCCCGATGCTGATGAGTGTACCGTGGCCTAGGTCGTAGGGCAGACCCACGGCCGCGATGATCGCGCCTGCCACCCTCTCGGCAGAGGCGGCCCGCCGCCCGGTGAGCAACACGGCAAACTCGTCCCCGCCGAGACGGGCGACCACGTCGGCGGCCATGACCACGTCGCGCAGGCGGCGCGCGACCTGCTGCAAGAGAGTGTCGCCCGTCGCGTGACCGTAGGTGTCGTTCACGGCCTTGAAGCCGTCCAGGTCGAGGTAGAGCAGGGCCACCGCATGATCTTCATCATCGTTCCGACCCGCCGATGCGGCAGTCAGGGCCTGATCGAAGGAGGTGCGGTTGGGCAAGCCGGTGAGGCCGCAATGGAGCGCCTGGTGGCGCAGGGCCCGCTCGGCGCACAGCAGCGCCACGTAATCGGCGTGCAATCGCCTGTTCACGGCCGCGACCGCCACCAGGTAGAGCGGCGCCAGCGCGCAGAGGGGCAGGAACCATGGCTGGCCGCCCGCGATCGCCCCGGCCATGAAGGGCACGACGACGCTGATCATCTGGACCAGGGTCATGCGCGGTGCCCCGGGATTGCGGGCTGCCAACCCACCCACCAGTCCCGTCGTGGCAAGGCAGGCGAACGGCACCAGCACCGGATCGCCCGAGGCCATGCAGAGCCCGACCCCGCAGCCGATCTGGGCACACCAGAGCATGGAGCTGAGCACGTACAGATCCGTGAGCGGGAGCATCCCGCCTGAGCGCTGACCCGCATTGCGGAGGTTGTGCCGCATCACCAGCATGGTCGTGAGGCGCGCGAGCGTGAGGGTCAGGTCAGCGCAGAACCACGCGAGCATGGCTAGCGTCGGAACGCGTAGGATCGCGAGACTAGCCAGCGCGGCTCCCACGACGGCGGCCACGATCAGGGGCGCGACCCCGACGACGAGGCGCCCGCGCAGGATGGTGAGCACGTCCGGAGGAACCTGCTCAGGCGAGGTGGTCAGCCATGCGACGAGGCGCCAAGCCGGTGGCGGTGGGGCGGTGAAGGCGAATGCCATGGGCGTACATCCACATGGCAAGGCTTGAGGCCCGGTTAAAGGACATTTGCAGGCTTCATCTGCCACCAAGGCACACCGTGTGTGGCTCCACCCGCGAGGACTGCAACTCAGCTCGACCGTAACGCGTTAATATTCATTAACGGTGAGGTGCCGAGATGTCGAAGCCGGGCAACATCTACGTCGAGCCGCGCGAGCAGGGGGATTACGCCGTGCGCCGCGAGGGCTCGAAGCGCGCGAGCGACGTGCTCCCGACGCAGAAGGCGGCGATCGAGAGGGCCCGCGAGTTGGAGCCCGACAAGAAGCCGAACGTGGCGCGGGTCCGGAACACGAAGGCCGGTGGGCCCAACCAGTTCCGGACGACCCGCTAACCAGGCCCGCCCTGACCACTCGGTGGTGCCACCGGCGGCGTCGCAACGGGCGCTGCCGGGTCTCGGTCGGCTGGACCGCGAGCGCGGGGCGGCGCTGATGGCGGCGCTCGATGCCAGCAACGGCCGGTTCGGCCGCGGCGCGGTCGTCCCGGCCTCGGCAGGGTTCGCGCCGCGGCGGGACTGGTCGACGAAGTTCGAGATGCGCTCGCCCCGCTACACCACCCGGCTCGACGAGTTGCCCGTGATCGCTGCGGCCTTAGACCGGGCGGTGCCCTCTCGCCCGCGACGCCGAACGTGCACGGTCCTGAACGCGTGCGCGACCTGCTCGGCCGAATAGGGCTTGCGCACGAGGTCGAACCCGTGCGCGTCGTCGCGGGCGAGCACGTCGCTGTAGCCCGTCGTCAGGATCACCGGCAGGTCCGGGTGGCTGGCGCGAAGCCTCCTGGCGAGCTCGACCCCGCCCATTCCCGGCATCACGACGTCCGAGAAGACGGCGTCGAAGCGGAACGGCACCTTCTCCATCTCGGCCAGCGCCTCCTCGGCGTCGTGGGCCCAGACAACGGAGTGCCCGAGATCCTCCAGGATCTGCGTGCAGAAGCTCCCGACGTCGAGGTTGTCCTCGACCACCAGGACGCAGAGAGCGCGCACCTCGCCCGGCCCGTCATCGTCCCCCTCGACCTCCACGGCCGGCTTGGGTGGGTCGACCTCGGGCAGGTAGAGGGTGAAGGTCGTGCCGCGCCCCGGCTCGCTGGCGACGTCGACGTCGCCGCCGGACTGCTTGGCGAACCCGATGACCTGGGAGAGCCCGAGGCCCGTACCCTTGCCGACCTCCTTCGTGGTGAAGAACGGCTCGAAGATGCGGCCCAGGAGGTCCGGCGCGATCCCGGAGCCTTCGTCCGTGACCGACATCGCGACGAACGCTCCGTTACCCCCGGCATGTCCGCGGATGGGCGGCATCGAGGCGACCGGAGCCACGCCGAGCGTCAGCGTTCCCGCGCCGTCCATGGCGTCGCGGGCGTTCACCGCCAGGTTGACGAGCGCGGTCTCGAACTGGCTCGGATCCGCCCGCACGTAGCAGGGACGCCCGGGCAGCGCGGTCTCGATGGTGATCCGCGCGCCCGTGATCGAGTTCAGCATCGAGACGACGCCGCCGAGCCGCTCCCCGACGTCGAACACCTCGGGCTGGAGCGTCTGCCGGCGCGCGAAGGCGAGGAGCTGGCCCGTGAGCTTGGCGGCCCGCTCCACCGTGTCCGAGACCGCGTCCATGTACCGGGTTCGCCGCTCCTCCGGCAGGTTCGGCCGACGCAGGAAGTCGACCGAGGACCGGATGATGGTGAGCAGGTTGTTGAAGTCGTGCGCGACCCCGCCGGTCAATTGCCCGACCGCTTCCATCTTCTGGGCTTGCCGCAGGGCTTCCTCGGCGCGGGCCAGCTGCTCCTGCTCGCGCAGGCGCTGCGTGACGTCGGTGGCGTACTGGAAGGCGCCGACCACGCGCCCCTCGGCATCCCGCAGCGTGGTGAAGCGCATCTCGTAGGAGCGACGCTTGCGCGTGGGGTCGCCGAACTCCTCGATCCGCGTGAACTCCTCGCCCGCCAGCGCCCGGTTCCAGACGGCTTGAGCCACGGCCAAGTGCGCGGGCTTGTCGGCCAGGAGTTCCGGCAGGCTGTCCCCGACGGCGGGGCGAACGCCGAAGAGCGTCTCGAACTCGTCTGCCAGCGCCCGGTTCAGCAGCAGCACGCGGTACCCTGTGTCGAGGGCGCCGACGAGGGCGTCGCTCGTCTCGAAGACCTGCGCCCAGAGCTTGCGCTCCGCCAGCGCCTCGTCGACGCGGCGCTCCAGCGTCTCGTTCATCTCCCGCAGGCGCGCCTGGCCCGAGATGTGTCCGGTGGTCTCCTTCGTGACGCAGAGCATGCCGTTGATCGCGCCCGCGTCGTCGCGGACCGGCGAGTAGGTGAAGGACCACCAACTCTTCTCCGGCTTCCCCTCGCGGGAGAGGTCGAGCATCAGGTCGGTGAGGACCTGTTGGCGCCCCGCGAGCGTGGCGGAGACGAGCGGCTCGATCTCGGTCCAGATGCTCGCCCAGACCTCTGGGAACGGGCGACCGAGCGCGGTCGGGAGCCGGTAGCCGAGGATCGGGCGATAGGCGTCGTTGTAGAAGCAGAGGAGATCGGGCCCCCAGGCGAGGAACATCGCCGTCGGGCACTCCAGCATCAGCGTTAGCGCGTTGCGCAGCGCCGGCGGCCAGTCACCGGGCGGGCCGAGCGAGGTCGCTTCCCAGTCCCGGGCGCGCATCTCCGCGCCTGTCAGGCCACCATCGGGCAGGAATGGAATGGGATCGGTCACGCTGGCCACGCCGCCGGAAATGGGCGTCCCGCGACCGACGGCAATCCTGGACCTTCGGCCGGTCCCTGGCGACCGCGGGTCGCACCCGGACGTGCGCATCGGTTGCCCTATTCGGCCGCCGGCGACGATCCGGGGGTCAGGGCGGTGCTCTTCGTCCCGGGCCCCGCCTCACCGTCTGGGCCTTCCATGCGGGCGAGCAAGTCCTGCCAGGCCTCGGGAAGGGGCGCGGTGACCAGGCCCGCGTAGAGGTCGCCGAAGCCGTGGCCGACCCCGTGCAGGCGCGGATCCTGGGTGGCCGATCCGGGATCGGCGGGACGGTTCGGACGAGAGCGCATGACGAGATCCTGGACGGCGACCTTCCTGCCGGCCATGGCCTTGCGTTCAGGTGTAGGAGCTACGAGCTTAACAACTGGCCCTGCCCGACGCGAAATCAATGACGGGCCGATGGCCGGCCCCTGGTCGCAGCTCGGGCGAACCCCGGCGTGGCCAGGCACCGGCCTATGAACTCTTATGACATGCACAGAAGAGAATTGTGCGCTATCGGGATCCGGCCCCGGGCAACCGGGGTGTCGGGAACCCGGTCGGGCGCGTCCCGTCGGCGAGGCACGCCTCGCCCGAGCCATCCCGCGTTCCGAAGCCTTTCAGTATGACGGTCCAAGCCGCCTCGACCCCCGAGGTCGACAATCCGAGCCGGCTCGCCGCGCTCGATGCCTACGGCATCCTCGACACGCCGCCCGAGCAAGGCTTCGACGACATCGTGCAACTCGCCCGCGACGCCTGCGACGCCCCTGTGGCGCTCGTCAGCCTGGTGGCGGGCAACCGGCAGTGGTTCAAGGCGCGATCCGGCTTTCCCGCCTGCCAGACCGACCTCGACGCCTCCGTCTGCGTCCACGCCCTGCGCGAGCCGGACCTCCTCGTCATCCCCGACCTGACGCGGGACCCGCGAACCCGGGCCAACCCGCTCGTGACCGGTGCCCCCCACCTGCGCTTCTACGCCGGCGCGCCCCTGCGCACGCCGTCGGGGCAGGTCCTGGGCAGCCTCTGCGTCATCGACCATAAGCCGCGGCCCGAGGGGCTGAGCGGGCGAGAGGCCCGGTCGCTGCGCGCGCTCGCCGGTCAGGTCATGACGCAGCTGGAGCTGCGCCGCTCGCATGCCGCCCAGAAGCGCGTCCTCGACCAGCGCGAGGTGCTCCTCCGGACACAGGGTGCGGTCGCGGCTGCGGACGGCGACCTCGACGCGATCCTGCACGCGCTCGTCGAAGGCGTGCTGACCGCCACGCCGCAGGCCGAGGGCGCGGTCATCGAGATGCGCGAGGGCGAGGAGCTCGTCTACCGCGCGACCGCGGGGACCCTGGCCGACAAGAGGGGATTGCGGCTGCCTCTGCAAGGCAGTCTCGCAGGGGCCTGCCTGACCGGCGGCGAGCCGTTGCTGGTGCCCGACGTGCACACGGATCCTCGGGTCGTGCGCGACCTCGTCGAGGTCTTGCGGCTGCGCTCCTGCATCCTCGTGCCCGTGCTCCGGAACGGTGAGGCCGCCGGCGTGCTCAAGCTCCAGTCGAGCCGGCCGTCCGCCTTCGCCGAGGCGGATCTCGGCTCGGCGCAGGTCTTTGCCGGCACGGTCTCCTCGGGTCTCGCGCAGGCCGGCGAGGCCGAGGCGCGGCGCGAGGTGCGCAAGGTCGAGCGCAGGCGCCGGGCGATCTTCGACAGCGCGCACGACTACGCCATCGTCGTCATGGATCTCGCCGGCAAAGTGACCGACTGGAACAGGGGGGCGACCAAGACCCTCGGCTGGACGGCCGAGGAGATGTGCGGGAAGCCGGCCGCCGTCATCTTCACCCCGGAGGACCGGGCGGCCGAGATCCCCGCGAAGGAGATGCACAGCGCCCTGACGGAGGGCCGCGGCATCGACGAACGCTGGCACCTGCGAAAGGACGGCAGCCGCTTCTGGGCCAGCGGGGAGATGATGGCCTTGCGCGAGGAGGACGGGCCGCCCATGGGCTTCGTCAAGATCCTGCGCGACCGCACCGAGCACCGGGAGGACGTCGCCCGGCTGCAGGAAAGCCGGGACCGGTACCGCCTCGTAACCCGTGCAACCAACGACGCGATCTGGGACTGGAACTTCGCCACCAACCACGTGCTCTGGAACGAGGCGCTCACCACGGCCTACGGTCATGCGCTCGCGCCCTCGGACCAGACCGGCGAGTGGTGGATCGCCCACATCCATCCCGACGACCGGGGTCGGGTCGATGCCTCCATCCATGCCGTCATCGATGGCGACGGTACCGGCTGGACCGAGGAGTACCGCTTCCTGCGCGCCGACGGCTCCTACGCCGACGTGCTCGACCGCGGCTACGTGATCCGCGACGCGGAGGGGCGCGCCGTCCGCATGATCGGAGCCATGTTCGACCTGACCAAGCAGCGGGAGGCGCGCCGTGCCCTTCTCGCGAGCGAGGCGTCGCTGCGGGTCGTCCTCGACACCGTGCCGGTCGGCATCCTGTTCGCCGAGGCGCCCTCCGGGCGCATCGTCGGCGGCAACAGACGGATCGAGGAGATCTTCCGCCACCCGATCCTGCCGTCCCCGGATGCGGAGAGTTACGGCGAGTGGGTCGCCTTTCACGAGGACGGCCGCCAAGTGGAGGCAGCCGAGTATCCGCTCAGCCGCATCATACGGGACGGGGTCGAACATGCCCGGCTCGAATGCGAGTACCGGCGCGGTGACGGAAGCCGCGTCTGGATCGAGATCGCGGGCGCGCCGATGCGCGACCCCGACAGCAATCTCATAGGCGCGGTCGTGGCGATCGCCGACATCGATGCCCGCAGGCGGGCCGAGGAGCGGCAGGAACTCCTCAACCAGGAACTCTCGCACCGGATGAAGAACATCCTCGCCATGGTGCAGGCCATCGCCGCGCAAACCATGCGGGGCGCCACCGATGTCGCGGCCGTCGGCGAGGCGCTGGGCGACCGCTTGATCGCCCTCGGCAAGGCGCACGACGTCCTGCTCGGCGGGGCGGCGGAGCGGGCACCGCTCGCGGCCATCGTGCGCGAGGGCGTGGGCGTGCAGGAGGCCGCTTCCGGCCGGGTCCTCTACTCCGGGCCGGAGGTCAAGATCGGCGGCAAGGCGGCCCTTTCGCTCGCCCTGATGCTGCACGAGCTCACGACGAACGCGGTGAAGTACGGCGCGCTCTCGGTGCCGGACGGGCGCGTTGACCTGACATGGCGCCTCACGGAGGGCGAGGCCGACGGACCGTCGCTGACGGTCGACTGGCGCGAGCGCGGCGGGCCGCCGGTCGCGGCCCCGAACCGAAAGGGCTTCGGCACGCGCCTGATCGAGCGCGGCCTGAGCGCGCAGGTCGGAGGCAAGCTGTCGCTGACCTACCCGTCCGAGGGCGTCGCCTGTGTCGTCGAGGCGCCGCTGCACAACTTCCAGGCGGAGTGAGGCGGACCGCGAGCACTCTCGAAGGGGGCGGCCGCGTCATCGTCGAGGTTGATGCGGCCGCCGCGGGCGCGCCGACCTGTACCGACATGAGCATGCCGGGCCCTCGAATTTCCCTTGCCCTGGTCCGGCTCGCGGCCGATCACGATCCAGGGTCCGCCCTGGGGCCGCCGCGCTCCGACATCGCCGGACGGGCCCGCCGACGCACCGCGAAACGGTCACGCTGAAACCAACCGTTTCGTCGAGGATTGCCCGTCTCCGTCCTCCCGACGAGACCAGGCCGTCCGACCCGATGCCGCAAGACCCGTCACCGCCTCGTTCGATCCTCGTCGTCGAGGACGACTGCATCGTGCGCCTGGTCGCCGCCGGGATGCTGGAGGACGCCGGCTTTTCCGTGCTGGAGGCGGGCACGGCGGATGAGGCCATGACGATCCTGGAGGATACTCCGGGCATCACCGCCCTGGTCACGGACATCGATATGCCGGGCACCCTGGACGGGCTCGCGCTCGCCGATCGGGTGTCGGCCCGCTGGCCCCATATCCGGCTGGTGGTGACGTCGGGGGGACGAGACTTGCGCGACGCGGACGTGCCCGATGACGGGCGCTTCCTGCCCAAGCCCTACCGGCGGTCGCAGCTCCTGAAGGCGATCGAAGCGGCGGCCTAGCCGGCAGCGCCCGCTTCCGCGACGTCTCCGCCGCGACCCGGGCGAGGTGGGTTTCGTGCCGGTGCCGCTCCGGCCCGCCTCAGGAATCCCGCCTTGGGCGGAGCGCGACGACCTTGCCCCCTTCCGGCGCCTCGGTCGCCCCGGGGCCGAGAACCTCGGCGACCTTGCGGGCGAGCTGCTCGCGCTTGAACGGCTTGCCGACGAGGTGGACCCCGTCGTCGAGCCGGCCGTGGTGCACGATGGAGTTCTCGGTGTAGCCCGACATGAACACCACCCGCACCTCCGGACGCAGGGCACGGATACGCTCGGCGAGTTCGCGGCCCCGCACCTTCCCGGGCAACACCACGTCGGTCAGCAGCAGGTCGACCGAGGCGGTGTTCGCTCCGAACACCCGCAAGGCCTCCTCGCCGTCGGCCGCCTCCAGCACCCGGTAGCCGAGATCGGAGAGGATCGCGCAGGCGATCTCCCGGACCGCCGCCTCGTCCTCGACCACCAGCACCGTCGCCGAGCCGCGCGGCAGCTCGACCGGCGCGCTCGACCGCAGGGCCGCGGCGGCCACCCCGGCCGCCCGCGGCAGGTAGAGCTTCACCGTCGTCCCCTCGCCGGGCTCGGAGTAGATCTTCACGTGCCCGTCCGACTGCTTGACGAAGCCGAACACCATGGCGAGGCCGAGCCCCGTGCCCTTGCCGTCGGGCTTGGTCGTGAAGAACGGCTCGAAGACGCGGGCCACCACCTCGGGCGTCATGCCGTGGCCGGTGTCGGAGACCGCCACCATGGCGTAATCGCCCGGCACGACCTCGGCGTGGTGACGGGCGTATTCCTGGTCGAGCACCGTGTTGCCGAGCTCGATGGTGAGCCGGCCTCCGCCGGGCATCGCGTCGCGGGCGTTCAGCGCGAGGTTCAGGACGGCGCTTTCCAGCTGCGCCGCATCCGCCATCGCGGGCCAGAGCCCCGCGGTCTCGACGTAGCGCACCTCGATGTGCTCGCCGAGCGTGCGGCGCAGCAGCGGGATCAGGTCCGGCATGGTCGCGGCGAGGTCGATGGCGGCCGGAGCCAACGGCT
The DNA here is from genome assembly GCF_022179765.1 of Methylorubrum suomiense. GTDB lineage: Bacteria > Pseudomonadota > Alphaproteobacteria > Rhizobiales > Beijerinckiaceae > Methylobacterium > Methylobacterium suomiense. Next base: position 78,697 of record NZ_BPRE01000004.1, on the reverse strand, counting down.
GCTTGCGGGCGAAGGCGAGGAGTTGGCCGGTCAGCGTCGCGCCGCGTTGGGCGGCCCACGCCGCGCGCTCGACCCGCTGCTGCAGCTTGGCGTCGCCGTCGAGCTTGGCCCTGACGAATTCCAGGTTCCCGAGGATGACCTGGAGCAGGTTGTTGAAGTCGTGCGCGATGCCGCCGGTTAGCTGTCCGATGGCCTGCATCTTCTGCGCTTCCCGGAGTACGCCCTCGGCCTGCGCCCGCTTGGTCATGTCGGAGATGGTCAGGACGAAGCCGCCGTCGGGCATCGGGGTCCGCCGGATCTCCAGGTGGTGGCCGTCGGCCCGATCGCGTTCGTAGGTCACCGCCTCGCCGGGATTCCGGCTGCCGTGACGCAACTGGTCCTCGGTCTCCAGAGCCGGACAGCCCGGTTCGGCCGTGTGCTCGACAAAGGCGGAGTAGGCGGTGCCCGGGCGGAGCATGGCCTTCGGCAGGTCGAGCAGCACTTGGAAGCACTCGTTCCAGTTCTTCAGCTTGCGGTCGGGGCCGAACACCGCGACCCCCTGGCTGAGGCTGTCGAGTGTGGTGCGCAGGCGAAGGGCAAGGTCGCGCTGTTGCTCCTCCGACCTGTAGGAGCGCGACCACGCCTGGTTCAGGAGCCGGGCGGCCCAGAGCAGGGTCAGGACGGCGATCGCCGAGCCGCCGATCACCAGCCATCGCACCCACATGGCCCGGGCATCGTTTTGCGCGAGGCGGTCGTCGAGGAGCCGCTGCTCGTCGGCGAGGATGGTGGCGAGCACGACCTCCGCCTCGCGCATGTCCTTGCGGCCGGCGTCGGTGTTGACGATGCGCAGGGCGGCCTCCAGGCCGCTGTCCCTGCGGGCCTGCACGGTCTGGGCGAGTTCCTCCAGCTTGTGCAGGACGAGAGGGGCGAGCGCGCGCAGGCGCTGCTGCTGGGCCGGGTTGTCCGCCGTCAGCTTCTGCAACTCGCCCTGGACAACGACGATGCGGTCGCGTGCCGCGTCGTAAGGCCTGAGGTACTCCTCTCGTCCGGTCAGCAGGTAGCCGCGCTGGCCACGCTCGGCGTCCCGCAGGGCGATCGCGAGGTCCTTCGTCATGGCCAGCACGCGGTAGCTGTGCTGCGACCACTCGCGCGCGTCCCGGGAGGCGTTCAGGCGCTCCCAGGTCACGATGCCGACGAGGGCCAGGATCACCACCAGCACGCCGAAGACCAGCAGGTTGGCGCGTGCCACGAGGTAGCGTGTCATGGTGTCGGGTCCGCGAACGAGGTGGTCGGTAGCCCGACCGCCGGGGACGGCGGTCCCCTTCGCGTTCGTGTTCCCCACGGCCCGTCATCGTACGCGATTGCGGGATTGTTGAGGCCGTGAGCATCCCGCGGCGGGGACGACGCCCTTTCAAGGCTCGGGCGAGCCGGCCTTGCATCACCGCGCTGCCCGGTCCGGGGCCAGGGAAGCCGCGCCGTCGGCGTTCCGGGACGGACGCGATCGATGTCACATAACGTCAGGAGGGTGTGCGACTTTGAACGGAGCGGCCGGCGCGCCTTTGTCGGCCTTCCCGCGAGGGCAACGAAAGGATCCCGGCGATCGGGCCGGGGGCGGTTCAGACCGGCGCGTCGGCGGGAGCCATCCGTACTTTCGGCTTTCGCGCGATGGCTGCGCGCAGGACCTTCCCGACCTGTTCGGCCGAGTAAGGCTTGCGCACGAACTCGAAGCCGTGGGCGTGATCGCTCGCCAGCACGTGGCTGTAGCCGGAGGTGAGCACCACCGGCAGTTCCGGGTGAAGCTCCCGCAGCCGCTTGGCCAGCTCGATGCCGCCCATGCCCGGCATCACCACGTCCGAGAACACCGCGTCAAAGCGGAAGGGCACGGCCTCGATCTCGGCCAGTGCCGCCTCGGCGGTCTGGGTCAGGACCGTCCCGTAGCCGAGGTCGTGCAGGATCTGCGTGCAGAACGCCCCGATCTCGATGTTGTCCTCGACCACCAGGATGCACCGGTCGGCCTGCTCCAACGGCTGACCATCCGGCTCAGGGACGGCCTTCTCCTCCCCCGCCCCGGCCTCGGCTTGCGGGAGGTACAGGGTGAAGGTGCTGCCCCGCCCGACCACGCTGGCAACATCGACGTCGCCACCCGACTGCTTGGCGAAGCCGATGACCTGGCTCAGCCCCAGCCCCGTCCCCTTGCCGACCTCCTTCGTGGTGAAGAACGGCTCGAAGATCTGGGTGAGCCGTTCCTTCGCGATGCCGGAGCCCGTGTCCGTGGCCGCCACGACGACGAAGTCGTTCGGGGAGCCGGCATGGCCGCGGATCGGCGGCTTCGTCCGGCCGCAGCTCAGGGCGATGGTCAGCGTGCCCTCGCCGGCCATCGCATCGCGCGCGTTCACCACGAGGTTCACCAGCGCCGTCTCGAACTGGGTCGGATCGGCCCGCACGAAGCAGGGGCTTTCGGGCATCTCCCTCACGATGCGGATGCGCGCACCGGTGAGGGAATCGAGCATGCTCGCCACGCCCGCGAGGCGCTCGCGGGCGTCGAACACCTCCGGCCTGAGCGATTGGCGCCGTGCGAAGGCGAGGAGCTGCGCCGTCAGCTTCGAGGCCCGCTCCACCGTGTCGGAGACCGCGTCCATGTAGCGGGTGCGGCGTTCCTCGGAGAGGTTCGGCCGCCGCAGGAAGTCGACCGAGGAGCGGATGATGGTCAGCAGGTTGTTGAAGTCATGCGCTACGCCTCCAGTCAGCTGGCCGATCGCCTCCATCTTCTGGGCCTGCACCAGCGCGTCCTGAGCCTCGGCGAGTTCGCGGGTCCGCTCCGCGACCCGTTGCTCCAGGGCTTCGTTCATGCCCTGCAGCGCGTCCCGGAGCTGACGGTCGGCCACGGCACGCCGCTCGACGCTGCGCGCCAGCCGGGTGGTCAGGCCCGCCAGCCAGAGCGCCAGGACGATGACGAGGAGGGCGGTCCCGGTCTCGGCCTCCAGCAGGCCGGCACGGACGGCGTGAAGCTGCAGGAGGCCCAGGAACAGGGGCGCGAGCACGGTCGCCGGCATCAGGTGCCGGGTCAGGGTCCCGGCATCGCCGCCGCCGAGCACGGACGTCACCCACGGTCGGTTGGGGCGGCTCAGGAGCACCCCGAGCGACAGGGTGCCGAGCGTCAGCGCCGTGACGAGCGCCATGCGGGAGAAGGGGCCGCCCTGGTGGAAGGCGCCGAGGCCGTAGGCGTAGCCGAGGCCGCCCACCGCCGCGACGACGAAGGCGAAGAGGGCCGCCACCGCGCCGAGGAGGCGAAGGCGGCGGCTCCGTGCGTCCTGGAGAAGGAGGCCGGAGGCTGCGCCGACGGCGCCGATGGCCGTCGCCAGGGCCATGCCGCTTCCGGGCGCCAGCGGCGCGAACACCAGCCGCTGCACCCAGTCGTCGAGCCGGAAGCTCCCCGGAATGGCGTACTGCAGGCCCCCGCCGAGGGCGATGGCCGCGGCCGCGCCGGCGAGGCATCGGCCTACACGGCGGCTCAACCTCGCGCTCTCCCGCCGGGCGGCGAACAGCAGCGCCATGCCGAGCATGAGGGTGGCGAGCGCGCTCAGCACGACCATAGGCGCGTGACCTGGAAGGAGCCGTCGCATCGCCGGCACGTCGAACCACCATCCCGCCAGCACGGTCAGGGACACGCCCGTGCCGAAGACGCCGCAGGCCCGCGCGATCCGCCGGGCCCGGGCGGCAGCGCTCATCGTGCGCGAGGGCGCCGCATAGGGGAGCTTGGAGCGTTCGGCCTCAACCATGTGCGATCATCTCGCGGATGCGCACGCCGAGGGCTTCGACGACGAAGGGCTTGGTCAGCACTTCCATGCCGGGCTCCAGGTGCCCGTTGCCCACTGCCGCGTTCTCGGCGTAACCGGTGATGAAGAGCACCTTGAGATCCGGGCGCGTCTCGCGGCCGGCGTCGGCCATCTGGCGCCCGTTCATGCCGCCCGGAAGGCCCACGTCGGTGATGAGCAGGTCGATGCGCACGCCCGACTGCAGGACCTTCAGACCCGAGGCGCTGTCGGCCGCCTCGATCGCCGTGTAGCCGAGATCCTCCAGCACCTCGGTCACCAGCATCCGAACGGTCGGCTCGTCGTCCACCACCAGCACCGTCTCGCCCTGCTCGGCCCGGGGGGCGTCGGCAAGCCGCGCGAGCGGATCGAACTCCTCCACCGCCCCGTGATAGCGCGGCAGGTATAGGCACACTGTCGTGCCGAGGCCGACCTCCGAGTAGATCCGCACCTGCCCCCCCGATTGCTTGGCGAAGCCGTAGATCATGGAGAGGCCGAGCCCGGTCCCCTGACCGATCGGCTTGGTGGTGAAGAACGGGTCGAACGCCTTGGCGACGACCTCCGGGCTCATCCCGGTGCCCGTATCGGTGACGCAGAGCGACAGGTACTGGCCCGGCGGGATGTCGTGCTTGCGGGCGGCATGCTCGTCGAGCCACCTGTTGGCGGTCTCGACCGTGATGCGCCCGCGCTCGGGCATGGCGTCGCGGGCGTTGATGCAGAGGTTCAGCAGCGCGTTCTCCAGCTGCGGCGGGTCGACCAGCGCCGGCCACAGGCCCGAGGCGCCAACCACCTCGACCGCGATGGCGGGGCCGACGGTGCGCCGGATCAGCTCCTCCATGCCGCGGACGAGGACGTTCACGTCGGTCGGCTTCGGGTCGAGTGTCTGCCGGCGCGAGAAGGCGAGCAGGCGATGGGTGAGCGCGGCCGCGCGCTTTGAGGCGCCCTGCGCGGCGGACATGTAGCGGTCGATGTCCTTGAGCCGGCCCTGGCTCATGCGTGTCTGCATCAGCTCCAGCGAGCCCGAGATGCCGGCCAGCAGGTTGTTGAAGTCGTGGGCGATGCCGCCCGTGAGCTGGCCGACCGCCTCCATCTTCTGCGATTGCCGCAGCTGCTCTTCGAGCCGCGCCTTCTCCTCGGCTGCCGCCTTCTCGGCGGTGATGTCGCGGCCGACGCCGGTCAGCCGCTCTCCGCCGGGCTCCGGCGCCAGCTTCCAGGCGATCCAGCGCCACGTCTCGTCCGCCGCCCTGACGCGGTTCTCGACGCGGACAGGCCTGCCCGTGGTCCGCATGTCGAGGAGCGCCTCCATCACGACCGGGAAGTCCTCGGGATGGACGATCTCGCCGTAGGGCCGCGTCAGCAGGGTTTCCGCGTCGTGGCCCAGCAGGATCGTCCAGGAGGGGCTGATCCGGAGAAGGTGGCCCTCGTAGTCGGCGTTGACGAGCAGGTCCTCGCTGAGCTCCCAGAGACGATCGCGCTCGGCGGCGAGCCCCGCCTCGGCGTCGCGCTGGGCGGTGACGTCCTGCACGAACACGTAGAACCCGTCGACCGCGCCCCTCGCGTCCCGGCGCGGCTCGTAGCGGATGTCGGCGATGCGGCGCCTTCCGTCCGGCCATGGCCAGGGTAGGTCCGTGCGAACCGGCGTGCCGGCCAGCGCCCGCTCGATGTACGGCAGCCGGGCTCGTAAGCCCGCCTCGTCGACTAGGTCGGGGATGGTGCGTCCGACGACCTCCTCGGGCTTGCGGTCGAACCAGTCGCGGTAGGCCGCGTTCGCGAACCGGTAGGTCAGCGATCGGTCGACAAAGGACACCAGGAGGGGCAGCGCGTCGGCGACGAGGCGCAGTTGGACCTCGCTCGCGCGCAGCGCCTCCTCGGCCCGGATGCGGCCGGTCTCGTCGCGGGCGAGTTTCAGGAAGCCGCGCGGACGTCCTTGGGGATCCGGCGGCAGCGGATGGGAGGAGCCGTTCAGGAAGACGCGCCGGCCATCCTTGGCGACGTGCCAGCGCTCGTCGCCGGCGCAGCCGTTGCGCGCCGCGGTGGCCATCTCGCGCAGGTCGGCGCCCCTGTCGCGGTCCTCCGGCGTGAAGGTGATGGCGGCGGGCTTCCCGACCGCCTCCTCGGGCGACCAGCCGAGGACCGCCTGCGCACCGGCCGACCAGCGCGTGATGATGCCGTCTGTGTCGGTGGTGAGGATGACGTGGTCCCGGGCGCTCTCGACCACGAGGCGCAGCTCCTCCTCGCTCCTGCGTAGGGCTGCCTCGGCGATCTTCCGGTCGTGGACATCCTCGACGACGCCGTACCAGCGGATGATCGTGCCGGCCTCGTCCCGGCGCGGGTGGGCGCGGGCCCGCTGCCAGCGGTACTCGCCCGTGGCGGCGATGCGGATGCGGTAGTCGATGTCGACCGGGTCGCCTGAGGACAGCGCGACCGCGAATGCCGCCATCTTCGGCTCCAGGTCCTCCGGGTGCAGCGCCTTGGTCCAGCCTGCGCCGTCCGGCTCCCCCGGGGCCTGGCCCGTCAGTTCGAGCCAGCGATGCGAGTAGGAGATGATGTTGCCGTGGGGGTCGGCCGTCCACGGCACCTGCGGGTTGAGCTCGACCGTCTGCCGGAAGTGCTCCTCGCTCTCGCGCAGCGCCCGGTCGCCCAGGACCCGCGCTGTGGTTTCATTGGTGAAGATGAAGAGGCCTGCGACGCTGCCGTCGCCGTCGAGCACGCGCGAGTAGGAGAACGAGAACCAGGTGTCGGCCGGGCCGCGGTCGGTGCCGAGCTTCCACGGCATGTCCTCGAAGCGGCGGCTGCGGCCGGCGAAGGCGTCGTCGATGATCGGCTTGGCCTGGGACCAGGCATCTGCCCAGACCACGTCGAAGCGCTCGCCCATGGCCCAGGGGAGCCGCGGACCGAGCAGCGGGAAATACGTGTCGTTGAAGAAGAAGGTGAGGTCGGGACCCCAGGCGAGGATCATCGATTCCGGCGAGTTCAGCACCAGGCTGAGCGCCGTACGAAGCTCCGTCGGCCAGGTCTCGGGCCGGCCGAGGGGATGGTCGGACCAGTCGCGCGCGCGGATCACGCGGGCGGCCTCGCCGCCGCCCGCCAGGAAGGCCAAGCTGTCGCTCACGGACTAGGCCTCGTCGCGAACGTATGCCGCGTCGCGATGGGCCAGGAAACCGAGCTCGCGCTCTTCGAGGAGGCGCAGCGCCGTGCGCATGACCTCGCTCATGTTGCCGAAGCGGCCCGAGGCCAGCATCCGCTCGGCGGCGGCGAAAAGCTCGGGGCTGAGCGAGATGGTGACGGACTTGCGGACGGGCATGAGGGGCTGTGGCCTGTAGGATCAGCTCACACAACGCGGTGGCCTGCCGCAAGGATGCCCGTCCGCAGTCTGTCCATCCTGCCGGATGTCCTACGCCCGCGGTGGGACGAGCGCGTCCGGCCGGCGTCCCGGGACGCATCGCGGCGTCGGCAATCGACGCCCCCCGTTCCCGATCGAGCGCCCGCAGGAGGTGCGCACGCCCATCCGCCTCTTCAGGATGCGTAAATTCCCGAGCTTTGCAGGATGTGCTCGCCATTTCCCTGGGCGGAGAGGTAGCCGCTCCTCCAGGACGCTGTGCCAGCCCCAGGTCGATCCAGGCCCTAGGCGCCGAGACTGGCTGCCGAGTTCTCCTTCCCAGGGTGATACCTACCCTTTTCCCGCTGACAAATCCTGGCCTGCCCAGCACCTGCCCGGCTTCGGCTAGCTCGACCGGGAGCATGGGGCCGCGTTGATCGCGACGCTCGACGCCTGCAATCGCCGGTTCGGCCGCGGTGCAGTGGTGCCGGTGACGGCCGGGCTGGCCCGGAAGACCGACTGGTCGACGAAGTTCGAGATGCGCTCGCCCCGCTATGACACCGGGCTCGACGAGTTGCCGGTCGTCGCGGCGGCTTAGCCGGGCGGACCCGGCCCATCCGTACATTTATTGTGACACAACGTCAGGACGTTGTGGCCACCGGACCAACCATTCCATCTCAACGGCAGCTGTTGGCCTCCGAGCGGACATTTCAGTTCGTTCGATTGGAGGTCCGCTGATGGCGCGAAGCCGAACAAGGCGCAGGCGAACTCCTGACCCCTTGCGGACATTCAAGCGTGCCGGCCCAGAGGTCTGCTCAGTAGGAGGAAGCGGACCTAGCAGCGGCGGCCACGACATCAGGAGGTTGTGCTACATCAAACGTGGCTTCGCGAGGTGAGGATCATCCCGTCCTTCCCTCGTCGCGCCGGCATGGCCGACCGGTCCCGCGATGGTATCGGCGCCCCCGTCCTGATGCCGGTAGGCGTCCGGTGAGGTGGGCGCTCTCACCCCCGAGGAGGTCCATGGCGCCGCCTTGCTCGGCGAGCGCTACGAGGCGCACCTCGCCCTCCTCTCCTTCGACCCGAAGCGGGGCCGCGACGCGGAGCTGGCCCGCAGCCGGCAGGAGCTTTTCGCCGCCGGACGCGAGTGCCTCTACCTCGGGCTGCCCACCATCGGGTCAGACACGGCCGCCGTGCTGCGCCAGGCCGCCCGCCAGGGCTTCCTCGGCGACCCGCTCCTCGTGATCGGGCCCGAGGCGCTGATCGCCTACGGGCTGGCCGCCGGCTCGCGGATCGGACAGGCCTTTCCTGCCGGCGCGCCGCTCGAACTGCTCGACGGACCGGAGGACGCCGACACGGCGGCGTTCGACGTCCTCATGACCGTCTACGGGGGGCCGTACCGGGCATCCCGCGGCAGGGCCGGCCCGGTCAGAAACCCGGCCGGCCACGAGGTGCGCCTACACCGGCCTGACCCGGGGACGGAGCCCGAGGGGGCGAAATGGCTTCTCGGCGGCCGGACCGTCGCCCGCGACGCGGTCTCCGTCGAGGGGATCCCTGCCCCGATCGTCGCGCCGGACCCGCGGACCTTCGCCGTGCGCAAGCTCTAGCTGGCCCGGCGGACGGGCCGTGACCCGGCGGACCGCGAGCGCGACGCCGGTGACGGCGCGGCACTGCTCGAAGTGCTGGCGGCGGGAATGCCCGGCTTTCCCCTGCACGAGGGCTTCGCGGGCACGCTCCCCGGCCCCCTGCGGGAGGTCTTCGACCGCTGGCTGGCGAGGCGGCAACATCCCGCGCCTTCCTCGGCGCAGGACCTCGATGTCCCGTCCTCGTTCGTCGCCGCGCCGAGGACGTGAGCGCTCCGTCGGGCCCCCCTAGCCGCGCCGGGTCATGTTCATGGACATACCCTCGCAGCAGCAGCCGCCCTTCTTCCCCTTCAAGGCACCGTGGTTCATGGCCATGCCGCCCTTCATGCCGGGCTTGCCGCACATCATGGCGCCCTTGCCCTTGCCGCCACCGCAGCAGGACATCGCCATCGCCGGGGACGCCGCCAGCAGCAGCAGGGCGGCCGAGGCCAGTGCGATCCGCTTCATGGTCTTTCCTCCTCGCTTGAATGGGACACCGGAAGGGGTGCCCCTTACATCCGCTCCTTGATGCCGGAGCCGACGAGCCACCAGTTCACCGGGTAGCTGGTCAGGTACCCCGCGACCATGGCGAGTTGCATGGCGAACCAGAACTCGACCGAGTTGACCGGCGCCCGCTGCCCGGCCAGGCGCGGGAAGAGCCAGAATTGTACCAGCGCCATCAGGCCGTACATCCCCACCTGCCAGGCGATCAGCGACAGGGTATCGGCCTTGAGGGCGGCCACCAGGCCCTCACCCGGCGAGAGGCCCCGCATCGGCACGATGGCGTAATACTGGAACACGATCCCGAGCGCATAGGCGAAGACGAAGTCCAGCGCCCACACGGCGTACATCTTCTCCTCGAAGGCCCACTGCCAGCCGAACCAGACCGCCACCGCCGGAACCAGGAAGGCCAGCCATTCGGCGGCGACGTCGCCCAGCATGCAGCCGCTGCCGCAGTGAAGCGCGCCCTTGCCGACCATCACGGCGAACGGCGTGCCGGTCATGTTCGGCGGCTTCTCGCCTCGCTCCTTCGCGCGGTGGTGCGCCTCCATGGTCGCTAGGCGCCCGTAGCGGAAGTAGGCCCAGACCACGGCCACCGACCCGAATAGGGCGCTGACTGGCCAGACCACGTTCATCACAGTCATGTGCTGTGGGTGCCGGACCACCTCCACCGACAGCAGCAGCGCGCAGGCGGCCCCCAGCAGCAGCGCGGCAATCGAGACGGCATGGAGCCAGCCCGGGGCGGCGAAGGCGGCGCTCAATGGTGCGCCACCAGCATCCAGACGGCCATGGCGACCATCATCAGGTTCTCGGTCAGCGAGACGAAGCCGAGCGGCACCTTGCTCGACCCGCCGACGCAGGCGCACTTGATCTCGCGCTTGTCGAGGTAGACCGCCTTGAACACCGAGGCCGCCCCGATCGTGCCGATGAACAGCGCCACCGGGATGGAGAGCCAGTTCAGGGCGCCCGCCACCATCAGGACGCCGGCGATGCCCTCCAGGAAGGGGTAGGCGTAGGCGTAGCGCACCCAGCGCTGCGCCAGCAGGTCATAGCCCAGGAACATCGACGAGAAGCTCTCGACGTCCTGCAGCTTAAGGAGGGCGAGCACGCACATGCTGAAGGCGATGAACCACTCGGCCGCGCGCTGGGTGAGGGGCGTGCCATATGCGGCGTAGCTGGCCGCCAGCGCCATGAGCGCGGTCATGGCGAAGACCGCCACCACGGGCGTGTACGTGGTCGCGTTCGGGTCGTTGGCCGCCTTGCCGAAGCGTTGGCGCAGGTCGTCGTAACCGCCGACCCGCTCGCCGTTGATGAAGGTCTGCGGCGTCGACTTCACCTGATGCTCGGCCTTGAAGCGGTCGGTCTCCTCGCGCGTCGTCAGCCAGCGGTCCTCGACCTCGAAGCCCTCGCGTTCTAGGAGGTCCTTGGCCTTGAGCCCGTACGGGCAGAGGTGCTTCGGCATCACCATGCGGTAGAGGGTGGCCTTGCGGGCGGTGGCCGTTGCCATCTGTCGTCCTCGTCGTTTGGAGGGAGGGGCCCCGCCCCTCCCGGTCGGGTTTCGGGGCCGGCCGGTCAGGCGGCCATCTTCCGGCAGCTCTCGGCGCAGCGGCGGCATCGTGTGACGCAGTCGTCCATATCGCCGACCTGCTCGCAGCTCCTCGCGCAGGCCTCGCAGACCTCTGCGCAGGCGCGGCAGGTGTGCCTGTGCTCGGCGGTGCCGATCAGCATGAAGTGCGCCGAAGTCCGGCAGATCTCCGCGCAGGCCATCATCAGCCGGAAGTGCTCCGGTTCGACGTGCTTGCCGCCCGCCGGGAGGCAGTGATTCGAGGCCATGCCCAGGCAGGTCTGGTAGCAGCGCAGGCACTCGTCGATGCAGGACTGCATCTCGCTCGATATCTGGTGCATTCAGGTACTCCGTCGTTGCAAAGTCGACGCAAGCGGCACGACTGGAGAACTGACTCAGTACAAAGCAAGCCAGAAAGTCATGCCCTGAAATACAAACTCCCGGAATACGGGCTCGTTCAGAAATAAATACTTCGAGCGCTCACGGGTTCGGGAGCCGGACGCTGTCCCGGCCGGGCACCCTCACTGGGAGCCCTTCCTCTTCAGGAAAGCTTCCATCTGAGCGATCTCGACGTCCTGCGCCCTGATGATCTCCTCGGCCAGTTTCCGGATCTCCGGTTCCTTGGAGTGCTCCAGGGCGACCTTGGCCATGGCGACGGCCCCCTTGTGGTGGGGGATCATGCCGCGCACGAAGTCGACGTCGACGTCGTTCGTGTAGCGGATGTCCATGTCCCGGTGCATCGCGGCGTCCACATCCCGGAACGCCTTGGTCGCCGCCGTATCCGACTTATCCGTTGCGGTCGCCGGTACGGGATGGCGGCCAGCGTGGTCCATGTGCTCGTTGCCATGCATCTCGTGGGCGGCGGCGGCGCTCGTGAGCGCGAGGACCAGGGTGCCGGCGACGACGGTCTTGGTCAGGGTCTTCATCGAGGCGTCTTCCTGTGGAGGGGTCAGTTGAACTTGCCGCTGGCGGTCGCGCCGTCGGGCCCGGTGAGCTGCACGGCGCCCTTCAGGCTGTCGCCGAGCGCGGTCGCGGCCTTGCCAGTGAGGCGGTTGCCGTCGGCCGGCTCCAGAGGCACCCGCGAGGGCTTGCCGCCGACGACCAGGATGGCCGTGCCCTTGAAGCCCGCGGCCGGGACCGGCTTCTGGCCCTCGTCGGACAGGAACACGTCGACTGTCGCGCCCTTGGCGACGAGCTCGACGTGGAACTTGCCCGCGTCCGCCACCCGGCCGCCGTGCTGGCCGGCGGTCTCGTGGGCGTAGACGGCGGTCGCGGCGAGCAGGCCAACGGCTAGGGTCACTCTCGGAAGGATCATGCGTCTCGTCTCCTCTGGGGTCAGTAGGCCTCGGCCAGGCGCGGGCGCGCTCCGTCCGGGGATGGGTTGGCCGGCGCCTCGGCGTGGACGGCGCGCAGCCGCTCCAGCGGCCTGGCGCCGAAGCGCAGGAACAGGACGGGGGTCAGGAAGGTGTCGAGCAGCGTCGCGCTGATCAGCCCGCCGAAGATCGTCACCGCGACCGGGTGCAGGATCTCCTTGCCCGGGCTCGCCGCGTCGTAGAGCAGCGGCACCAGCGCCACGCCGGCCGAAAGGGCCGTCATCAGGACTGGGGTCAGCCGCTCCAGGCTGCCGCGCACCACGAGGTCGGGGCCGAACGGCACCCCCTCGTTCAGCGACAGGTTCAGGTAGTGGCTGATCTTCAGGATGCCGTTGCGCGCGGCGATGCCGGTCAGCGTGATGAAGCCGATCATCGACGCCACGGACAGCGGCTGCCCGACGAGCCACAGGGCCGCCACCGAGCCGATCAGCGCCAGCGGCACGTTGCCCATGATGATGAGCGCGAGCGCGGCCGAGCGGTAGCGGCTGAACAGGATGGCGAAGACCAGGGCCAGGGACAGCGCCGAGAGTACCCCGATGGTCCGGCTCGCCTCCTCCTGCGCCTGGAAGGTGCCCTCCAGGCTGGTGAAGAAGCCGGGCGGGAGCGGCTCCTTCGCCACTGCCTCGCGGATGGCCGCCACGATGGTAGCCATGTCGCTCTCGCCGTTGGTGTTGGCCTGGACGACGATGCGGCGGCGGGCGTTCTCGCGCAGGATCTGGTTCGGCCCGTCGGTCTCGCGGATGTCGGCGACCTGCCGCGCCGGCACCCAGCCAGAGGGCGTCTCCAGCAGCAGGTCGCCCAGTCCGGCGGTGGTCCGGCGGTTCTCCGACAGGCGCAGGACCACGTCGAAGCGGCGCACGCCGTCGACCACGGTGGAGACCACCCGCCCGTTCGAGAGGCGGCTGATCTGCTCGACCACCGCGGCCGGCTGGACCCCGTAGAGGGCCGCCCGGGTGTAGTCGACCCGCACCTCAAGCTGCGGGATGCGCACCTGCCGCTCGACCTGCAGGTCGACGAGACCCGGAATCGTGGCCATCCGGTCGCGCAGGGAGTTGGCGACCCGGCGCAGGGCGTCGAGGTCCTCGCCGAACACCTTGAGCGCGATCTCGGCCCGCACGCCCGAGAGCATGTGGTCAAGCCGGTGCGAGATGGGCTGGCCGACGTTGACCGCCACCGGCAGCGCCGCGAGGCGCCCGCGCATGTCGGCGACGAGGGCCTCCTTCGGACGCTTGGCGCCCTCGTCCAGCGCCACCTCGATCTCAGAGGAGTGGACGCCCTCGGCGTGCTCGTCGAGCTCAGCCCGGCCGGTCCGGCGGCCGACCGCCTTCACGCCTGGGATGTCCAAGAGCAGCTTCTCGGCGATCAGCCCGACCCGGTTGCTCTCGGCGAGCGAGATCCCCGGGTTGAAGGTCATGTTGACCGTGAACGAGCCCTCGTTGAACGGCGGCAGGAAGGCCCGGGGCAGGTTCCAGGCGGCCACGCCCGCGGCCACCACCGCCGCCGCGACGGTGCCGACGAGCAGGCCCTTGTGGCGGAAGGCGACCTGCAGGAGGGCGGCGTTGCCGCGCTTGAGTAGCTTCAGGAAGCGGCTGTCGTGCTCCTCCAGGTTCTTCAAGCCCGGCAGCAGGAGCGAGGCCAGCACCGGGGTCAGGGTGATGGAGGTGAGCAGGCTCGCCAGGATCGAGATGATGTAGGCCTGCCCCAGCGGGGCGAAGAGCCGGCCCTCGATGCCGGAGAGGGCGAACAGCGGCACGAACACCAGGATGATGATGAGCGTCGCGTAGACGATGCCGGAGCGGACCTCGTTCGAGGCCTCGACCACCACCTGGAACACGCTCTTCGGGTTGCCCGCCCGCCGGTTCTCGCCGAGCCGCCGGTAGATGTTCTCGACGTCCACGACCGCGTCGTCGACGAGCTCCCCGATGGCGATGGCGAGGCCGCCGAGGGTCATCGTGTTGATGGACAGCCCGAACAGGTAAAACACCACCGCGGTCGTCAGCACCGAGACCGGGATGGCGAGCAGCGAGATCGCGGTGGTGCGCACGTTCAGCAGGAAGGCGAACAGCACCACCGCCACCACCAGCACGGCCTCGACTAGGACGCGCTCGACGTTGCGGATCGAGGTCTCGATGAAGTCGGCCTGCCGGAACAGGACATGGTCGGCCCTGATGCCGGCCGGCAGCGTCGACGACATCTCCTTCAGGGCGGTCTCGATGCTGCGGGTCAGCCGCACCGTGTCGACGTCGGGCTGCTTCTCGACCGAGACGATGACCGAGGGCTTGGCCATGTAGCCGGCGTCGCCCCGCTTCGTCCGTGCGGCGAAGGACACCTCCGCGACCTGGCGCAGGTGGACCGGGGTGTCGGCGACCGTCGCGACCACGAGGTTGCGCAGATCGTCGAGGCTCATGGTCCGGCCGATGTTCCGGATCAGGTACTCGCGGGAATGCTGGTCGGTGAAGCCGCCGCCGGCGTTGGTGCCGAACTGCGCGAGCGCCGTCTCAAGCCCGGCGTTCGTCACCCCGAGCGAGCGCATGGCGGCCGGGTTCGGGCTGACCCGGAACTGGCGCACCTCGCCGCCGATGGGGATGACCTGCGCCACGCCCGGGATGGTGAGGAGCCGCGGCCGGATGGTGAAGTCGGCGACCTCGCGCACCTGCATCGGGCTCGCGGTCTCGCCGGTCACCGCCACCAGCAGGATCTGCCCCATGATGGAGGAGATGGGGCCCATCACCGGGGTCACGCCCCGGGGCAGCTGGTCCTGCACCAGGGCGAGCCGCTCGGCGACCTGCTGGCGGTTGCGGTAGATGTCGGTGCCCCAGTCGAACTCGACGTAGGTGATGGACAGACCCACGCCCGAGACCGAGCGCACCCGGGTCACGCCCGGCAGCCCGTTCATCCGGGTCTCGATGGGATAGGTAACGAGCTGCTCGACCTCCTGGGGCGCGTACCCTTCCGCCTCCGTCATGATGGTGACGGTGGGCTTGTTGAGGTCGGGGAAGACGTCGACCGGGAGCTTGGTCGCGGTGAAGGCGCCGAAGAGCACCAGCACCGTGGCCATGGCGAGGACGAGCAGGCGGTTGCGGACCGACTGGCTGACGAGGAAGGTGAACATCGGGCGGCCCTCCTCAGCGCACCTGGTCGAGGAGCTCGGCGCCCTGGGTCACCACCCGCTTGCCGGGTCCGATCCCCTCGGCGACCAGCACGCGGCCGCCGTCGAGCGGCTCGACCCGCACGGGCCGGGCCTCGAAGCGCTCGGCGGTCGTGTGCTCGTAGACGACGTCCTGCCCGTTGCCGGTGCGCACGACCGCCGCGCGCGGCAGCGCCAGGCCGGACTGCTCCGTATCGGTCCCGGCCAGCACGGTGACGAACTGGCCGACCCGCAAGCCGGAGGCGTCGCCCTGCACCGCGAACTGGACCGGGATGGCCTGGTTGCGGTCGGCGAGCCCCGTGCCCTGGTAGGCGAGCTTCAGGGTGCGCCCGTCGGCGAGCCGTGCCGTGGCGTCCTGGGCCGCCGTCAGGGCGTCGAAGCTGAGGGCCTCGACCCAGAGGCGGTTGGGGGCGACGATCTGGAAGACCATGGCGCCGGATGCCGCCATCTGGCCGGCCACGGCGGTCGCCTGCGCCACCACGCCGTCGACGGGGGCGACCAGGGTCTCGGGCTGTTGACGGATCTTGTCGAGGGCCGCGCGGCGGTCGTGCAGCCCGTTGAGCTCGGCGACCGCGTCGTCGAGTTGGGTCTGGGCGACGGCGCCGCTCGTGGTGAGCTTCCGGTAGCGCTCGACCCGGCGCTCGACGATGGCGATCTGCTGGTCGAGCTCGCCCTGGCGCTGGCGCATGTCGGAGACGTCGACGGCCTGGACCGGCGGGGTCACGGTCGCGAGCACGTCGCCCTTGCGCACCTTGGTGCCGAGGCGCGGGAACAGGCCGGACGGCGGAGGCGAGAGACGGCCGCCGACCGAGGACTGCACGACGCCGCTGGCGTTGGGGTCCGGGATGATGCGGCCGGGCAGCTCGACCGAGCGGTGGAAGCTGCCCTGCTCGGTCATGGTGGTGCGCAGGACCAGCAGCCGTTGCGTCGGCTTCG
This sequence comes from Methylorubrum suomiense, assembly GCF_022179765.1. Lineage (GTDB taxonomy): Bacteria > Pseudomonadota > Alphaproteobacteria > Rhizobiales > Beijerinckiaceae > Methylobacterium > Methylobacterium suomiense. The sequence continues at coordinate 62,446 of NZ_BPRE01000004.1, read as the reverse complement.
GCACGAAGACGGAGCCGTCGGGCAGGCGCTGCGCGAGGTCCGACAAGGCCGGCGTGGTCTGGCGCGGCTCGATCAGCGCCGCTCTCTGCACGGGCGTGCCGTGGTCCTCGTCGCCGTGCGCGAAGGCGGCGGTGCCGAGGACGATGGTGATGCCGATGGCGACCAGCGCCACCGCCGGCGCGGCACGGCGCCCGCGTGCGAGCGCCGTCACGAGCACGCCGAGCAGGAAGGCGACGGCGACCGCGGCCACCAAGGCCGGGTCCTTGGCCGTCAGCCGCTCTCGGACGTCGTGGGCGACCTCGGAGACGCGCGCCAGGGCAGCCTGAGCCGGGGTCGGCTTGGCAGACGCCGCGGCCGCGGCGACCTTCGGGTCTGGCACGGTGACCCCGACGGTCAGCACGTCGACGTCCTCGCCCGCCGTGACGGTCGCGACGAGCTCGTGCCGGCCGGGCTTCGACAGCCACGGGGCCGGCAGGGCGTAGCCGCCGTCGGGCGTTGCGGTCGCGACCTTCGGGCCTTCGGGGGTCTCGACCTCGATGGTCGCGCCCGTCACCGGCTCGTTCGTCCGGAAGCGGTCGAGGAACAGCGTCAGGGTGCCGTCGCGCGGGATGGCGACGAGCTCGAAGGCGTCCGATAGCGCCTCGCCGCGCGGGGCGATGGTCTTCGAGACGGGCGGCGGCGCTGCACCGTGGTCGTGCCCCTCGTGGGCGAGCGCGGGCCCCGCCAGGACGGCGGCAAGCAGCGCCACCGCAGCCCAGGCGGCGGCAAGACGGGTCGACATGAACAGAAATCCTCGCGTCGGGAAGTCCGGACGGCACCGTGCGCAGGCGCAATCCGGGCGTCGCGCGCCTCAGGCGCGCCCTACTTCACGCGACGGTTCGTGGGGGCTTGGGTTGGGCCTCGGGGCCGGTGCCCGACCGGCCGGCGACGTCGCGCGGGATCAGCGTGACGGTCCGGAACAGAGACGGCGACAGGACCGACGGCCCGGGCAGGACGCCGGTGGCGCAGCAGGCCATCGTCCCGCAGCAGCGGGTCTTGCACCCGAGCCGGCAGCAATCGTCCCCGGTGGGCTCGATGCGCGCGCCCTCGGCCACGGGCGGGCGGAGCGCGATCTTGGACCAGGTCGGCACCTCGGGCCGGACCGCCGTCTTGGCGGGCGCGGTCACCGTCGCCCGGACCGCCGGCGGGGCGACCTTCGGCTGCGTCGCGGTCCTATGGCGGCCGTGGTGCGCGTGACCCTCGTGGGCCTGGACGGCGGACGGCGCGACGTAGGCGATGATCGCGAGGATCATCGCCGCCACCAGGCGCACGATTTGCCGGTCGAGGCTCATGGGTCTGGCTTACACCGATTCCGGTGGTGGGACTATGCCCGCGGCTGAGACGTGAATGCCGTGAGGCAAGGTTTGGTTGCCACCGCGGCGCTTCAAGCTGCAGCGAGCAGTGGCTCTACCGGGTAGCCCGCTGCGGCGATGACCTGAACGATCCGGTCGGCCGGGCCCACCACATCAGACACGGTGACGAGCTTAGCTCTCAGGTCGACCTCGACGCTGGCGCCGGGCTCGATGGTGAGGACGGCGCGGGTGATGGACTTGGCGCAGCCGCCGCACCCCATCTTCTCAACCTTGTAGCGATACATGACGCTCTCCCTTCAATGGTGTCGCGTCGAGATGGGGCTTCCCATGATGGGAAGGTCAAGGGTCGGCCTTCGTCGCCTATTATCACTTCGGCGCTAGACGATCCGTTCGGTAGATCAGGAGTGGAACATGACGGCCTTGTTCACACCCGCTCGACTGATGCGCCCGCTTTCTCCAGTGCGGAGAAGCCACCGGCGACGTGGGCGACGGACCTGAGCCCCATGTCCTTGAGGGTCTTGGCGGCCAAGGCCGATCGGTTGCCCGAGCCGCAGTAGAGAACCAGCCTCCTGCCATCCCCGAGTTCGGCCTTGTGGGTCGGGCTCTCCGGATCAGCCTGGAACTCTAGGAAGCCGCGCGGCACATGGACCGCGCCGGCGATCCTACCGGCCTTGGCCAATTCTTCGCCCTCGCGCACGTCGACGAGCATCGTGTCGGGCTGGCCGAGGCGTGCGAGCGCTTCCTCGGCCGATAGGGTATCGACCTCGCGGTTGGCTTCCGCCACCAAGTCCTTCGCGCTCTTCGTGGTCAAGGTCATCTCCGTCACGCGCCCCAGGCCGCGCCGTCGAGGGCGTCCAGCGGGATCTTCAGGTAACGCCTGCCGTTCGCCTCGGGCTCGGGCAGGCGGCCGCCACGGATGTTTACCTGCAGGGAATGCAGGATAAGCTTGGGCATCGGCAGTTCGCGGTCGCGGGCCTCACGCATGCGGACGAACGCCTCCTCGCTTGGGGTCTCGACGAGGTGCGGGTTCTCGGCCCGCTGCCGGGCGACCGTACTCTCCCAGGCCGCCTCGCGCCCGTCCGGACGGTAATCGTGCCCGGTGAACAGCCGCGTCCCGTCCGGCAGCGCCATGATGCGCTGGATGCTGCGCCAGAGCGCGTGCGCGTCGCCGCCCGGGAAGTCGGCCCGCGCCGACCCGCTGTCGGGCATGAACAGGGTGTCGTGGATGAAGGCGGCGTCGCCCACCCGGTAGGCGATGGAGGCCAGGGTGTGGCCCGGCGTGAACATCACCTCGACGTCGAGGTTGCCGATCCGGAAGCGCTCGCCGTCGGCGAAGAGCCGGTCCCACTGCGAGCCGTCCGTCCGGAACGTTTCGGGCAGGTTGTAGAGCCCCTTCCAGAGCCGCTGAACTTTGACGACCTTCTCGCCGATGGCGGTCGGGATGCCGGTCTTGTCGTGCAGGTAGCCGGCGGCCGAGAAGTGGTCGGCGTGCGGGTGGGTGTCGAGGATCCACTCCAACTCGTAGCCCTCGCGCTTGATATGGGCGAGCAGGGCGTCGGCGGAGCGGGTGGCGGTCGCCCCGGACTTCGGGTCGAAGTCGAGCACCGGGTCGATAATGGCGCAGCGCTTCGTCTCGGGATCGGCGAAGACGTACTGGATGCTGCCGGTCGTCTCGTCGTGGAAGCCGGTCACGATGGGTCGACCGCGCAACGACGGGATGGTCTGGTCGGACATGGATCTCCTCCTTCCGAGTTCAGGTTGTGGCTCCGAGGAGCGGCAGGGCTCCGCGGGCGACCACGTAGAGGCCGACCAGGATCACGAGGCCGGCGAAGGTGAGGGTCAGGGCGCGCTTGTGCTGGCTGAGCCGTCGGCCGAGGCCGGCACCGACGAGGCCGCCGAGCACGCCGCCCAGGATGAATAGGCCAGCCACCGGCCAGTCGATCAGGCCTGAGACGGCGTAGCTTGCCGCGGTGGCGGCCCCGAAGGCGCTGACCGCGACCAGCGAGGTGCCGATGGCCATCGGCAGCGGCATAGAGGTCGCCAGCATCAAGCCCGGCACGATCAGGAATCCCCCGCCGATGCCGAAGAAGCCGGAGAACAGGCCCACCGCGAAGCCGATGCCGAGCAGCCAGGGCAGGAGCACCGGGGCGCTGATCTTGGTCAGGCGCACCTCCGGGTCGCCCTCACCGCGCCGCTTGCGCAGCATCAGCCCCCCGACCACCAGCATCACGACCCCGAACAGCGCCAGGAGGCTCTGCCCGTCGACCGCCTTGGCCGCCGCCGAGCCGGCGAGCGCGCCGAGGATGCCGGCTGCCGAGAACACCGCCGCGCACCGCCACTTCACGTTCCCGGCCCGCCATTGCGAGACGAGGTTGCCGGCCGCGCTGACCGAGACCGCCAGGGCACTGGTGCCGATCGCCACATGGGGCGAGCTCACCCCGACCACGTAGGTCAGGAGCGGGACCGCCAGGATCGAACCGCCCCCGCCGACGAGGCCGAGGATCACGCCGACGACCCCGCCCGAGCCGGTCGCGAGACCGGATGTGAGCAAGCCGGGCATCACGCGTCGGCTCCCTGGACTACCTTCGGGTTCGAAGTCGACGATGGCACGAGGCGGAACATCAGCATGCCGACGACCATGGCGGCCACGAAAGTCGCGGCGGGGGCTGGCACCACCGAGAGGATGGTCAGGGCGGGTCCGGGGCAGAGGCCGGCGAGACCCCAGCCGAGACCGAACACGGCGGCGCCGACGAGCAGGCGCGGGTCGAGGTCGCGCCGGGTCGGGATATCCAACCGGGGCGCGAGCACCGGCCGGCCGCGCCGTCGCGCGACGCGATAGCCGGCGGCCGAGACAGCGACGGCACCCGCCATGACAAAGGCAAGGCTCGGATCCCAGCGTCCGGTCACGTCGAGGAAGGCGAGGACTTTCGCTGGGTTGGCCATGCCGGAAACGAGCAGTCCGATCCCGAACAGCAGGCCGATGGTGAAGGCGGAGACGGTCTTGGCCATGGCTCAGGCTCCGAGCAGGTGATGGGTGACGAGGACGGTCAGGATGGCGACGGCCATGAAGGTGCCGGTCGCGATCAGCGAGCGGGGCGAGCCGCGACCGATGCCGCAGACGCCGTGACCGCTGGTACAGCCGGCCCCGAGGCGTGCACCGAACCCGACGAGCAGACCCGCGACCACGAGGAGCGGAAACGAGGCGTCGACCGCCACCGCCGGCAGGCTGCCGCCCAAGCCGCCGTAGACCAGCGGTGCCAGGACCAGGCCGGCCAGGAAGGCGGCTCGCCAGCCGGTCTCGCGCGAAGGCGAGGCGAGCAGGCCGCCGAGGATGCCGCTGATGCCGGCGATGCGTCCGTTGAGGAGCAGGAGCAGGGCGGCGGAAGCGCCGATCAGGCCGCCTCCGAGGAGGGCGCTCAATGGCGTGAAGCTGTCCATGGTCAGTCACTCCCGACGCGCGGCAAGGGGCACACCCGTGGGCGATGCATGATCCACACGCCGCCACTGGGGTTGTCATGGACGGGGTCCGTCCCCGAACCGCGCTAGAATTAGATAATGCTTAATTAGTGACTTCTAATTTAACGTCAAGAGGAGGCGGTCGATGGTTCCTGGAACAGCGGAGCGGGTTTCGCTTCACACAGGCGCGCGCGACAACCGGCGCATCGCTGCAGACCTCGATGCGAGCGTCCGCTGGCATGCCGAGCACCCGCAAGACATCGGTCGCCGGCTGCGCGAGCTCGACGCGGAGTGGGACATCGAGCGGACGCTGGAGGCCAACGCCGCGACGCTGGCGCTCACCGGAACGGTGTTGGGCCTGACCACGGATCGACGGTGGCTTGCCCTGCCCCTGGCGGTGACCGCGTTCCTCCTCCAGCACGCCGTGCAGGGCTGGTGCCCGCCCTTGCCGGTTCTTCGGCGCCTCGGCTTCCGTACGGCTCGTGAGATCGAGTTTGAGCGCAACGCCCTGAAGGCGCTCAGAGGTGATTTCGGCCCGATCGGACCGGGTCCGGGTGACCACGACAGCCGGGCAAGCCACGCCCTCATGGCAGCTAGGCTCTGACGAGAGGGCGCCGGAACGGCTTCCCGTTCCCCGCGCTACGGGTGGATGTAAGCGAACCCCATGCCCTGCAGGCGCGCCAACTCGGCGACGCCGCTCGGCACGATGTCGTCCTCGCCCACCGCATAGAGAGCGCCGCGGTCGATCTTCCGCTCCCTCAAGGTATTGGCGCAGACCAGGAATCTAACGCCCGCGGCCTTGAGGGCGTCGATGCGTCCGGCGAGTTCCCCGTCCTCCGCGGCGGCCTGGAACAGAGCCAACCCGTCGCCGAGGCTCACCACGCGGATCTCGACGTGATCCTTGCCCACGGCGTCGACGTGGTTCCGCAGGTTGCCGAGCAGGCGCTTGAAGTAGGCGGCTCCGTCGGGGCCGCCGCCGTTATGATAGACCACCTTCTGGTTGGCGTAGTGCCCGGCCGGGGCTTCCGAGCCGGCGTGGGCGGCTCCCATGCCGAGGGTTGCGAGAAGGACCGCGAGCGCCAGGCTCCTAAAGACCGTCGTCATCCGGCTCTCCGTCGTCGGTGAATGGCTCCGGCGCCTCCGAGGCGCGGGCGGACAGGCTGTCGAGCCGCGCATGGTCGAGGCCGTCGTCTGGCTCCGGTCCGGTCGACGCGCCGCTTCCGAGGCTGCCGGTCGTCTCCGGCGCGCCTTGCCGTGCGGCGTGGCTGGTACCTCGTGACCCGAGCACCACGACCTTCGTTCCGGTGGGCACGCGCCGGTGCAGGTCGATCACGTCCTGGTTCAGCATGCGGATGCATCCCGAGGAGACCGCCTCGCCGATGCTCCAGGGCTCCGTGGTGCCGTGGATGCGGTAGAGCGTGTCCTTGCCGTCCTTGAACAGGTAGAGCGCACGCGCCCCGAGCGGGTTCCTGCCGCCGCCCGGCATGCCGCCGGCCCAGCGCCCGTTGCGGGCCGGATCACGCCGGATCATGTCGGGCGTCGGCGTCCAGCGCGGCCAGGATGCCTTGCGGGCGACCGTCGCCTCGCCGGTGAACTCGAAGCCGGCCTTGCCGACCCCGACGCCGTAGCGCATCGCCTTGCCGCCCTCCATGACGAGGTAGAGGAAGCGCCTGTAGGGGTCGACCACGAGGGTGCCGGGTGGCTCCTTCGTCGGGTAATCGACGACCTGGCGGACATTGCGGGCCTTGAGGTCGCGGGGATCGATCGCCTCCACCGGGAAGGGCTCGTCCGTGATGGCCGCGTATCGGCGCAGGGCATCCGGGGCGATCTGCGGCCGGGCCTCCGCGACCGGGGCCGGCGCCCCCATCGAGACCGTGCAGGCGCCAAGCGCCGAGGCGAGCGCCATCAGCGCCGATAGACGTGAGACCCGCCGCATCACGAGCGACCCTTGGCGCGCGCCTGGGCCACAGCCTGCTTGAAGCCGTCGTAGTCGAGCGCCGCGGCGACCTTCAGCGGGCCGATCAGGAAGACCGGCGTGCCCTGCAGGCCGAGGGCATCGGCCTGGTCGAGGTTGCGCTGGAGCAAGGCGCCGATCTCGGCTTGGTGAGCCCGCCGGTCCTCCTCCAGGCGGCCCATGTCGACGCCCGAGGCGGCCACCGCCTCCAGCATCCGCTCCTTCGGGATCTTGCGGCCTGGGATGGCCATGAGTGCCCTGTGCACGGCGTCGTAGCGGCCCTGGTACTTCGCCGCGAGGGCGAGCTGGGCGCCGTAGACGGAAGCGTCGCCGAGGATCGGCCAGTCCTTGTGAACGACGCGAATGCGCCCGTCCGCCTTCACCAGGCGGGTGAGGTCGGGCTCGGCCTTCTTGCAGAAGGGGCAGTTGTAATCGAGGAAGGCGACGATGGTCAGGTCGCCTTTCGGGTTGCCGGAGATCGGCGCTTCCGGGTCGTTGAGGATGGCGTTCGCATCGATGCCTTGAGCGAAGGCCTCCTCCGTATGCGGCGCCAGCGAGAGCAGGGCGGGCGCGAGCGCGACGGCGGGCAGAAGGGCGAGCAGGGTCCTGCGGTCCATGACGGTCTCCGTGGGGTTATCGAAGGGGGTGGCTCAGGCGCCGACCAGGGCAAGGCGGCGCGTCAGGTCCTCGACCGTGAGCTCTCCCTCGGTGCGGGCCTCCCGGACCTCGTCACCGTCGGAGCGCATCAGGATGAGGGTCGGAGGACCGACGACCCCGAACCGCTGCATCAGAGCCCGGGTGTCGGCGTCGTCGCGGGTGACGTCGGCCCTGATGACGGAGACGGCCTTCAGGCGCTCCCGGATGCCGGCGTCCGCCAGGACCGTCCGCTCGTTCGTCTTGCAGACGGTGCACCAGTCGGCGGCGAACTCGACGAGCACCGGCTTGCCCGCGGCGCGGGCGGCCTGAAGGGCGGTCTCGAAGGCAGGCAGCGAGGCCACGGTGCGGGTGTCGGCGGCGTGCACGGCTTGGGCCTGACCGAAGCCGGCGAGCGGCCGGAGCGCGTCGGTTCCACCCGCCGAGGCGCCGACGACGAGGGCGCAGCCATAGGTCACCGCGACGATGCCGACGCTCTTGCCCAGCCGGCCCACAGCACCGGCACCGGCCGGGAGGGGGGCGTCGAAGGCCCCGACGAACACGCCGACGCCGACGGCCAACAGGCCCCAGAGCGCGAGCGTAACCTCGGGTGGCACGAGGCGGGAGACCATCGTGATGGCCAACCCGAGAAACACGACACCGAAGGCCTGCTTGGCGGAAACGAGCCAAGGGCCGGACTTCGGCAGGATCCCCGCCCCGAACGTCCCGAACGCGACCAGCGGCAAGCCCATGCCGAGGCCGAGCGCGAACAGGGCCGAGGCGCCGCGCGCCACGTCCCCGGTCTGGGCGACGTAGAGCAGGGCCGCGGCGAGCGGCGGCGTCACGCAGGGGCCGACGATCAGGGCGGAGGTGAAGCCCATGACGGCGGCGCCGCCGAGGGCGCCGAGCCTGCGCCCGCTCAGGCGGGACAGGCGGGCGGCGGCACCGGTCGGCAGCGCGAGGTCGAACGCACCGAACATCGACAGCGCTAGGGCGGCGAAGGTCGCGGCGAGCAGGCCCAGCGCCACGGGCGTCTGGAGCGCGGCCTGGAGGTTGCGTCCGGACCAGGCCGCGGCCACGCCGAGCGTGCCGTAGGCCAGCGCCATCGCGAGCGCGTAGGTGCCGGACAGGACGAAGCCGCGTCCGGCCGAGAGCCGCTCTCCGGAGCGGGTCAGCATGCCGGCCAGCACCGGAACCATCGGGAGCACGCACGGCGTGAAGGCCAGGAGCAGGCCGAGCCCGAGGAAGGTCGCCAGGACGCCCGCGAGATTGCCGGAGAGCAGACCGCTCCCGGTCTCGGCCTTCGTATCGACCGGGAGCGCACTCGCGGGCACCGCTGGGTTCGCCGGAACGGCCGCCGCTTGCGGACCGGGCGCAGGCACCTCGACGACCCGGGTGACCGGCGGGTAGCAGATGCCCTTCTCGGCACAGCCCTGGTAGGTGACGCGCACGTCGCGCACCCCCGCGAGCGCGGCGCCCGGCACGACGGCCTCGGCCGCGCCGTGGTAGACCTCGGTCGCCCCGAAGTTCGGGTCGTCCTTGGTTTCGCCCGCAGCGGTCGTCACGGGAAGCTCCCGATCGCTACCGTCCGACGCGCCGATCTTGTCTCGGTAGAGGTAGGTGCCGGGGGCGATGGTCCATCTCAGGCGAAGCGAGAGGTCCTCGTCGCGGGTCACGTCGAGAGTGAACGGCGCCTGCCGTGCGGCGGGCTCGCGGCAATGACCCGGCGACCACAGCGATGACACCGCCCAGACCAGGACGGCGAGGATGACGTTGGCGAGAACGTTCGGCATGAGCGGGCGGGGTCCGGGCTCGGATCGGTCCGCCGCCGGTCGGAAACGTAGCTTAAGCCAGGCTTAAGCCTGGCCCGGAGGATGCCAGGCAGCCAACGGAGACACGCATGCGCATCCTCGTCGTCGAGGACGACCCCATCCTCTCGGACGGCCTCAGGGCTGGGCTCGGGCTGTCCGGCGCGACCGTCGAGTGCGTCGCGACCTGCGCGGACGCCGATGCCGCCCTCGCCGCAAGCGGCTTCGGCGCCGTGGTGCTCGACCTGATGCTGCCCGACGGCTCCGGGCTCGACGTGCTGCGTGGGCTACGCGAGCGGGGCGACCGCACGCCGGTGGTCCTACTCACGGCCCGGGATGCGGTGGCGGACCGAATCGCAGGGCTCGACGGCGGGGCCGACGACTACCTCGGCAAGCCCTTCGACCTCGACGAGCTCGCGGCCCGCATCCGCGCCGTCGTCCGGCGGGCGTCAGGACGGGCCGCAGCCTGCCTGGAGCATGCCGGCATCCGCCTCGACCCGGCCGAGCTCGCCGTCACGCTCCATGGGGAACCGGTCCCGGTGTCGCGGCGCGAGTTCATGGTGCTGACGGCGCTGATGGAACGGCCGAACGTGCTGCGCTCGAAGGCGGAGCTGGAGGAGCGCCTCTACGGCTGGCAGGAGGAGGTCGAGAGCAACACGGTCGAGGTGCACGTGCATAACCTGCGCGCCAAGATCGGCAAGCATGCCATCGAGACGGTGCGCGGCCTCGGCTACCGCATGAGGGCGACCGCATGAAGTCACTACGCGTCAGGCTCTTCGCCATCCTGCTCCTCGCAACCGGCCTGATCTGGCTCAGCGCGGTCGCCTGGATCTACCTGGGGTCGAAGCGCGAGGTGGAGCAGGTCCTCGACAACCGCCTCCAGGAAGCCGCGCGCATGGTCAGCTCCCTGGTGGGTGCGGTCGGCGGCACGGCCCCGGACGGGACGCCGCGCACGTTTCCGGCGCCGACGGCCTACGAGCGGCAGCTCTCCTGCCAGATCTGGTCGCTCGACGGTCGCATGGTCGCGCGGTCGAGCGGAGCCCCGGAGCGACGCCTGACCGACGCGCCGGCGGGCTTCTCCGAGCGTGAGGTCGACGGCGAGACCTGGCGGGTTTTCACGGCGGAGGATGCCGAGAAGGGGGTGCGTGTCCTGGTCGGCGACCGTCTCAGCCTGCGCGAGAGCCTCGTCACCGACCTCATCATGGGCCTGCTCACCCCCGCGCTCCTCGTCGTGCCGCTCCTGGGGATGCTGATCTGGGCGAGCCTCGGGCGCGGCCTGCGACCCTTACGGCTGATGGCCCGGAACCTCGCGGCACGCGACGCCAACGACATGAGCGCCATCGACGCCGGCCAGGCGCCGACGGAGGTCCGCCCCTTGGCGGATGCCCTCAACGGGCTGTTCCTCAAGGTCGAGGCGGCGCGGCGGCACGAACGGGAGGTGACGGCGTTCGCCGCGCACGAGCTGCGCACCCCGCTCGCCGGTTTGAAGACGCAGGCCCAGGTCGCCATGGCCGCGACCGACCCTGACATCACGAGAGCCGCACTTCGCCAGATTCTCGCAGCCGTGGATCGTACGACACGCCTCGTCCGCCAGCTCCTCGACGCTGCCCGGCTCGACGCCGCCGAGGAGACCCGGCCTCTGACGGAGATCGACGTGGGCGCGCTGGTGGCCGAGACCGTGGCGGGCATGCGAGTGCCAGCGGAAATCCGAACCGTCGTCGATCCAGAGCTGCATGGCTACACGATGCGGGCCGACCCCGAGAGCCTGCGTCTCGCCGTCCGCAACCTGCACGAGAATGCCGTGCAGCACATGCAGGCCGGGCTCGTGGAATGGGCCGCGCGGCCGGGCGGTGGGGGCATCGTCGTGCGCGACGAAGGACCCGGCATCCCCGAGGAGGAGTTGCCGCAGGTCACGAAGCGCTTCTTCCGAGGACGCCACAAGAGCGCGACGGGAAGCGGGCTCGGACTGGCCATCGCGGAGATGGCCTCTCGTCGGAGCGGATTGAGCCTGCACCTCCGCAATCGATCGGACCGGCGAGGGCTAGAGGCGGAGATCCTGCGAGGCTGACGCCGCCCCGGCTATCCGACCGACAAAGGGCTATTGCAGGTTCGGGCGGACCACCGCGTCGGTCACGTCCTGCCCCGTTTCCACCTCACGGACGCTGACCCGTATGCCCTGCCGAATGAGGCGCTCCAGGTCCTCCGCGGAAAGGTAGACCCGGTTCTCGGGGTCGAACAGCCGGCAGCCGGCATAGCGCTTCAGGTGATGGATCGGAGAGGACTTCTTGCCGGACATCTTCACGACGGATGATAGGAGGCCGACCGAGGGACGGAATGCATATTAGGTTTGGAATAATTAAAAGCTGTGGTGGATGGCGCACAACCCCTGACGCGCTCTCCAGCCCATTTGTTTACCCGAGAGAGGTCAAGGCTGCGTGCGTAAGGGCCCGTGCGCTCAGCCCATGTCCGGGCAGAAGATGTCCTTCAAGGTCGCCAGCAGCCGCGCGGCCCTGGGGTCCTCCAGCCGATAGAACAGGGTCTGGCTCTCGCGGCGGAACGCGACGAGCCCATCCTCACGGAGCTTGGCGAGGTGCTGCGACAGGGCCGACTGGCTGAGCTCGACCGCCTCGGCGAGGCTCGTTACGTCCATCTCTCCGCGGGCGACCAGCAGGCACAGGATGAGCAGGCGCTTCTCGTTGGCGAGGAGCCGCAACAGGCGCGCGGCGTCAGCCGCCTTGTCTTGGAGGCGCAGCAGGTCGGTCGGCGTCACGACATTCATGAGTCCAAATTCCAGAACGTTAGGACTGGCTTATTTAGGTGCTTCTAATGTATTTTCAGCGAGCCGTCCTGCTGGGCTCCGGTCTCGATGTGAATCTCCGGTTCGGGCGAACCAGCCCGGCATCCCCCGTCGGACCAGGCGCTTCAAAGCCACGCTTTCAGATGCAGGTCCTCTTAAGCATCAACAACGGACCTGCCGCCGCACAAATAGGAAGGTCTGGAAATGGCGGATTTCGTTGAAAAACTCGCGGTCTAGTTGGATCGGGTGCAGGTCGGACGAGCGCGGCGGCTGGATGAGAGGGTGGCCCCGGCCGATCAGGCCGGGCTCGGCTGCGGCACCGGGATCAGCTTGGCGAGCTTCCTGAGGTTCTGGGCTGCCGCGGCGAGGTGGAACTCGTCCCGAGCACCGTTCGGCCCCCGTAGCCGGAGTCGATCCAGCTTCAGGATCCGCTTGAGGTGGGCAAACAGCATCTCGACCTTCTTGCGCTCCCGCCGTGAGGTGCGGCCCTCCTCCGAGGCACAGATGTCGCGCGCCATCTGCCGAGCACCTTCGTGGATCGAGCGGGGGATCTTGCGGGCGGGTGCGTTGGGACAGCACCGAGGCTTCAGGGCGCAGGCGTCGCAGTCACGCTTGCTGGCGTGGTAGCGCATCATCCCATCCGCATCGACCAGCGGGGGCGGCGTCCGGTAGACCTTTTGGCGTTGCCGCAGCGGTTTGCCGGCCGGGCAAGTGTAGACGTCGGCTTCAGGGTCGTACGTGAAGGCTGACCGGCTGAAGGTGCCGTCGCTGCGCTCGGACTTGTCGAAGACAGGGATGTGCGGCTCGATCCCACGCTCGTGCACCAGCCAGGCGAGGTGTTCGGCCGAGCCGTAGGCGCTGTCCGCCGCAAGCCGCGCCGGCCATAGCCCAAAGCGATCCTGCGTGCGCGCGACCATGGTACGGGCCGCCCCGACCTCCGCCTGCCGGATGGCGCGGCTGGCCTCGACGTCGACGATCACGGCGTGGTCAAGGTCGATCAGGTAGTTGGTGGCGTAGGCGAAGAAGGCATGGCCCTTCATCGCGCCCGTCCACTGCGCCGCCGGGTCGGAGCGGGAAATAAACTTTGGCGTGCTCTCGCTTGCGGCTCCCCAGGCAGCCTCGTCGAGGGTGTCGAGGTACTCGCGCACCGACCGGCGGGTCCGGGCCAAGTCGTCCCAATCGACGGACTCAGAAGCGTCCGCAGAGCGCTGCTTGTTGGCGTCGGCTCGGATCAGGCTAGCGTCAACCGCGAAGCCCTCACCACCCACGAGCCCCGCGTCGATGCAGCGTTGCACGGTGATCTCGAACACCTCGCGCAGCAGGTCGCTGTCGCGGAAACGGCCGTGGCGGTTCTTCGAGAAGGTCGAGTGGTCGGGCACCGCGCCTTCCAATCCGAGTCGGCAGAACCAGCGGTAGGCGAGGTTGAGGTGCACCTCCTCGCACAAGCGGCGCTCGGAGCGGATGCCGAAGCAGTAGCCGACGAGCAGCATGCGGATCATCAGTTCGGGATCGACCGAAGGCCGGCCCGTCGTGCTGTAGAAGGGCCGCAGGTGCGCGCGCAGGCCCGACAGGTCGACGAAGCGATCGATGGCGCGCAGCAGATGGTCGGCGGGAACGTGGGTATCGAGCGAGAACTCGTAGAACAAGGCACCCTGCTCGACTTGCCGAGGTCCCATCATCTGCTTTGATCTCCGTCTCTCGACAGGAGTGAATCACCTCACGATTACCGCCGCAACACCCGAGTTTTTCAACAGAATCGGCGCACAGCCGAACAAGTTGAGTGCGAACTCCTGACCCCTTGCGGACATTCAAGCGTGCCGGCCCAGAGGTCTGCTCAGTAGGAGGAAGCGGATCTAGCAGCGGCGTCCACGACGTCAGCATGTTGTGGCCCATTGTCATGGGCGACAACGATGGAGCATGCCGCGCCGAGCAGCAGGCATGACGCTGCGAGGATGTGCAGCCAGGACGGGGCTATCGCGGCCTCCGCTCAGTGGTGGGCAACCAGCATCCAGACGGCCATCGCGACCATCATCAGGTTCTCGGTCAACGAGACGAAGCCGAGCGGCACGCTTCCCGAGCCGCCGACGCAGGCGCATTTGATTTCGCGCTTGTCGACGTAGACCGCCTTGACCACCGAGACGGCGCCGACCGTGCCGATGAAAAGGGCCACCGGGATCGAAAGCCAGTCCAGGGCGCCCGCCACCATCAGCACGCCGGCCAGCGCCTCGCAGAAGGGGTAGGCGTAGGCGTAGCGGACCCAACGCCGGGCGAGCAGGTCGTAGCCCAGGAACATCGAGGAAAAGGACTCGACGTCCTGCAGCTTCAAGATGGCCAGCACGCACATGCTGAAGGCGATGAACCACTCGCCTGCACGCATCGTCAGCGGCGTCCCGTAGGCCGCGTAGCTCGCCGCCAACGCCATCAGGGCGGTCATTGCGAACACGGCGACGACTGGCGTGTAGCTCGTCGCGTCGGGATCCTTGACCTCCTTGCCGAGGTGGCGCCGCAGGTCGTCGTAGCCGCCGATGCGCCGCCCGCCGATGAAAGTCTGCGGCGTGGTCTTCACGCCGTGCTCCGCCTTGAAGGCGTCGGTCTCCTCGCGCGTGGTCAGCCAGTGGTCGTCGACCGTGAAGCCCTCGCGTTCGAGCAGGTCCTTGGTCTTCAGGCCGTAGGGGCAGACGTGCTTCTCCATCACCATGCGGTAGACGGTTGCCCTGCGGGTGGTGTCGAGCATGGATCGTCTCCTTGTTGCCGGTGGTCCCGTTAGAGGGACAACCCGCGAACCGTCGTATCCGGCACGGGCGGCGGTGACGCGTCCGCCGGTTCCGTCCGGGAGGCCGGCCGAAACCCGCGACGGTCAGCCTGCCAGGTCGGCAGCGACGTTGGCCGCCGCCAGCAGGCAGAGGCTCGCGAGCAAGGACGTCGCGACGACGGCCAGGACCAGATCGGACGCGCGCGGAGCCGCAGGGCATGGCCCGAAGGCGAGTTGCCGCCAGTGGCCTTTGCGAAGCATGGAACGTGACATGATAGATCTCCTTCGGCCGGTTCGCTCCGGGACGTGCGAATCGGGCTAGACCGTCGGCGCTCGCGAACGACCGGCATCAGGACGCGAGGATACCGGCCAGGCCGACGAGCAGGAGCAGACCCACCGCCATCCCGCACGCGGCCCAAAGCGGCCACGAGGTGGCGCCGTTGTCGTTGGCCGGACCCGGCAGCTCGCTTAGCCAGCGCCGCCACCGTCGGCAGGTCGACGGGGCCTGCAGGACCGACTGGCCCGATCCGGTGTCATGGCGATGGCGACACGACATAACCGGGATATCGGATGCCGCGGCCGCCAGTGGCAGTGCCGCCAAGGACGCATTGAAGGTCGGCGTCGGCCGATGCCAGGCCACCGCCGAGGCGTGCCCAGTCCTCGATGGACACATCCGCCGGGACCGTCGGCACCTGGGCGTCGCCCGTGCCGGCCGCGCTTCCGGTCTCCGGCCGTCTTCCCCAAGCGAGCCGAGCCTTCCGAACGATGGCTGCCCTCATGTCTCTCCCTCGTCCCTGTGATCGGTCGGACCGGAGCCGCCGCCCGCAAGATGGCTACAGGGTCGGCGGCTCCGGTTTAAGCTTTCGTGAACCAAACCGGCCGCGCAAGCCGACCCCGAGGCGGCGCCCAGGGGCGTGTCAGGTTTGTCCCGACAGGAATGCGGTCTTCTCCGACTGCGCGCCCACCCACGATGCCACAGATCACCCGATGAGCGGGGAGAGGGACGCCGAGCCCGAGCGTCCCCGGCGGTCCGGCGCAGCGACGTCCGGCCCGAGGGCCAAGGCATAGGTCCCCCGTCGAACCCGTCACGGTCGTGGCCCGCAAGGGTCAGCCACCACCATCACGGAGCTGAAATCCGATGAAACGTCTCGCACTGGCCATCGCGGCCGTATCGAGCCTGGTACTGTTCTCGCCGTCGAGCGAGGCGCGGCCCTTCGGCAGGGGCCATGGCTTCCACCACGGCGGCTTCGCCGGCCACCACGGCGGCTTCCGAGGCGTCCGCCACGGCTTCCGTGGGCACCGTTCGGTCGGCTTCCGTGGCTATCGCCGCGGCTTCGGCGGGTACCGTCGCGTCGGCTTCGGAGGTCCGCGCTACGGCTACGGGCGACGCTACGGCTACCGCCGCGGCTATCCCGGTCTCGGCCTGGCTGCCGGCCTCGGGCTCGGCCTCGCCGCAACGGCGGTCCGGCCGGCCTACTACGGGGGATACGGCGGCTACGGTTATGCCCCGGTCGGATACGGGTACGGCGCCCGCGGCTCCTACTGCACCTGCGGCTACTGACCTTCGTCGAGGAGACCCGGCATTCCCGCCGGGTCGCCACCCGTTCCCGACTCCCTCGGCGTGCGCCGGTCCGACCTCGGGACGGGTCGAGCCCACGTCAGCATAGAAAGGTGAAACCGATGAAGAACCTCGCACTCGGCGTCTTCCTCGCGAGTTCCGTGCTCGCCGGCCCCGCGCTCGCACAGGACAAGGCGGCCCAGCCGCCAGCCGACGCCCAGACCAACCAGATGAAAACGCCGCCGGCCGGCACCGCGATGCCGACCTCGGCAGGCGGCGTGGGCGGAATGACCATGGCCGACACCGCGACCGCCAAGATCAAGTTCGTCACCGCCAAGCCGGCCGAGGTGACCTCGTCGAAGCTCGTCGGCAAGAACCTCTACAACAACAAGAACGAGACCATCGGCGAGGTCGAGGATCTCGTCATCGACAACGGCAAGACGGTCACCGGTGTCGTCGTCAGCGTCGGCGGCTTCCTCGGCATGGGCGAGCGCTACGTGCTGGTCGACCCCTCGTCGATCTTCCTGCACAAGGCGGACGGCAAGCTCAAGGCGATGGTCGACACCGACAAGGACGCACTGAAGAACGCGCCCGAGTTCAAGTACAACAAGAACTCCTGACCCCCGATGCATGGTCCCGTGTCCGCGGGGCCACGCCCAAGCATTCCAGCGCCCGGGCGGTGTCGGGATGAACCTGACAGGCGTCGGTGAGAACGGCAGCGCCCGGCGAAACCGCTTGTCGCCAGCTAGGATACGGGCGCTACTCGAAGCCACTTCGTAAACGTCGAGGCGGTGGAGGGAGTGGCGATGCTCATGGACGTCATCATGCAGGGATCCCGCGCCCGGGCTCTCGGGCGACCGCGGGATGCCTGCCCCCATCCGGCCGACTCCCGCGAGCGCCGGGCCTGGTACGAGGGTTACGATGGATCGACCTGGGACTTCGCCGAGCGAGTTCCCCATCCGGCCGTGACGGCTCGCGGCCCCGCGACCCGGAACGGGGCGGTTGACCCGAACTTGGTCTAGGTCGCGGACCTTTCTCTCGACCCCTGGTTTCCCTGGCCCTAAGGCAGAAATTTGAGGACCGTCGGGAAGGCGGCGGAGAGGCGATGGGACGGAAGCGACCCCACTCGTTCGAGGGCCGGACCTTCGGGAGCCTCGAACGGGTGGTCACCGCCCTGGTCGAGGCGGGCTTGCAGGACTGTGCGGCCGCGCCGCCGAACCTTGTCGAACGGCTGCGGGACCTGGAACGGAACGCCGCCACCGGGGGCGACCGCCAAGTCCTGCAGGTGATCGCGTCGGGACGTCGCCTCCTCGGCGACGAGCAGACGGTGACCGACCCGCGCGTGCTGAGGGATGACGGCATGGCCGGCATGCCTGTCGAGGGCAGCGCGGTCGCGGCCGACCCTGTGGTGGAGAGCATGGCTCGGCCGGTCTCACCGGCGGGAACGTCCGCCACGGCCCCGCCTGATCGGTTGCCCCCACATGTCCGCCGGACGTGAGAACGGCGATGCCGGCCGCCCCGAGATCCATCGCGGCAACGGCAGGACCTTCGTCGCGCTCGCGGTGGCGGCCGCCATTCCCGTGCTGCTGCTCAGCGGCTGGGTGGCGACGCTCATGGCGCAGCAGCAACGTGCACTGACCCGCAGCGCCGCCGTGGCGAGCGCGGCCCGGGTGGCCGAGCGCGTCGCCTCCGACATCGCCACGCAGATCGCGGTCCTCCGAGCCGAGGCCGCCTCGGCGAGCCTCGACCGGCCGGACCTCGCCGCCTTCTATGCCGAGGCCGAGCGACTGAGGCGGGAGCACCCGCTCTGGGAGACCGTCGAGCTCGCCGGTCCCGACGGCGTCCAGGTCGTCAACCTGCTCCGCTCCCTCGACGACGAGCTCGGACCCACCGCCGACCGCGCGAGCTTCGATGCGGTGGTACGGACGGGGCGGCCGGTGGTCGGCGGGATCGGGCCGCTCGGGCCGATCTCGGGCAAGCGCCTCGTCGCGCTGCGGGTGCCGGTCGTCCGAGACGGAACGCTCCGCCACGTCCTCTCGGTCGGTCTCGCCACGAGCGCGGTCAGCGCGATCCTTCGCGACGCGGGCGCGCCGGAGGGCTGGGTCGGGACCATCGTCGATGCGGCGGGCAACACCATCGCACGCACCCGGGCGGAGGCGGAGGAACTCGGCCACCCCGCCGGCGCCGCCCTGCTGGCGGCGATCCGGCGGGAGCCGCAGGGCTTCTACACCGGATCGACGCTGGAAGGGCCGGACGTCGAGGTCGTCTACCGCACCCTGAAGGACACCGGCGGCTGGTCGGTGCATTTCGGTATGCCGGTCGCCACGCTGAACGCGCCGGTTTCGCGTTCCTACCTCCTGCTGGCCGGCGGCAGCGTGCTGAGCATCGGCCTCGGCCTCGCATTGGTTGGGCTGGTCGGGCGCGACATGGCCCAGCGGAGGGCGGGCGAGCAGGCGCGCTTCGCCCTCGCCCTGCGGTCGAGCGAGGAGCAGGGCGCCGTCGCCGCCGAGGCCGCGGAGCTCGGCACCCTACGGTGGGATACGGCCGAGGAGACCGTGACGGCCTCTCGACGCGCCGCCGAGCTCCTGGGTTGGGAAGCGGAGGTGCCGGAGGGGCGCGAAATGACCGCGGATGCCGACATCGCCTTCCGGGCGGTCGACGCCGGCGACCGGGAGCGGATGGCGGCGGAGGTGCGGCGAAGCCTCGCCGAGGGCAAGACCCTCGACGTGGAGTTCCGGGTCTTCCAGGCTGGTTCGGCGTCGCGCTGGGTGCGCCTGACCGGGCGAGCGCCCCGGCTTCGGCAGGGGGACCCTGCGGGCCTCGTCTACGGCGTGGTCTCGGACATCGAGCCGCGCAAGCGGGCCGAGGCAGAGCGGCTCGACCTGCTGCGCCGCCTCGGCGAGGCACAAGAGAATGAACAGCGCCGGATCGCGCGCGAGCTGCACGACCAGGTCGGCCAGACGGTGACCGGCCTGTCGCTCGGCCTCAAGGGGTTGGAACGTCTGCTCGACGCGCATGAAACCTCGACCGAAGCCGGACGGCAGATCCAGTGGCTGCAGCGCCTCGCCGGCGAGATCGGGCGCGACATTCACCGCGCCGCCATCGACCTGCGCCCGACCGCCCTGGACGACCTCGGGCTGCGCGAGGCGCTGGCGACGCTGCTGCGCGAGTGGGGACAGCGCCACGGCGTCAGATCCGATCTGGAGTTCGTCGGGGATGCGTCGCGCCTCCCGGCGGCCGTCGAGAGCGCGGTCTACCGGATCGTGCAGGAGGCGCTCACCAACGTCCTCAAGCACGCCCGCGCGGCCACCGTCAGCGTCTGCGTCGACCGTCGCCCGAACGAGGTCCAGGTCATTATCGAGGACGATGGCGTCGGCTTCGAACCGGGCCCTGCCGTTTCCGTGGGGCGCACGCCGACGGAGCCGCGGCTGGGTCTCTCGGGCATCCGCGAGCGTTTGACCCTCCTGAACGGCACGCTCGCGCTGGAGGCATCCCCGGGCGTCGGCACCACGCTGTTCGTCCGCATCCCGGTGACGCCAGCCGCCTGACCCACGAGAGGGAACAGCATGGACCGTATTCGCGTCATCCTGGCCGACGACCATCCGGTCGTCCTCGCGGGCATCCGGGCGCTGCTGAACGCCGCCCCGGAGGTCGAGCTCGTCGGCGAGGCCACCGACGGCGGAGAGGCGCTGCCGATGATCCGCGCCGTCGCGCCCGACGTCGCCGTGGTCGACGTCTCGATGCCCGGACTGAACGGCCTCGAATTGACGGAGCGGGTGAAGGGTGAATGCCCCGGCACCCAGGTGCTGGTGCTGACCGTCCACGAGGACGCGGCCTACGTGCAGCCGTTGATGAGAGCCGGCGCGCGCGGCTACCTCCTCAAGCGCTCGGCTGCGGACGACCTGCTCCGGGCGGTCCGGGCCGTGGCCTCCGGCGGCGTCTATCTCGACCCCTCCATTGCCGGCCACGCCCTGGCGGAAACTTCCGGCTCGGACGGGCGCCCGGGCACGGCGGAAGGCCGCGAGCCGCTGAGCCCGCGCGAGGCCGAGACCTTGCGGTTGATCGCGCAAGGCTTCAGCAACAAGGAGATCGCCCGGCGCATCGATGTCAGCGTGAAGTCGGTCGAGACCTACAAGGCGCGGGCCGCCGAGAAGCTCGGGTTGCGAACCCGCGCCGAGATCATCCGCTACGGCGCCGCGCACGGCTGGTTCGACGCCTTGGCCTTGCGGTAGCGCCATACCTTTCGCTCCGCCGCGCACGCCACGGCCCGAACGGGCCTGCCGCAGAGAGTTCCCCGACGATCATCGGCTCCTTGCGTCGCGCGCCTTCGATGGGGCGGGCGTACCGCGGACCGACGACCCCCTCCTCGTGATGATCGGAGGAGTCCCGACCGCGCCGGGCCTTGCCTTTGGTAGGGTGCGGTCCTTCGTGAGTGCCCGCGCGCGATCCACCGGCCCCCGTCTTGCGCGGCGGCCGGTTGTGGCACCAAGCCTCCTGCGAAGCCCATCAACGGGATGATCACGAGCGAGCGTGTCAGGGTCGAACCATATCTCGGCTTGTCGATCATCGGATCCTCGTCAGGCGCGGTCCTTCGCTCAACTTGTACAGCCGCCGCTTGATCCCGATGGGTCGACCCCGCAGGCGCCACGCTCTTCATCGACCGAGCATGCATTGCTCATTCACCCGACGGATCGACCCGCTCCGGTCCTCACCCGGAGGAAGCGAGCGTGCCGCTCCTCAAGGTCGGCGAGGTCGCTCGGGTCGGCCACGTCGCGCCGCGCGGCGGCCAGGACGAGGTCGGCATGGCGCCCGAGCTCGGTCAGGCGCGAGGTCAGCCGCTCGACCTCTGCGGCGCGTGTCAGGACGTCCAGCATCCGCGCGAGCACGTGGACCGAGCCGGCGGCGTTCTGGCGGATCATGTGGAACATCGCGTCGCACAGGCCGTCGTAGTCCGTCACCGGATGGACGAGCACGATGCGACCCTCGCGCGCTACGGCCCCAGTCGGCAGGTGGCGCGGCGCGATCCGGCACAGGGCGTCGCCCAGGTGGTCCAGCACGCTGCCCGCCGTCATCGGGTCGTTGATGCCGGGCGAGAGCGCCCGTACCGCGATCTCGACGAGCTGCCGCACCGAGTATTCGAGATCCTGCAACGCCGCGGGGCGGCGTCCGAAAGTGAGCGCGCGGCCGACGGCCTCGGCGGCGTCCTCGACGCCCGCGGAAAGGAAGGCGACCGGGAATCCCCGTGGCACGAAATCGCCCGGACGAACCCTCAGGGCAAGCACGACGCGCCGCTCGTGCGCCCAGTCGGCGAGGCCATCCGTGTCGACCGCCTGCAGGTAGCCGCCGTCCGCCGGCGCGACCGGGCCGCCGCGCGGGGCTTCCGTCGGTGGCTGGACATCGGCCTCGTCGCGGGTCCGCGCCTCGACGGCCGCGCAGAGGTCGCGGTGGACGGTGTCGACCACGGTCTCGACGTTGATGCTGGTGGCGACGTGGTGGACGAACCACACCAGCGTCCCGAGAGAGACCAGCGCCAGCAGCACGGCACCCGAGACGGCGAGGTGCGGAACGAAGGTCTCCTCCTCGACGGTGCGCACCGTGCGCAGCACCATCAGCGCGTAGGCGAATGTGCCGAGGAAGATGCCGAGCACCAGTTGGTTGCGGGCGTCGCGCACGAAGTTGCGCAGGAGCCGCGGCCCCATCTGATTCGAGGCCAGCGTCAGCGCCGCGATGGTGATCGAGAAGGTGGTGCCCGCCACCCCGATGGTGGAGGAAGCGACGGCGCTGAGCAGCGCCCTTGCCCCCTCGGCGCCTCCGGCCCAGCCCCAGTTCGCGTCCGGGGAGGACGGGTCGTAGCCGGCGATGTGCGCGGTCTCCAGCCACACGGCCGCCTGCGCCAAGCCGATGCAGGCCAGCACGACGAGCGCCGGACGCAGCCAGAACTGGTCGCCCAGGAACTCGATCCAGGCCCGTACCCTCGCCCTCACCGGCGCCCCTCCCATTCCGCCGCCCGAGCCCGGGCGGGTGGCACTTTCCCGTTCATCGACATCGGCTCAATCCTCCGTTTCCTCCCGGGCGAGCCCGAACCGCTTGAGCGCGGTGATCAGCACCAGGATGGCCAGCCCGAAGCCCATCGCCACCGCGAGCAACGTGAACTGCGCCGCGCCGGCCACGATGCCGGCCGAGGCCGCGAGCCAGACGCTGGCGGCCGTCGTGAGGTTGCGGACGGTTCGCTCCGCGTCGCCCCGGGCGACGAAGATCATACCGGCCGCGATGAAGCCGATGGCCTGCGCAAGCCCTTGAATGACGCGCAGGGGATCGGCGTCGCCGCCGCGGGCCTGCACCTCGGCGTAGAGGCTCAGGGCCGAGGTGGTGATGACCGCGGAACTCAAGGCGACAAGGGCGTGCGTACGGATGCCGGCGTCCTTGCCCTTGCGCTCCCGCTCGAAGCCGAGCGCCAGCCCGCAGACCGTGGCCGAACCGAGTCGGAGGAGGATGTCCGTCAACGAGATGGCGGTGGCGTCGAGAAGCATGAACGGGTCCGGTCCCCCCGGGAGGTTTGGCGAGTGTCGAGGGTTCAACACGCGCCGGCCGCCCCCTTTCCCGGATTGGCCCGCTCGGTCAGGCCGGGCTTGGCCGCGCGCGTTGCTCCCTCGGGGTGGCGACCAGGAGGACGAGCGCCCCGGAGATCATGCAGGCGACCGAGCCGGCGAGCACGCCGATCTTGACCTCCGCCTCCAGGGCCGGCGCGTCCGCGAAGGCGAGGAGGCCGATGAACAGGCTCATGGTGAAGCCGACGCCGCAGAGAAGCGAGACGCCGTAGACCTGCGCCCAGGTCGCGTGGGCCGGACGCTGCGCCACCCCGAGGCGCACCGCGGCGAGAACGAGGCCGAACACGCCGAGCTGCTTGCCGACGAACAGGCCGAGCGCCACGCCGAGCGTGACCGGGTCGAGCAGCATGTGCGGGGCGAACCCGGCCAGCGACACGCCCGCGTTGGCGAAGCCGAAGACCGGCAGGATCAGGTAGGCCGACCACGGCTGCACCGCGTGTTCGAGGCGGTGCAGCGGCGAGGTCGGGTCGTCCGGCTTGCCCACGCTCAGCCGCAACGGCACCGTCATCGCCAGGAGAACCCCGGCAACGGTGGCGTGCACCCCGGACCTGAGCACGAGGACCCACAGGACCACGCCGAGCAGGAGGTAGGGCCAGAGGCGGGCCACGCCGGCCTTGTTCATCCCGTACAGCACGGCGAGGACCAGAGCGGCCCCGCCCAGCATCGGCAGCGACAGGTCGGCGGTGAAGAACACCGCGATGATGAGCACCGCGCCGAGGTCGTCGATGATGGCGAGCGCCGTCAGGAACACCTTCAGCGATACCGGCACCCGCGATCCCAGCAGCGCCAGGACGCCGAGGGCGAAGGCGATGTCTGTGGCGGCCGGGATCGCCCAGCCCCGCAGCGTCTCGGGCGAAGACCAGTTCACGGCGGCGTATACGAGGGCCGGGGCGGCCATTCCCCCCGCCGCGGCCAGCCCCGGCAGCACACGGTCGGGCCAGGTCCGCAGGCGCCCGTCCAGCATCTCGCGCTTGATCTCCAGCCCGACGAGCAGGAAGAACACGGCCATCAGGGCATCGTTGATCCAATGAAGGACCGAGAGCGGGCCGAGATAGGCCTTGAGCGCGGCGAAGTAGGTGTCCGCCAGGGCGGAGTTCGCCACCACGAGCGCGAGCGCCGCGCTGGCCATCAGGACGAGGCCGCCGCCGGCCTCGCTGACGAGCGTGTCGCGCAGGGCCGACAGGGGACGGCGGCGAGGCCGCGCAACGGCATGGGGGGAGGACGACACGGGCACGGGTCTCCGGCGCTGGCGGCCCGACCAGCGCTCGTCCTGCCGGTCCGACCGACGGACCGCGCACCCTCGTGCGGGCTATCGCATCGGCGTGCGGCAGGCACAACCCGGCCCCGGTGACGACACAAGGCGGGTGCGACGGGCGGCACCCCGTTCAGGTGGCTGGAACCGTGTCCGGTGTACGGGTTTCGGCCTCCGAGCCCCGCGAGTGAGCATTTCCAGGCGCATGCCACACCTGACAGAGAGGCTTCGAGCCCTGTACGAAGGCGACACCGACCGCGCCCACGGCTTCCGCTACGGCCTGCTCGCCTTCGACCTCGCCACGCTGCTGTTCATCATCGTCTCCTCATTCATGCCGCGCGAACCGCTCGTCGAGGGCGTCGATGTGCTGATCGGGGCGGCGGTGACCGCGGACTTCCTGTCGCGGCTGGCCATCTGCCCGCGGCCGGGCCGCGAGTTCCTGCGTCCGACCACCTGGGCCGACCTCGCGGCCATCGCCTCGTTCCTCGCGCCCACCGTCGGCGAGGGGGCGGGCTTCCTGCGCATCCTGCGCACCCTGCGGCTGCTACGCACCTACCAGCTGCTCGACCGCCTGCGCGCCGACTTCCCGTTCTTCCGGCGCAACGAGGAGGTGATCATCGCGGCGGTGAACCTTGCGGTGTTCGTGTTCGTGATGACCGGCATCGTCTTCGCCACGCAGCACGGGCGCAATCCGGCCATCGGCAACTACGTCGACGCGCTCTACTTCACGGTCACCTCGCTGACGACGACGGGCTACGGCGACGTCACCCTGCACGGGACCGGCGGTCGCCTCGTCTCGGTGGTGGTGATGATCTGCGGGGTGACGCTGTTCCTGCGCCTCGCCCAGGTGCTGTTCCGGCCCTACAAGGTACGCTTCCCCTGCCCGACCTGCGGCCTGCAGCGGCACGAGACGGACGCCGTGCACTGCAAGGCCTGCGGCACCGGCCTGAACATCCCTGACGAGGGCGCCTACTAAGGCGGGCGCTCAAGCGCGTTCCTACCCGTCGGCCTCTCTTCGCTGCCATGTGACCTGTCAGCGGCCGAGCGGGGGATTCCGGCCGGCGGGCAAGCCCTCGCACAGACGAGAGCGGTTTCCGTAGGTCTCCTCGGTCTGGTCGTGGAACAGCACTTGGCCGGTCGGGTACGGCAGGTCGATGCCGGCGGCGTTCGGCGCTTCCTCGGCGATGGCATGGTCGAGGGCATCGACCGCGTCGCGCCGCCGGGGCGGATCGATTTACAGCCGGGCGGTCATGTCGACGCTGGCCGCTCCCAGCCCCCAGACCTGGGCCTCGGGCGGCGGGTCGGCCAGCACGCCCTCGGTTAGTCAGCGGGACGGCGAGGTGTCGCCTCTCGTGCGCGGTGATGATCGTGATCTTGTCCGCGAACAGCGTCGCGTTCGGGGCAGCACACGCTGGTTGTCGTAGGTGCGAAGTACTGTGGCCCGCACCCAGGCGTCCTCGACAGTGTACTCGTGGCTGCCCGCCCGGATCTGGTCGCCGATGACGAAGGGCTGCGTCAGCAGGTTCAGGATGTCGGCGAGCAGGTTATGCAGCGCGTCGTTCACTTTCCATCCCGCCAGGAACCAAGCCGTTCGGGGAATACTTGCAACTCGGCATACCCGTCGCACGGGCGCATCGAACAAAGCGAGATATCTTGGTGACCGCCGGTCGTCTTCTCTCTTACCGTTGTATCGCAGCCATCCTATTTGCCGGCGCCGTCGCTATGCTCTCGGGGGTCGTGGCGCTGCCGGCCGCCGCGCAGTCAGCCGGCAGCGCCATCGACCAGCCGACGGCCGGAACGCTCCCGCCCGGGACATCGACGGTGAAGGACGATGGTGCCGCACCGCGCGACCAGCCCTCCGGCCAGGTCGCGCCGCCGAACGTCATCCAGTCCTCGACGGACGTGATGCAGTCGGAGGGGACGGTCCAGGGCAAGGGCGAGGGAGGCGGGACGCACCCGGTCAAGCACCTGCCCAAAGACATGCGCTGACGGCCGATTCTCGCACTCGTGCGGGCCGGCCTCCCGAATTGCCCTACGCGGTGGCGCTGCCCGCGGTCGATAATCCAAGAGGTCACCGTCGATGTTCTTCGACACTTGGCACGGCCTAATCCGGGTCCTGGTCGTCGGGCCGCTGGCCTATCTGGCCCTCATCCTGTTCCTCAGGATCTCCGGCAAGCGCACCCTGACCAAGCTCAACGCCTTCGACCTCGTCGTGACCGTGGCGCTCGGCTCGACGTTGTCCTCCATCGTGCTGACCAAGTCGGTGGCGCTCCTGGAAGGCGTGCTCGCCCTGGCGACGTTGATCGGGCTTCAGTTCCTGATCACGTGGTCAAGCGTGCGCTCGCCCAGGGTCAAGGCGCTGATCAAGTCGGAGCCGACCTTGCTCGCCCATGACGGACGTTTGGTCGAGGGCGCAATGCGCCGCCAGCGTATGACCCGGGACGACGTCCTCGCGGCGTTGCGCTCCGAGGGTCTCGACGACCTTTCGCAGGCCGCCGCGGTGGTGCTTGAGACCGATGGGTCGATCAGCGTGCTGAAGGCCCTGTCCGGGCGCGGGGACGGGCTGAACGGCGTCGCGCGGCCGGAGACGGACCGGTCCCGCTCGTGACGGCGCTCGCGCACGTCACGGTGACCGTGCTACTCGGGACCCTCGCGACCGCGAGCCTCGTCTCGCTTGTCTTGGCCGAGAGGCAGGTGGTGCGGCTGCTTCCACGAAGGCGGTTTCGCGGTGGTCTCGGTAGAATGTCTCGGCGCCTTTGGCTCGGACCACTTCCCTTATCTCCTGCGTCTCCGCGGCCGGTCCGGCGCAGGCCCGGCGGCGGAGGCGCCGCGGGAGGCCAGGAACGTCGGCGCGACCGAACGACTGCAGGCACATTGAGCCTGCTTTCTGCGAAGCCCCAAGCACCCGCCTGCGGCCTAAGGGGGGAACGCTCGTGATCTCCATTTTCGACCTCGCCGCTCTGCTGCTGACCCTGTCGGCCCTGTTCGGCTGGCTGAATCACCGCTACCTGCGGCTGCCGCACACCATCGGCCTTTTGGTGATGGGGCTGCTCGCCTCGCTCGCCCTCGTCGGCCTCGACTTGGCCTTCCCATCTCAGCACCTCTACGAGGATCTGACGCAGGTCCTTCGCCAAGTCGACTTCACCGACGTGGTGATGAACGGCATGCTGGCCTTCCTACTGTTCGCCGGCGCCATGAGCCTGGACCTACGCGCCCTGCGCAACCGGGCCTGGGCGGTGGCGACGCTCGCCCTCGTCGGCACGCTGATCTCCACCGCCATCGTCGGAGGCGCCTTCTGGTTCGCGGCCGACGCCCTCGGCCAGCCCGTCCCCCTCGCTTGGGCCCTCGTGTTCGGCGCGCTGATCAGCCCGACCGACCCGGTCGCGGTACTGGCCACCCTTAAGAACGTGAGGGTGCCGGAGGCGCTTGAGGTCGAGATGCAGGGCGAGGCCCTGTTCAACGACGGCATCGGCATCGTGCTGTTCACGGTCCTCGTCGCGTTCGCCGCCGGCTCGGCCGGGGAGGCGACCAGCGCCGGCGGCGTCGCCCGCCTGCTCCTGCAAGAGGCCGGCGGCGGGCTCGTCCTCGGCGTGGTCACTGGCTACGTCGCCTACCGGGCCATGCGGGCCATCGACGACTTCCCCGTGGAAGTGCTGATCACCCTTGCGCTCGTCGCCGGCACCTACGCGCTCGCGCAGAAGCTCCACTTCAGCGGCCCGCTCGCGGTGGTCGCGGCGGGGCTGCTCGTCGGCGACCGGGCGCCGCGCGACGCGATGAGTGACGAGACGCAAGGATACGTGTCCTCGCTCTGGACCCTGATCGACGAGGTGCTGAATTCTGTGCTGTTCCTGCTTATCGGCTTGGAGGTCTTGGTCCTGCGCTTCCAGGCCGGCGGGCTCATCCTCGCCGCGTGCGCCGTCCCCATCGTGCTGGCCGCGCGGCTCGCGGCAGTCTCGGCGCCGCTCCTCGCCTTCCGGTGGGGCGGCAACCTCTCGGCGCGCAACGTGCCGTTCCTGACCTGGGCCGGCGTGCGCGGAGGCATCTCCGTTGCGCTGGCCCTTTCCGTGCCGGAGGGCGAGCACAAGCCAGCGCTGCTCGCCGCGACCTATGCCGTCGTGCTGTTCTCCATCATCGTCCAGGGCTCGACCCTCGGCCTCGTCGCCCGCCGCATGGTCGATGGGGCCGGTGGCAGCCGCAGTTCACCGGCGCCGTGATGACCGTCATGCGTATTGCCCTCGCATCAGCATCCGCTCTGGCGTCAGAAGCGGACCTTTGATCGTTTAAGGCTTAAGGTCTCCTACTGGCGCGATCCTGACGCTTGGCATCCGGTCCCATCGAGGTGGCCGGGGGGAGCGGCCGGTGCCGGCTCCGGGTCACCGACACCGGGTTCCGTGCCGCCTCCGAGCACTTCTGCCGGGGCGCCGCCGCCACGTCCCAGGACGTGATCCCCGGCTTCTAGGCCAACCGCCGCCATTTAGGGATCCGCAAACTGTGCAAACTCTTCATCGGATCAATGGGTTAGCCCCACCCAGAATACCTAAGTCATGTTGAATATCATTTCCGCGCAGGACCGCCGCGACGCCGAGAGAGACCGCCGGATCGCGCGGGCTCGGGCAGAGGCGCGCCCGACCGCGCAGGCCCTCGTCGGGCAGGCCGGCCGCACCGGCAATCGGGGGCCGCCCATGCTCGCCGCGGTCGCGGAGGTGCGCGCGATCGGGGAGCTGCTCTACGGGACCTGCTGGACGACCGAGCTCGCCCGTGACGTGGGCGAGGATCCCCGGCAGGTCCGGCGCTGGCTCTGCGGAGAGGCGGCCGTGCCCGAGCGGGCGCTCTCGTGGTCGCGCACGCTGGCTCGCCGCCGGGACCGCCAGATCGACGCCCTCGTGGGCACGGGCGAGGACTAGCGGTGGCAGGGGCGGAAGAGCGCGCCGTCGTGCTCCAGGCTGCCGTCGGGGCGCACGACGAGGTCCGCGTCGTAGGGGACCTCCGCCCCGCCCATGCCGTAGCACCGGGCGGCGCGGACGCGGCCGCGGGCGATCGTGGCGATCGGGCAATCCATGAGGTCGATGCCAACGCCCCGCCCCGGGCCGATCGAGATGCCGGGGAGGTCCTGCCCGGCGGCGCAGTAGCGGCCCGGGGCAGGCTGGGGCTCCGCGGCGGCGGCCGGCGCGGTGGCAAGCAGGGCGAGGAACAGGGCGCGCATCTTCAGAGCTCCAGGACGAGGGCGGGGTCGAAGTCGGGGTTTTCCAGCTCGACGACCCACTCGCCGGAGCGGCGCCGGTGCGAGGTGTCGTGCCCGCGGGCGTTGGCGAGCACCCTCGTGCACCCGACCCGGTAATCGACCGTCCGGTGCACGTGCCCGTGGATCCAGAGATCCGGGGCGTGCTCGCCCTCCAGGATCGCGGTCAGGTCGCTGGCGTACGCCGCGTCGATCACCTCGCGGACCTCGCCGTGGAGCAGGCTGCGCGGGTGGGGCGCATGATGGGTCACGACGATCCTCGGCCCGGCCCAGGGCTCGGCGAGGCGGCGCTCAATCCGCGCGCGGTGCTCGGCGTGAAGCGCGGCCGCCGCCGGGGGCCGGAAGGGGGCCGGGGTTCCCAGCCTGTCCCGTGTCTGGATGAGGCGGTGATCCCTCATCCCGGTCTGCCGGTCGCCGGCCACCCGCATCGCCAGAGCCTGATGCCCCGCGCCCGCGATGGCGTAGTCCGTCCAGAGCGTGGCCCCGATGATCTCGATCTCGCCGACGCGCCGGGACTGCCCGCTGTCGAGAAGGGTGACCCCGGCCGCCGCCGCGGCGTCCCGGGCGCGGGCGAGCTCGTCGGGCAGGCGGACCCGCCAGAAGTCGTGGTTGCCCGGCGCATAGATGACGTGCCGCGCGCGGGGGACGACGTGCTCGGCGAGCCAAGGGAGCGCTCGTCGGGTGAGGCCGTCGGCGATGTCGCCGGCGACGATGGCGACATCGACGCGCGGGCCGGGGGGCGGCACCCATGGGGTCGCGTCGATGTGCAGGTCGCTCAGAATCCAGACGGTCGTCACCCCTCTCCCCCCTCACACCAGGCCGACCCATCCGC
Source organism: Methylorubrum suomiense (assembly GCF_022179765.1). Taxonomy (GTDB): domain Bacteria; phylum Pseudomonadota; class Alphaproteobacteria; order Rhizobiales; family Beijerinckiaceae; genus Methylobacterium; species Methylobacterium suomiense. Next base: position 32,205 of record NZ_BPRE01000004.1, on the reverse strand, counting down.
CTCGAACCACGCCGCGGCCGCCCTCGTTACGACCGCCCCCTCGACCCGGAAGCCCGGCTCCTCGATCCGGTACAGCAACCGCCGCGCGCCCTCCGGTCGGGGCAGGTCCGCCACCGTGCCGGCTGCCCATGCGTGGACGTCCCGGGCGCCCGTCCGCAGGCACCGGAGGCGGGCCGCCTCGGACGCCCGGAGGATGACGCCGACGAGGGCGATCGCCTCGCGGTGGCCGACCACGCGTCCGCATTCCCGGACAGACCAGAGGCCACGGGGGCGGTGTCTGTAGACCTCAGCCACCGCCGACGACCCGCCGGCCATTCGCGTGCTCGGGGCAGAGACAGCGGAGCCAGCCGCCCTGCCGGACGCGGCCGGGGCGGCCGCATTCCTCGCAGATGTACGCGCTCAGGTGCTCGACGCTGTCGACTAGGCTTTGCGTGTATTCGCAGTTCTCGTTGGCGTCGTAGTACCAGCGAATACTCCCAAACTTCTCCTTCATCTGCGTCGAGTGGAAGCCGTCGGGGACGCCGGTCTCCCGCATGAGCTCGGCCGCTCCTTCCCAGAGCCACCGCCACCCGGGGCCGCACTCGAACCCGCCCTGCCCGAAGACGGGCCGGTGCTTGCGGGCCAGGCGCTCGCGCCAGTCGAGGGGACTGCGGGGCGCGCCGTCTCGCCACCGGCATGCGAGGGTCCGCGCGAGCAGGGTCAGCATGAACGGCCCCGGGACCGGCCCGACGAACGTCGAGTTCGCGTCGTCCCGGCGCTCGCGCTCGACGGCGAGGAGGGGCGCGCTCCACCGCACGAGCGGCCCGTGACGGGACGGCTCGACCGCGGTCACCGCGATGCTGTCCGCGCCCCAGTACGTGCGCAGCGCCGCGCCCGCGATGCCGTAGAATTCCTCTGCGATCATGGCTTGCTCCTAGGGTCAGGGGGGAGGTCCGCGGATCCGTTTCATTCCCGCGGCTCCCGACGGTCGTCCGGATTTGCGGGCAGCGCCTCTGCCAGCCGGAGCACCGCTTGGCAGAGCAGGCGGACGTCGGACGGGGCGTAGAGGCCGAGGGCGTACGCGCGCTCCGAGGCGCAGGACGGCCAGGGAGCAGGCGGCGAGCTCGGGTCGGACGAGGCCCTGCTCGTCGCGGCCGCGCACGGTCGAGACGGCCATTTCGAGGACGGGGTGTAAAGCGCGCTTAGGGCGATGATCGGTCATGACGGTCTCCGGGCGTGAAGAGGTGGCGAAGGGTGGGTAGGGGCTAGTGCCGGGGGCCGGCCTCGCGCGCGTCGAGCGCGATCTCGACGAGGCGGCGCAGGGCGCGCAGCGAGCCGCCGCGAGGCCAGTGGCGAGCGAGGGCAGCCCATTCGGTCTCGTCGAACGTGGGCGCCCATCGCTCGTCGAGCCCGCGGTCGCGGCGCACCTCGGCGAGGATCGAGAGGGCGAGCGGGCGCAGGTGCTCCGGACCCGGGGCGTCGACATGGAACACGAGGCAGCGGTCCAGCAGGGCCGCGTTCACGCCATGGACCGAGTTCGCGGTCATGATCCAGTTGACGTGGGAGCCGTCGACGTCGGCCTGCAGGTAGGGGTCCCGGTACCGCGCGGAGCTCTCGACGCCGGTGAGCTGGATCAGGACGTCGATCGGGTTTCCGTTTTGCCGGGACGTACCCGCCTTGTCGATCTCGTCCGGGATGATCAGCGGGTTCGCGATGCCGGCGCGCAGCATCTCGCGGAACGGCGCGCAGAACATGGCCGTCGACCAACCGCGCGAAACCCCGCCGAGGACGAGCGAGTCGTTCGCGCCGCCCATCGAGTAGACGCTCGGGGACAGGCGGAGGACCTCGCCGAGCCGGCGCGCGGCCCGGGTCTTGCCGCAGCCGGGCGGGCCGACGAGCACGATGGGCGGCAGGCGGGTGGACCGCTGCCCCGCGAGCGGGCGCAGGATCCGGTCGATGACCGGCTCGAACTGGGGGAGCTCCGCCATCAGCTCGGAGCGCGCGGCGGGTAGATCGGCCGGGGGCACGGCGAGCGGGATGGGCTTGCCGATGAGCGCCGCCCCCTCCTTCAGGGGGTCACCATCCCTGCGGCCGGGCTGCACATGCGAGACATCCCCAACGACGATGATCGTCGGCACCGCCAGGGAGGCCTTCGCGTCGGTCAGGATCTCCCGGACGCTGCGCGCAGGCAGCGGGACCGGGGGCGCGACCTGCCCGGCGCCGCCCTTCAGGATTTCGTCCTCATCCTCCACCATGCGGATCGCCGTGCCGAACACGGTGAAGGCCTGCACCCACGCGGCGGCTTCAATGTCGTAGGTCTCCAGGCGCGGGTAGCTCGGGCCAGGGATGTACGGGGCGTCCCGGTACGGCGCCTGGGCGTCCTCGGCGCGGAGGAGCGCGTGCCGCACGACGAGGAACGCCCGGTCGAGCATGCCGGCCCGGATCTGGGCCGCCGCCATCGAGAAGAGCTCGGCGGCCAGACGCGCCGAGGCAACCTCGCAGCCGAGCTCCGCCTGATGGAACACGAGCACGCCGGCGACGTCGCGCACGAGGGCGAGGGTCGGGGCCGGCAGGCTTGCGCGGAGGGCCTCTCCCGTGAGGCGGCGCTCCAGCTCGGCGACCCTCGCGATGGTGGTGTCCTCGTAAGCGGCGGTCACCGCGGCGCTCGTGCGGTCGCGCAGTCCCGCCGCGCCGAGGAGCGGCTTGAGGCGGGTGCGCAGGTCGTCGATCGCGGAGTGCCCTGCCATGCCGCCCCCGTAGAGGAGCTGGACGCGGGTCCGGGTGTCCCGGCAGTCGCGGGGGCCGGCGTAGGCGCGAGGATCCAGGATGACGGCGCGCACGGCGGCGGCCGACGAAGCGGGGTGCTTGGTCACGGGGAGGTCTCGCAGGTACGGGATTAGGATGCGCGAAGGGGCGCGCCGAGCGGGGCTCAGGCGGCTAAGGCGTTCCGTTTCCGTATCAAGCGAGCTGCGAACACGAGGGCGATCCCTGCGGTGAGGCGGTTACCCTGGCAGGCGGGGACTCCCGAGGCAACGGGCGATCGGGGGTCGTGGTGAAGATATCCCTGGACGTTAGGGGCCGGCCTCGTCCCATCGCGAATCGTTCGCCGATGCTACACTTGGTCTGAGGGGTAACGGAGGGGCGCAGGATGGCGAGCGCGAGCGAAGAGCACCGGGCGGCGTGGGATTTCTATCGGCTCTCAAAACCGGCGCAGACGGTGTTCCGGGGCCGGGTCGTCGGCGCCAGGTGCGGAGAGCCCGACGTCGTCGCTGCCTTTGCGGCAGTCGGGGTGACGAACTCGATGAGGCCGCCCGTCATGGTCTACGACGACGTAGCGGCCGCGCTCGTCGCACTGCCGGGGGACGGCCGCCTGGCGATCGAGGTCGCCCTGTTCGGGCAGGCTCTCACCCCGCAGGGACCGGCCGCCCTCGTCCGGGAGACCCTCGCCCGCGGGCGCGCCATCGGCCACGACGACCGCCAGCTCGCCGGGGCGATCACGGTCGTCCTGGAGAGCCATGGGCACCTCGCGAGCGAGGCGGCCTTGTGACACCATCGGCCTTGCGCCTGCGTGCCGATGGCGCGACATCACGCTCCATCCGGCCTGGACGCGGCATCACGACGGCGTCGAAGACCTTGGGTGCGGATCTTCGGTGCATGGGGCAGGCAACTATGGTGTTGAGCCCGCCATCGCCCCTAAGGCGCTCAACGCGGATCAATGGGTCGGCTATCAGGTGATGATAGCCGGAGCCAGTGTTTTGCTCCCACGCATCAAAGTTCCGCACTGAAGCAACCTAGACTGATGAGGGGCCGCCATATCGGTTTGCGCTACCCGATACCTCATGCACGAGCGGCTACTCGTCTCTCGCTTGGCTGGCCCCTGATGGTGTCAGGGCGGCTTCCGGGACGTCCGACGGGGTATGCCGCTTCCCTTGAACCCGGAAAAGGACGACTGCGGTTTCCACCGAGCTGTCCGCAACGGTTCGATGATGGACGCCAATCTGGTCGCGTATGTCGGGCTGGGCTCCGGCTCGGTCATGCAGATCGAGGACCATCAGCATGGAAAGCGCGATGTTCGTGCCCTGATACGAGATGGCTTGCGGGCCGTATCGGTCGACCAAGTCGCTGAGCGTCAGCTTCGGGAAGGAGCGCTTCAGTTCGGACGTCGTCTTCATCCATCTGTAGGTGAACAGGACATCAACGCGCCCCCCGCCGAGGTCCCGGGCCTCTGGTCGGCAGATCTCCGCGAGCCGCGAACCCATGAGGAAGTTGACGAAGTCATGCTGGAGATCGGCTTCCAGCGGCGGGTTGTCCGCGTCACGATTGAAGAGATAGGCGACGCCGGGGTACGTGGCCTTGCTGAGGTTGTATCGCGAGACGACGAAGCGTGTGACCTCCAGGAGCAGTACATCGAAGAAGCTCCGGACATCCTCTCGTCCCCCGTAGTCGACATTCCCGGCCAGGGCGGCAAGGGCTGTCCCGAGCACCTCGTCGACGGTCCTGGATACGTTCTCGTCGTACAGGATGACGGCATCGGCCTCGATGCGGGCCGAGACGGTCTCGCGGACCTGCGCCGGGAGGTGCTCAATGATGGCGGCGGTCGGTGAGCTCCCGTCCGCCGCCCCGGAAGGGCGGTGGGTGACGAGGTCTTCCCGGGCTTGGCCCACGAGGTCCCCGAGAGACCTCGCCTCCGGCAGGTAAGCGGACCCGGTGTTCTCCTCTATCCAGTGCTCCAGGATGTCCAGGGAACGAAGCTCGCGCTGCATCGCGCCCACGATCATCGGGCGCACGACCTGCTCTAGCCCGCCGTCGGAGCCGCGCCGGAACATGGTACGGCTCGCGGCATAGACGGACAGAAGCTCCTCCTCCATGACCGCAGCGACCTTGAGCCACGCCGAGCGGGAGATCTTGTCCGTGACCGCCCCGAGGCGGAGCGCGAGCGAAGTCCAGTGGATGCGTTCGAGGTCCTTCGCCGTGAGCCAGGACGACGTCTCGGGCTCGCGGTCATTCACGGTGAGGTAGGCGGTGTACTCGAAGGCCGACCGCGTGACGGTGTCGATCCGGTCCGGGAGATCCTCGCCGGTACGGCCTTCCTGGAAGGCCACCAGCATGTCGAGGCAGTTCCGGTAAAGCCGGGCATCGAGGCGCGTCTCGGTCGCGTCCTCGGCACGCGCAAACCAGCCCCGGGCCCGCCCGAAGGCGTCGAGCGCCGTTTCCGTCGTGGTGGCGCCGAGCCCCGTTCTCAGCGCATCGAGGCCGAGCTCGACCGCGGCTTCGTCCTCCGCGTCCTCGACATCCGCGAGTTCCGTCAGCTTGTGGCGCAGGTCTTCGGCGGGCTCGTGGGCCAGCACGGCCCCGGCAACCCTGGCCGCATGGCGGAGGTAGATGCCGTCGTCCGAAGGGTCGAGATCGAGGAGGTCGGCTTGGAGGCGCCGGAGCAGCGACCGCTCCGACTGGGCCATGATCATCGCCGCCTTCAGCGCCTGGGAGCGGGTGCCATAGTCGGCCGACCTGTCGGCGGCCCGTTCCAAGAAAGCCCGGCCAAGCCCTTGGCGGTGCGTCCGCGAAACCTGCCCGCCGCGCCCAAGCCAGGACGCAATCTCCATCATGGCGAGCACGTCGGCGTTCTCCGCCACTGCGACCAGGGCCTTCGTGGTCGCCTCGGCTCGCGGGTGTTCGGCGAGGATGACGAAGAGGCGCGCGCCCCTGACTTCCGCCGCATGGTCGGCGGCCGCCGCGGCGAGCTCGTCGACCGGGATGTCGCCGAGGTCTTGCGCGTCGCCGTCGTCGAGAAGGCGTCTGATCAGGTCGGACGTCGCCACGGAGCCAGGGTCAGAAAAGGAATCGCTCGCCATGAGCGTGGGTCACGTGATCGCATGGGACAACGTCGAGGAGCGTCGGGTCCGCACGGGCGCCGACGATGATCTGGATGTCCCCCGCGCTCTGGATAGCCTCGTGCACGCGCGACAGCAACGCGGCGAAGTCGGCGGGCGCCATCTCCTGCGCGCCCGGGCTATCCAGGACCAGCAGACCCGGGTGCCGGCCGTACATGCGTTGCCGGGCCACCTCGATCACGGCGAGCGCCGCCGCGATGCGCACGCGCAGGTTCTCTCCCGGGGACAGCCTCCCGAAGCTGGTTGGAGCCTTGCCCTGCACGATCCGCATCGCCCCCCCGGTGCCCCAGTCCATGCTCTCGATGTTCTGGACGCCGAACGAACGGGACAGCGTGGTGATCTCCCTCGACACGTCGGCGAGGATCTCGCGCGCGAGCCCGTCGTAGAGATCCTTGGTCACGTCCTCGGCGGCCTGGAGCACTGCCTCGTCATGAGCGCCGGTGGCGGCGGCCTCTTCCTTCTCCTCCACTTCCTCCTCAGCCGCGATCAGCGAGAGGAGTTGCTCGCGCTGGGCCTCAAGGCCCCGGATCTCCATCTCTAGGTCGGCGGAGCCCTCGGCCCGCAAGGCGGCTTCGGTGACGCGCGACGCCTCGATGGCCTTGGAAAGCTCCGCCTCGGCCCCCCGCTGCGACGCCTGCGCCTCGGTCGCCTGGGCGCTCAGCTCCGCGACATTGGCCTCAACGTCGTCGACATCCCGCTGCAACTCCTCCAGCCGCAACGCGTCCTCGTCCTCGTCCGGTGCCTGGCGCGTGCCGCATAAGGCGCAGGTCGACCCCTCGTCCGCCCGCGAGTGCCGGTTGTGGTCGATGCCGGCATCGCACGAGGGGCAGCAGACGGGGCGCAAGGTCCGGAGCACCACGCCGGCCGCCCGCTCGTCCCTGAGTTGCTGCAAGGCCCTCCGCGTTTCGAGGAGCAGGGTCGTCGCGCCCTGCAACTGGCGGTCCACCCTGACCGCCTCCTGCCGCGTCTCCTCGATCCCCTCGCGCAGGGCCAGCAGCCGACGGTCCTGCTCCAGCATCGTGGCCCGCAGGACGGCACGGTCGGGCCCGGGGCGGACCCGGCCGCGCGCGGACGAAAGGGAGGCGTCGACCGCTTCGAGCCTAGTCCGGAGCCTGTCCCCGAGGCCGCGGGAGGCGGTGGGGCGCTCGGCCTTCGTCGCCCTCAGCCGCTTCAGCGCCGTCGCGGCAGCTGTGTAGGTGCTGACCCACGGCAGGCCCATGAACATCTGCAGCAGCCTCAGCGGGATGGCATCGACCAGCAGCTCGCCGAAAACGGCCTTGCCCGGACCGTCGACGAACAGCGCCGACGCGATGACCGGCCAGCCATGGGTATGGCTGCCGTCCTTCTCGTTGTGGGCGTGGAACCTGGCGAAGCCGAACTCCGCCAGCATGGCGTCCTCGACGGCCCGTTCGAGAGGCTTCCCGACCGTGCCCTCGTACAGGGTGAACCACCCGCCCTCCTGTTCGCGGCTGAAGCTGCCGGCCGCGCCCTTGTCGGGGTCGCCCGCCTCCTTCGTGACGAGGAGCCGGTGGCCGATGCTGTTAGCCTCGAAGACGACCTCCGCCTTGCTCAGCCATCGCCACACGTCCGGCTTCACGCGTTCGTGGATGTCGCCGCGGATGCCCCCCTGGATCACGCCCAGCAGGGTCGACTTGCCCCTAAAGTTCTGGTCCGAAACGATGGCCCAGAGCCCGGGACCGAAGGTGAAAGTCCGGCCGAACGGGCCGTCGGCGACGGTGCCCTCCTTGACACCCTCCAGCGTGACGGAGCGGATGCGGAGGCTCTTCCTACGGGGCAAGGTGGATTGCGGCTCGACGGCGTGCCGGTCGAGCACCTCCTGCACGACCGGCGCCGGCAGGGATGCCTTGCCGGCGATGGCCTCGATCCACTCCGCTGCCGTGGCTTGCGTGCTCATCATCGTCCCCTGAGGCTCCGGAGCCGGGCCAGGACGCGCTCCTTGATGGACGGGATCTCGGTCCCGTGGCGGGCGTCGCGGTACTCGGGATGGAGGTACTGGTCGCCCTTCAGGTCAGAGCCGCTCCGGAAGCCGGCCAGCGTCATCACGAGCTCGACCCGCGACCTGTACCAGCCAAGGCTCGGCTGCTCTCGCTCGATCCGCTCGATGAACGCGAACGCGGCCGGCAGGACGATGAAGTCGTGCCGGCGCTGGCCGGTGGTCTGCTTCAGCGGACGCACCAGGCCATGCGCCGCGAGGATCGAGAGCGGCATCTCGATGTTCTGGAAGGCCCCGCGGCGCCAGCGGACCATCGCGACCGTGCGGAGGTCCGGCTCGTCGGCGTCGAAGATGTCGGACGCAGCATCCAGGGCGGCAGGATCGCCCTCGGTCTCGAACCGGGTCAGGAGTTCGTCGGCCAGATAATCCGGGTAGCGGACGAGGAAGTCGATGGCCATCGCCCGCTTCTCGCCGCGGAAGATGCGACCATCATGTGCGGCCTCCTCGCTCCCGAGTGCCAGGATGTACAGGAGGCGCACCGCGTCGCGATGGTGGAACCCGATCTGCGGCTTGGCCGGTCCGCCCCGCGCAGGACGGGTCGCGTCAGGGCTCGTGGTCGTCTCGGGCTGCCCGTCCATTGTGGTCGCTCAAGGTCGTGGAGGCCAAGTCACGTCGGTGACGAGGCGTGCGCCGGCCGGCGCCGAGTTCGTGTCGCCGGAAGGCTAGCCCGCCGAAGCACCGGCTTCCAAGCCGCCTCGCGGCCATCGACGCTCGATGGGGCCAGAACGGGCCCGTGACATAACGGCCTGGCAGTGGCCCGGTTCGTTCGCGCGCAGGGTATTGGGTTAGCGCTACCCGATACCCTGCCGCGGAGTCGTGTTTCCCGACCCCCCGGGGGTCACCCGGTCGGGACGGCCTCTGGCGCCGTTTTGGATCCGGGCACCTCGGGTTTGCGCAGGCTTCCACGCCGGGACAGGTTCGCGGCCCCTCAGGAGATACCGTCATGAAACCCGTCGGCGAACACCCAACCGACTGACCGCCGAAGTGCCACCAGGGCCGAGCCTCTGCACCCTCGGTCAGAGAGCGAGCCACGTCGGGTCCGGGACGTCCTCGACCTGCCCAGCCGGCCGGCACCGGGACTGCTCCCTCCCGGCGAGTACGCGCAGGACCGTGGCTGGATCGTAGGCGTTGTTGGGCATGCCGGGATGCTCTCGCCGGCAGGCCTCGTTAGCGGGCCCATTTCAAATCCTTGTCTGCCGACGATGATCACGGCCGTCCAGGCCACGATGGTCCGATTGCCGCATGACAAAAGGGAATGCTCTAACCCCAACATTTGCCGATCCAGACAATTTGTGTCCGCCCGCTAATATTTTATAAGCCAAATTTGATTCAGGTTCTGACAGGTATTTGCGATTACATCAACAGGCCTCCCGGCGATGGCGTCGGCATGAGGCAGGACAGATGGCTCATTACACCACGCAGACCGCGCTTGAGCTCGTAAAGGAACTCCAGGGGAAGGCCCGCTGGTCCGACGAGAGCCTATCGATCCGGGTTCGCCGCGGCGAACCACTAAAGGTTTTCATCGAGCAGAGCATGATGGGCGGAAGCGTCGTCTATGCAATCTGGAGGGACGACGGCGCCATCGGCGGCTTCGCTCACCGCATTGTTTCGGGACTGGCTACGGCTGAGGCCGAGGCTGTCAGCGTCGAGGACAGCCTCGTCTACAGGGTCCCAGACGAGAGAGGCGCGCAGTTCCTTGCGGCCGGGTTTGGTGACGGCCGGGTGCCCGGTCCGGAGGAGGAATACGTCATCGCCATGGAAATCTGGGATCCGGACGGCCGCCGGGACGAGAATGGCCAACTAGTGGCGACAACCTATCTGGAGGTCGGCCCCTGACGGGCATGGTCTCGGGCCTGTAGAGCCTCTTCGACGAGTTCGGCGACGCGCTGCCCCGCTGCACTGGCGCGCTTCGCCCGGATGGCGACGATCCGGTGCGGGGGCGTCCCTGGCGAGGAGACGACTAGCTCGCCGCCGGCGCGCAGGCGGATCGTGACGACGAGGTCCTCCTCGTGGCCGGCGGGCCGCCGGGGTGGGGTCAGGCCTTCGAGGACGCGGGCCATCTCGGGCGGGTAGGTCTCGTCGGGATCAGGCATCCGGGAAGGATCGCGCCGCCCGAAGCGGCGGGCAAGCCCAGGCGAGTGCAGAGGTCGGGGTTGGCTCTGTCACTGGTGCCTGAGAAGCTCGGAGCGTGGCCGCCAAGACCGGGCCTCGCGCCCGTGTCCCACGTCACCAACAAACCCGTCGGACCCGGTCCGCGTGGGGACTACGCACATGGGTTTCCGACCCAGTTTCCGACCCAACGAAAAAGGCCCCGTTTCCGGAGCCTCGAATTCGTCAAACATCCCACAGCGTTGGGATGGTGGGCGCGACAGGGATCGAACCTGTGACCCCTACCATGTCAAGGTAGTGCTCTCCCGCTGAGCTACGCGCCCGGGCAGAAGCGCTTGGCTCCTGCGAGGCCGCGGCTATAGCCTGGAGCCGGCGGCTCTGCAAGCGACCTGTCGCGCTTTCTTTCGACCTTTTTTGTCGGCCACGCCGGGGCCTGTTCCGGCCTCGGGGAGAGCCGATCGATCCGTCGCCGGATGGCATGATTTCGGGGGCGAGTCGGGGCCGCTGCGTGCCGAACCGAAATCGGGTAAGCCGGGGCGCTTTGCGTCCGGAAGCCCCGCAGCTTCCGTAGCCGAGATGCGCCGAAGGGATCACGAACGAGGATGCGGTTTCTGCTGTCGGCCGATGAGGGGGCGATCATCCGCGGTTGGGTGGTGCCGGATGATCCGACCGCGATCAGCCGGGTCTACGTCACCGTCGAGGGCCGGCGCGTGGCCGAGGTCTCGGCGATCCATGCCGATCCGACCTTCATCCAGTATGGCTGGCACGCCACCGGCCTGTGCCATTACGAGGTCCGCGAGGATCACATCCCCGGCCTCGCCGGGATCGAGCGGCTCGAGATCTTCGACGTCGACACGAACGTTCTGGTGCATCGGCGCGTGCCCAAGGTCGGGCTCGCCACGCCGAAAGCGGTGCTGATCAACGCGCATATCCGGCCCGAGACGGTCATCCAGACCGCGCTCTTTCCCCATTTCCAGCAATGCTACTTCGGGATCGGACGTTTCCCGGAGGAGATCCTGCACGCCATCTTCGATACCGACACGCTCACATCGTGCCTGATGGTCGGGTCGATCATCCTCCCGCGCTACGAGGGGCATTTCGTCCAGGGCAATGCCGTGACGATGATGCTCTTGCACGATCCCTACGTGGAAATGGCGAGCCGTCTGACCTGGCTGCGCGAACGCGCCGGCATGGGCGCCGACCCGAACCAGAGCTGGCGACTCGGCCACCTCGCCGAGGCCGCCGCCTTCACGGCCGATTACGACTTCACCGACGCGAAAAGCCTTAAACGGCTGTTCCGGATGCTGCCGGAGCCGGCCTACCACCTGCTCTACAATCCCCTGACCCGCCAGCTCAGCACGCACGTCCCCGACGATCGGATCGTTCCGGGCAGCTCAATCATCGCCGTGGAGGTCCTGTCCCGCATCGGCATCGTCGGACACCGCGACTATTTCGAAGCCTTCATGGCAACCGTGTTCGACCGCCTAGAGATCAACGCCCCGATCCCGCTGCCCCTACCGATCCCTAACGGAACCCTAGAACTCGCCGAAAGGCTGCGCGGCTTGCGCTTCCTTCGAGATTGGATCGAATTCGACATGGTGCTCAGCGACGCGGTCCGCGCCTCGGTCTCCAAGAGCTGGCAGGACTGAGCCGTGGCTTGGGGCGCCGGCCGAAGGCTGCCGGTGACGGCATCCGACGGACTCGATCACCGGATCAATCTCGCTGATCGAGCGCTCGCCGGCGCTTGGATCACGCTGACATGGCGCGACATCGGAAGCGGCGGCATTCCCCGTGCCCTGATCAGCGCCCTGTCCGGTGACGGTGTCGTCACGACGCTTGCCGAGGAACCGACGACGGGTGACGGCTTTGCCTGGACCGGCCGCCTGCCGGAGGGGATCGTGGCTCTGCGCTTCACCGCGCTCTCGCGCAACGCGCCCTTTGCCCTGGCCGATCTGACGCTGTATCATCGTTCGCGCATCGCATTGGTGCTTCGGGCCGCCCGGCGCGAGCTGCATCTGACGACGCGCGCGGTCTACTGGCGCCTGCTCGGCCTCAAGCTGCGTGGGCGCGGCCTCCTCGCTCAAGCCTTGGCGCACCGTTCCGAGACCGGCTACGCCGCGTGGATCGCCCGTTTCGGTCGGCTTAGGCCCGCCGAACGCGCGCGGATCCGCGACGAGATCGCCGTCTGGCCGGCGCCCGCCCGTCTCTCCGTGCTGATGCCGGTGCACGACCCCGATCCGAAGGTGCTCGATGCGGCGATCCGCTCGGTGCGCGAGCAGCTCTATCCGGCCTGGGAATTGTGCATCGCCGACGATGCGTCGACCAATCCTGCGATCACTCGCCTGATCGCGCGCCATGCCGGTCAGGAGCCGCGCATCCGCGCGATGCGGCGCGAGACGAACGGTCATATCGCCCGCGCGACGAACGATGCACTCGCCCTCGCCACCGGAACCTATTGTCTATTCCTCGACCATGACGACCTGCTGGCCGAGACGGCGCTCTACGAGGTCGCCAAGGCGGTACGCACCGATCCGGGACTCGTCCTGATCTACAGCGACGAGGACAAGGTGGACGGCCGCGGCCGCCGCTTCGAGCCGCATTTCAAATCCGACTTCGATCGCGAACTCCTGAGCGGCCAGAACTACGTCAACCACCTCTGCGCGGTGCGCACGGACCGCCTTCGCGCGCTAAACGGTTTGCGTCCGGGCTTCGAGGGGAGCCAGGACCACGACCTTCTCCTGCGCCTCGTCGCGAATCTGCGGCGTGACGCGATCCATCATATCCCGAAAATTTTGTATCACTGGCGTGCCGCCGCCGGCTCCGGCACCTTCTCCGACCGGGCGTTGACGCGGGCCGAGGATGCGCGCCTGCGCGCTCTCAATGAGGTTGCGGCTCGGCGTGGGGCGAAGGCCGAGCGCGGTCCGCAGGGCTTCAATCGGCTTGTGCGGCCCCTGCCCGCACCCGCGCCCCTGGTCTCCGTGATCATCCCGACCCGGGACCGGGCGGAGCTGCTCGCGGTCGCCCTCGACGGCGTGCTGTCGGCCACGGATTATCCGGCCATCGAAATCCTCGTGATCGACAACGACAGCCGTGAGGACGCGACCTGCGCCCTCTTGAGAGGCTACGCGTCGGAGCCGCGGCTGCGGGTGCTGCCCGTGTCGGGTCCGTTCAATTTCTCGGACCTGTCGAACAAGGGCGCGGCGCAGGCTCGGGGCGATGTGCTCGTGTTCCTCAACAACGATATCGAAGTGCTGGAGCCGGGCTGGCTCACCGAACTCGTCTCGATCGCGTGGGAGGACGATGTCGGCGCGGTAGGGGCGAAACTCCTCTATCCCGACGGCACCCTGCAGCACGGCGGCATCGTCCTCGGCATCGGCGGGATCGCCGGCCACAGCCATCTCGGCATCGCCGGCGATGCGCCGGGCTATTTCGCGCGGATGCAACTGACCCAGGAGGTCTCAGCCGTCACCGGGGCTTGCCTGGCCATCCGCTCCACGGTGTTCGCCGCCATCGGCGGTTTCGATGCCCAATGTCTCGCCGTTGCGTTCAACGACGTCGACCTGTGCCTGCGCCTGCGGGCGGCCGGCTACCGCAACATCTGGACGCCCTTCGCCCGTTTGACGCACCATGAATCGAAGAGCCGCGGGCTCGAAGACACGCCGGAGAAGCGGGCCCGGTTCGAGGCGGAAGCGCGGGTCATGCGCGAGCGTTGGGGCACGGAGCTTCGATCCGATCCCTATTACAATCCGAACCTGTCCCGGGCCTCTGCGCATTTCCGCCTGTGACGCGCCGCGAGCGGGCTCAGCCGGAGGGCGGCTTGCGCGCGATGGCAACGGCGAAATGCGGGATGAAATCGGTCAGGTCGTCGAGCCGTAAGAGAAGCGCGAGCAGCCGGCTGCCATCCGGAATGTTGGTCAGGATGTCGTTGAGCGCGAGGTGGTAGACCGTGCCACCGACGGACCGGATCCAGGCATCGGGGAAGATGTCGCGCAAGCCGGGTAGAATGGCCTCGCTGTCGGCCGCCTCGCTGGGGTCGTATTCCATTTCGGCCAAGGTCGGGCGCGGAACGAAAGGGCGGTAGGGATTGGCGGGATCATTCGGGTTGCGGCGGTAGCGGGCGGGAAGAAGGGTGCGCACCGCGCGCACCAGCATCAGCGCGCTCCAAGGGAACTGGAAGCGATCGGCCCCGACGAAATCGTTCATGACGAGCCAGCCGCCGGGCCGCAGAGCATCGTAGCTCCACCGCAGAGCCGCACGGGCGTCGAACATGTGATGCAGCGCATTGTCCCAGAACACGAGATCGTAGCGCCCATCGCCGGGCCGCGCGAAGGCGTCGCCGTGAAGGAAGGTCGTGCGCTCCGTCAGCCTCCACGCCGCGGCGAGCCCGGCCCCGGCATCGAGCGAGGCCTTCGAGACGTCGTAGAGATCGAAATGACCGACGAGACCCTGCTGCAGCAGCGTCATTTCCTTGCCGCCGTTGCCGCAGCCGACCGAGACGCCGCGCACGAGGGGCAAGTCCGGCCCTGCCATCTCCTTCAAACGCTCGATCAGCCCCTGATTGAAGCCCTCGACGGGGCGGCCGCAGATGCGCCTGTTGATATGACGGAGGATCTCGGCGGATTCGTTCCACCGGATCCGGTTCGGCTGAGCCCGCCGCCATGCCTCCCAGCCGTCCCAGAACGCCCCTGCCCGCTCGGACATGGCCGCCTCATCCTGCATCGTCGCTCGCTCTTCCACGTGAGGTCGACGGTCGTTACGTGTCCTCGCTTGACCGGAGCTTGCACAACTTATCCGGGAACGCCCGTGCTGTTCAGCGACGGACACAACGGGATCGGCACCAGCAGGGGCATCGCCGCATGCCCGCAGCTGCGATCGATCGCAAAGACAGCTGGCATTGATGTTGCTTAGAATGATTCCGGAATGGGCGAGCGATCGCCGCGCACACAACTTGGCGGCGCATGATCGCCAGTTTTGCAATGCAGTATGAATTCGGTAGGCAAGCAATGACTTGAGCGGCGTCCTCGAGCTCCAGCTTCATCGGCAGAGCGATGGAAGCGTGCTTGTCGTTCGGCGCGCACAATTGTTCGAAGTCTTGTGGTCAGTCTATCCGCGAACGTCGCCAAACTTGATCACACTGCGACGGCCAAGGTGATCCTTTGCCAGTCCTGACGAATCCCTGTGCGACATACACCCAGCCATCGATTGATGAATACGCGCCACACATTCTCCCCATCTCGTGGATTAAGGGGGTGGTGGCGACCGCGCGGGTTGGAGCAGCCTGGGGACCGTACTAGAGCTTCGGCTCTGCGGTCGACCCGAGGTTGGGGCCCGCACCGGAATCACGAGCGTAACGGATCGACGTGACTCACCGCAAAAACATCGCGATCGTCGGCCGCGCTTGCCGCCTCCCCGGAGCGTCGAGCATCGAGGGTCTGTGGCAGCTTCTGACCGAGGGCCGCTGTGCCGTCTCCCGGATTCCCGAAGATCGCTGGTCGCTCCCGGCCTACGCGCATCCGCGGGCGCAGGAGCGCGGCAAGAGCTACACCTGGGCGGCGGGCATTCTCGACGACATCTGGTCGTTCGACCCCGGCGTATTCGGCATCTCGCCCCGCGAGGCCGAGCAGATGGATCCGCAGCAGCGCCTGCTGCTGGAGCTGACCTGGGAAGCCCTTGAGGATGCGGGCCTGCGCCCGTCCGCGGTCGCGGGCTCGGATATCGGCGTGTTCGTCGGCGCCTCCTCCCTCGATTACGGCAACCTGCGCGTCCTCGATCCGGCCTCCAGCGACGCTTACGCGGCGACCGGCAACACGCTCTCGATCATCTCGAACCGCATCTCCTACATCTTCGACCTGAAAGGCCCGAGCTTCACGCTCGATACCGCCTGTTCGTCCTCGCTCGTGGCGCTCAACGCCGCGATCACGGCGATCGAGGCCGGTCAAGTCGATACCGCGGTGGTGGCGGGCGCGAGCCTGCTCGTCAGCCCGTTCAACTTCATTTCCTTCTCCAATGCGCAGATGCTCTCGCGCACCGGCCTGTGCCAAGCCTTCTCGGCCAATGCCGATGGCTATGTGCGGGCCGAGGGCGGCGTCGTCCTGATCCTCCAATCGGCCGAAGCCGCCGCCCGCAGCGGACGGATCGTGCACGGGGTCATCGCGGCGAGCGGCGTCAACTCGGACGGACGCACCACCGGGATCACCCTGCCGTCCGGCAGCGCCCAGGGCGCCTTGCTGCAGCAGGTCTATCGCGATGCCGCCATCGATCCGGATCGCATCGCCTTCGTCGAGGCGCACGGCACCGGTACGCCGGTCGGCGATCCGATCGAGGCGAGCGCCATCGGCGGCATGCTCGGCAAGAAGCGGCAGGCGCCGCTGCCGATCGGTTCGATCAAGACCAATATCGGCCATACCGAGCCGGTCTCGGGTCTCGCCGGCCTGCTCAAGGCGAGCCTCGCCCTGGAGCACGACCTGTTCCCGGCCTCGCTCCACGCGTCCGAGCTGAATCCCGACATCCCGTTCGAGCCCCTGAACCTCGCGGTCAATCGGACGCCGCTGACGCTGTCGCGCGGCACCGAGCGCTTCGCCGGCGTCAACTCGTTCGGGTTCGGCGGTACCAACGCCCATGTGGTCCTGACCGACCCGGCCCGCGCGGCGACGGCTTCGGCGGTTCCGGCCGCAACAGGCCATGCGCCGGAAATCCTGCTGATTTCCGCCCAGAGCCGGGCGGCGCTGAACGATCTCGCCGCGGATTATGCCGCGCGTCTCGACTCCACCTCCCCCGAGGAGATCGCCCGCGTCGCCGCGGCCGCCGCCCATCGCCGGGAGCGCCTCCCCTTCCGTCTGGCCGCGCCGCTCGGGACCGGTCTCGACCTCGCCGCGGCCTTGCGCACCCATGCCGAGGGTGAGGAGGACGACGCGGCGGTCGTCGGGCA
This sequence comes from Methylorubrum suomiense, assembly GCF_022179765.1. GTDB lineage: Bacteria > Pseudomonadota > Alphaproteobacteria > Rhizobiales > Beijerinckiaceae > Methylobacterium > Methylobacterium suomiense. The sequence continues at coordinate 15,284 of NZ_BPRE01000004.1, read as the reverse complement.
GGCGGTCGAGCGCGCCGCCGATGTCGCCTTCGTCTATTCGGGCAATGGCAGCCAATGGGTCGGAATGGGCCGCGAGGCCTATGACGGCAACGCGACGTTCCGCGAACGCTTCGATCGCACCGATGCCCTCTTCGAGCCCCTGTCCGGCTGGTCGCTCAAGGAAGCGATGTTCGCCGCCGACCTCGATCAGCGCCTGTCGCTGACGCGGGTCTCGCAGCCGCTAATCTTCGCCATTCAGAGCGCCTCGACCGCGGCTTTGCGCGCGAAGGGCCTGACGCCGAATTTCGTCCTCGGCCACAGCGTGGGCGAGATCGCCGCGGCGGAAGCCGCCGGCATCCTCAGCCTCGAGCAGGCCGTCCGGGTCATCTTCTTCCGCAGCAAGCACCAAGAGACGACGCGGGGATTCGGCACCATGGCGGTGCTGCTCGGCCCGGTCGAGGAAATGGAGACGTTCCTCGCCGAGTACCCCACCCTCGACATCGCCGCCTATAACAGCCCGAAGGCGATCACCGTCGCCGGCCCCGAGGCCGCAATCGAGGCGGCCATGAAGGCGCTGACGCGCAAGCGTCGCCGCGGGCGCAAGCTCGACCTCGAATACCCGTTCCATGGTCGGTTGATGGACCCGACCGAGCGTCCGCTCCTGCGCGACCTCGACGGGCTGACGGCATCGGCCGGGCACACCGCCATGGTCTCGACGGTGACCGGCACGGTGCTGCCCGGGGCCCGCTTCGGCGCCGGCTACTGGTGGCGCAATATCCGTGAGCCGGTGCGCTTCTGCGACGCCCTGCAGGAGGCGACGCGCCAGGGCGCGCGCGTCTTCGTCGAAGTCGGCCCGCGCGCGACGTTGTTGCCGCATATCGGCGACGCCGTGGAGCCGCTGGGCATCGAGGTCGCGTCCGTCGGCGTGCTGCACCGCAAGCCCGTAGGCGGCGACCCGATCGCCAAGGCGGTCGCCGGCGCCCTCGTGGCGGGTGCACGCGTCGATGAAACCGTCCTGTTCGGTGACGATCCGGCGGGAAGCGTCAGCCTGCCGCTCTACCCGTGGCAGCGCCGCAGCTTCCGGCTGTCCGAGACGGCCGAGGTGGTGGGTGCGGTGGTGCCGCGCCCCTGGCATCCGCTGGTCGGCGCCCGCAGCTCGTCCGATGGGCTCGAATGGCATGGCCATCTCGATCCGGCGCTCGTGCCCGAGCTCGACGACCACGTGATCGACGGGCAGGTGATCCTGCCGGGTGCCGCCTTCGTCGAGATGGCGCTTCACGTCGCCCGCGAAGCGCTGCGCTCGGACATCGCAACGCTCGCCGATGTCGAGATCGTGGCCCCCATGGTGTTCGCCGAGGAGGCCCTGCGCGAGGTGCTGGTGCGCCTCGCCGGTCACCAGATCCAGATCCTCAGTCGGCCGCGCCTGACCCAGGCCGCCTGGCAACTTCACGCCTCCGCAAAGATCATCGAGGGCGATTTTCCGGCGCCCGCGGGACGGGAGGTGAGCCTCCCCACCGATCACGCGATTCCGGGCGAAGACCTCTATCGCCGGGCCCTCGCCTCAGGACTCGGCTTCGGCGAAAGCTTCCGGCAGGTCGCGGCTTCCGCGCGGATCGACGAGACCACCATCGTCTCGGAACTGCTCCCGGCAGAATCGGACGCGCGCTACGGCCTCGTGCCGTCCCGCCTCGATTCGTGCTTCCACGGACTGATCCTGCTCTTCGCCGAGTTGATGGGTGAGAGCGCCACCAAGGCGTATGTACCCGTGCGCTTCGGCGAGATCCGCCTGCTGCGGCCGGGCGCCGTGATCGCGCGGGCGGAGATCCGGACCCGTCGCTGCAACGAACGCTCGATCCTGGCCGACTTCACGCTCCTCGACGCCGAGGGCGACGTGATCGCCACCATCCGCGAGGGCCGGTTCCAGGCCCTGCGGGCCAAGGGCGGAAGCGATCTCGATGCGTTCGCCATCACCCAGACGCGCGAACTCGCCACCGAGCCGACGGCCCTGCCGCTGGAACGGCGACCGGTCTTCGGCGATCGTCTGCGCCCCGCCCTCGCGGCGGCGACCGCCCCGAACGATGCCGAACTCGGTCCGGGCCATCTGCTGCTGGAGGGATGGGCGACGGCGCTCGCCTACCGTCTCGCGGAAGGACTGAGCCGCAACGGCACGATCGATCTCGCCGACCCGCGGCTGCCTCCGATCTTGCGTCCGTGGGCGGTGAACGCCCTCTACGCATTGGAGAGCAGCGGACTTGCGACCCACGAGGCGCGCGGTCGCGATGGCGGAACCTGGCACCTGCGCCGGGACGTGACCTTGCCCGCCCCGGAAGAGACGATGCGTTGGATCGCGTCGGACCACCCGGAGCTCTCCGCGGAGCTGGTGCTGCTGGCCGACACCACCGCCCTCGTCTCGCGCCTGCTTGCGGGTGAGACGATCGCCACGGCGAGCCTGCCGCCCGCCGCCCTCGACGCCTTCCACCTGCGCAGCGCGACCGCCCGTGCCAGCGCGGCCGCCGTCGCCGAGATCGTCGAGCGCAGCCGCGAGCGCCTGCCCCAGGATCGCGCCCTGCGCATCCTGCAAGTCGGCTTCGGCCCGCTCTCGGCCCGTGCGACTGCGTTGGCGCGCGAGACCGGTGCGTCGCTCACTGTGCTCGAAACCGATCGCCGCTTGGCCGAAAGGGCGCGGCTCGGCCTCCCCGCTCGGGTCAGCGTGACCGAGGCGGCCGACGATCTGCCGGCCAACGCCTTCGATCTGGTGCTCGCGAGCGATGTCCTTCACCGAGCCGAGCCGAACCTGCCCACCCGGATCGGTGCTTCGCTCGCCACCGGCGGTCTTCTGATCGCCGTCGAGCCCGGCGCCTCGCTGTTCCGCGACCTCGTCTTCGGATTGCGCCCGGACTGGTTCAGCGAAGTCGTGCCCGACCAGCCGCTCTCGCGGCTTCCGGATGTCGCGGGATGGCAGCGGACGCTCAGCGCCACCGGCCTCGTGCGCGTCTCGGCCGACCGGGCCATCTCGGCCAATGGCGGCGACCTGCTGCTCGTCGCCGAGGCCCCGGCCCGGCCGATCTCCGGCCATGGCCAGAGCTTCGCCTTCGTCGTCGGCTCGGACGATGCCTTCGGCGCCGAAACCGCCTCCTCGCTGGCGACTTTGCTGATCGCGAGCGGCGTCCACGTCTCGATCATTCTCGATTCCGAGCAATCGCTGCTGGAACTGGAGCGTGAAACCCCCGACACCGTGGTGTTCCTGGCCGGTGCCTTCACCGGAGAGGAACACGCGCCTGACGGGGAGACCGCGGCGCGCCTGCGCAATCGGTGCCTCAGCCTCAAGCGCTGCGCCGAGCATCTCGGCAACCGCCAGACCCGTCTCTGGGTGATCGCCCCCGGCGCGACCCGCGACGCGGGTGGCGAGGCCGCCGCCGTCGAGGCCGGCGTTTGGGCCTTCAGCCGCACCCTCGCCAACGAAGCGGCGAATCTCGACATTCGCCGGGTCGATCTGGCCCCGGCCCTGTCGTCGAAGCTCGCGGCGGAGCGGCTGCGCGCATTGATCCTCTCGGGCACGCCCGAGACCGAGATCGTTCTCGATGCCGACGCCACCCGCGTGGTCCGCTTCCATTCCGGCCGCTCGGCGCGGTTGGGCGGCGATCCGGCTCCGGCAGCCCAGCTGGAGCGCTCCAACACCGGCGGTCTCAACGAGATGATCTGGGGTCCGGCCGAGCGCGTTGCGCCCGGCCCCGGCGCGGTCGAGATCGCAGTGGCGGCCACCGGCCTCAACTTCCGCGACGTGCTTTGGGCGCTCTCCATGCTCCCGGAGGAAATCCTGGAGGATGGTTTCGCCGGTCCGCGGCTCGGCCTCGAAGTCTCCGGCCGGGTCACCGCGATCGGCACCGGCGTGGTCGACTTCAAGGTGGGCGATGCAGTCGTCGCCTTCGCGCAATCGGGCTTCGCCACCCATGTGGTCGTGCCCGAGATGGTCGTCGCGCCGATGCCCGAGGGTCTCGACCCTTCGGCCGCTGCCACCGTGCCGGTCGCCTTCCTCACCGCCTATTACGCGCTCTGCACCTGCGCCCGCCTGCGCAAGGGCGAGTGGCTGCTCGTCCATGGCGGCGCCGGCGGCGTGGGTCTCGCCGCGCTCCAGATCGCCAAGTGGAAGGGCGCCCGCGTCATCGCCACCGCCGGCTCGCGGGAAAAGCGCGCGCTGGTCGAAGCTTTGGGCGCCGAGCACGTGCTCGATTCCCGCTCGCTCGCCTTCGTGGACGACGTGCGCCGCATCACCGGCGACGGTGTCGACGTGGTGCTCAACTCGCTGTTCGGCGAGATGATGGAGCGCTCGCTCAACTGCCTACGGCCGTTCGGACGCTTCGTGGAATTGGGCAAGCGCGACTACGTCGCCAACACCCATATCGGCCTCCGGCCGTTCCGCCGGAACCTGTCCTATTTCGGCGTCGATCTCGATCAGGTCATCCAGCACCAGGGCGAGGACGGCGCGCGGATGTTCCGCGAGGTCATGGCGCTGTTCGCCGATGGTGGCTTGCGCCCCCTGCCCTATCAGCCCTTCGCCGCCGAAGAGACGTCGGACGCGTTCCGGCTCATGCAGCAATCGGGGCATGTCGGAAAGATCGTCGTCACGCCGCCCGCCCCCGGCAGCGTCGCTCGCCTCCAGCACCAAGCCTTCACGGTGAATCCGGACGGTGTCCATCTCGTCACCGGCGGTCTCGGCGGTTTCGGCATTGAGGCGGCCCGCTGGCTCGCGGATCGCGGCGCCCAGCGCATCCTGCTGGTCGGCCGTTCCGGCGTGCCGAGCGCGGAGGGACGGGAGGTCATCGCCGAACTCACCGCCCGCGGCGTGCGCGTCGAGACGAAGGCCTGCGACATCGCCAGCCGCAGGTCGGTCGATGCCCTGATCCAGGGCATCGAGGCCGCGGGCGACAAGCTGTCAGGCGTGATCCACGGCGCGATGGTCCTGCAGGACGGCCTGATCGCGGCCATCGAGCCCGACACCCTCGATGCGGTGATCGCCCCCAAGGTGATCGGCGCGACCCATCTCGACGCCGCGACCCGGGACCGCGCGCTCGACTACTTCGTGCTGTTCTCCTCGGCGACGACCTTCATCGGCAATCCCGGTCAGGGCAGCTACGTCGCGGCCAACGGCTTCATGGAAGGCTTGGCCCGTCAGCGGCGCCGGGCGGGTCTCCCCGCGCTCGCGGTCGCCTGGGGTGCCATCGGCGACGTCGGCGTGCTCGCTCGCAACAAGGGCGTGATGGACACGCTGGCGTCCCGCGTCGGCGTCACGCCCATGGAGGCGCGCCGCTGCCTCGACCTCATGGCCGAGGCGCTGGAGGCTCAGGGGACCGATGCGGACGAGGGCGTGATCGCCATCGCGGCCATGCATTGGGGCAAGGCGCGCGAACGTCTCGCCACCCTGCGCTCGCCGAGCTACGGCAGCCTCGGCACCGACCAGCAGGCAGAATCCGGTGCGGTCACGACGATCAATATCGGCGCCCTGTTGCGCGCGCAGGACATCGACGCGGTCCGCAAGGTGGTGGCCGATGCCATCGTCGAGGATATCGCCCGCATCCTGCGCCTGCCCAAGGACGATATCAGCCGCGTCCGCCAACTCTCCGAGATCGGTCTCGATTCACTGATGGGTGTCGAACTGGGCGCCAGCTTGCAGGAGCGCTTCGCCCTCGACGCGCCACCCGCAGGCATCTCGTCCGGCCTGACCGTCAACGAGTTGACCGAGACGCTGATCCAGGCGGTCGCCGCGCCGGTCGACGAGGCGGCGGGTGTGACGCTGAGCCTCTCCTCGAAGCATGTCAGCAACCTCGACGCGGCGACGCTGGTGCCGTTCAACGAACTCGTCGAGCAGAACGTCGCGGAAATTAAAGAGATCCTGCCATGACCCAGCCGTCACGTCCGCAGGACAGCCGTGCCGCTCTCGCGAGCTTCGTCACCAACCGACTCGGGCGTGCCAACGCGGCACGGCCCGAGCCAGCGACTCAAACCCGCAAGCCCGTTCAGTCCGAGAATCAGAGCTTCGAAAAGCTGACGGGCTACCGCGAACTCCGGCTCCAGCGCTCGGCCGCCGACCTGATCGGCCTCAACAATCCGTTCTTTCGGGTCCACGAATCCCGTGCGGCGGCGACCACGCGCATCGAGGGAAAGACCTTCGCCAATTACTCGTCCTACGACTACCTGGGCCTCAACGGTCACCCGGCGGTGAGCGGAGCGGCGCGGAAGGCGATCGAGACCTACGGCACCTCCGCCTCCGCAAGTCGTCTGGTGGCCGGCGAGCGGCCGGTGCACCTGAAGCTCGAACAGGCGCTGGCCTCGCATTACGAGACGGAAGCCTGCGTCGTCATGGTGAGCGGTCACGCCACCAACGTCACCACCATCGGCGCCATCCTGGAGCCGGCGGACGTAATCTTCCACGATGCTTTGATCCATAACAGCGTGGTAACGGGCGCCCAGCTCTCGGGCGCGCAGCGCCGCTCCTTCGCCCATAACGATCCGGCCGCGCTCGAAAAGCTCTTGGAGGCGACGCGCCACGAGCATCGTCGGGCGCTGATCGTGATCGAGGGCCTCTACAGCATGGACGGCGACGCGCCGGATCTGGCCGCCTTCGTCGAGCTGAAGCGCCGCTACGATTGCTGGCTGATGGTGGATGACGCCCACGGCCTCGGCGTGCTCGGCCGCACGGGTGCGGGCCTGCATGAGCATTGCGGGGTGGACGCGGCCGATATCGACATCTGGATGGGCACGCTCTCGAAGACGCTCTCGTCCTGCGGCGGCTATGTCTGCGGGCCGGCGGTGCTCGTCGAGTACCTGAAATGCACGGCGGGTGGTTTTCTCTACAGCGTCGGCATGTCCCCGCCGCTGGCCGCCGCCGCCGAGGCTGCGCTCTCCGCGCTGCATGCCGAGCCGGAGCGGGTCGAGCGTCTTCGCCGCAACGGCAACCTCTTCCTGGCGGGGGCCAAGAAGCGCGGACTCAACACCGGTACGAGTCTGGGGCTCGCCGTAATTCCGGTGATCGTCGGGGATTCGCTGAAAGCCGTGACGTTGTCCGACCGCCTGTTCAAGCGCGGCATCAACGTGCAGCCGATCATCCACCCGGCGGTGCCGGAGCGATCCTCGCGCCTGCGCTTCTTCATGACCTCGGAGCATACACCCGAGCAGATCGCCGAGACCGTCGCCGCGGTCGCCGATGAGCTGGCGGCGCTGGAGACAGGCGCCACCCTGATCGAGCAGCTGATGGCGCGACGGGGGGCTTGAGCTCTCCGTCGTCTCAATCCTCCGGCAGCGGGCACGCCTGGATCGGATCCGACGCTGGAGCGATCGCGCAGGACGCGGACAGCTTCGGCGCCATGCGCCGCAACTATTCGACCTGGGCGGCGAGGCCGGCGATCTCCGTTTCGCGCGCCGCTCGCAGCGCCTGCTCCGAGGGATGGCCAAGCACCTCGCCGATCAATTCGAGGCCGACACCTAAAGCGACGAGCGCCGCACCGGCGACGCGCAGAACGCCGATCCACCGGAGGCTTTCGACCGCGCTCCCGATGCCGGCCGCGCTCGACACCGCAACGTCCACCTGCACGGACATACCCGTCCCTCGACGCGTTTTCTGCCGATGCGGGTCCCGCTCCCTCAGCGACCTTCGCTCAGCCTTTCTACAGAGATGGCGCAGTCGCTGAGAAAGAGCGAGGCACCGTTTTATGACAGAAGCTGTCGGAGGTCCGTCACTGAAACTTGAAGAGAAGGTCCATCTCTGGGCGAAGTTCGGAGAGGAAGGGCGACCTCTTCATCGACCTTTGTACAGAGCAATCGCGCAGTATTCGTCATTCAGCATGAACTCCTCGCCGCTCTCGCCTGCGATTGCTTCATGCCGTTCGCCCTGATCTGGCTGTCAGCGCCGTCCGGCCAGCCAGATGACGTGCCGCGCCCCGCGCTTACCCCGTGCCCGGATCGCCACTTCCTCGACGGCAAACCCTGCCTGTCCGAGGCGCCGGGAGAAAGCCGTGTCGGGATGGGCCGACCAGACCGCCAGTAAGCCGCCGGGGCGGAGGGCCGCGCGCGCGGCGGCCAGGCCGCCGGCATCGTAGAGGCGGTCGTTGGCGACGCGGGTGAGGCCGTCGGGTCCGTTATCGACGTCGAGAAGGATCGCGTCGTAGGCGTTTCCCCGCTCGGCGATCACCGCCGCCACGTCGGCCTCGCGGATGGCGACCCGAGGGTTGTCCAGGCATGGTCCGGTCAATTCCGCCATCGGCCCGCGTGCCCAGGCCAGGACGGCCGGAACGATCTCGGCGACCGTCACCGCCGCTTTGAGCGGCAGATGGCCGAGGGCGGCGCGGAGCGTGAAGCCCATGCCGTAGCCGCCGATCAGCACCCGCGGTGCGGCAATCGTCGCGATCCGCTCGGCGGCAAGGCGCGCCAGCGCCTCCTCCGAGCCGAACAGCCGACTGTTCATGAGTTCGTTGCGGTCGAGCTGAATCGAGAATTCCGCGCCACGCCGCATCAGGCGCAGGCTGCCGGCCTCGCCGGGGATCGGGGCGGTGTCGAGATGTTCCCAGGGGATCATGAAACGCACTGCCTGATCTCTCCCCGATCGGGGAGAGGAGCCCCTGAGGGGACGAGAGGGGAAGCGCGGCTTCGAGATGGCAGTACAATCGAGGTCGGGAGCAAGGCCACCGCCGCGTTGCTCCCCGATCGCGCCTCGCAACCGCGAGGCGCCCTCCCCCGATGAGGGGGAGGGATTTCCGGAGTTACATCCCGAACTGCACTTCCCGGCTGTTGCCGCGCTTCAGATTGCGGAAGCGGGCCATGGCCCAGAGGGGGAAGAATTTCGGGTAGCCGTGATAGCGGAGGTAGAACACCCGCGGGAAACCCGTCGCGGTGTAGCGTTCCTCGCTCCACAGACCGTCCTGGCCCTGCGTGCGCAGCAGGTAGTTCACGCCCCGTGCCACGGCCGGATCGTCGACCTCACCCGCCGCCATGAGGGCGAGCAGCGCCCAGGCGGTCTGAGACGCGGTCGAATAGCCCGGCTCGAATTCGGGGTTGAGCTTGTAGGACGAGGCATCCTCGCCCCAGCCGCCATCCGGGTTCTGGATGCGGATCAGCCACGCTACGGCCTTGCGGATCTCGGGGCTCTGCGGATCGACCCCGGCCGCATTCAGCGCGCACAGCACCGACCACGTGCCGTAGATGAAGTTCATGCCCCAGCGGCCGTACCAGCTCCCGTCCTTTTCCTGGTCGTTGAGCAGATAGGTGACGCCGCGATCGAGGGCGCGGCTGGTCGCGCGGGTCTCGCCGAGCTGCGACAGCATCGAGACGACGCGGGCCGTGACATCCGCAGTCGGCGGGTCGAGCAGCGCACCGTGGTCCGAGAACGGGATGTGGTTGAGATAGTGATGGTTGTTGTCGGCGTCGAACGCCGCCCAGCCGCCATCGGCGCTCTGGAGCCCCTCGACCCATTCGCGGGCGCGGGCGATGGCGTTCGAATAGTCCGGCATCCCGCTCACCAGTCCATGCTGGCGCATGGCGCGGTCCATCGCCATCACCACGACGGCGGTGTCGTCGAGATCCGGATAATGCGGGTTGGCGTACTGGAAGGCCCAGCCACCGGGCCGGACATTCGGCTTCGTCGCGGCCCAATCGCCCTTGATGTCGAGCACCTGCAGCGGCTTGAGCCAGTCGAGACCGGCGCGGGCATTGGCCTCCGCCTGGGCGCCGCCTGCCTCCAGCATGGCATGGCTGTTCAGCGCCGTATCCCAGACCGGGGACAGGCAGGGCTGGACGTAGGCCTCATGGTCCTTCTCGACCACGAGCTTCTCGATCGCCTCGAGGGCGATCTTCACCTGCGGATGGTCCGGCGAATAGCCCAACACCTCGTACATGAGCACCGAGTTGACCATGGCCGGGAAGATCGCGCCGAGGCCATCCTCGCCGTTCAGGCGCTCGCTGGTCCAGGCCACGGCCTTGTCGATGGCGCGCTGACGGATGCCTTTGGGGAAGCGGTCCTGGGTCTGCTGGAGCACGCGGTCGATCGCGCCGAAGATCGGCGTCCATGGCCACGTGGCGTGGGGCGAGCCGGGCCAGGTCCGCACCGAGTCGGGCGGCGTCACGAACAGCTCGGCGACGCCGATCCCGCGGGGGTTCCTGGCCCGCGGCTTCTTCGCCTGGAGCACGAACAGCGGCACCATGGTGCAGCGGGCCCAGTACGAGACCTTGTCGAGGTGGAACGGGAACCACTTCGGCAGGTGCATCACCTCCACCGGCATCACCGGTACGGCACGCCACGGCACCTCGCCGTAGAGGGCCAGGAGGATGCGGGTGAAGACGTTGGCATTGGCGGCGCCCCCCCGCTGGAGGATGGCCTTGCGGGCCGCGCGCATATGCGACGCCTCGATGTCGTCGCCGATCATCTTCAGGGCGAAGTAGGCCTTGACCGTCGCGCTGATGTCGAACGGTCCGTCATGCACCAAGGCCCAACCGCCATGCGCCTTCGACTGCGTGCGGCGCAGGTAATTGCCGATCTTGGCCTCCAGGCCGGGACGCGGCTCGGTGGCGCGGAACTGGTGGAACAGGATGTACTCGGAGGGGATGGTCGCATCCGCCTCCAACTCGAAGCAGATATGTCCATCGGCGTGGGTCATCGCCGTCAGCGCGCGCGCGGCATCCTGCACGCCGCGCTCCACGTCGGCGAGGGAGACGTCGCGCGTCTTCGGACGGTGCAACTGCTCAACTTTGCCGGCCGCCTCGCGCATCGCCGTCGCCTCGTCGGACTGTCGTGATGCCGTCGTCATTGCTTCAAGCAACTCCCTGTGCCTGTGCCCGCCCGCACATCCCGCTACGGGACAGCGCCTGCGCCGCCATCGTTCCGGATCGGATCGCCCCCTCGATCGTCGAGGGAAGACCCGTTTCCGTCCAATCACCCGCCAGAACGAGATTCGGGAAGCGCGTGGCGGCACCGGGCCGCCGCGCGGCTTCCGCAGGCGTGGCCGCGAAGGTCGCCCGCTTCTCCTTAACGATCTGCCAGCTGGGCAATTCCCGTGCTACCCCATTGAGTTCCGCGATCTCAAGCCAGATCTGGCGAGCCAGTTCCTCGCGGGGTGCATCGAGCAGCCGATCGGCGCCACTTATGGTGACCGAGAACCGGTCCGGATAGGCGAACAGCCACTCGGTCAGACCGCCGACGACGCCGAGCAGCAGCGGCGCCGTCTCGGGCGGGCGAATCGCGAAATGCGCGTTGACGATGGAGCGGAACGTCTTCGGTGTCGGTGTGCCGGGGAGGAGACCCTCCGTCACCCAGGGCGGCAGGGCCAGAACGACCGAATCGTTCGGGCCGATCACCGTCGGCTCGTCGGTGAAGTCGAGGCGCTCGATCCGACTAGGGGCCAGCGTGAGTCCGCGCAGGCGACGCCCGTAGCGAATCTCCGCACCGCGCTCGGCGAGGAAGCGGAGAGCCGGCTCGACGAAGGCGACCGACAGGCCCTCCACCGCCACCATGGGCCGGCAGGCACGTCCGCCCGCCCCGAGGGTCTCGCGCAGGATCGTGGCGGCGAGTCCGACATCGCTCTCGCGCGGTTCGGTGTTGAGCGCGGCCAGCAGCACTGGATGCCAGAGCCGCTCGTAGAGCGGCCCCTCGCAGGACATCTTCTCGCCGATCGTGCCGCTCTTGCCCGGCGCACTGCCCGACGCCGCCATCATCAGCGAGAGCGGGGCGAGATAGTCGCGGGCCCGCGTTCCCGGCACCCGGCGCCCGGCGCGCAACACCCACCAGGGCAGACGGCCGGGATTCGGGCGGAGCGTCCAGCGCTCGCCGGTGCGGAGATCCGCGAAGGGGAAGGCGGCCTCGTCCGGACCGGTCAGCGCATCGGCCGGCGCGCCGACGCGCGCCATGAAGTCCAGCGTCGAGCGGTTGCCCGACAGCAGCAGGTGATTGCCGTTGTCGATCGTCAGGCCCAAAGCCGGATCGTAATAGGACCGGCAGCGCCCGCCGGCCTGCTTGGCGGCTTCGTGCAGCACCACATGGGCACCGGTCTCGGCGAGCGAGACGGCGGCGGACAAACCGGCGAGCCCGGCCCCGACGACGTGAACCGTAGCCGTCATCACACGATCCCGTGGCGCAGCGCGACGAGGAGAAGGGAGAGCTTGCCCGGCTTCACCCGTTCGCGCGGGGACGCCCAGCCACGGCGCATCACGGCGTCGAGGTAGAGCCGGTAGGCCGCGGCCATCAGGCGGGCCGCTTTCGTCGCGCGCCGGGGGCTCCGCGCGATCACCGCCCAGGTCTGACGGTAATGCTCCTGCGCCTCCGCGGCGACGGCCTCGCACACCTCGCCGAGGCGGGGATGGGCAAGCGCGCTTTCCGGCGTCGGGTTCATCAAGCCGATCTTGTGGAACTTCTCCATCGGCAGGTAGAGGCGGCCGCGCTCGGCATCCTCGTCGATGTCGCGCAGGATGTTGGTGAGCTGCAGCGCCCGCCCCTGGTGCCACGCGAGCTTCACGCCCGCCTCCTCCGGCATGCCGAAGATGCGCACCGAGAGTCGCCCGACCGCGCTCGCCACCCGATCGCAATAGAGGTCCAGATTCGCTTCCGTGGGGGCGACGATGTCCTCGGCGGCGTCCATCGCCATGCCATCGATGACGGCGATGAAGTCGTCGCGCTTCAGGCCGAACCGGCGCACCGGCTCAACCAGCGGACGGACACGGTCTGGCGGGTGACCGGCATAGAGCGCGTCGATATCGGCGCGCCAGCTGTCCAATTCCGCGGCGCGGAGATCGCGGGGGCAGCCGTCATCGGCAACATCGTCGACGGCGCGGCAGAAGGCGTAGACGGCATACATCGCTTCCCGCCGCTCCTTCGGCAGCAGGCGCATGGCCGTGTAGAACGAGGAGCCGGCCGCCGGCAGAGCGGGCCCGGCTTCGGCCGGCATGGAGGTCGCGACGGCGCTCATCGGCCGGCTCCGGAGGTGGCGGCGCGGGGCCGGAAGGGGCGGCGTACCAGCGTCGCCGCGATACCGCCGAGCGCGGTGAGGGCGAAGCCGGCCTTGCCGTGATGGACCTTTTCCGACAGCGGATCGCGGGTGAGCAAGCCTCGGGTCAGAACGACGGCGAGCCGGTGGATCGCCGCGATTTCGAGGCTCAGGCGCAGGTCGTCGATCAGGCCGGGCAGCGGCTTGCCCTCCTCCAGCAGATCGAGGGTGCGCTGAGCGAGTTCCCGGATCACGGCCAGCAATTCGGGCGTCGCCTTGTCCCGCGCCAGCATCGACGGGTCGGCGCCGTGCTTCGCCATGACGTCGAGGGGAATGTAGACCCGGTCGAGATTGCGAAAATCCTTGCCGCAATCCTGGAGGTGATTGAGGATCTGGAGAGCCGCGCAGATCGCGTCCGAGGTCTTCCAGACCCGCGCCGGATCCTCGCGATGCACGTCGAGCACGAAGCGCCCGACCGGCATCGCAGAGTAGCGGCAATAGTGAATGAGCTCATCCCAGTCGGCGTAGCGGTTCTTGCGCGCATCCATCCGGAACGCGTCGAGGAGCTCCAGGGCGTGGGTCGGCGGCAAGCCATGCGCGGCGAGTTCGCGCTTGAGCGGCTCGACCGACGGGTCGGACCCGCCTTTGCCCGTCAGCGCATCGGCGAGCGCGTCGAGAAGCTCGATCTTGCGCTCCGGCGACAATCCGGTGTGGTCGGCAACATCGTCGCCGGCGCGGACATAATTGTAGAACGCGAGGATCGCGCCGCGATTGCGCGGATGGATCAGGTGCGAGGCGACGGGAAAGTTCTCGTCGTGCTGACCCTTGCCCGTGCGGGCATCGGTGGCGGTCTGAAAGCCGGCGCTCATTTCATGTATCCCGCCTGCCGGAACCAGGAAATCGCGTCCGACAGCCCGTCGCGGTAGGGCCGCGACGTGTAGCCGAGTTCGGAGCGTGCCTTCGCGTCGGAGAAGAACATCCGGTATTTCGACATGCGCACGCCGTCGATGGTCGCGAGCGGAGCCTTGCCGGTCAGCCGGGCGACCTGCTCGGAAATGAACGCGATCGGATAGATGACGGCGTAGGGCAGCCGCGTCGTCGGGGCCTTGCGGCCGACCAGGCCGGCAATGTCGGCCAGCATCGTCGCCAGCATCACGTCCTCGCCGCCGAGAATGTAGCGTTCGCCGACGCGGCCTTTCCGAAGCGCCAGAAGATGGCCGGCGGCCACGTCGTCCACATGGGCGAGGTTGAGGCCGGTATCGACGAAGGCGGGGATCTTGCCCTGGGCGGCATCGAGGATGATGCGCCCGGTGGGCGTCGGCTTCACGTCGCGGGGGCCGATCGGCGTCGAGGGGTTCACGATCACCGCGGGCAGGCCGTCGCGCAGAACCATCTCCTCGACCACGCGCTCGGCCACGACCTTGCTGCGCTTGTAGGCGCCGATGGCGGTCTCGGGCGTCAGCGGGCGGGTCTCGTCGGCGGGCGTGCCGTCGTCATGCGGTTTGATGGTCGCGACGCTGGACGTGTAGACGATCCGCTCGACGCCCGCCCTCAGCGCCTCTTCCATCAGGATGCGGGTGCCGTCGCGGTTGGTGCGGACGATCTCTTGCATATCCGGCGCCCAGAGCCGGTAATCCGCCGCCGCATGGATGAGGTAGCGCTGGCCGCGCATGGCGGATGCCACCGCTGCCCGGTCGCGCATGTCGGCCTCGACGATCTCGACATCGGGCCACGTCAGGTTGGTGCGCGGCGAGGAGGCCCGCACCGAGATGCGCACGCGGAAGCCGGCGGCGCGGAACACGTCCACCAGGGCGGCTCCGAGAAAGCCGCTGGCGCCGGTGATGAGCACCGGCCCCGCCTCGAATGGGCCGCTTCGTGTCGGCTCTGTCATGGTTCTCGCGTGATCGACCGGGAAGCCCAGGCCCGCCGGTCGGCGGGGATTCGGGCGAACGGAAACGCCGCTGCCGCTCCGATCGCCGATTCGGCGGTTCAGGGCGGTGCGGCGCTTCTCTCATCGATGGCGCGGTGCGGCAAGCGCCGCGCCCGCGCCGGTAATTAACGGCTCAAGCCAGCCGCAGGCGACCGGTGCGGCTGCCCTTCTTCTGGTCGGGCAACGCGGCGCGGACGGCCTTGAGGATGCCCTCGGCGTCGAGGCCGGCCTCGGCGTACATCTTCTCCGGCTTGTCGTGGTCCTGGTAGCTGTCCGGCAGCGTCAGCGTCCGAACCCGGACGCCGCCCCCATCCAGCACGCCCCGCTCGGCCAGGAGATGCAGGACCATCGCCCCGAACCCGCCGACCGAGCCCTCCTCCACCGTCACCAGAACCTCGTGGCTGCCCGCCAGA
>NZ_BPRE01000003.1 GCF_022179765.1 Methylorubrum suomiense | reverse complement strand
ATCATAGCCGCGGCGGATAAATGGTCGGCTGAAAACCCCTCTAATTAATGCATACGCCATCATCAGCGATGGCGTATGCCACCGCGTTGGTGCGTTTGCTCCATAAGGCCGCGGAAATGCGTGGAGGTTCCGCCCAGGGGCGTCGGCACGCGCCACGCGGCGAGCGCCGGCCCCAGCACCTCGAACAGGGCCGCGTACTCGATGGCGAACAGGCGCGGCAGCAGCCCGTCGCCCTGGTTGTCGATGACGAGATGCCCCTGGAGGCAGGCGGTCGAGGCCGGAGCCCGGGCGAACAGGGTGGCGGCGCGGCGGAGCTGATCCGGCTCGATCACGTCCTCCGCGTCGTAGACCACGAGATGCGCGCCGCGGGCGAGGGGCAGGGCGGCGTTGAGCGCCCGCGGCTTGGTGCGGGGCTGGCCGTCGGGGACCACCACGACCTCGAACCGGGCCGGCAGCGGCACGGCGCGGAAGGCCGCGAGGGTCTCGGCATCCTCGGCTTCCAGCAGGAACTTGATGTCGAGCTTGGCCGCCGGATAATCGCGGTATTATGCAGCAACCTCACCCAAAAGCGTTGAGGTACGATACAGATGTTAGGGCACATAAAATACCCTAAGGTACATCTTGATACTTTTTGAGCGTAGTGTATCTATACCTTCATCGCTGCGCAGCGGTGCACCTCGATGAAGGAGTGAGCCATGCCTGACAATGTAATTTCCGTACTGACTTTTAAGTCTGTCGAGACAATTTTGGACTGTGGTGGAACGCAGTCCTGGGTTCTTGACAGCAACCGCGCAAGAAACTGTAAATACGCCGTCGTCTGCCGCAACGCTCATTACCCTGGCGTTGAGGGCAAAGAGACCCATGGTCACGCTTTTATGATCGGCAAGGTGAGCGAAGTCGTGCCGTCAACGGAGACTAAGGGACGATGGCTTGTTAAATTTAGTCACTATGCAGTGAGCGATTTCGGACTTCAGTGGGACAGCCGCAATCCTGTCGCCTACTACACGACCGACGACTACATTTCGACCAAGGATTATAAGGGTATCGATTTCAATGCTCTTGATTTTGAGCCGATGCCTGAGCCTGCTCAGACAGAAGATGCTCCTCTGCCTAAAGTTGGGTTGACGATGGCCGAGGCTAAGGAGGGTCTCGCAATCACGTTCGGCGTCGATCCTGCGGCCATCGAGATCACGATCCGCGGCTAAAGTATGGGGAAGGTATGGATAGCGCGAGCCGTCCATGCCTTCCCCATGTCCAGTAAGCAGAAATTCATCGGGCGTCGTTTTCCTGCTTGCTAATTCGCCTTAGCAAGCAGACACTCCTGTCGTCAGCAAGCAGGAGTGAGCCATGTCGGACTCCCCGCAGCGGAAGGGTGGTCGCGCCCGAGCGCAGAACCTCACGCCGGAGCAACGCAGCGACATCGCCCGCAAGGGCGCCTTGGCGAAGCATCAGAACAGGGCTGATCCGCCGGGCTCGCCAGACGCGGGCGCCATCCCTTGGGCCGTTGCCGAAGGCGAGTTGAAGATCGGCGGCTCCACGATAGCCTGCGCCGTTCTGGACAACGGCAAGCGCGTGCTTTCCCAGCAAGGGATGCTCTTGGCTCTCGGTCGCGCCAGAACCGCAAAGGGCGGCGAAGGTGCATCTGTCGACGAAGGCCCCGCATTCCTACGCGCCCAGAACCTAAAAGAGTTTATTTCCAAAGACTTAGAGCTGTCGACAAAGGCCATCATGTACAAGCCAGAGCTTGGCGGCTACACCCCCCACAAGGGGTGGCTGGCAATCGCATACGGGCATGACGCCGAGACCTTTCCAGAAATCTTGAATGTATTCGTAAGCGCAAAACGCGCAGATAAGCTCCATTATTCTCAAAGACATATCGCCGAAATGGCAGAGCGGCTTCTGGATGCTCTTCCGAAAGTTGCGATGGTTGCGCTAGTCGATGAAGCTACAGGCTATCAGGCATTAAGAGCGCATAACGAACTTCAAACAATCCTGTCTGCATACATACTCCCAGAGCATAGGCCCTGGACCCAGAAAGTTCCGGTTGAATTTACAAAGGAAATATATAGGGTTTACGGCTGGAATTACACGCCAGACAACCGCGGACCGAGATACGCAAGCAAGCTAATCCGCAATTTGCTATATAAGCCTCTACCAGCACCCGTTCTGCCCGAGCTTGATCGGGTCAACCCGCCGAATGAAAAATGGCAGAGAAAGCGCCGGCACCATCAGCACCTTACCCCAGAAACCGGACTTGAGCATTTCAAGGGCCAGTTATCGGGTGTGATGGCTTTGCTGCGCGCAACACCTAGCAACAACAAGGAATTTTTTTGGAAGCTGTATAATCGCTCGTATGGCGGACAGCAAAACTTAGACTTGGGCGACGACGATTTTTGAACGATCAGTCTGATCGCAGGGCAAGGTAAGGTGACGAAACTATCTATCCGCTCTCCGGCATAGGTTCGGGCCAGGAGAGAAAGCAGTCGGGCCGGCAATCCCTTCGGAAGAGGGAATGCCAGCCCGGCCAGGACCACACATGCGAAGGCTTCCGGCTTGGAAGATCCCGAGATGCGAGGCTCACACCCTCTACTTCGCATCCTTAGGGGACAATTTCAAGCCGGGAGCATCCCTATCAACCGCATTCGCGGAAGGATGACCTATGGCTGAGTTTCCCTGCGACCACATCACCGCCTGCCACATCCTCCATGCCGTGCTCGTTCTCGGATGGAGTCAGGGTAGAACTTCTCATTACTTTTGCGTCAACGGCGGCACGGTCTCCAAGATCGTGCGCGGCCTCTCGCATTATGGCGCCGTCCCGGTGCCGTTCCTGTCTGAGGCTGACGCGGTTCCCGCGTAAGTAATCCCGGCCGGATCGTCGTTGAGAACGATCCCCGCATCCTCGAACGCACGCCGCATCGCCAGCAAATTGTTGGTGATCGGCGTGCGCAATCCGTTCTCAAACTGGCGGATTGTACTGAGACCGATGTTGGCACGCTGAGATAGGTCGCCCTGCGACCAACCCAACCAAGCTCTTGCGGCGCGGCAGTGCTGAGGTGTCATCGTACCGAAGAGATAGCGCCTGAGGTTTTTTCCGTCAAGGCAATTAAAAGCGTTGACCTAGCTTCAAACAGACCATAACAATCACCTCAACGCAAAACGTTCAGGTGAGCGCCGTGGCCCAGCACTTTCTTCTCTCCCGCGCCGCCCGCTCCCTCAGCCTCTCCCAGGTCGCCCGCATGTCGGATGACGAGGCTTGGGAGACGTTCAAAGCCATCCGTTGGGCCGAGACGGAGGGCGCGCCCTTCTGCCCGCGCTGCGGCTGCCTCAAGCACTCCTTCATCGCGACCCGCAAGCTCTTCAAGTGCGCCGGTTGTCGCCATCAGTTCAGCGTCACAAGCGGAACCATCTTCGCCAGCCGCAAGCTGCCGATCCGCGACCATCTTCTTGCTATCGCCATCTTTGCCAACGGCGCCAAGGGCCATTCCGCGCTTCAACTCAGCCGCGACCTTGACTGCCAGTATCGCACCGCCTTCGTGATGGCTCACAAGCTTCGCGAGGCCGTGGCGGCTGAGACTGCCGACGCTACGGTGTCGGGGACGGTGGAGGTGGACGGCGCCTATTTCGGCGGCCACGTCCGACCGGAGAATATGAAGGAGGATCGGCGCGACCGTCGCCTTGCTGAGAACCAGACCGGCAAGCGCCGCGTCGTCGTCGTGATCCGCGAGCGCAAGGGTAAGGCCCTTACCTTCGCCTTCCGTTCGGAGGCGGAGAGCGTGGACACGATTGAGGCCCGCGTTCTTCCTGGCTCCATCGTCCACGCTGACGAGGCGAAGGGCTGGGATCGCCTCCACAAGACGTTCAAGACCCACCGCATCAACCATCAGGTCGCCTACAGCGCCGACGACGCCTGCACCAATCAGGCTGAAAGCTACTTTGCCCGCCTCCGTCGCTCTGAGATGGGCGTGCATCACCGCATCGCCGGTCCCTATCTCGCCGCCTACGCCGCTGAGATGGCTTGGCGTGAGAACTACCGCCGCGTCAGCAACGGTGGACAGTATCAGATGATTGCAGGCGCCTCGCTCCGTCACCCGCCGTCGCAGGTGTGGAAGGGCTACTGGCAGCGCCACCACCTGTCTAAGGGAGCCGCCTAATGGCTCTCCCTCAGATCGTCACAACCCTTCAAGCCAAGCGCAATGAGATTGAGGCGCACATTGCCGAATTGCGGCGGCAGATCGACAAGGCAGAGCGCGACCTATCCAGCGTCACAGCCGTCCTAGCCCTTTACGAGGTGTCGCCCGAAACGCAGACGCGCTTCCCCGCCTACGCCCACCTCAATCGGCTGTTCGCCTACGGGGAGATGTTCAAACTCTGTAAGCGCGCATTGGAAGAAGCGGGAAAGCCCCTCAACACGCGAGAGATTGCGCTGGCCGTGATCCGTATGAAGGGGTGGGACGAAGCTGACACGCAGCTTCGGAAGGCCGTGGCCTACCGGCTCATCCAGTCGCTCGGGACGGCAGTGTTGCAGGGGCGCATTGCTGACGCGGGCAAGCACAAAAATGTCCGCGTCTGGTCATTGCCCGTAGATCACTGCTGAACGGGTTTCTTTCTGGGGGCGAATGGTACCGGCGTGCCGGGGGCGGGCTTGTCGAGAGTATCTCCAGTAAGTTTTTCGAGCGTCAACTCATACTGGTCGCTCATAATAGTCCGTATAAGCACATCTGGAACACCGAGGATCGCAGCTGCTTCTTTTCTGTCAATCTCCCCGGCATCAAACCGAGCCTTATAAACTTGCCTCAACCGCGGTGGGCATATCGCAAGAAGTGCTTGCCATTCAGCATTACGCTCAGACTTAAACATCTCGGATTGATTGACGTAGATAGGGTTGTTTTCTAGTTCGTCCATTAGTTTAAGAAACTTATCGGCTTGATCAACACGCTGAAGACTGTCGTCAAAGACATGCATAAGTTCTTTGCAGCAAACAAAACGTTGCCAGCAAGTATCCAATTCTCTGTCGAAGCGAACACTAGCAACAATATATGGGGCTTCGTATGGGCTACTGCGATCAAGTTGCAGCACCATGTGCCCGCGGGAAATATCGGAGTCTAGCTCACATCCCCAGAATTCTACGTCGCCGACGGTAGCGTGTTCTGCTATTACCTTTCGGCGCAAGGCCTCGACCGAAACGGCCGGTCCGCCCAGCCCATTGGCATAGCGATAAAGGTCGATAAAGTTCATAAAAAAGCCACCGAGGTTGGTCCTCGGTGGCTATCGCAACTTAACTTAGACGTCAAACACTCAGACCGCGAGATCGCCGTCTACGTTGGTGACGCGCACAGCGCGACCCTCGGTTACCTGCGTGTTGGCACTAAGCAGTTGCTCGGCAAGCTGCTCGGCCGTCACCTCTCGGTTGCGACCGCGGAAGAACTTCACGTTGAAGACGCCGCTGTCCCCCTGAGGTGGGAACAGATCGACCAGGGCTTGCTCAAGCTGAGTTCCCATAGGCTCCCTCCGGTTAAATGGGTAGACACAGCGCCAAAGCGAGTGGGTATCTCATTTCGGCACGATACTCACATAACACCTGCTGCAACCGCTGGCAAGACACCACTTGACATTTAGCGGCAAATGGTCCTGCAGGCATCGCAACGGCATATGATAAGGTGTGTATCGTAACTAAGGCTCCCTTCGTCAATCGTTATAAGCCTTAAAGCGTGCGATTAATCACCGGCAAAATGCTGATACTGGTTCGTAAATTATACCACTTTTTGAGACAAAACGCCGCATTCTCTGTTAAAAATCTCACCTCAACGCTTTTGGGTGAGGTTGCTGCATAATACCGGATAATCGATCCGGCCGAGCGCCCGAACCAGCCGCGGCACCACCGCGGCCTCGCGGAAGAGCGCCACCAGCACCGTGTAGGTCGGCAGCGCCGCGTCGGGAAGGAGCGCATCGGGGGCGGATTCCGGCGCCTCGGTCGTCGCGATCCCGACCGCCGCGAGGCGGACGGTGAGGAGCGCCAGCATGGCCGCCTGGATCAGGGCCAGCAGCACGAGGCTCGTCAGGGTCGGCAATCGCGTCAACAGGACCACGAGGGCGAGGACGAGGCCGGCGAGCGTCAGGTCGACGGTCTGCGGCCCGGGCCGGCACGACCATTCCGGGCGATGCCGGGCAAGCCCGTCGGCGGCCTCCTCCGCGATCGCTTGGCCGCACTGGGCGAAGACCGCCTCCCGCAGGCGCGTCGGCGAGGTGATGGCGGGCGGGCCCTCCAGGCGCTCCGCCGCCTCGATCAGCCGGGCGACGGCGTATCCGCGCGGCGCGGCGACGAGCTTTCTGGTGTGCCCGCAGGCGAGGGGCGCCGCGCCGGCCGCGACCGCTTGGCGGTAGCACAGGCCGTCGCCGAGCGGAATGGCGTGATCCAGGAACTCGGTGTCGAGCCGGTAGGCCAGGGCACGATAGAACGCGTCCTCGGCGATCCACCCCTCATTGAGGAGCACGGTCGCGGCGTCGGTGCCGAGATCCCGCGCGAGAGCGGCGGCCCGGTTCAGGGTGGCGGGCGGAACGCGGCCCGCCAGGAAGGCGATCTCCGCAGGCAGCGGCATCGATCTCGCGAGGTGGGACAGGGCGGCGGCTCCCTGCGGGCCCGCGCCGTGCTAGGGAGAGGCATGGGCCGAGACCTCTCCACGCATGCTGATCGCTCCACCGGCTCGACCCGCGCGTCAAGGCACCCGCGTGGGTTGAAACGCGCTTTGTTAATCTGTGTTAACTTTCTTGTGGCGGACGTGGCCCAGGCGCAACAGCTGCCCCCGGCGCCCGCCGCCGCGGCGCCCTCCGTCACGATTCCGAACTTCTGGAATCCCCGCGCCCGCGGCGAGCGGGTGGATGCCCCGCAGACCGGTCGGGCGGTGCGCTTCATGACCGACGACGAATTCCCGCCGCTGCATTTCGCCGGCCCGGACGGGACGCCCACGGGCTTCTCCGTCGAACTCGCCCGGGCCGTCTGCGAGCGCCTCACGATCGCCTGCACGGTCCAGGCCCGCCGCTTCGACACGCTGCTCGACGC
Organism: Methylorubrum suomiense; assembly: GCF_022179765.1. Lineage (GTDB taxonomy): Bacteria > Pseudomonadota > Alphaproteobacteria > Rhizobiales > Beijerinckiaceae > Methylobacterium > Methylobacterium suomiense. Next base: position 371,461 of record NZ_BPRE01000003.1, on the reverse strand, counting down.
CCTCGCCGACAAGCAGGGCGACGTGGTCGCTGCCGCTGTGCCATTGACGCCGTCCCTGCGGGCCCGCTTCCTCGCGACGCGGCCCTATTTCCGCTGGCCGGCCCGCTTCGCCGTGCGCCAGGGCGCCGACCTGCCCATTCCCTCCGCGACCGCACTGGCCGAGCGGAACGTCGGCGCGGTCGAGGGCAGCGCGCACGAGGCCTATCTCAAGGCTTATTTCCCCAACGCCGTGCGCAAGACGTTTCCCGACCTCGCGACCGCGCAAGGCGCGCTGAAACGCGGCGAGGTCGCCTACCTGTTCGCCGACGGGCTCAACCTCGCGCTGTGGTTCAACGGCCAGGATTCGGAGAGCTGCTGCGCCTTCATCGGCGGCGACTACCTGGAGAATCGCTATTTCGGCGAGGGCATCGGCCTCGTGACGCGGACCGAGGATGCGGCCCTGTCGCGGGCGCTCGACGACGCGCTCCAGAGGGTGTGGGACGACGGAAAATACGCCGAGCTGTACCTGCGCTTCTTTCCGGTAAGCCCGTTCTGAGCGCCACTGCGTCACCCGACGACCTCATCCTGAGGTACTCGCGTCAGCGGGCCTCGAAGGAGGGCGCCAGGGACCGCGCGATCCGCTGGAGCCTTCTTTCGAGGCTGCTGCGCAGCAGCTCAGGATGAGGGGGTGGGTGGGGTGAGAGGACGCTTCAGCGCCCCCCGGCCGCACGCCGCGGCGCGGGCGCCATGCGCCCACCGTTCGCATTCTCTTCGAACAGCTCCGCCAGCTTCTCGGTCATCGCCCCGCCGAGTTCCTCGGCATCGATGATCGTCACCGCACGGCGATAGTAGCGCGTCACGTCGTGGCCGATGCCGATGGCCAGCAATTCCACGGGTGAGCGGGTCTCGATCTCCTCGATCATGTAGCGCAGGTGGCGCTCGAGGTAGTTGCCGGGGTTCACCGAGAGCGTCGAATCGTCGACCGGCGCACCGTCGGAGATCACCATCAGGATGCGGCGCTGCTCGGGACGGGCGAGCAGGCGCTTGTGCGCCCAATCCAGGGCCTCGCCGTCGATGTTCTCCTTGAGCAACCCCTCGCGCATCATCAGCCCGAGGTTCTTGCGCGCCCGGCGCCAGGGCGCGTCGGCGCTCTTGTAGATGATGTGGCGCAGGTCGTTCAGGCGACCGGGATTGCCCGGCTTGCCGCCGGCCAGCCACGCCTCGCGGCTCTGGCCGCCCTTCCAGGCGCGGGTGGTGAAGCCCAGGATCTCCACCTTCACGCCGCAGCGCTCCAGGGTCCGGGCCAGGATGTCGGCGCAGGTCGCCGCGACCGTGATCGGGCGTCCGCGCATCGAGCCCGAATTGTCGAGGAGCAGCGTGACGACGGTATCGCGAAAGTCTGTGTCCTTCTCGCGCTTGAACGAGAGGGGCTGGAACGGGTCGATGACGACACGCACGAGGCGGGCCGGATCGAGCTGGCCTTCCTCCAGATCGAATTCCCAAGCCCGGCTCTGCTGTGCCAGCAGGCGGCGCTGGAGCCGGTTGGCCAGGCGCCCGACCACACCCTGGAGATGGGCGAGTTGCTTGTCGAGATAGCTGCGCAGGCGCGTCAGTTCCTCGGCATCGCACAGTTCCTCCGCCTCGATGACCTCGTCGAAGCGCGGGTTGTAGACCCGGTAATCCGGACCGGTACGCTCGTTGCCGCGGCTGGTCGGCGGGCGCCAGGATTCGGAGGCCTCCTCCGATTCCGCGTCCTCCGCCTCTTCCGGCAATTCCCCCGAAGGCGCGTCGGCGGATTCGGTAGCGCCTTCCTCCAACTCGTCGGCGGACTCGTCGGTCACCTCGATCTCGGCACGGTCGCCCTGCGACTTCTCCTCGGCCTCGCCCTCGCTCGGGCTCTGCTCGTCGTCCTGGGACTGGTTCTCGTCCTCGTCGGTCTCGTCGTCCTGGTCGAGGGGCGTCTCGTCGGCCATGTCGAGGGAGGAGAGCAGGTCGCGCACCGAGCGGGCGAAGCCGCGCTGGTTCTCGATCGAGCCCAGCAGGCCGTCGAGATTCTTCCCCGCCCGCGCCTCGATGTGGTCGCGCCACAGCTCGACGATCCGGGCGGCGGCCGGCGGCGGCGCCTGACCGGTGAGTCGCTCGCGCACCATCAGGGCGACGGCGTCCTCCATCGGCGCGTCGGCCCGGTCGGTGATGTTTTCGTACTTTCCGCCACGGTGATAGCGGTCTTCGAGCATCGCCGTGATGTTGGAGGCCACGCCCGCGAGGCGGCGGGAGCCGATCGCCTCGACGCGGGCCTGCTCGACGGCGTCGTAGACGGCGCGCGCGGCGGCATTCTCGGGAGCCAGGCGGCGGTGGACACCGATGTCGTGGCAACCGAGCCGCAGGGCCATCGAGTCGGAATGGCCGCGCAGGATCGCGGCATCCTCGGCGGTCAGCCGCCGGGTCGGCTCCGGCAGGCGCGCCTTGTCGCCGATCAGGGCCGGCCGATCGCTCGCATAGGTGACCTCGATCTCCGGCCGCTTGGCGATGGCGCGCAGGCAGCCGGCCACCGAGCGCTTCAGCGGCTCGGCACCGGGTTCCTTGCGCTCACCGGACTTGTTGCGGTTGGTCAGGGCCATGGCGTTACAGGTTCACCGGCATTCGAGCGGGGAGCGCCTCGAAACGTTCGCGGGCCAAGCCCGCGACCGTCCTCAGCTCAGCGCGACGTTCAGAGCGCTCTCGGGCAACTCCTTGCCGAAGGCGCGCTGGTAGAACTCGGCCACCAGGGGCCGCTCCAGCTCGTCGCACTTGTTGAGGAACGTCACGCGGAACGCGAACCCGATATCGCGGAAAATGTCGGCGTTCTCGGCCCAGGTGATGACCGTGCGCGGGCTCATCACGGTGGAGAGGTCGCCATTCATGAAGGCGTTGCGGGTGAGGTCGGCCACGCGGACCATCCGGCTCACCGTGTCGCGCCCGCCCTCGCCCTGATAGTGCGTCGCCTTCGAGAGCACGATGTCGACCTCGCGGTCGTGCGGCAGGTAGTTGAGCGTGGTGACGATCGACCAGCGGTCCATCTGGCCCTGGTTGATCTGCTGCGTGCCGTGATAGAGGCCGGAGGTGTCGCCCAGGCCCACGGTGTTGGCGGTGGCGAACAGGCGGAAGCCCGGATGCGGGCGGATCACCCGCTTCTGGTCGAGCAGCGTCAGACGGCCCGACAGTTCCAGCACGCGCTGGATCACGAACATCACGTCCGGGCGGCCGGCATCGTATTCGTCGAAGACCAGCGCCACGTTGTTCTGCAGCGCCCAGGGCAGGATGCCGTCCTGGAAGGCGGTGACCTGCTTGCCGTCCTTGAGGACGATGGCGTCCTTGCCGACGAGGTCGACGCGCGAGACGTGGCTGTCGAGGTTGATCCGGATGCAGGGCCAGTTCAGGCGCGCGGCGACCTGCTCGATATGGGTGGACTTGCCGGTGCCGTGATAGCCCGTGACCATGACGCGGCGGTTGCGCGCGAAGCCCGCCAGGATCGACAGCGTCGTCTCCCGGTCGAAGATGTAGTCCGGGTCCAGGTCCGGCACATGCTCCTCGGCCTCGGAATAGGCCGGAACCTTGAGGTCGAGGTCGATGCCGAACACCTCGCGGACGGAGACCTGACGGTCGGGCAGGGAAGCGGGCGTTTCGTCGGACAGCATACGGGACCTCATCGGAGCGACCGGCGGGGGCGTCGGGCCCGGCGCGATCGCACTTTGACTCGTGTTGGGATCGTCAACGCATCGGCCGGGGGGCCGTCTTCCTTAATCGCCGGCCCTCGGCATCGCCAAGGGGGAACAGCGGGGTAACAGATACAGGCGCTCCGCGGCGATATAGGAGCCCGGCGCCGAATGTCCGCCCCATGCGGGCCGAAGAGCCCAGCGCTGCGTGCATCCTTCGTGCCGCCCCGCCGGCACGGCGTCAGCACATCCCGGCGGCGCGCAGCACGTCGTGGGCGCGGATGATGTCGCGCAGGCGCTCCTCGAAGGACCGGTCGCCGCCATTGGCATCCGGGTGGAAGCGCTTCACCAGGGTCTTGTACTGGGCCTTGATCGCCGCGGTGTCGGCGGTGTCGTCGAGCCCCATCACGTCGAGGGCCTTGGTCACGGCAGCCGAATGGCGCGGGCGCTGCGGCTCCGGCTGCGCCGCTCGGCGCGCGCCGCCGCCGAGGCCGTTGGCCCGCAGGATGCCCAGCGGGTCGGCATAGGCCCAATCGCGCTCGGCCTCCGGCTTGGCCGCCTTGTCGGCGCCGGCTCCGGCCGCGGCGTTGACGCCCATCGACCACGTCGGGCGATGGCCGACCATGGCGTCCTTCTGATAGGCCTCGACGGCGGCGTCGTTCATGCCGTCGAAGTAGTTGTAGGCGGCGTTGTAGGCGCGCACGTGGTCGATGCAGAAGCGGTAATACTGGCCCTCGTGCCGCCGCCCCTTGGGCGCGCGGTAGAGCCCGGCGCCGGTGCAGCCCGGCGCCTCGCAGGTGGCCTCTGCGGCCGTGGTCGCACTGGCCTTCGCGCCGGCGCGACCGCCCTTCGAACTCGCTTTGGAGCCGTCCTTGGGGTCGTCGCAGGTCGGCTTGATGCGGATGCGGTCGAACAGGGGCGAGTTGAGATCCATGACGACCCGATTATGAGGGGCGGACAAGGCGGCGGACAAGGCCGTCGGGCCTGATGACGCATGCGTGGATGCGGGCTTGACGCCCGAGCGGCGCGCAAGCGCGCTGCGGGCGATCCGGGGATGGGAGGAACCGACCAGATGACCGAGACCCTGAGGGACTGGATCGCCGGGCGCGTGAGCGACGAACTCGCCCCCACGGCGCTGGAGGTGATCGACGAATCCCACCTCCATGCCGGCCATTCCGGGTCACGGCCGGAGGGGGAGACGCATTTCCGACTGGATGTCGTTTCGCCGGCCTTCGAAGGCAAGAGCCGGATCGAGCGTCACCGCATGGTCAATGCGCTGCTGGATCAGGCCTTCCAGCGGGGGCTGCACGCTCTCGCGGTGCGGGCCCGCACACCCGCCGAGGCGGGCTGACGCGAATCGAAGGGGAGGGCGCCGTGGCGCTCGTCTGCACGCCGCAGATCGAAATTGACGAATCCGAGATCGAGGAGACCTTTGTGCGCGCCTCGGGTCCCGGCGGGCAGAACGTCAACAAGCTCTCGACGGCGGTACAGCTGCGCTTCGACGTGCGCCGGTCCCGCAGCCTGCCCGACGCGGTGGCGGTGCGGCTGATGCGGCTCGCCGGACGGCGCCTGACGGGGGAGGGCGTGCTCGTGATCAACGCCCAGCGCTTCCGCACCCAGGAGCGCAACCGGGCGGATGCCCGCGAGCGGCTCGCTGCCCTGGTGGCCGAGGCCGCTGTGCCACCGACCCCGCGCCGCCCGACCCGGCCGACCCTGGCCTCGAAGACCCGCCGGCTCGAATCGAAGAGCCGCCGCGGCAGCATCAAGCGGCTGCGCGGCGGCCCGGGCGACAGCGAGTAGGAGCGAGGCCGATCAGGTCGCCGGGACCGTCGCGGTGGGCTTCGCCTCCGGGTGGGCGTCGGGCTGCGGCGCCGCCCAGCCCGAGACGTAGGGGGTGTCCTTCAGCACGATCGACAGGACGAGTGAGACGACGGCGAGGAGCGCGGCGAAGCCCGCCGGGAACAGGAAGGCTTTCTCGTCGAACCAGTGATGCAGGAAGCCGCCGAGCACCGCACCGGTGCTGAGCGCCCCCCAGAGCGGCGCCTGGATCCAGAAGGACGGCGCCGGCTTGTGCAGCAGGATGTTGGCCACGCCTGCGCCGAAGCGCACCACGGTACCGGTGACGTAGGTGAGGGCGAGGCTGCGGCCCGCCTCGTCCTGCAGGGTCGCGTTCTGGATGCCGAGCGCCAGCACGATCGGGTAGGCGTGGAGCGGGAAGGCGTCCGTGCCGAACGGGACGTAGAGTCCGATCGCGAACAGGATGGCCTGAATGATCAGCAGCACCGAGAGCCGCCAGCGGCCCGACCACGCGGCGATCAGCGTGCCGAGGAAGGCGCCGAAGCAGAAGATCGCGATGACGCTGGCGAAGCGGGTGGTGCCCCCCCAATCGTAGCTTGAGACGGCGACGCCGAAGCGGGTGGTGTTGCCGCTCATGAACGACATGAACAGCTGAGAGAATTCGAGGAAGCCGATCGAATCCGCAGTTCCGGCCAATCCCGCCAGCATCAACGCGAAGGGCACCCGTGTGACCGGGCTCGCCGGAAAGGCCTTGTTCGTCTCGTCCGCCATCGGGTCCTCAGATATTGCTTCGCAACACAACGGTATGACGTGGGAGGGGTTGCACGTATTGCGCCGCTTCCGATCAAGTGTTTGTGCAGAACTTGCGAAGGATGAAAATCCGGCCTGGAACGTCGTTCCTGTTCTGCCGACGGATCGCGGCCGGGAGATCGGCGGCCACCGTGAGGCCGGACGCCTCCGCCGCTGCCCGCACGACCCCATCCGGATGGGCGTAACGCCCATCGGCCCCGAGCACCGGTCCGTCTCCCGTTTCCCGGGACGATGGCGGCGATTGCACGGTCAGCACCGCGTGGCCGCCCGATGCGAGGACGCGGGCGATGCCGGACAAGGCCGGGGCGAGGTCGCCGAGATAGATGAACACGTCCGCCGCCGTGACGAGGTCGGCGGAGCCGGGCGCCTCGGCGACGAGGAAGGCGACGAGATCGGCCTCGACGAGCCGCGCGTAGAACCCGGTGCGGCGGGCCTGGGACAGCATCGCCGGCGAGAGGTCGCAGCCGGACAGATGCCCGACCCGCCCTGCGAGGGCGCGGCCCATCAGCCCGGTGCCGCAGCCGAGATCGAGCGCGCGAGCGAAATGCTGCGGCGCAGCAAAACCGGCATCGAGGGCGTCGACCATCATCTGCGGGCCGCGATAACCGAGTTCCTCGACGAGATGGCGCTCGAAGCGCGGCGCGTAGCCCTCGAACAGGGCCCGGACATAGGCCGGACCGATCGCGGTGGCGGCTTCCCCGGCGCCGAGATCGGCGAGGTGCAGGCGGCTGCCGAGCCCGTCCTCGGGGTCGAGGGCCAGCGCCCGTCCGAACGCTTCCAGAGCGGCCGCCCGGTCGGCCGCGTCGCCGCCATCGGCGAAGGACGCCGCCCGCGCACGGCCGACGAGGTCCCAGGCGGGGGCGAAATCCGGGGCGATCTCCAGCACCTGTGCGGCCAGATCGGCGGCCGCCGCAGGGTCGCCCTCGGCCAAGCATGCCTCGGCATAGGCGTAGCGGCGGTCGGCGAGGAGGTTTCCGGAGGAGCGCTGATGCGACATCGGTGCGGGAAGGATCGAGGAAGCGCGGATGGGCGCCCTATATCCCGTCGGATGCCGCAGCGCGCCTCCGATCTCCTCACCCTCACGCGGGAAGGGCTCTACTGCCCGCTCGGGCGCTTCCACGTCGATCCGACCCGGCCGGTGGAACGGGCGCTCATCACCCATGGGCATGCCGACCACGCCCGCGCCGGTCACGGCTCCGTGCTGGCGACGGACCAGACGCTGCGCATCATGGCGACCCGCTACGGCGAGGATTTTTGTCGCCGGCGCGAGGAGGCGCCGCTGGGCAAGCGCATGCGCATCGGCGACGTCACCGTGTTCTTCGCCCCCGCCGGCCACGTGCTCGGCTCGGCGCAGATCGCCATCGAGGGGGAAGGCGGGCGGATCGTCGTCTCCGGCGATTACAAGCGTGCGCCCGATCCGACCTGCCTGCCCTTCGAGGTGGTGCCCTGCGATGTGTTCATCACCGAGGCGACCTTCGGCCTGCCGGTGTTCCGCCATCCCGACACGCGGGACGAGGTCCGCAAGCTTCTGGACTCCGTCAAACTCTTCCCCGAGCGCGCCCACATCGTCGGCGCCTACGCGCTGGGCAAGGCGCAGCGGGTGATGGCGCTGCTGCGGGAGGAGGGCTGGGACCGGCCGATCCACCTGCACGGCGCCATGGAACGGCTGACGGCCCTCTACAAGGACGAAGGCATCCCGCTCGGGGAGACGCCGAAGGTGGTGGCCGCCGAGCGCAAGGACCTGCACGGCGCCATCGTGCTGTGCCCGCCCTCCTCGATCCAGGATCTCTGGTCGCGCAAATTCCCCGATCCGGTCACCGCCTTCGCCTCGGGCTGGATGCGGGTGCGGGCCCGTGCCCGCCAGAAGGGCGTCGAGCTGCCCCTCGTCATCTCCGACCATTCGGACTGGCCGGATCTCTGCCGCACCATCCGCGACACCGGCGCCGAGGAAGTGTGGGTGACGCACGGGCAGGAGGACGCGCTGGTGCATTGGTGCGGCACGCAAGGCATCCGCGCCAAGCCGCTGCATCTCCTCGGGTATGGCGACGACGGCGAGGCCGAGCCCGATCCGGGAGCGAACCCCGCCCTGGAGGAGGCCTCGTCGTGAACGATTTCGCCGCCCTCCTCGACCGCCTCGCCTACGAACCGCGCCGCAACGCCAAGCTCCGGCTGCTGCAGGATTTCTTCGCCGCCACCCCCGATCCCGAGCGCGGCTGGGCGCTCGCCGCCATGACCGGGGGCCTGACGTTCCGCGAGGCCAAGCCCGCCCTGATCCGGGGGCTGGTGGAGGAGCGGGTCGATCCGGTGCTGTTCGGGCTGTCCCACAATTACGTGGGCGATCTCGCCGAGACGACGGCGCTGATCTGGCCGGGGCCGGACGCCCGGCCGGGCAACCCCGGCATCGGCCACAACAACCCGCCCCCCCATATCCCCACCCTGGCCGAGGTGGTCGAAACCCTCGCGACCACCCCGAAGCGCACACTCCCGCAGCATCTCGCCGGCTGGCTCGACGCGCTCGACGAGACCGGCCGCTGGGCGCTGCTCAAACTCGTCACCGGCAACCTGCGGGTCGGCGTCTCGGCGCGGCTCGCCAAGACCGCGGTCGGCGCACTCGGCGGCCACGAGGCGGATGCGGTCGAGCAGGTCTGGCACGGGTTGAAGGCGCCCTACGCCGAGCTGTTCGCCTGGGTCGAGGGCAGGGGCGAGCAACCCGAAAACCGGAACCCCGCCCCGTTCCGCCCGCCGATGCTGTCGCATCCGATCGAGGAGGAGGCGGATCTCGACAAGCTCGACCCGGAGGCGTTCTCGGCGGAGTGGAAGTGGGACGGGATCCGCGTGCAGCTCGCGGGCGGGCGCGACGCCCAAGGGCAGCAGGTCGGAAAAGTCTACTCGCGCACCGGCGAGGACATCACCGACGCCTTTCCCGACCTCGCCGAGGCGATCACCTTCACTGGTGCCATCGACGGCGAGTTGCTGATCCTGCGGGAGCGCCGCGTGCAGAGCTTCAACGTGCTGCAGCAGCGCCTCAACCGGAAGGCGGTGACGGGCAAGCTTCTCGACGAGTTCCCGGCCCATGTCCGCGCCTACGACCTGCTGGCGGCGGAGGGCGAGGACCTGCGCGCGCTGCCCTTTGCCGAGCGGCGCGCGCGGCTCGAGGCCCTGGTGACGCATCTCGACCATGCCCGCATCGACCTCTCGCCGGTCGTGCCGTTCGGAACCTGGGCGGATCTCGCGGCGGCGCGGGCCGACCCGGCCTCGGTCGGGGCCGGCGAGGATGCCGACGCCATCGAGGGCGTGATGCTGAAGCGGCGCGACAGCGCCTATCTGCCCGGCCGCCCCAAGGGCCCGTGGTGGAAGTGGAAGCGCGAGCCGCACATCGTCGATGCCGTAATGATGTATGCCCAGCGCGGCCACGGGAAGCGCTCGTCGTTCTACTCGGACTACACCTTCGGCTGCTGGCGCGCGGGCGAGGCGGGCGACGAGCTGGTGCCGGTCGGCAAGGCCTATCACGGCTTCACCGACGCCGAACTCGCGAAGCTCGACCGCTACGTCCGCAACAACACGGTGAAGCGCTTCGGCCCGGTGCGGGAGGTGACCCACGGACGCGAGGCCGGACTCGTCCTGGAGATCGCCTTCGAGGGCGTGCAGCGCTCGACCCGGCACAAATCCGGCGTCGCCATGCGCTTCCCCCGCGTCAGCCGCATCCGCTGGGACAAGCCGCCCGCGGAGGCCGACCGGATCGAGGTGCTGGAGCGCATCCTGGCCCGCGGCGAGCGCGAGATCGCCCCGGGGGCGAGCATGGAGACATCGGAATGAGGCAAGCGGGCAAGGTCGGGCCGCTCGAGGGCTTTTCCGCGGGCGAGGTCACGCGGCAGGCGAGCGCGACGGTGACCGTCGCGACGCCGGGCCAGGGATTCACGGACATCACTGACGCGGTCGCCGCCTTCGTGCGCGAGAGCGGATTGCGTCACGGCATGGTCGGCGTGTTCTGCCGCCACACCTCGGCGTCGCTGACGATCCAGGAAAATGCCGATCCGGACGTGCGCACGGACCTGATGACGGCGCTCGACGGATTCGCGCCCCGACACGGGCACTACGTTCACGGGATGGAGGGGCCGGACGACATGCCGGCCCATATCCGCACGATGCTGACCGATTCCGGCCTCACCGTCTCCCTACGCGACGGGCGCTTGGCGCTCGGCACGTGGCAGGGGATCTACTTGATCGAGCATCGCGACCGGGGTCACCGGCGCGAGATCGTGTTGTCGGCTCTGGGTCGCTGAGGTCGGCCCGATCAGCGGTCGCGCAGCAGCAGGTAGAGGGCGTGCAGCGAGCCGGGGATGTAGAACAGCAGGCACAGCAGGACGTTGAACAGGAACTGCAATCCGAAGCCGTTCGTCATCAGCACCGAGATCGGCGGCAGGAAGAACGCGATCAGGATCTTGATCAGGGTCGACAAGGGCAGCTCCAAGCGCGATGTGCGGCTCGGGCCAAGAACGAAAGCGGAGCGGCTCGGTTCCACCTGCTCCGCTCAACCCTCTCCCGCGCAGGGGAGAGGGTCAGCGGCGAGCCCTACGCCGCCCGCTTCAGCGCGTCGTAGAAGCGCCCGCCATGGCCGGCCATCGCCAGCAGGTTGTCCGGCGGGGTGAAGCGGGCGCCGTGCTTGGCCTCCAGGGCACGGGCGAGGTCCACGAAGGCGGACGCCCCCATGAAGTCGATGTAGGAGAGCGCGCCGCCGGTGAACGGCGCGAAGCCGAAACCGAGGATCGAGCCGACATCCGCCTCGCGGGGATCGGTGATGACGCCTTCCTGGACCGTGCGGGCGGCCTCCAGCGCCTGCACCACCAGAAAGCGGTGCTTCAGCTCCTCGACGTCGATGGAATCCGGGTCGAGCCGGGTCGGCTGGATCTCGGACAGGCCCGGCCAGAGCTTCTTCTGGCCGCCCTCCGGGTAGTCGTAGAAGCCGCGCTTGTTCTTGCGGCCGAGGCGCCCGCGATTTTCCACCATCTCGAGGAGCAGCCGCTTCTGGTCCGGATCGATCGCGCTTGAGCCGAGCTGCGCCTCGGTGGCTTTCAGGATCTTGAGGCCGAGATCGAGCGCCACCTCGTCGTTGAGGGAGAGGGGGCCGACCGGCATGCCGGCCATGCGGCCCGCATTCTCGATCATGGCGGGCGGCACGCCCTCCATCAGCATCTTGTGGCCTTCCTTGACGTAGGCCAGGACGCAGCGATTGGCGAAGAAGCCGCGGGCGTCGTTGACGACGATGCCGGTCTTCTTGATCGCCCGCACGTAGTCGAGGGCGGTGGCGACCGCGCGGTCGCCGGTCTGCGTGCCGCGGATCACCTCGACCAGGAGCATCTTCTCGACCGGCGAGAAGAAGTGGATACCGACGAATTGCTCGGGCCGCTTCGAGACCTTGGCGAGCCCCGAGATCGGCAGCGTCGAGGTGTTGGAGGCGAAGATCGCGTGCTCCGGCAACGCCGCCTCGACCTTGCCGATGACCTCGGCCTTCACCGCCGGATCTTCGAACACCGCCTCGACCACGAGGTCGCACGTGCCGAGCGCCGCGTAATCCGACGTGGCGGTGATGCGGGCGAGCAGCGCGTCGCGGTCGGCGGTCTTGGCCTTGCCGCGGTTGATCTGGCCGGTGATGAGCGTGTGGCAATGCGCCTTGCCGGCATCCGCCGCCGCCTGGTCGCGGTCGATCAGCACGACCTCCATGCCGGCCTGCGCGGTGACGTAGGCGATGCCCGCCCCCATGAAGCCCGCGCCGACGACGCCGACCTTGCCGATCCGGGCCGGCTCCACGTCCTTCGGCCGGCGCGCGCCCTTGTTGATCTCGCCCATGGAGATGAACAGCGTGCGGATCATCGCCTGCGCCTCCTTGGTGCGCAGGATGTAAGCGAAGTAGCGGCTCTCGACCTTCAGCCCGAGATCCATCGGTAGCTGCAGGCCCTCGTAGACCGAGGCCAGGATCGCCTTGGCGGCCGGGTAGTTGTCGTGGGTCTCCCGGCGGTAGATCGCGTTGGCCGGCGGCCAGATCATCATGCCGGCGGGCGAGTAGACCTTGCCGGACGGCGCCTTGAACTTCGGAACGTCCCAGGGGGCGACCGCCGAACCGCCGGCCTTGATCCACGCCTTGGCCCGCTCGACGATCTCGGCGGCCGGGGCGACCTCGTGGGCCAGCCCCATGTTCTTGGCCATCAGCGGGCGGATCTGCTCCCCCTTGAACAGCATCTGCAGGGCATCGCCCGTCTGCATCAGGCGGGCGACGCGCTGGGTGCCGCCGCCACCGGGAAACAGGCCGACCTTGATCTCGGGGAGACCTACGCGGGTCTTCTCGTCGTCGGCGAGCACCCGGTGATGGCAGGCGAGCGCCAGCTCGAACGCGCCGCCGAGGCACAGGCCCTGCACGGCGGCGGCGAACGGCTTGCCGCAGGTCTCGAGCTTGCGGAACACGAGGCTCAGGCGCCGTGACGCCTCGAAGAAGTGGCGCATGGCCACTTCCTCGCCCTCCGCCGCCTTGAGGCGCTCGTACTCGGCGCCCAGCCCCTGCAGCATGGTCAGGTCGGCGCCGCCGGAGAAGTTCGGCTTGCCCGAGGTGACGACGCAGCCCTTGATGGTCGCGTCCGCCACCACCGCATCGACGATGCCCTCCAGCTCATCCATCACCGCCATGGTGATGACGTTCATCGAGCGGCCCGGCATGTCCCAGGTCGCGAGGGCGATGCCGTCGGCATCGGTCTCGAAGCGAAAGTTTTTCGTGGACTCGCTCATCGCTCTTCCTCGCACCTCCCGTCGAGCCGGCGGCCGGGGCCGCCCGCGCCTCGGGCGCCGGTTCCCCGACGCCCCTGTCAATCGTCGCCTGGGACCGTCCTCGCCTACGGACCTTGGCCGGGCCCGGGGCGGCCCGGCCTCCTCCGCGCCGTCGTTACGACTTGGCCCGGTTACTTAGCCGGAACCGGCATCCCGCCCGGCATGCCACCCTTCTGATCGCTCGCGGCGGCGAGCGTCAGCATGTTCAGGAGCCGCGTCACCACCGCCTGCGACAGCAGGTTGATCTCCGACTTCGGATCGGCGTTGACGGCCTGGAACTTCTGGTAGGTCGGATCCTCGTAGATGGCGCCGAGGCGCTTCAACTCGTCGAGGCTGAACTTCTCCGCATATTGCTTGGACAGGCCATCCAGCAGCTCGCCGCGCTGCTTGTCGAACTCGGCCCGGGCTTCCTTGCGCACGGTCTCGGCGCGCTCCTCGGGCATGGTCGAGACCGTCTTCTCCAGGGCACCGCCGAAGCCGGTATCGAGGTTCTTGAGCACCGTCTTCTCGGTCAGCGTCTTGGCGACGGCGAGCTTGTCGGCCGCGTCGTCGGCGCGGGCGCCGAGGGGCAGGGCCAGCGCGGTGGCGAGGCACAGGGCGGCGGTCAGGGTCTTCATCGTGGCGTCTCTCCCGTTCTTGGTCTGGGCCCGCGCCCGGCGCGAAAGGGCGCGGCGTGAGAGGCCCTTAACAGCGTTTGCCGTCGGAGGGCAGGGCGACGCGGCGCCGCCCGACCTCGCCTCACACGCGCTCGATGATCGTGGCGGTGCCCATGCCGGCGCCGATGCAGAGGGTCACCAGCGCGCGCTCCCGGCCGGTGCGCTCCAATTCGTCGAGCACGGTGCCGAGGATCATCGCGCCCGTCGCCCCGAGGGGATGGCCCATGGCAATGGCGCCGCCGTTGACGTTCACCCGGGCCGGGTCGAGGTCGAAGGCCTGGAGATAGCGCAGGACCACCGAGGCGAAGGCCTCGTTGATCTCGAACAGGTCGATGTCGGACAAGTCCATGCCGGCCCGCGCCAGCACCTTCTTCGTCACGTCGACGGGGCCGGTCAGCATCAGCGCCGGGTCCGAGCCGATATTGGCGAAGGCCCGGATGCGGGCGCGGGGGCGCAGCCCGGCGGCGTCGCCCGCCTCGCGCGAGCCGATCAGCACCGCCGCGGCGCCGTCGACGATGCCCGACGAATTGCCCGCATGGTGGACATGGTCGACCGCCTCGACATCCGGATGGGCATCGACCGCCACCGCGTCGAAGCCGCCCATCTGGCCCATCTGGACGAAGGAGGGCTTGAGCTGGCCGAGCGACTGCATGTCGGTCGAGGGCCGCATGTGCTCGTCGCGGTCGAGCAGGGTGATGCCGTTGATGTCGCGCACCGGCACGACCGAGTCCTTAAACAGCCCCTCGGCCCAGGATTTCGCCGAGCGCTTCTGCGACTCGACGGCGTAGGCATCGCAGGCGTCGCGGGAGAAGCCGTACTTGGTGGCGATGAGGTCGGCGGAGATGCCCTGCGGCATGAAGAACGACTTCACGGCGATCGCCGGATCGACCGGCCAGGCGCCGCCGGAGGCGCCAATCCCGATGCGGCTCATCGATTCGACGCCGCCGCCCACCGTCATGTCGTGCTGGCCGGCCATCACCTGGGCCGCGGCGAAGTTGATCGCGTCGAGGCCCGAGGCGCAGAAACGGTTGATCTGCACGCCCGGCACGTGGGTGCCGTAATCGGCGACCAGCGCGGCGGCGCGGGCGATGTCGCCCCCGGCCTCGCCGACGGGATCGACGCAGCCGAGCACCACGTCGTCGACGCGCCGGGTGTCGAGGCCGTTGCGGTCCTTGAGGGCGCGGAGGGCCGTCTCGGCCAAGCGGAGCGCCGTGACCTCGTGCAACGACCCGTCCGGCTTGCCGCGTCCGCGGGGGGTGCGGACGTGATCGTAGATATAGGCCTCGGGCATATGCGCTTCCTCGTGTCCGTCCCAATCCGCGCGGTCGTCCCCTCCCGGCGAGGGGAGGAGCGAACGCCACGCGTTTAAAACGCCTCCGCCGCCAGCGCCATGGTCGTCTCCGACCCGGCCTTGATCCGCGCGAGCCTCAGGGTCGTCTCCGGCAGCATCCGCTCCATGAAGAAGCGTCCGAGCACCAGCTTGGCGTCCATCCGCTCCGTGTCGCGCCCCTCGGCCTTGGCCGCCAGCGCCGCCTTAGCGATCTTGCCCCACATGTAGCCCAGGACGACAGTGCCGAGCAGGTGCATCAGGTCGGTCGCCCCGGCGCCCGCATTGTCGGGCTTGGTGAAGGCGTTCTGCATCAGCCATAGGACGGCGCCCTGGAGGTCGTTCAGCGCCGGCTGGAGCGGCACGACGTAGGGCTTCATCCCCTCGTCCTCGTCGTGGTCCTTGATGAAGGTCTGCACCTCGGTGAGGAAGGCCATCATCGCCCGGCCGCCGTCCTTGGGCAGCTTGCGGCCGATCAGGTCCATCGCCTGGATGCCGTTGGCCCCCTCGTAGATCATGGCGATGCGGGCATCGCGCACGAACTGCGACATGCCCCATTCCTCGACATAGCCGTGGCCGCCGAACATCTGCTGGGCCTCGACCGCGTTGGCGAAGCCCCGATCGGTCAGCACGCCCTTCACCACCGGGGTCATCAGCCCGAGCCGGTCGTCGGCGGCCTGCCGCTCGGCGGCGTCCTGCGAGCGGTGGGCGATGTCGGATTGGAGGGCCGTCCACAGGACGAGCACACGGGCCGCCTCGTTGAAGGCGCGGATCTGCATGAGGGTGCGGCGCACGTCCGGATGGACGATGATCGGGTCGGCAGCCTTGCCGGGCTCCTTGGCGCCGGTCAGCGCCCGGCCCTGCAGGCGCTCGCGGGCATAGGCGACCGCGTTCTGGTAGGCGGCCTCGGACTGGCCGAGCCCCTGCACGCCGACGGCGAGGCGCGCCTCGTTCATCATCACGAACATGGCGTTGAGGCCGCGATTCGCCTCCCCGACCAGCCAGCCCTTTGCACCGTCGTAGTTCATCACGCAGGTGGAATTGGCGTGGATGCCCATCTTGTGCTCGATCGAGCCGCAGGACACGCCGTTGCGCGCGCCCAGGCTGCCATCCGCGTTCACCAGGAACTTCGGCACCACGAAGAGCGAGATGCCCTTGGTGCCGGACGGCGCGCCCTCGATCCGGGCGATGACGAGGTGGACGATATTCTCGGAGAGGTCGTGCTCGCCCGCCGAGATGAAGATCTTGGTGCCCGACAGGCTGTAGGAGCCGTCCTCGTTGGGTACCGCCTTGGTCTTGAGAAGCCCCAGATCCGTGCCGCAATGCGGCTCGGTGAGGTTCATGGTGCCTGTCCAGACGCCCTCGACCATCTTCGGAAGATAGGTGCGCTTCTGCTCCTCCGAGCCGTGGACGAGGAGGGCCGCGATCGCCCCCTGGGTCAGGCCGGGATACATGCTGAGCGCGAGATTGGCCCCGGAGGCGAAATCCTGCATCACCGTGCTGAGCAGGTGAGGCAGGCCCTGGCCGCCAAATTCCTCCGGAACCGACAGGCCCATCCAGCCGCCCGAGGCGAAAGCCGTATAGGCTTCCTTGAAGCCCTTCGGCGTCGTGACGCGGCCATCCGCGTGCCGGGTACAGCCCTCGCGGTCGCCGGACAGGTTGAGGGGCGCGAACACGTCCGAGGCGAGCTTGCCGCCCTCGGACAGGATCGCCTGCAGGACGTCGGACGACGCGTCGGAGAAGCCCGGCAGATTGTCGTGGCGGTGGATGGCCAGAACGTCTTCCAGGAAGAACAGCGTGTCCTCGACCGGGGCCCGATAGCTCGGCATCGCGTCAGCCTCCCGCAGGAATTCGGGCGGACCACCCTCGCCGCCCGCAGATAGTTCATATCTAAACTATCACGGCGGATCACTGCAAGGCCCGCCCCGACGTCCAAGGTTTCAATCACGAATCGATGAATCGAAGAGGTAAAGCGCGTTCCGACATCGTCCGGCACCGTTGTTGCGCGGCGGCGCGGCGAAATCTGAAACGATCTTATGACAGACAGATGAGCAAGGCTTAACGGCGAACCGTAGATCACCCGAATTCTTCAATCGGGGCGCTTCCGGCGCGAACGATCAGGGAATGCAGTTTCCTCGTCCCGGCTCGGCTTCTTAACCAGCCATTTACCAAGATTGTTAAAGGTCGCATCAACCGTTCCGATCCTTGCCCCGTCCCTGACCGGACGGGTCAGCGTCCGGCCGGACCCCGGACGCTGCCGACACCGGATCTCCGTGCGATGAGCAAGACCGCCCCGATCAGCATCGACAGCTTCGACCCGGAGGTGCTCGCGGCCGCCCGCGAGGTCGCCAAGCGGGCGGGCGTGCCGCTGGAATCCTGGATCGAATCCGTGACCGCGCCCGGCTCCGCCCCGGAGGACGCGAAGGCGGACAGTCGCTCCGGAGAATCGAGCCCGGCGCGGGAGGCCGCCGAGACGTCGCAGCCGGCCAAGGCGCAGCGCGGCGCCATGTCCGCCGCCGAGGCGGCGCCGCTCAATGCCTCCCTCGCCGCGATGATGCAGCGACTCGACGCCCTCGACCGCTCGCTCAACGAGGAGCGCGAGGCCTCCAAGACCGCCGCGTCGCGGATGATCGGCGAGATCGAAGCGCGGCTCGCCGCGAAGCTGTCCCCCGCTGCCACGGCGGAGGAGACGCCCGCCGCCGTGACCGGGCGCTTGGCCGAGATCGAGCGCCAGATGAGCGAGATCGCCGGTCAGCTCGCCGCCCCGCGTCCGCTGGGACGCCGCGGTCGGCCACTCGCCAGCGAGATGCGCGACGCCGTGGCCGAAGTGCGCCGCCGTCAGCGGGAATTGGAGGAGGGTGCCGAGCGCCCGGCCGCCATCGCCGACGCCGCCGCGTCCGCGCGTCCCGTGGCAGGGGAGGCGGTCGGCCTGCCGTCCCCGGCCATCGTCGAGCTGCAACAGGAAACGACGCGCCTGCGCGACTCGCTCGGCGGCCTCGCCACCGGCCGCGATGTCGGCGCGCTGGAACAGACCATGCGCGCCCTGGTGACCGACATCCAGCGGGCGCGCGAACCCGGCGATTTCGCCGCCATCGCCGCCCCGATCGAGCTGATGCGGGTGCAGGTCGAGCGGCTGGCCGAGGACGTCGCCGAGAACGTCCATGCCCGGGTCGCGGGTGAGGTCGAGCGGCTGGCCAGCAAGGTCGACGGCGCCCTGACGGGCTCGGCGACGAGCTTCGCCGACCAGAGCGCGCTGGACACCGTGTTCCGCGAACTCGACGAGATTCGCCGTCTCGTCGCCGCCCTGGCGGGCCCGGAGCGGATCCAGAGCCTCGCGCAGAGCGTACAATCGATCAGCGCCCAGATCGCGCAGCTCCAGCGCGGCAGCGACGCCGAGGTCGCCGCCCTCAAGCCGCTCCTCGAAGAAATCCGCAGCGAGCTCAAGGGCCCCGACGAGTCGCGGGCGCTGCTCGGCCGGTTCGAGGCCCTGGCCGACCGCATGGACCGTGCCGCCGAGACCCCGGGGGGCAACCCCGTCGGCGACCTGATCGGACGCCTGGAGACGCTCGGCGAGACCATGCGCCAGCAACCCGCCGCGCCGAAGGACCTCGCCTCGATCCAGGGCATGCTGGAGACGCTGGCCGAGAAGGTCGACCGCGTCGGCACCGACGACCGCGGTCTCGACGCGCTGGAGCAGCACGTCGTCGCCCTCGCCCAACGCCTCGACGCCAAGACCGCCGACCCCGCGCTCGGCCGGCTGGAACGGACCATGGGCGAGCTCGTCGCCCAAGTGTCGGCCCTCGGCAAAGCGTCGGCCCTCAGCCAAGTGTCGGCCCTCGGCCACGCCGCGGCGGGCAAGGGCGGGCCGGATCTGGAGGCCGTGCTCGACCGCGTCACCCGCGAAGCGGTGCAGGGAGCCCTGTCGGGCGTGACGGCGGCGACGGTCTCGGACGGGGCGCTCGGCCTGCTGCGCGCCGACCTCGCCGAGATGCGCGCGAGCCAGCGCGATGCCGATCAGCGTCTCCACGCCACGATGGAAGGCGTGCAGGCCTTGCTGTCGCGCCTGAGCGACCAGCTCGATCGCCCCGCCGCCGCGACCATGACATCGGCCGGGGCGCTCGCCGCCGCGGCGCCGGATCGCGCCGGCAGCACGTTCGAACTCGCGCTGCCCGAGTCGCTCGCAGAGGTCCCGTCGCGGGAGCGCGCGGCCCACGAACGGCCCGCCGCGCCGAAGGGCGCCCCGCACAAATCCGCCGCGCCGATGCCGGCTCGCCCCCGTCCCGCCGTCCGGCCGGAGGACGTGCTGAGCGAGGTGACGCGCAGCGACGACGAGCTGCTCGAGCCCGGCGCCGGCCGCCCGGCCCCCGGCCGCCCGGCCGCGGAGGCACCGCTTCCGGCAGGCTCGGACATCAAGACGAGCTTCATCGCCGCCGCTCGGCGCGCCGCCCAGGCCGCGCAGGCGGAAGCCGAAACCGAGCAGCCGCTCACGACCCGCCTGCGCGAGCGGATCAGCGGGGGCGCGAGCCACGGGGCGAAGTCCGGCGCAATCGCCTCCGAGGGCGCCCAGGAAGGCGCCGTGTCGCGGATGCGCGGCGGCTTCGAGAAGCGCCGCCGGACCCTGCTCCTCGGCCTCGCCGCGGTGGTGCTGGCGCTCGGCGCCTATCAGGCCTTCCAGCTCAATGGCGGCGCGCCGTCCGAAGAGGCCGCCGCGCCGAGCGAGCGCAACGCCGTCGCCGCGGCGCCGGATGCGACCAAGATCGCCGCGGGCAAAGGTGCTGAGGTGAAGGGCGGCGAGGGCGCGACCGCCGACGCCAAGACGGCCGAGCAGAGCCCGGCGGACCGCGGCGCGGCACCCCCGGCGGCGGCCCGTCCGCCGTCGCAGAATGCCGCGCCTCTCGCCGATCCGGCCACCACGCAATCCTTGGCCGAGGCTGCGCCCCGGCCCGACGAGACCGGCCGGAAAGCCGCGCCCCACGCGATGCCGCATGTCGCGTCCATGGCCGGGCTCGGCGCGGATCTGGCGGGACTTCCGACGGCCCTGGCCCCCCTCAAGCAATCGGCCCTCGACGGCGACGGCGCCGCGATCTGGGAACTCGCCGGCCGCGCCGTCGAGGGGCGCGGCCTGTCGCGCGATCTCGCGGTGGCCGCCAAGCTGTACGAGCGGCTCGCGAGCGCGGGCTACGCCCCGGCCCAGTTCAAGCTCGGCAACGCCTACGAGAAGGGCTCGGGGGTGGTGCGCGACATCGCCCAGGCCAAGTCCTGGTATGGCCGGGCCGCGGACATGGGCAACACCCGCGCGATGCACAACCTCGCAGTGCTGCACGCCGAGAACCCGGCGGCCAATGGCCGGCCCGACTTCGTCACCGCGGCGAGCGCCTTCCGCCGCGCGGCCGAATACGGCGTGCGCGACAGCCAGTACAACCTCGCGGTGCTCTACGCCCGCGGCCTCGGCGTGAGCCAGGATCTGGTCCAGTCCTACCTCTGGTTCTCCGCCGCCGCGGCGCAGGGCGACGAGGAGGCCGGCCGCAAGCGCGACGAGGTCGCCGGCAAGCTCAACCCGGCCGATCTCGCCCGCGGGCGGGAGCTGGTGGCCGGCTTCAAGCCCAAGGCCGCCGATCCCGCCGCCAACGAGGCGCCGACGCCCAAGCTTCAGGCCGCCGCGCCGCCGACTTCGCTCATCGGCGCGCCCTCGCCGAACCTGCCATCCGCCAACGCCCTCCCGAAGCGGGCGGGGGTGTAGGACGATCCCGGCGGTCGTCGACGGCCGGGAGAATCCATTCGAAAGGCGGACGCATCGTCCCGGATCGAAGATCCAGGATCGTTGTCTAGGCCGCCGGTGCGGCCTCCGCCGGGCGCACCGGATCGTCCATCTCAGGCCGCGCGCAGGCCGTGACGTCGAAGCTGTCGTCCGGCAGGCGGGCGAGGAAGCGCTCGGCCATCTCGACCATCAGGATGTCGGGCCGCACCCGCTCGACATAGGCCCAGTCCAGGCTCGACGACCAGACGAAGTGCATCTCGCGGAACGATTCGGCGAGCAGGCTGGTGAGCAGGATCGGCGCGTAATGCGCGTAGGAATCGCCGAACAGCACCAGCGTGCGCGGGTCGGCATGGGGCGAGGGGTTCCGGTAGATCACGTGGGCGCCGACATGCAGGTCGCCGGCCCGCCCCGCCGCCTCGTAGGCCTCGACCAACGGGCTCGCGTAGCTCCGCGAGGCCTCGCGCAGCACCGCCCAGTTCACCACCGTCTCGCGGGGGCGGTCGGGCAGCTTGTCGCCGAGGTCCCACAGCCCTTCGGTCTCGAAGCGGCGGCGCTCGGCGATGTCGGGCGGGGGCACCGCGCCGCAGGCCCGCATCAGGGCGCGATAGCCGATCAGGCAGCCGTCATAGGTCCAGTGGGAATCGGTGCGCCGGAACAGCGGCACCGGGCCGTCGCGGGCCGCTCGGAGCGGGGCGACGAGATCGACGAAGCCGCTCATCCGGTCGAGCCGACGCGCGAGGCGCCGGGCCGGAGACAGGCGCGGATCGTAGGCGAGATCGAGGGTCCGATCGTCGTAGATCGTAAGCTTCTCGGGAACGATGGTGTGGATGGCGCGGATGCCGAGCCGTTGCGCCCGGGCGGTACGGGCCTCGATCAGCCGGGCCCAGCGCCGCAACTGCCACCAGCCGGACAGCGTGCGCCGGTATTGGTCGAGGACGCCGTTGGTGCCCCCGATCAGGAACAGCCATCCCTCGCGTCCCCGGTGGACGAGTTCTCGGTTCCTGCGGGTCATGGCGCTGTCTAATCGCAGCGCCGGCCCGTGAACAGCGCAGCCGCGTCACAGGCGACATGGCTGGAACCGCGACGCGCCTGCGCCATCTCTTGCCTGATCCGCGCCTCAGCGCCGGAGGATTGCCCGCCCTATCGCTGCGAGTGCCCCCTTTCGTGCCACCTTCGCCCGAACCCGACCCGTTGATCCTGACGCTGCAGATGGATGCGGCGGCCTTCGCCGAATTCGACGGATTGCGGCGGCGCCACTTTCCGGAGGCGCTGAACCATATCCCGGCCCACGCGACCCTGTTCCACCACCTGCCGGGCGACGATCCGGCGGCGGTGATCGAGACGGTGACGGCGCTGGCCCGCACCGAGGGCCCGCCGGAGGTCGCGGTCACGGGCGTGCGCTTCACCGGGCGGGGCGTCGCCTACAGCCTCGATTCCGAGCCCCTGGCGGCCTTCCGCGGCCGGGTTGCGGGCGCGTTCCGCGAGGCCCTGACGGCGCAGGACCGGCAGGGCTGGCGCCCACACGTGACGGTCCAGAACAAGGTCGCGCCCGACAAGGCGCGAGCGCTGCACGCCAGCCTGTCGCAGGATTTCGCACCCACGCGGTTCCGGGCGCCGGGGGTGATCCTGTGGCGCTATCTCGGCGGCCCCTGGGAGCGGCTCGCGGCGATCCCGTTCGGAGGTGCGGCATGAGGATCCCCGAACTCGCCCGCAACGGCGGCGGCGCCCTCTGGCGCGGCTCCTCCGCCTTCTGGCTGCGGCTCCACCTCAACGAGGTCGGCCCGCTGGTCTCCCTGCTCGCGGTAAGCACGCTCGGCTACGCCTTCTTCGCCCTGGCCTACGAGGTCGGCGAGGGCTCGACCGCCGCCCTCGACCGCAAGATCCTGCTCTCCCTGCGCAACCCGGCCGATCTCGCCGATCCCCTCGGCCCCGCATGGCTGGAGGAGGCGATGCGCGACATCACCGGCTGGGGCAGCGTGGTGACGATCGTGTTCCTTACGGCCGCCGCCGTGATCTACCTCGCCCTGTCGGGGCGGCGGCGGGTCGCGGTGTTCGTCCTCGCCGCGGTCGGGGGCGGGGAGGCGGTCTCGACCGTGCTCAAGCTGTTCTACCACCGCCCGCGGCCCGACCTCGTGCCGCACGGCATGGAGGTGTTCACCGCGAGCTTCCCCTCCGGCCACGCCATGATGTCGGCCATCGCCTACCTCACGCTGGCGACCCTGCTCGCCCGCGTCGAGCGGCGGGGCCACGTCAAGGCGCTGATGCTGGGGCTCGGCATCGTCATGACGATCTCGGTCGGGATCAGCCGGGTCTATCTCGGCGTGCACTGGCCGAGCGACGTGGTGGCAGGCTGGTGCGTCGGCGCCGCCTGGGCGGCCTTGTGCTGGTTCGTGGCGCTCCAGCTTCAGCGGCGCGGCGAGGTGGAGGATCCCGATCCCACCCCCGCGACGACGGGCCAGGGGGCGACCAAGGGAACCGTCCCGCCGACGTGAGACGTTCCGCCTCGTATCGTCGGAAGCGAGGCCCACGAGCGAGGCCCATGAGCGAAGACCGGAGCGAAGACTTGCGCAAGACCCCGCACCTGTCGCGGCGCATCCTCCTGGCGGCGGGCAGCGCCGGCCTCACCGGCGCGGCTCTGGGCCTCGCCGGACGGGCGCAGGCGCAGGGCGCGCCGCCCGGTCCCTCGGTGCCGGCCGATACCGGCGCGGTGCAGGGCGAGCGCGTGGTCTTTCCGAACTGGCGCGATGCGGGCGATGCCCCGCCCCCGCCGCCGCCCGCGCCGATGCCTCCGGGGGAGCGGGTCGGCTTCGCGATCGTCGGCCTCGGCCGCCTGAGCCTGGAGGAGATCCTGCCGGCCTTCGGCGAGGCGAAGAAGGCCCGGCCCGTGGCGCTGATGTCGGGCTCGCCGGAGAAGGCGAGGCTCACCGCCCGCCAATACGGGATCCCCGACGACGCGGTCTACGGCTACGACCAGTGGGACCGGCTGAAGGCCAATCCGGCGGTCAAGGTGGTCTACATCGTGACCCCGAACGGCCTGCACCGGGACAACGTGCTGGCCGCGGCGGCCGCCGGCAAGCACGTGCTGTGCGAGAAGCCGATGGCCAATTCCTCCGCCGAGGCGCGGGCGATGATCGACGCCTGCCGTCAGGCCGGCGTCAAGCTGATGATCGCCTATCGCTGCCAGTACGAGCCGTTCAACCGCGCGGTGGTGCGGCTCGCCCGCTCGGGCGAATTCGGCCGGGTGAAGATGATCGAGGCGTTCAACGGCCAGACCACGGCGCTCCCCGAGCAGTGGCGCCTGCGCCGGGCGCTGGCGGGCGGCGGGGCGCTGCCCGATATCGGTCTCTACTGCCTCAACGGCGTGCGCGCGCTGCTGGGCGAGGAGCCGGTCTCGGTCCAGGCGCAGATTGCGACGCCGGAGAACGATCCGCGCTTCAAGGAGGTCGAGGAGAGCGTCGCCTTCACGCTCCGCTTCCCCTCCGGCGTGATCGCGCAATGCGGCACCAGCTACGGCGTGCACGAGAGCCGCGAGTTGCGGGTCCACACGACCAACGGCGCCATCGCCCTGCACAACGCCTTCGCCTATCGCGGCCAGCGCCTCAGCATCGCCCACCGCGAGGGCAGCCACGTGCAGCGCGACGAGCCGGTGCTGACCCCCAAGAACCAGTTCGCCCTCGAACTCGACCACATGGCCGAGTGCGTCCTCAAGGACCGCCAACCCCGCACGCCGGGCGAGGAAGGCCTGCAGGACATGATCCTGATGGAGGCGATCTACGAGGCGGCCCGCACCGGCGCCACGGTCAAGGTCGGGCCGCTGGCCGGGACGAGGGAGGGGCTGGACGCCACGCGCGGGCCGGCGCTGGAGGAGGGGAAGTAGGCGGCGTTCGGCCGACCCGGTCGGTCTCCGCTCGGCTCCCCCGTCATCGCGAGGCGGCGCCGAAGCGAGAGGCCGAACGGCGCCCGAATCACTCTCCCCAGCGGATGAACAGGGCGATGGCGAAGATGGCGAGGATCGCGAGCAGCCACGCCTCGCCGACCGTCAGCGCGTAAGCCACGAGCCCGAGGAAGACGAGGGTGATGCCGAGCATGGTCGCGACGGCGACGGGATTCATGGGGCTCGCTCGATGGCCGCTCCCGGCAGCGCCTTCGTCGGCTGGCCGGGCTCCGAAAAATAACCCAGGGCGGGAACGTGCGTCACCGCCCATCTTCCCTCGATCCCTGCCGCGCGCGGGGCCCGGTGCGGGGCTTCCGGTCAGGCGCCGCGCAGCGCCCCGGCGATCTTGGCGAGCGGCGGCAGCCCCTTGAGGGGACCGATCGCGGCGAGCGTCGGCGCGCCGTCGAGCAGGGTCCGGGCGGCGGCGCGGGTGTCCTCCACGGTCACGGCATCGACCTTGGCGATGAGTTCCTGCGGCGGGATCACCCGGCCCCAGGCGAGCAGCTGGCGGGCATTGCGCTCGATACGCCCGCCCGGCGTTTCGAGGGCCGAGAGCAGCGAGACCTTGAGCTGCGCCTTGGCGCGGGCCAGCTCCGCCTCGTCGAGCTGTTCGGCCGCCTCGCGCGTCGTGGCGATGGCGACCTCGACGAGTTCGGGCAGGTCCGCCCCCGAGGTGCCGGCGCCGATGCCGAACAGGCCGCAATCGGCGAACGGCCAGTGGAAGGCCTGGATCTCGTAGGCGAGGCCGCGGGTCTCGCGCACCTCGTGCCAGAGCCGCGAGGTCAGGCCGCCGCCGAGGATCTGCGAGAACAGGTGCAGCGCGTAGTAACCCTCGTCGCGGAAGGACAGGCCCGGCAGGCCGAGCACGAGGTTGGCCTGTTCGAGGCGCTTGCTCATGCGCCGCTCGCCGCCGCCATAGACGCCCGTCACGACCGGGGGCGCCTCCACGGCCTTGAGCCCGCTGAAATGCCGCTCGGCGGCCGCGACGATCTCGGCATGCTCCACCGCCCCGGCGGCGGCCAGCACCATGCGCCCCGGCACGTATTCGCGGGCGATGTAGGCCTCGATCGCGGTTCGGTCGAACGACGTGATCGTCTCCGGCCGGCCCAGGATCGGGCGGCCGATCGGCTGGTCGGGAAAGGCGGTCTCGATGAAGGCGTCGTAGACCACGTCGTCGGGGGTGTCCTCGACCGCGGCGTATTCCTGCAGGATCACGCCCTTCTCGCGGGCGAGTTCGCCGGCATCGAACACCGAATGGGTCAGGATGTCGCCGAGCACGTCGAGGGCGACGCGGGCGTCCTCGCCGAGCACGCGGGCGGTGTAGCTCGTGCTTTCGGTGCTGGTGGCGGCGTTGATCTCGCCGCCGACATTCTCGATCTCCTCGGCGATGGCGCGGGCCGAGCGGGTCGCCGTCCCCTTGAAGGCCATGTGCTCGATCAGGTGGCTGAGCCCGTGCTCGTCCGCCCGCTCGTGGCGGGAGCCCGCCCCGACCCAGACGCCCAGAGTCGCCGTGGCCACCCCCGGGATCGTCTCGCTCGCAACGGTGAATCCGTTGTCGAGCCGCGTCACCGTGAGGCCGGGCGAGGCGCCGAACGTCGAGAAATGCTGGTTCATGGACCCTCGTTCTGTCTCGTCACACGTCCGCCGCGCCGGGAACGGGAACCCTCGCTGCCCGGGCGTTCCATGAGGCCTCTCAATCGCCCCGCGTGATGCGCGCGTGCTCGATGATGTAGCGCTCGACCGCGGCCTGATCGTTGGCGAGATTCGCCACCGTCTCGGGCCGGGTCATCAGATCGGCGAGGTGCGGCGGCAGCTCCGGGCGCCCGGCCCCGGTCGCCTGCGAGACCGCATCGGGGAACTTTGCCGGGTGCGCGGTGGCGAGCGCGACCACGGGCGTGGCCGCGTCCTTCTCCAAGAGGCGGCGGGCGGCGCGGACGCCGATGGCGCTGTGGGGATCGAGCACCATGCCGGTGCGGCGGAAGGTGCCGGCGATCTCGTCGGCCACATCTGTCTCGTTCACGGCGGTGGCATCGAACTCGTTCCGGACGGTGGCGAGGACGTCGGGGCTCAGGGAGAAGCCGCCGGACTGCTTGAGTCCGTCCATGAGACGGCCGAGCGAGGAGGCGTCGCGCCCGAGTGCCTCGAACAGCAGCCGCTCGAAGTTCGAGGAGATCTGGATATCCATAGAGGGCGACGTGGTGGGCTGCACGCCGCGGGGCTCGTACGCGCCGTGCTCGAGCGTGCGGGCCAGGATGTCGTTGGCGTTGGTGCCGATCATCAGCCGCTCGATGGGAAGCCCCATGCGCTTGGCGACCCAGCCGGCGAGGATGTCGCCGAAATTGCCCGTGGGCACCGCGAAGGAGACCGGCCGGTGCGGCGCGCCGAGGGCCACCGCGCTCGTGAAGTAATAGACCGTCTGCGCGGCGACGCGCGCCCAGTTGATCGAGTTGACGCCGGAGAGCCTCACCCGGTCGGCGAAGTCGCCGTGCTGGAACATCGCCTTCACGAGGTTCTGGCAATCGTCGAAATTGCCCTCCACCGCGAGGGCGTGGACGTTGGGCGCGTTGACCGTGGTCATCTGCCGCCGCTGCACCTCCGAGACCCGCCCGTGCGGGAAGAGGATGAACACGTCGACCTGATCGAGACCCTTGAACGCCTCGACCGCCGCCGATCCGGTGTCGCCCGAGGTCGCGCCGACGATGGTGGCCCGGGCGCCCTTCTTGCGCAGCACATGGTCCATCAGCCGCCCGAGGAGCTGCATCGCCACGTCCTTGAAGGCGAGCGTCGGCCCATGGAAGAGTTCGAGCAGGAACAGGTTGTCGTCGAGTTGCGCCAGCGGGCAGATCGCCGGATGGCGGAAGCCCGAATAGGCCAGCTCGATCATGGCATCGAGTTCGGCATCGGGAATCTCGCCGTCGATCAGCGGGCGCAGGACGCGCTTGGCGACCTCGGCGTAGCGCATCCCCGCGAACCCGGCGATCGTATCGCGGGAGATCTGCGGCCAGCTCTGCGGCACGTAGAGGCCGCCGTCGCGGGCGAGCCCGGCGAGCAGGGCATCGGAAAAGCTCAAGGGCGCGGCGGCACCGCGGGTCGAGACGTGCAGCAAGGGGGCCTCCGGGAAGGCGGCCCCTTTACACCCTTCGTGGCCGCCTGTCGAAGCGGAGAGAATGTGTCGGCGGGTGGCCTTGCCCCATACCGTCCCGCCGTCATTCCGGAGCCACGGAGCGGAACCCGGAATCCATGACGGGCGCCGCCGCTTCGCGAGGCCCTGCATCACGGGCGGATGCCGGGCTCCGCCGCACGCTCCGGAATGACGTCGAAGAGCGCGGGGCCGGCGGGCTCACCCCCGCCGCACGCCCTTCCGCTGCCTCGCCCGGCGCAGGATCCGGGAGAGATCCTCGACCGAGTAGGGCTTGTGCAGCAGCGGGAAGCCGTGATGCTGATCCTCGGCCAGGACATGGCTGTAGCCGGAGGAGAGCACCACCGGGATGTCCGGCCGCCGCTTCTGGATGACGCGGGCGAGGTCCACGCCGTTCATGCCCGGCATGACCACGTCGGTGAAGACCACGTCGAAGCGCTCCGGCGTCCGCTCCAGCTCGGCGAGCGCCTGATCCGCATCC
Source organism: Methylorubrum suomiense (assembly GCF_022179765.1). Classification (GTDB taxonomy): domain Bacteria; phylum Pseudomonadota; class Alphaproteobacteria; order Rhizobiales; family Beijerinckiaceae; genus Methylobacterium; species Methylobacterium suomiense. The sequence continues at coordinate 343,069 of NZ_BPRE01000003.1, read as the reverse complement.
ATCGCCCAGACCGTGCCGTAGCCGAGTTCGGCGAGCGCCTGGGTCGCGAAGGCGCCGACCTCGCGATTGTCCTCGACCACGAGCACGCAGGTGCCGTGGCCCGGCGCCAGCGGCTCGGGCTCCTCCACGGCCTCGGTCGGGGTGGGGGCGAGCCGGGCCCGCGGCAGGAACAGGGTGAAGGTGGTGCCCTCGCCCAGGACGCTCTCGACGGCGATGTCGCCGCCCGATTGCTTGGCGAAGCCGAACACCTGGGACAGGCCGAGGCCGGTGCCCTGGCCGACGCCCTTGGTGGTGAAGAACGGCTCGAAGATGCGGTTGAGGTCGCCGGGTGCGATGCCGGAGCCGGTATCGCCGATCGACACCGCCACGAAGTCGCCGACCACTTCCGGGTGAGTGCGCAGCGCCGGGATGCGGGTGGCATGGCCGACGCGGATGCTCAGCGTGCCCTCACCGTCCATGGCGTCGCGGGCGTTGACGACCATGTTGACGAGGGCCGTGTCGAACTGGCTCGGATCGGCCTCGACGAGGCAGGCATAGGGCTCGCCCGCCGCGTCGAAACAGGGATCGATCCGGGTCTTCACCTGGATGCGCGCGCCCGTCAGCGTGCCGACCATGTCGGCCACCGCCGCGACGCCGCGCCCGGCATCGAACACCTCGGGCTTGAGCGCCTGGCGCCGGGCGAAGGCCAGCAGCTGGCCGGTGAGCTTGGCCGCGCGGGCGACCGTGTCGGAGATCGCCTCGACGTAGCGGCGCCGCCGCTCCTCGGGCAGGTCCGGGCGCTTCAGCAGGTCGGTCGAGGACTTGATGACGGTCAGCAGGTTGTTGAAGTCGTGGGCGACGCCGCCGGTGAGCTGGCCCACCGCCTCCATCTTCTGCGATTGGCGCAGGGCCTCCTCGATCCGCTCGCGCTCGGTCACCTCGGCGCGCAGGCGCGCATTGGCCTCGGCGAGTTCGCGCAGGCGCACCCGCTCGGCGGTGAGATCGGTGAGCACGCCGCAGAGTAGGGCGCTCCCGCCGCTCTCCAGGCGGCTCAGCGAGAGGTAGCCGGGGCGCTCGCCGCCGGCGCCGTCGCGCAGGCAGAGCTCGCCGCGGGCCGGCGCCTGGGCCGCATCCTGCTGGAGCCGGGCCAGCGTCTCCGCCTCGCCCTCGGCAACGAAGCGGGCGAGCGGCTGGCCGGTCAGCCGCTCCTGCGGGATATCCAGCATCTCGGCAAGCCGGCGGTTGCCGTAGAGCACCGTCCCGTCCGGTCCGAGGGTGAAGGCGCCCTCCTGGATCTGCTCGATCAGCACCCGGTAGGGCCGGTCGGCATTTTCCAGCGTGTAGACCAGCCGCTCGCCGGCGGCCCCCTCGACGACGACGGCGTCGAAATCACCCCGGCGGATCGCCGCGAGCGTGTCCTCGGCCTCTTCGAGGCGCGCCTCCAGTTCGCGGATGCGTGCCTGCGGGTCGGACGCGGCGGCGGTTCCGCTTTGCGGATCGGCCCCCGGAACCGGGTCAGGCGACATCGGGGCCTCCCAATCCGGGCGCCGGATCCTGCTGCTGCTGTTGCTGGGCCACCTGAAGCGACGCGGCGGCGACCGAGCCCGGGTCTGCCAGGCCGAGGGTGCCGAGGACGCGGTGCGCATCGGTCAGGTCGCCCGCGACGCGGCGGGCGGGCAGGGGGCTCAGGCGCAGCAGGGTTGGCGCCGCCACGACGCCGTCGCGACCGGCCAGGCCGGGCTGCTGGTACAGGTCGACGATCTCCAGATCGCAGGCACCGGCGAGGGGCCCCTCGCACAGGCGGCGGACGCTCTCGATGGTGCGCGTCGAGCGCGGCGACGGCCCGGCGACGTAGAGGCGCAGGCGGATGCGGTCGGGCGCGCTCAAGACCGTCCGGCCTTCGCGGCGGCCGGCGACGGCCCGAGATCGGACCGGATGTCGAGGCCGACGAGCACCTTCTCGGTGTTAGAGAGGTCGCCGATGATGCGCTTGAGCGGAGCGGGCAGGCGGCGCACCAGGGTCGGGATTGCCAGGATCTGGTCGCCCGCGGCGAGCTGCGGATTCTGCAACAGGTCGACCACCTCGATCTCGTAGCGGCCGGCGAGGTGTTCCTCGCAGAAGCGCTTGAGATTGCTCATGGCGGCGAGCGACTTGGCGGTCTGTCCGGCCACGTAGAGGCGCAGGCGGTAGCGGCCCTCCTCGGACTCGGCGGATTGGGTCACGCTCATCCTTCGCCTCCCCGGCGGGCGGCGCGGTCGCGCCGCTCACTCGCCAGCAACGTCTCGCGCCGCTCGTCCTCGTCGAGGAGGATCGCCTCCTCCTCGCCCACCGCCTCCAGGCTGGCACGCAACTCGTCGATCTGCCGCTCCAGGGAGCGGCGGCGGCGCTCGGCCTCGCGCTGGCGGCGGCGGTTCTCCTGCTGCCGACGCAGCGCTTGCGCCGCCTCTTCCGCCTCCCGCACCACCCGCGCCGTTCCGGTCAGCACGCCCGCCGGACCGATATAGGCGTCGACGAGGTGAAGTCCGTTTTCCGACATCACGAACTCGCGCACTTGGTTCGAGTGGCGCATCCCCCGCGCCTTGATGACGTAGAGCGTGCGCGAGCGCTCGCCGTTGGCCTCCACGTTGAGGAGCTTGATCCAAGCATCCATCAGCGAGGAGACGCCGATATCGCCGTCGCGGCCGAGTTCGCCATCCTCGCGCAGGCTGGTGAACACGGCGGTGATGCCCCGGCTCTTGAGCAGATCGGCCATGCGCAGAACCGTCGCCTGGAGTTCGGCATCCGGCCCGCGCAGCGACGAGAGCGGATCGACCACCACGAGGTCGGGGCGGAAGCGGTCGATGTCCCGCTGCATCCGGGCGAGATGCATCTCCAATCCGAAGAGGCTCGGCCGGGCCGCCTCGTACCGGAGCAGACCCGACTCGACGTGACGGGCGAGATCGAGGCCGATGGAGCGGGCGTTGCGGACGATCTGCTCGCCGCTTTCCTCGAACACGAAGGCCATGCAGCGCTCGCCGCGGGCGCAGGCGGCCTCGATCAGGCTGGCGCAGATCATGGTCTTGCCGGTGCCCGCCTCGCCCGAGATGAGAATCCCCGAGCCGCGATAGAAGCCGCCCGCGCCGAGCATGGCGTCGAGACCGGCAATCCCGGTGGCGACCACCCCCTCGGAGACGGGGTAATCGAGTTCGGCCGAGGTCACGGGGAGGACGCTGATGCCCTCGGCGTCGATCAGGAACGGGTACTCGTTGGTGCCGTGGGCCGAGCCGCGATACTTCACCACCCGCAGGCGCCGCGTGGTGATCTGGTCCTCGACCCGGTTGTCGAGCAGCACCACGCAGTCCGAGACGTATTCCTCCAACCCCTGGCGGGTGAGCTGGCCCGCGCCGCGCTCGCCGGTGATGATCGCGGTGAGGCCGCGTTCCTTGATCCAGCCGAACAGGCGCCGAAGTTCCGCCCGCAGCACGGCCTCGTCGGTGAAGCCGGAGAACAGGGTCTCGATCGTGTCGAGGACGATGCGCTTGGCACCAATCGAATCAACGGCGAAGCCGAGGCGAATGAACAATCCTTCGAGGTCGTACTCGCCGGTCTCCTCGATCTCGGAGCGCTCGACCCGCACGTGGTCGATGGCGAGCTGCCCGCCCGCGATCAGGCCGTCGAGGTCGTAGCCGAGGGAGGCGACGTTGGCGACGAGGTCTTCGGCCCGCTCCTCGAAGCTCATGAACACGCCGGGCTCGCCGTAGCGCGTCGCACCGTTGACCAGGAAGGTCGTGGCGAACAGCGTCTTGCCGCAGCCTGCCGCGCCGCAGACGAGGGAGGGCCGGCCGGCGGGAAGACCGCCGAAGGTGACCGCGTCGAAGCCCTCGATGCCGGTGGCGGCCTTCGGCAGGGCCGACCGGGAAGCGGGCGCAACGCCGAATGGGGCCGGAGGCTGGGTCATCGCGGGGCCTCGGCCAAGGGCGGGGTCTGTCCTGTCAGCGGTCGGGAGGCAATTCGCTTCGCCGCTCAGGCATTCCGCCGGAATACGGATCGGGGCTCGTACTTCAGGGTCGCTTCGATTGACAAGACGCCACAGCTTCAGTGCCCGACTCCGTTCGACGACGGACAGACCTTCCGCAGGCCGCGCGCCACCCTCATCTGGTACACGGGCGGACCGTGAGGCGGGTGATGGTGCCGATCCGTCCCTCCGCGCCGAGGGCGCTACAGGCTGATCTCGGGACCGTGCTTCTCGCCGTCATCCGGCACCGGCCCCTCCTCGCCCTGCCAGGGCAGGCTCTGCCAGGGCGGCTGGCCCGCGCGGGCCTCGTACACGTCGAGACTCAGGGTCGCCTCGCCGCCCTCCGCATCCGCCACGCGGACATGGCTCGGCCGATCCTGCTTGGGCGGGCAGAGATAGAGGCCCTTGAACGAGGTCGCCATCGTCGCCTCCGTCAGCCCAGTGTCTCGGGACGCTCGCCATCGGACGAACGGTCCTGGGACGAGCGGTGGTGGGTGGCCGGCCGGGTGCGCAGATAGCCCTTGTAGCGCAGGTATTCGGCGACGATCTCGCAGATCGCCCGATCCCGCGGCAGGCGCTCGACCGCGCAATGCTCGTCCAACGCCGCCACGACCTCCGGCGGGAATGTCAGGATGCCGGACAGTTTCGGCGTCCCGTCCGTGCCCGCCGCGTCCTCGACCGTGTCCAAGGCTCGCTCTCCTTCTCGCTCACACCCCCGACCCGGCGGGCGGCAGGCCCTGTTCCGGGGTCGGCACCACGCCGAGGGGGCCGTCCTCGGCCCCGGTCGCACCGAGGCGCCGCAGCAGGGCCTCGTAGGTCTGGATCGCCGGCGACTGCGTCTGCACCGCCCGCGTGTCGGCGAGGAGCCGGCGGACATCCTCGACGAACAGCCGCTTGGCCTCGGCACCGCCCTCGGCCGTTTCAAACAGTCGGCCGATGGCCACTTCCATGAGCCCGGCCAGCAGGCCGAGCCGCTCGATCTCGTCGGTCATCCGATATGTCTTTCAGCGCCCCTAGGCCATGCGGCTGTTTCCGGGAAACAGCCGCATGGCCTATCTCACTATGGCCGCACGATGATTCCGGTTTACCAGATCGTGCTCCAGCAGCGCCGGGCCTCAGCTCGGCTGCTCCTCGACCTCTTCCAGATCCTCCTCCGGCAAGGGCTCGGCGGGGGATTGCGACGGGGTCGGCGGATCGCGGTCCGTCTCCTTGTCGTCGCCGGGCCGGGGGCTGTCCGATCGCGTCACCGTATCCGCTCCTTGATGGTTGCCGGGATCAAGCCCGCATCCGCGGCGGCGGTTCCGCGGCGGGCGATCACGGATCGAGCGCGAGGGCGGCGGTGCGCGCGACCAGGGCGGGGGGCGCCGTGTTGCGCCAGGCCGCGAGCAGGCCCGAGCGCAGAAAATCCTCGTCCACGGCGAAGAGTTCGAGGCTAGTCCAGCCGCGCTCGCCCCAGGCGCCGGGGACGGCCTCGCAGGCGTCCGGTTCCGCCTCGGTCGCCGCCGCCTGCTGCTCCGGCGACAGCCGCAGGACGACGCGCTCCTCCTCGGTCCAGAGCGTCGCGAAGATGCGCCCGCCGACGCGAAAGTCGGGGTGGCCCTGATGGGCGCCCTCGACCGCTTCCGGGAGCATCAGGGCCAGGGCGCGCACATCCTCCGGCTGGCACGACATGCCCGATTCTCCCTCGTCCCGCGCCTAGACCGGGCGGCTCGCCGGCGCCTGCCACGCGACGTCCGCATGCTCGCGCACGTCGCCGGAGCGCGTGCCGGTATCGGTGTCGCTGACCCATTCGCCGGGCTCGGCAATCTCTAGAACCTCGTCCTCGGGATAGGCAGCCTCGACGAAGAGCCGGGCCTCTCCCTCGGCGGCGGCCCGCACCGTCACGAGCGGGCGCTCGCCGCCCGCCCCGCGCACCCGGGCGATGAACAGCTTCGACATGACGGCTCCTGCCTCTTCCCGATTTCGTATCGTCTTCGGCTCGTCAACGCGCGGCCCGGCCCGATGGTGCGGCGGACGGACTTGCGCGGATTTCGCGCGGCAACCGCTTCGGTGCCCCTCCGGTTGCCTGCCCGACCTCGAGAGGACAGGACGATGCCGGACGCGCCCCAGACGACCGACCCGGACGGCCGGCTCGGCCATCCGCAGGTGCGGATCGACGGCCGGGCCAAGGTGACGGGCGCGACCCGCTACGCCTCCGACATCGCGCTGCCGGGCGTCGCCCATGCGGCGCTCGTCACCAGCCCCATCGTGCGGGGGCGGATCCTCGGCTTCGACCTCGACGCGGCACGGGCCATGCCCGGCCTTCTCGGCATCTTCACGCATCGCGACTTCGCGGACGCGATCCGGCCGGTCGCCCATCTGATGGCGGGCGGGTATGCCAACACGTCGCATCGTCCCCTCGGTTCGGACCGGATCGCCTATGCCGGGCAGATCGTGGCACTCGTCGTCGCCGAGACGTCGGAGGCCGCCCACGCCGCCGCGGGCGTCGTGCGGGTGCGTTACGCGCCGGAGCCCTTCGCGGGCGGGTTCGACGAGCCCGGCGCCGAGGCGGTGCGCCTCGCCGACCTGAAATCCGATCACGCGGACCCGCGCGTCGGCGACGACGCGGCGGGGTTCGCGGCGGGGCCCGTGCGGATCGAGGCCCGCTACGAGACGCCGATCCAGCATCACAATCCGATGGAGCTGTTCACCACCGCCTGCGCCTGGGAGGGCGGGCGGCTGACCGTGCACGAGCCGACCCGCTACGTGGAGGCGGTGCGCCACGGGCTCGCCGCCCAGCTCGGCATGGCGGCGGCCGATATCCGCGTGGTGTCGGGCCCCCTCGGCGGCCATTTCGGCTCGAAGCTCGCGCTGTCGCAGCACACCGCGCCGGTGGCTTTGGCGGCGCGTCGGCTCGGGCGGCCGGTCTCGCTGGTGCCGACGCGCAAACAATGCTTCACCATCGCCAATTACCGGCCGGAGAGCCGTCATCATCTCCGTCTCGCCGCGACCCGCGACGGGCGCTTCACCGCGCTGATGCACGAGGCCGAGGTGACGACCTCGCGCTTCGATCCCTTCGCCATGGAGGGCACGGACGTCACCGCGCGCCTCTATGCCTGCCCGGCGATCCGCGCCGAGGAGCGGGCCGTGCGGGTCGACCGGAACACGCCGGGGCCGATGCGGGCGCCGCCGGAGGTGCCCTACCTGTTCGCCCTCGAGAGCGCGGTCGACGAAATGGCCGAGGCGCTCGGCCTCGATCCGATCGAGCTGCGCCGACGCAACGACACCGACCGGGAGCCGATCGCCGGAAAACCGTTCTCCAGCCGCCCGCTGATGGCCTGCTTCGACGCGGGCGCCCGCGCCTTCGACTGGGGCCGGCGGGTGCCCGAGGTGGGGGCGATGCGGATCGAGACCGGGGAGGGCGCGTGGCGGGTCGGGCTCGGCTGCGCCGCCGCGGTGCGACCGGTGAAGACCGGGCCCGCGACGATGCGGGTGTCCCTCGACGCCGAAGGCGGCGCGCGGGTGGAGACGGCGCATCACGAGATCGGCAACGGCATCGCCACCCTGCTGGCGATGGGGGCGTCCGAGTGGCTGGGCGTGCCGATCGAGCGGGTCGCGGTCGGCCTCGGCGACACGGCGCTGCCGGCGGCGGGCCTGTCGGGCGGCTCCGCCACCACGACGAGCCTGATGCACACGCTGCATCTCGGCTGCGGGCAGGTGCGGGCGTGCCTCGCCGCGGCCGCGGCGACGGGACCGCTCCAGGGGATCGATCCGGCCTCGCTGCGGCTCGCCGAGGACCGCCTGCACGCACCGGACGGGCGCTCCCTGCCGCTCGCCGAGGCGGTGGCGCTCTGCGGCGGCACCGTCGAGACCTTGGCCGAATTCGTCCCCGAGGGCGCCAAGCCCGGCGCGCTGGACGCGGTGCGGGCCGGACGGATCGCGCTCGGGACCGGCGGGATGGGCGAGACCCTGTCCTGGGGGTTCGGGGCGCAGTTCGCCGAGGTGCATGTCCACGCGGAGACCGGCGTGATCCGGGTCGCGCGCCTCACCGGCGCCTTCGCGGCGGGCCGCGTGCTCAACCCGCTGACCGCCCGAAGCCAGCTCACCGGCGGCATGATCTGGGGGATCGGCTCGGCCCTGCTGGAGGAGAGCGTGCTCGACCGCGGGCGCTACCGCAACGACGACCTCGCCGAGTATCTGGTCGCCACCGCCGCCGACGCCCCGCGGATCGAGGCCGTGCTGGTGCCGGATGCGGACACGGCCGTGAACCCGCTCGGTCTGAAGGGCCTGGGCGAACTCGGGATCATCGGCGTCAACGCGGCCATCGCCAACGCCGTCCATCACGCCACCGGCCGGCGCCTGCGCCGCCTGCCGATCCGGGCTGAGGCGCTGCTGTAGTGCCGCCAGGGGCGGACGCGATCGACACGGGACGCGCTGCGACGGGCTTCCGCGTGCCGGCTATGCTTTCGGCGCCGCCGGCCCATGCCGTGTGCGGGGGTCGCCTTCACGGTGCGATGAGCTAGACGACGGCTCTCGTCCCGCCGACAACTGAATCGGTTTCATGCCCCAAGGTGCCGTCACCTTCCTGGGCCGCGGCCTCGCCTATGTGCGCGGCCAGCGGATCGTGCTGACGATCTGTCCGGTCTGCTCCCAGCGCAACGACCCGAAGGCGGCCGAGCGGGGTCGCTGCATGTGGTGTGCCTACGTGCCCGCCCCCGCCGATGTCCGCGCCGTGCCCGGGGGCGACAAGGCGGCCTGACCCGCGGCCGAGGATCCGCTCGCTTCGATCGCCCGGGATCCCGCTCCGGCGAGAGGGTCGCGCCGTGCGACCCGTCGGTCAGAGCCCGGCGGTCGCGGTGGTCCGGCGCCGGGTCGGCAGATCGAACACACCCGCCCAGAGGCCGCGGCGGCGCCCCCAGGCGCGCTCGTCCTGGGCGACGTAGTCGGTCGAGACGCCGCGATCGGCCACGGCATAGCCGCTCTCGACGAGCCAGGCCGCGAGGTCGTCCGCCCCGAGGCGGCAATGGGCGGTCGCCACCCCGGTCTCGGCCTCCGTGCCCTGCGCCTCGCAGGTGACGAACGACTCACCGATCCGCGCCGTGAGCGCCTCCGCCGCGACGCGTCCGCAGGCATAGCCGCGCTCCTGCGCGTCGAAGCAGGTCTGGTCGAGGGCCGGGGCGACGATGCCGTGCAGGCGCAGGCGGCGGCCGCCGACCGAGAGGGTCGCCCCATCGATCACCGTGGCGGACCCCATGATGGGGGCGGCGAGGGGCGCGACAGGCGCGGTCGCCAGGGCGGCGATCCGGGTCGCCGGCTCACCGGCCCGCGCCGGGCCGGCAGTCACGCCGATCACGAGTGCCGCGAGCGGCAGGGCCAGGACGGCCGGGGCACGCCAGGCAGGGCGACGCGGTTCGGGGGCGGGGCTCTGATCACGCCGTGCCTCGGGCGTCGCGGCGGCGGACGGGCTGGCGATGGCGCCGACGAGACAGGCGGCGTAGAGCAGCAGGATCGTGGTGGTCAGGGACATGCGATGACTCGTCTGCGAGAGGGAGACGCGGCGGCGAGGCCGGCGCGCCGTCTGTGCCGTCTTCTCGCAGGCGGGCTCCCGCGCCGGCCTGACGCGCCCCGTCAGCCTCGCGTCAGGGAGATTCGGGCATCCCTGACCGGACCCCGATCCCGACCCATGCCGCGCCCGCTCCGCCTGCTCCTGCTCCTGCTCGCCCTGAACGCGGTCGTCATGACCCCGCTCGCCCATGCCGACAGCGACGGCGAGCGCGCCCGGGCGGCCCTGGAACGGGGCGAGATCCGCCCCCTCGACGCGGTCCTCGCCGCCGCCAAGACCGCCGTGCCGGGCGATGTGGTGGCGGTCGATCTCAAGCGCGACGACGGGCGCTGGCTCTACAAGCTGCGCATCCTCGGCCCCGACGGGCGTCGCCGCGACGTGAAGATCGATGCCGGCTCCCTCAAGGTCATCGACGATGACGACGACGATTGAGGCCGGGCGGACGCCCGATCCCATCCCTCCCCCTCATCCCGAGGTGCCGCGCAAGCGCCCGCGAGGGAGGGTTTTACGGATCGCGCGATCCGCTGGATCCCTCCTTCGCGGGTGTGGCGGCGCGCTGCCACCTCGGGATCAGAGAGGAGAGTCGGAGAGGCCGTCGATCGGTGCTCGATCGCTCTCGATGGGCCGGTTCGCCCGCCGCCCCTTCGCCACCGGACCCCATCCATGCGCATCCTGATCGTCGAAGACGAGCCGCGCATCGCCGCGGATCTGCGGGCGGGTCTGGAGCGGGCCGGCTACGTCGCCGAGATCGTCGGCGACGGCGAGGCGGCCTGGTTCAAGGCCGAGACCGAGACCTACGACGCGATGGTGCTCGATCTCGGCCTGCCGCGGCTCGACGGGCTCGGCGTGCTGTGGCGCCTGCGCGGGGCCGGCGTGCGGCTCCCCGTCCTGATCCTCACCGCCCGCGACGGTTGGCGCGAGCGCGTCGAGGGGATCGATGCGGGCGCCGACGACTATCTCCAGAAGCCGTTCCGCATGGAGGAGTTGGTGGCGCGGCTGCGGGCGATCCTGCGCCGCACCGCCGGCCACGCCTCGCCGGTGCTGCGGGCGGGGGCGGTCGAACTCGACACCCGCACCCGCGCGGTCTCGATCGAGGGCCGCGAGATCGACCTGACGGCGCTGGAATACCGCCTGCTCGCCTTCCTCATGCACCGCCAGGGCCAGGTCGTGCCCGCGGGCGAGTTGCTCGACCATCTGCACGGCAGCGACAGCGACCGCGAGGCCAACGCCCTGGAGGCTTTGCTCACCCGCCTGCGGCGCAAGCTCGGCCCCGGCGTGGTCGAGACCCGGCGCGGCCACGGCTACCTCGTGCCCGCCGATCCGGAGGGCGCGTGACACCGATCGGTGCCGATCCGTCCCCGACATCGATCCCCCCGCCACAAGCGGGCGGGCGGGCCTCCGCCGAGCACCCCGGATCCGACCGGCGGACGGGGGCGGGGCGGTTCGCAATGCGGCGGGATTCCCTGCGGCTCCGCCTCGGGCTCGCCGCCGCCGGCCTGATCGCCATCGCGCTGGCGCTGGCCGGCATCGGGCTGACGGTGATCCTCGATCGCGTCCTCGATGCCCGTACCGCCGACGGGCTCGACCGCCTCGCCAAGCTCATCGCGGGCCAAGTCACGGTCGAGCCCGGCGGCACGCTCGGCCTGCCGCAGGCGCCGCCGGACCCGCGCTTCGCGACGCCCTATGGCGGGCTCTACTGGCAGATCGAGGGGGGCGGGCATTCCCTGCGCTCGCGCTCGCTCTGGGATCGCGGGCTCGGCAGCGTCGCCGACACGGCGCAGGAGCCGGCGATCGGCGATCTCGACGGGCCGGATGGCGGGCGCCTCATCGCCGTGACTCGGCGGGTGACGGTCCCGGCCCGGGGCGACCCGGTGGCGCTCGCCGTCACGGTGGCCGAGGACCGGCGCGATCTGGCGCAGAGCCGGGCGACCTTTTTACGCCTGCTCGTGCCCTCGCTGGTCGCCCTGTTCGCGGCGCTGACGCTGGCGATGGCGCTGTTCGTGCGTCGCGCCCTGGCGCCGTTCCGAGCGCTCAGGGCCGACCTCGCCGCGGTCCATTCCGGCACCCGCGCGCGCCTGCCGGAAACCTTTCCGGAAGAGGTGCGCCCGCTGGTCTCCGACCTCAACCGGCTGCTCGACGCACAGGAGCGGGACTTGGAGCGCGCCCGGACCCAGGCCGCCGACATGGCTCACGGCCTGAAGACGCCGTTGGCGGTGCTCGACGCCCTCGCCCGCCGCACGGACACCTCCCATCCCACCCTGTCGCAGGACATCGCCGAGCAGGCCCGGGCCATGGCCCGTCAGGTCGAGCGCACGCTCGCCCGCGCCCGGGCGGCCACGGGCGGCCTCCGGCGGCGCGCCTGTCCGGTCGCGCCGGTGGCGGAGCGGATCACCGGCGCTCTCAAGCGCTTGCCGGACGGAGAGGCGCTGCGCTGGGAGAGCGTGCTGCCCGAGGCGCTCGCCTTCCCCGGCGACGAGGGCGATCTCACCGAGATCCTCGGCAACCTCCTCGACAATGCCCGCAAATGGGCCCACCGCCGCATCCGCGTCTCGGGCCGGGCGGACGGGGAGGGCGGGCGCCTCGTCGTCGAGGATGACGGGCCGGGCATGAGCGAGGCCGCCATCGCCGGCATCGCCCGCGGCCGCCGCTGGGACGAGAGCCGTCCCGGCACCGGCTTCGGCATCGCCATCGCCCGCGACCTCGCCGAGGCCGCGGGCGCCGGGATCCACCTCGACCGGTCCGATCTCGGCGGATTGCGCGTGACACTGGTCTGGCCGGAGCGTCGAGACCCGTCCGGGCCTTGACGCTCCGTTCACCCTACCCGCCGCCGACCGCCGGAATGTCGGGGGCGATGTGCGCCAGCGCATGCGGAAGACGCAGGGCTTGGACCTAAAGCACTCCCTCACAAGCGTGAGGGTACTGGGGCCATGGCCTCGAAGGTGCTGTTGGTGCTGACGGTGATGGTGCTCCTGATCGACGGACACGCGCCGCGGATGCGCGAGCTGCGCAATCCGGATTCCGAGGGCCATTCTCGCCCCGCCTTCAGCCTCAAGCGGCTCGACCCCTGATCCGGATCGCATGGGCCGTGAGGCAAAACGTCCGTCGGAGGCGGGACTTCCGCAGAAATCTTCACAAGGCGTCGGAAAGCCGGCACCATCGCCGCGGCGGATCGAGGCCGCGGGGAGGGGACGGGAACGAATGTCGGTACGCGGATCACGGCTCGCCCTCTGCCTGACGGCTTCCGTCATGTTTTCCGCGGGGCCCGCCCTGGCGCAGGACGGGTCGCTCGCCGAGACGGTGCTGGGACAGGTGATGAAGGCCCGCGCCACCCTGCAGGCGCAGTGCGGCTTCGACATCCTGAGGGAGAGCCCCCTCGGCGATCTCTCCTGCAAGTCGGGCACCCGCACCGCGGTCGAGGCCTGGGACGCGGCCCTGACCGAGTCCGGCCTCGCGGCCTCCGACCGCGCCGGAACCGCCGAGCGCCTCGGCCTCCTCCCCGCCCCCGAGGACGAGCCGGCGGGCATCTGGCGGGCCGATCCGAAGGACGTCGCCCGGCTGATCGCCAATCTGCGCCTGAAGGCCGGCGGCTGAGGCGGGACGCAAAGCCGGCCGAAAGCGTCGCGCCGGCGTCGGAAAGGCCTCACGGACGCGTTGACCGCTTCCGCCCGCACGCCTTAAGTGCGCCGATGCGCCCGCGCCCGCCACGCTTCGTGAACGGCCGCGCGATCATCGGGGTGATCGCGCTCTACGCGCTCGTCCTGCAGGCTTTCCTCACCGCGCTCGCGCCGATGGCTGCCCTGGCGCAGGCCCGGCCGGCGGACATTCTCTGCGCCGAGCACGCGGAAGGGGCAGGCGCCCCCAGCGATCACGGTCCGGCCTGCCTTCATCACGCCTGCTGCCTGCACGCGCAGGGTGCCGAGTTCGGCCTGCCGCCGACGGTGGCCGCCTTCGCGCAGGCCGTCTGGCCGCGCGAGACGATCGTCCCGACATGGCCGGCCGCGACGACGGCCCGCGCCCGTGCCCCGCCCGATCCGGCCATCGGCCCGCGAGGTCCCCCCGCCGCCTGAGCGATCCGTCCTCCGATCCCTCAGTCTCGGGCTACCCGTCCCATGTCCGTTCCGTTCCAGGGCAGCGCCCCGGCCGCCATGCGCGGCCGCGCGCGGCCGCTCCTGCGCGAGGCCGTCTACCGCGCGGTCTGGCGCTGGCACTTCCTCGCCGGCCTCCTCTGCCTCCCCTTCCTGATCCTGCTCGCGGCCACCGGCGCGCTCTACCTGTTCAAGGCGGAGATCGACGCAACGGTGTTTGCCCACCGCACTCTGGTGGTGGCCTCCGGCGCCCCGCTCGGGCCGGACCGGCTCGTCTACACCGCCATGCAGGCGGTGCCGGAGGGCGTGCCAATCTCCTATACGGAGCCGTCCGGGCCCGAGGCCTCCGCGCTCGTGACGATGAATGTCGGCGGGGAAAGGACCCTCGTCTTCCTCGATCCTTATCGCGGCGATGTGCTCGACGCCCTGCCGGCGGCCCGGGAATTCTCCGGCGTGGTGCGGCGGCTGCACAGCCTCACGCTGTTCGGCCCGGCCGCCAATCTCGTGATCGAGATCGTGGCGGGCTTCGCCGTGATCCTCGTCGTCACCGGGGCCTATCTGTGGTGGCCGCGCGGGCAGGGGGGCGGCGTGGTCTCGATCCGGGAGACGCCCCGCCGCCGGGTCTGGTGGCGCGATCTCCACGCGGTGACCGGCCTGTTCGCGGGCGCCGGCCTGCTGTTCCTCGCCCTGACCGGCCTGCCCTGGTCGGCCTGGTGGGGGCAGGAGCTGCGGGCTTGGTCGAACGCCGCCGGCCTCGGCCAGCCGCGCCAGCTCTGGGCCGACAGGCCGGTCTCGACGGTGCCGATGCGCGCCGTCCTGAACGAGCCCGGCTGGACGATGCAGGACGCCCCCGTCCCTCGCTCCGAGCCGCGCGCCGCCCCGGCCATCGGCCTCGACCGGGCGGCGGAGATCCTGCGCGCGATGGGCATGCCCGCGGGCTTCGAACTGGCCCTGCCGCTCGGCGAGACCGGCGTGTACGCCGCCGCCGCCTATCCCCGCGACGTCACCCGCCAGCGCATGATCTCCCTCGACCAATATACCGGGGAGAGTCTGGTCGACGTGCGCTTCCCCGAGATCGGCCCGGTGGGGCAGGCGATCCAGCTCGGCATCGGCCTGCACAAGGGTGAGTTCTGGGGCCGGGCGAACCAGCTCGCCATGCTGGTCTTCTGCCTCGCCACCCTCCTGCTCTCGGTGACCGCCGGGGTGATGTGGTGGAAGCGGCGCCCGGCGGGCCGGCTCGGCGTGCCACCGCTGCCCCGCGACCGGCGGGTGATGGCGGGCGTCACCGCCCTCATGCTCGGCCTCGGCGCGGTCTTCCCGCTCACCGGCCTCGCGATCCTTGCCCTGATCGGCCTCGACCTCGGCGTCCGCGCCCTGCTGCGCCCCCGCGGCCTGCGCCCGGCCGCGCACAGCGCCTGATCCGGCCGGGCGCGGCCCCCGCGCCCGCCGACACCCCATCCGCGGCCACCGCCCGTGCCGCCCCTTTCCTCCGTTCCACCGAGCCCGCCATGCCCGCCCGCCTGCGCCGTCGCGCCGCCCTCTGCCTCCTCGCCGCCCAGCCGCTCGCCGTGTCGGTCACGGCCGAAGCGGCCCCCGAATCCGTCACCCTCGAGGAACTCTCCGTCGCCGGAGAGGGCCGGGGCAACGGCGCCGGAGGGGCGCCATCCGGCGGCACCCGGTTCGGCGTCGCCGCCGCCCCCGGGGCGGCGGCGCTCCCGATCGAGCGACCGGTCGGGCAGATCGTCACCGCCGTCGGGCGCGAGGCCATCGCCAACCGGCCGGCCACGAGCATCGGTTCGGTGCTGCTCGACAGCCCCGGCGTCACCGTGCGCCAGGGCAATGGCGGGCGCGACGTCGTCATCTCGATCCGCGGCAACAACGCCCGCTCCACCGGCGTGACCCGCAACATGGTGGTGCTGGAGGACGGCTTCCCCGTCACCCAGGCCGACGGCGCCTCGCGCTTCGATCTCGTCGATCCCCGGGCCTATTCCCGCATCGACGTGTTCCGGGGGCCCCAATCGGCGTTGTTCGGCAATTACGCCACCGGCGGCGCGCTGGCTTTCCGCACCCGCACGGGGCGCGAGATCAGCGGCTACGAGGTGGGCGTGGATGCCGGCAGCTACGGCTATCTCAGCCGTTACTTCACCGTCGGCGGCGCCAGCGGCCCGTTCGAGATCAGCCTGTTCGCCAGCGACGTGCGCGGCAACGGCTACCAGCAGCACGCCTCCTACGACACCCAGACCGTCAACCTGCTGGCGAGCTACACGCCGACCCCGGACAACCGTTTCACCCTCAAGGTGATCAACAACGAGATCGACGCCAACATCCCCGGCCGCTCCTCCCTGAACCAGTTCCGCATCAACCCCTATCAGCGCGGCTGCGACACCGGGGCGAACGCCGCCCTGACCGGCTGCGCCACCTTCAACCTGCTCGATCCGGTCTCGGGCCAGACCGTCGCGGCCACCGCGGCGCAGGCCGGCTTCCGCCGCAACGACCGCCGCACCATCGTGGCCGGGCGGTGGGAGCACGACATCGACGCGCAGACGACCTGGCGGGTGCAGCTCGGCTTCGACGAGCGCAACTACAACCAGCCGTTCTTCACGTCCTCCGGCCGCGGCAGCCTGCCCTCCTACAGCCTGCTCACCGACCTGACCCGGCGCGGCGAGGTGTTCGGACTTCCGGCGGTCGGCTACGTGGCGCTCGCCTACAGCGCCGTCGACGTCACCGCCTCGACCTTCACCCTCACGGCGCTGGGAGGGGCGCGGCTCGGACCGCTGGTCGCCCTGCAGGACGCCCTGCAATCGAATCTCGGCGGGCGGGCACGGCTCGAATTGGAACTCTCGCCGGAATGGAAGGCCGTCACCGGCATCTCGGCGGAGAACACGACGATCACCGGGCGCAACCGCAGCTTCGCGGCGAACGGAACCGAGACGTTCCCGCGCGCCATCGCCGACCGCCGCTTCCTCAACGTCGCGCCCGAACTCGCCCTGGTCTACCAGCCCGACCCGACCTGGGCCCTGCGCGGCCGGGTCGCCACCGGCTACGCCACGCCGTCCTACTCGTCGCTGTTCGTCACGGCGGCGGGCGTGCCCGGCAACAATACCGGCCTGAAGACGCAGGAGAATCTCGGGTTCGACCTCGGCGCCGACTGGCTCGCGATCGAGGGCCTGAGACTGAGCCTGACCGGCTTCTACGAGTTCTTCCGCAACGAGTTCGTCTCGCAATCGCCGGGGGCGGGCCTGCTCAACTACACCTTCAACGCCCCGGCCTCCGAGCATCGCGGTATCGAACTGGCCGCGACCTACGCCTTCGCGCCGGGTTGGAACGGCGTGCTGGCCTACACCTTCGACGATCAGGTCTACACCGATTACGTCGAGCAGCTCAGCGTCCGGCGCGTCGCCCCCGGACTACCGGGCGGTTTCGAGAACGTCACGCGGTCGTTCAACCGGGCCGGCAACCGCATCCCCGGCGTGCCCGATCACCAGCTGCTCGCCCGCCTCGGCTACGACGTGCCGGCGGGTCCCCTCGCCGGGCTCGGCGGCTTCGCCGAGGTGGTGGCGCAGGGCGGCTATTACGCCGACAATTCCAACCTGCTGAAGATTCCCGGCTACGCGATCGTCAACCTCAACATCCACTACGCGGCTCTGCTGCCTTCAGGCTACGCCAAGCGCATCGACCTCTACGGCGAGGTCCGCAACGTGCTGGACACGGTCTACGTCGCCTCGGCCAACCCGCTCGCCAACACGCTCAACCGCAACACGGGCCTGCTCAACGGCCAGGGAGCCCTCGCCGCGACCGTGGGCTCGATCTACGCGGGCGCACCCCGCACCTTCGTGGCGGGCATGAAGCTCTCGTTCTGACGCCCGCGGGATCGGCCGTGATCGAAGGGATCGGCGTCTTCGACCGCCCATCCCGACAATCACCGCCATCCTGAAATGCGGGAGCGAAGCAGCCTGTCAGGATGAGGGGGAGGGGTGGGACGAAAGGGTGCGCGGCGAAGACCCTACCGCCCGGCATTCACCCAGCGCACGAGATCGCCGAGCACTTGGCTGAGCGCCGCGTCGAGGCCGGTCGCGGCGGTCTGGGGATCGACCTTCGGCACGGGGACGCGGGCGGTGAAGACGCGGGCGTTGACGACGCGGCCGCTGCCCTCGGCGATGAGCTTGGCGGAGAGATCGACCACCGCCTCGCCGGAACCGGAATCGATGTCGAACTCGCGGATCTCGCTGACCAGCTGATACTCCGACGGCACCTTGTCGCCGGGTCGGGAGACGGAGCGCAGGCGCCCGCTGTTCTCGAGGCTCTGGATGATCCGGGTCTGGATCAGCCGCGGCAGACGGTCGGCCCATTGGCCGCCGCCGAGGAAGGACAGCGAGCCGCCCCGCTCGCGCACGATGATGCGGTCGGCCTCCATCGGCTGCAGGCCGACCGGCTCCGACACGACCAGCGAGCGCGCGGTTCCGCCGGCCCGCGGCTGGCCCGGCAGGGCGGCGAGGTCGAAGGTCAGCGGCGTCACGCTGCTGCCGCCGCAGCCGCCGAGCGCGGCCAGCATCGCGAGCCCGGCGGCGGCACGGGCCGCACGGCCGGGAGAGGCGGGGAAAACAACTCGCATCATGCGCTCGGGCACCGTCCGTTCGCTCAGGCAGGAGGCGGAGAGGCCACCCTACCACGCCAAGCTTACGGCAACGCTCCACCCCCGCAGTGCGTCCCGACACATCCTGCGTCGCGCCGCATCTCAGCGGCCACCGTTGTATTCCGGCAACGACGGCTTGCCGCCGAAGATCACCTGTGAGGGATCCCGCTCCAGGCTCCGGGCCGCGCGGCTCAGGGTGTTGAGGGTGCGCTGGCCGTCGGTGGCGAGCGCCTCGACCTCGCGACGGCTCGAGCCCGACAGGCGGTTGAAGCTCGTCGAGATGTTGGCGGTGCGCTTGTCGAGATTCTCGGACAGCGTGCGGAACGCGATGCCGGCCTCGCGGACCGAGACGGCCGCCTTCTGGATCTCGGCGAAAGTGCCCGCACCCTGCTGGCCGGAGGCCGAACCGAGGAAGCCCTCGGCGCCCTTCAGCACGCCGTCGATCCGGTCGGCGGAGGCGCTGAGCTTGGCCGCGAGGGCCCGGGCGTCGTGCAGGCCCGCCTCGATGTCGGGGCCGGCCTTGGCCAGAGAGGTCGAGAAGGTGTCGGCGTTCTCGATCACCCGATTGAGGCGCTGACCGTCCACCGCCTTGACGAGGCCGGCGATCGAGGGACCGGCCTCGGCCAGCGTCTTGGAGAAAGCCTCGACATTGGCCAGCGTCCGGGTGATCGCGCCCTCGTTGCCAGCGACCACCTTGTCGAGACGCTGGAGCACGTCGTCGGCCCGCTGGGCGATCTGCTTGGCCGCCGCCATCATGTCCTGGATGTCGCTCGAATCGGCGAAGATGGTCGGCATCTGATCGCCGGAGCCGGCCTTGAGCGGGGGCGCGTCGGCGCTGCCGCCCGAGAGCGAGATCTGGGAGACGCCCGTCAGCATCGCCGAATCGAGCCGGGCGCGGGTGTCGGCGCGGAGCGGCGTCGAGGGATCGACCTGCACCACGGCGACGACCCGGCGCGGGTCCTGCGGCAGCAGGCGCACGTCGAGCGCCTCGCCGACCTTGATGCCGTTGAACGACACGGTCGAGCCCTTGGCCAAGCCTCCGACCGAGCCGGAGAAGACGATGCGCAGCGCTTGGCTGGCCTGTCCCCGGGAGCCGCCCTGGAGCCAGAACACGAAGCCGAAGGCGGCAAGCACGACGCCGATGGTGAAGGCGCCGATCAGGACGTAGTTCGCGCGGGTCTCCATCGGACTAGCTCTGTTCCCGATCCGGAGGGGTCAGGCGGTGCGGCACCGCACGTCGACCGATACTGAGCGGCACCGCTCCCGACCCTGGGTCGGGCGCCATGCGTTCGGCGGACGCCCGCCGCCCCCAACCCTCGTCCCCTCGCCCGGGGGCGATCGGCGATGCCTGGGCACCGCCGATCGGAAGGAGCGAGCGGGTCCTACGCATGGGCGTAGGCCGGCTGCGGAGCCGGCGCGGCGGGTGCCAGCGCGCGGGCGCGCTTGCCGTGGAAGTAGGAGCGCAGCCACGGATGGTCGTGATCCAGCATCTGCTGGATCGTGCCCTCCGCGATGATCTTTCCGTCGCCGAGCGCGGCGATGCGATCGCAGGCGGTGTAGAGGCTGTCGAGGTCGTGGGTCACCATGAAGACGGTGAGCCCGAGCGTCCGCTTCAGGGTCGAGACGAGGTCGTCGAACTCGCCCGCGCCGATCGGGTCGAGGCCGGAGGTCGGCTCGTCGAGGAACAGGATTTCGGGATCGAGGGCCAGCGACCGGGCGAGGGCCGCGCGCTTGATCATGCCGCCGGACAGCTCCGAGGGGTATTTGTCGGCGGCATCGGGTTTCAGGCCGACCATCTCGATCTTGAGCCGGGCGAACTCGTCGAGCAGCCGCTCGGACAGCTTGAGATGCTCGCGCATCGGCATCTGGATGTTCTGCTTGACGGTGAGGCCGGAGAACAGCGCCCCCTGCTGGAACAGCACCCCCCAGCGCTGCTCGAGCTGCCGCCGCCGGGCGACCGTGATGGAATCCACGTCCTCGCCGAAGATCTCGATGGTGCCGGAGCGCTTCGGCACGAGGCCGAGGATGGTGCGCGTCAGCACCGACTTGCCCTGCCCCGAGGGGCCGACGAATCCCAAGATCTCGCCGCGGCGGATGTCGAGGTCGAGGCCCTTCATCACCGCGCGCTCGCCGAAGGTCACGACGAGGTCGCGCACGCGGATGATCGCGTCCACCGCGTCCTGCGCCGTCTGAGGCCGCGAAGCTTGAGGGAAGTGAGGGTCAGCCAACTCGTCCGCTCGCGCTGTGAGTGAGGGCGCGGTCGGCAAGCGCCGACCGCCGCGCAATCCGTGCCGCGCTCCGTCCCGCCGAACCGGCCCCCGTTCGGCGATGGGCGCTCAGAAATTGATCGCGGCGAAGAAGACCGCGAAGAGGCCATCCAGCACGATCACCATGAAGATTGACTTGACGACTGAGGCGGTGACGTGGCGGCCGAGCGATTCCGCCGAGCCCTGAACCGCAAATCCCTCGATCGTCGCGATGATTCCGATGGTCAGCGCCATGAACGGCGCCTTGATCAGTCCGACGGCGAAGTGGTGGAACGACACCGCCGCCTGGAGCCGCGCCAGGAAGCCGTCGACGGTCAGCCCGCCGTAGAGCGCCGCCGTGAGCCCGCCGCCCGCGAGCGCGGCGAGCGAGCCCAGGAAGGACAGGATCGGCAACCCGATCACCAGCGCCAGGATGCGGGGCAGGATCAGGATCTCGATCGGATCGAGGCCCATTACCCGCAGGGCATCGACCTCCTCGCGCATGCGCATCGAGCCGATCTCGGCGGTGAAGGCCGAGCCGGAGCGGCCCGCCACCATGATCGAGGTGAGCAGCACGCCGAGTTCGCGCAGGATCAGGAGGCCGATCAGGTTGACGACGAAGCTCTGCGCGCCGAAGCGCTGGAGCTGGAAGATGCCCTGCTGGGCGACGATGCCGCCGACGAGGAACGAGATCAGCACGATGATCGGCACGCCGCGGAAGGCGACCTGCTCGAGCTGATTGACGAGCGCCGCCGCCCGGAACGTTCTGGGGCGACGCGCGACGCGACCCGCCGCCGCGACCACCTCGCCGAGGAAAGCGATGCCGGCCAGGACCTCGGCCCCGCCCTGGGCGACGCGCCGGCCGAGGCCGTCGAGCCCGCGCACCACCGGGTTGCGGGTGTCGGGGGCCTTCGGCTCGGCCTCGCGCAGGCCCATCTCGCCGAGCAGGATGCGGTGCTCGGGCCGTGCCCCCGCATAGGCGAGGCGCGAGCCCGCCCCCTCGATCTCGGCCCGCGTCCGCTCCAGCACCCAGGCGCCCAGCGTGTCGAGGCGCAGGACGGCGCTGAGGTCGACCAGAACCGGCTGGCCGCGGCCGTAAGCCGCGATATCGGCCGCCGCCCGCTCCACCGCCGGCCCCTGATCCGCGGTCCAGCGGCCGCGCAGGGTCACGCGCGGGCCGTCGAGATCGGCGCCCGCAGCGTCGAGCGTACCGGAGCCGTTTTCGATCCGCACGGATCACTCCCGCTGGCGCCCCGCGAGGGACGGGATCGCACTACTTAAGCGGTGCCTATATCGCATTGCCGCAGGCGGGGCCAAACGGATCGAGCCGCGTTGACTTTTGTTAGGCGCTGGTGCCTCTGCACGCCCGCCGTCCGGGGGCCTCCGCTCCCGAGCGTCCGACGACAGCTCCGGGGCGTCCGGGGCGTCGCTCCGGGCGCGACGGATCCCGTATCGGGTTCGAGGATGCGATGCCGGTTCCTGTCCGAGACCCTGCCGCGCGCTTGGCGCGCGGGACGCTCCTCCTCACGCTGCTTCTGACCGCACCGGCCGCCGGTGCCGAGACGCGGGGCGCGCCGCCCGCGGTCGGCACCCTCACGGTCTCGGCGCAGGAGGTGACCGAGAGCGAGAAATATGTCGGACGCATCCAGTCGGTCTCCCGCTACGCGGCGGTCGCCCGCATCACCTCGTTCCTCGACAGCGTCGTGTTCACGGAGGGGCAGGACGTCCGCAAGGGCGACGTGCTCTACCGTTTGGAGACGGCCCCCTTCGAGACGGATCTCGCCTCCAAGAAGGGGGCGCTGGCCAACATCCAGGCGCAGCTGAAGCTCGCCGACACCAATCTCTCCCGCTCGACCTCGCTGATGCGCGGACCGGCGGGCCTGCAGCAGAAGGTCGACGAGGATCAGGCGCAGCAGGGCGGGCTGCAGGGGCAGCTCCAGAGCGCGCAGGCCGATCTGAAGACGGCGCAGATCAACCTGAGCTACGCCACGATCGCCTCGCCGATCGACGGCAAGGTCGGCCGCACCGCGATCACCGCCGGCAACCTCGTCTCGCCGGATACCGGCGTGCTGACCACGGTGGTCAGCCAGGATCCGATGTACGTGCTGTTCTCGATCCCGACCCGCACGGTGATCGACCTGCGCAACCGCCTCGCCGCCCTCGGTGGCCTCGATGCCCTGAAGCTGCGCCTCGTCCTGCCCGACGGGCGGACCTACGGGGAAGCCGGTCACGTCAACTTCACCGACAACACCGTCTCGTCCTCCACCGACAGCTTCGCGATTCGCGGCGTGTTCGCCAACCCGTCCCGCGGGCAGAACAAGGCCGGGCACGCCGTGCGCGAACTCATCGACGGCGAGTTCGTGACGGTGATCGTGGAGAATCCCGATCCGGTCCGCCTCGTCACGATCCCGCGCGCGGCCGTGCTCACCGATCAGCGCGGCGACTACGTCTACGTCATCGGCGACGGGAAGGCGGAGCGCCGCAACGTCACCCTCGGCCAGCCGATCGGCAACCGGACCACGGTGACCGGAGGCCTCAGGGACGGCGAGACCATCGCGGTCGACAACCTCCAGCGCGTGCGCGCCGGAGAGCCCGTCGCGGCCGCGCCGGCGCAGGGCGGGATCGCGCAAGAGAGCGGCCGATGAGCCGCGGGGCGCGGCGGCGCGCGGGGCCGGGCATGGGGCTGAGCCTGGGACGGAGGGCGCGATGATCTCCTCGATCTTCATCGACCGCCCGCGGCTCGCCGCCGTCGCGGCGATCGTCGTGACCCTGGCGGGCCTCCTGGCGATGGCCCGGATCCCGGTCGCCCAGTTCCCGCAGATCGTCCCGCCGGAGGTGCAGGTCAGCGCCACCTATCCGGGCGCCTCGGCGGAGGTGGTCGAGGCCGCGATCGCGCAGCCGCTGGAGGCCGCTGTCATCGGCGTCGACAAGATGATCTACATGAAGTCGATGAGCGGCAACGACGGCAGCTACAATCTGACCGTGTCGTTCCAGCTCGGCACCGACCCGGACATCGACACCGTCAACGTCAACAACCGCGTCCAGACGGCTCTGGCCCAGCTGCCGCAGGAGGTGCGCCTCGAGGGCGTCACGGTGCAGAAGCAGGCGACCGCGATCCTGCAATACCTGATGCTCTACAGCGAGGACGGCAGCCAAGACCCGCTGTTCCTGACGAACTACGCGACGATCAGCGTCCTCGACGAGCTCAGCCGCACGCCCGGCGTCGGCCAGGCGTCGCTGTTCGTGAACCAGCAATACTCGATGCGCATCTGGTTCGACGTCGATCGGCTCAACAACCTGAAGATGGCGCCGTCCGAAATCGTCAACGCCGTCAACGCGCAGAACGTGCAGGCCGCCGCCGGCCGGGTCGGGGCACGTCCGGTCGGCAACGACCAGCAGTTCCAATTCAACGTCCAGACCAAGGGTCGGCTCTCGACCGCCGAGGAATTCGGCAACATCGTCGTGCGCGCCGATCCCGACGGCTCGGTCCTGCGGGTGAAGGACGTGGCCCGCGTCGAGATGGGCGCACAGAACCTCGACGCCATCGCCCGCCTCAACGGCAAGCCCGCGGTCGCGATCTCGATCCAGCTGGCGCCCGGCGCGAACGCGGTTCAGACGGCGGACGCGGTGGATGCCACCCTGAAGCGGGTGAGCCAGCGCTTCCCGCCGGGGGTCAAGTCCAAGGTCGTCTACGACGCCACGACCTTCGTCGATCAGACCATCAGCGAGGTCGTCCTGACGATCGCCGAGGCGTTCCTGCTCGTGGTCGTCGTGGTCTACCTGTTCCTGGGCAGCCTGCGGGCCGCTCTGATCCCGGCACTCGCGGTTCCGGTCAGCCTGATCGGCACCTTCGCGGTGCTGCTGGTGATCGGCTATTCGGCCAACACCATCTCGCTGCTCGCCATGGTGCTGGCCATCGGCATCGTCGTCGACGACGCCATCGTCGTGGTCGAGAACGTCGAGCGCGTCATGGCGGAGCGGCCCGACCTGTCGGTCGCGGAGGCCACCAAGCACGCCATGCGCGAGGTCACCGGCCCGATCCTCGCCATCACCCTGGTGCTGCTCTCGGTCTTCGTGCCGCTCGCCGCCATCCCCGGCCTGTCGGGGGTGCTGTTCCGGCAATGCGCGGTGACGATCGGCGCCAGCATGGTGATCTCGGCGCTCGTGGCGCTCACCCTCTCGCCCGCGCTCTGCGCCGTGCTCCTGCGCCGCAGCGGGCACAGCCGCGGGCTCGCCGGCCTCGCCCAGAGGGTGATCGAGCGGACGCAGGCTCGCTACGCGGCGCTCGTCACACGGCTCGTTCGGGTCAGCCTCGTCGGCCTCGCGCTGGTCGCGGTCTGCGGCGGCGGCATCTACGTCGCCGCGGCCCTCACGCCGAGCGGGTTCCTGCCGTCTGAGGATCAGGGCGCCTTCTTCGTCACGGTCCAACTGCCCGACGGCGCCTCGGTGGCGCGCACCGCCGAGACCGTGACGGCCCTCGAGACCAAGCTCCTGGCGATGCCGCAGGTGGCCGACACCTATTCGGTGATCGGCTATTCCTACCTCGACACGGTGAACGCGCCGAACATGGCGTTCATGCTGGTGCACCTGAAGCCGTTCTCGGAGCGGACCGGCCCGGAGGATTCGGCGCAAGGCTTGATCGCCCGGCTGACGCGGGAGGCGCAGTCGATCCGCAGCGGCGAGGTGATCGCCTTCAACATGCCGCCGATCATCGGCCTCTCGACCAGCGGCGGCTTCGAATACGCGCTGGAGGCCATCGAGGGTCAGAGCCCGGAGGAACTGGGCAGCGTCGCGCAGGGCCTGATGGCCGCCGCCAACGCCGACCCGCATCTGTCGGACGTGTTCACCACCTACACGGCGGCCAACCCGTCGCTGTTCCTCGACATCGACCGCGACAAGGCGGCGGTGCTGGGCGTGAATCTCGGCGATGTCTTCGATACGCTCCAGGCGACGTTCGGCGGCACCTACATCAACAATTTCAACGTGTTCGGACGAACCTGGCAGGTCAATATCGAGGCCGAGGCGGGCGACCGCGACAAGGTCTCGGACCTCTGGCAGATCTATGTGAAGAACGCCAAGGGCGACGAGGTGCCGCTCCGCTCCTTCGCCTCCAGCCGCTTCGTCGGCGGCCCGCAGGTGCTGACCCGCTACAACAACTATCGCTCGATCCCGATCGAGGGGAGCCCCGCCGCGCGGGTCTCGTCCGGCACGGCGCTGAAGGCGATGGCCGCGGTCTCGGACGCGACCCTGCCCAACGGCTACGGCTACGAGTGGACCGGCACCGCCTATCAGGAGACCAAGGCACAGGGGCAGACCGGGCTGGTGCTCGGCCTGTCGCTGGTCTTCGCCTACCTGTTCCTCGTCGGGCTCTACGAGAGCTGGATGATCCCGGTGCCGGTGCTGCTCTCGGTCAGCGTCGGCGTGCTCGGCGCGCTGGCCGGCATCCTGGTCGCCGGCCTCTCGCTCGATCTCTACGCCCAGGTCGGCCTCGTGGTTCTGGTGGCGTTGGCGGCCAAGAACGGCATCCTCATCGTCGAGTTCGCCCGCAAGCAGCGGGCGGAGGGCCATTCGATCCGCGACGCGGCGGTGGCCGGGGCCTCGGTCCGCTTCCGCGCGGTGGTGATGACCTCGATCGCCTTCATCCTCGGCCTCCTGCCCCTCGTCTTCGCCGAGGGCGCCGCCGAGATCAGCCGCCGCGCCATCGGCACCCCGATCTTCGCCGGCATGATCGCGGCCACGACGGTGGGGCTGTTCCTGATCCCGATGCTCTACGTCGTCTTCCAGAACCTCGCCGAACGTCGGTTCGGGCGGGGCCGAGCGGGGTAAGGGGGTCCCAAAGGGCGAGCCCCTTGGCGGGGTCGCGGGGCAGAGTCCCGGTTTCCCTTCAAACCCGGGCTCTGCCCTGGACCCGCGAAAGGACGCGTCCCTTCGAAACCTGGACTATCTTGCCGCGGCCAGCGCGTCCCAGGCCAGCAGGGCGATGCGGGCCGCGGCCTCCAGCTCGGAGCGGGCCGCACCGTCGCGGGCCTGGAGCGACATGCCGTTCTGGACGGATTGCACGAAGCGGGCGAGGCCGCGCCGGTCCGTCGCCTCCGGCAATTCCCCCTCCGCGACGGCTCGGGCGAGGCGCTCGTCCAGGCGCTGCAGCGCGACGGCGCGCTCCGACAGAAGGCGCTGGCCGAGATCCGGATGGGTGCCGGGGCAGACCGAAGAGAGCGTCACCATGCAGCCGCGGGGCGCATCGTCTTGGAGAGCGTCGCCGCAGGAGCCCGTCAGCGCCGCCGCCGAGTCGAGAAGATAGGCCGCGACCGCTTCGCGCGCCGTGGGGGCCGCGCGAAAGCCCGCCCAGACCCGCGCCTCGTAGGTCTCCGCGTAGTGGCGCAGGGCCTCGACATAGAGTGCCTCCTTCGAGCCGAAGGCCGCGTAGAGGCTCGGCGAGCCGATCCCCATGGCCTCGGTGAGATCGCTGATCGAGGTGGCATCGTAGCCCTTGCGCCAGAACAGGTGCGTCGCCCGCGCCAGGGCGGTCTCGCGGTCGAAGGCGCGGGGGCGGCCGCGGCCGCGGGCCTGCGCCGTGTCGGAAGCCGCTTCCGCGGGCTTCGCGGAAGCGGGTGGCATGGGTCCAGAATTCTGCATTGGTCGTTATGTAATTCGCTTGACGCCTCTCACCAACCCGCTTAGCCATTTCTGTGTCGATCGTTATATAAAGGTGCACAGATGAGCGAACTGGCTGGCAAGCGCGCCCTGGTGACCGGAGCCTCCCGCGGCATCGGCGCCGCCATCGCGCTGGCGCTCGCGGAGCGCGGCGCCGATGTGGCGATCACCTACGAGCGCTCGGCGGACCGTGCGGCGGAGGTGGTTCGGGCGATCGAGGCGAAGGGCCGGCGCGGCCTCGCTCTCCAGGCCGACAGCGCCGATCCGGCGGCGGTGCGCGGCTCGGTCGAGGCCACGGTCGAGGGGCTCGGCGGGCTCGACATCCTCGTCAACAATGCCGGCATCGCCCGCGGCGGTACGGTGGCCGAGATGAGCCTCGCCGACATCGACGCTCTCCTGAACGTCAACGTGCGCGCGGTGGTGCTCGCCTCGCAGGCGGCGATCCCGCATCTCCGGCCGGGCGGGCGCATCGTCACCATCGGCTCGTGCCTCGCCGAGCGGGTGCCGTTTCCGGGCGTGACGGTCTATTCGATGACGAAGTCGGCGCTCCTGGCCTTCACCCGCGGCCTCGCCCGCGAGCTGGGCCCGCGCGACATCACCGTGAACCTCGTCCAGCCCGGTGGGACCGACACGGACATGAACCCGGCCGACGGCCCGAACGCCGCCGGCATCCTCGGCCTGACGCCGCTCGGCCGCTACGGCACGCCCGACGACGTGGCCGCCACCGTGGCCTTCCTCGCGGGCCCCGGCGCCCGCCAGATCAGCGGCTCCGCCGTCACGGTGGATGGCGGATTGAACGCCTGACGGATCGATCCGCCGGCGAGGCCCCCGCTTGTCCGCCGCGCATCGTGACGACCCGGGGCCCGGCTCCGGTCGTCGCACGGGACGCCCTGCAGATCCTCGCGCGAACCACGAAATCCGCCACCCTCTTGATACATCCGCCGGAACAAACCCAAACGTCGCCGTCTTCCCCCATCGACAATGGAGGGAGTAACCATGCTCAAAGGTGGCCTTCTCTGGTTGATCGGCATTCCCCTACCGATCATTCTGCTGCTCTGGTTCTTTGGCGTCTTCCACTGATCCTGCACTGATCCCACTCGCTGCATCTGAGAGCTTTGAGCGGCGCAATCGCTGCTTGAAAGCGCGTGGCCTGTACGGATCGCGACATCCCTCGGGCGGGACGGCGACCGGCTCGGTCCGTCAGCCGCCCCGTCCCGCGGGTGTCGTGCTGCGGGCGAGGCCGGTGAGCGCGAGCCCGGCCAGCGCCAGCGGCGCCATCATCAGGAAGGTCGCCGCCCCTCCAAACGCGCCGTAGACCGTCCCGCAGGCGAGCGTCGCCAGCGCGGAGACCAGGGCGGTGGTGGCTCCGACCGTTCCCTGCGCCCGCCCACGCGCCCCGTCCGGGGCGAAATTCGAGACCGCGTTCATCGCCCCGAGATGCGTCGCCCCGAAGGTGAGGGCGTGCAGCATCTGCAGCGGGACGAGGAGGACGAGATTCCCCTCGGCGACGCTCAGACCCACGGCGCGCGTCACCGCGGCGAGGCCGCCGAGCGCCAACAGGCGGAACGGGCTGCGCCAGCGGGCGGGGAGGCGGGCGAGCCCGGCGAACAGGACGATCTCGGCACCGACGCCGACGGCCCAGAGCACGCCGATCCAGGGTGCGGAGACGCCGTGGGCCGCCCAGCTGAGACTACCGAAGGCGTAGATCGCCGCATGGCTGGCCTGGATCAGCGCGGCGGCGCCGATGGTGAGCCGCAGCATCCGGGGCAGGCGCGGCGGCGGGCCGTCCGCCGAGGGGCGCGGCTCGCGCGGGGCCGCCCGCTCGCCGGCCCCCAGGGCTACGAGTGCGGCGAGGAGGGCGAGGCCGGTGAGGAGCAGCGGCACCGCCACCTGGCCGCCCAGGGCGCCGAGCAGGGCGCCGCCCGCGAGATTGGCGAGGAGGAAGGCGACCGATCCGAACATGCGGATCCGGGCGTAATCGATGCGCCTGGGCGCGCGGCGCGCGGCGGCGAGCGTCAGGTAATCGATGCTCGGCACCAGCGGAGCCTGGGCGGCGGCGTTGAGCACCACGAGCAGCCCGAGCAGGACGACGGCGATGCCGGCGGCCGATGGCATGAGGGCGTAGGTCGCGGCCAGCGTCAGGCTGCCGGCGGCGAGCAGCGTGCGCGGGCGAACGCCGCGGTCGATCAATCCGGTGAGCGGGCGCGTCGCCACGATCTTGGTGGCGATGGGCAGGGCCAGGAGCAGACCGATCAGGCCCGGATCGAGCCCGAGCGCCCCGAGCCAGACCGGCATGAACGGCATCGCCACGCCGATCTCGACGAAGACGACCGCGTAGAGCAGGCCGAGCCGCAGGGGATCGGGCTCGGCCGCCGCGGAGGGCGAACCGGCCTTCGGGGGAGGGTACGAGGACAAGGCCGCCGATCCCGTATGGTGGCGCATCGGGGACGGCGCCGCGGCGGACGCCCGTGCGAAACAGCGTAAGCAGCCGTTAAACGCCGCGTGTCAATGTCGGTGCGGTCCGTCAATCGTCGCGGACCCGCGACGCGTGCGGGTGTCCGCGTCCTTGCGGGGTGTGATGTCGAGTTCCCATTCCCTGACGACGCGAGACGCGTCCCAGTACGAACTGATCGAGGCCGCCGTCCGGGAGACCGAGCGGGGCCGCTGGTTCCTGGAAGAATATGCGCGGCGCAACCGCAACGCCGACACCGAGGTGCTGCTCGGGGCGATCCACCGGCTCGAATCGGTGGTGACGGAGGAGCGCGGCGGGGACGACGTGGTGCGCTTCCGCGGCGACCTGATGGATATGGCCGATGCCATCGCCCGCACCCGGGCGGAGGTGGCCGCCCTGTCCGGCCCCGATCATGGCGAGAGCCGCCTCACCGTCGCCTCGGAAGCCCTCGATTCCATCGTGCGCGCCACCGAGCGGGCGACCTCGGACATTCTCGGCGCAGCCGAGCAGGTCCAGGAGGTCGCCTGGACCCTGCGGGAAACCGGCGCCGACGGTGCGGTCTGCGACGACCTCGACCGCCACGCCACACAGATCTACACCGCCTGCTCGTTCCAGGACCTGACCGCGCAGCGCACGAGCCGCATCGTGCACACCCTCCGCTACCTGGAAGACCGGATCACCTCGATGATCGGCATCTGGGGGCCTGAGGAGGCCGTACCGGACCTCGACACGGATCCCCGCATCCGCCGCGACACCGCCCGGACGATGGAGGCGGCCCTCGACCAGACCGATGTCGATCGCTTCCTCGACATGGACGGCCCGGCGGCCCAGGCCGAACCGGTCCGCCCGCCGCTCACGGCGATCACCCTGCACGACGATCTGGCCTTCCTGCCCGAGATCCCGGTCGAAGCGGCCGGGCCGGTCGGGGAGGGGGCCGCCATCGACCCCGTGGCCGAGGCGCCGACCTTCGAGACCGCCGCCGATCGCGACCCGCAGGCGCCGGTCGTCGCGCCTCCAGCGGACAAAGCCGCGGCGCCGGTGGAACCGGCTCCGGTCATCGAGCCTGCGCCGCTGGTGACGCTTCCGGCCGCGATCCTCCCGGCCGCGCTCGCCGCGGGTCTCGCAACCTGGGAAGCGGCCGAGACGCCGGTCGCGGCGTCCCGCGAGGATGCCCCGGCGCAGAGTGCCGTCCAAGGCGAAATCGTCGCGAAAGAGGCCGTCGCGAAAGAGGCGGTGGCGAAGGCCCCCCTCGGCGATCTCTTCGACGTGCCGGTCGATGCGCCCGCCCCCGGAAAGCCCGTCGCCGAGACGGCAGCGCCCGAGACGGCCGCCGATGAGAAGGCGGCCGGCGAGTCGACCGCCGCGCAGCCCTCCGTCGTGGTGGACGACCTCGCCGATGCCTTCGTCAATTTCGACGAGCTGAGCATCGAGGAGAAGATCGCCCTGTTCGCGTGAGCTCCGCGCCGCGTCGGGCTCCGAGCGCGACCGGCCGGACTCGGCGCTGCGACATTCCCCCGCGACGCGGATGACGGTTTCCGGCCGCGTCGGAGCGGGGTAAGCGCACGGCGCCCGCCGCCCTGCCCGGCCCGGCCT
The DNA here is from genome assembly GCF_022179765.1 of Methylorubrum suomiense. GTDB lineage: Bacteria > Pseudomonadota > Alphaproteobacteria > Rhizobiales > Beijerinckiaceae > Methylobacterium > Methylobacterium suomiense. The sequence continues at coordinate 311,891 of NZ_BPRE01000003.1, read as the reverse complement.
TCCCTCGCGCATGGGACATCGCAGCCTCGGCCATGGTCCTGCATCTCCTGAAGCTCTGCGTCGGCCCCGCCTCGATCGGGGAGTTGGAGGCGCGCATCGCCCGCCATCGCGACGAGGCCCTGCGGCTCGGCGCCGACCCGCGTCCGTCGCACGTCACCCGGATGGTGCCGAAGCGCGCCGCCGCCATTGCCGGGCAGGGCTCGATCTACTGGGTGATGAAGGGCACGCTCAGCTGCCGTCAGCCGATCCTGGCGATCGACCCGTTCACCGGCACCGACGGCATCGACCGCTGCCGCCTCGTCCTCGACCCCGCCGTCACGGCGGTGGCACCCCGCCCCTGCCGCCCGTTCCAGGGCTGGCGCTATCTCGAGGCCGGCGATGCCCCGGCCGATCTCGACCGGGCGAGCGCGGGAGATCTCGCCGAGATGCCCGAGAGCCTGAGGCGGGAACTGGCAGCGCTCGGGTTGATCTGACGCGCCGCGGGACCGGCGCTTCGCTCGCCCTCAGGAAGAGCGGAGTGATGGGCGCCAGATGATTCGCAACGAAGAAGGGGGCCGTATGGCCCCCTTCGCTCGCGTGTCGGATGGGCCCTCGCCTCACACCTCGTCGAACCGGCCGCTCGCATGGGCAAGCATCGTGTAGACCTTGCCGGTCTCCGAGGTCAGGTAGGCGTCGGCGCGGCGGGTGTCGCGGTCGTTCTTGGTGACCTCGCCGAGCAGGCGCTCGAACTCGCCGACATAGCGATCCACCGTGCGGCGGAAATCGGCGTCGGCGCGGTAGCGGCGCTGGATCTGCTCGAAGGTCTGGCGGCCCTGCGCCGTGTAGAGGCGACCGTCGAACAGGTCGGACTCGCCGCGGCGGTAGCGCTGCCAGAACTCGACCGAGGCCTGATGATCGACCATCCGGGCGATGTCGGTCGAGATCGCGTCGAGGGAGATCCGCTCCGCTGCGGCCGGTGCCCCGGCCGGCGAGGCGGTTGCCCCGGTGGCGGGCACCTTGGCCGGGGCCGAATCGGCGCCGTCCTCGTCGTCGATCGAGGCGCGGGTCAGGAGGTCGGACAGCCAGCCGCGATTGTCGCGGGTGCCCGGCCGCCCCTGGACGGGCGCCTGCGCGGTAGGCCGCACCGGAGCCGTGGCCGGGACCGCGGCCGGGGCGGCCTGAGGACGGGCGGCGGGCTGGGCCGGAGCCGCAGGAGCGCGGGCCGGCTGCGGGGCGGCCGACGACGGAGCGGCGGCCCGCCCGGCCTCGGCCGTGCGGCGCTGCTCGGCGGCGCGGGGCTGGGCCGAGGGTTGCGCGACATCGACGGAGCGGTTGGAGCGGGCCACCAGGGCGGACAGCTCGTTCAGCGCGTCGATCTGCTCGGCCACGACGCGGCGCATCTCGCTCGTCGCATCCTGGGTCTCGCGGGGAAGCTCCAGCACACCGCGCTGAAGGTCGGCGCGGGTCGCGTCGAGCTCGCGCCGGATCTCGGCGGCCATCTCGCTCATCCGCACGACCGACTCGCCGAACCGGCCGGAGGCGGCGGTGAAGCTCTCCATCATCCGGGCGGAGGCGGCCTCAATGGCCTCGCGCACGGCGCCGGCGGTGCGTGCGCTCTCCGCGTCGGTGCCGGTGCGCAGGCGCTCGAAGTCGCCCGCCACCGCCTCACCGGCGATCCGGGCGGCCTGGGACAGGCTCTCCCCGAGTTCCTTGGCCCGGTTTTCGGCCGTGCGCAGGGTCTCCTCGACCACGCCGCCGAAGCGACCGGTCTGGGCCTCGATGTCGCGGGTGCGCTCCTCGAGACGGGCGAGGGCCGCCTCGACCGCCGACTGACGGGCGGCGAGGGTCTCGGCGAGCCGCGCCTCGACCGCCTCCAGGCTGGAGGCCGCGCCGGTCAGCGCCGAGACCTGCGCACCGGTGCGCTCGACCAGCGTCCGGCCGCGGGTGTCCAGCGTCTCGGCGAGCGAGGCCGCCTGCTGGAGCGCGCCCTGCGACGTCTCGCGCAGGGCAACGACCTGGGCCGAGACCTGCTCGGTCCCGCGGCTCGTCTCGGCGGCGATCTGGTCGAGGACCGACTGGATCTGCTCGATGCGGGCCACGAGGCCCTGCTCGACCGCGCCGAGATTGTCGCTCGCACCGTCCAGCAGCGCGGTCAGGCCGGCATTGACGCGCTCGATCCGGGCCAGCACGCCCCCGGCGGAGTCGCGCACCCGCTCGTCGGCCTCGGCGAGGGCGGCGACGGACGAGGTCGCCCCTTCGTCCAGGGCCGCGCGCAGGGCCTGGGCCGATTGGGCCGTCAGCGCCGTCAGGGCTTCGGTGCGCTCGCGCAGGATCTCGGCAAGGGGCGCGCCCTTCTCGGCGATAAGCCGGTCGAGGGCCTCCTCGCGCTCAGCGAGCGAGGCGGCGAGCGCCGCCGCCGGCCCGTCGAGGAGGCGGGAGAGTGCGGCGTTGCGCTGGTCGAGCACCGCCCCCAGGGCCTCGGCATGGGCCTGGGCCAGGGCGGCATGCCGCTTGGCGCGCTCGTCCAGGGCCGCGACCATCCGGCCCGTGCCATTCTCGACCAGGGCCGCGAAGGCCTGCTGACGCTCGCCCAGGGCGGCGTCGAAGCTGGCCTGACGCTCGACCCGCTCGTCCAGGGCCGAGACGATCCGGCCCGTCCCGGTCTCGACCAGCGACGCGAAGGCGTCGTGGCGCTCCATGAGGGCGGCGTCGAGGCGCGCATGGCGCTCAGCGCGCTCGTCGAGCGCCGCGGCGATGCGGGCGGTGCCAGCCTCGATCGCGGCGGCCTGACGCTCGGTGCGGTCGTCCAGGGCCGCGACCATCCGGCCCGTCCCGGTCTCGACCAGCGACGCGAAGGCGGTCTGGCGCTCGCCGAGGGTGTCGGCGAGGCCGGCATGGCGCTCGTCGAGGACCGCAGCGATCCGAGCGGTTGCGGCCTCGACCAGAGCGGCCTGACGCTGAGCCCGCTCGTCCAGCGCTTCGGCGATCCGGGTGGTGCCCCCCTCGACCAGGGCCGCGAAGGCGTCGTGGCGCTGGCGCAGCTCCGCGTCGTGGGCCGCCTGTTGCCGCGTGCGTTCGTCGAGCGTCGCGACCATCCGGGCGGTGCCGCCGTCGACCATGGCGGCATAGGCCTCCTGGCGCTCGTCGAAGGCCTCGGCCAGGGCGTCGGCGCGGCTCGCCACCACGGAGGCGAAGGCGCGCAGCCGGGCGTCGATGCGGGCGGTGAAGGCCGCACTGCGCTCGTCCACCGAATGGCCGAGCAGATCCGCCTGGCTGGCGACCAGCTGGGCGAAGGCGGCGCTGCGGCCCTCCACGAGGCCGTCGAGGCTCTTCATGCGCTCGTCGAACACCGCGACCATCGCCCTGGCCTGGGCGTCGAGGCGGCCGGTGAGGGCCGTGGAGCGGTCGTCGACCAGGGCGTCGAGGGTGGCGTGGATCTCTTCGAACAGGGCGCGCAGTTCCTGCGCCCGGCTATCGACATTGCGGGCGATCTCGAGGCCGCGTCCGTCCACGAGTTCGCCCAGCACGCCGAGGCGCTGGTCGAACAGGGTGGCGATGCCCTGCGTGCGGGCATCGACCTCGCCGGCCGCGCGGGTCAGGCTGCCCTCGAGGGTGGCGACGAGGGTGCGGGCACCTTCCGTGAGACTGTCCTGCAGCGGCACGATCCGGCCCTCGAACGTCTCGTCGAGGCGGCCGACATGGCCGTCGAGCAGCGCCCGGATCTCGCCGGTGCGGCTCTCCAGAAGGTCCTGGACGGTGCGGGCGCGCTCGTCGAGCGCTTGACGCAGGGCGCCGAGACCGGCTTCGAAGCCGCCGCGGATCCCGGACTCGCCGCCCTCCACGAGGCCGCGCAGCTCCGCCGTGCGGCTGTCGAGCAGGGCGCGGATCTCGCTCGCGCGTCCGTCGAGCACGTCCTGAACGTGGTGGGCGCGCTCGTCGAGGGTCGCGCGCAGGCCGGCCAGACCCTGGTCGAAGCGGCCGCGCACGGTCTCGGCGCCCTCGGCCACGAGGCCGCGCAGTTCCTCGCCGCGCCCATCGAGCAGGGAGCGGATCTCATCGCGATGCGTGTCGAGGGCGGCGCGCAGGCGTCCGTCGCCGTCGCCGATCAGGCCGTCGGCCTGGGTCAGGAGGTCGCGCAGGCCGGCGAGGAGCGTGCTGCCGCGCCGGTCGAGCAGTTCGCCGAGCGAGGCGCCGCCCTGATCGAGCAGGGCGCCGATCTCGGCCAGCCTTTGGCCGAGACCGTCCACCACCGCTTGGCCGCGGCGATCGAGATCGGCCGCGACGGCACCGCCACGCTCGCCGAACACCCGCGACAAGGCCTCGGCGCGCTCGTCGAACAGGCGCTCGATCGCCGCGATCTGGCCGGTCAGAGCCTCGCCGGTACCGGTGCTGCGGGTCTCCATCAGCCCGACGAGATCGCGGATGCGGCGGGTCAGCGCCTCGTCCACTTCGCGGGTCCGGGTCTCGATCAGGCGCACCGCCTCCAGGGCCTGGACGCCGAAATTCTCGTCGAGCTCGCGGGCGCGCTCGTCCAGGGCGGCCCAGAGAGCACCGAGGCGGGCGAGCACGCCGGTGTCGAGGCGGCCGGCCCCCTCGTCGAGGCGGCGGGCGAGATCGTCCGCGGCCCGGTCGAAATGCGTGCCGAGCTCGGCGGCCCGGCGATCGAGGGATTGCCCGATCGCGCGGTCGCCCTCCGACAGGGTGCGGGCGATCTCGGCGGCCCGCAGCACCAGCGCCTCGTTGAGCGCGTTGGTCCGCGCCCCGATCTGGGCATCGACCTGGCCCGCGAGCGTCGCGAAGGCATCGCCGAGTTCGGCGGCTTGGCGGACCGAGCGGGCTTCGATCTCGGCGATGCGCGCGGACACCGTCTCGGTCACGGAGCGCTCGCGCTCGGACAGGGCGGCGACCAGCGAATGGCCCTGCACGGCGATGGCGCGATCGATCTCGGAGAGACGGCCGTCCACGGCCTCGCCCAGTGCGCGGGCGCCGCCATCGATCCGCTCCGCGAGGATGTCGCCGCGGGCGATGATCTCCTGCAGGGCGGCGAGGCGGTTGCCGAGCACGTCGTCCACTGCCCGGGCGCGGCCCTCGGCGGTCTCGGCGAAGGCGGCGTGGCTGCGGTGGAGGGCATCGCCGACGCGGGCGGCGTGGTCGGTGATGGCGAGCACGATCTCGCGGCCGGCGCCCTCGAGCTTGGCGCGGGCCTCGTCCGAATGGTGGCCGATGAGGCCGACGGCGCCGCGGCCATGCGTGCCGAAGGCGCCTTCCATCTCGCCGAGCCGGGCCGTGAGATCGGCGCTCACGCCCTGCGCGGTGCGGGCGATCTCGCCGGAAACCGCCTCGCCACGGGCGGCGATCTCGTCGCCGAGGCGGGTCAGCGCCTCGTGCAGGATGTGGAGCGTCTGGTCGGTGCGGCCGTTCATCTCGCCGCCGACCTGCTCGGCGGTGCGGGCCAGAGCGGCACTCGCCTCGGTGCTGCGGGCGGTCAATTCGTCGCCGACGCGGGCCAGCGTCTCGCGCAGGCTGTGGAGCGAGGCCTCGGTGCGACCGCCGATCTCGGCGCCGACCTGTTCGGCGGTGCGGGCGAGCGCGCCGCTGGCCTCGTCGCCGCGGGCCGCGATCTCCTGCGAGACCCGATCGAGGAGGTCGCGAAGGTCCTGGGCCGCGCGCTCGGCCCGATCGCCGAAGGCGCCGCCGGCTTGGCCCGCCGTGAGGGCGAGGAGGCCGGTCGCTTCCGCGCCGCGGGCGGCGATGTCGTCGGCGACCTGCCGCAGGAGGGCGCGCAGCTCGCCCGCCGCCCGCTCGGTGCGGGCCGCGATCTCCCCGCCGGCCTGACCAGCCACGAGCGAGAGCGAGCCGGTGGCCTCGGCGCTACGGGCCGACAGATCCTCGCCGGCCTGGCGCAGGGCGTCGCGCAGGGCCTGTAGCGACTGGTCGGTACGGGCGCTGATCTCGCCGCCGGCATGGCCGGCTGCCAGTGCCAGGGCACCGGTCGCCTCGGTGCTGCGGGCAGACAATTCGTCGGTGACGCGGAGCAGCACGTCGCGCAGGCTCTGCACGGCGGCCTCGGCGCGGGCGGTCAGCTCGCCGCCGATACCGTCGGCGGCGCCGCGGAAACCGACGACCATGTCGGTCGAGCGTGCGGCGACGGCGGCGGCCGCCTCGTCGGCGGCGCGGCGCAGGGCTTCGCCGGCCTCGGCGAGGCGTCCGGCCATCTCCGCGGCCCGGTCGCGGGCCACACCGGCGGTCTCGTCCGAGACGCGGACGAGGCGATCGGCGGATTCGGTCGTGCCGGCGGCGAGCAGGGCCGCGGCGGCTTCGGCGGCCACGCGCAGGCGGCTCTCCACCTCCGCGACGCTGGCGGCGAGGGCAACGGCCGTCGCCTCCGCGCCGAGGCGGATGCCCTCGCCCGCGCTGCCGGCCTGGGCGGTGAAATCGGTGCCGAGGCGCTCGACGGTCTCGCGCAGGGTCTCGGCGGTGCGGTCGGCCTGCACGGCGAAGCCCTGGCCGAGGCCGGCGAGGGCCTGCTCGACTTGGGCGGTGGCCTGGGCGGCGTGGGTCGTCATCAGCCCGGCGACGCGCTCGGCGGTGCCGTCGAGGCCCGAGGCGAGGGCGGTGCCCCGCACCGCGATGGTCTCGTCGAGGCGGCCGGCGAGGGCCTCGATCCGGCCGGCGAGCTCGCCGCCGCGGCCGTCCACGGTCTCGGCAGCCTTCGCCGCCGCCGCGAGCAGCTCGTCGCGGCTGCGTTCCGCCCGGGTGGAAAAGTCCTGGGCGACGCTGCCGGCGGCGAGCGCCAGGGCCGCCTGGGCATCGCGGCCGCGGCCCTCGATGAGTTCGGACACGCCGGCGCCGGCGATCTCGATCTCGGCGCGCAGGGTGGCGCCGCGGGCGGTGATATCCTCGGCGATGCCGGTGCCGGTGGCGGCGAATTGGCGGCGCAAGCCCTCGCCGGTCTCGGCGAAGCGGGCGGTGATCTCGCCGCCGGTCTGGGCGAAGCGGTCGGTCAGTTCGGTGCCCCGGGAGAGGAAGGTCTCCTCCAGGCCCTTGGCCGAGCGCTCGAAGGTCTCGCGCACGCTGCCGCCCTGGCGGTCGAGGGCCTCGATCAGCGTCGTGCCGGTCTCGGCCAGGGACTTGGCCACCGCGCCGGCATTGTCGGCGAGGGTGCGGGTGAGCGCCCCACCCGTGCGCTCGAAGGCCTCGGTCACCTCGTCGGCGCGCTGCTGCAGCGAGACGGTGAGGTTCGTGCCGATGGTCTCGAGCCCGCCGCGCACGCCCGCGCTGGTGGCCTCGAGCTGGCGCACGAGGTCGTCGCCGCGGGTCGAGACGTTGCCGACCACCCGCTCCCCGACCTCGCCCAGGGCGGCGGTGATGGCGTCGCTGCGGGCGTCGAGGGCGCCGGTGACCCGCTCGCCCGCGCCGTTGATCGCCGCGACGATCCGCTCGGCCGCGCCGTCGAGTTCGCTCGACAGGTTCTCGTGCGAGCCGGCAATGGCGCCGCGCACCCGGTCGGCATTGGCCACGATCGACTCGCGCTGCGCGACGAGCTCGTCGACGAGGGTGCGGATGCGGATCTCGTTGTCCGAATAGGCCCGCTCCAGGGTGGAGATCTCGCCGCGCACCAGCGTCTCGAGTTCGCCGGCCCGCGCCAGCGCCCGCTCGACGCCATCGCCGACGGCGGCGACCTCGCGGCGCACCGTCTGCGACATGGTCAGGACAGCGTCGGTGGAGAAGCTCTCGGGCTCCGCCAGGCGAATGGCCACCTCGCCGACGGCGCGGGCGACGAGGCGCATCTCGTGGGCGCGCACCGCCAGCATCGCGGTGATCAGGAACAGCACGATCGGCCCGGCGATGGCGGTCGCCACCACCGCCCCCTGGAGCGCGGTGAGCCCGGTCACGAAGGCCTTGAGGTCGCCGCCCGACTGGTTCCAAGCGAGCGCCACGAGGCCGCCCAGCCAGAGGAGGGAGGCGATGCCGGCGACGATGTAGGGCTTACGCGAGGGACGCACCCGCAGCGTCTGCTGCAGGATGCCGATGTTCTGGCGATCGTCGTTGGCCACGAGCGAGCGGTCGGGCGGCAGCAGACCGCCTTCCCGACGGGAGCGCCCGCGCTCGGGCGGAGGCAGCTCGCCCAGATGGTCGAGATCGAGGTTCGGGATGCGCCGCCCATACGCCTCGGCCAGCGGATCGGAGAGGGGATCGTTGTCGCCGACATCGGGCAGCCGCGGCTCGACGCGGGCGGCGTCGCCCGCCGTCGGGATGTCCAGATTCAAAGCCTGCTCGATCGCGGAGAGGGCAGCCTCCGCCGGATCCTTCAGCTTCTTGTCGGTGGCCATGCAAACGCCTCGTTGTACTCACCCTGCGGCGATCTCGACCGATGGTCGCGATCACCGCGCCCGGCGGATGCCCGCCGTCCCCCGCCGCGGGGCGATCGGCGACGAAGGGATCGCCGTCGATCGACCGCCCGCAACGCCGTCCGGCCTTGGAAGCACCCGTCGCGGGCCTCCGCAGCGAAGACGGATTTACCCGTTTGACCGGGGCACCTTAGTCCTGCAGGTCCCGCTCCGGATACCCGGACCGGCCGGAGCCCCCATAAAACCTTAACGGAATGGTTACCAAGCCGGAGCCGGGCAGGGGGCGACCGCTTCGAACTCTGACGCGACGGGGGTTAAACCGGTACGCCCCGCACGGCCCTGCGCTGTGGATAGCCTCCGTCGCCCACAGGCGATGGGCCCGGGGACCGACGCGTTCGCGGATGCCGGGCCCCACCGCGGGCTCGAGATCCCCCCGAAAAGGCCGTGACGAGGCGGCACGAGACCGGACATGAGCAGCCACCCCCTGATCGACCGCGAGCACCTGACCGCGCAGACCTTCGGCGATCCCGACCTCGCCCAGGAGGTGCTGGGCCTGTTCGTCGAGCAATGCCGGCGCCTGATGCCGGCGATCGCCGCAGCGGAGCAGCCGGATGCGGACCGGGCCGATCTCGCCCATACCCTGAAGGGCGCGGCCCTCGGCGTCGGGGCCGCCCGCGTGGCCGCCGCAAGCGCCGCGGTGGAGACGAGCCTGCGGGCCGGGACCGGAGCGCCGGACCTGCCGGAGCTCGAGGCCGCCGTCGCGGCCACGCTCGCCCTGATCGCGGAGGAGGGGGCGACACCGACTCCGCCGTCCCTTGCTCCCTCATCCGGCACCTGACGCCGCCGGGCGCGTTTCCCGCGGACCGACGCGTCCATCTCGCAGCTTGCATTCTGGCGCGTCGGCCCTCAAGCAGTCGCCAACCGTCGGAACGCGCACGCGGCGCGGAAGACGCTCCCGGAGCTAGGCATGCCCAAGATCACCTTCGTCGATCACGCCGGTACGGCCCGTACCATCGACGGCGAAGTCGGTTCGACCGTGATGGAGACGGCGATCCGCAACAACGTGCCCGGCATCGACGCCGAGTGCGGCGGCGCCTGCGCCTGCGCGACCTGCCACGTCTATGTCGACGAGGACTGGGCCGAGAAGGTCGGCCCGGCCGAGCCGATGGAGCAGGACATGCTCGATTTCGCCTCCGACGTGCGCGCCACCTCGCGGCTCTCCTGCCAGATCCGCGTCACCTCCGACCTCGACGGCCTGACCCTCAAGACTCCCGCGCGGCAAGGGTAGCAGCAAGGGTAGCGGCAGAGTTAAGGCGACTGTGTAACGGGCTCCCGAAGGACGAGCCCTTCGGCAGGTCCAGGGCTGAGCCCTGATTGACGGAAGACCGGGGCGCGGCCCCGGCACCCGGGCAAAGGGCGTCCCGCCCGCCGCTGGATTCAGCGCAGCAGCGCCCGCATCGCGCCGTCGAGGCCTTCCAGCGTCAGCGGAAACATGCGGTCGGACATCAGGCGGCGGACCATGCCGATCGACTGGGTATAAGGCCAGTTCTCCGCCGGGATCGGATTGAGCCAGACCGCCTTCGCGAAGTGGTCGAGCACCCGCTGCATCCAGACCGCGCCGGCCTCCTCGTTCCAATGCTCCACCGAGCCGCCTGGATGGGCGATCTCGTAGGGGCTCATGGAGGCGTCGCCCACGAACACCACCCGATAATCCGACGGATAGGTGCGGATCACGTCCTGCAGCGGGATGCGCTCCTCGTGCCGGCGGCGGTTCTCCGTCCACACCGCCTCGTAGGGGCAGTTGTGGAAGTAGAAATGGGCGAAGTGCTTGAACTCGGAGCGGGCGGCGGAGAACAGTTCCTCGGCCAGTTCCACGTGCCAATCCATCGAGCCGCCGACATCGAGGAACAGCAGCACCTTCACGGCATTGCGCCGCTCCGGCCGCAGCTTCACGTCGATGAAGCCCTTGCGGGCGCTCTCGCGGATCGTGCCGTCGAGGTCGAGCTCGTCGGCCGCGCCGGTGCGGGCGAAGCGGCGTAGGCGCCGCAGCGCCACCCGCATGGACCGGGTGCCGAGTTCGCGGGTGTCGTCGAGATCCTTGAACTCGCGCTTGTCCCACACCTTCACCGCGCGGAAATTGCGGTTGCCGTCCTGGCCGATGCGGATGCCCTCCGGGTTGTAACCGTAGGCGCCGAAGGGGGAGGTGCCGCCGGTGCCGATCCATTTCGAGCCGCCCTGATGGCGCTCCCGCTGCTCGGCGAGGCGCTGCTTCAAGGTCTCGAACAGATTGTCCCAGCCGAGCGCCTTCAACTCGGCCTTCTCCTCCTCGGTGAGGTACTTCTCCGCGAGCTTCCTCAACCACTCCTCGGGAATGGCTGAGGGCTCCACCGCCTCGCCCAAAGTCTCGAGCCCCTTGAACACCGTGGCGAAGACCCGATCGAACCGATCGAGATGGGCCTCGTCCTTCACGAGCACGGTGCGGGCGAGGAAGTAGAATTCCTCGACGCGCTTCTCGGCGAGATCCCGCTCCATCGCCTGGAGCAGGGTCAGATATTCGCGCAGCGTGACCGGAACGCGGGCCTCGCGCAGGCTCGTGAAGAAGGTGAGCAACATAGGGACCTAAACGCCCGAGGCCCGTCCGCGGGTCAAGGCGGCGCGAGACGATCGCCCGGCCCCTGTCGGTCGGCGCCGACCCGGGCGCCGCAGCAGAGTCCTGTGGACCGCAGACGATTCCCGTGGATATCCTCACCCGGAGTCTTTTTGCGCAGGACACAACCGTCATCCGAGTCATTGAAGCTGCATCGCACAATGAAGAGCGAGTCCGTGACTTGACGACAGGATGAGTGCCATGCCCGTGGTCTTGCGATCCTTGAGCGATTTCAAAAAGTTCCTGCGCAAGCCCGGGGCGACGCTCCAGATCGTCCAGAACACCTTCGTCGAACGCCAGGATGCGGCATCGCGCGAGGCCTATCGGCGCAAGGGCCTGTACGAGCCGCGCACCCTGCGGGCCCTGTCGAAGCGGGCGGCGGTGTTCGATGTGCGCGGCCACGACACCACCGTGTGGCTCTACTGGGATCGCGGGACCCGCCACTGGCGCTTCTCGGGCGACACCGTGACGGTGCCGCTGCACGCGACCCTGGGGCCGCCGGACGCCGTGGTCTACCGCTGCAGCCTGCCCGAGCCGGAGACGCGGCACCGCACACGCCCCCGCCCCGTTCAAGAGCCGCAAGCGGCCCAGTCGGCTTTCGGTTTCTGAACGGCTCGCAAGATCGGCGGGGAGCCCTGTACGGCAGGAATATCGGCAATCTCAATCGCGATGCTTGGTCCAACCCACTCTGGGCGACAAGACCTCTTCACAAACGCGTGATCTGTCCGAATCAAGTGACGCGCGACTTCGTCTCAATCACACCTCAGCTTGCACAGAACCTCTTGAACCCCTCGAACGAGGCGTCGCAACCGACCTGTTCGTATGAATTGTGACCCTAAACCGTTCGATTTCTCGATTTTTGCAATCACTTCCTGGGAAAATCCCCGGAAACCCACTTGAACTATCCGATAATCCTTATACTCCGAACATCGTGGGGCAAATCAGGAATAGCAGCATGTCGGAAACCAATCAGGCACCTCAACTCGATCGTGTCGAACTCGCGGCGGATCTCGTCTCGGCCTATGTCTCGAACAATTCTCTCCCTTCGGCCGAACTCGCGGCCCTGATCGGGCAAGTGCACGCGGCCTTGACCTCCCTGTCCGCGCCGCAGGCCCCAAAGGAAGAAGAGATCGAGAAGCCCTCCGCCGCGCAGATCAAGAAATCGATCACGCCTGATGCGCTGATCTCCTTCATCGACGGCAAGCCGTACAAGACGCTCAAGCGCCACCTGACCACGCATGGTCTGGACATCGAGGGTTATCGCCGCCGCTACGGCCTGCCGTCCGATTATCCGACCGTTTCGGCGAATTACTCGGCCGCCCGCTCGGCGCTCGCCAAGGATCTCGGTCTCGGCCAGCAGCGCCGCAAGCCCGCCGTCGAGGACACGGCGGAAGTCGAGGAATCCGCCCCGGCGCCGTCCTCGCGCAAGAGCGGAACCGGCGAGGGCCGCAAGACCGGCGGACGCCGCAAGGCCGCGGCCTGATCAAAACCGGGTCATATCCCATCGCGCCGCCGTGATGGGATCGCCCGGACGGCCGGATGGCTCACCGCGCCGGGCGCAGCGCGCCACCGGAGCAGGCGCCCCCTCGGATCCGACGCCGTCCCTCGCGATGACGGGAAGGGGCCCCACCCCGCCATCGTGAAAGGCGCTGAAGCGATCCGCGGCCACGCGCGGACCGGATCGGGGACGAGCGACAGAACCGAACCGAAAGCCCGCGACGATCGGGCGTCACGGTCCGCATATGAGCGGGCGCCCGAAGCGCGCCCCGTCAGCCGGGACGATCCTACGGGTGAAGCCGTTGGGCAAACTTTGAAAGACGGCCTGGGCCGACCGGACTTGGGCCGATCGGTTTTGGACCGACCCAACCGAGCCGGGCGATCAGGCGTCCGGCATCGCCGACTGGATGAACCGGTCGGAGGACAGATCCTCCTCGTCGTAACCCAGCAATTCGGCGAGACGCCCGCGGGCGCGGCTGACGCGGCTCTTCACCGTGCCGACCTTGCAACCCATGATCGTCGCGGCCTCCTCGTACGAGACACCCTCGGCCCCGACCAGCACCAGCGCCTCGCGCTGATCCGGCGGCAGCTTGGCCAAAGCGGTCTGAAGATCCTCGACGTCGAGCCGGTCGCCCTGATGCGGGGCAGTGGCGAGACGCGCGGCGTAGGAACCGTCCTGATCCTCGACCTCGCGCACGCGCTTGCGGTGGTCCGAGTAGAAGATGTTGCGCAGGATCGTGAAGAGCCACGCATTGAGGTTGGTGCCCGGCTGGAACCGGGCCCGGTGCTGCCAGCCCTTCAGCAGGGTGTCCTGAACCAGATCGTCGGACCGGGCCGGGTTCGAGGTCAGCGAGAGGGCGAAGGCGCGTAGCGACGGCACCGCGGCGAGCAGGCCGTTGCGGAATTCGGGATCGACCCGCTCGCCCTGCGCCTTGAGGGCGGCCTCGAGCTTGCCGATCAGGTCGGAGAAGCGCGTCGGCGTATCCTCGCCCGCGCCCAGCGTCTCGTAGACGGTGCGCAGGTGGTCGCCGAGATGCGAGCGGATCGAGTCGGAGAGCTTGGGACGGCCGTCGGTCATCACGGGACGATCCAGGGTGGCTTCGGTGTCGTTGTGCATCGGGCTCTGGCGATCGGAAGGCGTGGGTCTCGGCCGGGCGGTCGCAGGTCCGAGCGGGGCTTTAACATAGTTGTAGCGCATCGGGCGGCCCGGTACACCCTGGCGCTGTCGAATACGGCTCCGCTTGCGCAGTCTGGGGCGTGAAAGCCACAATTCCCCAAGAGATGGCCTCGCCGAAGCAGCTCTAGAATGCGGCAAATCGGACGAGGCGATGCCCGCCCGAGTGTGGATGGCTTCGACCCGGCGCGGAACAACGGATGATGGCGCGCCGCGGCCTTGAGTCCCGCGCCGCCATCGGTCGCCCGATCCCGCGATCGTCTCGCCGGTTCGCTCGGTTGTGCCGGCTCGCCGCCGCTGCGCGCTCAGTCCGCGCCGGCGGCGATCACCCGGACGTCGCCATCCGCCAACACCAGGGTGTCGCCGCGCGAGAGTTCGGTCCAGGTCTCGTCGCGGGTCAGGGCGCGGGTGGCGATCACCGTGACGATATCGGTCGCGGAGGTCTCCTGGGCGAAATCGACCCGCCAATCCTCGTCGATCAGGGTCGCGGTGCCGAAGGGCGCGCGGCGGGTGAGGTAGCACAGCCGCTTGCCGCAATGGGCGTAGAGGGTGCGGCTGTCGGTGAGCAGCATGTTGAACACGCCCCGCTCCGACAGGGCGCGGGCGAGTTCGGCCACCGCGGCCTCCAGCCGGGCCGGCCGCGGGGCTTTCGGAAAGCGCGCCTGCAACTGCGACAGCATCCAGCAGAAGGCGTGCTCGCTGTCGGTGGTGCCGATCGGCTCGAAGCCGCCCAGCGGCAGCCGCTTCACGCCCTTGAGCTGGCCGTTATGGGCGAAGGTCCAGCGCCGCCCCCACAATTCGCGGGAGAAGGGGTGCGTGTTCTCCAGGCTCACCCGGCCGCGATTGGCCTTGCGCACATGGGCGACCACGATGCGGCTCTTGATCGGGTAGCGGCGCAGCAGCTTGGCGAGTTCCGAGCGCGCGCTCGGCTCGGGATCGTGGAAGGCGCGGCAGCCGCGGCCCTCGTAGAAGGTGATGCCCCAACCGTCGGCGTGCGGGCCGGTCTCGCCGCCCCGCCGCGCGAGCGCCGCGAACGAGAAACGGATGTCGGTCGGCACGTTCGCGCTCATTCCGAGCAATTCGCACATGGGTCGCCGGTGGTCTCGAGATCTTGGCGGGGAGGCCGGTTCTTGGCGGAGGCCAAGCCTGACGGGAAGGCGACATTAGAGCATCGCCCCGAAAGGGGGAGGCCGGAGGGCGGGAAAAAGCCGATGGCGGCGCCGCTCGCGCCTTCCGACGAAGCGGACACCGGCTCGTCGCACGGATGCGCCAGACGGAGAACGAGCGACGCGTGCGGCCCCGTACGTGGTCGGGCGCAGCCCTCACGGCCGCGACGAGGAATCCGCTCCTCGTCGTCCGCTCATCGCAGGCGCGTCCGGCGCGCGGCGGAGGCCGCTTCGCGGCCCGGCCAGGCGGGGGTGACGGCGAGCCCCGGAAACAGGCGCCGCAGCGGCGGGGTCAACCCGATGGCGAGCCCGGCGACGCCGGCCAGGGCCAGCAGGTCCACGACACCGATGCGGAAGAGACCGGCGAAGGAGGGGGTGACGAACCACGCCATCTCGGCGAGATGGGCCGCCACGGCCAGGGCGGCCACGAGGCGGGTGCGGTTCTCGCCCGGCCGCAGGGTGAGCGCGGCGGCCAGAGCCACGACGAGGCCGGAGGTCAGCATCAGGGCCCGCCCGGCCGGACCGCCGCGCACGCCGTACCAGGCGGCGGCGTTGGGCTCGGGGCCGAGCATCAGGAACTGCACCGCGTGCAGCCCCGCCGAGACGAGGAGCAGGACGGCAAGCGGCGTCATCCGGTCGTGGCGCCGCCGGGCCGGGCCGATATCCGGCGGGGCGATCACGATCGCGGCGGCCAGCGCGAGGCTCGACCACGCCGCCATCGCGAGGAGGCCGAAGGCGGCGGCATGGAAGCGCCCGTCCACCGCCATGACGAGATCGTCGGCAGCGAGCGTCCCGACCACGGTGTGGACGCCGAGGCCCAGCACCGCCCGCCCGTCGTCGATCCGCCCGGCCTTGCCCCAGGGCTCGCCGCCGCGCCGGGCGAAGAGGAGGGCAAGCCCGATCCAGAGGCCGAAATAGAGGGCGAGACGGCCGGCGAAGGCGGGACGCGAGAACCACAGGGCGGCGAAGGCCCCCGCCGGCCCGGGCCCGGCTTCGCCCCCCTGCGCCCACGGATACAGGAAGGGCGCGAGGAACGGGATCGGCAGGGCGAGGAGGGCGGCCACCGGCATCAGGGCGAGCAGGCCGCGCAGGGTTTCGAGCAGCGCGGTCTCGGGCTGCGGGCGCCACGCATCGGCCCGCTCGATCATGATGGCGACGGGCAGGGCCCCCGCCGGCAGGGCGAGCAGGCAGGTCCAGGCCGCGAGATAGGCCGGCGCCAGCCGCGGCAGCCCATGGAGCAGGGCGACGAGGCCGAGGCAGGCGGCGCCGACGAGCAGGGCCGCGAGGGGCCGCCGGGCCGGATCGAGGAAATAGCCGCGGGCGGTCTTGGCGCCGAGCGCCTTGCGGGCCGCGGCACCGCGCTCATCGATGCTCATGGCGCGGATTCCCGACCCGTCCCGGCCCGGCGCAGGGCGAGGGGGCGGCCCGCCTTCTCCGGCAGAGCCGACAGGCGCCGGGCCCAAGAGCCGAGAGAAGTGCCGAGCGAGGTGCCGGGTGAAGTCTCGAGCGAAGTCTCGGGCGAGGGTCCATCGGCGGCCGGGACGAGGGTCAGGACGAAGACCTCGCGCCAGTCGGGAGGCGGCCCGACTTCCGGTGCCGGCTGGCGCAGATGCCATGCGAGCGCGGCGGCGGCGCCGAGGGCGCCCCCCGCGGCCGCCGCGGAGAGGGTCGGGATCGCCAGCCGCGCCCAGGCGAGGGCGGGCAGAGCCGCGAGGCCGCCGGGCGTCTCCGCCGCCAGGATGGCGGCCTGGGCGAGCAGGAAAGCCGAGCCGGCGAGCACGGCCCCGATCAACGCCGCCTCGCGCACGATCCGCTCGTCCCGGCGGAGGGCGGCGGCGGCCTCCGGCATCGGCGCCGGACCGTAGGCGTCGAGATGCAGGGCCGGCATCGGGGTTCCGAGGCCGCGCAGCCCCTCGACCAACCCGGCCTCCGAGGCGAAGGCGGCGGCGAGCCCCGCCCGGGGCGGGGGACCGGCCCCCTCCGGCGGGAGGGCGACGGGGCGGCGGTTATGGAGGAGGGCCAGCCCGCGCAGTTCGGCGATCGACACCGCCGGCACGAGGCGGAAGGCGACGCGCAGACCGAGGCCGAACAGGGCGGCCGACCCGACGGCCATCGCCAGCAGGCCGGGGAGGGGGCTCGCCGGGCCGGAGGGAAGATCGCTCGGCACGATCAGAAGATGGAAGGCACCGGCCCCGAGGGCGGCGAGCGCGCCGACGAGGCCCAGCGTCACCGCGCTGCGCCGCGCGGCGCCGACCCAGAGCGCCTGCGTCGGCAGGAGGCCCGCGAGCATCAGCGTCCAGAAGGCGGGCGCCTCGGCCCCCGTCAGCCGCTGCGCCACGATCGCGCGCTCCGCCTCCGTGCCGTGCAGCCCCGCGATCACCGCCTCCGTGACGTGGCAATAGAGCCCGGCGAGTCCCAAGGCCAGGATCAGGCGTCCGAGGATGTCGAGATGGCGCCCCGTGACGAAGCCGTCGAAGCCCGGCTCCCGCCGCAGGAGGGCGGCGAGCATGGCGATCAGTCCGGCCCCCGAGAGCACGGCGCCGACGACGAGGGCCACCGGGAGCAGCGTGTCGTGCCGGTCGGTCCGGGCGGCGAGCGTCAGGGCGAGGTCGGTCTGCAGGGCGAAGGCCGCCAGGATGCCGACGAGCGCCAGCGCCCGGCAGGCCCGCTCCCAGACGAACCATTGCCACGACGAGCCGTGCCAGCCGGCCGCCGCGCGGCGGTAGAACGCCGCCCGCCAGGACACGCGCTGCGCCTCGGGGCGGTCGCGCAGGTCGGCGAGATCGGGCACGAGCGCCGCCGCCCACTGCCCGAACGCGGAGACCGTCACCGCCGACAGGGCCATCAGGAGGGTGGTCCGGTCGGCGGAAGCGGGGTGCAGCGCCGCGCTGAGGCAGGCCAGGACCGTGGACACCAGAGCCGCCAGAAGGGCGGCGGTCTGGGCGAGGCGGATGATGCCGCAGCGCCAGTCGACCCGGGCCAGAGCCACGAGCCCCGAGATCGTCAGGCAACCCGACGCGAGGCCCGCCCACCAGCCGAACCCCGCTGCGGCGAACGGCGCGCGCGCCGGGCCGGTCCCGGACAGGAGCCAAGCGAGGATCGCCGCGAGCCCACCTGCGACGGCCAGCCACCGGACCCGGCCTGCGGGCGCGAGGACCGCGCGCGCAGCCGCCGCGCCGATCCGCGTGACGGTGACGGAGGGGGAGAGGACCGCCGGCCCGCGCAGGCGCTCCTCGACGGTGCGGGGGAGGCCCGCTGCGGCGGGGGGGAAGGGCGGGCGCCGCGTCATGACCGCCGGTCCGGACCTCTGCTCATGAATGCGACGAATCCGGGTGCGCGCCGGCCGGCGCCTGCCCTTCACCCTGCTGCGGGATGTGTCGCGGCGCACCTCAAAGAGCAACCGCCATGCCCGAATGCAATGGGGCGGTCCGGCGCACCGGGCTTGCGCCGCCGTCTATCCGTGCGAAGAGGGCGGGACACGGCCTTCCTCGTCCCTCTCACGCCCCCCGTTCCGTCCCGCCCCGTATCCGCCCCGAACCGCCGCGCGCGAGCCGCCGATGCCCCCTCGAAACGCAGCCAACGGTCTCGATTCCCGGCTCGCCACGGGATGCGTCGATGCAGCGTGACCCGATCCTGTTCGCCTGGGCCTCCGCGCCGCGCCGCCACGCGGCGGCGCTCGGGCTCGCGGTCGGACTCGGTCTGCCGCTGGCGCTGTTCGTGCTCGTCTGCCTGCGCGACCTCATCGCCGTGCTTACCCGCTCGACGCCGGACGCCCTGCCGTTCCTGCGCATCGCCCTGCCGCTGCCGGGCCACCACCTGAACGAAGCGCCGGTGCTGTTCACCGGCTGGAGCCTGCCGCCGGCGGAGCTGCCGCTCCTGGCCCTGAGCGCCCTCATCGCCGCCGCCCTGGCGCTCGCGGCTCTGGGCGGCGGCGTGGCCCTGCTGTGCTTCTCCGCCCAGGCGCGGGCGACCGCCCGGATGCGGACGCGGGCGCGCGAGGCGATCCTCGCTTCGCCGCCGGGGGCGCGGGAGGATCTGCGGGCGCTGCCGGCCCTGGTCGGCCGGGCGCTCGCCCGGATGGGGCCGCTCGCGGCCGTCGGCATCGTCGTGCCGGGGCTGACGCTCGCGGCGATCCTGCTCGCCCTCGTGATGGCCGAACTCGCCGCCCCCCGCCTCGTGCCCGTGGTGGCGATGCTGCTCGCCGCCACGGGGCTGGCCCGCGCGCTCCTGCTCGGCCGCGCCGCCGCCCGCCGGGCTCTGCGCCGCGACGACACCACCGCCACGGAAATCGGCCTGCGCGACCTGATCCGCCGGATGCCCGCCGTGCGCGCTCACGGCGCGGCGGCGTTCGAGCGCCGCCGCCTGGGTCTGCGGGCCCGGGCCGCCCGCTCGGCCCTGGTGCGGGCCGAGGCGCGGCTGGCCTATGCCCGGGCGCCGGCGCTCGCCCTCGTGGTGATCCTGCCCGCCCTCCTCATCGCCACCGCCCTCTGGCAGGGCGAGGCGGCGACCGAGGCCGACAACGTGCTACCCGGAGCGCTCGCCGCGGCGGCGGGCGCGTTCGGCATCGCCGCACTGCTGATCTCGGCCTGCCTGCGCCTGTGGACCCGGCGGGCGGCGGTCGCGCCGCTGTTTCGCGACATCGCCGCCATCGTCGAGGCGCTGGAGCCGCGCTCCGTCGGCGAGGCCCGCGTCTTCGCGGATTTCCCCCCGGTCGGGGTTCTCGCGGCCCAGGGCGTCGGGGCCTACGATCCGGCGAGCGGCGAGCGCCTGACCGGCGTCGACCTCACCCTGCCGATGCCGGCCCATGTCGCCATCGTCGGCCCGCGCGGCAGCGGCGTGCGGGCGCTGGCCGCCCTGCTGGCCGGCCAGATCGAGCCGACCGCCGGGGCGCTGACCTACGGCGGCACGCCCCTGCGCGCCTTCGATCCGGCCGAGCGGGCGCGGCGCATCGCGCTCGCCGGCGCGGAGGCGATCCTGATCGAGGGGACGCTGCGCCAGAACCTGCTCTACGGTGCCCGCAGCGGCGACCGCGAGGCCTCCGGACTGGCCGAGCGCATCGCCATCCTCAAGCTCACCGGCCTCGACGCCTTCGTCTACGAGCGCGGGCTGGAGGCCTCGGTCGATCCCGAGGACGATCCCGCCACCGCGAACGCGGTGGTCGCCGCCCGCCGGGCCGTGCGCGAGGCGCTCGCCGCGCAGGGCATCGAGCGGCTGGTCGAGCCGTTCGATCCCGCCCGCTACAATCATCAGGCGGATCTGGGCGAGAACCTGCTGTTCGGCGAGGCGGTCGGCCCGGCCTTCTCGGCGGGGCGGCTCGCGGCGCATCCCTACCTGCGCGCGGTGCTGGAGGCGGAGGATCTGACCCGCACCCTGGTCGATGTCGGGCTGCAGGTCGCCCGCTCCACCGTCGAGATCTTCTCGGATCTGCCCGACGACCATCCCTTGTTCGAGACCTTCTCCCTGTTCCCGGCGGACGAGCGGGGCTATTTCGAGGACCTCGTCGCCCGCCAGCCGGATGCGCGCAGCTTCCGCCGCGGCGCGGCCGGGCAGCGCGACCGCGAGCGGCTGATCGGGCTGGCGCTCCGCTACAACGAGACCCGCCACCGCTTCGGCCTGATCGACGCCGCGCTGGAAGAGCGCTTGGTCGCTGCCCGCCACTCCTTCGCCGCGCTGCTCCCGGCGCGCTACCGGGAGAAGATCGAGTTCTACGATCCCGCCCGGCTCACCGCCGCCGCCAGCCTGGAGGAGAACCTGCTGTTCGGCCGCATCACCCAAGGGGAGGCGGGTGCCGAGGCGCGGGTGCGGTCGCTCGTGCGCCAAGTGCTGGCCGAGCAGGGTCTGGAGCCCACGGTCTACCGCCTCGGCCTCGCCACCCGCATCGAGGCCGGCGCGGCGGGAGCGGCCCAGGGCCAGCGCGCGGTGCTGGGGGAGGGTGCCATCGGCCCGCGCGAGCGGGTGGCGATCGAGTTCGTGCGCTGCCTCGTCCGCCGGCCCGACATCCTGGTCGTCGGCCTCACCCTCGACGAGCGCAAGCCGGACGAGGTCGCCGCCCGGATCGCCCGCCTGCGCGCCGTCCGTGCGGGGGCGGGCCTGATCGTCTGCCTGCCGGACGAGGCGACCCTGCGCCGCCAAGCCCCGTTCGACGCGGTGATCCGGGTGGAGCGCAACACCGTGACGGGGATCGACGGGGTGCGGCTCGACGCGCCCGCGCATCGGGCACCGGCCTGACTTGGCCGATCCCCCCAACACTCTCCATCCCGATCTTCCCGCGCGGGCGGGCCTTGAAGGAGGCTTCCAGGGATCGCGCGGCTGGCTGGAGCCCTCCTTCGAGGGCGACGCTTCGCGCCGCCGCCTCAGGATGAGGACGTGGACGGGACGAGCCGCCCCCGCAAATCCGCCTCAAACCTCGAACAGGACTCGGGCCGCGTCGCCGCGGGCGACGCCGGCCTTTCCCCGCCGGTCTCGATCGAGACGGTGCATGCTCTTCCCCGACGCCGCACGACGCCCGACGCGCCCTCTCCTGCGCCTGCTGACGGCGACCCTCCTGGCCCTGCTCGCGCTCGCGGCGCCCGCCCGGGCCGACAAGGCGAGCCAGCCGATTCCGCCCGCGACCCTGGCGCTGATGGCGGCCAAGGGCACGAGCGCGTCGGCGCCGATCCTGCTGCGGGCCTACAAGCGCGAATCCGAGATCGAGCTGTGGAAGCGCAACGGCGCCGGGCGCTACGTCCCGATCAAGACCTACCCGATCTGCCGCTGGTCGGGGCAGCTCGGGCCGAAGACCCGAAACGGCGACCGGCAGGTGCCGGAGGGGTTCTACACCGTGGCCAAAAGCCAGATGAACCCGAACTCGCGCTACTATCTCTCCTTCGACATCGGCTATCCCAATGCCTACGACCGGGCGCACGGCGCCACCGGTTCGGCGATCATGGTGCACGGCATCTGCTCGTCGATGGGCTGCTTTGCCATGACCGATCAGGTGGCGGGCGAATTGTTCGCGGTCGCCCGCGAGGCCTTCGCCGGGGGGCAGGGCGCCTTCCAATTCCAGGCCTTCCCGTTCCGGATGACGGCCGCCAACATGGCCCGCCACCGCACCGACCCGAATATCGGCTTCTGGCGCCAGCTCAAGGAAGGCTCCGACCGCTTCGAGGCGACCGGGGAGGAGCCGGTCGTCGGCGTCGCCAACGGGCGCTACGCCTTCGCCCCGTCGAAGGACCCGGACAAGGAGGCCGCCGCCCAGGCGCTGCACCGGGACGAGACGGCGCGCATCGCCGCCCTCGCGGAGGAGGGGGCCGCCGCCGTACGCACCACCTATTCCGACGGCGGCCAGCACGCCTTCTGGGCCCACCGCATCAGCCAGGGGTTTCCGGTGGGCGACATCAGCCGCCCGGAGGCCCTGGCCTATGCCGGCCAGGAGGTCGTGCTGATCGCCGCCCGACGGAAGCCCGCGCCGCCCGCCATCATGCCGGAGACGCTGTGGGCCGCGGTGATCGGGCCGGGCACGCCGTTCTTCCCGCGCCGGATCGCCGAACGGCCGCCCTACGCGGGTGGGACGGCCCGCCTCGCCGCCTACGCGATGCGCTATCAGGAGACCCTGCCGACGCTCCTGCGGGCCTCGCTCGACGGGGAAATCGGGCCGCCCGTTCTCGCCGAACCGCAACCCATGGTCGAGCGGATGGCTCAGCGTTAAGCCATCGTCCTTGCTTGCAAAACCGGGACGCATTTCTCGATTTTGTGCCGCAAAAACCTACTCAAAGCTCGGCACAGACCCTCTCGCGTCGGTGCGCGAGTTTCACACAGGTCAAAACGACGTGTGCGGGCTCGCACACGCACCCGCATGGCCGCCACCCATCTCAGCGCGGTACACTCCGCCCTATCGTAGGGCCGAAGGACCGCCGCGGATCGTCAAGCGGATGCGTGCGGCGGCGCTGTCACTGTGGAAGGCTCGGGAACCGCCCGGGCAACGGTACCGATCCATGACCCTGACGAGTCCAGCCAAGGACGACGCCCTGACACTGCGTTTCTGGGGCGTACGCGGCTCGACGCCGGTGAGCGGCCCGGAAACGGCCGAGTTCGGCGGCAATACCCCCTGTCTCGAAGTCCGATGCGGCGAGCGCCTGTTCGTCATCGATGCGGGCTCCGGGCTCGGCGCCTTCGGGCGCCAGAGCCTCGACGACCTGCCGCGGGAGATCGATCTCCTGTTCAGCCATCTTCACCTCGACCACAGCGCCGGCCTGCCCTTCTTCAAGCCCGCCGTGCTCGACGCGGCGCGCACGATCCACACGTGGTGCGGGAATCTCGACGGCGAGAGCGCCGCCGCCGCCCTCGACCGGCTGTTCTCGCCCCCGCTCTTTCCCGTCACCCTCGACATTCTGCCCTGCACCTTCCGCCATCACGGCTTCCGTGCGGGCGAGACGCTCACCTTCGCCGACGGCTCCCGGGTCGACACGATCCTGCTCGACCATCCCCAGGGCTCGACCGGTTTCCGGTTCGACCATGCGGGCAAGCGGCTCTGCGTGATCAGCGACATCGAGCACGGCGCCAACTGGCCCGACCCGACGCTCTGCCGCTTCGTCGAGGACGCCGACCTGATCGTCTACGACGGCATGTTCACCGAGAGCGAGTATTCGCGCTGCTGCGGCTGGGGCCACTCGACCTGGCAGAAGGGTGTGGAACTGGCCAAGGCCGCTCGCGCCAAGGCGCTCGCCATCATCCACCTCCATCCCTGTCATTCCGACGCGCAGCTGCGCAAGGTCGAGGCGGAGATGCAGCAGGAGATGCCGACCGCCTTCATCGCCCGCGAGCGCCAGTCGGTCGAGGTGGGCCGTCCGCTGGTGAGCTTGGCCGAGCCGCCGATGCTGGCCCTGGCGCGGCGGGCCTGAGCCGCCGGGCTCCGACGCCGGGGAGGAGGCGACCTCCTTCGACGGATGGGTCGCGGCAGGACCGGGATCCGGCGCATCGTCCGGAATGCCGAGATCAGGCTCGGGCGTCGGGCTGCCTACGATCGGAAGATCCGGAAAGTGTGGCGGGCCGACCGGTTAATGCCCCCAGGGATCGTCGGGTGCAAGGCGGCCAAGGTGTGCTATCCTTAGCCCCACGCCTCAATACTCACCCGCTGCATGCTGTCGCCCGGCGCACAGACCCATCGAACGGCAAGATCCCGGACCTCTGACGCCACATGCAACGCAAGATATCCTGTACAATCATCACGTACAATGAGGAAGACAGGATCGCCCGTTGCCTGAACAGCGTTCGAGATCTCGTCGACGAGATCATCGTCGTCGATTCAGGAAGCTCCGACAGAACGATCGAGATCTGCAGGAGCTTCGGCGCCAAGTGTTTTCACAACGCCTGGGTCGGATACGGCCAACAGAAGAGATTCGCGGAGGATCTGACCGCTCACGACTGGATCTTGAATCTCGATGCCGACGAGTGGCTGACCGACAAGACCCGAGCCCAGATTCAAAACCTGTTTCGGAACAAGCCCGACGACGAAATCTACGGTTATCAGTTCAAAATCAAGCAGGTCTACCCTGGCGCGAACAAGCCGAGACTGCTTGCCGATTATCATCTCTATATCAGACTTTACAACAAGAACTTCTGTCGTTTTCCGGACAGCGCCGTCTTCGACGAGGTCAAACTCGACCGGAAGAACATGGGCTTCATCAGTGGACCGATCTTCCACCAGTCCATCCTATCGATCCGCCACCTTATCGATAAGAACGTCAAATATTACAAACTTCAATCCAAGGAAATCAATAAATCTCACCCGTCCACCATTCCAAGGATCGCGGTGGAGCCGTTCACCGTGTTCTTCAAGTATTATTTGCTCAAGAGACATTTCACCGGCGGCGCGTACGGGTTCATCGTCGCCGCGACGATCGCGATGCTGCGCACCTACCGGCTGATCATCATCTCCTCCTCCGGCAAGGCGAAGAAAGACCTGCCCGTCCGCTGAGGCGCCGGCACAGCGCCCTGCGAACCGGCGCGGCTTCCGCGCTCACGATCGAAAGCTCAGTCGAACGCTCCCACCATGGACAAGAAAAGCGAACAGAAGCTCAGGCGCCGCAACGAACGGCGATTGTCGCGCATCGCGCGGTGGGACCGGCCCCTGCACGGGTGGAGCGACCGGCTCGGGGCGTGGATCAACATGCTGTTCGTCGATCACGGCATCTTCCGGGTGTTCTACCTGAACGCTCATTCCGTGGGCGGCGGCAATCTTTGGCGGTCGGCGCAACCGACACCGAACCAGCTGAGGGGGTTTCACCGGAAGGGAGTGAGAAGCGTCGTCTGCCTGCGCGGGCAGAGGGAGTACGGCTCATGGCCCTTGGAGAAGGAAACCTGCGCGGATCTCGGCATCGCGCTTCACGAGATCCGCATCCGCTCCCGAGAGGCCCCCGAACGATCGGAAATTCTCGAACTCAAGCGGATCTTCGAGGCGATCGAGTACCCGGCCCTGATCCACTGCAAATCGGGGGCGGATCGGGCCGGTCTGGTGGCCGCCCTGTTTCTGCTGTTTCGCGAGAACGCCCCCGCCTCGGACGCCATCCGGCAGCTGTCGTGGAAGTATGGTCACATTCGCTCCGCGAAGACCGGCATCCTTCACGACGTCATCAAGTCGTACATGACCCATAGCCAGACCCACCCGATCTCCTTCGAGGATTGGGTCGCATCCGAGTACGACCCCAAGACGATCACGGAGAGCCGGAAGACGTGGTCGGCAGCGCGCTTCGTGACGGATAAGATCCTGCGGCGCGAATGACGCCGCCCCGATCACGGCGCGCCCTCGCACCCTTCGCGGCGGCAACGGCCCCCGGAGGACGCGGCCCAGCCAACGGTCGCGATGACACGCCGGATGGCCGGGCTCCCGAGCCCGGCACGGGTTCGGAAGCCTGCGCAGGTCGGGAAACGCGCTCCGGGGCCTACAGCGCCGTGGTCGCGCCCGCGCCCTCCTCGCGGCCGATGCGGCTGTGGCGGCGGCTCCAGGCGAAGTAGATGATGAGCCCGATGGCGAGCCAGATGATCAGGCGCAGCCAGGTCTCGCCGTCGAGGGAGACCATCATCGCGGCGCAGGAGAGCACGCCGAGGATCGGCACCAGCGGCACCAGCGGCGTGCGGTAGGCGCGGGGCGCGTCGGGCTGGGTCCGGCGCAGGATGACGACGCCGATGCAGACGAGAATGAAGGCGAGCAGCGTGCCGATGCTCGTCATGTGGCCGAGCTGGGAGATCGGCAGGAAGCCGCCCAGCGCGCTGGTGAACACCATGAAGAACAGGTTCGAGCGGTAGGGCGTCTTCCAGGTGGGGTGGATCGCCGAGAAGAAGCCCGGCAGCAGCCGGTCCTGGCTCATGGTGTAGAACACCCGGCTCTGGCCGAGCAGCAGCACGAGGATCACGGTCGAGAAGCCGCAGATCACGCCGAAGGTGACGAGGCCCTTGAGCCAGGGGAACGGCGTCTGGGCGATGGCCGTGTTCACCGGGGCGGCGTCGCCCTTCATGGCATCGTAATGGACGAGGCCGGTCAGCACGCCCGCGAAGGCGATGTAGAGGATCGTGCAGATGAACAGCGAGCCGAGGATGCCGATCATCATGTTGCGCTGAGGATTCTTGGCCTCCTGCGCCGCGGTCGAGACCGCGTCGAACCCGACATAGGCGAAGAACACCACGCCCGCCGCGCGCATCACGCCGCTCCAGCCATACTCGCCGAAATTGCCGGTATTGGCGGGGAGGAAGGGGTCGTAATTCTGGGCTTTGACGTAGAACAGGCCCACCCCGATCACGGTGAGGACGACGACGATCTTCACCAGCACCACGACGCCGTTGACGCGGGCCGATTCCCGGATGCCGATCATCAGCAGCGCCGAGGCGGCGACGATGATGAAGATCGCCGGGAGGTTGACGAGGCCGTGGGCCATGGTGCCGTCGGCGAGCTGGTAGGTCTCGAACGGCGAGTGGACCAAGGTGCCCGGTAGGGTGATCCCCAGCGTGTCGTGCAGGAAGCGCGTGACGTAGCGCGACCAGCTCACCGAGACGGTGGCGGCGCCAACCGCGTATTCGAGCACGAGGTCCCAGCCGATGATCCAGGCGATGAACTCGCCCATCGTGGCGTAGGCGTAGGTATAGGCCGAACCCGCCACCGGGATCATGCCGGCGAGTTCCGAGTAGCACATGCCGGCAAAGGCGCAGCCGATCGCCGCGATGGCGAAGGAGATGACGACCGCCGGCCCTGCATGCTCCGCCGCGGCGATGCCGGTGAGGGAGAACAATCCGGCCCCGATCACCGCGCCGATCCCGAGCCCGATCAGGCTCCAGGGTCCGAGATGGCGCTCCAGCTTGTTCTCGCCGTCCTCCGCGTCGGATCGCAGGCGCTCCAGCGTCTTGATCCGGAAAAGGTCGCTCGCCAAACCTGCCGCCATGTCGGTCCGTCACTCCCCTGGGACGGGACACCGCCCCGGTCCGATTTGGATTTCTTAAACTCTAGATCAATCCCGAAAATCCCGCTCGCGCAACGGGCTGAGGCTCGTTTGACGTGCAAGGGCCGGGCCGGTGCCGATGCACGGCCGGCGTCTCGGATGCGACTCCGTATCCGTAGCGACGCCGTCGGTTCGCGATCGGATTTCGCGGTCTCAGGCGGCCATGACGACGCTTCGAACCGACGATCCCGGCCGCTGCGCCCCGGCGATTGCTTGGGAAGGCGGGCCGCGAGCCCCCGTCCGACGTTCTCGCGGCCTGAACGGCGCAGGCCGCCCGGTCCGTTAGGCCGACGGGCGAGCTCGACGAGGTCGCCCCATCGCGGCTCGCGGGAGGGCACGGTTCTCACGCGACTGTGACCGAAGTCCTAGAAACATCCCGTGCCGGCCATGATTGCCCGTGCGCGGCACCACGTTCCGGGTGCGCATTTCATCCCACGATCGCGAAGAGATATCGATGACGCCTCAATTCTGGCTCTGGCTCGGCTTTGCCGGCATGGCCGCAGGAGCCGCCGCCATCCTGTTCCTGGGCAAGAGGCGAACCCAGGCCGAGGAGGCGGACACGATCATCCACGGAATCGTGCCGATCATCGCCGCCTGCTCCTACTTCGCCATGGCCACCGGCCAGGGTAGCCTCGTCCTCCCGGCCGGGCCCGACGCGGCGGAGGCGACGCGCCAGTTCTACTTCGCCCGCTACATCGATTGGACCTTCACCACGCCGCTGCTGCTGCTGGGCCTCTCCCGCACCGCCATGCATTCGGGCATGCGCCGCCCGGCCATCGTCTGGGGCCTGATCGGCTCCGATCTGATCATGATCGTGACGGCCTTGGCCTTCGGCCTGTCGCAGGTCGCCTGGGTGAAGTGGACGTGGTTCGCCATCTCCTGCGGCGCGTTCCTGGCGGTGTTCTACGGGATCTTCGTGCAGCTGCGCGAGGAGAACGCGGCGGAGCGCGACGACGTGCGCGCGGCCTTCCTGCGCAACGCCGTGTTCCTCACCGTGGTCTGGTGCGCCTATCCGGCGGTGCTGCTCGTCGGACAGGACGGCCTCGGCCTGCTCTCGCCGGCCCTGGCCCTGGCCGTGATCGCCGTGCTCGATCTCACCGCCAAGGTGGTCTACGGCCTTATGGCGACGGTCCAGACGACCCGCGCCGTCGATCGCGACCTGGCCGAGACCCGCAGCCCCGCCGCGCCGCTGCGCCGGGCAGCGTGATGGGAGGCGCGGCTCGCCCCTTCGCGCCGCTCGGCACGGGGTCCGTTCGGGCGGGCCGCCCTCTCCGCATCGCGGGGCTGGGGCTTGCGCAGCTGGGCGCGGCCCTGGTCGCGTGCGGGCTGATCGCCTCGGCGCTCCTCCCGCGCGAGGCGTCCTGGCTCGCGGCGCTCGGCGCGGTGATCGTGCTGGGGGTGCCGCACGGGGCCCTCGACGGCGCCGTGGCGGCGCCGCTCCTGCGCCCCCGCTACGGACGGCTCTGGTTCGGCGTTTTCGCCCTGCCGTATCTCGGCCTCTCCGCGCTGATTCTCCTGGCGTGGCAGGTCACGCCGCTTCCCACCCTGGCCGGCTTCCTCGCGCTGTCGGTCCTGCATTTCGGCGAGGAGGATGCCGGTCCGGGCCGGCCCGTGGAGGCCTTCCTGCGCGGCGGATTGCCGATCGCCCTGCCGGCCTTGCTGCATCCCGAGGCGACCGCCGACATTTTCGCGGTCGTCACGCGGGTTCCGATGGCGCAGCTGCCCGCCTGGTGGACGGCCGCCGCCTGGCTCTGGCTCACCCTTGCCGCGATCGTGGTGCCGTTCCGGCTCGCGGCCCATCCGCCGCGACGGGCGATGCTGGCCGAACTGGCGGGCCTCGCCGCGGCCTTCTGGCTGCTGCCGCCGCTCACGGCCTTCGCCCTCTACTTCGTCACGCTCCACGGTCCCCGCCACATGCGCGCCCTGGTCCGCGACCCGGTGCGGGCGCCCGGCATCGACACGATGGGGCGGGCCGTCCTCGCCGCCCTGCCGATCTTCGGCCTGACCCTCGGGCTCGGCGCGGCCCTGTGGCCGCTCTACGCCTCCGGCTCGGCCGATCCGACGGCGACGCTTCTGACCCTGACCCTGCAGATGCTCTCCGCGCTCACCGTGCCCCACGTCCTCCTCGACCGGTTGGCCTCCCGCCACGCGCCCCCGCCGCCGACCTTCGCGGATTCCCTGCACCGGCCCAGCCGATGAGATCGGGCGCGCGCGACCGGCCTGAGCAGCACCGTCGGCACGAGACGGGCGAATCCCCTCTCAGCGTTCCGAGGCCGCTCTCCGCGCCCCGGCCGTGAGTTCGGCCAGGATCGCCTCCGCCGCCGCCGTCGTCTCGGGTCCGGCGGCGGCCGGGCTGCCGGCCTGGAACGGCGGCTGCGGCGCGTATTCCGCCACGAGCTGCGCGGTCTTCGCGTAAGCCTCGCCGCGCAGGCGGGCGGCCAGCGCCAGGGCGAAGTCGAGCCCGGCGGAGACGCCCGCGGCGGTGACGCGGTTGCGGTCGAACACGACCCGCCCGTCGACCGGCACGGCACCGAGCAGCGGCAGGACGGCCTCGCGCACGCACCAATGCGAGGTGGCGCGGTAGCCCCGCAGCAGGCCGGCCGCGCCGAGGATCAGCGAGCCGGTGCAGACGCTCGTCACCCAGGCCGCGCGCGCGGCCCGATCCGCCAGGAAGGCGAGGGTGGGCGCATCGTTCATCTGCACCGGCGTGCCGTCGCCGCCGGGCACGAGCAGGACGTCGAGGTCGCGGGCGCAGCTCTCGAAATCGTGGGTCGCCGTGATCGCGAGGCCGGTGTCGCTCGCGACCGGGCCGGCGCGGGCGGCGACCAGTTGGATTGGGCCGAGACCGGCGAGGAGATTCTGGGGCCCGACCACGTCGAGGGCGGTCATGCCGGGATAGAGCAGGATCGCGATAGGCCCGGATTTCGGGCCCCCGGTCGGCTCGGCCGGGGCGGCATCGAGGGCGGCGGCCCGCTGCGGCAGGGCGATGGCGGCACCGAGCGCCGCCGCCACGAGGGCGCGCCGGTCGAGACCGGGGGCCGGAGGATCGGACACGGCGTCAGACGGGCCAGGCGACATCCCGGTAGGCCCCGTCCCAGAACAGGTATTCGAGCTGGCTCGCCCGGGCATAGGCCCGGTGCATCCGCTCGCGCAGGGCGGGGGACGCGCCCTCCGCCGCCGCATCGGTGGCCGCGATCATCGCGGCGACGGCCTGGGCGAAATCCTCGCCGGCATAGGTGTCGATCCAGGCGCGGTACGGATTGTCGGGCGTGGCGCGCGCGAAGATATCGCGGCCGACCTCGGCGTAGATCCAGAAGCAGGGCAGGAGGGCGCCGAGGACGACCTCGTAGGGCTCGGCATAGGCGCTGGCGAGAAGCCACGACACGTAGTGATCACAGGCCGGCGACAGGGGCGTGGCGGCAAAGGTCGCCGCGTCGATGCCGTAGGTTTCGAAGAAGCCGCCATGCAGCGCCCGCTCGACCACGATGGCGGTCTCGGCGCCGCGGGCGAACTGGACGATCCGGTCGGGATCGGGCGCCTTGGCGGCGGCGAGGGCGAGCGCCCGGCCGAAGCCGATCAGGTAATGCGCGTCCTGCACGATGTAGCGGCGGAACCGGTCCGGGCTCAGGCGGCCCGTCGCGAGTTCGGCGTTGAACGGCATGGTCCGGATGGCTTCGTAGGCCGCGAGGTTCCGCGCCCAGGCCTCGTCCGAGAAGCGCGCCATCCGTTCCGCCATCCGCTCGATCACCCTTGTCTGATCACCCTTCTGATCACCCTTGCCGCTGCGCCTGCGTCACCGCCACGTGGATCAGCTCGGCCAGGGTTCGCACCCGCAGCTTCTGGCGCATCTGCGAGCAGGCATTGGTGACGGTCTTGTAGGAGACCGAGAGATCGGCCGCGATGGCGCCGTAGGATTTCCCCTGGGCGAGGCGGGCGAGGATCTGCTGCTCGCGTGGGGTGAGCTGCGTCTCCGGGGTCCGGCGCGGATCGGCGCGCAGCATCGCCACTTCGGTGGCGAGGCGCCGGTCGAGGAAGACCTCGCCGACACGCACCCGCTCGAAGGCCTGGAACAGCTCGTTCGAGGCATGGTCCTTGAGGACGTAGCCGAGCGCCCCGGCCTCCAGGGCGCGGGAGACGATGACCGGATCGTTGTGCATCGAGAAGACGAGAACCCGGGTCTCGGGCTCGACCGCGCGCATGCGCCGGATCAGGGCGAGTCCGGCAAGGCCGGAGCCCTGGAAGGTCAGGTCGCAGATCACGACCTGCGGGCGCAGGCGGTGGAAGGCGCGG
Organism: Methylorubrum suomiense; assembly: GCF_022179765.1. Taxonomy (GTDB): domain Bacteria; phylum Pseudomonadota; class Alphaproteobacteria; order Rhizobiales; family Beijerinckiaceae; genus Methylobacterium; species Methylobacterium suomiense. Next base: position 280,320 of record NZ_BPRE01000003.1, on the reverse strand, counting down.
TAGCCCGCGACCACGCCGGTGGCCTCCGCCACGGTCTCGATGCCGGCATCCTCCAGCACCCGGCGGCAGCCTTGGAGCACGATCGGATGATCGTCGATGACGAGGACGGCGCCGTCGGCCGCCTCGCCCGTCCCCGCGGCGCCCCGGCCGGGCATCCCTCGCGGGGCAGCGCCCTTGGGTGAAGTCGCGATCATGGCCTGCGCGTTCATGTCCGGCGCATCACTTTTCCTGCGGCACGAGCGGGGCCTCGGCCTCGCCATCGTGCTCGGGGTCGATCGGTATGGCGATCCGGACAACCGTGCCCGGTGCGCCGTTGTCAAGGGCGAAGCGTCCGCCCAGGGCCTCCACCCGCTCGCGCATGCCCGACAGGCCGAGGCCGATGCGGTGGCCGGGGGCGATGCCGCTGCCGTCGTCGCGAATGCGGATCTGCAGGGCGCGCCCGCCCTCTGCCTCCGCGACTTCACCCGCCTCGGCCCGCACCCGCGCGGCGGCGCCGTGGCGCACGGCGTTGGTCGTGCTTTCCTGGATGCAGCGGAACACGGTGAGATCGACGATGTCGCCGTAGCTCCGCGCCAGCCCCTCGAACTGCCCCTCGAAGGCGGTGCCCGGATGGCGTCGCGCGAAGTCGCGCAGGAGCAGGTTGAGGCAATCGGCGAGCGGCACCTCGCCCAGGGCGTGCGGGCGCAGGCGGTTGAGCAGGTCGCGGTTCAGGGTCTGGACCTGCGAGACGATGCTGCCGATATCGGCGGCGCGCTGGCTCAGGCGCCCGCGATCGACCGCTCCCTCGCCGGCGGCGAGGCGGGCGACGGAGGCCGCGTTGGCCTCGAGGGCGAACAGGCAGGGGCCGAACTCGTCGTGGAGTTCGAGCGCCGTGCGGCGGCGCTCGTCGTCCTGCGCGGTCAGAAGTTGGCGGTTGAGGCGGCCATTGGCAGCCCGCGCCTCGGCGAGCGCCCCGGCGACGCGGTTGAAGCGGCCGGCGATGACGGCGAGCTCCCGCGAGGCCGGCGGGTCGATATGCGCGGTGTAATCGTGGCGCTCCAGCCGGGTGAGGCCGGCGGCGAGCTGGTCGAGGGGCCGCAGGATGCGCCCCAGCGCCACGATCAAAGCGGCCAGAACCGCGAGGTTGAGGACGAGGCTCGCCAGAGCCAGCGAGAGGGCATAGCCCCACACTTCCTCGATCTCGTCGAGGGGCTCGGTGGTGATCGCGGCGGTGCCGATGCGCTCACCCCGGACCTGGATCGGCAGATCGTGCTGGCGCGGGGTCGGGGCGATCAGCCAGACGAACCATTCGGGCACGTCGTGCACGTCCCGCTCCCGGTCCGCCGGACTGAACACGACCCGCTCCCCCGCGGCATCGAGGACCGTGACACGGACGTGCCGCAGGGACTGGAAGCGCAGGTCGAGGGCGTGGAGCACGCTGTCGGGACTGGGGCTGCGCAGGGAGCGGATGGTGTCGGCCACGAGGGGCTCCACCGTGGCGAGGCTCGCCTCCATCTCCACCTGCACGGCATGGCGGGCGTTGAGGACGATGAGGCCGCAGGAGAACAGGGCCGCCAGCCCATCGATGGCCAGCACGGTGAGGATCAGGCGCGTGCGCGTCGACCAGCCGGCCCAGAACGGCGCGTTCCGGATCGCGGGCGAAGCCTCGGGGGCGGGCGCCTGGCTCGGGGACATTTCGGCAGAGGCGGGGGCAGCGGAAGCGGAAGCGGGGTTCGGCACGGGGCCTCGCGATCGGTCAGGCCGCCGCCCGGGACCAGACACCCGGGATCATTCGGCAAGTCCGCATCGGTTAAAGGTCTCGAATTCCTGCGGTTTCGGCACGATCGGCACCGTGGCCGATCGGTGGACGAAAGTCTATGCCGCCCGGCGCCACGGCCACGGCCGGCGCACTGATCTTTCTCTTAGGAAAGCGGGGAGGCGTCCCACGGCGCATCAACGGACGGAAGCACAGCGTGCACGCTCCGTTAAACCAGCGAATCGTAAAAGTCCTAGACCCGATCGCGTCGTCGGGCCGCCAAGTGGGACTCGGCGAGCGTCTTGACGCCCGACTTGTCAAGATCAGCAAAGTCACGATCGATCCGGTGTTCTGAGCAGATTCGCACTCCCATTCCCTGGGAGGGCGGCGGCGCGAACACTGGATCGGCACCACAGGACATCTTGCCGCCGCATTGTCGAGGCGAAGTTGTTGCAGGGTTACAACGTGCAAGAGGCCAGCCGCATGTCGGTGGCGATCCACCCATCCGAGACTCGTCCGAACCCGGTGCCGCTGCGCTCCGGGCGGGCGCGGTCACGCCTGTTCCTCGCCGCCGGCATCCTGCTCGGCGGCACCGCGCTCGCCGGCTTCACCGCCGGGGCGTTCTCGTTCTTCTCCGGCCTCGCCGACCCGCGGGCCCGCCCCGCCCAGGTCGCGCCGGTGGCCTCGCAATGGCCCGACCTGAAGGACGGCGTACCCGCGCTGGCCGAGGGTCCGGGCACCGAGCCGACCCGCCTCTCCCTGCCGCCCGCCGAGCCGCCGGCCGCCCGCGCGAACGCGGCCCCCGCCGCGCCGATGCCGGCGCGCATCGTGGCGAAGGCCGAGCCGATCCCGTCCGCCACCCCCCAACCGTCGAGAGGCGAGCCGGCCGGAGCCGCGATCGCCAAGGCCGAGACTGCCAAGCCCGAGATCGCCAAATCCGAGATGTCGCAGCCGCTGGCCGAGCCTGCCCGCAGCAGCGCGGCCTCCGGGCGCACGAACCTGCCGATCGAGCCCGTGCAGGCGCTCGCTGCCCCCGCCCGCGCGGCGGCCCCCGTCGCCCCGCCCCGGATCGCCGCGACGCTGGCGCCCGCCCGCAGCGAGACGGTGCGGGCCAAGGCCGAGCAGCCGGCCCGCTTCGTCTCCCTGCCGGCATCGAAGGCCGACAGTGCCAAGGCGACCCCGAAGCCCGAGCCGAAGGCCGAAGCCTCCCGCAAGCCCGTCGCCCCCGCCCGCACCCGCGTGACGTCGGCCGATGCGGCGAGTCCGGCGGCGCCCGCCGCCGCGCCCGCGCCCGCCCCTGCGGTGGACGACGAGCCGGAGTTGCTCGGGGTGAAGATCCCCGGCGGCCGTCAGATCCGCGACGGCTGGAAAGCCACCGTCGGCGGGCTGATCGGCGACCAGGGGAACGGGGAGTAGAGGCTCCGGCGCCCTTCACCGGATAACCCGCGCCGCGGCGCACCGTTTCCCCTACGGGGAGAAGCGCTTCCTCCCGCTCGCCACGCGCGGCAACCGGGAGGGCGCATCGTGCCGGAGATCGGATTCGGCCGATGCATCTCGATCGATGCGCGGCATCGGCTTTTTCCGAAAGCCGGTTCGCGCCGTGACTCCGGATCACCGCGACCGGGCCGTGGCGCCCGGTCCGTCGTGACGGCCTGAGCCGGTCGCGGACGCACCCGCCGCAGCGGCTCGACGCGAACGATGGCCGCCCGCTGTCGAGAAAAGCCCAAGGCCTGCCGACAATCGAGCCGCGTGACGCCTCGAAGGCGTCAGCGGCGCTGCACCTTGCCGACCTCGCGGCGGTGCTTGGTGGCGCGGGGGCTCTTGGGCGCCTTGCCGGGGGCGGGGGCCTCGCCCTGCATCCGCTCGACGCGCAGTTCGGCCGAGCCGCGACGGGCGAAGGATTCGGCGAAGGCATCCGCCGCGCTGCCGCGGATCTCGAAGGTGGTTTCCCGGTCGAAGATGCGGATCGCGCCGATATCGCCGCGGCCGATGCCGCCGCGGCGGGTCAGCATCGGCAATAGGCGGCGGGGCTCGGCCCGGTCGCGGCGTCCCAGATTGAGGCGGAACCAGATGCCGGGCTCGTCGTCGCCCACGCGCGGGGCGCCGACCGGCGCGCCGACGCGGGGATCGGACCGCCGCGGCGGCTCGAAGCCCGGATCGGTCACGTCCTCCGGCACGGGGATACGCGAGCGGTAGAGCCGTGCGAGCGAGGCCGCGAGGCGCTCCGGGGGGAAGCGCTCCAGCAGCGCCTCGGCCCATTCCTTCTCCCAGTCGCGATCCTCTTCCGTGTCGCCTTCGGCGAGCAGCGGATCGGCCATCATCCGCTCGCGGTCGAGTTCGCGGATCTCGTCCGCCGTCGGCGGGCCGCTCCACTCAACGTTGACCTTGGCGATGGCGAACATCTGCTCGGCGCGCCGCCGCCGGGCGGCGGGCACCAGCACCACGCTCGTGCCCTTTCGCCCGGCGCGACCGGTGCGGCCGGAGCGGTGCTGCATCACCTCGGCGTCGTGGGGAAGGTCGGCATGGATGACGAGGTCGAGGCCCGGCAGGTCGATGCCGCGGGCGGCCACGTCGGTGGCGACGCAGACGCGGGCGCGGCCGTCCCGCAGCGCCTGAAGGGCGGCGTTGCGCTCGCCCTGGCCGAGCTCGCCCGAGAGCGCCACGGCGGAGAAGCCGCGCTCGGTCAGCGAGGCCTGGAGGTGGCGCACCCCGTCGCGGGTGTTGCAGAACACGATCGACACCGGCGCATCGATGAAGCGCAGCACGTTGACGACGGCGTGCTCGACCTCCCGCGGCATCACCCGCACGGCGCGATAGGCGATGTCGGCGTGCCCCCGGGTCTCGCCGGCGACCGCGAGGCGCACCGCGTCGCGCTGGTAACGCTCGGCCAGGGCCACGATCGCCTTCGGCAGCGTGGCCGAGAACAGCAGCGTGCGCCGCGCCGCGGGGGTCGCCGCCAGGATGAATTCGAGATCCTCGCGGAAGCCCATGTCGAGCATCTCGTCGGCCTCGTCGAGGACGACGGCGCGGAGATTCTCGGTGACGAGCCGGCCGCGCTCCAGGTGGTCGCGCAGACGTCCCGGCGTGCCGACGACGATGTGGGTGCCGGCCTCCAGCGCGCGGGATTCCCGGCGCGGATCCATGCCGCCGACATTGGCGATCACCCGCGCGCCGGTCTCGGCATAGAGCCAGGTCAGCTCGCGCTGGACCTGGAGCGCGAGCTCGCGGGTCGGCGCGATGGCGAGGGCCAGCGGCGCGCCGGGGGCGGGCAGGGTCTCGGCCTCGTCGAGCAGCGAGCCCGCGATGGCGAGACCGAAGGCGACGGTCTTGCCCGAGCCGGTCTGGGCCGAGACGAGCAGGTCGCGCCCGCTCTCGGCATCGAGCACGGCCTGCTGGACGGGGGTCGGCTCGGCGTAGCTGCGCGCGTCGAGCGCCCGGGCGAGGGGAGTGGGTAGCGGCGGAAAGGGCAAGGGGTCGCCTTCACGGCCTAAAGGGCCGGATCGGGAATCGGTGGCCGCTTCTAGCGTCTCCAACGGCCGCCGACCACTACGCGGGCCGCGCGGCGGCCTTGCGCCCGGTCGGCGGCTCGACCCCTCAATCGTTATCGTCGTCCGCGTCGCGCTTTTGCTTGTCCGAGTCCTTCGACGTCTTCGCGGCTTTGGCGGTTTTCTCGGTGACGGCTCCGCTATGCGGATCCACCTTCACCTTGACGCTCCGGCCGTCCTTCACGGCCTTGCCCTCCCAGACGCCGTCATCGGCCTCGAGGCCGCGCACATCGGCGTAACCGGCCTGTTCGAGGGCGCGCACCGCCCCCTCGATCGGCATCCAATCGGCCCCCGGTCGGTCATCGGCGCGCGCCGGCGCGCTCAGCAGGCCGGCGGCGAGCAGGCCGCCGGCGAAGAGGCCTCCGAGGGTTCTGGTCATGGACAGTCGGGTCATCGAAAGCTCCTGAAGGGTCGGAACGACACCGCCTCGATAGGCCTGCGCGCCCCCCACGAGCCTGACGGCGGATGTCAGGCAAATGTCAGCGACGGACGGGCCGGCCCCGGCCTTCGCGCCCGGCCCACGATCGGCTACACCGCCCCGGTCTTGGGGCGGCCGATGAGGCCCCCAGCAAGGCCAGCGACGGAGGACCGATCGGATGAGCGCGGATCACGGCACGGCGGGGGGCGGCTTCACCGCGGTGGTGCTCGCCGCCGGGAAGGGCACGCGGATGCGCTCCGATCGGCCCAAGGTGCTGCACGCTCTGGCGAACCGCTCGATGCTGGGCCACGTGCTCGCCGCCGTGCAGGAGGCGGGCGCCGCCCGCCTCGCCGTGGTGGTCGAGCCCGGTCGCGCCGACGTGGCGGACGAGGTCGCCCGCATGGCGCCCGGCGCCAGCACCCATCCCCAGGCCGAGCGCCTCGGCACGGCCCATGCCGTGCTCGCCGCCCGCGACGCGCTGGAGGGTGAGGGGGCCCGCGAGAGAGCGGACGTGCTGGTGGCCTTCGGGGACACGCCGCTGATCACGGCCGAGACCTATGCCCGGCTGCGCGCGCCCCTGCGCGCGGGCGCGGCGGTGGCGGTGCTGGCCTTCGAGGCCGCCGACCCGACGGGCTACGGGCGGGTGCTGACCGAGAACGGCCGCGTCGTGGCGATCCGCGAGGAGAAGGATGCGAGCGAGGCCGAGCGGGCGGTGCGCCTGTCCAATGCCGGGCTGATGGCGCTGTCGGGCACGCACGCGCTGTCGCTGCTCGGGCGCATCGGCAACGACAACGCCAACCGCGAATACTACCTCACCGACGCCGTCGCGCTGGCTGTGGCCGACGGGCTCTCCGTCGCCGTGGTGAACGTGTCCGAGGACGAGGCGCTCGGCGTCAACGACCGGGTTCAGCTCTCCGTGGCCGAGGCCACGATCCAGGCCCGCCTGCGCCGCGCGGCCCAGCTCGGCGGCGCGACGCTCGTCGCCCCCGAGACGGTGTTCCTGAGTGCCGATACGGTGATCGGCCGCGACGTGACGGTGGAGCCGCATTGCGTGTTCGGCCCCGGCGTCGTCGTCGGCGACGGCTGCGTCATCCGCGCCTTCTCGCACCTGCACGACGCCCGGTTGATGGAGGGCGCCGATATCGGCCCCCATGTGCGCCTGCGCGGCGGCGCGGTGCTGGAGGCGGGCGTCCATCTCGGCAATTTCGTCGAGGTCAAGAACGCGACCCTGCGGGCGGGGGCCAAGGCCTCGCACCTGACCTATCTCGGCGATGCCGAGGTGGGGGCGGGCGCCAATATCGGCGCCGGCACCATCACCTGCAATTACGACGGCGTGTCGAAGCACCGGACGGTGATCGGCGCGGGCGCCTTCATCGGCTCGAACTCCGCCCTGGTCGCGCCCGTCACCATCGGCGACGGCGCGCTGGTCGGCGCCGGTTCGGTCATCACCCGCAGCGTGCCCGCCGAGGCCCTGGCCCTGGCCCGCGGCCGCCAGACCACCCGCGAGGGCGCGGCCCGCGTCCTGCGCGAGACATTGAAGGCGGCCAAGGCGTCCAAGGACGGGAAGCGGGGCTGAGCGCACGGGGTCAGCGCCCGGATCCGGCGGGGGCGCCGTAGGGCCGGGTCCGAAACGCGCCACGGACAGGGGACCCGCGGCACCGTCCGGGGCGTCTCGTCGAGGGACGGCCGGGCCGCGAGGCCCCCAGGGCGGGACACGACCGCCGACCGGAAAGCAAGCGCTGGCCTTGTGCCGCCGCGATCCGATACAAGCCCGGTCGCGCGCTGTTCCCCGGCCCGTCCTTTGCTCTGCGGCAAGGCGGATGGGGCGACATCCCGTTTCGGGACGTCGGGCGCATTTCCGGCCGGACGGCGTAAGGATCGGGTCATGTGCGGAATCGTCGGCATCATCGGGCGCGAGGCGGTCGCGGACGCGATGATCGAGGCGCTGCGGCGGCTTGAGTATCGCGGCTACGATTCCGCCGGCGTCGCCACGCTGGAGCATGGCCGGCTGGAGCGTCGCCGCGCCGAGGGCAAGCTCGCGAACCTGCAGATCAAGCTGTCCCAGGCACCGCTCACGGGGGCCATCGGCATCGGCCATACCCGCTGGGCGACGCATGGCCGCCCCAACGAGACCAACGCCCACCCGCACGCCACCGAGCGCCTGGCGGTGGTCCATAACGGCATCATCGAGAATTTTCGCGAGTTGAAGAGCGAGCTCGAAGCCACGGGCGCGCGCTTCGAGACCGAGACCGACACCGAGGTCGTCGCGCAGCTCGTCAACCACCTGATGGCGCAGGGTCTCGGGCCGGTGGAGGCCGTCGCCGAGGCCCTGCCGCGCCTGCGCGGCGCCTTCGCGCTGGGCTTCCTGTTCGCGGGGCAGGAGGATTTCCTCATCGGCGCCCGCCACGGCGCGCCGCTCGCCATCGGCTTCGGGCGGGGCGAGACCTATCTCGGCTCCGACGCGCTGGCGCTCGCCCCCTTCACCGACGAGATCACCTATCTCGAAGAGGGCGACTGGGCGATCCTGACCCGCGACGGCGCCGAGATCCGCGACATCGAAGGGCAGGTCGTGAAGCGCCCGCGCCAGCGCATCGCGACGCAGGCCTTCCTCGTCGACAAGGGCAATCACCGCCACTTCATGGCGAAGGAGATCCACGAGCAGCCGGAGGTCGTCGGGCGCACGCTCGCCCACTACGTCGACATGGCGGGAGGCCGCATCGCGCTGCCCGGCGCCTTGCCCTTCGACTTCGCCAAGCTCTCGCGCCTGTCGATCACCGCCTGCGGCACCGCCTTCTATGCCGGGCTGGTGGCCAAGTACTGGTTCGAGACCCTGGCGCGCCTGCCGGTCGAGATCGACGTCGCCTCCGAGACCCGCTACCGCGAGCCGCCGCTGGAGGCGGGCGGGCTGACGCTCGTCATCTCGCAATCGGGCGAGACCGCCGACACGCTGGCCTCGCTGCGCTACGCCAAGGCCCAGGGCCAGCACACCCTCAGCGTCGTCAACGTGCCGACCTCGACCATCGCGCGGGAATCCTCCGCCGTGATGCCGACGCTTGCCGGCCCCGAGATCGGCGTGGCGTCCACAAAAGCCTTCTCCTGCCAGCTCACCGTGCTGCTCTGCCTCGCCATCGCGGCGGGCCGCGCCCGGGGGACCATCGACGCCGCCCGCGAGCGCGCGCTCGTCGATGCCCTGATCACCGTGCCGGGGCTGATGGCGGAATCGGTCACGCTGGAGCCGCAGGTCGAGACCCTCGCCCGCGAGATCGCCAAGGCCCGCGACGTGCTCTATCTCGGCCGCGGCACCAGCTACCCGATGGCGCTGGAGGGCGCGCTGAAGCTGAAGGAAATCAGCTACATCCACGCCGAAGGTTACGCGGCGGGCGAGCTCAAGCACGGCCCCATCGCGCTGATCGACGAGAGCGTGCCGGTGATCGTCATCGCCCCCCACGACGCGATCTTCGAGAAGACGGTGTCGAACATGCAGGAGGTCGCCGCCCGCGGCGGCCGGATCATCCTGGTGGGCGATGCCCGCGGCGCGGCGGCGGCGGGCCTCGACACGCTGGCGACGCTGACCATGCCGGACATGGACCCGGTGGTGGCGCCGATCGTCTACGCGGTGCCGGTGCAGCTGATCGCCTATCACACCGCCGTTTTCATGGGGAAAGACGTCGACCAGCCGCGCAACCTCGCGAAGTCCGTGACGGTCGAGTAGGTCCCCGCACGACGGCGCCGGACAGGCGCCGTCGCTCGCCTTTCCGGCGATCACGTCCGCCAGGGGTGATCCGGCAGTTCCGTGTCGCCGATCACCTGCGCACCGGCCAGGGCCACGGCGTCGTCGTTCTCCACCGAGGAGCCGCTGACGCCGATGGCCCCGGACATCTCGCCGTCGGAATCGACGATCGGGATGCCGCCGGGGAAGGTGATGAGGCCTTCATTCGAGTGCTCGATGCCGTAGAGCGAGCCGCCCGGCTGCGACAGCTGGCCGATGGCACCGGTCTTCATGCCGAAGAACACGGCGGTCTTGGCCTTCTTCTGCGCGATGTCGATGGAGCCGACCCAGGCGCCGTCCATGCGGTGGAAGGCCTTGAGGTTGCCGCCGGAATCGACGACCGCGATGCACATCTGCGTACCGAGTTCCACCGCCTTGGCGCGGGCGGCCGCGATCGCCTTCTCGGCCTGCTCGATGGTGACGTGCATGGCATTTCCTCCGTTTACTCAGGCCTCTCGGGCCCACGGCCGAGTTATGCGCCGGTCGGCCCCGATCAAGTCGCCTCGCGCGCCATCAACTCTCCCGCGATGATTTACGCCGGGCGGGCGCCGCCTTGACCGGGGCGTTTCAGCCTTGAGCCGTTCGATCCCAACGGCTACGTCTCTGCCCCGAGGCGGCGGGGAAAGCCCGTCGGTCTCAGGCTCCGTCGCCCGAGGTGCATGCGTGGCGCCCACCCTGTCGCCGATCCCCGAGGCCCCGGACGGCGCTCCTTCCAAGAAGCGCGTCAGCGCCCGCGGGCGCCTGCGGACCTACTTCCTCACCGGCATCATCGTCGCGGGCCCCCTCGCGATCACGATCTACATCACGTGGTGGTTCATCGCCCTCATCGACGGCTGGGTGAAGCCGCTGGTGCCGGCCAGCTACCTGCCGGACCATTACCTGCCGTTCTCGATCCCCGGGCTCGGCCTCGTTATCGCCTTCGTCGCGGTGACGCTGCTGGGCTTCCTCACCGCCAACCTCGTCGGGCGCTCGGTGGTGGAGTTCGGCGAGGTGCTGCTCGCCCGCACGCCGGTGATCTCCGGGCTCTACCGGGGCCTGCGGCAGATCTTCGAGACCCTGTTCTCGGCCAACGGCACGTCGTTCCGCACCGTCGGCCTCGTCGAGTTCCCGGTGAAGGGCACGTGGTCGGTGGTGTTCCTCTCCGCCCCGGCGGCGACCGAGGTGCGGGACGCGCTCCACGCGAAGGAGGGCGGCGCGCACGATTATGTCGGCGTGTTCCTGCCCTGCGCGCCGAATCCGACTACAGGGTTCTTCTTCTACCTGCCGCGCTCCGAGATCGTGGAGGTCGCCATCAGCGTGGACGACGCGGCCAAGCTGGTGATGTCGGCGGGCGTGATCCAGCCCGAGGATCCTCAGGCCCGGCTCAACGCCATGGCGGCGTCCCTGCGGCAGACGCAGGGGCCGGACATGGAAAAGGCGCGCCGGGAGCCGGCGCGCCAAGACGGGTGATCAGACGAGAGATCCGAACGAGCGTTCGTTCGGCCGGTCAGTGCTGCAGCGAGGCCTTCTCGACGGCCAGGGTCGGCGGCGACGCGTCGGCAACCTGGCCGGTGGCCGGACGGGCGACCGGGCTGTTCCAGTCGGTCGCGACCTGAGCCGTGAGCAACAGCGCCAGCACGGCGCAGAGGGCGTTGGCGGCGATCCAGAACCGACGTGAGGACTGCTTCACCGCGCTGATGAGCGCGTCCGTCGTCGTCTCGTCGCGCGTCGCGTGATCGCTGATCGGCATCAGCCAGGGTTCGACGGAGAGGGTATCGGCTCCCCAATTCTCGGAGGAACCCGGCAGGCGTTGGAACGGTGCGATCGACATGGCGACCCTCCTTCTTTCCAGTGGCACCCCGGTCTACGAGGCCGTTTGTTCATCTCCAGTTAAGGGGCAATTGGGGCAGATACAAGGTATCCTCCAATTTGCGGGTCACCGCCAAGCTTAGCCGGAGCATTGAGACGTCCGGATAAGTACTTGCAATCACTTAGCAAATACCAATTCACTCGCTGAGTTTGCGGCATTTTGCGGATCGCTCCGGTGGCGCGCATTTTTCTGAACGCGCCGTTCGATTTCGCTCCTTTCTGAACGAAACTGAACGGATCCGGACGGTTTCCTGAACGAGCCTGAACGCCTGCGAGCGACTCACCCGGCCCCGATCAACCGGATCGCCGCCTCGCGCTCGAACAGGTAGAGCAGCACCCGGAGGGCTTGGCCGCGCTCGCTCCGCAGGCGCGGATCCCGCTCGACGATCAGCCGGGCATCGTCGCGGGCCGCTTCCAATAGAGCGCCGTCGCTCTCGAGCCGGGCGAGGCGGAAGGCCGCCATGCCGGATTGGCGGGTGCCGAGAACCTCGCCCTCGCCGCGCAGGCGCAGATCCTCCTCGGCGATCCGAAAACCGTCCTCGCTCGCCCGCATCATCTCCAGGCGGGCCTTGGACACCTGCCCCAGCGGCCCGCGATAGAGCAGCAGGCAGGACGAGGCCTTCGACCCGCGCCCGACCCGGCCGCGCAGCTGGTGGAGCTGGGCGAGACCGAAGCGCTCCGCATGCTCGATCACCATGATGGTGGCCTCGGGCACGTCCACGCCGACCTCGACCACGGTGGTGGAGACCAGCACGCGGGTGCGCCCCGTCGCGAAGGCCTCCATCGCCGCGTCCTTCTCCGGCCCCGGCATCTTGCCGTGGATCAGGCCGACGCCCTCGCCGAAATGCTTCTTCAGGTCCTCGAACCGCTCCTCGGCCGCCGCGAGGTCGACGAATTCGGATTCCGCCACGAGCGGGCAGATCCAGTAGACCCGGTCGCCCGATTGCAGCGCCCGCTGAAGCCCCTCCACCACGTCGCCGATGCGCTCGACCGGGATCGTGATCGTCTTGATCGGCTGGCGCCCGGCGGGCTTCTCGTCGAGCACCGACACGTCCATGTCGCCGAAGAAGGTGAGGGCGAGGGTGCGCGGGATCGGGGTTGCCGTCATCACCAGGATGTCGACCGCCTCGCCCTTGGCCCCGAGGGCGAGGCGCTGGTGGACGCCGAAGCGATGCTGCTCGTCGACCACCGCGAGGCCGAGATCGCGGAAGGCCACCGCGTCCTGGAACAGGGCGTGGGTGCCGACCACGATGTCGATGTTACCCGCCGCCAGGTCCGCGAGCGTCGCCCGGCGCTCGGAGGCCCGGTCGCGCCCGGTGAGCAGCCGCAGGCGCAAGCCCTCCGCGAGCGGCACCAGACGCTCGAAATGCTGCCGCGCCAGGATCTCGGTCGGGGCCATCAGGGCGGCCTGCCGGCCGGCCTCGACGGCGGAGGCCATGGCGAGCAGGGCGACCGCGGTCTTGCCCGAGCCGACATCGCCCTGGAGCAGGCGCAGCATGCGCCGGTCGGCGGCCATGTCGCCGCGGATCTCTTCCACGGCGCGCGCCTGCGCGCCGGTCAGCGCGAAGGGCAGGGCGGCCTCGATCCGCGCCTTCAGATGCCCGTCGCCGGCATTGACCCGGCCGGGCTTGCGGCGCTGGCGGGCGCGCAGCAGGGCGAGGGCGAGCTGGGAGGCGAGCAGTTCGTCGTAGGCCAGCCGCCGCCGGGACGGGCTCGGCGGCACGGTCTCGCCCTCCCGCGGCGGCGGCGGTGCCTCCTCCGGGCGGTGCTCGATCCGGAGAGCCTCGGCGAAGGCCGGGAAGCGGTTGCGGGCGAGGAAGGCCGGATCCTGCCATTCCGGCAGCACCGGCAGCCGCTCCAGCGCGCCGTGGACGATCTTGCCGATCAACCGCGAAGTCAGACCCTCGGTCGCCCCGTAGATCGGCTCGACGGCGGGCAGGCTGGCCAGACCCGCCTCATCGAGGATGCGGGAGGGATGCACCATCTGCCGCGTGCCGTCCCACAGGTCGATCCGGCCGGAGACGTAGCGGTGGCTCCCGAGGGGCAGCATCTTGTCGATGCGCCCCTTCGGCATGCCGAAGAAGACGAGGCTGATGTCGCCGGTCCCGTCCTCGACCAGCACGCGGAAGGCGCGCTTGCCCAGACCCGGCGGGCGATGCGCCACCACCGTGACGCCGAGCGTCACCGGCTCGCCGGTCGGCGCGTCGCGGATCGAGCCGCAGAGCGGCCGGGCGACGCCGCTCTGGGGCAGGTGGAACAGGAGGTCGGCGACCCGGGCCGGGCGCTCCTCCGAGCCGAGCAGCTTCTCAATGAGCGGCGCGATCTTCGGGCCGACGCCGGGCAGGCCGCGGGCGGGGGCGAAGAGCGGATCGAGGATGCTCGGGCGCAAAGACGGGGCGTCGTCCCGCTGGGGCGGGGCGGGGCCCGGATCGAATGCGAGGGCCTGTTCGGATTCCGAGTTCATGGGCCTTTCGGGCGCGAGAGAACGACGGCAACGGCCCTCCCATCCAACCCCCTCATCCTGAGGTGCCGCGTAGCGGCCTCGAAGGAGGGCTCCGGTTCGCTCAGCGATTCCTGGAGCCCTCCTTCGAGGCCGCCGCTGTCGCGCCGGCACCTCAGGATGAGGGCGTGGGTGGGAGCGAGGCTTCTGGAACGGGCCGCGGGCGCCACGATACCGCGTTTCATCGGATCTGCGCAGATGGCATCATGCGCACGCACCGTTTGCCGGGCGGCGATCGGCCCTCTACATGCCTGTCATCACCACGAGAGCCATCTCGGAGGGAATCCTCTCCATGTCCGGCACCACACGCTCCAGCGCCGACCTCGACCCGCGCCGCCGCCGCACCCTGTTCCGGGCGTGGCACCGGGGCATCCGCGAGATGGATCTCATCATGGGCCGTTTCGCCGATGCCGAGATCGGCGATCTGTCGGACGAGGAATTGACGCAGTTCGAGGCGCTGATCGAAGTACCGGACCGCGACCTGTTCCGCTGGCTCACCGGCGAGGACGCGACGCCGGAGAATTACGACACGCCGGTCTATCGCCGCCTCCGGGCGTTTCATAAGCACGACGCGCCGATCCATAACTGAGGCGAGAGCCGAGTCTTCGTCCCATCCATCACCCTCATCCTGAGGTGCCCGCTTGAGCGGGCCTCGAAGGAGGGCTCCAGGGATCGCGCGGGTTCCGGAAACCTTCTTCGAGGCCGCTGCGCGGGACCTTGGGCCGAGGGGACTGGTTTGGGTCGAGAGCGATCCCCCCGGCGCCTGTCCCGATCCGTCTTCCTGAACTGTTCCCCCCGATGGCCAAGCCCCAGCCCAAGCCCCCCGCCGCAGCGCCGAAGCCGCAGACCGCCCGCTTCGCGCTGCCGAAATCGGCGCCGCTGACCAAGGCGCTCGACGCGATCAAACGCGGCGACAGCCCGACGCTCGCCTCCGTACCCGACGGGTTCGACGCGCTGGTCGTCGCCGATCTCGCCCGCGCGCTCTCGGGGAGTTTCGAAGGCCCGGCGGTGCTGGTGCATGTCGCCCGCGATTCCGGCCGGTCCAACGCGTTCCAGACCGCGTTGAAATTCGTCGCCCCCGAGATCGAGGCGATGAGTTTCCCGGCCTGGGATTGCCAGCCCTACGACCGCGTCTCCCCGAACGGCGCCATTGCGGCCCAGCGGATGACGGCTCTGTCGCGGCTGACCCGCTCGCGCTCCTCGGAGGAGAAGCCGCGCATCCTCTGCACCACCGTCAACGCCCTGGTGCAGCGGGTGCCGCCGCGGGCCCGGGTCGCGGTCGAGACCTTCTCGGCGGCGATCGGCAACGTGGTGCCGATGGACAAGGTCGTGGCCTGGGTCGAGGCCAACGGGTTTCTGCGCACGGGGACGGTGCGCGACACCGGCGAATACGCCGTGCGCGGCGGCATTCTCGACCTGTCGCCGCCCGGCCTGCCGAACCCGATCCGCCTCGACTTCTTCGGGGATACCCTCGAATCGATCCGCGCGTTCGATCCCGAGACGCAGCGGACCGTGGGCTCCTTGCGCTCCCTCGACCTCGTGCCGATGAGCGAGGTGCAGCTTACCACCGAGACGATCCGGCGCTTCCGGCAAGGCTATCTCACGAGCTTCGGCGCGGCGAACCGCGACGACCGGCTCTACGAGACCGTGAGCGAGGGCCGCCGCTATGCCGGCCTCGAACACTGGATGCCGCTCTTCTACGACGGGCTCGACACGCTGTTCGACTATCTCGGCGACGTGCCGATGGTGTTCGACGCGCAGGTCGAGGAGGCGGCGTCCGAGCGGCTCGCCCTGATCCAGGACTATTTCCTGGCCCGGGAATCCGCCCTCAAGACCCCGCAGGCGGGCGTCGCCCCCTACAAGCCGCTGCCGCCCCGCGCCCTCTACCTCACGCCGAACGAGTGGAAGGCCAAGGTCGAGGCCGGCACGGTCATGCGCCTGACCCCCTTCGCCCAGCCCGACTCGGACGCGCGCGCGGTGATCGATTGTGGCGCCAAAGCCGGACGAAGCTTCGCGCCCGAGCGGGCGGAGGAGGCCACGAGCGTGTTCGACGCCGTCGTCGCGCATGTCCGCGAGCTGCAGGCGTCCGGGCATCACGTGATCCTGGGATCCTGGTCCGACGGCTCGCGCGACCGGCTCTGCGGCGTGCTGACCGACCACGGCCTGAAGAAGCCGATCGAGATCAACACGCTGACGGCGGTCAACGCGCTCAAGCGTGGCACCGACGTGGCGGTGGCGGTCTGGGGGCTGGAATCCGGCTTCGTCATCGACCGGCTCGCGGTGATCGCCGAGGGCGACATCCTCGGCGACCGGCTGGTGCGCCAGAAGCGCAAGGCGAAGCGGCCCCAGGACATCATCCTCGAAGTCCAGGCGCTGCAGCCCGGCGATCTCGTGGTCCATTCCGATCACGGCATCGGCCGCTTCGTCGGCCTCAAGACCGTGACGGCGGCGGGCGCCCCGCACGATTGCCTGGAGCTGCAATATACCGGCGGCCTGCTGCTCCTGCCGGTGGAGAACATCGAACTCCTGACCCGCTACGGCTCGGAGGATTCGGAGGTCGCGCTCGACCGCCTCGGCGGCGGGGCGTGGCAGGCCCGCAAGGCCAAGATGAAGCGCCGCATCCTCGAGATGGCGGGCGAGCTCATCAAGGTCGCCGCCGCCCGCTTCGTGAAGCCCGCGCCGAGCCTCAGGGCGCCGGAGGGCCTCTACGAGGAATTCGCCGCCCGCTTCGCCTTCCAGGAGACCGAGGATCAGGCCAACGCCATCGACGCGGTGCTGGACGACCTCAATGCCGGCCGCCCGATGGACCGCCTCGTCTGCGGCGATGTCGGCTTCGGCAAGACCGAGGTGGCGCTCCGCGCGGCCTTCGCCGCCGCGATCTCCGGCAAGCAGGTGGCGGTGGTGGTGCCGACCACGCTGCTCGCCCGCCAGCATTTTCGTACGTTTGTCGAGCGCTTCAAAGGCCTGCCGATCAACATCGCGCAACTCTCGCGCTTCGTCTCGGCGGGGGATCAGCGCCAGAACCGGGCGGGACTCGCCGAGGGCAAGATCGACATCGTGGTCGGCACCCACGCGCTGCTCGCCAAGAACGTCGCCTTCAAGGATCTCGGCCTGATCATCGTCGACGAGGAGCAGCATTTCGGCGTGGCCCACAAGGAGCGGCTCAAGGCGCTCCAGGCGGACGTGCACGTTCTGACGCTCTCGGCGACGCCGATCCCGCGCACGCTCCAGCTCGCCATGACTGGGGTCCGCGAACTCTCGATCATCGCGACGCCCCCGGTGGACCGCTTGGCGGTGCGCACCTTCGTGACGCCGTTCGATCCGCTGCTGATCCGCGAAGCGCTGCTGCGCGAGCGCTATCGCGGCGGCCAGTCCTTCTACGTCGTGCCGCGCATCGAGGACTTGGCGGAGGTCAAGCGCTTCCTCGATACCGAGATGCCCGAGACCACGGTGGCGGTCGCCCACGGCCAGATGGCCGCCGGGCAGCTCGAGGACGTGATGACCGCCTTCTACGAGGGCAAGTACGACGTGCTGCTCTCGACGACCATCGTCGAATCCGGCCTCGACATCCCGACCGCCAACACGCTGATCGTCCACCGGGCCGACATGTTCGGATTGGCCGCGCTCTATCAGCTGCGCGGGCGCGTCGGCCGCTCCAAGGCGCGGGCCTACGCCCTGTTCACGACCCCGGCCAACCGCCAGCTCACCGCCCAGGCCGAGCAGCGCCTCAAGGTGCTTCAGAGCCTCGATACGCTCGGTGCCGGCTTCCAGCTGGCGTCCCACGATCTCGACATCCGCGGCGCCGGCAATCTTCTGGGCGACGCCCAGTCCGGCCATATCAAGGAGGTCGGCTACGAACTCTACCAGCAGATGCTGGAGGACGCCGTCACGGCGCTCAAGGCCGGCATCGAGGAGCCGCAGGAAGAGGCATGGTCGCCGACCATCGCGCTCGGCGCGCCGGTCACCATCCCCGAGGATTACGTCGAGGACCTGACGGTGCGGCTGGGCCTCTACCGGCGTCTCTCGACCATCGAGAACGACGCCGAGATGGAGAGCTTCGGCGCCGAACTGATCGACCGCTTCGGCCCGTTGCCGCCGGAGGTGGAGCAGCTCCTCAAGATCGTGACCATCAAGATCCTGTGCCGCGACGCGAATGTCGAGAAGGTGGAGGCCGGCCCGAAGGGCGTGGTGGTCCATTTCCGCGGCAAATCCTTCGCCAACCCGCAGGGTCTCGCCGCCATGGTCGTGGAGCAGGGCTCCTTCGCCAAGGTCCGGCCCGATATGAGCGTGGTGTTCATCCGCGAACTCGACACCATCCCCGAACGTCTGAAGGTGACGACGCAGATCATGCGCGGGCTCGTGACCATCGCGGGCCGGGTGAAGAAGAAGGCGGCGTGAGGCGCCTCACGCTGTTTTAGCTGAATTCTCCTCCTTCGAGCCCGCTTCGCGGCACCTCAAGGTGAGGGGTTCGGGTTGGACGAGCTGGCCGAACAGGCTTCCGGACGAGGCACGGGGGCTCCCACGGGTCCGTCGAGGCGCGCGGGCGCCTTGTCAGCGTTCAGCCGCGATGTACGTTGAGGGCGTGGTCGCCAGGAGGGGACGCACATGACACGCGAAGCGTTCTACCATTTCCGGCAAGCCGCGCCGCTCGACACCTTCCGCGATCTCGACCGCGTGCAGTTGACGGCCGACGCTGCGACCGATGACGGGGCGACGATGCCGGCAGGCAGCGAGGGCATCGTGCTCAGCGTCTACCGGGACGGCGTGGCCTACGTGGTCGAGTTTGCCGAACCGCTCGGCTCACTGGCGACCGTGCACGGCGCCTCCCTCCGCCTCATCGAGCGCGCCACCGCTTGAGTGCACATCCCTGGCCAAGCCTCTGGCAGGTCGCGGAAGACAAGCTCGTCAAATACTTGCTGGACATCAATCACCCGGTGGGTGGGCCCAAGGCGAAGTTCTTTCTGAATTTCGGCTTCTCTCCGTCGGCGCCGGAAGCGTTCGCCGCCGCCCTCGCTGCGCATCCCTGGCTCAACACGCAAGGCCGGCTCATGACGCCGCCGATCGGCCTCCCCCGACTCACGTTCGAAGGTCCGCTCGCGGCCCCCGACGGGCGTGAGCCACGGGTGCGCACGGTGTGGGAAATAGTATCGGACGATACGGCCCGCTTCCTCACGGCTTATCCGTGTCGCTGAAACGGATTTCTCTCAAAAATCATCCAATAAAAATCGCGCCTTGCTAAATTTTCATTCGGGGCGCATGGTCCTTTTTATCGATACGAGGCCGGATTCTCTGGGCCGTGACGCCTCCGCAGGGCGGTTCTCTTTTTCCTTCGTCATCGATCGATTGTATGAGCCCGGCGCCTCACGGCGCATGGGGTTCTCTGCCTGCATCCTGCGGAGTCAAGGAACGTTCATGAATACCGGCACTGTCAAGTGGTTCAACGATCAGAAGGGCTTCGGCTTCATTCAGCCTGAGGACGGCTCGAAGGACGTCTTCGTCCACATCTCCGCCGTCGAGCGCGCCGGTCTGCGCGGCCTCGCCGAAGGCCAGAAGGTCTCCTACGTGATGGAGACGGATCGCCGCTCCGGCAAGCAGTCGGCGGGCCAGCTTCAGGTCGCGTGATCCGCGCCCCAGACGCCTGATATCGAAGCCGCTCCACCCCGGGGCGGCTTCTCGCATTCTCCACCCGTTTTCGCCGCGGCCCTCATCGGGAGCCCGGCCGATCAAGGACGCTACGTGAGCTTCACCAAACAGAATTCCTTCGACGACCGTCGTCAGACTGCGGCCTCCGCCCGCGAGGCGATGCTGGCCCGCTTCCGCGCCCGCCCGACCCAGGACGACCCGGTCGTGCAGGCCCGTCAGGCCGAGCGCCGCGCCATTGCCGCCGCCCGCGAGGAGCGGATCCAGGAGCGCGAGACGCAACGGCGGCTCGAAGCCGAGCGGCAGGCTGCGGCGGTGGCCGCCGAGCGCGCGGCGGAAGTCGCCCGCAAGGCCGCCGAGATCGAGGCCGCGGCCGAGCGCGCCCGTCTCGCCCAGGCCAAACAGAAGGAAGAGCGCGACGCGCGCTACGCCGCCCGCAAGGCGAAGATCAAGCTGCGTCGCTGAACCGGCCCCTCCTCCCGTGGACCGATCTTCGGTCCACGGACATCCCGTTCCAGCGACCTAATCCGGAGAGACCGATGGCGCACAAATTCAAGCTCGGCCAACGCGTCCGCCGCACCCGCACGCACCAGACCGACGAACGGTTCGGGTTCGGCGAGGTCGGCGAGATCGTCCGCCTGATGCCCGACGATACGACCGGCGAGCCGTCCTACCGGATGCGCTCCGGCTCGGCCGAGAGGGCCGTCCGCGAAAGCGAGATCAGCCTGGCTTCGTGACAGGGGTCTGACGATACAAAAAAGGCGGACCTCCCGGCCCGCCCCGTCACCATCCCGTAATGGGACGCGCCTACAACTCCGCCTCGTTAAGCACGTAGGGACCGATCCGGCTCTTGAGATCGACCGGCGCGCCGGGGCGGGGCCCCGCATCGTCCATGTCGATCACCGGGATGCCGCCGGCCCGCATCTGCTCGCGCAGGCGTGCGGCGAGCGCCGCGATCTCCGGGCTGGCCTGTCGGGAGAGATGAAACAGGATCGCGGCCGGGCGGGCGATCACAGCGAGAACGTCGTCGGCGGCCTCGATCGAGGCTGTGACGCTCGCGTAACCGAGCCCCGCAAGGTCGGCCGAGAGAGAACGATCGACGGCGCGATGGCCATCGTCGACGACGAGCACTTGTTGCAGCGCACCCATAAGATGAAGCGTTACCCCATGTCGCACCCCGTGTGAAGGGGCACCCCGGATAACCCACATGGCCACGATTGGTTCGCCGGCCATGCAGACGGGAGAACCATGAAACCGATGCGTTGAAGGCGTGATGAACGGCGCCGCACCATCTGACGACAGCGTTAAAGCATCGTCGATACGCTCATATAAATGATTGATAATTCATATCTTTCGCTGGGATTACGCAGGCTCCCGCCGCCCTGTTCGTAGTCTCAGCCTGCGGTCGTCACGCGGGTGCAAAAAAAGTTGTTTCCAGAGCATCGGCCTCCGCTCGAAGAGCCGCCACGTCGAGCCCCGTGGCCAGTCCCGCGAACAAATTCGCGGCGTAGGGGGTCTCGCGCCAATCCATGGGGTTTGCAGTGCGGAGGGATCCCCGCTGCAGTGCCGTGACGGTGGAGGCCTGACCGCGGAAGGTGATTCGCCCGCCCGCGTCGTGGCGAATCTCCAGAAGGCCGGCGGGGAGGCTGAGCCGGTCGGGCCGGCCGAGGATGGCGGCGACGTCGCCGGGGCCGCCGCGGCGGCCGGACAGCAGCGCCGTCTCGTCGAACACGACCGTATCGATCACGGCGTCGAGGCGCAGGGCCTGGACCCCGCCCGGCGCCCGATTGCGCGCGGGCAAGCGCGTCGGCGCCCGGTGGACGAAGGTGGCCGAGCGCAGATTCGGCGGCAGGTCGCGGCCGGCGAGATTGTCTTCCAGGAAGGCCGGAGCGACAAGATGCGTCGGGCCGGGCCGGCGCAAGGCCGTGGCGAAGGCGGCACCGTCGAACACCGGCAGGACCTCGAGCGTGGCCCCGGCCACGATGGCGGCGGCGAGCCCGGTGGCGAGTCCGCGCAGGTCGTGCGGGGCGATCAGGCTGAGGATGCGCTCGCCCGGCGCGACCCGTGCGACGACGAGATGGGCCGCCGCCGCCGCGACCAAGGCCTCGGCGCTGCGGAAGATCGGCCGGTCGGGATCGCCGCCCGCGAAGCTGACGAATCCCGCCGGGGCGGGCGGGCGGTCCGGGGCCGGTCCGGCCGGCCCATCGAGCACGAAGCGGTCGAGATTGATCACCCCGTCGGGCACATCGGGGCCGAAGGCGGCAAGGTAGCGCAGGCCGAAATAGCGGGCCGCGACCGCGCAGAGCCGCTCGGCCGGGGCAGCTTCGCCCAGGCGGGCCTGGGTCAGCACCGCGCTCAAGCCGACGCCCTGGGCGGCAGCGAGCAGGCGCTCCTCGTCCCAGGAGACGGGCAGCAGCACGGCGACGTGGCCCGCCGCCTCGACCGCGAGGATCGCCAGCACGCTCTCGGCCGAGCCCGGCAGGCACAGGCCGATCCGGCTGCCCGGGGGCAGGCGCCAGCCGCGCAGGCCCCGAGCGAGGCGCTCGACGATCTCGGCGGCGGCGGCGTAGGTCCAAGTGATGGCCGGGCGGTCGCTCCAAGCCGGCTTGTCGGCGGGGTCGACCACCGCGATGCGATCGGGATGATGCCGGGCGGTCGCCGCCAGCAGGGGGCCGAGGCCGAGCCGCCGAAGCGGCGTGCCGACAGGCGTCGCCGGGAGGGCGCCCCCTCCGGATCGTGTCTCTCGCGTGATCGCCCGATGCGCCGACACCGCGCTGTCCCTCGATTCGCAGTCCGGTTTGGGGCCGGCATGGTTAAGCAAGGCTTAATCGACGCCAGAGGCCGTTTCCCGCCGCGACAGGGCCGCCACGGGGTGGAAATGGTCCCGAAACGCCGTCAAAGGCATCGTGGCGGCCACCAAAGCCGCAAAAATGCCGGGACGGACGCGTCAAGCCCTCCGCCGAAGGGGTGGAATCGGTCGGGATTGCCAACCGTGCCGGAGCGCGGCACCAATGACCGGCGCGGTTCCTATCGGGGAAGGGGTCGATGCTCGACAGTCTGCGGCGCCTCTGGGAGGTCGAGAATCTCTCACCGCACGGCATCTGCCTACTGTGGCGACCGGAGCTGATCTGGACGCACATCATCTCCGACACGGTGATCGCGCTCGCCTATTTCTCGATTCCCGTTGCGCTCGCGACCTTCGTCTCCCGCCGCCGGGACGTGGTGTTCGGCTGGGTGTTCTGGTCGTTCGCGGTGTTCATCACCGCCTGCGGCGCCACGCATCTGATGGCGATCTGGACCCTCTACGTGCCCGATTACGGGCTGGAGGCGATGGTCAAGATCCTCACCGCCGCAGCTTCCATCGGCACGGCAGTGGCATTGTGGTATCTGATGCCGCGGGCGCTCAGCCTGCCTTCACCGACGCAGCTGCGAAGCGCCAACGAGGAGCTGCTGGCCCGCATCGCGGAGCGCGATCACGCGCTCGCGGCGCTGAAGGAGGCCAATGCCGAGCGCCAGCGCACCGAGGCATTGCTGCGCCAGTCGCAGAAGATGGAGGCGGTGGGCCAGCTCACCGGCGGCGTCGCCCACGACTTCAACAACCTCCTCAACGTGGTGCTGATCAATCTCGACCGGGTGGAGCGCAGCCTGCCCGCCGACAGTCCGCTGCTGGCGCCCCTGCGCGATGCCATGCAGGGCGCGGAGCGGGGGGCCGCCGTCACCCACAAGCTGCTGGCCTTCGCCCGCAAGCACCCGCTCTCGCCGGTCAGGACCGACGTGAACGCCCGGATTGGCTCCTTCGCCGAGCTCCTGCGCGGATCGATCGGTGCCAAGATCCGGCTGGAAACCGATTTCGCGCCCGGCCTCGCCCCGCTCGTCATCGATCCGAACCAGCTCGAGAACGCGATCCTCAACCTCGCGGTCAACGCCCGCGACGCGATGCCGGAGGGCGGCACCCTCACGATCCGCACCCGCCCGCTGCCGGAGGGGGGACTGGCGCAGGGCCAGACGGGCGTCTGCGTCGAGGTCTCGGATACCGGCACCGGCATGCCGCCGGAGGTGGAGGCGCGGGCCTTCGAGCCGTTCTTCACCACCAAGCCGCTGGGGCAGGGCACGGGCCTGGGCCTTTCCCAGGTGTTCGGCTTCGCCCAGCAATCGGGCGGGTCGGCCGCCATCGTGCCGGGGAGCGAGCGGGGGACGACGGTGCGCCTGTGCTTTCCCGCCGAGCCCCGGCCCGCGCCCGCTCCCGACAGGGCTGAAGCCCCGGGCCTCGGCTTCGCGCCGGGCTTCGCGGTGGCGGGTTGAGCCCTGCCGGAGCGGGGGATCGGCGAACGATCAGCGGCGGAGCCGATTCGGGCATCAACGAGACAGGCCGGCACCAGCTTCCGGGACGATGGTCCGGGGGCCGCTCCGCCCGGCGGAGCATCGCAGGAAGACAGGGCCGCGCACGGCCGGGGGGAGCGTGAGACATGTCCGACAAGCGGACCGTGCTGGTCGTTGAGGACGAGGAGATGCTCCTCAGCGCCGTCTCCATGGAGTTCGAGGATGCGGGCTACGACGTGCTCTGCGCCGGCACCGCGGAACAGGCCTACGACCTGCTGCGCGCCCGGCCCCGGGTCGATCTCCTGTTCACCGACATCCGCCTGCCGGGCCAGCTCGACGGCTGGGATCTCGCCGAGCGCGCCCGCGCGTTACAGCCCGACCTGCCGGTGATCTACGTGACCGGATACAGCAACGAGCAGCCGCGGCAGGTGGCCGAGAGCGTGCTGGTGATGAAGCCCTATCGCATGTCCGCGATCATCGACGTGGCCCGCCGCCTCGGGGTGGGCTGACGCCGGCCGCGCACCATCGAGGCAGAGATCGAACTGGGGCCGTAATCTACGGCTTGCCCGCGGTTTAATGAGTTACGGTCTCACAGATACCCGGCAGAGGAACCAGCGCGCCGCATCAATCACTAAGCGACGCGTTCCCGGGATACAGCTCGTTCCAGGTTGTTCATGTCGGCCGAGCCGCAGATCCACATTACTCCGCCCGCCGCAGGGTCGTCACTTTCGGATAGAGCTGGGCGAAGCACTCTGCGAGGAGCTAGAGAGTGATGGCTGCGTTCTCATCATGATCAATTACGCCTGATCCGAAGTCTGGGCCTGTGCTGGCGGGGCGAGGACGAAGCCGAGCACGGCTGCAAAGGCAAGAAACGTGTAAGTATACGTCGGTCTGCGGGAGCCGCACCGATGGCCGATAAGCGACCACCGAAGGAAAGCGCCATCCTACCGGCTCGCGCTGGAGCTATCAGATGAACCCACGCCAAGCCCCAACTTGACACAACCATTTTGTTGTGTACCCTGAAACTATGATCAACATGGACGTGGTACTCAACGAACGCGAAGCTAGGGCAGCCCGTACGGCAGTGGCCGAATTTGATCGGCTCCTCTCCTCAGAAAAAACATTTGAGCCCATCAAAGCAGGCCTCCCTCCCCAAGTTGTCAACGCATTATACAAATCCTATAGTAGGCAGAGACAGGACCTAGTCTCTTTAATCAATGCCTACGAGACTGCAAAGCAAGGTGATTATAAAGACTTACAGAAGCGCGCCGGACGCGATCCTGGACTCTCACTAATTGTTGCAAGAATAGCCCGTGATCTGACGCAAAAAGATCTCGCACGTAAACTCGGTCTCAAAGAACAGCAAATCCAACGTTACGAGGCCGATCGGTATCGCTCGATAAGTCTTGGAAACTTTCAGCGCGTTGCAGCAGTATTAGGCTTACAGTGGCAACTCGACTTATCAAGCTGGATTTTAAGCGGATGGAATGTTGCCGAAAGCATTTCGGCGGTTGATGTGAAAAAAATACTTAAACACGCGAGAGAACACCAATGGCTAGACGACACTCTAAAAAATTCGAGCGATGAGGAGAGCTTTACATATCTTCATCGAGACGTAACAGACCATATCTTAAAATTTGGCACCCCAACCCTATTGCGCACAGGTTTAAATACAGAGTCACGCACCGATGATTTGCTGTTAGTTGCCTGGAAATCGCGCGTAGCGAGAATTGCTTCTCGCATAATCAGTGATAAAACAGTTAAGTACTGTATGGGAGACGCAACTTGGCTAATTGATCTCGTACATCTCAGCAACCTGCCTGACGGACCTATTCAAGCGCGTGAAATGCTGCTCACCAAAGGTATTGTCCTTGTCGCCGAACGGCAGATCCCAGGTATGCGAGTCGATGGAGCTGCTTTTCTTGTGGATGGCATCCCAGTTATCGGCTTAACGCTAAGAAGGGATACGATAGATAATTTTTGGTTTACACTTCTCCATGAAGTTGGGCATGCACTGCTGCATTACCGTTCTGGACTAAATGTTGGCTTTTTTGATGATGTGGAGCGCCCAAGCTTAGAAGAAGTAGAACTTGAAGCAAACGAGTTTGCATCAAATTTGCTGATACCCGAAGAAAAATGGAAGAGATCTCCCGCGCGCATATCAAAATCTACTGGTCCGATTGAAAAATTTGCTCGAGAAATGAACATAAATTCAGCAATAGTCTTTGGGAGGATTCAAAAAGAACGAAACAATTATACAATCTTTTCAGATCTGCTCGGAAAGGGCACAGTAAGAAACCAGCTGATCCAAAACAAGTGAGGTAGACTGTGTCTAATTCAAAAAATCTTTTATATGTACCTGCACTCCGCGCCAAAGCAGGCGAGATAAGAGGGATACAGCGCCTAGCGCCTGACATTATAGACAAAATCATACCACACTTTATCGTCCCGCCACCCAAGGATATCGACCCCGAGAAGCAACGGCAGCTTACTCAGGAGGAGATAATTTATGGTACAGGCCGAAAAATTGCTGAACATTGGCCTCTCCGTGATGCATTCCTCGATACGAGATTCTTATTTAGTGAATTTGGCGAAGAAACTTCTCTGGAATGGCTTCCTCGCATATTTCAAGTCGCGAAGCATGCTGGAGCAAAGCTGATTCCTGTTCTTACTCCAAGCGATGCGCTAAGTAATCGCTCAGCAAGCTTTCGAAAAGTTTTATCTGATGGGCCAATCAAGGCAGTACTACGGATCAAATTTGATGAAGTAGATGCCGATACAGCAGCATATATCGCAAAATCCCTATCGCTTATGGGCATATCGGAGCAGGAATGCGTTATAATATCGGACTTCTCTGAGGCTGATTTTTCATCCCCAAAAATTGTCGGCCAGATCGCACAAAGTGTTCTGGAGGATCTACAGGAAATTGGCCGCTGGCAATCCATAGTTTTTCAGGGAAGCAACTATCCTACAACGAATCCAGCGAGCGATAATAATTCTTTCGTAGTGCCTCGCAATGAATGGCTAGCTTGGCAAGAGGCGGTCAAGCTCGACGGGCGCTCGACAGACAGACTTGTCTTCGGAGATTTTGGAGCAGACTGCTCAAAGATCAAATTTCAAAAAAATGGCGGCGGTATTCCAATACGTCACTATAGATATGCCTTAATTTCAAGCTGGCTTGTAGTACGCGGATCACCGACAGGTACTGCAAAAGATGCAATGCGACAAGTTTGCATGCGAATAATTAATAGCGGCCAATTTGCTGGCCGAGAATTTTCGTCAGCGGACGATTTTATTTATCGATGTGCGCAGGGCTGGGAAGGCCCCGGTAATGGTACTACTTGGCGAGAAATCAACACAACTCATCACGTCACTCGTGCCGTGCGCGACATAGGCGCAATCAAGGGGCTCACTTTCAAAAGTATACCAACAAGATCGCCGACAGAGCAAGCCTCTCTGTTCGAAACAATAAACAATTAACTTGCATTACATGATATAAATATGTGTCAACTTATGTGCTCAGTTGGGAGCCTCATTTATTGCTTCGCCGACATGGCACGTACTTCTTCGTCAGTGCGCGGTCGCCGCGCGCCGCCTCGGCATCGGCATCGGATTTGACTAGCTCGCCTCCTCGTCCGAGGTAAGTTGGTAAATTAAGGGGGATCGTCGCCAATGAAGGCGAGCAACAGCGTTGCATCGTATTGCACCTTCAGGGTAGGCCCCGCGCGGTCGCAAGCGCCCGTTCGAGAAACTCCATTATAGTACGTCGCTACACGGCCTCTGCGGGGGTAAAGCGGCCTCAGCCCTCCCGCGCCTTCTCCCGCAGGATGAATTTCTGCACCTTCCCCGTCGAGGTCTTGGGCAGTTCCCCGAACACCACGTGGCGCGGCAGCTTGTAGGGGGCGAGCCGCTCGCGGCACCACGCGATCAGGTCCTCGGGCGAGACGTCCTTGCCCTCCTTCAGCTCGACGAAGGCGCAGGGTGTCTCGCCCCATTTCTCGTCGGGCTTGGCGACGACGGCGGCGGCGGCCACCGCCGGGTGCTTGAACAGGGCGTCCTCGACCTCGATGGAGGAGATGTTCTCGCCGCCCGAGATGATGATGTCCTTCGAGCGGTCCTTCAGCTGGATGTAGCCGTCCGGGTGCTTCACCCCAAGATCGCCGGAGCGGAACCAACCGCCCGCGAAGGCCGCCTGGGTGGATTTGGGATTCTTCAGGTAGCCGCGCATCACCACGTTGCCGCGGAACATCACCTCGCCGAGGGTCTGGCCGTCGGCCGGCAGGGATTCCATGCTCTCGGGATCGCGCACGTCGAGCCCCTCCAGCACGGGATAGCGCACACCCTGGCGGGCCTTCTTCCGCGCGCGCTCGTCGGAGGGGAGGTCGGTCCATTCCTCGTGCCACGCATTGACCACCGCGGGACCGTAGGTCTCGGTGAGGCCGTAGAGATGGGTCACGTCGAAGCCGGCATCCCCCATGGCGGCGAGCACCGCCTCGGGCGGCGGCGCGGCGGCAGTCAGGAAGTGAACGCGCTGGGGGAGGGGCCGCTTCTGGTCGTCGGGGGCGTTGAGCAGCGTCGACATCACGATCGGCGCGCCGGAGAGATGCGTCACGCCGTGCTCGGCGAGCGCCGCGTACATTGCGCCCGCCCGCACCTGCCGCAGGCAGACATGGGTGCCGGCCACCACCGAGAGCGACCACGGGAAGCACCAGCCGTTGCAGTGGAACATCGGCAGGGTCCAGAGATAGACCGCGTGCTGGCCCATGCCGGCCGTGATGACGTTGCCGAGCGCGAGCAGGGCCGCGCCGCGGTGATGGTAGACCACTCCCTTCGGATCGCCCGTGGTGCCGGAGGTGTAGTTGAGCGAGATCGCGTCCCACTCGTCGTCCGGCATCGCCCAGTCGTGGTCGGGATCGCCGGCAGCCAGGAAGGCCTCGTAATCGGTCCCGCCGAGGGCGGAGCCGTCGCCGGTGAATTCCGGATCGTCGTAATCGATGACGAACGGCGTCACCTCGGCCTTCTCGAGCGCGCCGCGGGCGAGCTTCGAGAATTCACGATCGACGATGAGGATTTTGGCCTCGCCGTGGTCGAGACAGAAGCCGAGGGCCTCGGCATCGAGGCGGGTGTTGAGCGTGTTGAGCACCGCGCCCGTCATCGGCACGCCGTAATGGCACTCGATCATCGCGGGCGTGTTGGCGAGCAGCACCGCCACGGTGTCGCCCCGGCCGATGCCGCGGGCCTTGAGCGCCGCCGCGAGGCGCCGGCAGCGCGCGTAGAGATCGGAATAGGAACGGCGCAGCGTCCCGTGGACCACCGCAACGCGGTCCGGAAAGGTCCGGGCGGCCCGGTCGAGATAGGTCAGCGGCGTCAGCGGCTGGTAATTGGCCGGATTCCGATCGAGATCCCGGTCATAGATCGTCTCGCGCGCCATCGGCGTCGCCTCCCTTTTCAGGAGACCTTAGCCGAGCCCTCCGCACGATCAACGACGGAAAAGGCCCCGCGGGGGTTGGACCCGGGAGCCTTTCACGGTTCGTCGTGGATTGTCGGGTGGAGCGCGGTGGGCCGCTCGGGCGGCCCGCCCGATCAGCGCTCGCGGCCGCTCAGAAGCTTTTCCAGAGCGGCGAGGCCGCTGCGCTCGGCCGCCTCTTCCGTGGTCTGCACGCGGTCAGCGCGCTGAAAGAGCTTGCCGTTTCGCCGGATCGCCCAGGTGAAGTGTCCCGCCGGGCGCTCGCAGGCTTCGATCTCGAGGGTGTAAGGGTTTGCGCTGTTATTTGCCATGAGCGGGATATAGGGTCGGCCTTCCGTGCCGGCTACCCGCCCAGCGCATGTTTGCCCTGCCCAGGCCGGAGACTTGTGTGCGGGCGCACGGAACGCTCTTCGCCGGCGGGCATGGCCGGTTCGTCGGACGAGGGCGATCGGAACGGCGGGCGCCAAGCGACAGGGGAACAAGCGACAGGGGAATTTGACAATCCCTGCGGGATCACCGACACGGCGCCCGGCCGGGGCGGGGCCATCCGTCGGCCTCGACGCAGGTCCGCTCCCGAGCCGTCGATGCCGCTTCCCCCCCGCCCGACCCGGACGCCCCCGTTTCTCGGCGCGGGCGCCTCGCATCCATGACACGCGCAGGAATGACGGCGGGCGCCGGATCCGACCGGACGGAGGCGTCGGGCCCCCTCGCAGGCCTGCTGCGGGCCGCCGACGGGCTGATCGCCCTCGGTGCGGCGAGCCACGGGCGCGCCTGCGCGCTGCTGCTCCTGCTCGGCCTCGTCTGCTTCCTCCCCGGAATCGCCTCCCTCCAGCCGATGGACCGGGACGAGCCGCGCTTCGCCCAAGCCTCGAAGCAGATGCTGGAGACGGGCGATTTCGTCGATATCCGCTTCCAGGCGGAGGCGCGCCACAAGAAGCCGGTGGGCATCTACTGGGCGCAGGCCGCCACCGTCGCCGCCGCCGAGGCCCTCGGCGTCCCGGACGCGCGCACCACCATCGGCCTCTATCGGATCCCCTCGCTGGTCGGGGCCCTCGCTGCCGTCCTGCTGACCTACTGGGCCGCGCTCGCGCTCCTGCCGCGGCGCGGGGCGTTCCTCGCCGCCGCCCTGTTCGGGGCCTGCCTGATGCTCTCGGCCGAAGCCCGGCTCGCCAAGACCGACGCGTTGCTCACCGCCTGCGCGGTCGCCAGCTTCGGTGCGCTCGCCCGCAGCTGGCTCGGCCGCGCCCGGCTGGAGCGGCGCCGCGGCCCCGCCACGCCGGCCACGGCCGCGATCTTCTGGGGCGGCCTCGCCCTCGGCATCCTGATCAAGGGGCCGATGGTGCCGTTCTTCGTGGGGCTCGCTGCCCTGGTCCTGTGCCTGCGCGAGGGCTCGGCCCGCTGGCTCCTCGACCTGCGCCCGCGGCTCGGCCTCGCCCTGATCCTCGTCGTCGTGGCGCCGTGGTTCCTGGCCATCGCCTGGAAGAGCGGCGGCGCCTTCTTCGGCGAAGCGGTCGGGAAGGACATGCTGGGCAAGGTCGGCGGCGCGGCGGAAAAGCACTGGGGCCCGCCCGGCGCCTACGCGATCGCCTTCTTCGCGACCTTCTGGCCGGGCGCCGCCTTCGCGTGTCTGGCCATTCCCTTCGCCTGGGCGAAGCGGGGGGAGGACGCGGTCGCCCTGCTCCTCGCCTGGATCGTGCCCGCTTGGCTGATCTTCGAGGCTCTGCCGACGAAGCTTCCCCATTACGTCCTGCCGCTGATGCCGGCCGTGGCGATCCTCACGGTGCTGGCGCTCCACCGCAACGCCCTCGATCCACGCCGGCCCGGCGCGCTCTGGACCGCAGGCCTCGTCGTGCTGATCCCGGTGGGACTGACCCTGGGCCTCAGCGCCGCCGCGTGGCGGCTCGACGGCGCGCTGCCGCTCGTCGCCCTGCCGCTGCTCGTCGTGGCCTGCGCGCTGGCCGGCCTCGCGCTCGCCGCCTTCCGCCGCGGCGCGGGGGAGGGCGCGCTGGTGCTCGCCATCCTCGCCTCCCTCGCCGTCTCGCCCGCCGTGTTCGGCCTGACCCAGCCGGTGCTGCAGAGCCTCAAGCTCGCCCCGCGCTTGGCCGCGATCCGCGACGGCCTGCCCTGCGCGGCGCCGCGCACGGCTTCGCTCGGCCTGCGCGAGCCGAGCCTCGTCTTCACGCTCGGGACCGACCTTGCCATGCTGAATTCGGCCGAGGAGGCGCGCGACTTCCTCAACGGTGGCGGCTGCCGCCTCGTCCTGGTCGAGGACCGGTCCGCCGACGGCTTCGCACCGGCGGGGGGCGGCCCCGCGGCACGACCGGTCGGGCGCGTTACCGGTTTCAACATCAACGGCGGCAAGCTGGTCGGGGTCTCGGCCTGGGCCGTTCTGCCGGATGCGGCCCCATGAGCACGACGCCGTCCCCCTTGCGTCTCTCGGTCGTGGTGCCGGTCAAGAACGAGGCCGGCAACATCGCGGCCCTGGTCGCCGAGATCGGCAGTGCCTGCGGGCCCTTGAGCCCGTTCGAGGTGGTCTACGTCGATGACGGCTCGACCGACGACACCCATGAGGCCCTCGTTCGGGCGCAGCACAGCCATCCCTGGCTGCGGATCGTGCGGCACGATCGCAGCGGCGGACAGAGCGCGGCGGTGCGCAGCGGCGTGCTGCGCGCCCGCGCCCCCGTGATCGCGACGCTCGACGGCGACGGCCAGAACGATCCGTCCTTCATCCCGGCGCTCTACGCCGCCCTCGATCAGGGCGGTCCGGGCATCGGCCTCGCTCAGGGGCAGCGGGTGGGGCGCAAGGGACGCTGGAAGCGGTTCCAGTCCAAGATCGCCAACGGCGTGCGCGGCAAGATCCTGAAGGACGCGACCCGCGACACCGGCTGCGGGCTCAAGGTGTTTCGCCGCGACGTCTATCTAAGCCTGCCCTATTTCGACGCGCTGCACCGCTTCATGCCGGCCCTCGTCACCCGCGAGGGATTCGGCGTCGTCCATCGCGACGTGATCGACCGGCCGCGCTTCACCGGCCGCTCGAAATACGGGATGTTCGACCGGCTCTGGGTCGGGCTGCTCGACATGGCCGGCGTGTGGTGGCTGATCCGGCGGCGGCGCCCGGCACCGTCCGCGACGGAAGCGGCGCGCGACGGAAGCGGAGGTCCGTGAGTCCATGCTGATCCAGCTCGCCGAGGATCTCCCGGCCTATTTCTACGAGGTCTTCGTCACCCGCTTCGATTTCTGGCTGGTGTTCGGCGTCGCGGCGCAGCTCGTCTTCGGCTCGCGCTTCATCCTGCAATGGCTGGCGAGCGAGCGGGCGGGCAAGAGCGTCATGCCGCTCTCGTTCTGGTTCCTGTCGATCCTCGGCGGGCTGATGACCCTGGTCTACGGTTTCGTGCGCAAGGAGCCCGTCATCATCATCGGCCAGGGTCTCTCGACCGTCATCTACGTCCGCAACCTCGTCCTGATCTCCCGCGAGCGGCGGCGCGCGCGGAGCGCCCGGGCCTGAGGCCGATGCTGTCCACGATGTCCGGGGCGGGCGATCCGGAGAGCATCGCCCACATCATCCAGGTGGCGCTCGCCCCCGCCTTCCTGCTCTCGGGGCTCGCCACCCTCCTCAACGTGTTCTCGACGCGGCTCGGCCGCGTCGCCGACAAGGTCGACACGCTGTCGAGCGACCTGATCGGCGCCGGCCCGGACGAGGCGGCGGCGTTGGCGCGACGCCTCGCCTATCTGCGGCGGCGCTCCCTCCTGCTCGATCTCGCCGTGGTTCTGGCGAGCTTCGGCGGCATGCTGACCGGGATCGCGGTTCTGACGCTGTTCGTGGGCGCCCTGCGCGACGCCTCCGCAGCCTCGGTGCTGTTCGTCTGCTTCGGACTGGCGCTGGTTTGCACGATCCTGGCGATCCTCGCCTTCCTGACGGAGATTTTGCTGGCCGGGCGGGGCGTACGGATCGCGGCAGCACCGAATGGGCGGCGAACAGAGTAGGCGGCCGGCGCGCGGATGGCTGCGCGTCATGCCGTGTCGCGGCCATCCTGCGGCCCATGCGAGTAGTCGGCACTTCTATCTGGCGAAGAACCCTGCCGATACAGTCAACGCAGGATCACCACGCTCACAGGATCGTGACAGCCGAGCTGCCACGCCCGTATCGTGGAGTGTACTCACTTTGCCTAAGGTGAATGCATACATGCGAAGCAGATCTTAGGTTTCTCCAGCATCACAACCTTTACGCGAGAAGATATGGATTCCTATAGCAAGTTGGATGGCGAGTTGCTGTTTTATCTCGCCGATGCAACCTGGCGGTCGGAAGCCATGAAGGTGTTGGGCCAAACGGACGAAACGGCAGACCTGGCGGAGCGCCCAGAAGCCCAGGGTGAGCCCGCGACCTTGCTGCGCATCGCCTACGAGGCGCGCCAGAGGGCTCTCGTCAGATGGAAAGTCGAGAAGGACAAAGTCTGATCTACTGCTTCTTCAGCGATGCATTCGCCGCATCGATCTGAGCTTTCTGTGCCGTCTTCGCCTCGTTGAGCGCCCGTTCGATGGCATCGGCCACGGCCGGCGCGTGATGCTCCGACAAGATTTTTGCGTGGATGAGGTAATCGGCAATGATGTCGAGCTTCGTCGGCGATGACGCGCCGAGCGAGGCCTGCCACGGCTTGAAAGAGCCGAGCTCGGCCTTGGCGGTCAGCGGGATGTTCGGATCGTCGTAGCAGCTGACAGTGCCGAGAAAGCCCAGGAAATCATGCGTCAGCGGCGTGAAGGATGGCGACGCCGCACCCAGGGCCCAAACATAGATGCCGTCATGCCGACGAAGGCGGTAATGGAGAATGAACTCGGTCTGGCAGCGGCAGGCTTCCAGAAACCCCATCACGACGACATTCCGATCGTCGGGATGGACGGCGTCCGCCCATCCGCGGTCCGATGCTTCGCCGAGCGTCTGTCCCGTGAAGGCGCGCCATTCCTCGCTCACGTAGGTACAGAATCCGTCCCGATCGGCTACCCAGAGCATGCCTATCCCGCTCGACCGCGACTAAATTATATTGTGACGACAGTGTAGAATTTTGATTTATCGCCGAATATAACAAACACATCTTTCATGAAGTAAATCTCTCACTGCCCGACATCAAGCAGAATTTTTCCCACAACTGCTAATACAGCCGGAATAGACCCGTCCGGCGACAGGTACCGCCCGATGAGGAAAAAGCAATTCGGTCTGAGCGGTTGCGGTAGGCGAAGGACGCGATTTTCCTGAGAAATAGTTATCCACGAGACGCGTGTTTCTGCGATCGAAATTTGGAGTCGCTGGGGAACTTTCGTTCAGGCCCAGACCACTACGCGACGCGGGCCATGCGCGCGGCGCAGGAACGCGAGGTACGTGCCCGTGACGACAGCGGATGTCATGCGAAAACCCGATGAAACGGCGCGTCGGTTCCAGACTCCGGCGCGTCGACCCAGGCATCGGATCCGGGACGAAGCGCGCGGCTCCTCTGCCGCATCGGCCTCACCCGGCGGCAAGTCCGCGTTTGGCGGACCCACGCCCTAGCCCGCGTCGATCATCTCCTTGATGCGCGCGGCCAGCGTCTCCATCACGAAGGGCTTGGTGATCACCGCCATGCCGGGCTCCAGATGGCCGTTGCCGACCACGGCGTTCTCGGCATAGCCGGTGATGAACAGGACCCGCAGGCCCGGTCGCAGGGCCCGGCCGGCATCGGCCACCTGCCGCCCGTTCATCCCGCCGGGAAGCCCCACATCGGTGACGAGCAGGTCGATCCGCACGTCCGATTGCAGCACCTTGAGACCGGCAGGTCCGTCCGCGGCCTCGATGGCGGTGTAGCCGAGATCCTCCAGAACCTCGGTCACCAGCATGCGCACGGTGGGCTCGTCGTCGACGATCAGCACCGTCTCGCCCTGCTCGGCCCGCGGCGCGGCGGCGAGATCGGGGAAGCTGCCCGCTTCCTCCGCCGAACCGTAATGGCGCGGCAGGTAGAGGCTCATGGTCGTGCCCTGGCCGAGCTCGGAATAGATCCGCACCTGCCCGCCGGACTGGCGCACGAAGCCGTAGATCATGGAGAGGCCCAGGCCCGTGCCCTGGCCGAGCGGCTTCGTCGTGAAGAACGGATCGAATGCCTTGGCGATCACCTCCGGGCTCATGCCGGTGCCGGTATCGGTCACGCACAGCGACAGGTACTGGCCCGGATCGAGGTCGCGCTCGCGGGCGGCGTGCTCGTCGAGCCACCGGTTGGCGGTCTCGATGGTGATGCGCCCGCCCCCCGGCATGGCGTCGCGGGCGTTGATGCAGAGGTTGAGCAGCGCGTTCTCGAGCTGGCCCGGATCGATCAGCGCCGACCACAGGCCGCCCGCCGTCACCACCTCCAGGGTGGTCGCCGGTCCGATGGTCCGCCGGATCAGCTCCTCCATGCCGGCGACCAGACGATTCACGTCGGTGGGCTTGGGATCGAGCGTCTGGCGGCGGGAGAAGGCGAGCAGGCGGTGCGTCAGCGCGGCGGCGCGCTTGGCCGCCCCCTGCGCGGCGTTGACGTAGCGGTCGATCTCGCCGAGCCGCCCCTGGGCCAGGCGCGTCTGCAGAAGTTCGAGGCTGCCGGTGATGCCGGTCAGGAGGTTGTTGAAGTCGTGGGCGAGGCCGCCGGTCAGCTGGCCCACCGCCTCCATCTTCTGCGACTGGCGCAACGCCTCCTCGGCCTGCATCAGCTCGGCGGTGCGCGCGGCGACCTGCTGCTCCAGGCTGGCGTTGAAGGCCTCGAGCTGTGCCTTGGCGCGCAGCTCCGCCTCGATGTTGCGCGCCTCGATCACGGTGCCGACGGGAATGCCCCGCTCGTCGCGGATCGGGCTCGCGGTGAAGGCCACGGGATAGAACGAGCCGTCGCGGTGAACGAAGATCTCCTCGCCCTGCTCCTGATTGTTCTCCGGGAAGGCCTGATCGATCGGGCATTCGTGCAGCGGGTAGGGGCTGCCGTCGGGCCGGGTGTGGTGGACGACGTCATGGAGCGGCTGCCCGCGCGTCTCCTCCAGGGAATACCCCGTCAGCCGCTCGGCGGCGCGGTTCATGTAGGCGCAGTGCTGGCGCTCATCCATCATGAAGACGGCCTGGGTCGCGTTGTTCAGCACGGCGTCGAGCCGGCGCGTCGTTTCGACGAGCCGCGCCTCGGTGCCTTTGCGGTCGGTGATGTCCACCGCCGTGCCGAGGACGCGCAGGCAGCGGCCGTTCCCGCCGGGGCCGCCGTCGAACACGCCGCGCCCCTTGGCGGCCACCCAGCGGACGAGGCCGTCCTCCCGGCCGATGGTCCGGTACTCGACATCGTAGAGGGCACGCCGGGCCGGATCGATGGCGGCGGCGAAGGCGAGGCTCGCCCGCTCGCGGTCCTCCGGATGGAGACCGGCATAGAAGTCGTCGATCGAGACCGGGCGATCCGACGCGATGCCGAACATCGCCCTGATCCGTGCCGGCCAGAACAGGCTGCCGGTCACCGGATCGTAGTCCCACAAGCCGACCTCGGCATTCTCCACCGCGAGGCGGACCCGCTCCTCGCTCTCGGCCAGGGCCATCTCGGTGGCGCGGCGCTCCTGGATGTCGACGACCGAACCGACATAGCCGAGAAAGGTGCCGTCGGCGGCGAAGCGCGGGCTCGCGGAATCGATCGCCCAGCGATAGCCGCCATCGGCGTGGCGCAGGCGGTATTCCAGGCGGAAGGCCTCCTGGCGGGCATTGGCCGCGAGGAACGTCTCGCCGGACCAGCCGCGATCGTCGGGATGCACGGCCTCGAGCCAGCCCAAGCCGAGCGCCTGGGCCTCGACCTGCCCGGTGAACTCGTACCAACGCCGGTTGAGGTAGAGGCAGGCGCCGGCGGCATCGGTCACCCACATCATGACGGGCGCGTCGTCCGCCATGGCCCGGAAACGCGTCTCGCTCTCGGCGAGGGCGGCGTGGCCGCGGACGCGCTCGGTGACGTCGGAGCCCTCGACGAACAGGCCGCTGACGGTGCCGGTCGCGTCCCGCATCGGCTGGAAGACGAAATCGAGATAGCGTTGCTCGGGCTTGCCGCCGGGCTCGCGCAGGAGCGCCACCGGCGCGGCATGGGCCCGGTAGCTCTCGCCCGAGCGATAGACCTCGTCGAGCAGTTCGAAGAATCCCTGGCCCTCGATCTCGGGCAGGGCCTCGCGCACCGGCCAACCGACCACGTCGCGGTGGGCCACCAATTGGCGATAGGCTGGGTTGGCGAAGGCGAAGACGTGGTTCGGCCCGGTCACCACCGCCACGAAGCTCGGCGATTGCTCGAACAGGCGGGTCAGGCGCTCCCGCTCGGCCTCGGTCTGGCGTCCGAACTTCACCGCCGCCGTGGTCTCGGTGCAGGTGCAGAACATGCCGGCCACCGCACCGTCCTCGCCCGGCACGGGGGTATAGCCGAAGGAGAAATGCGTCTCCTCGGGGAAACCGTTGCGGTGCATGACGAAGGCGATGTCGTCCATATACGTCGCCTCGCCGGCAAAGGCGCGCGACAGGATCGGCTCCACCCGGTCCCAGATGTCGTGCCATAGAGCCCCGAACGGGCGGCCCATCGCCTGCGGATGGCGGCCGCCGCACATTGCCGCGTAGCCGTCGTTGTAGAGCGTGGTGTGGGCCTCGCCCCAGACGATCAGCATCGGCTGACGCGAGCCGAGCATCACGCCGACGAGGGTCTTGAGCGAGGGCGCCCAATGCTCCGGGGCGCCGAGCGGGGTCGCGGCCCAGTCGAGCCGACGCATGAGCGCTCCGGTCTCGCCGCCGCCCGAGAGGAAGGTCGCCGACTCAGCCAAAGCGGCGGTTCCTGGAAAATGACGGAACGGTGCGGGGCGACGGGGGGGCGATGGAGGAGGGGGCCAAGGGAGCGACGATGCCTGACGCGAAGCGCGGAGGGGATGAGGATGCGAGCGTGACGGCCACGCTCGGGTTCTTCAACGCATGAGGGCCGCCGCTGTGCCCTGCTCCGGGCGCATCCTCACATCCGATCTCCTGCGCGATGGACCCGTGATTGTCCAATGACTTGATGACCGATGACGCGATGCCTCACACCTCTGCCGATCGGGCCCGTTCAGGCGAGAAGAACCGCTCGGGCATCGCGTGACGGGGAGGTCGGCGCATCGTCGTTCGGGCTTGCCTACCGCCGCCGGAGCGCAGAGCATCCCGCCGCCCTCACGCCCGGAGCCCCGTTTGGACCCGCTGCCCCCGTTCTACGACGATCTCGATGCCTTTCGCGCGGAGGCGTGGCGGCAGCTCGGGGAGGGCGCCGAGCGGGGCCGCAGCCCGTTCCACGTGCCGGCGCTGGCCACCGTCGACGGGCAGGGGCGCCCGCGGCTGCGCACGGTGGTGCTGCGCGCCGCCGATGCGGGGGCGGGGACGCTGCGCTTCCACTGCGACGCCCGCTCCGACAAGGCGCGCGCGATCGCGGGCGGATCGGGCGCGGCGCTGCACGTCTACGACGCGCAGACCAAGCTGCAGGTCCGGATCGAGGGAAGCGCCCGCCTCCACCACGGCGACGCCGTCGCCGCGGCGGCCTGGGCGGGGTCGCGGGCGATGAGCCGGGTCTGCTACGGCATTGCCCCCGCGCCCGGCACGCCCCTGGAGGAGGGCGGTGCCTACCTCATGCCGGAGGAGGATCCGGACGGCCGCATCGGCCGCGAGAACTTCTGCGCGGTGGTGGTGCGGGCCGCCTTCCTCGACCTGCTCTATCTCGACCGGCGCGGCCATCGCCGGGCGGAGTATCGACGCGACGGCGACGCCTGGACGGGGCGGTGGGTGGTGCCGTGAGCGCCCGGCCTGTCGGAATCATGTCCGGTTCGGGCGCCGCCCGGGATCGGATGTTTTGTCGGGTCTTCTAAGCCGCCGCCATCCGGGCGAACCCCGCCTCCAGATCCGCCTTCAGATCCTCCGGATCCTCCAGCCCGATATGGAAGCGCAGGGCCGGACCGCCCGGCTGCCAGCGCGTGGCGGTGCGGTAGACCGTCGGATCGAAGGGAATGACGAGGCTCTCGAAGCCGCCCCAGGAAAATCCCATCCCGAACAGTTCGAGCCCGTCGAGGAAAGCCGCGAGGGCCGCCTCCGAGACCGGCTTCAGGATCACCCCGAACAGGCCCGAGGCCCCCGAGAAGTCGCGCTTCCAGATCGCGTGGCCGGGATCGTCCGGCAGGCCGGGATGGAGCACCCGCAGGACCTCCGGCCGACCTTGAAACCACGCCGCCATGTCGAGCCCGCGCGCGCCGTGCTCGCGCAGCCGCAGCCCCATCGTCCGCAGGCCCCGCAATCCCAGGAAGATGTCCTCGGGGCCGGGGCAATTGGCGAAATGCTCGTAGGTGCGCTTCAGCGCCGGGTAGTGCCGGGCATTCGCCGAGACGAGGCCGAGCAGCAGGTCGGAGCCGCCGCTCAGATACTTGGTGCCGGCCTCCACCGCGAGGTCGACCCCCCTCTCGTGCGGCGGAAACAGGAGCGGCGTCGCCCAGGTGTTGTCCATCACGACGGTGCCGCCGCGGGCATGCATCGCCGCGGCGATGGCCGGCACGTCCTGCATCTCGAAGGTCTGCGAGCCCGGCGCCTCGACCAGCACCGCCCGTGTGTTGTCGCGCATCAGGGCCGAAATGCCCGCGCCGATCACGGGATCGTAGTATTCCACCGTGACGCCGTAGCGCGTGAGCACCCCGTCGCAGAAGATGCGGGTCGGGCGGTAGGCGGAATCGGTCACCAGCAGATGGTCGCCGGCGCTGACGCAGGTCATCAGCGCCAGCGTCAGCGCCGAGAGGCCGGAGGGCGCCAGCACCGTGCCGGCGGCCCCCGCGACGTCGCTCCAAGCCTCGCACAGGGCATCCATCGTCGGCGTGCCCGACGTGCCGTAATTGTAGCGCCCGCGCCGATGCTTGATGTCGTCGTAGGTCGGGTAGAGGACCGTGGAGCCGCGATAGATCGGCGTGTTGACGAAGCCGTGCTGGGCCGACGGGTCGCGCCCGGCAAGGACGAGGCGGGTGTCGGCACCGAAGCGGGCGCGGTCGTGGGGCGGGGATTTTGTCATTGGCCTCGGGGCATGGCGAGAGGGCGGCGCTGCCGCCCTTTCAGCCTCCCGGGGCGGGGAGCGTCAAGCGCATCACCACCGGATCGAATCCAGGTTGTCGCTCATCGCGCGCACCATGCCATCGTAAGTGAAGAATCGCACCGTCACGCCGCTCAGAGAGAGGCGTGATCGCCGGAAGTCGAAGCGGCGCTCCTCCAGGCTTCCGGCGACAGGATCGCGACCGCAAATCACGATGTAACTGTCATCGACCACCTTGCCCCCGAAGGCGTTCGTGAAAGCGGCGTCGTACGGATGATCGTGCTTGGCCCAGCCCCAATCGACGACCTGGCCGAAGCCGTGTTCGATCTGGCGCGACCAATGACGGTATTGTCGCGTCCCGCCGCTAAACAAGCTCGCTTCCTCGCCGCCTTCGAACTCGATCAGGACGAAGCTGCGGGAACCGTCGTTGCCGATGGCGAGATCGGCCCGGAACAGTCCCTTCACGCCGAACTCGAATCGGATCAAGTTCGGCGTCGGCACGAAGCCGTAGGCCAGCAGGCACGCGATGTGCGGCCGCGCCCGGATTTCCGTCAGCGCCGCCCGCTCCTTGAACGTCGCGCGGGCGGAGAGCCAGTCCTTGAACGAGGACAACTCGTGCTCCGCCCGGCGCGGGTCGAAGGCGATCCGCCCGAGGGGCAAACGTCAAAGTCCGACGCGATCGACGACGCTGAGAATACGGGCGCGTCCGTCTTCGGATCGGGTCCAGAGAACGCGTTTCGTCCGACCGATGCGCGTCAGGACCCTGTCGGCGGCGACCTGCCGGTGGAGTTCGGGGCATACCGTTTGATTGCCGAGTCGATCGGCCACCTCGGCCTTTTCACTATCGCTGAGCCGGTCGTAACCGGGCTCAGCTTGATAGCTCACATCGATCGGCTGGATATCCATCGAGAAGGTCCGGAACAGTCCGATGCAACCCTAGCACGTTTTTCGGTCGATGGCAGAGCTTGCACCGTGGTTCGATGGATGGGCGCTCAGCCCTTCTCCCCCTCCGGATCGTCGGCGGCGGCCTCCTCGTAGGCCTGGATCCAGGCCGCGCGGTCCTGCGAATCCTCCGGGTAGGGGCAGGATTCGATGCTCTTGCCGTAGAGCCTCGCGTTGCGACCCTGGATGAAGGGGCTGTCGCTCGCGGTCGCCTGCATGTTCACGGCGGATCCTCCTCGAATGTCCTGAAAGGGGTCGGCGCGGCGCCGACCGGATCGTGCGGTTCGTTAACGAGGCCGGACCTATTGTGTTTCCAGTTGCCTGTGCTGCGTATTCGGGAAGTATCCGCCGTGAGTCTGTCGCGCGTCATCGCCTTCGGGACGATCACCAGCCTCGGCAGCCTGAGCGTCGTCTTCGTCGCGGCCGATCGCCTCGCCCATCCGGCCATCGCCGCCGTCGCGCCGCCGGTGATGGTGCGGGCCGCCCCCGCCGTACCGGCCCCCATCACCACGGGCACCGTGACCCAGGGGCCGGCGGTCGAGCCGCCCAAGGCGCGGGCGATGACGGGCTTCGACACCGAGCGCCTCAACGCCCTGATGCGGGGCGAGACCCTGCCCGGCGCCCGGAAGCGCTGATTTCTCCGTTTCGGCCACGAATGCCGGCGGCCGCGGCCCGAGGCGCCTCGCTCCGCGCCCGGCGGTACGGTGATGCCGCGCGACCACGCTGACCGGCGGGTTCGATCACGCTACAAGCGGCACCCGCCACTGCCGAGACGTGACCGTTGGGCCTTCTCTACGCGCTCGCCGCCTATTTCAGCTGGGGCCTCGTCGTCCCGGTGCATTTCCGGCTGCTCGCCGGCATCCCCGCCGAGACGATCCTGGCGCAGCGCATCGGCTGGTCGGCCCTGTTCGTGACCGGACTGATCGCGCTGCTGCGCCGCCGCCTGGCCAACCC
The DNA here is from genome assembly GCF_022179765.1 of Methylorubrum suomiense. Taxonomy (GTDB): domain Bacteria; phylum Pseudomonadota; class Alphaproteobacteria; order Rhizobiales; family Beijerinckiaceae; genus Methylobacterium; species Methylobacterium suomiense. The sequence continues at coordinate 238,113 of NZ_BPRE01000003.1, read as the reverse complement.
GTTCCCGCTGCGTCCCCGCCATGCCCTGCTGGTGGTCTCGGCGGGACTGATCGCCTTCAACTGGCTGCTCTACCTGCGCGCGGTCGAGACCGGGCACATGCTCGATGCGAGCCTCGGCTACTACATCAATCCGCTGGTCTCGGTGGCGCTGGGCGCCCTCGTGCTCGGCGAGCGGCTGCGCCCCCTTCAGGGCGTGGCGGTCGCCATCGCGGTCCTGGGCGTCGTGATCGCGGTCCTGATGGCCGGACGCCTGCCGCTGCTGTCGCTGGGTCTCGCGGTCAGCTTCGCGCTCTACGGGCTGACCCGGAAGATCGTCGGTGTCGACGGAACGGTCGGCTTCTGCGCCGAGACCTTCCTGCTGCTGCCCGCGGCGCTAGCCTACCTGCTGCTCGCCGCGCCGCCGGTGCCGAGCGATGCGCGCACATGGTCGCTGCTGGCGCTCACCGGCGTGACGACGGCCCTGCCGCTGATCTGGTTCGCTGCCGCCGCCACCCGCCTGACGCTCGCGACGCTCGGGTTGTTGCAATATCTGGCGCCCACCTGCCTCATGCTGCTCAGCACGCTGGCTTACGGCGAGACCCTGAGCGACGATCGGATCGTTCTGTTCGCCCTGATCTGGATCGCCCTGATCCTCTACGCCACCGACGCGCTCCGGCACAGCAAGCGGGAGAGGACGATGCGGAGGACGATGCGATGACCCGGCTCAACCGCATCACCGACATCGCAGGACTTCGCGTCGGTCACGCCGAAGACGCCGCGGTGGCGAGCGGCGTCACCGCCCTGATCTTCGATCGGCCCTTCGTCACGGCGGTCGATGTGCGCGGCGGCGGGCCGGGCACCCGGGAGACCGACCTGCTCGACCCGGCCGCGACCGTGCCGGCGGTCGACGGGCTGGTGCTGTCGGGCGGCTCCGCCTTCGGGCTCGACGCGGCGGCGGGCGCGGTGGCGTGGCTCGCCGAGCAGGGCCGCGGCTTCGCGGTGGGCGACGTGCGGGTGCCGATCGTGCCGGGCGCGATCCTGTTCGACCTCCTCAACGGCGGCGACAAGGCCTGGGGCCGGTATCCGCCCTATCGCGATCTCGGCTACGCGGCCGCCCAGGCGGCGGGAGACGGTGCGTTCGCGCTGGGGTCGGTCGGCGCCGGATTCGGCGCACGCACCGCCAACCTCAAGGGCGGCCTCGGCTCGGCCTCCTCCCCGGTCGCCGGCCTCGACGGCGTGCAGGTCGGCGCCCTGGTCGCCGTCAACGCCTTCGGACGGGTGACGATGGGGCGGGGACCGCATTTCTGGGCCGCGCCGTTCGAGCAGAACGGGGAATTCGGCGGCCTCGGCCTGCCCGGCACGCTGCCGCCGGACACTCTCACCTGGCCGCGGGAAGCGCCGCCCGGGGCGAGCACGACGCTCGCCGTCGTCGCCACCGACGCCGCCCTCACCAAGGCGCAGGCGAAGCGCCTCGCCCTGGCCGCCCACGATGGCTTGGCCCGGGCGATCCACCCGGTCCACACGCCTTTGGACGGCGACGTGGTGTTCGCGGTCTCGACCGGTCGGACGCCGCTGGCCGACCCCGTGGCCGGGATGGCCCGCCTCGCGGCGGCCGCCGCCGACACCCTGGCCCGCGCCGTGGCGATCGGGGTCTACGCGGCCACGCGCATCCCGAGCCTGGACCTGCCGGCTTGGAAAGAACTCAAAGTCTGAGTTTCCAAAGGCATCATCCCTTTGGTGGGGTACCGGGGCAGAGCCCCGGTCTCCATCCAAGCCAGGGCTCTGCCCTGGACCCGCGAAAGGACGCGTCCTTTCGAAACCCGAATTACAGGTTCGTGTAGTTCGGGCCGCCGGGGCCTTCCGGTGTGACCCAGTTGATGTTCTGGTTCGGGTCCTTGATATCGCACGTCTTGCAGTGAACGCAGTTCTGCGCGTTGATCTGGAAGCGGATGCCGTCGCTGGCGGCCTTGTCCTCGACCCACTCGTAGACGCCCGCCGGGCAGTAGCGGCCGGAGGGGCCGCCATAGACGTCGTGTTCGGACGTCTTCTGCAGCTCCATGTTCTTCACCTTGAGGTGGGGCGGCTGGTCCTCCTCGTGGTTGGTGTTCGACAGGTAGACCGAGGAGAGGCGGTCGAAGGTCAGCTTGCCGTCCGGCTTCGGGTAGGTGATCGGCGTCACCTCCGAGAGCGGCTTGAGGCAGGCGTGATCCGGCTTGCCGTGGGAGAGGGTGCCGAACAGCGAGGCGTTGGCGATCGTGTTGACCCACATGTCGAGGCCGCCGAGGCCGACGCCGACCAGGGTGCCGTATTTCGACCAGAGCGGCTTGACGTTGCGCACCGGCTTCAGGTCGCGCCCGATCGGGCTGTCGCGCCAACCCTCCTCGTAGGCGGTGAGTTCGTCGCCCTGACGCCCTTGGGCCAGCGCGTCGAAGATTGCCTCGGCCGCCTGGATGCCGGACAGGATCGCGTTGTGCGAGCCCTTGATGCGCGGAACGTTCACGAAGCCGGCGGAATCGCCGACGAGGCAGCCGCCGGGGAAGACCAGCTTCGGCACGGATTGCCAGCCGCCCTCCATGATCGCCCGTGCCCCGTAGCCGATGCGCTTGGCCCCCTCGAAGGTCTCGCGGATCATCGGATGGGTCTTGAAGCGCTGGAACTCCTCGAACGGCGACAGGGTCGGGTTCTCGTAGTTCAGGTGCGTGACGAAGCCGACCGAGAGCAGGTTGTCGTCGAAGTGATAGAGCCACGAGCCGCCGCCGGCCTTGTTCGGCAGCGGCCAGCCCATGGTGTGCTGGACGAGGCCCGGCTGGAACTTGTCAGGGGCGAGCTGCCAGAGCTCCTTCACGCCGAGACCGTATTTCTGATGGTCGCTGTTCTTGTTGAGCTGAAACCGCTCGATCAGCGTCTTGGTCAGGGAGCCGCGCGCGCCCTCGCCGAACACCGTGTACTTGGCCCGCAACTCCATGCCGCGGGTGAAGTCGTCGCGGGGCTCGCCGGTCCGGGAGATGCCGAGATCGCCGGTCGCCACGCCCGTCACGGTGCCGCGCGGGTCGGTGAGCACCTCCGAGGCCGGGAAGCCCGGATAGATCTCGACGCCGAGCGCCTCCGCCTTCGCACCGAGCCACTTCACGGTGTTGGAGAGCGAGCCGACGAAGTTGCCGTGGTTCGACAGAAGCTTGGGGAAGAACACGTTCGGCAGCGTCAGGCCGCTGTTCTTGGTCAGGAACAGGAACTCGTCGCGCTCCACCGCGGTCTTGAGCGGCCGGTCGGGATCGTCGCGCCATTCCGGCAGCAGCGTGTCGAGGCCGAGGGGATCGACCACGGCGCCCGACAGGATATGGGCGCCGACTTCGCTCCCCTTCTCGACGACGACGACGGAGACCTCTTCGCCCTTCTCCGCGGAGAGCTGTTTGAGGCGGATCGCGGCGGCGAGGCCCGCGGGCCCGGCGCCCACGATCACCACGTCGAAATCCATGCCTTCGCGTTCGGGCAACGCCATCCTGTTTCCTCCTGCGGCCGTCGGCGCGCGATGCGCTCTTCGACCCGCTTCCCTGTCAAGATTTCTCTCAATCGATTCCAAGGTAGGAAGGCAAGGGCATCCGGGTAGCGGCAGCTCTGCGCATGAGAGAAGCATCGCCATAAAGCAGGATTGACCGCAGCCGCAACGAAGCAAGACCAGCGGTCGGACGCTTCTTCCTGAATACGATATACAGGGTCGACATCGTCCTGCGGCGTTCCGGGAGGCACCGCGACGTTGCCCCTCGGGCGACGACGCGCCACATGAGATCCATGACTTCGCGCGACGCCGGACACGATCCTGGTCAGGATGCCAGGGCCGACCTGATCTCGTATCTCGACTTTCACGTCGAGGCGGGCGTCGATGCCGCCTTGGACGAGGCGCCGCATGATCGGTTCGGCGAGGCCGAGGCCGCTGCCCCGCAGCCGGAACCGTCGCCCCGCCGCACCCCGCCGCCGGCGCCGGCGCCGCGTGCTCCGGCCCAGGCCCGGAGCGAGGCACGGGACGAGCCTCCCGCGGACGACCCATTCCGACGCGAGTTGCCGAGCCGCGATCCGCCGCCGAGGGAGGCGCCGCGGACCTACGGCAACGCGGCCTCCGCCAAGCCCGGCGAGGCGGCCGACGACGCCCGGGCGCGGGCTGCGCAGATGGAGAGCCTCGACGATCTCGAAGCCCTGCTCCGGGGCTTCGAGGGCTGCGGCCTGCGCTTCACGGCGAAGAACCTCGTCTTCGCCGACGGCAATCCGCAGGCGCGGGTGATGTTCGTGGGCGAGGCCCCCGGCGCCGACGAGGACCGGATCGGCAAGCCGTTCATGGGCCGCTCGGGCCAGCTCCTCGACCGGATGATGGCGGCGATCGGCCTCGATCGCACCGGCGCCTATATCGCCAACATCGTGCCCTGGCGCCCGCCGGGCAACCGCAACCCGACCCCGCAGGAGGTCGCGATCTGCCGGCCCTTCATCGAGCGGCAGATCGAACTGGCCAATCCCGAACTCCTGGTCTGCCTCGGCGCGCCCGCGACGCAGACCCTGACCGGAACCAAGGACGGCATCCTGAAGGCGCGCGGGCGCTTCTATCCCTACCGCCTGAGCGACGGACGCGAGATCAAGGCGCTCGCGACCCTCCATCCGGCCTACCTGCTGCGCCAGCCGGTGCAGAAGCGGCTGGCCTGGCGCGACTTCCGAATGCTGAAGGCGGCCCTCGACGCCGGCCGCTAGAGGCGTTTAAGCGGAACCGTATCGATCGCGGGCTCATTCTACAGGATTGCCTCGCCCGCGGGCGGAAAGGGTAGGGAGCGCCATGCGCTGGGATGACTTTCGCGCCTCCGAGAATGTCGAGGACCGGCGCGGCGAGGGTGGTGGGGGCGGCGGCTTCGGCTTTCCCGGCGGCGGCGCGGGGGGCCTGGGCATCGGCGCGATCGTGATCGTGCTGCTGATCTCCTGGGTCACCGGCATCAACCCGGCGATCCTGATGGGCGGCGCCGAGCAGATCACCGGCGGGCGCCAGCGCGAGGAGCGGGTCGATCCCGAGACGCAGGCCAAGCGGCGTCAGGCTCCGACCGATCAGACCGGTCAATTCGCGGCCAAGATCCTCGGCAACACCGAAGACGTCTGGAAGGAGATCCTGCCCAACCAGACCGGGCGGCAATACACGCCGACCACCATGGTGCTCTATCAGGGCGGCACCCGCTCGGGCTGCGGCCAGGCCCAGGCCGCGATGGGGCCGTTCTACTGCCCGCTCGACAAGAAGGTCTATCTCGACACCGGCTTCTTCCAGGAGATGCGGACGAAGTTCGGCGTGAAGGGTGACTTCGCCTACGCTTACGTCATCGCCCACGAGGTCGGCCACCACGTCCAGGACGTGCTCGGCATCCTCGGCAAGGTCGACAGCCGCAAGCAATCGGCGGACAGCGAGCGCGAGGCCAACCAGCTCTCCGTGCGTGTCGAGCTCATGGCCGATTGCCTCGCCGGCGTCTGGGCCAAGAACTCCAACGACCGCTGGAATTCCCTCGACCAGAGCGACATCCAGGAAGCCCTGAACGCGGCGAGCGCCATCGGTGACGACAAGCTGCAGGAGAAGGCGCAGGGCTATGCCGTGCCGGATTCCTTCACCCACGGCTCGTCCGAGCAGCGGATGCGCTGGTTCCTGACCGGCTACAAGAGCGGGCAGACGAAGTCCTGCGACACCTTCCGGGCTGCGCGGAACTGAACTTTTTGCACTTGCCGTCGCAGCTCAGCGCGCGACGGCGACATGCTGACATCGTCGTGCCCGGCGAGGCACCGGTCGATCGGGCAATCGATCAGGAACGCGATTCGAGCGTGTCTTCGACTAAACGCGGGTTTCGATCGAGAAGCGTCAGCAGCACCAGGGCGGCCCCCCGCGGCTGTCGCCGCCGCGTCTCCCACTGCCGCAACGTATCGACCGGCACGCCGATGCTTTGTGCGAAATCAGGTCGGCTCTTGCCCGTACGCTTGCGGATCGCCGTCACATCCACCGGAGGCGGTGCATGGAGGACGAGACCGGGCACGGCCTCGCCTCGGGCGTGGGCAGCGGCCTGTCCAAGCCCCGCGACGATATCGGCGAAGATGTCGTCGGTCACATCCTTCACGGGCCGTCTCCTGTCTTGAGCCGCTCGCCCCAGTACCGCTTCAGTGCCTTCGTCAGATCATACATCGTGGCGATCTGCGAAGCGGTGAAATTCGCCTGCTGTCCTTTGGCCAGGATCGAAAGGAGATAGACTGGTACGGTGCCTCCAAGATAGGCCACCATGATGCGGTGACCGCCCGAACCGCCATACCGCACCTTTCTGACGCCCCCCGAACCGCGTACGAGATCGCCCGCAGATGGATCGGCAGCGACTTGATCGACGATGCCGACCCGCATCGCGTCAGTGAGCGCAAGATTCCGGCATCGCGTCAGGTAGGCTTCGGTCTCGACGACCGTATGAAGCGGTCGGTCCTTCACGGGACGGATGCAATGGCATGAACCATCGCCGCGCCCCTACTCCACCCGCACCCATCCCTGCGGCATCAGCCGCTCCTGCGGCTTGAACTTGGCCTTGTAGTCCATCTTCCGGGAGCCATCGACCCAGTAGCCGAGATAGAGATACGGCAGGCCGAGCGCCCGGGCGCGGCGGATGTGGTCGAGGATCATGAAGGTGCCCAGCGACCGTTCGGCGGCCTGGGGATCGTAGAACGAGTAGACCATCGACAGGCCGTCGGCGAGCACGTCGGTCAGGCAGACGGCGACCGGCGCGCCGACCCCGCGGCCGTGGATCGCGGTGTCGGGTCCACGCTCGCGATAGACCACGAGATGGGTGTCCACGTGGCTGTCCTCGATCATCATGGCGTAGTCGAGCACGGTCATGTCGACCATGCCGCCGTCGCCGTGGCGGGCATCGAGGTAGCGGCGGAACAGGGCGTATTGCTCCGAGGCCGGGCGGTTCGGCTCCGGCGTGCCGATCAAGCCGGCATTGCGCTGCAGCACCCGGCGCTGGCTGCCGGTGCTGCGGAAATCCTCCACCACCACCCGCACGGAGACGCAGGCGCGGCAGGTCTCGCAGGCGGGGCGATAGGCGATGGTCTGCGAGCGCCGGAAGCCGCCCTGGGTCAGGATCTCGTTGAGGTCGCGGGCGCGGCGTCCGACCAGATGGGTGAACACCTTCCGCTCCTCCTGGCCCGGCAGGTAGGGGCAGGGGGAGGGCGCCGTGAGATAGAATTGCGGTGTGTCGCGGGGGTGGCTGGTCACGCTGCTAAAGGCTCGCCCTCGGGGCCGGCGGCACGAGCGGCCGCACCGCCGAAATCCAATGTAGCGGGATCGCGGCCGCGCTCAACCGCGATGATGCCGATGGAGGCGGACAATCGTTCGAATCGGGCGGTTGCGTCGCATCATCGAGGACGGCCGGCGCGTGCCGCGCCGGCCGTCCGGAGGTCAGATCCGCACCACCGCCAGGCCGAGCAGGACGTCGTGGCCGAGGCGCCGGTCGGACCGCACGAGGCCGAACAGGATGTCGAAACACCAGAGCAGGAAGGTCGAGACCGCCACGTAGAACAGCAGCGCGTGCACCGCCGCCGTCAGCATGTCGACCGGGCGTCCGCTCTCGGGTGCCACGACGCGCAGGCCCATCATCCGCATGCCGAGGGTGCTCTGCTTCGCCCCGCCGACGGTGATGGCGCTGTAGAGGATCCCGCTGACGCCGAGGATCGGGAACAGAGCCCAGCCGAGGCCGAAGGTGACGACGCCGACGAGGAAGATCGCCGTGCCGAGAACCGCCGTGAAACCGAGAATGAACAGCAGGTCGAGCAGATAGGCGACCGAGCGCCCGCCGAGGCTCGCGCGGATATAGGGCACCGGCACGGCGCCGTAGCCGGGCATGATGCTCGGATCATGGGTGTAACCGGGGCGGTAGTCCGGCTCGAAATTCGTCATGGCCGGCGCTCCGTCGACCGGTGAAGGTTCACCCTGAAGTGGTGAGGGCGCCGCGTCCTGCCAAGGGAGTGGGCGGAGGCAGCTGGTGAAGGGAGCGCCCCCCGGTGGAGTGACGCCGCAGCGGAGCCTTTGCGCGTCGCCAGCTCACCGCAAGATCGCCGAGGCATCAGACGGCGCTTCGCAGTCGATCCGGAGGCGTTCCGCCGAAGGGTTCGGCGCCTCTCGACCGTGCCTGCGCGATGACGTCCGTCAGCCCTGTCACCGGCCACGCATCACCCGGGGGACCGGGCCCGCGTCGGCCTCTTCACCGGTTTCTCTTCGGGTTGGGCCTCGGCCTGCTCGCCGTCACCGTCCCCGGTGACCGCGTCCCCGTTCGCAGGCTCGACCGGGCCTTTGCGGCCCATGCGGCGGCGCGCCACCCGGTCGTCGCCGCGGCGCTCGCACAGGTCAGCCCGGACGCGGTTCTGATCATGGGCAATTCCCACGCGGAGCTCGCCGGCGCCGGCGCGCTTGCCTGCGGCCCCCTCGTCAATGCCGGCCTGGCCGGCGCGCAGGCCGCCGAGATCACCGCCTTCCTCGCCGGATTGCCGGTCACCCGCCCCGCCCGGCTCGGCATCCTCATCGTCGGCACCAACGACATCCTGCGCACCGCCACGCCGCTCTCTAGCGCGGCGCGGGCGCGCTTCTCGGCGGAGGTGGCCGCGAGCCTCGCACGGCTCGGGGGCCAAACCCGCTCGCTCAGAGTCGCGGCGGTGCCGCCGATCGGGCGGGATGCGGTGGGCAAGCGCGACCCTGCGGCGGTGGCGGTCTATTCGGAGATCCTGCGCGGGCTGTGCCGCGCGCCGACCTGCCGGTTCGTCGATCCGTTCGCGGTGCTGCGCGCGGACGAACCGGGTCTCGCCCGGCCCGGCGCCCTGTCGGACACGGTTCACCTCGCCGATTATCCCGCGATGCTGAATGCGCTCGATCTCTGCCCGGCCGAGCGTCAGCGGCCGCCAGGATCGGAAGCCTCGGCCTCGGGGGTCTCCAGGTAGTAGTGCCGGAGAAGGTAGAGCGAGGCGCCGTTGACCGGGCCGCGCTCGGTGGTCAGGGCCGTCAGTTCGGTGCCGGGACCGAAGGTGCAGACGAGGAAGCGCACGCGCGCCTCCTCACCCTTGAGCGGGGCACCGTCGGCGCCCGCCAGCCGGTAATCGACGCGCACGCTGCCGCGCCCGGAGCCGGGGCCGACCCGCAGCAGGCGCAACGCCGCCCCCTCCGGCGAGAGGGCGGGCAGGGCGCGGCGGCACAGGGTCTCCCGGCGCATATCGGTGGCGGTGTCGCAGCCGAAGCCGGCGGCGAGCCAGCCGAGGGCGAGGGCGCCGGCCAGGGCCGCCCGCGGGGCCGGGCGCGCCACAGGGCTTCTCCGGGGCGTCTTCCGTCAGGCGCCCGCGCGCAGGCGCTCGGCGACGCGGGGCGCGTAGTAGGTCAGCACCCCGTCCGCGCCCGCCCGCTTGAAGGCGAGGAGGCTCTCGGTCATGGCGCGGTCGCCGTCCAGCCAGCCGTTGCGGGCCGCCGCCTCGATCATCGCGTATTCGCCGGACACCTGATAGGCGAAGGTCGGCACGCCGAACTCGGTCTTCACCCGGCTGATGATGTCGAGATAGGGCAGGCCGGGCTTCACCATCACCGAATCGGCCCCTTCCGCCAGGTCGAGGGCGACCTCGCGCAGGGCTTCCGCCCCGTTGCCGGGGTCCATCTGGTAGGTGCGCTTGTCGCCGACCAGGGCCGCCTTGGTGCCGATGGCGTCGCGGAACGGCCCGTAGAAGGCGCTCGCATACTTCGCCGCGTAGGCCATGATCTGCACGTCGCGGAAGCCCGCCCGGTCGAGGCCCGTACGAATCGCGCCGACGCGCCCGTCCATCATGTCGGAGGGGGCGATGATATCGGTGCCGGCCTCGGCCTGGATCAAACTCTGTTCGACCAGCACCGCAACGGTCTCGTCGTTGAGGATGGCACCGTCCTCGATCAGTCCGTCATGGCCGTGACTGGTATAGGGATCGAGCGCGACATCCGTCATCACGCCGATCTCGGGCACGGCCCGCTTCACCGCCCGCACCGCCCGGCAGACGAGGTTTTCGCGATTAAGGGCCTCAGAACCGGTCGGATCGCGCAGCGACGGCTCGGTATAGGGGAAGAACGAGATCGCCGGGATGCCGAGCTTGGCGGCCCGCTCGGCCTCGCGCACGGCCTCGTCGATGCTGAGCCGCTCGACGCCCGGCATCGAGGCGATCGGCTCGCGGCGGCCGCTGCCCTCGATCACGAAGAGCGGCCAGATCAGGTCGTCGACGGTGAGCGTATGCTCGCGCACGAGCCGGCGCGACCAATCGGCCTTGCGGTTGCGGCGTGGGCGCTGGGTGAGGCTCAGGGGGCCCGCGCCGGGCGCGGCCTCCCGCGCGGTCTCGATGGCGAGCGGGCGCGGTTCGTTCGGCAAAGCGGGCGGACTGGCGGGCGGCATAGCGGGCTCCGGCCTTCGGATGAGCGGGTAGGGGCCTAGCACATCCCGAATCACCCCCGATAGCCGTCGTTGCCGCAGGCCGGGGACGCCGTCCCCTGTCAGGCAAGCCGCGCATTGACGCGTTCACCCGGACTTCGTCTAAGAGCCCCTCACACGGGACCCGATCGCCTCCCGCAGGAGACTCGCGGGGATCGGGCGCTTCCCCGAGCCCTCCTTCGAAGCCGCTTCGCGGCACCTCAGGACGCGGGGAGAGGCCGGGACGTTCGAAGCCGGGCAGGCGAGGCGGGAAAGAGGCGGCATGGCGGACGCGGCGGAGCCTGAGATTACGTTCGAGCGGCGCGGGGCGGTGGGCATCGCCACCCTCGTGCGGACGAAGGCGCTCAACGCTCTCACCCTGCCGATGGTCACGGCCCTGCACCGGCAGCTCCGGGCCTGGGCGGACGACCCGGCCGTCTCCCGCGTCGCGGTGCGGGGCTCGGGCGGGCGCGCCTTCTGCGCGGGCGGCGACATCCGCCGCATCCATGCCCTGGGCCAAGCCGGGCGCCTTGCCGAGGTCATGGAGTTCTGGCGCGAGGAATACCTGCTCGACGCCTTCGTGAAGACGTTTCCGAAGCCCTATGTCGCGCTGATCGAGGGCATCGTGATGGGCGGCGGCGTCGGCATCTCCCTGCACGGCGACGTACGGGTCGCCGCCGAGAGCTACAGCTTCGCCATGCCCGAGACCGGTATCGGCTTCTTTCCCGATATCGGCGCGACCTACGCCCTGCCGCGCCTGCCCGGTCGCACCGGTGCCTATCTCGCCCTCACGGGCAGCCGGATCGGGGCCGGCGACGCGCTCCAGGTCGGGCTCGCGACCCACGCGGTCCGGGCCGCCGATTTCGAGGCCGTGCTCGACGGGTTCGCCCGGGGCGGCGACATCGCGGCAACCCTCGCCGACTTCGCCGCCGCGCCGTCGGACAGCGGCCCCTTGGTGGCCGAGCGCACGACCATCGACGCCTGCTTCTGTGCCGACACCGTCACCGCCATCCTGGAACGGCTCGACGCGGCGGCCCGGGACGGATCCGATTTCGCGGCGCGAACGGCGGCGACGATCCGCACCCGCTCGCCCACCAGTCTCACCATCGCCCTGGCGCAGATGCGCCGGGGGCCGTCGCTGAGCTTCGCCCAGGCCATGCGGGCCGAGTTCCGGCTCTGCGCGCGGGTGATGCGGGGACGAGACTTCTACGAGGGCGTGCGCGCCGTGATCGTCGACAAGGACAACCGGCCCGCCTGGCAGCCGGCCACGCTGGAGGCCGTCGATGCGGCGGCGATCGAGGCCGCCTTCGTGGACGCGGACGACGCGACGCCCCGCTTCGACGGCAGCGAGGGACCACGGCCATGAAGGCGCTCGCCAAGGTCGGCACGACCCGGGACGGACGCGGACGTCCGAGCGCGGGGTCGGGGGCGGTCGACCGCATCGAGGAGGCCACGCCGCGCCAGCAGACCCGCTGGGACGTGGTGCTGGTCTGGTTCATGCGCATCGCCGCCCTGGCCTGGGTCGCCAAGGGGCTCACCACCTGGGCCCAGATCCTCGACCTGTTACCGGGCGCGAGCCCGTTCGCCGACCTCTCCCCCGGGCGGCAGGCGACGATCGTGTTCTTCGCGGTGATCGATTTCGTGGCGGCGGTCGGATTGTGGCTGACGAGCGCCTGGGGCGGGGTGGTCTGGCTGCTCGCCGCGACCTCGGCGCTGACGCTCGCCGTGCTGACGCCGCAGCTTCTGCCGATCTCCACTCCGCTGATCGCAGTGCAGGCAAGCATCGTCGCAATTTACTTCGTGTTATCCTGGCTTGCGGCGCGCGATGTTGGCTGAACAAAACGTCAAAGCGAACGTTTCATTTTGCATTTACCGACAGAAGTAAATCGGAAGTTCATCCTGTCGCTTAAATCGGCTTTCATTCGAGGCACCTAGGTTCAGCCTATAAGCGATGCCGGACGAAGCAGCCGGCACGACCCGACAGAGAGGCTCGACCGATGTCCACGAAGGCCGCCAACACCGCCCGCAAGCCCGCCGAGACCGCCGAGGCCCTCGGCGCCGCCGGCTCCTACCTCGAGGCCCTGCACCTCGTGGAGCGCCTGCACCGCCGCCTTCTCGACGTGATCAAGGACGAGTTCGACCGCCGCGGCCGCGAGGACGTCAACAGCGTCCAGGCGCTCCTGCTCTACAATATCGGCGACAAGGAACTGACCGCGAGCGAGCTGCGCTCCAAGGGCTACTATCTCGGCTCGAACGTCTCCTACAACGTCAAGAAGCTGGTCGAGGCGGGCTTCCTCCACCACGCCCGCTCCAAGACCGACCGCCGCTCGGTGCGCATCAGCCTGACGAGCAAGGGCCGCGAGATCCACGACGTGATCCAGGGCCTCTACGACAAGCATTCCCGCACGATCCAGCCGATCGGCGGCATCTCCGAGGATGATTTCGGCCGCCTCAACCAGGCGCTGACCCGCCTCGAGCGCTTCTGGACCGACCAGATCCGCTACCGTCTCTGAGGGCGGATTCTCATTCCCGAAGGAGACGCAAGTCCGAAACACCGGATCGGGGCATGTCTGGATCGATCCGATCCACGCCTCGAGCCCGAGCGTGATTCGCGATTACCGAAACGACAAGACCCGGGCGGCTGAAAGCCGTCCGGGTCTTGTCGTTTCATGAGCAGGAGAAGGTCGGCAAGAGAAAGGGGCGCCGCCCTTTCGGACGACGCCCCTGATCACCGGTCAAGTCCGGCGACACCTTCTTAGTTGAAGGTGTCGATCTCGGCGGACTCGTAGGAGGTGACTTCCATGCCGACGCAGATCTCGGCAACGACGGGAGCGGACCACTTCATGACGTTTCTCCAAAGCTGGCGATTGGTGTGAGTGAGACCGGCCCAAGGGCCGGGACGACCTTCTTAGTTGAAGGTGTCGATCTCAGCGGACTCGTAGGAGGTGACTTCCATGCCGACACAGATCTCGGCAACGACGGGAGCGGACCACTTCATGACGTTTCTCCAAAGCTGGCGATTGGTGTGAGCGAGACCGGCCCGAGGGCCGGGACGACCTTCTTAGTTGAAGGTGTCGATCTCAGCGGACTCGTAGGAGGTGACTTCCATGCCGACGCAGATCTCGGCAACGACGGGAGCGGACCACTTCATGGCGTGTCTCCAAGTAGCAATTTGAATACGAGGGTCGGTCTCATGACCGGCCCTACCTCGAACGGAGGCGGTGCCGTTTCAGTGCTCGGCCCCTCGTGTTCGACGCCCTTGATATAGACTTTCCATTGGGCACAATTCAAGCGGGCCCGTTACTTATATTTCTCACAAATACCCACCTCGAAGGCCAAGCGCTTGAGGAAACACCGGAAAAATCCTGCAGAACCGGAGATATGATGCTGCCAAGCCGAGTCTGCAAGCTGGACGCTCGTTGAGGATCGCACCGCGCCCCGCTCGGATGGGCATCGAATCGGGCTCTGGATTCATCTCTGCGCGGAGCGATTCTCCCAGCGTTTTTGCCAGATTCTCCCGAATTTGATTGCCGCAGCGCAACATTTCTCTTAGCGTATGTGAAGGCCGCTGCCCACGTGGCCTGCCGCTCGCCGGCGATTCCTCGTGCCTTGGAAGTTGACGCATGTCCCTACCCCGCAGCGCCGCCCTCGCTCTCGCTCTGACCCTGCCGATGGTCGCCGGCATCGGCCCCGCCTTCGCCCAGAAGAGCTCGGTTATCACCGCGCTCGACCCCGACAAGGACGGCACGCTCGATCTCAAGGAAGTGCAGGCCGCCGCTTCGGCGAAGTTCGACGCTCTCGATCCGGATAAGGACGGCACCCTCGACAAGAAGGAGCTCAAGGGCGTCCTGAGCCCGAAGCTGTTCAAGAGCGGCGACCCGGACATGGACGGCACGATCGACAAGAAGGAATACCTCGCCCTGGTCGAGGCCCTCTTCAAGGATGCCGATCCGGACAATGACGGCACGCTCGACGCCAAGGAGCTGAAGACCAAGCCGGGCAAGGCCCTGATCAAGCTCATCAAGTAATCTTTTGCGCGCGTGCGGCCGGGCGCTTCAGCGCCCGGCCGCACGCGATCCGGTTCCGACCGCTCTTGTGGTGCCGGGTGCGTTGCGGCAAAGCGGGCCCCGTCCGAGCCCCGAGAGCCGTCCATGCACGACATCCGCGCCATCCGCGAGAACCCGCAAGGCTTCGATCACGACCTCTCGCGCCGCGGCCTTGCGCCCCTCTCGGCCGAGTTGATCGCCCTCGACGATGCCCGGAAGGCGGCGGTCTCGGCGGCGCAGGCGAATCAGGAGCGGCGCAACGCGCTGTCCAAGGAGATCGGTGGCGCCAAGAAGGCCAAGGACGAGGCCCGCGCCGCGGCGCTGATGGCCGAGGTCGCCCGCCTCAAGGACGAGGCGCCGGGGCTCGAAGCCGCGCAGGGCGAGGCGGCGAAGCTTCTCGACGAGCGCTTGGCCGCGATCCCGAACCGGCCGAAGGACGAGGTGCCCGAGGGCGCCGACGAGCACAGCAACGTCCTGTATCGCGATTTCGCGTCCTCCCGCGAGACGCTGTCGGAGGGTCGCCAGCATTTCGAGCTGGGCGAAGCCACCGGATTGATGGATTTCGAGGCGGCCGCGAAGCTCTCGGGCTCGCGCTTCGTGGTGCTCAAGGGTCAGCTCGCCCGGCTGGAGCGGGCGCTCGGCCAGTTCATGCTCGATCTGCACACGGGCGAGCATGGGTATACAGAAGTAGTGCCGCCGGTCCTCGTACGCGACGAGGCGATGTTCGGCACGGCGCAGTTGCCGAAATTCCGCGAGGATCAGTTCGCGGCCGGCGACGGCTACTGGCTGATCCCCACGGCGGAGGTTCCGCTCACCAATCTCGTGCGCGAATCGATCCTCACCGAGGACGCGCTGCCCCTGCGTCTCACTGCGCTCACCCCCTGCTTCCGGGCCGAGGCCGGCGCGGCCGGGCGCGACACCCGCGGCATGCTCCGCCAGCACCAGTTCAACAAGGTCGAACTCGTCTCGATCACCACGCCGGAAAAGTCGGCGGAGGAGCACGAGCGCATGCTCTCCTGCGCCGAGGCGGTGCTGAAGAAGCTCGATCTGAGCTACCGGGTCATGACGCTCTGTACCGGCGACATGGGGTTTGCCTCCCAGAAGACCTACGACATCGAGGTCTGGGTGCCGGGCCAGCAGACGTTTCGCGAGATTTCGTCCTGCTCGGTCTGCGGCGATTTCCAGGCCCGGCGCATGGGCGCGCGCTTCCGGGCGAAGGAGGGCAAGACGGTCAACTTCGTCCATACCCTCAACGGTTCGGGCGTCGCGGTCGGCCGGGCGCTCATCGCCGTGATGGAGAACTATCAGAACCCCGACGGCAGCATCACGATCCCGTCGGTGCTCGTGCCCTATATGGGCGGCCTCACCCGGATCGAGGGACCGAACCACTGATGCGCATCCTGGTCACCAACGACGACGGCATTCACGCGCCGGGCCTGGAGACGCTGGAGGGCATCGCCCGCGCGCTCAGCGACGACGTCTGGGTGGTCGCCCCCGAGACCGACCAGTCGGGCGTCTCGCACTCCCTCTCCCTCAACGATCCGCTGCGGCTGCGGCAGATCTCGGAGCAGCGCTTCGCGGTGAAGGGCACGCCGTCGGACTGCATCATCATGGGTGTGGCGCATATCCTGAAGGATCATAAGCCGGACCTCGTGCTCTCGGGGGTCAATCGCGGCCAGAACGTCGCCGAGGACGTGACCTATTCGGGCACCATCGCGGGCGCCATGGAGGGCACGATCCTCGGCATCCGCTCGATCGCGCTCAGCCAAGCCTACGGCGCGGGCGGGCGCGCCAGCCTGAAATGGGACTGCGCCGCCGCCCACGGGCCACGGGTGATTCGGAAGATCCTGGAGACCGGGATCGAGCCGGGCATCCTCGTCAACGTCAACTTCCCGGATTGCGAGCCGGACGCGGTTGAAGGCATCGCGGTCTCGTCCCAGGGGCGGCGCAACCAGGAACTCCTGCGGATCGACGCCCGCCAGGACGGGCGCGGCAATCCGTATTTCTGGCTGGCCTTCGCCAAGGCGCGGTTCGAACCGGGCAACGGCACCGACCTCAAGGCGATCGCGGAGAACCGCATCTCGGTGACGCCGCTGCGGCTCGACCTCACCGACGAGCCGGAGCTGACCCGCTTCGCTAAGGCGTTCGAGGAGTAGGGTGGCCGGGCCCGACGACGCGGCGGGCCTCAGCCGGGCGATCGGCAGCGCCGCCTTCGTGCTGGCCCTGCGCGAGCGCGGCGTGCGCGACACCGCCGTGCTGCGGGCGATGGAACAGGTGCCGCGCGAGCATTTCGCGCCCGCCCCCCTGCGCGAGCATGCCCGGCGCGACATCGCCCTGCCGCTGCCGCAGGGGCAGACCATGACGGCGCCGTCCGTGGCCGCGGCGATGCTCGGCGCGCTCGACATGCGTCCCGGCGTCCGCGTCCTGGAGATCGGCACCGGCTCGGGCTACGTCACCGCCCTGCTGGTGCGGCTCGGAGCCGGCCATGTGCGCAGCCTGGAACGCTATCCCGGGCTGGCCCGCGCCGCCCGCGAGCGGCTGGGCGTTAACCTCAACGACGCCACAGTGGAGGCCGCCGACGGGCTCGGCCCCGACAGCGCCGAGCGGCACAGCTTCGACCGGATCCTCGTCAATGGCGGCGTGGCCGCGCTTCCGCCGCACCTGCCCGCCGCCCTGAAGCCGGGCGGGCGGCTGGTCATGGGCCTCTGGAGCGGTCGTGGTTGCCGCCTCGTGACGATCGCGCGCGACGGCGAGGCGCCTCCGGCCCGCCTGGAGGGGCCGGCGCTGCGGCTCGGACCGATGACGCCGGGGCGGGGGCGCGTGTCCTGAAGGCCGCAAACGGCGGCGCACCCGCACGAAACTGACTCGCATCGGGGCCACGGGAACGGATGCTTAACCTGAATCCCGTTTGAATGGCTCCATCAGGTTGCGTCAGGTGGAACGGGTGCGTCGATGCGGGTTCGGGGTTCGGTTCTGGGCTTGAGGACGGTGTCGCGCTTCGCCCTCATCGCCGTCATCGGTGGCAGTCTTGCCGCCTGTTCGTCGGATGCCTCGCGATTGGGCGATCCCTTCACCAATCCCTTCGCCGGGATGATGGGCAGCGAGCCTGCCTCCACCGGCAGCCTCGGCGGGGAGGGGGCGGAGGCCGACATGGCGCCCGCGCCGGCGATTCGCACGCCCCGCGTCCAGGCGCAGGATCTGCCCGCCCCGAATCTCTCGCCCCGCCCCATGGCGATCAGCCCGAGCCCGACCGCCGCCGCCACCCGCGTGGCGACGACCGAGGCCACGGGCGCCGTTTCGGGCATGAACCCGTCGGTGGCCGGCATGAATCCGGATGCGGGCCGCGCCATGACCCCGCGGGCTGCCGCCCCGGCGCCCGCGCCCAAGCTGCAATTCGGCAAGCCGGCGGACAAGCTCGCCGAGAAGAAGGCCGCCGAGGCCGCCCGCGCGGCGGAGGCGAAGGCGGCGGAAGCGCGCCGCGAGGCCGAGCGGCAGGCCGCCGCCGCCAAGATCGCCGAGGCCAAGGCCGCCGAGAAGGCCGCCGCCGCCAAGGCTGCGGAATCGAAGAAGCTCGCCGACGTGAAGAAGGCGGTCGAGGCCAAGAAGCTGGCCGAGACGGAAGCCAAGAAGGCCGAGGGCAAGCTCGCCGAGGCCAAGAAGCGCGTTCGCCCGGGCCAAACCGACAAGGTCGAGGCCAAGGCGGAAGCGAAGGTGGATCCGAAGGCGGAGGCCAAGCGCGCCGCCGAGGCCGAGGCCACCCGCAAGGCGGATGCGGAGGCCAAGCAGGCCAAGGCGGACGCCGCCAAGAAGATCGCCGAGGCCAAGGCTGCCGAAACCGCCGCGAAGGCTGCCGCCAAGGAGGCCAAAGAGGCCAAGGAGGCGAAGGAGACCAAGCAGGCCGCCGCCCCGGCGCCCGCCCCGGTGAAGGTGGCGAGCGCGGAGCCGACCGCGCCGATCGCCGCCCCGGCGGCGACCGCCGAGTCGTTCCGCTGGCCGGCCAAGGGCCGCGTCATCAACGGTTACGGCTCGGGCGGCAACGAGGGCATCAACATCGCCGTGCCCGAGGGCACCCCGGTCAAGGCCGCCGAGGACGGTACGGTGGCTTACGCGGGCTCCGACGTGAAGGGCTACGGTAAGCTGGTGCTGGTGCGGCACAACAACGGCTACGTCTCCGCTTACGCCCATAACGGCGAGCTCGACGTGCGGCCGGGTGAGAAGGTGAAGCGCGGCCAGACCATCGCCAAGTCGGGTGCGACCGGCAACGTCACCTCGCCGCAGCTGCATTTCGAGATCCGGAAAGGCGCGACCCCGGTCGATCCGATGCCGCACCTCGCCAGCAACTGATCGACTTGGAATGACGGAAACGGCGGCTCCGGTGGGGGCCGCCGTTTCCGTTCGTGCCGATCAGAGCCGATCAGCCCGGGAACAGGATCAGGCCGAGGGCGATAAGGCCGCCGATGCTTCCTGCCGTGGCCCAGAACAGGGGCATGACGAAGGAGCGCTCGCCGTGCGGATCGGCCGCCGCCCGTACCGCGGGCGAGGCCCGGTAGCGACGCGCCATCCGGACTTCCTGCGGGGTCGGTGGCGTGCCGCCGGCTTCCTCGCAGGTGCCGAGCGGGGCCGCGCCCACATCGCCGTGCGGAACCTTGTCGCCGGTCCGACCGGAATCGATGTCGGCCTTCAACTGCGCCGTGTTCGGCGCGGCGCTCTCCGGCGCGACGCCGAAATCGAGGCTGGCCGGCGGCGGAGGCGTCTCGGAGCGAAACAGGGTCATCGCGCGTTCGCCCATCCTCATCGCGGCTTCGGTGCCGCGGCGGGCGGTGTGATGGCGGAGTGCCGCACGGCCGGCAGACGTTCGGACATCTCGCGGAAACCTCTCCAATTTCTGGAACTCGGCACCCAACGCCTGCTTCTTCGCAGCGTTCTATGCTGCGACAATTCGCCAATACAGAAAATCAGCGCAGATACCCCGTTGTCCGCACTCGCAATATTGCCAGGAAACCTTGGCAAGATTTCACATGTTTGAGAGGAACGGGATCTGCCGACTGGACGCCGGCCCGCGGCGCCCGATCTCGGATCTGCCAATGCTCCATGCTCGCGACCGCACGGTCATCACTGTGGCGCGGGCGACCGGCGAAGGGGGGACGGGACCGCGATGAAGACGGCCGACAAGTTTTTCATGGCCTTCGTGATCGGCGTGATGGTCATCGGGCTCGGCATCGTCGCGCTGTTCCTCAGCACCGGACCGACCGCCAACCAAGTCCGCGCCATTGACGGTCCCGCCGAGCCGGTCACCCCGCCCGGTCGCAAGCCGTAGACCTTCGCCATTCGCTCGACGCCGCAGGAGCGCCCCGATGACCACGCCCACCGGCCCGTCCCCTTCCGCGCCGCCGGCGGATGCGACCGAGCTGACGGTCTATTATGACGGCCGTTGCCCGCTCTGCCGCGCCGAGATCGACCATTACCGGAACAGCCGCGGCGCCGAGCGGCTCGCTTTCGTGGACGTTGCGGGGGAGGGCGCGGCGCGACTGGGTCCGGACCTCGACCGGGCCACGGCCCTGCGCCGGTTCCACGTGCGGGCGCGCGACGGACGCCTCAGCGACGGGGCCGCGGCCTTCGCGCGGATCTGGCTGACCCTGCCGGGCTGGCGCTGGCTCGGGCGGATCCTCGACGCCCGCCTGTTCGGAACGCGCCCCTTCCTCATCCCGGCCGAGGCGGCCTATCGCCTCTCCCTGCCCCTGCGCCCCTACCTCGCCCGGCTGCTGACCCGCCTGCGGCTGATTTGAGGCCCTTCTCGCCTCACCCGTCGAGCCGCTGCCCCAGCCGCCCCGCCAGATCCTGAATGAACTGGAACGCCGTGCGCCCCGAGCGCGAGCCGCGGGTGGTGGCCCATTCGAGCGCCTCGGCGCGCAGCCTGTCAGGCTCCACCGCAAGGCGATGGCGCTCCACATAGGCGCGGATCATCGCGAGATACTCGTCCTGACTGCATTTGTGGAAGCCGAGCCAGAGACCGAAGCGGTCCGAGAGCGACACCTTCTCCTCCACCGCCTCGCCCGGATTGATCGCGGTGGAGCGCTCGTTCTCGACCATCTCACGGGCCAGGAGATGGCGGCGGTTGGAGGTCGCGTAGAACAGCACGTTCCCCGGCCGCCCCTCGATGCCGCCGTCGAGCGCCGTCTTGAGCGATTTGTAGGAGGTGTCGTCGGCGTCGAACGAGAGGTCGTCGCAGAACACCAGCCAGGGATGGGGGTCCTCGCGGAGCAGGCTCATCAGTTCGGGCAATGCCTCGATGTCCTCGCGGTGGATCTCCACGAGCTTCATCGGCAGCGCCCCCTCGGGGCGGCGGGCATTGATCTCGGCATGGGCCGCCTTGACGAGGGACGACTTGCCCATGCCGCGAGCGCCCCACAGCAGGGCGTTGTTGGCCGGCAGCCCCCGTGCGAAGCGCTCGGTGTTCTCCACCAGCATGTCGCGGGCACGGTCGATGCCGGTCAGAAGGCCGATCTCGACGCGGTTGACCTTGGGCACCGGGATGAGCCGACGCTCCGGCCCCCACAGGAAGGCGTCGGCGGCGCCCGTGTCCACCTTTGGCACCGCAGGAGGCGCCGCGCGCTCAAGGGCCGCAGCAATCCGCTCCAGAAGCGGCAGAAGGTCGGCGGGCGTCGGCTCAGCGGCCATGGCGATGTCCGGTTCGGGTTCTCAGGGGAGGGCCCATGCCCTCGGGTCGCGCGGCTGTGTAGGCGCTTCCCGCAGAAATAGGGAGCCGCGGCAGCACCGTATGCTCCGGCGCGAAGAGCGCCGCGCGCAGCGGCCTCGGCTTTTGCCGAGGCGTCGAGCGGAGCGAGAAGCCGAAGGCCGCGGACGCGGACGCCGGCGCTCGAGGCCGGCAGAACCAACCACGTTGCTTTCGAATCGCCCGTGGCTATAGTCCGCGCGCTTTTCGACAGGCCCGTCGTCTCGCAAGGCCCGCCCTCTTCCATGCGCGGGCTCGTCCCCGTTTCAGGAGTTTGACCGCGTGATCACCCCCGCCTTCGCGCAAGGAGCCGGTGCTGCGAGCGGCGCGGAAGTCGCGTTGCAGTTCGTCCCCTTCGTCCTGATCTTCGTGATCATGTACTTCCTGATCCTGCGTCCGCAGCAGCGCCGGCTCAAGGATCACCAGGGCATGGTGAAGAACCTGCGCCGCGAGGACACGATCGTGACGACCGGCGGCCTCGTCGGCCGCGTCACCAAGGTGACGGACGACGCCCCCGAGATCGAGGTCGAGATCGCCCCGAACGTTCGCGTGAAGGTGGTGCGCACGATGGTCTCCGAGGTTCGCGTCAAGGGCGCGCCCGTCAAGGCGTCCTGAGACGCAGCCTCAACGTGCCGGGCCAACTCCCGGCACCAACGACAAAAAGTTCGGAACCGGGCGGATGTTGCGCTTCTCGAGAACCAAGATCATCGCGACGCTCGCCGTCATCCTGATCGGCCTGAGCCTCGCGGTGCCGAGCTTCATCCCGGCCGACAGCCGCAAGGCGTTCCTGCAATCGCTGCCGTCGTGGTTCCCGAGCTGGATCATCCCGCAGCGGGCGATCGTGCTCGGCCTCGACCTTCAGGGCGGCTCGCAGATCCTGCTCGAGATCGACCAGCCCGACCTGATCCGCTCCATGACCACGGGCCTGCGCGACGACGTGCGCCGGGTTCTGCGCGAGGCCTCGGTCTCGCCCGATGGCGGCATCCGGGTCATCAACCGCGGCGTCGAGATCCGCATCCCCGACGCGGGCAACCGCGCCAAGGTGATGCCGAAGCTGCGCGAGCTGGCGCAGCCGATCAACAACCCCCTCGCCGGCCCCGGCGGCGGCCAGACGCTCGCGGTGAACGAGAACGAGAACGGCACGATCCAGCTCGTTCTGACCGATGCCGGGATCACCGAGCGGACGCGGCGGGCGGTGACCCAGGCGATCGAGGTGGTGCGACGCCGCATCGATATCGGCGGCACCCGGGAGCCGTCGATCCAGCAACAGGGCGCGGACCGCATCCTGATCCAGGTGCCGGGCCTTCAGGACCCGCAGGAGCTGGAGAACCAGCTCGGCAAGACCGCCAAGCTGGAATTCCGCATGCTCGCCGATTCACCGTCGGGCGATGTCGACCTGCTGCCGAACAAGGACGAGGGTGGCGCCAAGGTCCCGGTCGAGCGGCGCGTGATGGCCGACGGCAGCGATCTCACCGACGCCCAGCCGGCCTTCGACCCGCAGACCCACGAGCCGATGGTGAGCTTCAAGTTCAACCTGCGCGGCGCCCAGAAATTCGGCCAAGCCACCTCCGAGAATGTCGGCCGGCGCATGGCGATCATCCTCGACGGCGTGATCCAGTCCGCCCCGGTGATCCGCTCGGCCATCACCGGCGGCTCGGGCCAGATCACCGGCAACTTCACGGTGAAGGACGCCAACGACCTCTCGGTGCTGCTGCGGGCGGGCGCGCTGCCGGCCAAGCTCACCGTGGTCGAGCGCCGCGTGGTCGGTCCCGGCCTCGGCCGCGATTCGATCGATGCCGGCACCAAGGCCACGCTCGTGGCCGCGGCTTTGGTCGTGATCTTCATGTTCGCGACCTACGGCGTGTTCGGCTTCATCGCCAACATCGCGCTCTTCGTGCATGTCGGCCTGATCCTCGGCCTGATGTCGGTGCTGGAGGCGACGATGACGCTGCCCGGCATTGCCGGCATCGTGCTGACCATCGGCACCGCGGTCGATTCCAACGTGCTGATCTACGAGCGCATGCGCGAGGAGGCTCGCTCCGGCCGCTCCCTGGTCTCGGCGCTGCAGGCCGGCTTCGACCGGGCCTTCGCGACCATCATCGACTCGAACTCGACCATGGCGATCGCCGCCATCATCCTGTTCTTCATGGGCTCGGGCCCGGTGAAGGGATTCGCCGTGGTGTTCATCCTCGGCATCCTCACCACGGTCATCACGGCGGTGACGCTGACCCGCATGATGATCGCGGTGTGGTACACCACCTTCCGGCCCAAGGCCCTGCCGTTCTGAGACCGCCGGCCGGCCGCGACAGCGCAGCCGGCCGCCACGCCGTTCCGTAAGGCGCGTGCCGCCTTCAGGCTTCGAGACCGACCATGCGCCTGCTCCGCCTCTGGCCCGACGAATCGCATTTCGACTTCATGCGGTTCCGGCGCTTCACCTTCCCGCTCTCGGCGGTCGTCTCCGTCGTGACCGTGGTGCTGTTCCTCACCATGGGGCTCAATTACGGCATCGACTTCAAGGGCGGCACGCTCGTCGAGCTCCAGGCCAAGCCGGGCCAGACGGCCGACGTCGCCGCGATCCGCCACACCGCCAACGAGTTCGGCTTCGGCGAGACCGAGGTTCAGGAACTCGGCGGCGAGGGACAGGTGCTGGTGCGCTTCCCGCTCCAGGCCGGCGAGCAGGGCCAGACCACGGTGATGCAGAAGGCGCACGCCGCCTTCGACGCGCAGTACGAGTTCCGCCGCACCGAAACCGTGGGTCCCCGCGTCTCGGGCGAGCTGGTGCAGTCCGGCACCGTCGGCGTCGTGCTCTCGGTGCTCGCCGTGCTGCTCTACCTGTGGTTCCGCTTCGAGCGGGAACTGGCGCTCGGCGCCATCGTCGGCACCCTCCACGACATCGTGCTGACGGTCGGCGTCTTCATCGTCACCCGCATCGAGTTCAACATGACCTCGATCGCCGCGATCCTGACCATCGTCGGCTACTCGCTCAACGAGACCGTGGTGGTGTTCGACCGGACCCGCGAGCTGATGCGCCGCTACAAGACCATTCCCGTGGTCGAGCTGCTCAATCTCTCGATCAACTCCACCATGTCGCGCACGGTGATGACCTCGATGTCGACCATCCTGTCGCTCGTGGCGCTGGTGATGTTCGGCGGTGAGGCGATCAAGGGCTTCGCGGTGGTGATGCTCGCGGGCGTCGTGATCTGCACCTACTCGGCGATCTTCGTCTCGACGCCTTCGCTGATCTATATCGGCCTGACCCTGTCGGGCGCGAAGTCGGGCCAGCGCGAGACTGGGCTGGCGCCCCAGGCGGCGGAGTGAGGGGGCGATTGCGGGGATGAGCGGAGCGGATCGCCCCGGCGGCTTCCTGCCCGGCCGGCACGGGATCGACGCCTACGGCAATGGCGGCTTCCGCTTCGGCGACATGTCGCATCGGGGCTCGATCCTGCTCCTGCCCTCCGGCGTCCATGCTTGGGGCGTGGAGCGGGCGGACGCCATCGACGCGGCGAGCCTCGCACCGGTCCTGGCCGAGCGGGAGGGCATCGAACTGCTCCTCGTCGGCACCGGCGCCGACATCGTCTTCCTGCCGGACGCCCTGCGGCAGCGCCTGAAAGCCGCGGGCATCGGCCTCGACGCGATGCAGACGGGGGCGGCGGCGCGCACGTACAACATCCTGGCCGCGGAGAACCGCAAGGTCGCGGCCGCCCTGATCGCCGTGTCGTAGGTGTCTCTCACGGGAAACCCGGCCCGCGAGAGAACCGGCCGAGCCGGGGCGTTTCGTGAGGTCCGCCGGTCACGGCGGCCCCGCTTCGCAGAGATCCGCCGCGCGAGCCCCGCTGCATGACGCGACCCGAGACCCGCACCGCGCCAAGCCCCACCCCCGAGAACGGGGGTCTCGCCTTCGCCTTCCGCCATTGCGAGGAGTTGGTGCGCGAGGGCGATCCCGATCGCTACTTCGCCACGCTGTTCGCCCCGCCCGCCTTCCGGCCGCACCTGTTCGCGCTCTCGGCCTTCAGCCTCACCGTCGCCCGGGTGCGCGAGGCCGCGGGCAATCCGATGGCCGGCGAGATCCGGCTGCAATGGTGGCGCGACGCACTCCAGGGCGAGGCGCGGGGCGACGTGCGGGCCAATCCCGTCGCGGCGGCCCTGGAAGACGCCATCGTCGCCCGGCGCCTCGGGCGCCAGCCCTTCGTCGATCTGATCGATGCCCGGGTGTTCGACCTCTACGACGACCCGATGCCGCGGGTGAACGATCTCGAGGGCTATTGCGGCGAGACCGCCGCCTCGCTGATCCGCCTCTCCGCTCTGGTGCTGGCCGACGGGGCCGAGCCCGGCGGCGCGGCGGCGGCCGGCCATGCCGGCGTGGCCTACGGCATCACCGGGCTGCTGCGGGCCCTGCCCTGGCATGCCCGCCAGGGGCAGCTCTACCTGCCCGGAGATCTCCTGCGGAAGAACGGCGTGACGCGCGAGGACATCGTCACGGGGCGCGGCGGCCCGGGGCTCCTGCGCAGCTGTGCCGAGTTGCGGGCGCTGGCGCGCCAGCACCTCGCATCGTACGCGGCCGCCCGCGCCACCATCATCCCCGCCGCCCGGCCTGCCTTCCTGCCCGTGGCGCTGATCGAGCCCTACCTCTCCGCCATGGAGCGGCCCGGCTACGACCCGCTCAACACGACGATCGAGATCGCCCGCTGGCGCAAGATCTGGCGGCTCTGGCGCACCGCCCGACGGGGCTGAGCGACGCGCCAGGTTATCCTGCCGCATCGGCCCGAAAGCCGGCACCCACCCTTCGGGCCGATGTCTTAGCCGCGAACCCGCGCGGGCGGCCGATCCGGGAAAAAGTCCTTGTCCGTCAAGGAAGCGGCCAGCACCGCCAGCAGCCCCGCATGCACGCCGAGCGCGGCGAGGCCCGGATGGGCCAGCGACAGCATCACGAGCGCACCACCGACGGAGAGAGGCGGGCCGACGACGTAGGCCGTCCCGCGCCAGCCCGCGGCCGGTCGGGCGAGCCGCCACCAAGAGGCGGTGAGGGCGCAGGCGGCCAGAGCGAGCTTGAGCGCGGCCATGAAGCGCAGGATGCGGGCGAGATCGGCCTCGACCGGCACCGTCGCCGCGCCGGCATCGATCGCCAGCACCCCCGCGGAGGCGAGCAACGTCGCGACGAGGAGGAGCGTGCGCGGCCCGACCCGCGGCCGGGACGCCGTCGCTGGAGCCGCGATGGCCGGAACGTGCATCGCCATGATCGCCCGCCTCCCGATTGCGGAGCGATCCTAGGCCGCGGATCGAGGCCTGTCGAACGGCGGGCGGGGACCGCCCCCCTTCCTCGATCCTGCGCCGCCATTCCAGGGCGCCGCAGGCGGACCCGGAATGGCGGCGGCGTTCTCGTCGAGAGTGATCGTCAGAACCGCGCCGTCAGGAAGAGCCGCAGGTTCCGGCCCGGCAGCAGGATCTCGTCCTTCTTGAAGGAGGCCGAGTTGCGGATGCGGTCGTCGAGGAGGTTGCGGCCCTGGAGTCCGAGGGTGATCTCGCTCGCGCCGTAGACCGCCGGATCGAGGGGCTTCGTGTAGCTGATCTCCGCCCGCAGATCGTCCCAGCCCGGCGTCGGCGTCTCGATCGGCGCGGTCTCGGTATGGGCGAAGGCGTGGAGCAGGAAGACGCGGGCGTACCATCCGTCGGCCCGCAGATAGGCGCCGCCGCCGACCCGGTGGGGCGGGATGCGCGGCACGAAGCTGCCGTTGTCGAACTGGGCACGGACGAAATCGTACTGCGCGTCGAGGCCGATGAATCCGTTGCCGACGGGAATCAGGTCGAGCTGCGCACCGATCTCGGCGCCGTAGAACTGTGCGTTGGCCTGGGTGTAGACGATCTGGCGCAGCTCGTCCTCGGCCCCGCAGGTCGAGAATTCGTCGCCGCAGAACGTGCCGGTCTCGCGCTTGTAGATGAAGCCGGTGTAGCGGGTGATGTAGCCGGTGGCGTCGAGGCGCAGGGGGCCCACCGCCCGGCGGATGCCGAGTTCGAGGGTACGGGCGCGCTCCAGCTTCAGATTCGGGTCGCCGATCTCGAAGGTCTCGGTCGCCTCGTGCGGCCCGCGGGAATAGAGCTCGAGCACGGAGGGCGCGCGCTCGACGTAAGATGCCGTCAGGCTCCCGACGAAGTCGTAGGGCAGATCCTGCAGCACGCCGAAGCTCGCGCTCTTCGGTGCGAAGCGGCGGCGGCGGTCGTATTCCAGCGGATCGACCGGCCCGGGCAGGTAGTCGCCGGGGAAGTTCGTCGCCGTGCCGGCAGCCCGCGTCCCCTCGATGCGGCCCGCCGCCTGGACGCGCGTGCCCGAGGGAAGCGCCAGCTCCTCGAACAGGTAGAGGGCATTGGCCCGCGCGTCGGTCGGCGCGATGAGCCCGCCCGCCTCGCCGGAGGTGCCGAGCACCCGCCGGTCCGACTGGATGCCGACGGCGCCGGTGAGCACGCCGAAGGAGAGATCGACCGGCACGTGCTGCGCCTCGACCCGCCCCTCGACCTCGCGGCTCTTGAAGGTCGAGCCGATGGTGCGCAGGCCGTCGTCTTCGAGGCCGCTCTCGTTGTGCTTGTAGACCGAGCCGCCGGCCCAGAAGCGGATCACCGCGAAGGGCCCTTCGAGCGGCCGGTACTCGCCGCGGGCGAGCAGCCGGTCCTGGACGGGATCGAGCAGCACGCGCCGTTCCGCCGAGCCGCCGCCGGGAATGCCGTAGAGCGCGTCGTAATGGCTGTAGGAGATGCCGACGAAGCCGCGATCGCCGATCACCGAGAAGCCGACCGCGCCGCCCTGCGACACGTATTGCGAGTTCGCCTGGATGCCGGCGGGCGTGTTGTAGCTGTCGCCCTGGCTGCGGAAGCCGTCGGCATGGACGGCGACGTTGCCCGCGCCCGCATCGACGCTGGCGGCCGTGTTGTAGCCGTTGTCGACGCTGGAATACCCGGTGGTGACCCGCCCGGCGATGCCGCCCACGGGGATGAAGGTCGGCACCCGGTTGTTCTCGGCGGCGACCACGCCGCCGATCGCCTGGCTGCCGTAGCGCAGGGCCGCGGGGCCGCGCACCACCTCGATCCGGTCGGCGGCGATCGGGTTGATCGGCACCGCGTGGTCCTCGGACAGCTCCGAGACGTCGCCGACGCCGACGCCGTTCTCCTGGATCCGCACCCGGGTGTTGTCGAGGCCGCGAATGATCGGGCGCGAGGCGGCCCCCGGCGCGAAGGTCGAGGCCGACAGGCCGGGCTTGTCGAACAGGGCATCGCCGAGCTGGGTCGGCTGCGAGCGCTCGATCTCGGAGCGGGTCACCACCGTCACCGACGAGAACGAATCGGTCACCACCGGCAGCACGCCGGTCGGCGTCCTCGGGAGGGGTTGGAGAACGGCCCCGGGCACGGGCTTGGCGGCGGGCTGGACCGGGCTCGCGGTGACGCTCAGCTCTTCCAGGGTCGTGGCCTGCTGGGCCAAGCCCGGCATCGTCCCGCCGGACAGGATCGTCCCGGCCGAGAGTCCGGCCAGGAACAGGCTTCGTCCGGTCCGCCTCGCCACCCGCATCACGCTTCACCCACCACGTTATAATGTTTCATTGCGTGATCGTGACACTGTTACAAGCGCGGAGTCGCCCGCCCGTCGCGAGACCGCGCGGGCGTTGCCCGGAAGCCTCACCCACTCGTTTCACGCGGCCGTGCGTGCGAGCGCGCACGGGGCGGAACACGGCAGCCCCGCCTCTCGGTCGCAGGCCGCCGCGCGCCGCTTGAACCGCCGGGACGAGCGGCAACATGCAGGGGACATGACCGCCGCCGTCCTCGCGAGCCTGCGCCTCGCCACCCTCACCCTCCTCCTCACCCTGGTCCTGGCCTTCCTGCTCCCGCTCGCGACCCACGCCCTGTGGTGGAACGCGAAGGGCGGGCGGGCCGAGAGCTGGTCGTCCGCCGATTGGTCGAGCGCCGGGATTCTGCCGCCGGCCTCCGCCGTGCCGGAGGCGATGGTGCGGGTCTACGCCGCCCGGGTCGGGCGCTGGCGGGGCATCTTCGCCCATCACAGCTGGGTGGTGGTGAAGGAGGCCGGCGCCCCCCGCTACACCCGCTACGACGTGGTCGGCTGGGGCCCGCCGGTGCGGACCGACGCCTATGCCCCGGACGGGCGCTGGTTCGGCAACGATCCGGAGCCGGTGCTGGCCCTCGACGGCGCGGCGGCGGCGCGGGCGATTCACCAGATCCGCGCAGCGGTGGCCGATTATCCCCACCGCAGCCTCGGCTCGTACCGGGCGTGGCCGGGACCGAACTCGAACACCTTCGCGGCCCATATCGTCGCCCGCATTCCCGACAACGATGTCCCGCTGCCGCCGACCGCGCTCGGCAAGGACTGGACCCCGGCGGGCCACTATGCCGAGATCACCCCGAGCGGCACCGGCCTGCGCCTGTCGCTCCAGGGCTATGCCGGACTGACCGTCGGCTGGGTCGAGGGCCTCGAGATCAACCTGCTCGGCGCCGTCGCCGGTCTCGACTGGCGCCGCCCGGCGCTGAAGCTGCCGGGCTGGGGCCGAATCGCCTTGATCCCGAGCGACGACACCGCGCGCCCGGAGCCGTCGCAGAAACCCGATCCCGTCTCCGGCTGATCGGAATCAGGGTTCCCAAAGGGATCATCCCTTTGGCGGGTGTCGGGCAGAGCCCGACGATCCTGCGGCGGAGGGCTTGCCGAGATCGCCGTCATGTCGGCAAGCGTGGCCGATGACCGACCTCACCATCCGCCCCGCTGCCCCTGCCGACCACGACGCCATCTGGGCGGTCCTGGAACCGATCCTGCGGGCCGGCGAGGCCTTCGCCCTTCCACGCGACTGGGACCGAGCGCAGGCGCTCGCCTACTGGTTCACGCCGGGGC
The DNA here is from genome assembly GCF_022179765.1 of Methylorubrum suomiense. Taxonomy (GTDB): domain Bacteria; phylum Pseudomonadota; class Alphaproteobacteria; order Rhizobiales; family Beijerinckiaceae; genus Methylobacterium; species Methylobacterium suomiense. Next base: position 208,023 of record NZ_BPRE01000003.1, on the reverse strand, counting down.
ATCACGTCCACGTCGCGCAGGACGGGGCTGACATCGTCGGCGCCTATTACATCCGCGCCAATCAGCTCGGGGCGGGCGACCACGTCGCCAACGGCACCTACGCAACGGGCTCCCAGGCTCAGGGCCGCGGCGTCGCGCGGGCCATGGGTCTGCACTCGTTCGAGACGGCGCGGAGCTTGGGCTTCACGGCCATGCAGTTCAACCTCGTCGTCGCGACGAACACCCGCGCGGTGGCGCTGTGGACGAGCCTCGGCCTGCGCGAGATCGGCCGCCTGCCGGGCGTGTTCCGCCATCCCGTCCACGGGCCGGTCGATGCCTTGGTGATGCACCGGACGCTGTAAGGCTTCGTGCCGCATCGGCTTATTACCGAAAGCCGGAGGCCATCTTTTGGGCCGATGCTCTCGCTCCATTGAAGACGGTCGAGCTTCGTCCAGATTGATCCCGTGCGCGACCGCGAGTCGGCGCGGAGGACGACGGCTTTGAGCTTCCTGATCTGCCTCGCGGCGCTCTTCTTCCTGATGGGGATCGCCTATCGCGGCTTCTCGGTGATCCTGTTCGCGCCGGTGGCCGCCATGGGCGCGGTGCTGCTGACTGATCCGGCCGCCGTGCCGACATTGTTCTCCGGCCTGTTCATGGAGAAGCTCGTCGGCTTCCTGAAGCTCTACTTCCCGGTCTTCCTGCTCGGTGCCGTCTTCGGCAAGCTCGTGGAGATTTCCGGGTTCGCCCGCTCCATCGTCGGCGCCGTGACGGGGCTGCTCGGCGAGGGGAGGGCGATCGTCGCCATCGTGCTCGTCGGCGCGATCCTGACCTATGGCGGCGTCTCGCTGTTCGTGGCGGTGTTCGCGGTCTACCCCTTCGCCGCCGAGCTGTTCCGCCGCTCGAACATCCCGAAGCGCCTGATCCCGGGGACGATCGCGCTGGGCGCCTTCACCTTCACCATGGACACCCTGCCGGGCACGCCGCAGATCCAGAACATCATCCCGGCCTCCTTCTTCAAGACCGACGCCTACGCCGCGCCCGTTCTCGGGATCATCGGCGCGCTCTTCGTGTTCGGGCTCGGCGTCACCTATCTCGAATGGCGCCGCCGCAGCGCCGGCGACGAGGGCTACGGCGAGGGCCACGCCAACGAGCCGCAGGCCGCCGAGGACCGGGTGACCATCCCCCCGCTGGTGGCGATCCTGCCGCTCCTCATCGTCGGCATCGGCAACAAGCTCCTGCTCGGCTGGATCACCGCCGCCTACGGCGAGACGGCGAGCGCGGCGCTGACCCCCGAGATGGCGGCCCATCCGGTCACCGTGCCGGTCAAGGCGGTGGCGGCGATCTGGGCGGTGGAGGGGGCGCTGCTCGCCGGCATCCTGGCCACCGTGATCCTGGGCTGGCGCAACCTCGCGCCGCGCTTCGTCGAGGGCTCGAAGGCGGCGGTGGCGGGCTCCCTGCTCGCCGGCATGAACACCGCCACCGAATACGGCTTCGGCGCCGTCATCGCCGCGCTTCCCGGCTTCAAGACGATCTCGGACGCGCTCTCGGCGATCCCGAACCCGTTGATCAACGAGGCGGTGACCGTCAACGTCCTGGCCGGCGTCACCGGCTCGGCCTCGGGCGGCCTCTCGATCGCGCTCGGCGCGCTCTCGGGCCGCTTCGTCGAGGCCGCGCAATCCGCGGGCATCCCCCTGGAGGTGATGCACCGCGTCGCCTCCATGGCGAGCGGCGGCATGGACACGCTGCCTCACAACGGCGCGGTCATCACGTTGCTCGCCGTCACCGGGCTGACCCACCGCCAATCCTACGGCGACATTTTCGCGATCACCGTCATCAAGACGCTGGCGGTCTTCTTCGTGATCGGAATCTACTACCTCACCGGCCTGGTCTGACCCCTGGCACTCCCCTTGCTGCCCCGGCGGCGGGATGAAGGGGAGGGGCCACCCGATGACGACCACCACCGCCGCCGCGCTGCCAGCCGCGCGGACGCCGCTCCACAAGTCGCTGTTCGCGCAGGTGATCGCGGGGCTTCTCGTCGGCATCCTGCTCGGGCTCGCCGCGCCCGAATTCGCCCGGAGCCTGAAGGTTCTCAGCGACGCCTTCCTGAAGCTGATCTCGATGATCGTCGCGCCGATCGTGTTCTGCGTCGTCGTCCACGGCATCGCCGGGGCGGGCGACCTGAAGAAGGTCGGCCGGGTCGGGATCAAGGTGCTGATCTATTTCGAGGTCATGACCACGGTCGCCCTCGTGCTCGGCCTCGTCCTGGCCTGGGTCGTCGGGCCGGGGCACGGCATGAACATCGACGTCGCGAGCCTCGATGCCAAGGCGCTCGGGACGCATGCTGACAACGCGCAGAAGCTTCAGGGCGGGAGCATCTCGGCCTTCCTGCTCGACGTGATCCCGAAGACTGTCTTCGACGCGCTCGCCCGCAACGACGTGCTGCAGGTGCTGTTCTTCGCGGTGCTGTTCGGGGCGAGCCTGTCGCTGGTCGGCGGGGAGAAGGGCCGGGCGGTCTCGGAGATGATCGACGCGCTCTCGACCGTGCTGTTCAAGGCGATGGGCCTGATCGTGCGGGTGGCGCCCCTCGGCGTGCTCGGCGCGGTCGCCTACACGGTCGGCCGCTACGGCATCGGCTCGCTGACGCAGCTCCTGTCGCTGGTCGCCCTGTTCTACGCCGCGGTCGCGCTGTTCGTGTTCGGGGTGCTCGGAGCGGTGATGCGGCTGTCCGGGCTCAGCCTCGTCAAGTTCCTGAAATATCTGCGCGCCGAGCTCACCATCGTGCTCGGCACCGCCTCCTCGGATGCGGTGCTGCCGCAGATCATGCGCAAGCTCGTGCATCTGGGCGTCAAGGATTCCACCGTCGGCCTCGTGGTGCCGACGGGCTACTCGTTCAACCTCGACGCCTTCTCGATCTACCTGACGCTCGCCGTGGTCTTCATCGCCCAGGCGACCCACACGCCGCTCTCGCTCGGTGACCTGATGCTGGTGCTCGGCGTCTCGCTCGTCACCTCCAAGGGCGCGCACGGCGTGCCGGGCTCGGCGATCGTGATCCTGGCCGCGACCCTGAACGCCGTGCCGGCGATCCCCGCCATCGGCCTCGTGCTGGTGCTCTCGGTCGATTGGTTCATCGGCATGGCCCGGGCGCTGGGCAACCTGATCGGCAATTGCGTCGCCACAATCGTGGTCGCCGCCTGGGAGGGCGATCTCGACCGGGAGCGCGCCCGCCGGGTGCTGGACGGGGAGGCCGAAGCGGTGCCCGAGATCGCCTGAACCCGTGACGGCGCCTCCCCCGGTGCGCGCGGAACCCCGCCCGCCTCAGGCCGCCCGAACGTCCGCCAGGAACCGGTCCACCTCGCTGCCGAGGCGCTCGGATTGGCGGGACAGATCGGTCGCGAAGGCGAGCACCTGGCTCGCCGCCGCGCCGGTCTCCTTCGCCGCGCCCGCGACACCCGTGACATGGCCGGTGACCTCGCCGGTCCCGGCGGCGGCCTGGGCGACGTTGCGGACGATCTCCTGCGTCGCCGCGCCCTGCTCCTCCACCGCCGCCGCGATGCCGGTGGCGACGCCGCTGATCTCGCCGATGCGCGCGGCGATGCCGTCGATCGCCGCGACCGCCTGACCGGTCGAGGCCTGGATGCGGCCGATCTGGCCGGTGATCTCCTCGGTCGCCCGCGCGGTCTGGTTGGCGAGCTCCTTCACCTCGGCGGCGACCACCGCGAAGCCCCGGCCCGCCTCACCGGCGCGGGCCGCCTCGATGGTGGCGTTGAGGGCGAGCAGGTTGGTCTGGCCCGCGATGGTCGAGATCATGGTAACGATATCGCCGACCCGGGCGACCTCGCCGCTGAGTTCCTTCACCAGGACGGCGCTGCGGCCGGCCTCGCCGACGGCGGCCTGCGCGAGCGCCGCCGAGCCGTCGACCTGCCGGCCGATCTCGGTCACGGTGGAGCCGAGCTCCTCCGCCGCCGCCGCCACGGTGGTGACGTTGGTCTCGGCCATCTCGGCGGCGGCCGCGACCGCGAGCGAGCGGCGGGCGGTCTGGTCCGCGGTGCCGGCCATGCCCTGGGCGGTGGCCTGAAGCTGCGCCGCCGCGGAGGCGACGCCGCCGATCAGGCCGCCGACCGCCCGCTCGAAACCGTCGGCCATGGCCCGCGTCGCCGCCTTGCGCTGCCTCTCGGCATCGGCGCGGGCGAGGGCGGTCTCCTCCTCGAGCGCGCGGGTGCGGGTCAGGTTGTCCTTGAACACCTGCACGGCCGCCGCCATGGCGCCGATCTCGTCGCGGCGGCCGGAGGCGGGAATCGCGACCGTCGCGTCGCCCTCGGCGAGGCTCTTCATCGTCGCGGTCATCCGGCGCAGCGGGCGGGCGACGTGCAGGGTGAGCCCGAAAGCGGCAGCTCCGGCGAGGAGGATGCCCAGCCCGATGAAGAGCAGAGTGTAACGGTTGGCCGCATCGTAGGCGGCCTGCGCCGCGGCGCCGGCGAGGCGGGCCTCGTTCTCGTTGGCGTCGATCAGCTTCTGCAAGTCCGCCAGCGTCGCGTTGCTGCCCGCCGACATCGTGGTGTTGTAGATGCGTTGCGCCCCGACGATGTCGCCCCGCTGGGCCAGGGCGAAGGCATCGCCCTGCAGAGCGATGTAGCTCTGCCATCGGGTCTCGAAGCCGGAGAACAGGGCCGCGGCTTCCGGGCTGGGGGACAGCGCCCGGAAGTTTTGGCGCATTTCGGCGAGTTCGCGGGTGCGCGTGGCGATGGTCGCGGCAACCTCCTGGCGCAGGGCCGGCGTGTCGGCCGTGATGAGGCGCCCCCCATTCACGCGCAGACGCAGGACGGCGACCTGGATCTTGCCGAGGACCTGCGTGATCGGCAGGCGATGGTCCCGCAGCTCCCGCGCGGCTTCGTTGACCTGGCGCATCTGCCACAGCGAGAAGGCGCCGAGCCCGGCCACCAGGGCCACCATCAGCGCGAAGCAGACCCCGAGCTGACCGCCGATGGAGCGGGACACACGCATGCGTTCGAATCTTTCGTGAGCGACCACGTCCACGGGTATCGACCGTCTGTTCCCGATCCCTTAACGGGGGCACCCCACCGCCCGGCGGGCGATGCAGGGGCGGAATGCGGCGCGCGCCGATGAGCCTGCGCCGATATCCGCGGGAGACATGATCCGGGGCGGCCAACACGTTGCCGCACCACAATCTCCAAGACCCTTCCCGTCGGGTGCCGCGACCGTTACGCTTGCGCCGAACCCGTGATCGGATCGGGGACGCCAGAGGCAGCCCATCAGGGCCACCGAACGTCAGGGACGCGAGACCGCCGCCGCATGGACGTGTTCGTACAGCAGCTGATCAACGGCCTGACGTTGGGCTCGATCTACGGTCTGATCGCCATCGGCTACACGATGGTGTTCGGCATCATCGGCATGGTGAACTTCGCCCATGGCGACGTCTTCATGGTCTCGACCTTCATCGCGCTGATCAGCTTCCTCGTGCTGACGGCGCTCGGGATTTCCTCGGTCGCGCTCGCCTTCCTGCTCGTCCTCGTCGTCACCATGGCGCTGACGGCGCTCTGGGGCTTTTCCGTCGAGCGGATCGCCTATCGGCCCCTGCGCGGCTCATTCCGGCTGGCGCCGCTGATCTCGGCCATCGGCGTGTCGATCTTCCTGTCGAACTTCGTGCAGGTGGCCCAAGGCGCCCGCAACAAGTCGCTGCCCTCGCTGCTCGATGGCGGGCTGACCCTGTTCGAGCGCGACGGCTACGCCGTGACCCTCTCCTACAAGCAGATCCTGATCATGGCGGTGACCAGCGTGCTGCTCTTGGGGTTCTGGTACCTCGTCCAGAGGACGCCGTTCGGCCGGGCCCAGCGCGCCTGCGAGCAGGATCGCAAGATGGCCGCCCTGCTGGGCATCGACGTCGACCGCACCATCTCGCTCACCTTCGTGCTGGGCGCGGTGCTCGCGGCAGTCGCGGGCCTGCTCTACCTGCTCTATTACGGCGTCGTCTCGTTCTCCGACGGCTTCGTGCCCGGCGTGAAGGCGTTCACGGCGGCGGTGCTGGGCGGGATCGGCTCGCTGCCGGGCGCGGTGATCGGCGGGCTGATCATCGGCCTGATCGAGACCTTCTGGTCGGCCTACTTTTCCATCGAGTACAAGGACGTGGCCGCCTTCTCGATCCTCGCCATCGTCCTGATCTTCATGCCCTCGGGCCTGCTCGGCCGGGCCGAGGTCGAGAAGGTCTGATGGCCGCAGCCCAGACCCGCGCGTCGGCCTCGCCCGCCGCGATCCTCCGCGATGCCGGCCTGTTCGCCCTCGCGGCGTTCGGCCTGTGCGTGCCGATCGTCAGCTACCGGACCGATCTGGGAAACAACGGCCTCGAACTGACGCCCCGCTGGGGCCTCGTCGCGGGCCTCTGCGCCGCCGTCTTCGTCCTGCGGGTCGTCCAGCGCCTCGTGCTGGAGCGGCGGGCGGCGCGAGTGGCGCTCACCCCGTCGCCGCATCAGGCGAGCGAGCCCGTTGGCGCCGAGCCCAACGCCGGCCAACGCCTGCCGCGCCTCGGCCTGCCGCTCTTCGTGGGCTTCGCCCTGTTCCTGCCATTGATCGCGGCGCTCGCCAGCGGCGGCCTCTCGCCCGCCCGCTACTGGATCGATCTCGGCATCCTGATCCTGACCTACGTGATGCTGGGCTGGGGGCTCAACATCGTCGTCGGCCTCGCCGGCCTGCTCGATCTCGGCTACGTCGCCTTCTACGCCGTCGGCGCCTATTCCTACGCGCTGCTCTCGACCGTGTTCGGCCTGTCGTTCTGGGTCTGCCTGCCGCTCGCCGGTCTGTTCGCAGGCCTGTGGGGGGTGATGCTGGGCTTTCCCGTCCTGCGCCTGCGCGGTGATTACCTCGCCATCGTGACGCTCGCCTTCGGCGAGATCATCCGCCTCGTTCTCATCAACTGGACCGACGTCACCGGCGGCGCGGCGGGCATCACCTCGATCCCGCGTGCGACCTTCTTCGGCGTGCCGTTCAAGGCGGGGCCGGACGGTTTCTCCGGCCTCTTCGGCCTCGCCTTCGATCCGATGCACCGGATCGTGTTCCTCTACTACCTGATCCTGGCGCTGGCGCTGATCACCAGTCTCGTGACCTTGCGCCTGCGACGGCTCCCCCTCGGCCGCGCCTGGGAGGCCCTGCGCGAGGACGAGATCGCCTGCCGCTCGCTCGGCATCGACACCACCAAGACCAAGCTCACCGCCTTCGCGCTGGGGGCGATGTTCGGCGGCTTCGCCGGCTCGTTCTTCGCCGTGCGCCAGGGCTTCGTCAGCCCGGAGAGCTTCAACTTCCTCGAGAGCGCGATCATCCTGGCGATCGTCGTGCTCGGCGGCATGGGCAGCCAGCTCGGCGTCGCGGTGGCGGCGGTCGCCATGGTCGGCGGGCCGGAATTGCTGCGCAATCTCGGCTTCCTCAAGGCCGTGTTCGGCGAGGGCTTCGATCCGAACGAGTTCCGGCTCCTCCTGTTCGGGCTGGCCATGGTGGCGATGATGATCTGGCGCCCGCGCGGCCTGATCGCGGACCGGATGCCGACGGTGGCGCTCGGACGGCGCCGGGCCATCGGCAAGGACCTCGTGCGCGAGGGACACGGCTGATGGCCACCCGCCGTCCCGACGACCCGGACGCCGTCCTCACCGTCGATCACCTCACCATGCGCTTCGGCGGGCTCACCGCCGTGGACGATCTCTCGTTCCGGGCCCGGCGCGGCGACATCACCGCCCTGATCGGCCCCAACGGGGCGGGCAAGACCACGGTCTTCAACTGCATCACCGGTTTCTACCGGCCGAGCGAGGGCATGCTGACGCTGCGCCACGCCGACGGCGCCGCGCATCTCCTGGAGCGGTTGCCGAACCACGCGGTGAACCGCCGGGCCCGGGTCGCCCGCACCTTCCAGAACATCCGCCTGTTCTCCGGCATGACCGTGCTGGAAAACCTGATGGTGGCCCAGCACGCCCCCCTGATGCGCGCCTCGGGCTACACCCTGCTCGGCCTCCTCGGATTGCCGGGCTACCGCCGGGCGGAACGGGAGGCGGTGGCGAAGGCCAGTGCGTGGCTGGAGCGGATCGACCTCCTCCGCCGCGCCGACGATCCGGCGGGGGACCTTCCCTACGGCGACCAGCGTCGGCTGGAGATCGCGCGCGCCATGTGCACCGGGCCCGAACTGCTCTGCCTCGACGAGCCGGCGGCGGGGCTCAACCCGCGGGAATCGGCCGACCTCGCCCGGCTCCTGCGCCATATCCGGGACGAGCACGCCACCTCGGTGCTCCTGATCGAGCACGACATGGCGGTGGTGATGGAGATCTCCGACCACGTGGTCGTGCTGGATTACGGGAAGAAGATTGCGGACGGTCCGCCGCGGGAGATCCGCGAGGATCCGAAGGTCATCGCCGCCTATCTCGGCGTCGAGGACGAGGAGATCGCCGAGGTCGATGCGGAGGTCGGGCTGACGATTCCCGTGGCCGAGGAGGCGCGCCCGTGAGCGCCCCGCTCCTCAGCCTTCGCGGCGTTTCCGCCTATTACGGCAGCGTCGCGGCCCTGCGCGGCGTCGATCTCGACGTGAACGCGGGCGAGATCGTCACCCTGATCGGCGCCAACGGGGCCGGCAAATCGACCCTGATGATGACGGTGTTCGGCGCGCCCCGCGCCCGCTCCGGCACGATTTCGTTCGCGGGCGAGGACATCACCGGCCTGCCCACCCACGCCATCGCCCGGCTCGGCCTCGCCCAATCGCCCGAGGGGCGGCGGGTGTTTCCCCGCATGAGCGTGCTGGAGAACCTGCAGATGGGCGCCGCGCTCCACGGCGGCCGGTACTTCGCGCAGGATCTCGACAAGGTCTGCACCCTGTTTCCCCGCCTCAAGGAGCGCCTGTCGCAGCGCGCCGGCACCATGTCGGGCGGCGAGCAGCAGATGCTCGCCATCGGCCGCGCCCTGATGAGCCGGCCGCGCCTGCTGATGCTGGACGAGCCGTCCCTCGGCCTCGCCCCGCTGGTGGTGAAGCAGATCTTCGGCGCGATCTCGGCGCTCAACCGGGAGGAGGGGATGACGATCTTCCTCGTGGAGCAGAACGCCTACCACGCCCTCAAGCTGGCGCATCGCGGCTCCGTGCTGGTCAACGGGCGCATCACCCTGAGCGGTCCGGCCCGCGCGCTCCTCGACGATCCCTCGATCAAGGCCGCCTATCTCGAGGGCGGCCACGCCCCGGCGGCGCCGGCAGGGGCGGGAGTCTAGCCGGTGTTCCAGGGCATCTTCCAAGGCATCTTGCACGAGGCGGACTCGATCCTGCCCTTCCTCCTCGTCACCGTGGCGATGGGCGGCTGGGCCGGTTGGATGGCGGCCCGCGCCGTGGCGCTCGCCTGGCGGCCCTATCTCGCCTGCCTGCCGGCGCTGCTCGGCGTCGCGGCGGCGGTGCGCTTCATCCATTTCGCGCTGTTCTCCGGCACGCTGCTCTCGGTGCCGTACTTCGCCATCGACGCGCTCGTGGTGCTGGCCATCGGCTCGGCGGCCTTCCGGGTGACGCGGGCGCGGCAGATGACGACGCAGTACCGCTGGCTCTATGCCCGCACCGGACCGTTCACGTGGCGCGAGCGCCCGGACGCTGGGCGGCCATGATGGTGCGACGCGCTTCGTCCCACGCTCACCCTCATCCTGAGATGCCGCGACGCGGTCTCGAAGGAGGGGGAGGGATAAGGGCATGCGCCGTGCAAGACGACGCGGTGGATTTGAGGGGGACACCATGAAGCGTTTCACAGTGCTGGCCGGCCTCGCGCTCGGCCTCGGCCTGAGCGGGGCAGCGCAGGCTCAGATCAAGATCGGGGTCGGCAGCCCCGTGACCGGCAACAGCGCCGCCTTCGGGGCGCAGGTGCGCAACGGCGTCGTCCAGGCCGTAGAGGACATCAACAAGGCCGGCGGCGTGAAGGGCCAGAAGTTCGAACTCTCCACCGGCGACGACGCCTCCGACCCGAAGCAGGGAGTGTCGGTGGCCAACAAGTTCGCCTCGGAGGGCGTGAAGATGGTCGTCGGCCACTTCAATTCCGGCGTCTCGATCCCGGCCTCCGACGTCTATCTCGATGCCGGCATCATCCAGATCACCCCGGGCTCCACCAACGTGAAGTTCACCGAGCGCGGGATGTGGAGCACCTTCCGCACCTGCGGACGCGACGACCAGCAGGGCGCGATGGCGGGCGAGTATCTCGCGACCAAGCTCAAGGGGAAGAAGGTCGCCTTCATCCACGACAAGACCCCCTACGGTAAGGGCCTCGTCGACGAGACGCTCAAGGTGTTCAAGGCCAAGGGCGGCAAGGAGGCCCTGATCGAGGGCATCAATCCGGGCGAGAAGGACTATTCGGCCCTGGTGTCCAAGCTGAAGCAGAACGGCGTCGACCTGGTTTATTTCGGCGGCTACTACACCGAGGCCGGCCTGATCATCCGCCAGATGCGCGACCAGGGGCTCAAGGCGCCGCTGATGGGCGGCGACGGCATGGTCGACCGGGAGCTCGTGGCCATCGCCGGCCCGGCCGCCGAGGGGACGCTGACCACCTTCCCACCGGACGCCCGCAAGAACCCCGCCGCCAAGGACGTGGTCGCCGCCTTCAAGGCCAAGGGCATCGAGCCGGAGGGCTACACCCTCTACGCTTACGCCGCCGTGCAGATCCTGGCGAAGGCCGTCGAGGCCACCGGCTCGACCGAGGGCGAGAAGCTCGCGGCCTACCTGCACCAGGGTAAGCCGACCACGACCGCCATCGGCGACATCGCCTACGACAAGAAGGGCGACATCACCCGGCCGGATTACGTGATCTACGAGTGGAAGAAGGGACCGTCCGGCACCATCGACTACGCCGGCAACGAGATCACGCAGTAGGCTATCGGCCGGCGACGCGACGCGCGTCGCCGGTCGCCCCGGCGCGCGAGGACGCGTCTGAGGGAACTGGTGGAAATCAGAGCAGCGAGGGCACATCGGGCCGTGTGTCTCGCTGCCGCCGGAGACGCTGACTCGGGCACGTCGCGACACCCCGCCAAATCACATCATGCCGTCGCAGCAATGTCTGGCGACGGAACGAATGGCCTCGCCGGAGGCTGGCTACGAAAGCTCACGATCCACAGCAAGGGTGGTGCGATGGGCCGCTTCACCGACCGATGCGCTCCCCATCGAACGCGGTAGCATTTCCTTGACCGCAGGCGCGGCTTTGCGCCATTTCGCATAGACTTTGCCGGTATCGGATAACGGCTTCATCAAGAGACCCAGATTGATGAGCAGGGCCGCCGCGTCGGCGATCGATGTATTGCCCGGCAGCAAGGACGGGAACACTTGCACCATTAGCCCGCCGCACAGAATGACGGCGACCCAGAGGACGCCATCGAGGCCGCGTTCGGTCAGCCAGCGCAGGACAGCGATCCGGATCGTCCCTTTGAAGATGGCCTCCTGTGTAGACAGGAACTTCACCGGATCACGACGCTGCGTGAGATGGGCAATGGTTTTCTGCCAGACGAGAATCTGGCTGGCCACGTGCTCCAGTCGACGCCCGACCAGCCAGACGCTGGCCACCGCAGGGAGGGCAGCCAACAGTAACAGCGGCACCAGATCGGGGGACAGCGACAATTGCCAGATCACGACGGCGACGACTTGCGCGGGAATGCGCCAGCAATCCTTATAAACGACCTCGTAACCGCGCTTGGCCACCTCCGCCGTGTAGAGCAGATTCGAGATGTCGTCGGTCGTTCGATCCGACGGCGCGCGTGTCATGTACACGCGCTGAAGCTCTAGAAGCAGCCGGCCGTCGACTGCCTTCGACAAGATCCGTTCGCTGAATTCCGCAACGACGCGCAGCGATCCGATCAAGGCGTAACTCGGCCCGACCGCATAGGCGATCGATAGGATCGTCGCGTCGGTGGCCCGCAAGGCGCGCACGGCCTCCCCCGCGATCCAAGCGAAGGCGGGCTCCACAGATGCGCTGAACGCGAGCGCCGCCATGAGCGCCAGGATCAGCCAGCGCACCCGCATGAGCATCGAGATCATGACTGTGACCGAACGTGGAGCCGGAGGCCCGGAGACGTGCGCCTCCGGGCCAAACGGTCAGGCCGCTGCGAGAGAAACGGCCCCGATGCTGTCCCTGTCCGTGACCAAAGCCGCCGCGCCGAGCAGGGCGACGCTGCGTACGCCCTGCGGCCAAGCCCCGACCTGAACCCAGGCTTCGTCCCGCGCCTTGCTCCACGCTTCCTGGCCATTCCAGACGAGAATGCGCGTGCCGCTTGCCGTCACCCGGCACCCGTGCAGCCCACCGATGGCCGGAATGGTCGCCGCCTGGTCCGGAGTGGACACACCGCGCTCATCGACGAGGAGAAGCGATCCGCCATCATGGATCATCACGCCCTCTTTGAGGGTCACGTCGCTCCGGCGGGAGAGATCACCGCCGGCGAGCGGCCGTTCGTAGATGCCACCCTCTTCCAATGCGACGAGCAACCGGTCTCCCTCGATCGCCAAAGCATCGACCGGCTTGACGCCGAAGGCATCAACCGGAGCGAGATGCTCAGGCCGCTCGATCGAGGCAGCGAACAAGCCAGCCTTCGTGCCGAGCCAGAGGGTATTGCCGCCCACGGCCAGTGCGCGAAACTCACCGAAGTGACGGCTGCCGTGGGGAAGCTTCGGCTTCAAGTAATCGATCCGACCGCCATTGTCGCGCGTCACGAAAACCCCGCGCTGACAGAGGATGTACCACTCGCCATTCGGACCGCGCGCGGCGTGCTCGGCATCGAGCACGTCCCACTCCGCATCGGATTTCACCCAGTGCGCACCGCCGTCGCGGCTGGTGAAGGTCCCGAAGGTGCAGGCTGCCAGCACGACACCTTCGTCGAGGGCGAACAGCTTCTTGCGCTTGCCGACCGGCACCGTGGCCGTGACATCGGCCGCCAAGTCACGCAACGAGCCGGTGAGCGGATCGAGGACATAGGCGCCCTGGGCGCCGGAGACGAAGAGTCCGTCCGGCACCAGATGGACTTGCTCCGCTTCGGCGACGCGAGGGTGGAAGACCTCCATCTTGCGTCGGCCGGGTCCGGCGATCTCGATCTTGTCACCATCGACGACGAGAATCGATCCGGCATAAAATTCCGCCGCGGTGATTGGGTGCTTCTTGTATCCGCCCTTTCCGCTGCCGCGCAGGCGCGCCCCGCGCCACTTCGTGACGATGGACGTTTCGCTCACGGCGATGATCGTGTCACCGTAATCGTCCGATTCCGTCATCTGCCACGTGAGCCCGTCATCGAAGCTTTCCACCAGCGCCGGCTTACGCTCGCCCCCCTGCTTCTTCACGAACAGAGAAATACGGTCCGACAATTCGTGTACGGCCGTGACGATGCTGTCCTCACCTCCGTATAGCCGCTCCCAGCCGTCCTCCTTTTCGCGGAACAGGCCTGTCTTGGTCGCAACGAGGATGCATCCGCGGAGCGCCGACGCAGATACGAGCTTCTCCCCCTTCGGCCCGGGCAATCGGCGGCGAACGGCGCCCGCAGCATCGGCCATGACGATCTGATCGCCGGCAGAATCAGCCTCGATATAAAGAAAGCCGTCGGCGGAAGGTCCGAGTCCTCTGATCTCAACGGGGAGATGGCCGGGAATCGGCATCAAGTCGCTGCCCGGCACACGTTTGAACAAGCCAATCTTGGTACCAATCCAAAGATCGTCGCCCATGCGCCACGTCGATTTTACTTCGACGCGCGCGAAACGCTCTAACGATGTCATGGAATGTCTCGAAAAACGGACGCGCCAAATTTCAATGCGTCCGGGCCCAGGGTTGCGAGTCTGCATCCCCACGCCGACTATTTCGGGCCGCCACGCCTATGTCAACTGATATTCGGACTCATCACACGAACATCAACAAATTGATCTCAGAAAGATATTATCGCGACATGGTTCCAGTTTATAAAAGACGGATAGATTAATAATCGCTATACGTGAACCGCGCTCGACGTCAAATGAAATACACAAAAATATCCAGACTATATTTGGTTTTTAGGTTGCGCAATTCACCGCATATTGCCTTATTATTTTTGAGGAAATTACATGCACATATTATTGATGCCTCTCTTTTGCTCGACGATTTACCCTCCGTCTTCAGTTCCCGACCTCGTCGATTGCATGATGCAATCGGGTCCTGCGATATCTGCGGCAACGATAAATCTCGCCACAGCCTCACGCGCACCAAATGCCCACGCCACCGTTGAGAACGAACCAAGCGGCCATTGATCGGGGCATGAGAGACCACAGCACTGAGCCGTAGTTTTCCAGAGCACCTCTGTTCCATCAAAATCGAAGAAACCGTATTTATGCTTCTCTCGACTACAATAAAAATCTACATATTGCTGCCTCGCCTCGAAAACTGCAGAGAAACCATAGTCATATTTACATGCATACGCTCATATTAAGTTATTTATGTTCATCGAGGTAAATTCATCAACTTCAAGCCACACCAGTACAGTGCGATGCATCCTACCATACTGATGAGGCATAGATCAGATCGAACTTCTATATGAAACGGGCAGATATTTGTCATTAGTATAACTATAATATTTTATACTGGTGTTGACTCGACAAAATTTGAGAATTATCGCCCATTAACGGCTGATTTCCGGCGCCAAGCATTCGCCGCCCAGACGATACAAGCATCGCCGAGATGAATCGGGCGATTCTCCGGGCATAAATCCGCACATCCCGAAAGCAACGCCAAAACGACGGCCGGCCAGAAGCATTTCGCTCCGCCAGCATCTCGCTGCCCGCCGGTTCATCAAACAAAATTCGATTTGGAGACACCTCCATGAGGCATGCTCTCGCCCCCAGGGGCGTTCCGATGCTGATGCTTGCCGTTGCGTCCGTCAGTTCAGCCACGGCCCAAGATTATCCCGCAGTTCATTTGGATACCATCGAAGTCCGACGCGGCCTGATGCGAGAGGGCGGTCTCCGCGTCGAGCATTATCGGCTGACCGAGCCGGTTCCGACCGTGACGGTTGATCGGAAAGATCTCGAATTGCTGCCCTCGGATCGTGTGAGTGACGCGCTTGCCCGCATGCCCGGCGTTCAGGTGTCGGGCCCACCCGGCGAGAAGAAGGCGTTCGGCCTGCGCGGGCTCACGCCGGACTACACCCGCGTCTCGATCGATGGGGTGCAGGTGCCATCCTCTGCCGGAGGCCGCAGCTTCGAACTCATGAACGTGCCGACCTTCCTGCTGGAGGAGGCTTCGATCATCCGCAATCCGGGAGCGGAAAACGAGGCGGATGGCATCGGCGGACGGATCTCGCTGCGGACACGACGCATGCCCACGGGCAATCACCTCGAGATCCGCGGCGGAAGCGGCGGCGTCGACAAGATCATCGACGGACGGCACGGACAATTTTCCGTCGCGGGAAGTCGCCTGTTCGACAGCGGCTTCGGTGTCCTCGGCGCGATCAACGTCGATCAGCGCCGCATCAGCAAGATCAAGGATTTCTCGGAGTTCAATTATTTCGGCGGACCGGGCGGTCGGGGCACGATCATCGATCAACGGGAAGTGAAAGACATCGGCAACATCGATATGATGGGTCAGATGGGTTGGGGCTGGAAGGGCGGCAGCTTCGTTGCGAAATCGTTGTATTTCAACGAGACCGTTTTTCTTCCGAATAACAGGCGCGACGTCTATCGCCGTCTGACGCGGGAGCTGAATGGACGGGAACTGACCCGGTCGACCGAAACCAGCACACTCAGTCACAACGCATTGAGCTTCGAGCAGCATTTCTCTCCGCTCTTGTTTCTGCAGCTCGATGCCTCCTACTCGCTCGCGAACTACGATTCGCGGGTAAGGGGGCGGTCGGTCAGCAACCAATTGATTGCGACCGGCGGCTATCTCGAAAAATCGAAGATCGAGGACAAACAATACGATCTGTCGGCAAAAGCAACGACCTTGTACCAACTCGGCGGCGAACATGAATTGAAATATGGGGTGTCGCTGCGCCGGCTCGAACGCAACTCGGACCGAAATATCGACAGTACGACAGCCACCGGGCAAATTTCCCGTACGCAGTCCAATATCGTTTCTTCGACCGAATCGGATTACGCGGTCGGCGAGACATTGATGGCCGGCTTCGTTCAGAACAGGGTGCGCATCGGGCGGCTCGATCTCACACCAGGACTGCGTTACGAGCAGATCGAGAATGATCTCCGAGGCAACGGCATCGCAGCCCGTCGCGAGGGTCGGGATCTGCTGCCCTCGTTCCACACCAGTTACCTGCTGACGGACGCGGTGCGCCTGAACGCCGGCGTGTCGCGCCAGCTGAATCGTCCGCAGCTTCAGGAGATTGCACCGGGCATCACCCGCCGGGGTCAACGACTTTACGAGGGAGACCCCAATCTGAAGCCCGCGCGCGCTTGGTCGTATGACGCCGGCTTGGCCTACGTGACCCCGTACGCTTTCCTCGGCGTGAATCTGTTCCACCGAGAGATCGATGACGTCATCGAGAGCGTCGAGATCACGCGCGACCGGTTCCGAACGCGCAATGTCGGCAACGGCCGGGTCCGCGGCGTCGAACTCGAACAGAGGCTCAACGCAGCGCTTCTCGGATATGCGTGGCTCGCGCCGCTGACGCTGACGGCAAACCAGACCTTCCTCGACAGCAAGGTCTACGATCCCGCCACAGGCCCGCGGCGCTTCAGTGAAACGGCGCGCTTTGTCAGCAATTGGGGCGTACTCTGGGTCGATGAAGCCACAGGTCTGCAACTCGCCTCATCACTGAGCTGGATCACGCCCCGGACGATCCTGAGCTATCAGGGGAGTGGCAGCCTGCTCTACAAGAAACTACGCACCAATTACTTCTGGGACGCGCGAATCGAGAAGGCGATCGATGCCAACATGTCCTTCTACGCTTCGGTCGAGAATATTCTCGGACAGGCACGGGATGAGTTTGAAGCGGTGCCTGCAGGCATCAGCCGTGTCGCGCGAATCGAGACCGGCCGCACGTTCATGATCGGAACTCGTGGTCGATTCTAGCTCGGAACCCGCGTCGATAGCCCGGCTTCGGCCTGGCTCGGTCGAAGCGCGATCTGTCGAGGACGCTTGCATCGGGCGGGATCGAGCCGTCGTGACGGGCCGACGAACACGACGGGCCACGGGGTGTCGGAAGGCTGCCCGCGCCTCATACGCCCCGCTCGAACCGGGCTCGGTCGAGCCGGGCGCCGCGATAGGCGTCCGTCAGGGACAGGGCCCAGACGAAGAAGCCGCCGGCATGGCGCCCGACGAAGCTCGCCTCGGGGGCGGCGAACTTCGTGGTGAGCCAGAAGCCGAGAAGGGCGAAGAGGGCGAAGCCGAGGCCCCGGGTCGTCCGGCCGATCCAGACATGGCCCATGCCGGGCAGGAGCGCCGCGACCAGGAGGACGTGGCACGGATCAGGCGGCGCGCGCATGGGCGATGGGTTCCGATCGTGTTCGCGACAGAGCTTGGGCGAGCTGCCGGGCCGCGTCGAGGGTGCCGTCGAGGAGCGCGGGCGCGACATGGTCGAGGTCGAACCGGCTGCCGCGCAGCAGCAGGTAGGCGCCGCGCCCGCCCTCCGCCGCCTGCACCACGAGGCGCAGGCCTCGCGGCGTCACCAGCACCTCCTTGATGCGGGGATCCGCCAGGATGTCGGCGAGGATCGGCGCGATGGGGCGGAGCAGCGCCTCGGCGCCGGGGGTGCCGCGCACCAGCGTGTCGGCGGACCAGCCCGACGGCGGATCGAAGCGCCGCGGCAGGTCGGCGGGGGCGTAGAATTCGGCGCCCGCGGGCCGGCGCAGCACGTTGAGGGTGGCCTCGACGGGCAGCGGCAGGCGCAGGCTCACGGACAGCCAGAGCTGCGGCAGGCGACGATGCACCAGCGCCTCCGGGATCAGCCGGACGGCGACGGGTGCCCCGTCGTGACCGCCGTCGAGGGTCGCGAACCCGGCCCGGTCGCGCCCGAGCCGCGCTGCGTCGAGCCGCGCCGCGCATTCCGAGAGAAGCCCGGCCCGCCACGCCGCCGCGCGCCGGGCCTGCCGCCCGCAGAGCAGGGCGGCGGCGAGGGTGATCGAGGCGGCGACCAGAGCGGCGGCGAGCATCGGCTCAGGAGCCCCTTCAATACCCTTTGGGCTTCGGCCAGGGCATCGTGAACTGCTCGCCGCGGCGGACATACTTGTAGCGGTGCAGCACGAACCAAGCGGAGGCCGCGATGTAGAAGGCCATCATGGCGAGCAGCTGCGTGCCGTAGCCGAGGAACACCGCGAGATAGGTGACGGTGCACAATCCCAGCAGCAGGATCGCCGGCAGCGGGTGGAGCGGGTGGACGTAGCCCCGCTGGATCGTGCCGAGCGGCCATTTGCGGCGGAACAGCACGATCGAGATCCCCATCAGCGTGTACCCGAGCAGGCCCGACAGGATCGAGAGCGTGATGGTCTGATCGAGCGGCGTCGAGATCGCGAACAGGATCGCGATGGGCACGAAGAACACGATCGCCCGGTAGGGGGTGCGGTAGGTCGGATGCACCGCCCCGAACCAGACCGGCATGTAGCGATCGCGGCCCATGGCGAACCACGCGCGGGAGGCGTCGTTGATGCAGCCATTGGCCGAGGCCACCGTGGCGAACAGCGTGCCGAGGAACAGGAACAGCTCCAGCCAGCGGCTGCCGGTGAGGCGGGCCGCGTCGTAGAGCGGCGTCACGGCCTGGCCGAGATATTCCCAGGGCATCAGGCCGGTGGAGACGTACCATGTCAGCGTCGCCGCGATCAGCAGGGTCATCATGCCGGTCATGGTGCCGAGCGGCAGCGCGCGGGCGGGGGAGCGGACCTCCTCCGCGGCCTGGGTCGTGCCCTCGATGCCGAGATAGAACCACAGGCCGAAATGCATCGCCGCGAGGATGCCGAGCGAGCCGTAGGGCAGGCCGACGAACAGGCTCTCGTGCTGCAGCACCGCGCCCGGCGCCCAGGGCTGGGCGGCGACGAACAGAACCACGATCGCCGCGAAGGCGGCCGCCGTGATGACGAGGTTGAGCGTGAGCGTCGCCAGCACGCCGCGATAGTTGAGGAAGGCGAGGGCCACCACGGTCAGCACCATGAAGGCGCGCTTGTCGACCGTGCCCTCCAGATGCAGGCTGTGGGCGAAGGCCTCGATCAGGTCGCCCGTCACGATGGCGTTGGAGACCTCCAGCATGGTGTAGGCCATGACGAGGTAGAGGCCGACATTGAAGGCCGCGAGCGGGCCGATGATGTGCTTGGCCTGGGCGTATTGTCCGCCGGCCGCCGCGACCGTCGAGGTGATCTCGGAATCGATCATCGCGACGCAGGTGTAGAGGATGCCGGCGAGCCAGCAGGCGGCGAGCGCCGCGATGGGCCCGCCCTTCCCGACGGCGAAGTTCCAGCCCATGAACTCGCCGACCAGCACGATGCCGACCCCGAGCGCCCAGACATGGCCCGGCCCGAGCACCCGCAGGAGCGCGATCTTCTTGGCCGCCGGGGCGGTGGCGGGTCCCGGCACGGCAGCGGCCGGCGCCAGGGGCTCGACGGTGGGCCGAAGGGTGCTCGTCATCACGACCTCGCCGCCGTCTCGCCGATCTCGGCATCCACGATCTCGCCCTCCTCCGAGGAGAGCAGGAAGCTCTCGTCGAAGCTGCGGTTGGTGCGCAGCAGGTCGAAGCCCATCCACAGGGCCAGGACGGTCGCGACCGCCCAGGCGCCCCAGTTCATCACGGCCACCATGGCAGGATCCCTCGGCTTTCGAAGTCGATGAAAGAGGTCGGGGCGCCTCGCGTCCTCACGCGCTCCCGGGGCGGCACCGGTTTCCGCGCGGGGCCGGCGACGCGGGGGGCAGGGTGCGGACGGGATTCAGGGGCGCGGCGGCCCGTCGAACCGCTCGGCGATGACGTCGCGGTATTGCTTGTCCGAGTAGCGGAACAGGAACACGAAGTAGCCGACGATGATGAGCGCGGTGAACGCCATCGCGCCCCAGTTGAAGGCATAATCGAAGCGCGTGCCGATGATCGTGGCCGCCTTCTCGGGGGTGAAGTCGAGCTTCTCCCATTGGGCCGCCATGACGGCGTTCTGCCCGAGGGATTCCCAGGTCGGGTTCTCGACCGTTTTGGTGGTGGTGCCCCCGCCCGCGAGCTTGAGCAGCAGCGGCAGGTAGAGGGTGATGACCACGAGCACCAGCATCAGCAGCGCGTCGACGATCTGGCCGGCGACCGATTGGGCCGGCGGCTCGTAGGGCATGCGGCCGGACGGAGCGGAGGGGGGAGGGGATCCGGCCACGGGGAGGCTGGCCCTATCCGAATGGGCCATGTCAGATCTCCCCCTTGCGGCGGAGCGCCCGCAGCTGGTCGAGATAGTAGAGGTCCATCCCGTAGATCGCGGCGCGATCCTCGCCGTAATGCCGGATCATCGCGGCGACGGCGGCGGTGTTGAGCAGCACGACGCACAATCCGACGCCGACCATCAGCCCCGTGAGCCCCGCGGCCGCGATCGCCTCGCGCATGGTCCAGAAGGTGAAGGCGTAGACCAGCCAGACGACGCAGACCGCCAGAATGGCCGCGGCCTTGTCGCGGCCGAACATGGCAGAGACCCGGGGATCCTGCATGGCGACCTCCTCCGATTGTGTTCTTGAAAGGAATTGACCTTTCTTGATGAGAAATATCCTGCCGACTTGAACAGCCGTCAAGCGGGAAACGTCGCCGCAGCGCAACAAACCTGCAGGATTCACCCTCTTGTTGGGTTGTCTCACGTTCAGCCCGGGTGAGGCGAAGGTTTCGTGTCTCGCCAGACTTGCGGAGCGATTGGCCAAATCTCAATCAGAGCGCGAGGAGCACAACCCCGCCGACACCCGGTTCCGGGCGCAATCGCCTTCCTCTGATCGTGCGGGCGGCATGATCGGGATGAGGTTCCGGGCCCGAGGAACGATTCTCCCGAAGGCACGCGCGCCGGGGGTTCACCGAACCGGCAGGTGTCGGCAAGGCCAAGGCGGCAGGACCGAGGTCACGCGCCGGCCGTCCTTCAAGGGAGCGAGCCCGGCTCGACAGCCGAGCCGGCGTCAACCGGCGCGCCGAGGGGCGCGGACCGGTGTCTGCGGGACAGCTATATCCGGGGACGTTTTCTGAACGACGGGAGCGCCGAGCGCGGCCATGAGCACGCGCAAGCCATCCACCCAGTCTTCGGCCTCCGCCAACGTGGCGAAGCCGTCGCGTCGGAAAACCTTGTCGGGCTCAATGGTCGCGATCACGTCGAACCGCCCGTCCTCCCGGTCGCTGATCGTGTAGCTCACGAGGCGAGGCATTTATCATACGTAAGGCATGGGGCGCCGGAAGAAAACCCCGACACGGAAACGAAAAGCTCGACAAAACAACGATCTAGAGCGGCCCTTGGTCACGCCGCATCGGTTGCATCGCAGCCATGCCGGATGCCGGAGCCCGTTTCCGGCCTTGCCGAAGCGGCGCAAACGGATGGCCGTGGGAGGGAGTGACGGACGCGCGTGGACGCCCTCTTGGCGGCCGGTCCGGATGTCAGCCTTCCACGCGGGGAGGGGCCTGGGCGCAACGGTCCGGCCGGATGGCGAATCAGGCCCGACGCCCGGCGAAGAAGCCGCGCAGCAGGGCCGCCGCCTCGCTCTCGCGGAAGCCCGAATAGACCTCCGGGGCGTGATGGCAGGTGGGCTGGTTGAACACCCTCGGGCCGTGTTCGACCCCGCCGCCCTTCGGGTCGCGCGCGGCGTAGTAGAGCCGCCGGATGCGGGCGAACGAGATCGCGCCCGCGCACATCGGGCAGGGCTCCAGCGTCACGTAGAGGTCGCAGCCCGTCAGCCGCTCGTCCTGAATCGCGATGCAGGCGGCCCGGATCGCCAAGATCTCGGCATGCGCCGTCGGATCGTGCAGCGCACGGGGGCGGTTGCCGGCCACCGCGAGCACCGCGCCGTCGCGCAGGATGGCCGCCCCCACCGGCACCTCGCCCAGATCCGCCGCCTCGCGGGCGGCGGCGAAGGCGAGGTCGAACGGGTCCATCAATCGGAGGCCGACCGGACCGCGCGCTCCTGGCCCGCTTCCCGCGCCACCGCCCGCCCGCCGATATCGCGACGGCAGAACCCTTCCGGCCAATCGATCCGGTCGAGGGCCGCGTAGGCACGGGCCTGCGCCTGCCCGACGCTGGCGCCGAGCGCTGTCACCGCCAGCACGCGCCCGCCATCGGCAAGCAGCCGGTCACCGTCGCGGCGGGTGCCGGCCTGGAACACGATGGCGCCGCCCTCGGCCTCCGCCGCCTCGACGCCCCGGATCTCGGAGCCGCGGGTGACCGGGCCGGGATAGCCCTCGGCCGCCATGACCACGGTGAGCGCCGCGCGGGCCGGATCGAAGCCGATCGTCACCCCCGAGAGGTCGCCCTTGGCGGCGGCGAGCAGCGCCGGCACGAGGTCACCGGTGAGGCGCGGCATCAGCACCTGCGCCTCGGGATCGCCGAAGCGGGTGTTGTACTCGATGAGCTTCGGGCCCGCTTCCGTCAGCATCAGCCCGGCATAGAGGATGCCGGAGAACGGCGTGCCGCGGTCCGTCATGCCGCGCAGCGTCGGGGCGATGATCGTCTCCATCACCGTGCGCTCGATCTCCGGCGTGACGATCGCCGCGGGGGAATAGGCGCCCATGCCGCCGGTATTGGGCCCGCGGTCGCCGTCATGGACGCGCTTGTGGTCCTGCGCCGTCCCGAGCGGGATCGCCCGGCTTCCGTCGCAGAGCGCGAAGAAGCTCGCCTCCTCGCCGAACAGGCATTCCTCGATGACGAGCGCCCCGCCCTCGGCCCCGTCGAGGATCGCCCGCACGGCGTCCTCGGCCTGCTCCAGCGTCTCGGCCACCGTCACGCCCTTGCCGGCGGCGAGGCCGTCGGCCTTGACGACGATCGGCGCGCCCTGCTCGCGCAGATAGGCCAGGGCCGGCTCGCATTCGGTGAAGCGCGCGAAGGCGGCGGTGGGAATGGAGCGCTCGGCGCACAGATCCTTGGTGAAACCCTTGGAGCCTTCGAGCTGCGCGGCGGCTCGCGTCGGTCCGAAGGCGGGGATTCCGGCGGCCTGGAGGTCGTCCACCAGCCCCGCCACCAGCGGCGCCTCCGGTCCGACCACGACGAGTCCGATCGCGTGGGTCTTGCAGAAGGCCACGACCGCCGGATGGTCGGAGATCGCGAGATCCGGGCGGTTCTCGCCGTGCCGGGCCGTCCCGGGATTGCCGGGGGCGACGAACAGGGTCTCGCACAGGGGCGATTTGGCGATGGCCCAGGCCAGGGCGTGCTCGCGCCCGCCGGCGCCGACGAGCAGGATGTTGAGAGAATTCTGGCTCATGGCCCCACCCCTTCCCAAAAATCGCGGGCCGGGGGAAGGGCTCCCGGACGATATCGTGGGCCGCCGCGCCGGCCTCCGCAGTCCCGCCCCGCCGATTTCGCGCAGGCCCGCACGCGGGAGGCGGAACGCGGCGCCCGCTCGCTCGTTAAAGCAAGCCATGCCCCTCTGCCGCCACTCGACCAGCCCCGCGCACCCCGCCTCGTCCAGGCCGACGGCCGTGCGGCTGTCGCATTACGTGGTGACGCGCCGCGCGCTTCCGCGCGTCGCCAACGACAACCGCCGCCCCCGCGCCGTTCCGGCTTGGCCCTGGGCCGTGGCGATCGTGGCGGCGCCGACGCTGACGGCGGCCCTGATCCTGACCCAACTCATCTGACGCCGGCCAAACTGGCTTGAAGGGCTCGCCACGGCATCCGATGCCGGGCGCTTGAGACCTGACCGCGTGGCCGCACGATCCGGCCAGCCTGCGCGACGGCGCAGTCGCGGTTTTCCGAAATCCCTCCCCAATCTGTGGCCGCCGCGCCCTTTACCCACCCCGGCCCGCTCCCGTAGCGTTCGGGCCATGCCGCTCGTGCCCCCGCCGCGCCCCGCCGCCGTGCCGCCGCCTCCGCCGCCGGGGGAAGCGGCGCCTGCGGCGCTCCTGAACGCCAACGCCCCCGAATGGTCGGTCGGCGACCTCGCCGCCGCCCTGAAGCGCACCCTGGAGGATTCCTTCGGGCATGTGCGACTGCGGGGCGAGATCTCGGGCTATCGCGGCCCGCACGGCTCGGGCCACGCCTATTTCTCCCTCAAGGACGGCACCGCCAAGATCGACGCAGTGGTGTGGAAGGGCGTGCTCGGACGGCTGAGGCAGAAGCCGAAGGAGGGCTTGGAGGTCATCGCCACCGGCAAGATCACGACCTTTGCCGGCAAATCCTCCTATCAGATCGTCGTCGACTCGATGGAGCCGGCCGGAATCGGCGCCTGGATGGCCCTGCTGGAGGAGCGCAAGCGTCAGCTCGCGGCGGAAGGGCTGTTCGCGGCCGAGCGCAAGCGGCCGATTCCCTTCCTGCCGGGCGTGATCGGGGTCGTGACCTCACCCACCGGCGCGGTGATCCGCGACATCCTCCACCGCCTCGCCGACCGGTTCCCGCGTCCCGTCCTGGTCTGGCCGGTCCGGGTGCAGGGGGAGGGGGCGGCCCCTGAGATCGCGGCAGCGATCCGCGGCTTCAACGCGCTGTCCCCCCACGGAGCGATCCCGCGGCCCGACGTGCTGATCGTCGCCCGCGGCGGCGGCTCGATCGAGGATCTGTGGGCCTTCAACGAGGAGGCGGTGGTACGGGCCGCCGCCGAGAGCACGATCCCGCTGATCTCGGCGGTCGGCCACGAGACCGACACGACGCTGATCGACTTCGCCTCCGACCGCCGCGCGCCGACGCCGACGGGCGCGGCCGAGATGGCGGTGCCGGTCCGCACCGAATTGCTCGCGCAGATCCACGATCTCGGCGCCCGGCAGGCCGGCACCGTCCTGCGGCGGATCGAACGCGAGCGCTCGGATTTCCGCGCGCTGGTGCGGGCCATTCCCAATGCCGACACCTTCCTCGCGGGCAAGCGCCAGCGCCTCGACCTCGCCGAGGCACGGTTGCGGCCGGCGCTCGCCGCCAATGCCCGCGATTCCCGCGAGCGGCTGTCGCGGCTCGCCGACCGGCTGACGCGCCGCTCGCCGGTCATCGCCCTGGCCGAGGCCCGCACGCGGCTGGCCGGCATCGACCATCGCCCGCGTACCGCCGTCCTGCGCGCGGTGGAGCGCCGGCGCGACCGGCTCGGGGCGCTGGACCGGATGCTCGGAGCGCTGAGCTACAAGGCGGTGCTGGCGCGCGGCTACGCGCTGGTGCGCGACGAGGCCGGCCTGCCGGTGCGCTCGGCGGACGCCGCGGCGAACACCGCCCGGCTCCAGCTGCAATTCGCCGACGGTGCGATCACCGCCGTGCCGGAGGGCTCCGCGCCGCCGACCCCGCCGCGCCCGAAGCGCGCCGCCCGCAAGCCGGCGCCCGAGGCGCCGCCGAAGGCGGAGGCCGCCGGGCCCGTGACCGCCGCGCGGCAGGGCTCGCTGTTCTGACAGGATCGGGCTGCATCGGCCGACCCCTCCCCCTCATCCTAAGACTCCGCTTCGCGGAGCTCCGAAGGAGGGGTCCAGCTCGCGCGCGATCCGCTGGAGTCCTGCTCCGAGGCCGCTTCGCAGCACCTCGGGATGAGGGGGATCAGGTGGGAGGAAGGGGGCGAGGCGCCGCTCAGGCCTCGCGCCACAACTGAAAAGCCGTCCCTACCAGAACCACCGTCGCCGCCGCCCCGGTCCAGGCGAGGGCGGCCGCGTCGGCGATGTCGAGGAGACCGAGGGCGCGCACCAGGAGCGGACCGGCGATCTGGCCGGCGGCGAAGGCGGCGGTCATCCGGGCGAGGAGCGACGTCGGATCCTCGGGCTGGGCCTCGCGCGCCCATTGCAGGCCGGCCATGGTCGCCACCATGAAGGTGCCGCCCACGAGGATCGCCGCCGCGGCGACGGCCCAGAGGGCGTGGACGAACAGGGGCAGGGCGGTCCCGAGCGCCATGAGTCCTTGCGCCGCCGCCCAGACGCGGCGGCGCGGCGCCCGGGCGAGCCAGCGGGCCGCCCCCGCCACCGACAGGGCGGCGGCGAGGCCGAACAGCGGCCAAGCCAGCCCGAACACCAGCGGATCGGGGGCGAGATCCCGGGCCATCGCCGGCAGGAACGTCGCCGGCACGATGTAGCCGAAGCCGAAGGCGCCGTAGCAGAACACCGGGCCGCCCTGCCCGCTGCGGCGCCCCACCGAGGCGACGGAGACCCGCGGCGGCCCTTCGTTCCCGCTCAGGCCCCGGGACAGTCCCCGCACGAGCAGCGCGCCGGCCGCCGCGATCATCCCGAGTTCGAGCCAGAGCCGATCCGCCGATTGGCGCCCGCCGAGCCAAGCCAGGATGCCGGCGAGGGCGATGCCGAGGCCGACCCCGGTATAGATCCAGGCGCCCATCCCCTCGGCCCGTCGGCGGGCGAGTTGGGCGAGGCACCAACCGCTGGCGCAGACCAGCGCCCAAGCGCTGAACACGCCCGCGGCCGCGCGCAGCCCGGCCCCGGCAAGGATGGTGAGACGGGGATTCGGGACGGAGCCGAGGCCCGCCATCGCGAGGGTGGTCAGTGCGACGCCGAGCAGGCCGAGCCGGAGCCCGCGCCGTGGATCGTCGGCGAAGCGCGACGCGGTCAGCGCGCCGACGAGGTAGCCGACATAATTGGCCGCCGCCCATTCCGCGCCGGACACCGCGCTCAGGCTGCCGTCGCGGATCATCAGCGGCATCAGCGGTGTGAAGGCGAAGCGACCGATCCCCATGGCGACGGCGAGCGCCACGAGGCCGACCGCGACGACCGGCCGGGTCGCGGAGCCGGCCGCGGCGGGGGAGGGAGCGCCGAACCGGGCCGGATCGGGCCTCACTCGGTCAAGCGCCCGACACAGGACAGATCCCCCTCCTGACAGGACAGGTAGCCGTTCAGCCGCCGGGTCCGATCCCCGGTCAGAGCGGCGAGGCAGCCCGCGCGCACCATCGGCTGGGCCGACCCGCCCTCGGCTCCGGAGGCTTCCAGATCGCAGCTGCGGTCGCGATAGAGCAGCCAGGCGCGCTGCGCCTCCTTCAGCCCCTGCTGCGCCTTCGGGCCGATGCCCTTCAGCAGCTTGGCATAGGCCGCATTCATGGCCGTATCGGCGCGCTTGAAGTCGGCCGCTGTGCAGGCGTCGAGATCGGCCTGGGTCGGGCCGCTGCACGCGGCGGCGGGGCTCGCCGGGCCGAGGGCGAGACCGATTGCGGCGGCGGCAACGAACGCGCGAACCATCCTGTGGCGCTCCGGGTTGGGGCAAGCCCATTCGGCCCCTGCCGCGCAGAAGGTCAACGTGACCGTTCGGCGCCCGGCACTCCGGTCCTCGTCAGTCCGGCTCGCGGCGCCGGTAATGGTAGGCGAAGAGTTCGCGGTCGAAACCGAGACCGGCATAGAGCCGGCGGGCGGGGTCGTTGTCGGCCACCACCTGCAGGCAGGCCGCCTCGGCATCGTGGGCGCGGCCCCACCGCATCAGCGCCGCGACGACGCGGCGGGCGAGGCCCTGCCCGCGCAGCCCCTCCACGGTACCCACCGATTCGATCACCAGGAGGGATCGGTCGAGCACGCCGTAGGCCATGGCGGCGACGGCGCCGTCCTGCCGGATCGCCGCGAAGGCCTTGGGCAGCAGGATCGTCCGGATCATGCCTTCGTAGACCGCACTCGCCGTGGCATCCGCCCGGTTGAGGGCCGCGCGGGCACCGAGCCATTCCGTATCCGGGGAGGGGGTCAGCGCCACCGCCGGATCGGTCTCGTCCGACCGGGCTGGAAGGTCGGCGAAGAGGGTCAGCGAGCGGCCGAAGGCGCCGTAGCCCCGCCGCGTCAGGGCTGCGTCGAGATCGGGAGCGATCTCCGGCACCCGGAACAGGGCGGATCGCCCAAGTGCGGCATAGGTCGCCTCGCCGGCCGCGATCACCGCCTCCGGATCGGCCCGAGCGCCGCGCAGGGGGTTCACCGAATTTGCGCGCCGCGCCGTCCCACCCGAGGCCCGAAGCAGATAGCCGCCGATCAGGACCTGCCGCGGCGAGGGCCACGCGTTGAGACAGGCCTCCTCGACCGTCCAGGCAAGGGCATCGTCGGATGCGGCGTGAAGCATTCCCGACCTCCCCGGGGCCGAACGGAGGAGGGCATCCCACCTGCCGGGATGCAACCCCCTCCCATCGCGCGGGCGGCTTGACCCGTCCCTCCGCCTCTGCGACCGACGCGGCACGGCTCGTGCCTTCCGGGAAGCGAGCCCTGCGGCAGGAGAGGCGCGTGACCACGACGATCGATTCGGATCAGAAGCTCCACCTCGTGTTCGGCGGCGAACTGGAGGATGTCTCGGGCGTGCGCTTCCGCGACCTGAAGGGTCTCGACGTGGTCGGTATCTTCCCCGATTACGCCTCCGCCCAGACCGCATGGCGGGCCAAGGCACAGGCCACCGTCGACAGCGCCCAGACCCGCTACTTCATCGTCCACCTGCACCGCCTGCTCGAGCCGTGAAGGGTCTGCCCGAATGGGCAAAGCGCTCGTCCTGCCGTCGTAGGGCCGGATGCGGTGAGCGCCCCGCGCAGCGCGCCTCGACTCTTGTCCCAGCGTCTCGCGGAGCGGGGCGCCCGCGGACGCGACCGCCGACATCTCGGGTCGACGAACGAACCACAGCGCCATCGCTCCGGCGCTGTGAAACCATTGTGACGGCGCGGCCCCGCTGTTATGAGCCCGCGCGACCGGATTGCGGCGTGGTCTCGGACGCCCGTCGTCATGCGCGTCCCACGAGTGAGAGAGCCGAGAGACGCCCGGCATGACGTCGTCGATCAAGATCATCGCTGGCAATGCGAGCCGCCCCCTCGCGGAGGCAATCGCCGCTTACCTCGAATTGCCGCTCGCGAGCTGCATGGTCCGGCGCTTCGCCGACATGGAGATCTTCGTCGAGCTGCAGGAGAACGTGCGCGGCGAGGACGTGTTCATCGTCCAGTCGACCTCGTTCCCGGCCAACGATCACCTGATGGAACTGCTCATCATGATCGACGCGGCGCGGCGCTCCTCCGCGCGGCGCATCACGGCGGTGATCCCCTATTTCGGCTATGCCCGGCAGGACCGGCGCACGTCGGGCCGCACGCCGATCTCGGCCAAGCTCGTCTGCAACCTGATCACCGAGGCCGGCGCCGACCGGGTGCTCACCCTCGATCTCCATGCGGGCCAGATCCAGGGCTTCTTCGACATCCCCACCGACAACCTGTTCGCCGCGCCCGTGATGGTGCGCGACATCAAGGAACGGCTGGCACCGGGCCAGCGCATGGTGGTCTCGCCGGATGTCGGCGGCGTGGTGCGCGCCCGCGCCCTCGCCAAGCGGATCGATGCCTCGCTGGCGATCGTCGACAAGCGCCGCGAGCGCGCTGGCGAGTCGGAGGTGATGAACATCATCGGTGACGTGGAGGGCCAGTCCTGCATCCTGGTCGACGATATCGTCGATTCCGGCGGCACCCTCGTGAACGCGGCCGAAGCCCTGCTGAATGCAGGCGCCAAGGACGTGTCGGCCTACATCACCCACGGGGTGCTCTCGGGCGGCGCGGTCTCGCGCATCGCCGCCTCGCGGATGAAGGAACTCGTCATCACCGACTCGATCCTTCCGACCCAGGCCGTCAAGCTCGCTCGCAACATCCGGGTGATCTCGATCGCGCCGCTGCTCGGCGAGGCGATCGGACGAACGGCAACGGAATCGAGCGTGTCGAGCCTGTTCACCTGACGGCGCAGGCAGCCTCGAAGGGCACCGCATCGATCGGGCAGGGCGCGACGGGAGATGTCGCGTGGTCGCCGGGGGACGAGCAATCCGGTTCCGCCCGCTGGCGACGTCGGAGCCGGTTCCGGCAAACCGCTCGATCGAGATGATCCGGAGCATCGGTCGGAAGGCGTCAGCCGATCGTCATGGAGAACTACGCAACGGGGACCTGAGACTCCGTCATCGATGGAGCGGCGCACGTCGCAATCCTCCGGTCGAGGGGTCCTCTTGCGAGCGGGCCCGAGCCGTCCGTCACGGGTCCGATGCCGATGCTGCAGTGCAACCGGAGGACGCGTTCGAATTATTCCAAAATACGAAACGATTTTTCCAGCCGAACCGTCAATGGTCGGATATGGCTTAAGCCATTATGCTAGATGCGAAGGGGCTTGCGTAAGCTATTGGGCATAGGGCTCAGCGCAACCTCACGTATTGTGTAGGCGGGCCGCGGAACAATGTCGCAACCTCAACTGCTGCGCGACATGGCGCTCTTCGTCGAGGTTGCGCGTCGTAAGAGCTTCAGTCAGGCGGCGGCGGCCCTCGGCATGCCGATTTCGTCGCTGTCGCGGCGCATCACCATGTTCGAGTCGGCGGTGGGCCTGCGCCTCCTCGATCGGACCACCCGAAAACTGGCGCTGACATCCTACGGCGAGGCCTATCTCGCCCAGATCTCGCGGCTCGTCGATGAGGCACAGCGAACCTTCGACGACATGACGGCGGTGGCCAAGGGACCGAGCGGGTTCCTGAAGATCGCCGCGCCGCCGGATTTCTGGGTGCTGCGCCATCTCTCCGGGGTGATCACGGAATTCTCCAGGCGGCACGAGCACATCCACGTCCACGTCGATCTCAAACCCGCTCCGGTCGACCTCGTCGGCGACAATTACGATCTCGCCGTCGCGATCGAAGAGCCGCGCGAAACCTCGTTGATCGTGCGCAAGGTCGCGGAAGTGGAGAACGGGATGTTCGCCGCGCCCAGCTATCTCGCGGAGCGGGGCGAGCCGACGACGCCGATCGATCTGGAACGTCATCAGGTCATCGTGCCGACGCAGGGCACCAGCGCCCTCTGGTCGTTGAGCCGCAGCGGCGAGACGGTGGCGATCACCGTCGGTGGGCCGATCTCCTGCAATTCACCGAGCCTCGCCCGCCGCTTCGCCGTCGCCGGTCAGGGCATCACCACCGCCAACGTCATCAACGTCGATGACGATCTGGCGGGTGGCCGCCTGCGGCGGGTCCTGCCCGATTGGACCCTGCCGGCGACACCGGTCTATTTCGTCACCACCTCACGATTGCTGCCGGCCAAATCCCGCAGCTTCATCGACTTCGCGACCAAGCGGCTCGCCGCGGTGCTGGCCAGTGCCTCGCGCGATTCGAACCATCCCGCCGCCGGGCGCGCCCGCCCTGTCGAGAACGTCATGACGACCTGACGCGGTCCTTCGGCCCGAACGGTCCGATCGAACCACGACAAAGGGCTGCACCCGCGGGATGCAGCCCTCTCGATGAAGCGACGAAGTCCGGCTCAGGCGTAGACGCTGCTCGGAGCCTGCGGAAACTTCTCGGCCAGCGCCCGACGCAGCTTCTCAAGGGCGCGGTTCTCGATCTGACGGACGCGTTCCTTCGAGATGCCGAGCCGGTGGCCGAGCGCTTCGAGGGTCGCCTGATCCTCGGCGAGGCGACGCTCGCGCAGGATACGAAGCTCGCGCTCCGACAACACCGTGAGGGCCTGACGCAGCCAGATCAGGCGGCGCTCGCCGTCGACGCGGGCCGAGACGGTCTCGTCGGGCAGGGCGGCGCCGTCCACGAGGAAGTCCATACGCTCGGAAGAGGCGTCGCTATCCTCGCCGACGGGGGCGTTCAGCGACATGTCGGGGCCCGACAATCGGGCGTCCATCAG
This sequence comes from Methylorubrum suomiense, assembly GCF_022179765.1. Classification (GTDB taxonomy): domain Bacteria; phylum Pseudomonadota; class Alphaproteobacteria; order Rhizobiales; family Beijerinckiaceae; genus Methylobacterium; species Methylobacterium suomiense. The sequence goes on along the minus strand of NZ_BPRE01000003.1, from coordinate 176,425 downwards.
GGCCACATCCTCACGCGACACGCCGATAGCGGTGGCGATGCGGCTGTGAATCTCGGAGCCGACCTGCTCCTCGGTGGATTGCATCAGCCGGGCGCGCAGGCGGCGAAGGTTGAAGAACAGCGCCTTCTGCGCCGAACTCGTCCCGCCGCGCACGATCGACCAGTTGCGCAGGATGTAATCCTGGATCGAGGCACGGATCCACCACGTGGCGTAGGTCGAGAAGCGCACGTCCCGCTCCGGCTCGAAGCGGGCAGCGGCCTCCATGAGGCCGACATGGCCTTCCTGGACGAGATCGGCCATCGGCAGACCGTAATGGCGGAAGCGGCCGGCAAGCGCGATTACGAGGCGCATATGCGCGGAGATCAGCCGGTGGAGGGCGCGCTCGTCGCGGGCCTCCTTCCAGGCTACGGCGAGCCCACGCTCTTCTTCCCGCGCAAGGAACGGCGCCTCCATCGCTGTTCGAACGAACTGACGCCGCATCCCCGCGATCTCTGCCATGCCCGCCTCTCTCGTGAGCGTTCTTGGATAGCGTTCTTGATCGGACCGCGGGATGATTCTCGTTCGCGACAAAGCCCGCAGCTGCGGACGCGAACGCAACCCGGGTCGGGCCATTCGTGGCCCAGGCACAACGAAGTACCGCCGGGGTGGTTCCCGGCGAGCGCGTGGAACCGATCACAAGAACTTCAAGAGGCATGCGGAACGCGCATGAAAAAAGGGCCCGGCTTGCGCCGGGCCCCCTCGATCACACGAGCGAATCGTGGGCCGGGCGTTTTCCGCCCGGCGGCGCCCTCAGGCGGCCTCCTCCACATCACCCTCGTCGCCCTCGGCCTCGGCATCCGCATCGGCCTTGGCACGGCGCGGCGACTTGGCGAGGCTCTGCTCGATCAGCTTGAGCGCCTCGGTCTCGGTGATCTTGTTCACCGACGAGATCTCGCGCACGACGCGGTCGAGAGCCGCCTCGTAGAGCTGACGCTCGCTGTAGGATTGCTCGGGCTGGGCTTCGGAACGGTAGAGATCGCGCACGACTTCGGTGACGGAGATGAGGTCACCGGAATTGATCTTGGCTTCGTATTCCTGGGCGCGGCGCGACCACATCGTCCGCTTGACGCGGGCGCGGCCGGTCAGCACGTCGAGGGCCTTCTTGACAAGCTCGGGCTCGGCGAGCTTACGCATACCGACGCTGTTGGCCTTCGCGGTGGGCACGCGCAGGACCATCTTGTCCTTCTCGAAAGAGACGACGAACAGTTCGAGCTTGTAGCCGGCGATCTCCTGCTCCTCGATCGCGGTGATCCGCCCGACGCCATGCGCCGGATACACGACCGCCTCGCCGGTCTTGAAGCCTTGGCGGCCAGCCGTCGTCTTCTTGGCTGTGGTCATGCGGAATGAGCCTCCACTGTCATCCACGCGGGTCTGCCGCCCGCGCGCTCGTCGCTTCCGGGGTGGGACACCCGGCGCACGCCTCGCCCGACAGGCCCGATCCGAAGGCCTGCCGGTTCCCGGGCACTGGTCGCGCGCTGCTTACACCGCACGAAAGAGCGCGCCGGGAGCGAGATGCTTCCGGCGGTCGATCGCAGCCAACCTCGTTTCCAGGAAGATGGAACCCGCCAGGGCGGTAACGGAGGAAGCGCATCGGGCGTGAGCGACGGCGACCGTTCCTATAGCACGAATGGCCGGCGAATCAAAGGATTGCCGGCGCTTCAGGCACATATCCGCAGGGAATGAGGGCGGGGCGCGGAGCCCCGCGGCCGGGTCGTCCGGCCAGCCTCGCGCGGGAGGCCGGCGGGCGGGTCAGTCGCCGGATCCGGGATTGGCCGAGAAATGTGCCGCGAACTTGTCGGCCACGCCGTCCCACTGCTTGGCGTCGGCGGGCGCGTCCTTCTTCTGGGTGATGTTCGGCCAAGACTTGGCGTAGTCGGCATTGAGCTTCAGCCAGGATTCGAGGTCGCCCTCGGTGTCCGGCTTGATCGCCTCGGCGGGACATTCCGGTTCGCACACGCCGCAATCGATGCATTCATCGGGATGGATGACGAGCATGTTCTCGCCCTCGTAGAAGCAATCCACGGGGCACACCTCGACGCAGTCCATGTACTTGCACTTAATGCAGTTGTCGGTGACGACGTAGGTCATGGGCCGTTCGGTCCTGCAATCCTCTCCCGCGCCGCGTCGGGCGCCGCCCGCTCCGGGCCGGCTGCCTTCCGCGGGACGGTGTCCGCGCCCCAGGCGCCGCCGCCGCCCGGTCGGCCAAGCGCTCTAGACCCTGGCCGATAGGCTGACAAGCGCGGTTCCGGGCAAACCTGCTCCGCAACCTCATGCCGGTCCGGCGGGGAGGGCGGGGCGTCTCGTTCTCGCGGGGAACCGGGCGCGCCCAGGACAAGATCCGGGCTGCCTCGACGCACCGTCCTGCGGCGATGCCGCAGCCGGTGCGCGCAAGGAGCGCATCCGCAATGCCCGAACGCGCCGGCCCCGATCTCGACCGCCGCGCCTGCGGACTTCCACCAAGTCGAGGGAAAGCCGAAAGGTCTGCGTAGTCTAAGTCGTTGGTTAATTTTACTGTCTTCGACAATCGCGCTTGTTCCCGACGCAACCTTGGCCGCACTTCTGGCGTCGAGAGGAGCGTGCGCCGGATCGGCGGCGGCGCTCGACACCTCACGTATCGCGTTCGCCGAGGACTTCGTCATGGCCGCTCACTCCCGCTTTCCTGCCCGTCTCCCCGCTCTCCTCGTCGGATCCCTCGTCACTCTGTCGGCGATCGCCCCCGCCCAGGCCGGCGGCGGCTGCGCCAGCGCCGAGTGCTACCGCCGCGTCACCACGCCGCCGGTCTACGACACCGTGTCCGATCAGGTGCTGGTTCAGCCCGCGCGGACGGTCTACCGCTCGACGCCCCCGGTCTACGACACCGTCTCGGAACGCGTGCTGGTCGCCCCCGGCGGGCGCCGCTGGGAGACGCGCATCGATGCCTATGGTCAGCTCGTCGGCTGCTGGGTGACGACCCCGCCGCGCTACGCCGTGCAGACCCGCCGGGTGCTCGTGCGCCCCGCCGAGGTGATTCCGGAGACCCTGCCCCCGGTCTACGCCACGACGCAGCGTCAGGTGCTCGTGCAGCCGGCCCGATCCGCCTGGGTCCCGGCCGCCGCCCCGGCCTACGGACCTCGCCCCGGCTACGGTCCCCTGGGCGTCGGCTCGATCCCCGACGCCTTCGGCCTCGCGGGAGCCTCCGCCACCGACATCTCGGTCGGTCTCGGCTTCTCCCGCGGCAGCATCTACGACGGCTACTGATCGTACGGCCTCGTCCGCACGCTCATCGGGGACAGCCTTGACAGCGTCCCCCGCCGCCGCTCCCTTCCCCGAAGGCAATCGGGGGAGCGGAGCATGGCGGCGTTCAAAGCCTGGGTGATCGAGAAGGCGGAAAGCGGCCAGACGCTGGCCCTGCGCGACGTCGAGCGGTCCGAATTGATGGACGGCGACGTCACCGTCCGGGTCTCCCATTCGGGCCTGAACTACAAGGACGGGCTCGCCATGACCGGGCGGATGCCGGTGGTGCGCCGCTTTCCCATGATTCCCGGGATCGACTTCGCCGGCACCGTCGAGACTTCCGAGCACCCGGACTACAAGCCGGGTGACGCCGTCGTTCTGACCGGCTGGGGTGTCGGCGAGACCCATCTCGGCGGCCTCTCCGAGGTGGCCCGGGTGCGGGGCGACTGGCTGGTGCCGTTGCCCGAGGGCCTGTCGCCGGCCCAGGCCATGGCGATCGGCACCGCCGGCTACACCGCGATGCTGTCCGTGCTGGCCCTGGAGCGGCACGGCCTCACCCCGGCCTCCGGCCCGGCCCTGGTGACGGGCGCCGCCGGCGGCGTCGGCTCGGTGGCGGTCGCGCTGCTGAAGCGGGCGGGGTGGCACGTGATCGCCGCGACCGGCCGGAGCGACGAGGCCGATTATCTCACGCATCTCGGTGCGGCGGAGATCCTGGACCGGGAGGCACTCAGCGGCGAGCCGCGCCCGCTCGCCAAGGAGCGCTGGGCGGCGGGCATCGATGCCGTCGGCGGCAAGGTGCTGGCCAACGCCCTGGCGATGACCAAGGGGGGAGGGGCCATCGCCGCCTGCGGCAATGCCGGCGGCATGGACCTGCCCTCCTCGGTCGCGCCGTTCATCCTGCGGGGGGTCTCGCTCCTCGGGATCAACAGCGTGACGACGCCCCTGGCGCCGCGCCGCGCCGCCTGGACGCGGCTCGCCCGCGATCTCGATCTCTCGCTCCTCGACGGGATGACCACGACCGTGCCGCTCGATGCGGCGGGCGGCCGGGCCGAGGCCCTGCTGGAGGGCCAAGTGCGCGGCAGAACGGTCGTGGCGGTGGCGTGAGGACTTGCTCGTGAGAGCTTGACTGTAAGGGCTTGGCAACGGGTGCTCGGTGATGAAAGCTTGACTATCGAAGCTTGGACCGAGGACCTCGTGTGACTTCCCGAAATGAAAAGCTGGGCGGAACTCTCCGCCCACCCCGTGCATTGCCGCGCCCATGAGCAGAGCATTCGTCCGTGAGCCGGAAGGGGGCGAGGCCTTCGAGGACCTGCCCGACCGGCCGATCTCCCCGCACCCCAATTTCGTCACCCCGGAGGGCCTCGCCCGGATCGAGGCCGAGGTGGCGCGGCTGGAGGCCGAACTGTCCGGTCTCTCCCCGGAGGACAAGGTGGCCCATACCCGGGTCTCGCGCGATCTGCGCTACTGGAGCCTGCGCAAGAACTCCGCCCAACTCGTGGACGAGAAGACGGACGGCGACGCGGTGCGCTTCGGCTCGACCGTGACGGTCCTGCGCGAGGATGACAGCCGCCAGACCTTTCGCATCGTCGGCGAGGACGAGGCCGACCCCCATGCCGGCACGATCTCCTACGTCGCCCCGCTGGCCCGTGCGCTGACCGGCAAGAGCGTGGGCGACACGGTCACCGTGAACGACCACGAGTTCGAGATCGCCGAGATCCGCTGACCGCAGACATCGATGCGGCGGGCCCGCTGTCGCAGACCCGCCGCATCTCCGTCACCCTCGAAGGTCTTCGACGTCTCAGCGCGCGGCCGGGGCGCTGGTGGCGCCGTTGCTGTTGTTGCTCTTCGGGTGGCCGATGGCGCCGGTCGTGTCCTGGCTGGGATTTCCGGCCGGCACTTGGCCGGTCCGGCCGACCCCCGCCCCGCCATGCCCTGCCCCGTGCGGGCTCCGCATGCTGTCGGTCGCGGTCGTGCCCGGTGCGGGCGTACCCGGCGCGGTGGCGCCCTGCGCCCAGGCACCGCCGGCCGAACCGAGAATGAGCGCGGCGGCGAGCGCGGGCATGGCAATCCGTGTGGTGATCCGCATGGCGAACATCGTCCCTGTTGTGATTGTGTCCCCTAACCCGCGACCCGGCTGTTGGGTTCTCCGAAACCCGCGTGAAGCCCTGCGCGGACTCGCCTCACCTCCGCCCGTGCCGGTTTCCGCGACCGACGTCGCACGGGAGGCGATGCGTGGCGCGGAGGCGGCTCCGACCCGGCCTCCGCCGAACCGTCATGCGAAAAGAATCGCCGAACAGCGACGATCCGCTTGCGACCCCGGAAAGTGCCGTCTATAAGCCCGCTCGTCGCCCCTCGGGGCGGCTTCGGAGTGTAGCGCAGTCTGGTAGCGCACCACGTTCGGGACGTGGGGGTCGCAGGTTCAAATCCTGCCACTCCGACCAAGCAAGACGAGAACCGTCCATCAAGGACGGCACGACAACATAAGGGCGCCCGTAGCTCAGCTGGATAGAGCACCAGACTACGAATCTGGGGGTCAGAGGTTCGAATCCTTTCGGGCGCGCCATACACTTCCAAGCCATTGCTTGGTAAAAGCTTCTGGGAACATCAGCACTCGAGGCGACCGACGGTCGTACAGATAGGCGGCGCAAGCGGGCCGTGAGGCTGATGTCGTGCCCAATCCAGGATCGTTGAAGCGCGATGACAGGGTTCCGCGGTTTTGTGCGGGAGCCTCTTGCCTCGCTGCGCTTTGTCTCTCGGGCGGCACTTCTGAGCGGCCAGCCCGGAGGACGGACCATGTGCGTCGGGCGCGGTGCGAGCCGAGCGGGGAAGGGCGGCGCTCGGCGCGGGCTCCCTGAGGTCCATTTCCGATCCCGTGGCCCCAGCCGCCAGACCGCCAACGACAACCGGCGGGCAGCACAGGGACCGGAGGCCATCGTTCTCTCGGCCATCAAGCTGGCGGCGATGGGCACGGCGGTCTTGGCCGGGTTCGCGCTCAGCCTCCTGCCGTCATCCTCCTGAGGCAGGTCGCCCACCCGATCGACATCGCGGTGGGATGAAGGGAACCGGGGGCGGATCGAGCGGACATCCCCTACGTGGGCGTGTCCCTCAGGGCGAAACGGACGGTGCGGCGTGCTCCGTGCCGACGCAAGAACCCGCCTCGGCAGACACGCGCCTCACGCGCCCGGATCGACGGACCAGCCGGTCAAGCCGCATGCCTTCTTGAGCCGGACATCGGCCCTGGCGAGGCGCCGGGCGGCCTGCTGCACGTCTCCCCTGGCCTGCGCCTTGTCGGCGGCGGCCACGTCGTGACGAACCAATCGGCACACGAAATAGGTTCGGAGATTACGAAGCAGGCCCAGCATCGTCAGCCCCCCGACAGAGCGGGCCCTACCATGCAAGTCTTGCGCGCGAATGGATTGTCGCCCCCTGTCATCGCGACGCAGCGCGCTCTCGACCTCGAACGAGGCAGCGTCGATCCCACGGAAAAACTCGGCCTCACCTCCTTCGAAAACGCTCGTTTCGTGAGCGGCCCTCGGAGCAGAGCGAACCGACCCCGCCGAACATCATCCGTCCGTCTCAGGTTACCGCGAAGCCGCTCGAAGACGGCGGCGTGGACACGCTTCGGGAGAGAGTGATGCGAAAGACCACCCTGTTCATGGCAGCCCTTGTGCTGTCGACGGGAACTGCCGCGTGGGCCGGCGACAGCTCGGGGAAGGGCGAGGGCCGGATGCAGGGCTCACCGAATGCCGCCGGGTTCGACAAGAAGGATACCACGGGATCGACGGGGCCGGGCGCATCGAGCCACGCGCCGGGGCAGGAGAGCACGCAGAAGGACGGGCGGATGCAGGGCTCGCCCAATGCGGCGGGCTTCAAGGGCGAGGGTGGAACCTCGTCGTCCGGATCGGGCGGCGGACGCTGAAGCGGAGGCCGAGAGGCCGGACGCGAGAGATCCCGAGCGTACTCTTGCGTCCGGCTCCAGGAAGACGAGGGGGGGGGACAGCGAGGCCCGACGCGGGTGGCGACGGTCCCGGGATACCAGCACGGCCCCACGAGCCCGGAACGCGATCCGGCCCATCCGGTTGGGCAGACATGATCCGTTTCCCCCTCGTCGTAGCCGTGACCGCCGCCCTCGTCGCATCCACCGGGATCGGATGGGCTCAGGGCGACTCCGTATCGGGAAGCGGCAGCGGCGCGGCGCCGATCGGGGGCAGCTCGTCGTCGAGCGGCAGCGGCGGGGTGGGAGGCTCGACCGGGTTGCATTCGCCCGGCGCGACGGGCTCGGGCGTCGGGGGCGGACCTTCCCCGAGCGGCTCGGACGCGGCGATGCAGGGTGGCGGCGGTGCCGGACATCGCCCGCCCGGCGGACAAGTCGGATCGGGCGCGGCGACCGGGACCGGCGCCGGCGCGCAGGACATGAGCCATGGCGGACGGGACACGACCGCCACAGCGCCGCCGGCCCGCGCGCCCACCGAGACGACCGGACCAGCGGGCTCGAACACCGGCATGCCGCGCTAGAGCATCGTGTCGGATATCGGATCCGGCACGATGCTCTAGGTTATTGTGATGCATCGGCTTTTTCCGAAAGCCGGCTCCCACCTTTCGGGCCGATGCTCTAGCCCCCTGCCAACGCTTCGGAATCGGCTCCGGCGTTGATCCTTGTTACGGCGCCCCCCTTCCGCACGAAGGATGATGTGGGACGCATGCCCCGTGGAGTCGCCTTGTATGACCGTCGAAGTGCCCCCGCTGCGGTGCCGCTTCATCCACGCGATGGTCGGCCTCCTGGCCGAGAAGATGCCCCTCTCGCCCGCCCGTCGGGAGGAGGAGATCTTCCGCCGCCTGATCGAGCTCGAGATGCAGGCCGAGAGCGGTGGCGCGTCCGAGACCTCGTGCCGGGTCATCGCCTCGGTCCGACGCATGGCCGGAAACGCGATCATCCGGAGCGACCTCCCGGTCATCCGCGGATCGTGAGCCCAAGACCCGGAGCATAAGACCCGGAGCACACGGCTCGGGCCGCGCCGCGACGCCGCGAGGGACGCCCGGCATCGCCCAGATCCGCGAACTCGTGTCCCGTTCGCCTGCACGACGATCCGGAGGACGTCGCGGGGGATCCGCGATGATGGATCGCAGGGCTGGCCAACTCTGCCGCGGCAGCGCTTTCACGACGATGGCGGTTGAGAGTTACGCATCCGGGGCGGGCGCCTGCCGTGCCCGATCACCCGCAATCCGAGAAGGACACGCCTCATGGCAGAGCCGGCCCCCGCGAATCCCGCCTCCCCGTTCGAGCCAGGGCGAACCGCCATCGTCACCGGGGCGGCGAGCGGGATCGGGCTGGCCGCCGCACAGGCCTTCGCGGCGCGCGGCCTGCGGGTCGTCCTCGCCGACTTGCCCGGCGAGGCCCTGGAGCGCGCCGCGGCCGATCTCGCCGCAACGGGTGCCACGGTGCGGGCGGTGCCGACCGATGTCGGCGACGGCGCCGCCATGGAGGCCCTGGCCGAGGCGGCCTCGCAGGACGGGCCACCCGCCATCGTGATGCTGAATGCCGGCATCGAGGCGGGCGGGCGCCTCTTCTCCGACGCGGCGACGTGGCGGCGCATCCTCGACACCAACCTGTGGGGCGTGATCCACGGCATCCGCGCCTTCGCGCCCCGCCTCGTCGCGGGCAGGGAGCCGGGCGCGGTCATCGTCACCGGCTCGAAGCAGGGCATCACCACGCCGCCGGGCAATGCGCCCTACAACGTGTCCAAAGCCGGCGTGAAGGCCGCCACCGAGGCGCTGGCGCACGAGCTGCGCGAGAGCGGCGCCCCGGTCAGCGCGCATCTGTTCATCCCCGGCTTCGTCTATACCGGGCTGGCCAAGGCCCGCGGCATGACGGAGAAGCCCGAGGGCGCCTGGACGCCGGAGGAGACCGTGGCGTTCATGCTGGAGCGCCTGGAGGCGGGCGACTTTTACATCCTCTGCCCCGACAACGAGACCACCCGCGCGCAGGACGAGCGGCGCATCGCCTGGGCGGCGGGCGACATCATCGAGAACCGTCCGGCCCTGTCGCGCTGGCACCCGGATTGGCGCGACCGCTTCGCCGCCTTCGCCCAGCGGACCGACCGCTAGGCATCGGTCCGAAAGGGAGATGCCGGATTTCGGGCCGACGCAGCTCAAGAACCGAGAGACGCATCTTGGATCCCGTGCCGGGGATCGGTCCGGTCTCCGATCACGGCGGGACACCCTCCTCGAGCGTGGGCATCGCAGGGGCGGATGGCCGGACGCCCGCACCGTTCCCGATGAGGGGCGGCCCCACCGGAGCAACCCGAAGTATACCGAAGACGACCATGCGTCGCCGTTGGATCTCGGCTGCGATGCGGGTCGCTGTGACAAATCGAGCGCCCCCCGAATATCGGAACTGACGTGCCATAGCGTCGTTGGAGAGGGATATCGCAATCGCGAAAGGCACCCCATGCGGAAGGCTCATCTCGCTCTCACGGCCGCGGCCGTGCTCGGTCTCGGAACGATGGCAGCGTCGACGGCGCCGGCGGAAGCCGGCTGGCGTGGCGGATACGGTCACGGCGGATATGGCTACGGCGGATACCGTGGCGGTTACGGCGGCTACGGCTATCGCAACGTCGGCTATCGCGGCGGCTACGGCTATCGTGGATACGGTCATCGCCGCGGCATCGGTGCCGGTGCAGCCATCGGCCTCGGGATCGCGGGCCTCGCGGCCGGAGCCATCGCGAGCAACGCCTATCGTGGCTACGGGTACAGCTACGGGCGGCCGGTGGGCTATTACGGGGGCTACGGCTATGGTCGCCCCGTCGGCTACTACGGCGGCTACGGTTACGGTTCGGGCTACGGTTCGGGCTACGGCTACGGCTGGTAACCGACCGTCCGGATCGGACATATGAGAGAGTGAAGCAGGGTCCCCTCTGGGTGACCCTGCTTCGTCACGATTCGAGGACAGGCCTGCGACGTTCACGGTTGGGTCGGCCATCGGGCTGCCACCTGACCACGTCGTCACGGCAACCGCCTTCACATGGCGAAATCCAGCTGCCGCGGTCCGCCATCGTCGGATCGGGGATGCAGTGACGAGAGCGCCGTCCCGATCAGCCGCACGCTCCGACGCAGGGGAAAGGCGTCCCGCAGCAATCCGAGACTGACCTGCTCCAGCATCGCGCGGTCCGCCAGCGGCAGCGTGAGGGAGCGTGCCCGCGTGATCTGGGCGAAGTCCGAGAATTTCAGCTTCAGCGTCACGGTGCGCGCCGCCAACGCCTTCGCGGCGGCCACCGCCCAGACCTTGTCGAGGAGCGGCTGCAGACGCTGGGCCAGCACCGCGTACTCGCTCGTATCCTCGGAAAACGTCGTCTCCGCGCCGATCGACTTGCGCTCGCGATGCGCCCGTACCGGCCGATCGTCGATCCCCCGCGCCACCCGGTGATAGTACTCGCCCGCGCTGCCGAACGCCGCCCGCAGCTCGTCGAGGGAGCGCGCCTTCAGATCGGCGCCGGTCTGGATGCCCAGGCGCCGCATCTTCGCCTCGGTCGCCGGTCCCACGCCGCGGAATTGCCCGATGGGCAGGGCCTCGACGAAGCCCGGTCCCATCGCCGGCGTGATGACGAACAGCGCGTCGGGCTTCCTGTGGTCGGAGGCCACCTTGGCCAGGAACTTGTTGTAGGAGACCCCCGCCGAGGCGACGAGCCCCGTCCGGGCGAGGATCGTGGCGCGGATGTCCCTCGCGACCTCGGTCGCGGTCGGCAGGCCCTTCAGATTGTCGGTGACGTCGAGATAGGCCTCGTCGAGCGCCACCGGCTCGATCAGGGGCGTATGCTCCTCGAACACGGCCCGGATCTCGGACGAGACGGTCTTGTAGGCCTCGAAGCGCGGACGCACGAACACGAGATCGGGGCAGAGCCGGCGCGCGGTGGCCGACGGCATGGCCGAGCGCACGCCGAAGGCCCTCGCCTCGTAGCTCGCCGCCATCACGACGCCGCGCTCGCGCGAGCCGCCGACCGCCAGCGGCCGATCCCGCAAGCTCGGATCGTCGCGCTGCTCGACGGAGGCGTAGAACGCATCCATGTCGATGTGGATGATCTTGCGCATCGGCGTCGATCCGGGATTGCATCGCTGGGCCGGGCGGCCCGCCCTGCACCATCGCCCTCTGTTCATCTTTCGTTCGCGATGACGACGCCTCGGTCAAGGCTTCGCAGGGCGACATCCACGGCGAATGAACGGGGCCGGCCTGGCCGGTCGATCGGGCTGCGCGCCCGGAGCGCGGGGTGCCGGCCCCGCCGCGCGATCCCCCGGTGGCGGCAAGGCTGCCGCGCCGGGCTCGGCGCGTTCAGAGGCGCGCGGCGATCCCGTCGGCCACCCGCAGGGCGTTGGCGATGATGGTCAGGGTCGGGTTCACGGCGCCGATCGAGGGGAAGAAACTCGCATCGGTGACGTAGAGATTGTCGATCCCGTGCGCCCGGCACTCGAGGTCGAGGACGGCGCGCGCCGGATCGGGGCCGAAGCGCAGGGTGCCGGCCTGATGCGCCGTGCCACCGATCGGCGTGTCCTTGCCGAGATAGAGCGTTCGGTCGAACAGGTGCGGGTGGATGTCGAGCCCGTCGCACATCGAGCGCAGTTTCTCGCGCAGCCGGGTCTGGGCTTCGCCATTCGTCACCGTCAGGTCGAGATGCACCCGGTCGTCGCGGTAGAAGATGCGGTTCTCCGGCCGCGGCAGATCCTCGGAGGTCAGCCAGAAATCGATCGAGTGCTTGGCGATATAGTCGAACGGTCGCGTCGGCAGCCATTGCAGGAAGCCCGGCAAGCCCTCCGCCTCGATCTGCATCCCGTCGGATTTGCCGACCATCTGGATATGGCCGAGGGGGAACTCCCAGTCGTTCAGCGGGCTGCGGTCGTGGCCGTGATAGAAGTCGTTGAGGCCGAGCGTCTTCTGGAACTGGGTCGGGTTGGGGTCCTTCGAGATCGCCAGCACGGTGGTGTTGTTGTGGCGCATGTAGTTGCGCCCGACCTGGCCCGAGCGGTTCGCCAATCCATCGGGATGCGCGTCGTTTCCGGAACGCAGGAACAGCAGCGCCGAGGAGAGCGCGCCGCAGGCCACCACGAACAGGTCGGCCGTGAGGATGTGACGGCGCCCCTCGATGATCACCGCGACGCCGGTGACGCGGCCGCCGCCCGCATCGGTCAGCAGGCGCTCGGCATAGGCGTTGCGCAGGAGCGTGACGTTCGGATGCGCGGCGAGCGTCGGGTCGATGGCGATGATCTGCGCGTCCGCCTTGCCGTTGGTCAGGCTCGGATAGCCGTCGAACGGATCGCAGCGCAGCAGCGGCGAGTGCGGCAGGGTCCCGCCCTTGCCGTCCTCCTCCATCAGCGCGCCCATCGGCAGGTGGAACGGATGGTGGCCGTGGCGGGCGAGGTCGTCCGCGAGCTTCTGGATGCGGGGCTCGTGGCTGATCGCGGGCTTCGGGTAGGGATGCGGCGAGGGCGGCTCGGTCGGATCCTCGCCGCGGGCGCCGTGGACCTGGAACAGCTCCTCCGCCGCTTGGTAATGGGGCGCGAACACGTTGTATTTCAGCGGCCATTCCGGCGAGATACCGTCCGGATGGCGCTGGGCCTCGAAATCGCTCTCGCGCAGGCGGAACAGCACGCCGCCATAGACCTTCGAATTGCCGCCGACGAAGTAGTGCAGGCCGGGCTTGAACGTGTCGCCGTTCGAGGAGGTCCAGGTCTCGTCCGCTTGGTAGCGGGCCTTGCGGAAGACCGCGTCGGTGTCCCAGTTCTCGCGCTCGCGGGGGAGATAGTCGCCCCGCTCGATCACGAGGACGCGCTTGCCGGTCCGGGCGAGGCGCCACGCCGCGGAGCCGCCGCCGGGCCCCGAGCCCACGATGATCACGTCGTAACGATCGTCGCGCATCCGCCTCGCTCCGTCTCCCGACGCGCAACGGGTCACGACCGGCCCCGTTCCGGATGACGGGAGCGGCGAGGTTCTGCGAGCCATGCGCGAACCGCATCGTCCCGGCGACGTTGGCAGCCGGAAGACGCCCTCCGGAGCCCGAGGATGACCATCGAGGTGCTCGCCGCCTTCGCGGCCCGAGCCAGTCTGGTGCTTCTGTTCCTGCCGTTCAGCGCCCTCGACAAGGTTCTGAACTTTTCCGCGGCGGTCGGGCAGGCGCGGCAAGCCGCGAACTCGCGCCCGCTCGCGACGGCGCTGATCCTTGCCGGGCTGTTCGTCGAGGTCGTGATGTCGGCGGGCGTGCTCACCGGCACCGCCGACCGCTTCGCCGCCTTCGTCCTCGCGGGCTATTGCGCGGTCACCGCGCTTCTCTGGAAACCATTCTGGCGCAAACCGGATTTCCGTCTGCGCGGCCCGAGCCAGGGCCGTGAGACGTTCTGGGACTTCCTCAAGAATTTCGCGGTCGCCGGCGGCTTCCTCGCGATCGCCTGGAGCGGGCCGAGCGCGCAGGGCGTCGCGGCCTTCCTGCACGACCCGTTCGGATCGACGCATCCCTACGCAACACCGATTTCGGAGACAGGCCGATGAGCGAGCAGGGCGATACGCCGTCCGTCCCCTACTGGCACCTCTACACCGACGCGGACGGCATCAGCCGCCAGATCCGCTGCGCGATGACCGCGTTCCACCTCGCCTCGATGAAGCCGCCGGCCTCGCCGCAATGGCAGGGGGAGAAGCACCACGACGGCATGACCACGATGATCACGGTGCAGCCGGTCGGCTGGGAGGGCACGTGGCACGAGAACCCGGCGCCGCAATGGATCATCCCCCTGAGCGGGCGCTGGTACGTCGAGTCGATGGACGGCACCCGGGTGGAGATGGGCCCGGGCGAGATCTCCTTCGGCGAGGATCAGGGCTGCCGGACGCTCGACGGCAAGACCGGTCACAAATCCGGCACGGTCGGCGACGCGCCCGCCGTCCTGATGGTGGTGCAGTTCGACACCAAGCGCGCGGTGACCACGCCCTGCCGGTTCGGGTGAGGCGATGGACGGGTTCGAGATCTACGATCCCCGCTTCCGCCACTACGTGCTCGACAATGCCGGATTGGAGGAGATCGCCGCCGGCTTCCGCTGGGTCGAGGGCCCGGTCTGGATGGGGGACTGGAACTGCCTGCTGTTCCAGGATCTGCCGCGCGACCGCACCATGCGCTGGAGCGAGGCGGAGGGACTGTCGGTCTATCGCGCGCCCTCCGATTACGGCAACGGCCAGGCCCGCGACCGCGAGGGGCGGCTGATCGCCTGCTCGCATCACGGCCGCTGCCTCACCCGGACCGAGCATGACGGGCGCGTCACGCGCCTCGTCGACAGCCATGCCGGCCGGCGGCTGAATGCGCCCAACGACGTCGTCGTGAAATCCGACGGCACGATCTGGTTCACGGACCCGGTCTACGGCATCGCCAACGATTACGAGGGCGGTCGCCAGACGTCGGAACAGCCGCCCGCCCTCTACCGGTTCGACCCCGCGACCGGTTCGATCCGCGTGGCGGCGGGCGATTTCGACGGGCCGAACGGCCTCGCCTTCTCCCCGGACGAGCGGCGGCTCTACGTCTCCGAGACCGGCGACCAGAGCCACCCGAACCCGCGCCAGTACATCCGCGTGTTCGATGTCGGCGCGGACGGGACGCTCACGGGCGGCGACATCTTCCACACCATCGCGCCCGGCTATTGCGACGGCATGAAGGTCGACGAGGACGGCAATGTCTGGTCCAGCGCCGCCGACGGCGTTCACTGCCTCTCGCCGGAGGGCCGGCTCCTGGGCAAGGTCCGGGTGCCGTACCGCGTCTCCAACATGACCTGGGGCGGGGTGCACCGGAACCGCCTGTTCATCGCCGCCTCGCAGCGCCTGTTCTCGATCTTCCTCAACCGCCGGGGCGCCCCGCTGCCGGGGGCCGGACGATGATGTCCCCTCGGACGCCCCCTCGGACGGGCTTGCGCATCGCCGCGATCCGCCTCCTCTGTCCGGATCCGGCGGCGACCGCCGCCTTCTACGCGGCGGCCTTCGGCGCCGTCATCGCCCCCGGCGGCGCCCGCCTCGCGCTCGGGGCGCAGACGATCGAACTCGCCCCCAGCTCGGACCGCCGGGACGCGCCCGCGCCCTCCAACGGCACCGGCTTCCAGCACTGCGCCCTCATCGTCCCGGACATGGACGCGGCCTACGCGCATCTGCGCGGGGTGCCCGGCTGGACGCCGATCTCGCGGGCCGGGCCGGAGCGGTTGCCCGCCGCCTCGGGCGGCGTCCGCGCCTTCAAGTTCCGCGATCCCGACGGGCATCCGCTCGAATTCCTGGCCTTCCCGCCCGACGCCGTGCCGCCGGTCTGGCGCGGACGGTCGGGTCGAGCGCATCGGCCCGAAAGGTGGGCGCCGGCCGTCGGAGACAAGCCGATGCGGCAGATGAACTTGGAGAAGCGTCCCGGATCCGAGATCCAGGACGCTCCCCTCGTGCTCGGGATCGACCACACGGCGATCACGGTGACCGATACGGAGCGCGCGGTGGCGTTCTACGCCCGCCTCGGGTTCCGGGTGACGCAGCGAGGGGTCAATCGGGGGCCGGAACAGGCCCGCATGGACGCCGTCGACGACCCCGTGGTCGAGGTCACCGGCCTCACGCCGCCGGGCGGGGCTCCGCCCCATCTGGAGCTTCTCTGCTACCGCGCGCCGGGATCGATCCCGAGCGCCTGCGCCGACGACGCGCCCCTGGCCACCCGGATCGTCCTGACCGGCGACGGCGATGCCCCCGGCCTCCTCTGCGATCCGGACGGCCACCGGCTCGTCTTTGCTGCGGACCGACCCTGATCGGACGCGGTTCGGATCCGAGGCGGGGCGCCGCCGCGTCACATCCGCCCAAGGGCGGCCGGGCTCGCATTCCCCGTGAGCGGTGCGATGAAGACCGAGACGCATCGGCGCCAATCGTGCATCTGCCGTGCGTCGGCGGTGGTGCGTTCGCGGGAAACGCTCCGTGTTCCGGCCGGGAGCGGTTCGCCCCGCACCACTCTGCAACAGGATGCGCGTCTGCAATGAGACAGGGCGACAGGAGCCCCCCCACCGACCGCGTCGGAACGATCTGCCGATCCCTGCGGAGGGCCATCGTCGAGCGGGCCCTGGCCCCGGGAGACCGGCTGCCGGAGGACGCCCTCGGCGAGCGGTTCAGCGTCAGCCGCACCATCGCGCGCCAAGCGCTCGGCCAGCTCGCGGGGGAGGGGCTGGTCGAGCTGCGCCGGAATCGCATCGCGGTGGTCGCCAGCCCGAGCTGGGAGGAGGCGCGCGACACCTTCGACGTGCGCATCAGCCTGGAGCGGCTCGTGATCCAGCGGCTGGCCGGCCGGCTGAGCGCCGAGCAGCGCGCCGCGCTCGAAGCCCATATCGCGGGGGAGGAGCGGGCGGGCGGCGGTCCGGAAGCGGTCTCGATCCGGCTCGCGACCGAGTTCCACCTGCTGCTCGCCGAGATGACCGGCAGCCCGGTGCTCGCCCGCTACGTCGCCGAACTGGGCTATCGCTGCGCCCTGATCCTGTCGCTCTACAGCCGGCCGCACTCGTCCGACTGCGCGGTGAGCGAACACCGGGAGATCGTGGCGGCGCTCGTGGCGGGCGATGCCGGCCAGGCGGTCGCCCTGATGGACCATCATCTCGACGCCGTGGCCGAGCGGGCCCGCATCCTCGACGAGCCCCGGCGCGAGCGCGACCTGATCCGCCTGCTCGCCCCCTACGTCGAGGCCTGACCGGTCAGGCCGGCACGCCCTGCCGGTCGAGCAGCCGCTCGGCGCTGTCGTTCCACACCTCCATGGAGACGATCAGGCCGTCCCGCACGGTGAAGCGGTCGACGTAGCGGTTGCCCTCGAACGCCGTGCCGTCCGGCCACGCGCCGTAGAGCGTCCCGAGGCTGTAGACGGTGGTCGCGTCCTCGCCCGGCACCACGTCGAGCCGCTCCATCCGCTTCTTGACCCAGGCGTAGCGCCCGGCGTTGAAGGCCGTGACCTCCCGCGGATGCCGGAACACCCGACCGCCGGTGAAGACGATCGCGATGCCCGGCGCCATGTAGCGCGCGGCGGTCTCGGGATCCGGCACCATGGAGGCCTCCAGATAGGCGGTCACCGCCGCCGCGTCGCGCGCGGGCCCCGCTTCCGTCGTGTCCATCGGAAATCCTCCTTCGGCCCGTCATCCTACGCGCTCGCGCAGGATTCAGCATGCCAAAGCCGACGTTGGCTTGCATGCAGAAAGTGTATGCACTTCGGCGTAGTTTTGTGCACAATGTCTGGGCAATCTGCCCTCGACCCCGAAAAATCCTGCACTTTCAACGACCCTTCGACTGGCATGGCTGTTGCGGTCATCGGTCGACCACAGACGGGACCGGATCGCCATGCCTCACCGCCCCCTTGATGCCCGCGCCCTGACGCGCCGCCTCGCCCTCGGCGCCCTCCTGGCGGGCGTGGCGGGGTCCGCGAGTCTGGGCCCGGTCCGGGCCGCCGAACCGGTCAAGATCGGCCTCGTCACCGCCCTCAGCGGCCAATCGGCCAAGTCGGGCGAGGCGATCTCGCGCGGGATCGGGCTGGCGATCGAGGAGATCAATCGCAACGGCGGCGTCCTCGGGCGGCCCCTCGAACTCGTCGCCCGCGACGACGAGGCCAATCCGTCCAAGGGCGTGCTCGCCGCCCGCGAACTGATCCAGCGCGGCGGCGTCGTCGCCCTGATCGGCGGCCTCGACACGCCGGTCTCGATGGCGATCGTGCCCATCGCCAACCAGCTGAAGGTGCCCTTCGTCGGTCCCTGGGCCGCCGGCACCGCCATCACCCGCAACGGGGCGGCCGACAATTACGTGTTCCGCGTCTCGGCGGTCGACGCGCTCGTGGACGAGGCCCTCGTCGCCTACGCGGTCAAGACCTACGGCGCCAAGAAGCCCGGCGCGATCCTCGTCAACAACGCCTGGGGCGAGTCGAACCAGCAGGGTCTCGTCGCCGCGCTGAAGGCCGCGAACCTCCCCAGCGCCGGCATCGAGAAATACGAGGCCAACGACATCGACATGGTCCCGCAGCTCTCCCGCCTGCGGGAGGCGGGGGCCGACGCCCTCTTCCTCGTCGGCAATGTCGGCCCCTCGGCCCAGGTGGTGAAATCCCTCGACCGGATGGGCTGGACCGTGCCGGTGATCTCCCATTGGGGCCCGGCGGGCGGGCGGTTCGACGAACTCGCCGGACCCGGCGCCGCGCGGGTGCATTTCGTCCAGACCTTCACCTTCGCGGGCAACGACAGCCCGAAGGCGAAGACCGTGCTCGACGCCCTCAAGGCGAAGTACCCGGCGATCAAGTCCATGGCCGACGTCACCCCCGCCGTGGGCATCGCCAACGCCTACGACGCCACGCACCTGATCGCGCTGGCGATCCAGGCGGCCGGCGCCACCGACGGGCCGAAGGTCCGCGACGGGTTCTACAAGGTCCCGGCCTATGCCGGCCTGATCAAGACCTACGAGGCGCCGTTCGCCCCGGACCGGCACGACGCCCTGAAGCCGGACGATTACATCTTCGCCAGCTTCCGCAACGGCGAGATCGTCGCGGTGGCGAAGTGAGCCGTCCTTCGCGCCGCCACGCCCCTCGCCCGGCGGGGAGGCCCGCATGCTGACCGGAACCCTCGTCAGCGGCCTCGGCCTGGGCAGCATGTACGGGCTGGTGGCGCTCGGCTTCCACATCACCTTCGCGGTCTCCGGCACCGTGAACTTCGCGCAGGGCAGCGCCGTCACCCTCGGCGCGGTGCTGGGCTACGCCTTCGGGGTCCAGCTCGGCTGGCCGATGCCGCTGGCAGTGGCGGCGGCCCTCACGGGCTGCGCGCTCCTCGGCTTCGCCGTCGAGCGCCTGCTGGTGCGCCCCTTCGTCGTGCGCGGCTCCGATGCGTGGCTCCTGGCGACGGTCGCCGGCGGCATCATCATCGACAACGTCCTCCTGTTCACCTTCGGCAAGGAGCCGCGCAGCCTGCCCTCCGCCCTGGTCTCGGCGCCCGTCCAGGTTCTGGGCGCGGGCATCTACCCGCTCCAGCTCCTGATCCCCGTGGTGGGGATCGGGGCGGCCGTGGCCATCCGCGCCGTGTTCCGCGGCACGGAGCTCGGCCGGGTGCTGCTGGCGGTGGCGCAGAACGCCGAGGCCGCCCGGTTGATGGGCATCGACGTCGCCCGCACCGTGGCCTGCGCCTTCGCGCTCTCGGCCGTGCTGGCGGGCGCGGCGGGCCTGCTCATCGCGCCGCTCTTCTCCGTCTCGGCCGAGATGGGCGCGCTGTTCGGGATCAAGGCCTTCGCGGTGGCGATCCTCGGCGGGATCGGCTCGGCCACCGGCGTGGTGCTGGCGGGGCTCCTCTACGGCCTCGTGGAGGCGGGCGTCACCGCGACCCTGGGCTCCGGCGCGACCCAGATCGTGGTCTTCTCGGTCATCATCCTCGCCCTGGCTCTACGCCCGAACGGCCTGCTCGGCCGCGCCGCCGTCAATAAGGTCTGAGAGCATGCGCGCGCTTCTCCGGGGGCCGGCCGCGATGCCGCTCGCCATCCTGGCCTTGACGCTCGCGGGCCTCGGCCTCGTGGCCGCGACGAGCGGCTACAGCCACTTCGTCATCGCCCTCGTGGCGCTGACGGTGCTGGCCGGCACCGGCCTCAACGTCCTGCTGGGGCTCGGCGGCCTCATCTCCTTCGGCCATGCCGGGTTCTACGCGTTGGGCGCCTATGCCAGCGCGATCCTGACGCTCAAGGGCGTGAGCTTCTGGCTGGCGCTGCCCGCCGCGACGGCCATCGCCGCCCTGGTCGGTGCGGCGCTGGCCGTGCCCGCCATGCGGGTGCGCGGGCCCTACCTCGCCATGGTGACGATCGCCTTCGGCTTCCTCGTCGAGCACGCCCTGATCGAGGGCGGCGAGCTGACCGGCGGGCAGAACGGCCTCGTCGTCGCCACCGGCCCGAGCCTGTTCGGCCAGCCCCTCGGCGAGCGCGACCTCGCGATCCTCGCGGTGATCGCGGCGGGCCTCAGCCTCTACGGCTTCCACCGGCTCCGTCACGCCCGCCTCGGCCAGGCCCTGCGCGCGGTGCGCGACGCGGATGTGGCCGCCGCCTCTTTGGGCTTCGATCCGGTCCGGGTGAAGACCGCCGCCTTCGCGATCTCGGCGGCGCTCACCGGGCTCGCGGGCGCGGTGCTGCCGCCGCTGATGCTGTTCATCGCGCCGAGTTCCTTCCCGTTCACCCAGTCGATCCTGTTCGTCCTGGCGGTGGTGGTCGGCGGAGCCGGCACCGTGCTCGGGCCCCTCTTCGGCGCGCTGGTGACGGTGCTGCTGCCGGAGGCGCTGGCGGGGCTCGCCGAGTACCGGCTGCTGTTCTTCGGCCTGACCACGCTGGTGGTGCTCTGGCTGGTGCCGGCGGGCCTCGTCGGCAGCCTCGCGCGCCTGCTGCCGCGGGGCGGGGCGGCACGCCCGGCCCCGCAGGCCGAGGCACCGGACTTCCTGCGCCGGACGGAGGGCGAGCCGCTGACCGTCGAGGGGCTCGGCATCGCCTTCGGCGGGATCCGGGCGGCGGACGGCGTCGCCTTCGCGGCCCTGCCCGGCGCGATCACCAGCGTCATCGGCCCGAACGGGGCCGGCAAGACCACCGTTCTCAACATGATCTCGGGCTTCTACCGGCCGAGCGCCGGCACGATCCGCCTGGGCGCGCGCGAGCTCGCCGGGCGGCCGGCCCACGCGATCGCCCGCGCCGGCATCGCCCGCACCTACCAGACGACGCGCCTGTTCGGGTCGCTCAGCGTGGTCGAGAACGTGATCCTCGCCCGCGCCCCCGGGCGCCTGCTGCGCCGGGCGGGGGCGCGGGACCGGCAGGAGGCGGCGGCCCTGCTGGCCTTCGTGGGCTATGACGGCGCCCTCGACCGGCCGGCGGCGGAACTGCCCCATGTCGACCGGCGGCTGGTGGAGATCGCCCGCGCGCTGGCCGGGACGCCGCGGGTGCTGCTCCTCGACGAGCCGGCCGCCGGCCTCGCCCGCGCCGAGACCGACCGCCTCGGCGCCCTGTTGCGCCGGATCGCGGCCTGCGGCATCGCGGTGATCCTCGTCGAGCACGACATGCCGCTGGTGATGGGCGTGTCCGACCGCATCCTCGTCATGGATGCCGGGCGCCCGATCGCCCGCGGCACCCCCGCCGAGGTGCGCCGCGACCCCGCGGTGCTGCGGGCCTATCTCGGCGCCGCCGAGACCCTGGCCCGGCCGCGATCCGCCCCCTGGGACGGCCCGGCCGACCCGGTCCTCGCCGCCCACGGCCTGCGGGCCGGCTACGGCGCCGCGCCCGTCCTCGACGGGATCTCCCTCGCGGTGCGGCCCGGCGAGACCGTGGCGCTGCTCGGCTCCAACGGCGCCGGCAAATCGACGGCGATGCGGGCGTTGGCGGGCCTGCTGCGCCCGGTCGACGGCGCGGTGGTGCTGGCCGATGCGCCGATCGCGGCGCTGCCGGCGCACCGGATCGCGCGCCTCGGCCTCGCCCTGGTCCCGGAGGGCCGGCAGGTCTTTCCCGAACTCACCGTCGTCGAGAACATCCGCCTCGGCGCGTGGAGTCGCTCCGACAGCCGCGGCGGCCGGATCGACCCGGCGGAGGTCGAGGCTCTGCTCGACCGCTTCCCGCGCCTGCGGGAGCGGGCGGACAGCCGCGCCGGCCTGCTCTCGGGCGGGGAGCAGCAGATGCTCGCGATCGCCCGCGGGATGATGGCGCGGCCGCGCATCCTCCTGCTCGACGAACCCTCCCTCGGGCTCGCGCCCGCGATCATCAACGCCCTCTACGCCACGGTCGCCGACCTGCGCGACGGGGGCACGACGATCCTGATCGTTGATCAGATGGCCGCGCTCGCCCTGACCGTGGCGGACCGGGGCTACGTCCTGGAGCAGGGACGCGTCGCGGCGGCGGGCACGGCGGCGGAGCTCCGGGCGGACACGGCGCTCGAGGCCGCCTATCTCGGGGCCGCTTGAAGCCGACCCCATTCCCGAACACAGGATCGAGACCCTCCCCGTGCCCCTTCCCGTGACCCATCCGGAGCCGACCTTGTCGCGTCATGGCCGCTACCCCTATTCCGCCCTGCCGGACCGGCCGGTCTACGACTGGCCGGACGGCAAGCGCCTCGCCGTCTACCTCGCCCTGAACCTCGAGACCTTCGAGTTCGGTGACGGCTTGGGCGCCGAGCTGGCGCCGGGCGGACCGCAGCCGGACGTGCTCAACTACGCTTGGCGCGACTGGGGCAACCGGGTCGGCGCGTGGCGCATCCGCGACATGCTGGACGACCTGCGGATGCCGGCGAGCCTCCTCGTCAACAGCCGGATCTACCGGGACTGCCCCGGCCTGATCGAGGCCTTCCGCGCCCGCGGCGACGAGATCGTCGGGCACGGGCGCAGCAACGCGGAGCGGCAGGGCACGCTGTCGGAGGCCGAGGAGCGGGCCCTGATCGCGGAGGCGACCGCCGTCCTGACGCGGGAGGAGGGCACGGCGCCGGCGGGCTGGCTCGGCCCCTGGATCTCGCAATCGCGGGTCACGCCGGACCTGCTGGCGGAGGCGGGCTACCGCTACCTGCTCGATTGGTGCCACGACGACCAGCCGACCTGGTTCGCCACCCGCGGCGGCGGCCGCATCCTCTCGGTGCCCTATCCGCAGGAGCTGAACGACATCCCGGCCATCGTCGCCCGCAAGGAGACGGGGCGGGCCTTCGCCGAGGCGATCATCGACGGGTTCGACGAGATGCTGGAACAGTCGCGCCGCGCCCCGCTCGTCATGGGCATCGCCCTGCACCCCTACATCGTCGGCCAGCCGCACCGGCTGCGCCCGCTGCGGCGGGCGCTCGACCACATCGCCCGGTACCGGGACACGGTCTGGCTCACGACCGCCGGCGCCATCGCGGCGCATGCCGCCGACCGGATCGAGGCGCCCGGCCCCGCGAACGGCCGGACCTGAGGGGCGTCGTCCGCGTCGCTCCGACCGTTTCGGCGCCGCCCCGGCGCCGGACCTCAGCGAACCCCCCGGAGGTGCCGTGATGGATCGAAGCGACGACGACCGAAGCGAAGGCCATCGAAGCGATCGGCCTCGACCCGCCGCGCCCACACCCTCGCGGCGCGCGCTGCTCCTGACCTCCGCGGCTGCCCTGGGTGCGACGACCATGCCGACCCGTCCCTTCGCCGAACCCGCCACCGTCACCGAACCGGGCGCCGCCCGCGGCGCCCTCGCCCGATCGCGCCGGGGCATGGTGACGAGCCCGCACGAACGCGCCAGCGAGGCGGGACGGGAGGTGCTGCGGGCGGGCGGCAACGCCATCGAGGCGGCGATCGCGGTCAATGCCACGCTCTGCGTCACCTATCCGCATTTCTGCGGACTCGGCGGCGACGCGTTCATGATCGTCAGCGACCGCGACGGTGCCAGCTTCACCCTGTCCGGCATCGGGCAGGCGGCGGCGAACCTGCCGGAGGAGGGTCGGCCGATCCCGCTGCGCGGCCCCGGATCGGCGATCACGGCGGCGGCGGCCGTCGACACCTGGGAGCAGGCCTTCACCTTCAGCCAGCGGGCCTGGGGCGGGCGGCACTCCTGGAAGGGGTTGTTCGGGCAGGCCATCGCCTGCGCGACGGAGGGCTTTCCCCTGACGCCGTCGCAGCGCTTCTGGGCGAATTTCCGCGCCGACGCGATCGGCACATGGCCCGATGTGGTCCGCGTGTTCACGGCCGACGGCCGCATCCCGGATGTCGGGGAGACCTTCCGCCAGCCCGACCTCGCCCGCTCGCTCACGACCCTGGCGGAGAATGGCGGCCGCGACTTCTACGAGGGCGAGTTGGCCCGCCGGATCGTCAGCGGCCTTCAGACAGCGGGTTCGCCCCTGACGGCGGACGACCTCGCCCGCTGCCGCGCCCGCAACGAGAGCGCGCTGCGGGTTCCCTATCGGGGCGGGGAACTCGTCAGCCTGCGTCCGCCGACGCAGGGCCTGACCACCCTCGAGATCATGGGCGTTCTCGACCGCTTCGACCTCGGCGCGATCCCCGAGGGCAGCGCCGATTACTACCACCTGCTCGTCGAGGCCGTGAAAACGGCCTTCATCGATCGCAACCGCTACATTGCCGATCCCGATTTCGTCGATGTTCCCGTCGACCGCCTGCTGTCGGCCGCCCATCTCGATGCGCAGGCCCGCCGCATCGATCCGCACCGGGCGGCACCCTGGCCGCATGTCTTCCAGACCGGCGATACCGTCTTCATCGGGGTCGCCGACGGGGAGGGCCGCTGCGTCAGCCTGCTGCAGACGATCTATTTCGATTGGGGAAGCGGCGTCGTCGCGGGGGAGACCGGCATCCTCTGGCACAACCGCGGTGCCGCCTTCAGCGGGCAGGCCCAAAGCATCAACGCGCCGCGTCCGGGCAAACGCCCGTTCCATACCCTCAATCCCGGCATGTACTTCACGAACGGACGTCCGAGCCTGCTCTACGGAACGCAGGGAGCGGATGGGCAGCCGCAGACGCTCGCGGCGGTGCTGACGCGCCTGATCGATTACCGCATGGACCCGCTGACGGCCCTGGCGCGCCCCCGGTTTCTCCTCGGAAAGACGTTCTCGGACA
Source organism: Methylorubrum suomiense (assembly GCF_022179765.1). Lineage (GTDB taxonomy): Bacteria > Pseudomonadota > Alphaproteobacteria > Rhizobiales > Beijerinckiaceae > Methylobacterium > Methylobacterium suomiense. Next base: position 151,603 of record NZ_BPRE01000003.1, on the reverse strand, counting down.
GCCGCGACAGCCTGAAGCTCGAACTCGATGCGGGGCAGGAGGTCTTCGCGGAGCTGAAGCGGCGGGGGCACGAGATCAGCCCGATCCCGGCCCAGAGCCCGCTGGCCGGCCATCCGGGCGCGATCCGGATCGAGGCCGACGGCGGCTTCGTCGGCGCCCATGATCCCCGCAGCGACGGCTTGGCCCTCGGCCTCTGACGTCACCGACGATCGATCGGCCCCGCGGGGTCGCACCACCGGCGCCGCGACAGCCTCGTCGGGCGAGGTCGGGCGGTCCGCTCCCGCCCGAACCGGCGCTTCCCGGCCAGGATGCCCGACGCGATGCGGCGCCCCGCCGGACAGGCTTCATGCAATATTCAGAAACGCGAACTTAGCTTTACGGCTTCCAGAAACGGGGCACGAGCTCTTGCGTGATTTGTCATCGCCCGGGAAATCCCAGCCTTCCGCGATGATATCCTTCAAATTCTCGACACCAGTGCATCGATATCAGTGACATCGGCTGCCGGTGTCCCATCTCGTGCTGACGCTGACACAGCCTCGGCTCCGGCCGGTGCGTCGTTCCTTCGCGACCTGATCGCGGGGGCCGATGCGGGAGCCGGCCCCCGATGACCCCTCACTCTCACGGAGTTGCCTTCATGATCGCCCGACGCCGGCTGACCGGATTCGGTGCCCCGCTGCTCGCCCTGACCCTCGGCCTCCCGCTCTCCACCGGCACCGCGATGGCGGGGCCGTTCGACGGCGCATGGTCGGTCCAGGCCATGACCGTGACCGGCCGCTGCGCCGGCCCGCACCGCTATCCCATCACGATCCGCAACGGGGTGCTGAAGGAGGCGGGCACCGACGGCATCGATGCCACCGGGCAGGCCCGCGCCGACGGGCGCGTCAGCGGCACGATCCGCACCGGCCTGTCCCGCATCGCCGTGACCGGACGGCTCCGCGGCGCGAGCGGGTCGGGCGAATGGTCCCTCGCCGGCCTGACCGCCTGCACCGGCCGCTGGACCGCGCAGCGCACCGGCTGATCCGCGGGCGACCTCATCCCTGCCCGCCGGGAGGCCCAGCAACGCTCAGCCGAGATCCTGCAGGTGGCGCGCGGCGATGATCGAGGCGGCGGTGCGGTTCTCCACCCCGAGCTTGGCGTAGATGCCTTCGAGATGCTTGGTGATGGTGCGCGGGCTCAGGGTGAGGATCTCGCCGATGTCGCGGTTCGACTTGCCGCGGGCGAGCCAGAACAGCACGTCCGCCTCGCGCGCGGTGATCGGCAGGCGGGTGCGCAGCAACTCGATGCCGGCGGCGGTCGCGTCCCGGGAGAGACGCAGCAGCACCTCGTTGCCGGTGCGGCCGACGAAGCTCACCGTATGGGCCGCGCCGGACAGGTCGGTGAGGGTGAAGGCTCCCGTCTGCCCCCCGGCGAGGCAACCGCGCAGCCAGGCCCGTCCGGCGGGCGGCAGCCCGTAGGCGTCGTCCGCCCGGGGGGCGCAGGCCGCCAGAACCTGCGAGGCCTGCGGCGTGGCCCACAGCACGGCCCCCGCGGCATCGACCGCGAACAGGGTGCGCCCGGTGGTGTCGAGCGCCGCCCGCAGGCTCTGCGCCGCCCGCGCCCCGGCCATGTGGACGCGGATGCGCGCCAGGATCTCGTCGGGGGCGATCGGCTTGGTCACGTAATCGACGCCGCCGGCCTCCAGCCCCTGGACGATGTGCTCGGTCTCCGACAGCCCGGTCATGAAGATGACCGGCACGGTCGCCACGGCGGGCTTCGCCTTGAGGCGGCGGCAGGTCTCGAACCCGTCCATGCCCGGCATCATGGCGTCCAGCAGGATGATGTCGGGGGTGATCTCATCGACGAGGGCCAGCGCCGCCTCGCCCGCCACCGCGACGAGGACGGTGGCCCCGGAGCGCTCGATCGCCTCGGTGAGGAAGCTCAGCGTGTCGGGGGAATCGTCCACCACGAGGACGATGTCGCGTTGACCGGGTGCCTCAGGCATCGGTGGCTTCCCGGACCGGTTGTTCGCCGGCGGCGTCCTTGAGCACGCGCATGTAGGTCGGCAGGTCGAAGGCGACGACGAGGGTCCGCAGGCGCTCCGCGAAGGCGGCGGCAGCCGGCTCGGCATCGGCGATCTCGGCGAGCCGGGCCTCGATGGCGCGCACATGGCCGATGCGGCCGAGGCGGAGGAGCTCTTCGAGGACGGGGAGGGGCAGGCCGCCGCGCGCGGCGGTGGCGGGGTGCGGCGCCCCTTCTTTCGCCCGCGGGGCGGACGAGGGGGCGGGGACGCGCGGCGCGCCCGGCCCGGCCTCCGCCGCTTTGGCCACGGGCGGCGTCCCCTCGACCCAGTCGAGACCGAGCAGACGGGTGACCTGATCGAGGAAGTCGCGCAGATCGAACGGCTTGGCGATGATCGCGTCGTGGCGGGCATCGATGCCCCGGGTCGGGCTGATCTCGTGGACATTGGCCGACATCATGGCGATGCGCAGACCCGGCGCGAGGGCGCGCAGGCGCTCGGCGACGGTCCAGCCGCTCATCCCCGGCATGGCGATGTCGAGGAGGACGAGGTCGGGCGCGGCGCTCGCCGCGGCCGGGTCCCACAGGGCGAGGCAGGCCGGGCCGTCGGAGGCCTCGGCGACCTCGATCCCGAGGGGCTCGAGGATGTCGCGCATCAGGGTGCGGTGGGCCGGATCGTCATCGACCACGAGGACGCGGCGCTGGCGGCCGGCGTAGCGGCGCGGGGCGGCGGAGAGAGCCGGCACGGCGGGGGCCGCGGGGGTGGGGGCAGGGCGGTTGACCGAGGACAGCATCAGCCGCACCCGGAAGCGGGTGCCGCGCCCGACCTCGCTCTCCACCGTGATCTCGCCGCCCATGACCTGCGCCAGCAGCCCGGCGATGGTGAGCCCGAGGCCGGTGCCCGGCTGGCTGCGGGCGGCGGGAATCGAGCCGCGCTCGAACGGCTCGAAGATGCGCCCGAGATCGTCCGGCCGGATGCCCAGCCCGGTGTCGCGGATGGTGAAGACCGTGACCTGGCTGCGATAGGTCACGTCGAGCCCGACCTCGCCCGAGGGCGTGAACTTGATCGCGTTCGACAGGAGATTGAGCAGGATCTGGCGCAGGCGCTTCTCGTCGGTGGCGACGACCGCGGGCAGGATCTCGGGGCGGGTGAAGCGGAAGTGCAGGCCCGCCGCCTCCGCCTGGAGCCGCACCATGTCGACGATCTGGTCGAGGAAATCCGACAGCCGAATCTCGTTGCGGTGGACCTGGAGGCGCCCGGCCTCCATGCGGGAGATGTCGAGCAGCCCGTCGATCAGGCCCGACAGGTGCTGGGCGCTGCGGCGGATCACCTGCAGGCCCCGCCGCCGCTGCGCCGGGATCTCGGGATCGACCTCGAGGAGTTGCGCGTAGCCGAGCACGGCGTTGAGCGGCGTGCGCAGCTCGTGGCTGATGCCGACGACGTAGCGGCTCTTGGCGAGATTGGCCGCCTCCGCCGTCTCCTTGGCCTCCTGCAGCTTGGCATCGGTGATCTTGTGGGCGGCGATCTCCGCTTGGTAGAGCGCGGTCTGGCGCTCGGTCTCGGCCTGGGCGACGCGGCGGCTCTCCTGGGCGAGGACGAACAGCCACGCGACGATGCCGAGGATCAGCACGAAGATGAAGAACACGCTGGTGAGCGCCGCCTGCAGCAACTCGCGATGCTCCGGATGCCCGCTGCTGGCACCGGCATGGACGATGCCGAGGATCAGCCCGATCACCCCGACGAGGCAGAGCATCAGCGCGAGGTAGCGCCCGAGGGGCGCGCCGATCCAGGCGGCGACGGGGGCCGGCACGAAGCGCCCGAGGCTCGCCTGGGCCTGTGCGTCGAGGCGTCCGTGCGGCTTGCAGAGGTCGCCGCAGCGGGCGTCGAGGGAGCAGCAGAGCGAGCAGATCGGCCCGGCATAGGCGGGGCAATGCGCCATGTCCTCGCCTTCGAAGGGCAGCTCGCAGACCCGGCAGACGATCTCCTCGCCGATCCTCTCGCCGCCCGCCGCCATGACGGGCTCCGGGACCCGCGCGATGTAGAACCGCCCCCCGGTGCCCCAGGCGATCAGCGGGGCGGCGACGAAGGCGGCGGCGAGCGCCAGCAGCGGCCCGAAGGCGGCGGCGAGCGTTCCGAAGGCGCCCGCATAGGCGAGCCAGCCCAGCGCCAGGCCCAGCGCCATGGCCCCGGTACCGACCGGATTGACCGCGTAGAGATGGGCCCGCTTGAACTCGATGCCCGGCGGCGACAGGCCGAGCGGCTTGTTGACCGAGAGATCGGAGGCGAGCGCCCCGACCCAGGCCGAGACCACCACGGCGTAGAGGGGGAGGGTGCTCTCGATCGTCTTGTCGATGCCGAGCTCCATCAGCATCAGGGCGATGGCGACGTTGAAGACGAGCCACACCACCCGGCCGGGATGGCTGTGGGTGAGACGCGAGAAGAAGTTCGACCACGCGATCGAGCCGGCATAGGCGTTGGTGAGGTTGATCTTGATCTGCGAGATCGCGACGAACCCGGCCATCAGCAGCAGCGCGCCCTCCCGCGAGGGCGTCACGTAGCCGAAGGCGACCGCGTACATCTGCGTCGGCTCGGCGGCCTGCGGCGCCGGGATGCCGTGGCCGAGGGCCAGCACCGCGAGGAAGGCCCCGAGCAGCACCTTGAGCAGGCCCGGCCCGATCCAGCCCGCTCCGCCCGCCAGCACCGCCGACCACCACGCGACGTCCCGCGGACCCTTCGCCGGCGGGACGAAGCGCAGGAAGTCGACCTGCTCGCCGACCTGGGCGAGCAGCGCCAGCATCACGCTGGTGGCGAGCCCGAACCGGAGAGGATCGAACCCCGCTCCCGCCGCCGGATCGAGGCCGGGGAAGGTGACGAGCCGCCCGAGGGTGGCCGCGGCGTCCGGGCTCGCGGCGAGGAAGCCGAGCGGCAGGAGGTTGAGCAGGACCCAGACCGGCTGCGACCAGATCTGGAACCGGCTGATCAGCCGGATGCCGTAGACCACGAGGGGGATGACGAGGCCGGCGCAGAGGATGTAGCCGAGCCAGAGCGGCAGGCCGAAGCAGAGGTGCAGGGCCAGCGCCATGATGGCGGCCTCGATGGCCAGGAACAGGAAGGTGAAGCTCGCATAGATCAGCGAGGTCACCGTCGAGCCGAGATAGCCGAAGCCCGCACCGCGGGTGAGGAGGTCGAGGTCGATCCCGTAGCGGGCGGCGTAGACGGTGATCGGCACGGCGGTGGCGAAGAGCAGCACGCCGACGAGGAGCACCGCGGCCAGCGTGTTGGTGAACCCCGTCGCCAGCACCAGCGTGCCGCCGATGGCCTCCAGCGCCAGGAACGAGATCGAGCCGAGCGCCGTCTGGGCCACCGCGAGCGCCGACCAGCGCCGCGCCTTCTTGGCGGTGAAGCGGAGGGCATAATCCTCCAGCGTCTCGTCGGCGACGAGACGGTTGTAGGCACGCCGGATCGGGATGATGTGCTGGCGGCCGTTCATGCGTGACGTCTGTCGTCGATCCCGTACGCGACCGCCTGACGAGCCCTGGCGGAGCCCCTGCCGGGCGCGGGGGCATGATGGTCCCCCCGGCGCTCCGCATGCAAGGACACCCTGCGGGAGCAGCGTGCAAGTGCAGCAAGCAAGACACAGGCCTGTGGCGCGGCGCGCGCCGGACGACGCGCCCGCCTCGGGTCGAAGGTAGGCCATCGTGCCTCCGCCGACCCGCGCGGACCATACGCAGAACAGCGTATATGCTGCGACGCAACGAGCAGCCTAGCCTGCACCTCGTCGATCCGCGGCCGTTCCAAGAGCCGTCGGACGTGAGGTCACAGGGCTGGCAGAATGGCGAAGGACACTTCCGACACCGAGAACGGCCTGCGCTCGCCGCTGCGGCGCAAGCTCCTGATGGGCATGGCCGGCCTGCCCGCCCTGGCGATGATGCCGCGGCCGACATTCGCCGCCGCACCGACCTCGGCGGTCAACACCACCGGTCTCGCGGTCACCGACACCGAGGTCACCGTCGGCATCCTGCATTCGGCGACCGGCACGATGGCGATCTCCGAGACCGGCACGATCCAGGCCGAGAAGCTCGCCATCGCCCAGATCAACGAGATGGGCGGCGTTCTCGGGCGCAAGATCAAGATCATCCAGGAGGACGGCGCCTCCGATTGGCCGACCTTCGCCGAGAAGGCCAAGAAGCTCCTCGTCAACGACCATTGCGCCGCCGTGATGGGCTGCTGGACCTCCGCCTCGCGCAAGGCCGCGCTGCCGGTGTTCGAGCAGTATAACGGGCTGCTCTACTACCCGACCTTCTACGAGGGCCTCGAGCAGTCCAAGAACGTCATCTATACCGGCCAGGAGGCGACGCAGCAGATCCTGGCCTCGCTCGACTGGGTGAGCAAGGAGAAGGGCGCCAAGAGCTTCTTCATGATCGGCTCGGATTACATCTGGCCGCGCACCTCCAACAAGATCGCCCGCAAGCACATCGAGAACGTGCTCAAGGGTACTGTGGTCGGCGAGGAGTATTATCCCCTCGGCCACACGCAGTTCAACTCGGTCATCAACAAGATCAAGCTCAAGAAGCCCGACGTGATCTTCGCCGACGTGGTCGGCGGCTCGAACGTGGCGTTCTACAAGCAGCTCAAGGCGGCGGGCATCGACCTGTCGAAGCAGACCCTGCTGACGATCTCGGTCACCGAGGACGAGATCGACGGCATCGGCGGCGACAACATCGCCGGCGCCTATTCCTGCATGAAGTACTTCCAGTCGCTCAAGAACCCGAACAACGAGAAGTTCGTCGCCGCCTTCAAGAAGATGTGGGGCGAGAAGACCGTGCTCGGCGACGTCACCCAGGCCGGCTATCTCGGGCCGTTCCTGTGGAAGATGGCGGTGGAGAAGGCCGGTTCCTTCGACGTCGACAAGGTGGTCGCGGCCTCCCCCGGCATCGAGTTCAAGGAGGCGCCGGAGGGGTACGTGAAGGTCCACGAGAACCATCACCTCTGGTCGAAGACCCGCGTCGCCAAGGCCCTGCCGACGGGTCAGTTCGAGGTCGTCTACGAGAGCCCCGAATTGATCGAGCCGAACCCGTTCCCGAAGGGCTACCAGTAGTCGGCCCGCGACTTGCACAGCCCATCCCATCCATCGCCCTCATCCTGAGCTGGCCGCGTCAGCGGCCCTCGAAGGACGGCCCCAGGGATCGCAACGACGTCTGGAGGGCTCTCTCAAAGCCCTCCGCTTCGCTCCGGCACCTCAGGATGAGGGATCGGATGGGATGATCGGCTCGCAGCCATTGCCAGCCGGATCGGAGATCCAATCATGTTCGGCGATTACTCGCTCGCAGACCTCAGCTCGATCTTCGTGATGCAGGGCTTCGCGGGCCTGATCCTGTTCTCGGTCTACGTGCTGATGGCGCTGGGGCTGGCGATCATCTTCGGCCAGATGGGCGTCATCAACATGGCCCACGGCGAGTTCATGATCCTGGGCGCCTACGTCACCTATCTATGCTCGACCTTCTTCCAGGAGCACCTTCCGGCGCTGTTCTCCGCCTACTTCTTCGTCGCGATGGCGCTGGCGTTCCTGGCCTCCGGGGCCTTGGGCATGCTGGTCGAGTGGGCGCTGATCCGGCATCTCTACAAACGCCCCCTCGACACGCTGCTCGCCACCTGGGGCCTCTCGCTGATCCTGCAGCAGGCCTATCGCTCGATCATCGGCCCGCGCGAGGTCGGCGTGGAATTGCCGACCTGGATGATGGGCTCGATCCCCGTCACCGATTCGATCGAGGTGCAGATCAACGGCCTGTTCGTGATCGCGGTCACCACGGTCATCACGCTGGGCGTCGCCGTCCTGATCTACCGCTCGCGCTTCGGCGCGCAGATCCGCGCGGTGATGAGCAACCGCTCAATGGCGGGCGCGGTCGGCATCGATACCGAGAAGGTCGATCGCTACACCTTCGGCCTCGGCTGCGGCATTGCCGGCATCGCCGGCTCGGCCTTCACCATGATCGGCTCCACCGGGCCGACCTCGGGCCAGCTCTACATCGTCGACACCTTCCTGATCGTGGTCTTCGGCGGCGCCGCCAGCCTGCTCGGCACCATCGCCTCGGCCTTCTCGATCTCGCAGACCCAGTCGACCCTCGAATTCTTCCTCTCCGGCTCGATGGCCAAGGTGCTCACCCTGCTCGCGGTGGTGGCGATCCTGATGCTGCGGCCGCAGGGCCTCTTCACCCTCAAGGTCCGTCGCTGAGGAGCGCACCCCGATGACGAGCCCGAAAACGAGCCCCGAGAAGAGCTCTCTGCAGAGCCTGTCGAAGGCGGTCACCGTCAACGACAACCCCTTCATGAAGCCGATCGAGTGGGTGAGCCTGCTGCTCCTGGCCGGCGTGATCCTGGTGGTCCTGCCGCTCGTCCTCGACGGCTTCCGCCTCAACCTGGTGGGCAAGTACCTCACCTACGCCTTCGTCGCCCTCGGCCTCGTGATCTGCTGGGGCTATGCCGGCATCCTGTCGCTGGGACAGGGCGTCTTCTTCGGCCTCGGCGGCTATTGCATGGCGATGTACTTGAAGCTCGAAGCTTCAAGTGTCGAAAATACGAAAATCCAGTCGACGCCGGGCATTCCCGACTTCATGGACTGGAACCAGATCACGTCGCTCCCCTGGTTCTGGCAGCCGTTCCACTCCCTGCCGCTGACGCTTCTCCTCGTGATCGCGGTGCCGGTGGCCTTCGCCTTCATCATCTCGGTGGCGATGTTCAAGCGGCGCGTCGGGGGCACCTACTTCGCCATCATCACCCAGGCGATCGCCGCGATCCTGACGATCCTGATCGTCGGCCAGCAGGGCTATACCGGCGGCATCAACGGCATCACCGACCTGCGCACCCTCCACGGCTGGGACATCCGCACCGACAGCGCGAAGGTCATCCTCTACTTCGTCAACGGCGGGCTCCTCCTCGGCTGTATCCTCATGGCGCAGTACGTGAAGAAGTCGAAGCTCGGTCGCATCCTCGTCGCCATGCGCGAGAAGGAGGACCGGGTCCGGTTCTCGGGCTACTCGGTCGCCGGCTTCAAGGTGTTCGCCTTCTGCCTGGCCGCGGCCTTCGCGGCGGTGGGCGGCGCGATGTTCACCCTCCAGGTCGGGTTCATGTCGCCCTCCTTCGTCGGCATCGTGCCCTCGATCGAGATGGTGATCTACGCCGCGGTCGGCGGGCGGATGTCGCTGTTCGGCGCCGTCTGGGGCACGCTGCTGGTCAACTTCGCCAAGACCTCGTTCTCCGAGAGCTTCCCCGATCTCTGGCTGTTCGGCCTCGGCGCCCTGTTCATCGCCGTGGTGCTCGCCTTCCCCAACGGTCTCGCCGGCCTCTGGCGCGAGCATGTCGAGCCCCGCCTGTTCCGCAAGGCCAAGGGCCTCGCGCCGACCCCCACCCCCGTGCTGCCGGCCCACGGCGCCCCCGCCGAGTGAGGACGAGACCCATGAACGCGGCCATTCTCCCTTCCGCCCCGATCGGCACGCCGGCCGACGACAAGAACTTCCTGCTGGCGGTCGAGGGGCTCACCGTCTCCTTCGACGGCTTCAAGGCGGTCAACGACGTGTCGTTCTACGTCGATCCGGACGAGATCCGGGTCATCATCGGCCCCAACGGCGCCGGCAAGACCACGGTGCTCGACCTGATCTGCGGGCGCACCAAGGCGAGTTCCGGCTCGATCAAGTACAAGGGCCAGGAACTCACCAAACTGTCCGAGAGCGCCATCGTCCAGGCGGGCGTCGGGCGCAAGTTCCAGACGCCCTCGATCTACGACGACCTGACCGTCTTCGAGAACCTGGAGATCTCCTTCCCCCGCGGCCGCTCGGTCTTCGGCGCGCTCACCTTCAAGCGCGACGCCGAGGTGCGCGACCGCATCCACGAGATCGCGCAGACGATCTTCCTGAAGGATCAGCTCGACGAGCGCGCCGAATTCCTGAGCCACGGCCAGAAGCAGTGGCTGGAGATCGGCATGCTGCTGATCCAGGACCCGGAGCTTCTCATGCTCGACGAGCCGGTCGCCGGCATGAGCGTCGGCGAGCGCATCAAGACGGCGGAGCTCCTCAACCAGATCATCAAGGGCCGCTCGGTGCTCGTCATCGAGCACGACATGAAGTTCGTCGAGGACATCGCCCACCGGGTCACCGTGCTCCACCAGGGCAAGGTGCTCTCGGAAGGCTCGATGGAGCGGGTCAAGACCGACCCGAAGGTCGTCGAAGTCTATCTCGGTCACTGAAGGACGTGGAATCGATGCTTCAGACCGCTTCCCACATCTCACCCGTGCCGCCGGTCATGGCCGGCGCCGCCCCGATGCTGGCGATCTCCGACCTTCATTCGGCCTATGGCCAGAGCGAGGTGCTGCACGGCATCGACATCTCTGTCGCTCCCGGCGAGATCGTCGCCGTGATGGGCCGCAACGGCATGGGCAAGTCGACGCTCATGAAGACCCTGATGGGCATCGTGCCGACGAAGTCGGGCCGGATCACCGTCGAGGGCACCGACGTGACGGCGATGAAGAGCCATGCCCGCGTTGCCGCCGGCCTCGCCTACGTGCCGCAGGGCCGGATGATCTTCTCGACCATGACGGTGCAGGAGAACATCGAGACCGGTCTCACTGTCACCGGATCGCGCAAGGTGCCGCAGGACCTCTACACGATGTTCCCGGTGCTCCTGGAGATGAAGGGACGGCGCGGCGGCAACCTCTCGGGCGGCCAGCAGCAGCAGCTCGCCATCGCCCGGGCGCTGGCCAGCAACCCCAAGGTGCTCCTCCTCGACGAGCCGACCGAGGGCATCCAGCCCTCGATCATCCGCGAGATGGGCCGGACGCTCAAGAAGATCCGCGACGAGCGCGGCCTCTCCATCGTCGTGTCCGAGCAGGTGCTGAGCTTCGCCATGGACGTGGCCGACCGGGTGCTCGTCATCGAGAACGGCTCGATCGTCCACGAATCCCTGCGGGCCGACATCGACGAGGCGCAGGTCGCCCGCTTCCTGTCGGTGTGAGGGGGATCGGAATGGCCGATTACGACATCTTCGAACTCGGCGACGTCGTCCTGCAGTCCCGGCAGACGATCCGCGACGCGAAGCTCGCCTACAAGACCTACGGCACCCTCAACGCCGCCAAGGACAACGTCATCGTCTACCCGACCTGGTATTCGGGTCAGCACACCGAGAACGAGTGGCTGATCGGGCCGGGCCGGGCGCTCGACCCGGAGCGGTACTTCATCATCGTGCCGAACATGTTCGGCAACGGGTTGTCCTCGTCGCCGAGCAACACGCCCGCGCCCTTCGACGGGCCGCGCTTCCCCAAGGTGACGGCCTACGACAACGTGATGCAGCAGCACCGGCTGGTCACGGAGATGTTCGGCATCGAGCGGATCCGGCTGGTGACCGGCTGGTCGATGGGCGCGCTCCAGACCTTCCACTGGGGCGCCCTGTTCCCGGACATGGTCGAGCGCATCCTGCCCTTCCAGGGCTCGGCCAAGTGCTCGCGGCACAACTTCGTGTTCCTGGAGGGCGTCAAGGCGGCGCTTCAGGCGGATGCCGCCTTCGCCGACGGCTTCTACACGGCGCAGCCGCAGAAGGGCCTGCGCGCCGCCGCCCGGGTCTATGCCGGCTGGGGCCTGTCGCAGACCTTCTACCGGACCGAGGGCGACCTGAAGCGGCTGGGCTACGCCTCGCTGGAGGATTTCCTCGTCGGCTTCTGGGAAGGCTGGCTGCTGGCGAAGGATGCCAACAACCTGCTTGCCATGCTCTGGACCTGGCAGAACGGCGACATCGCGAACAACGCGCTCTACGGCGGCGATTTTGCCAAGGCGCTGGGGGCCATCAAGGCCAAGGCGATCGTGATGCCGGCCTCGACCGACCTGTACTTCCCCCCGGAAGACAGCGCCATCGAGGTCTCGCACATGCCGAACGCCGAGCTGCGCACGGTCGAGACCGATTGGGGCCACTTCGCGGGTGGCCCCGGAACCTCGCCCGACGACATCCGGGTGCTCGACGCGGCCCTGAAGGAGCTGCTCGCGCGCTGAACACCCTCGGCGGGGCGCCCCCAGCGGCCCGCCCGCACCGGTCCGGCGCTCGCTGCGCCGGATGCACGAAGAACGAACGATCGACGATCCGCCGGGGCGGCCGGGCAACCACCGGACACGCAACGGGGACGGCTGGACAAAATCCAAGAGGAGCGCGCGAAGGACATGCCCGAGACGCTGATCAAGGTCGATCTCACGCAATCGGCCTACGACAACGACATGGTGCACAATCGCTGGCACCCCGACATCCCGATGGTCGCCACCGTCAAGCCCGGCGACGACTTCATCGTCGAGACCTATGACTGGACCGGCGGCTTCATCAAGAACAACGATTCCGCCGACGACGTGCGCGACATCGACCTGTCGATCGTCCACTTCCTGTCGGGCCCGATCGGGGTCGAGGGCGCCGAGCCCGGCGACCTGCTGGTGGTCGATCTCCTCGATATCGGCGCCAAGCCCGAATCGCAGTGGGGCTTCAACGGCTTCTTCTCGAAGAACAACGGCGGCGGCTTCCTCGACGAGCACTTCCCCCAGGCCCAGAAGTCGATCTGGGACTTCGAGGGCATGTTCACCAAGTCGCGCCACGTCCCCGGCGTGCGCTTCCCCGGCCTGATCCATCCCGGCCTGATCGGCTGCCTGCCCGATCCGAAGATGCTGGAGACCTGGAACACCCGCGAGAAGGCGCTGTTCGACACCAATCCGGAGCGGGTGCCGGCGCTGGCGACGCTTCCCTTCGGCCCGACCGCGCATATGGGCCGGCTCAAGGGCGAGGCGAAGGACAACGCGGCGGCGACCGGTGCCCGCACGGTGCCGGGGCGCGAGCACGGCGGCAATTGCGACATCAAGGATCTCTCGCGCGGCTCGAAGATCTACTTCCCGGTCTACGTGCCGGGGGCCGGCCTCTCGATGGGCGACCTGCATTTCAGCCAGGGCGACGGCGAGATCACCTTCTGCGGCGCCATCGAGATGGCGGGCTGGGTCCACCTCAAGGTCAGCCTGATCAAGGACGGCATGGCGAAGTACGGGATCAAGAACCCGATCTTCAAGCCGTCGCCGGTCACCCCGAAATACGACGATCACCTGATCTTCGAGGGTGTCTCCGTCGATGAATACGGCAAGCAGCACTACCTCGACGTGACGGTCGCCTATCGCCAGGCCTGTCTCAATGCGATCGAGTACTTGAAGAAGTTCGGGTATTCGGGGGCGCAGGCCTACTCGATCCTCGGCACCGCCCCGGTCCAGGGCCACATCTCCGGCGTCGTCGACATCCCGAACGCCTGCGCGACGCTCTGGATTCCGACCGGCATCTTCGATTTCGACATCAACCCCTCCGCCGCGGGACCGACGAAGTTCCTCGACGGTTCGGTCCAGATGCCGCTGTCGCCGGATCTCTGATCATGCCGGTCTACGACTATTCCTGCGAATCCTGCGGACCGTTCACGGTGCTGCGCCCGATGGCGCAGTTCAAGGACCCGCACGATTGCCCCGATTGCGGCGGGGAATGCCAGCGCGCCTTCCTCACCGCCCCGCGGATCTCCGGCATGGATGCGGGGCTCAAGGCGGCGCACGCCACCAACGAGCGCAGCCGCCACGCGCCGCGGCGCTCCGGCAGCCACGGGGCGGGCTGCGGCTGCTGCTCGCCCAAGAAGGCGGCGACCGCACCGGCCGCCGCCAAGAGCTTCCCGAACGCGCGGCCCTGGATGATCAGCCACTGAGCATCGGCCCGAAAGGTGGGCGCCGGCTCTCGTAAAAAGCCGATGCGGCACAAGAGCCTAGCGCCGAAGACCTCCCACCCGCCCCCTCAGGATGAGGGCGCGGGTGGGGACACAGCATCGGGGCGGTCGGCGCGATCCGGCCCCTCCCGCGGACGAGCCCGAACGGGCCGACGCGCGCCATCCGGGAGGATGTTTTCGCAGACGAAACCGCTCCGCGAGGGAGCCGCCGGCCGACGCGACAAGCGGGCATCCAGCCCGTGGGACAGCCGGCGCAGACCATGGGTTGGGGATTGACGATGCAGCATGCGACGACACGAACACAGAGACCCCGCCGAGGGAGAACCGGCCTCGGCGCCGCCGCGCTTCTGGCCGCGGGTCTGGCTTTTGGCGGGACGGCGGCGCAGGCGCAGCAGCCCTCGCCGGTGGGCCAGCTCAACGATCAGACCCAGCCGCGCACCGATCCCAACATCGCCGCCAAGCCCGCCGACCCCGTCCGCGTCGGTCCGCTCGCCCCCTGGGCCACCGACATGGCCGCCCGCGGCCTGACCTTCGACGTCAACATCTACGACTTCTACCAAGCCAACCCGACCATGGGCCTGCGCCCCGGCGAGCAGTCCAACTCCGCCTATTTCGTGCTCTCCATGAGCGCCGACATGCAGCGGCTGGCCAATATCAGCGGCGGCACCATCAAGTTCACCCAGACCTTCTTCGGCCTGGTGCGCAACCTCAACATGGCCGCCGATATCGGCGACACCACGGTCGGCTACCAGCCGCCCTACACCCCCAACAACAACCGCCTCTCGCTCCTCACCTACGAGCAGAAGCTCCTCGACGACCGCCTCGTCGTCGAACTCGGGCGCACCCATCCCGACCGCTACTACGGCCTGCCGCCGTGCAACTCGATCAACTCCTGCTTCCAGGACCTGTTCTACTTCAACGCCGGCTTCACCTCGCCCCTCTTCGCCGTCTGGGGCGCCAACGCCGCCTACCAGTTCTCGCCCACCAGCTACATCCAGGCCGGCGCCTTCACCGTGAACCCCAACACCAACGTCCTGTCGGGCTACGATTTCGGCTACGAGCGCATCGCCGGGGCGCTGGTCATGACCGAGATCGGCACCAAGACCGACTACTCCCTCACCGCCTATCCCGGCCGCGTCTCGCTCACCGGCTTCGTCAACACCGCCGACCACGACGACAACTTCAAGACCATCTTCGGCACCTCCAAGGGCCTCAACCCCGGCGCCCCGGTGCTGCAGAAGGCCGGCACCTCCGGCGTCGTGCTCACCGGCAAGCAGACGGTCTGGCGCGCCGATGGCGGGCTGATCACCAAGGGCGACGTCAACCTGCACCCCACCGCGGTCTCGCTCTACACCGGCACCGGCTACGCCTTCGACCCGACCATCCCGATCCGCTTCAACTCGTTCTTCGGCGTGCTGTTGGAAGCCCCCGACCAGAGCCGGCCCAACGACACCTACGGGCTCAAGGTCAACTGGCAGCGCCTGAACGAGAACTACACCCAGTTCCTGGCCGACGCGAACTTCATCGCCGGCGGTTCGGGCGCGCCCTACTCGCGCGACAAGTTCATCTTCGAGGCCAACGCCCATCTCGACATCGGCAAGGGCGTGATCCTCGAGCCGGTGGTCCAGTACGTCGTCAACCCCAACTCGTTCTGGAACCCCTACACCCCCCGGCGCGCCAAGGACGGCTTCTACGGCGGCTTCACCCTCGTCGTTCCGCTGGGAACCCTCCTCGGCCTCGCCCCAGGCTGAAGCCCAGCCGCATTCGGGGCCGCGGACGAACCGCGGCCCTCCCAACCATCAGTTCAGCGTGGAGGAACATGCCATGATGCACGGCGACATCTCATCGAGCCAGGACAGCGTCGGCGTAGCCGTCGTGAACTACAAGATGCCCCGCCTGCACACGAAGGCCGAGGTACTCGAGAACGCCAAGAAGATCGGCGACATGATCATCGGGATGAAGGCGGGTCTGCCCGGCCTCGATCTCGTGATTTTTCCGGAGTATTCGACCCACGGCATCATGTACGATGCGGGCGAGATGTACGAAACCGCGTCCAGCATCCCGGGTGCGGAAACGGACATCTTCGCCGATGCCTGCCGGAAGGCGAAGGTCTGGGGCGTATTCTCGCTCACCGGCGAGCGGCACGAGGAGCACCCGCACAAGGCTCCCTACAACACGCTCATCCTGATGAACGACCAGGGCGAGATCGTCCAGAAATACCGCAAGATCATGCCCTGGACGCCGATCGAAGGCTGGTATCCGGGCGACCGCACCTACGTCTCGGACGGTCCGAAGGGGCTCAAGGTGAGCCTCATCATCTGCGACGACGGCAATTACCCCGAGATCTGGCGCGACTGCGCCATGCGCGGCGCGGAACTCATCATCCGCTGCCAGGGCTACATGTATCCGGCGAAAGAGCAGCAGGTTCTGATCTCGAAGGCGATGGCCTTCGCCAACAACACCTACGTCGCGGTCGCCAACGCGGCCGGGTTCGACGGCGTCTACAGCTATTTCGGCCACTCGGCGATCATCGGCTTCGACGGCCGCACGCTCGGCGAGTGCGGCGAGGAGGAGATGGGCATCCAGTACGCGGCGCTCTCGAAGTTCCTGATCCGCGACTTCCGCGCCCACGGCCAGTCGGAGAACCACCTCTTCAAGCTGCTCCACCGCGGCTATACCGGCATGATCAACTCGAAGGAGAACCGGCACGGGATGTCGGAATGCCCCTACGACTTCTACCGCCGCTGGATCGAGGACCCCGACGCCACCCGCGACGCCGTGCGCGCCATCACCCGCTCCAGCGTCGGCACCGAGGAATGCCCGATCGAGGGCATCCCCTTCGTCGGCAAGGGGGAGGGGCCGCCCGACCCGCGCTAAGGCGCGAAAGCGCCCTCTCACCCACAGCCTCATCCTGAGGTGCCGCGTCAGCGGCCTCGAAGGAGGACTCCAGAAGTCTCAGCGATCCCTGGAGCCCTCCTTCGAGGCTCAGCCTTCGGCTGAGCACCTCAGGATGAGGGGGAGGGGTGGGAGACGACATTGTTGCCCGGCGGGCGCGTCCGCGCCAGGAAGGGCCGAACGCCCGCCGCGAGAGTCCGACCATCCACGCCGTCCCATCCCCTCCCGCCCCCCCATCGCGGCAGCGCTCGCGCGGCCAGATCGATCTCCATGTCGGCCCGGCCACGGCCAACGGGCCGACGCGGCTGAAGGATCTCGCGGAATCCGGCCCCTCGCGGCTGCGCTTCCCCCGGGAGGCCGGGACGATGGAGGGCATCCTCGTCAACAACGCGGGCGGCATCGCCTGCGGCGACGCCTTTTCGGTATCCGCCCGGCTCGATCCGGGCGCCGCGCTCGTCCTGACCACGGTGGCGGCGGAGAAGGTCTACCGTTCCGACGGCCCGGTGAGCCATGTGCACAACCGCCTCGACCTCGGGGCCGGCGCCCGCCTCGCCTGGCTGCCGCAGGAGACGATCCTGTTCGACCGGGCGCGCCTGCGCCGGAACTTCGAGGCGGATCTGGCCGGGGATGCCGGCCTCCTCATCGCCGAGATCGTCGCCTTCGGCCGCGTCGCTCGGGGCGAGACGCTGCAGGAGGCCTTGTTCGAGGATGTCTGGCGGGTGCGCCGGGGCGGACGCCTCGTCTACGCCGACACCGTGCGGCTCGAAGGCCGGGTCTCGGACCTGCTCGCCCGCTCCGCCATCGGCGGCGGCGCGCGGGCGATGGGCACGATCCTCGATGTCTCGCCCGGCGCCGAGGGCCGGATCGAGGAGGCCCGCGCCTGCCTCGAGGCGGCGAATCCCGGCGTCACCGAGGCCGCGGCGAGTGCCTGGAACGGGCATCTCGCCCTGCGTTTCCTCGGCCCGGAAGTCGGCGCCCTGCGCGGGCTGGCCGCGCGCTTCCTGACCGCCTATCGCGGGGTGCCGATGCCCCGCGTGTGGCAGACCTGATACGGTGGCGCTCTCGCACGCCCCGTGCATGATCCGCGCGAGACCGTATCCAGACGACTTCGGAGAGCGCCCGTGCTCCTGACCCCCCGCGAGAAAGACAAGCTCCTCGTCGCCATGGCGGCGCAGGTCGCGCGCAACCGGCTGGCCCGGGGCGTCAAGCTCAACCACCCGGAGGCGGTGGCGCTCATCACCGATTTCGTGGTCGAGGGCGCCCGCGACGGCCGCTCCGTCGCCGAGCTGATGCAGGCCGGTGCCCATGTCCTCACCGCCGATCAGGTGATGCCGGGCATCGCCGAGATGATCCACGACATCCAGGTCGAGGCGACGTTTCCCGACGGCACCAAGCTCGTCACCGTCCATCATCCGATCCGCGGCGCCCCCTCCGACGACGTGCCCGGCACGGTGACGACGCTGGCCGGCGAGATCGCGCTCAATGCGGGCGCCGCGCGCACCGTGGTCTCGGTCGCCAATACCGGCGACCGGCCGATCCAGGTCGGCTCGCACTACCATTTCTACGAGGTCAATCCCGGTCTCGTCTTCGACCGGGAGAAGGCCCGCGGCCAGCGCCTCGACATCGCGCCGGGCACGGCCGTGCGGTTCGAGCCGGGCTCGACCCGGGAGGTGACCCTGGTGCCGCTCTCCGGCACCCGCACCGTCTACGGCTTCCGCGGCGAGGTGATGGGCCGGCTGTGACACCGGCCCACACGCTCCGCTGCGTCAGGGGCGAGCGCGCCCTACGGCTCGATCTCCGGCAGGATGAGGTCGTCCACGCTCCAGGCCATGCCGAACAGGTCGCGCACGGCCTCGACCCGGCCCTCGCTGCCTGCCGCGTAGATCAGCATCGCGCCGATCGCGCCCCGCGGGTCGCGTCCGTCATAGGCGTCGAACGCGGCCTTGGTCAGGCGCTTGTCGAAGCGCCGGAAGGCGAGGGCGGCGTAGTCCTTGCGGGGCAGGCCGCGATGCTCGGCCGCGAAGGCGCGGATCGCGGCTTCATGCGCCGCGGCGCTCGCTTCGACGGTCGCCTGATAGGCCAGGAGCCGCGTCGACACCGCCTCGGGCAGGATCGGCACGACGTCGTCGACGGCGCCGGCCGCGACCCAGGCCAGCACGGTCTTCTCCTGGCGCACGCCCGAGAGCGTGCGGTGGCGCAGCACGTAGCCGTCGGTCTTGAGCTTGAGGCGGTGTCCGTCCTCGAAGGCCAGCACGTAGCCCTCAATGCCGGCCTCGCATCGCGCGCGGGCGACGAAGTCGGCGGCATCCGCGAGCGGGCCTGCGGCGCGCACCACGGCGACGCCGAAGCGCGCGCCGAGCCGCACGAGTTCGGCCTGCGGCAGATAGGCGCCGCTCACCATGTCCCGTGCCGCGAGCAGGGTGAGCGCCGGCCGCTCATAGGCGACGACGATCCGGTTGTCGGGCGAGGTGAACTCGAAGATCGGCGTGAGGCCGCCCGCAAGCAGATGATGGGCCAGATCGAGGACACCCGCCCCGGCCTGCCGCTGCGCCGCCGCGGCCTGCGCCGTGGCGCCCATCCGGGTCATGAACACCATCGCGCCCTCGAGAAGGACCGGATGCACCATCGATCCGTCGAGCTTGTCGAGCACGTGATGGGGCGCCGACCAGTCGATCTGCTCGATCCTCTGGCGCTCGCCGAGATTGAAAAATTTGTGGAACGGTCGTCCGATGAGCCGTCCATCGCGGTCGAATTTCAGGCCGCGGCACTCCAGAGCCATGGCGGAGCTGAAGGTTTCAGGGCCGGCAAAGACGTAATCGATCACCGTGTGGTCGGACCGACGCGAGACGACGAAACCCTGATCGAACGAAATGTGCGGCGTGACTTGGTCGAGATGCTCGATTCGAGGAAAGATCATGTCCGTATCGCTCCCCAATCACGACGACGCGCGGAATTGACGCTCATGCCCATGAAATACGGGCGGCAAAGTCGGGTCGTTGCAATGTTGAATTTAGGCATGACAATCTCCTTGGCCGACAGATCTGTCGGTGATCGGACTATCATCCGGACCGGGCATGAAGGACAAGCGATCCTTCACTGTGATCGGCCACAAAGGGATCGGTCGTGAGCTATTTCCCGAGCTGGCGTCTCAGGACCTCCGGCGAGGTCGCGCCCGACGAGCGGTTGCCCACGGGGCAGACGGTGGTGCTCGGGCTCCAGCACGTCGTCGCCATGTTCGGCTCGACCGCGCTCGCGCCGATCCTCATGGGGTTCGACCCGAACACCGCGATCCTGTTCTCCGGCATCGGCACGCTGCTCTTCTTCCTGCTGACGGGCGGGCGGCTGCCCTCCTATCTCGGCTCCAGCTTCGCCTTCATCGCCGTGGTGATTGCCGCCACCGGCTATGCCGGCAGCGGACCCAACCCGAATATCGGGGTGGCGCTCGGCGGCATCGTCGCCTGCGGCGCGCTCTACGCGGCGATCGGGCTCGCCGTGCACCTGTCGGGCACCGCCTGGATCGAGCGGCTGATGCCCCCCGTCGTCACGGGCGCCATCGTTGCGGCGATCGGGCTCAACCTGGCCCCCGTCGCCGTGAAGAGCCTCTCGGGCACCGGCTTCGACACCGCGATGGGGCTGGTGACGGCGCTGCTGGTCGGGCTCGTGGCGGTGCGCGGGCGCGGGATGGCGCGGCGCCTGCCGATCCTGATCGGCGCGGCCATCGCCTACGGGCTCTATCTCGGGCTCGCCAACGGTCTGGGCCTCGCCAAGCCCATCGACTTCGCCCGGCTCGGCGAGGCCGCCTGGATCGGCCTGCCGACATTCGCCGCGCCGATCTTCTCGGGACCCGCCATGGTGCTGATCGCGCCGGTCGCCCTCATCCTGGTCGCGGAGAATCTCGGCCATATCAAGGGGATCGCGGCGATGACCGGGCGCGACTACGATCCCCTGATCGGCCGCGGCTTCCTCGCCGACGGGCTCGCCACCATCCTGTCGGGACTGGGCGGCGGCACCGGCGTGACGACCTATGCCGAGAATATGGGCGTGATGGCGGTCACGCGGATCTACTCGACGCTCGTCTTCGTCGCGGCGGCGGGGTTTGCCATCCTGCTCGGCTTCTCGCCGAAATTCGGCGCCCTGGTGCTGACGCTTCCCGTGCCGGTCGTCGGCGGGCTGGCGCTCGTGGTGTTCGGTCTGATCGCCGCCACCGGCGGGCGCATCTGGGTGCAGGACCGGACCGATTTCGCCGAGGCCCGCAACCTCGTCACCGCGGCGGTCGCTCTGATCGCGGGCGCGGGCGACCTGACGATCCGCCTCGGCGATTTCGCCCTCGGCGGCATCGGCACCGCGACCTTCGGGGCGATCCTCGTCTATCACCTGCTCGGGGCCGGGCCCCGCCAGGACCACGAACGGGGGTCTCGCGCCGACCGGTCGCCGCCGGGCGAGATGACTCCCGCCTCCGTCTCGGATAGGCGGGCGGCGTTGCGCGCCGATGCGATGGGCAAGCCGTGACCCTGATCGAGACCAAGGCGGACGAGGACGCGGCCCAGGACGCAGGTCAGGGGCCGCTTTCGGCGGGCAAGGGCAAGCGCGGCATCTGCGCCATCAGCGGCGTCGCGATGAACCGGCGCAATCTCGTGCCGGTCGCGACCCTGAGGCCGGCCCTCGCCGTCCATATCCGCGCCGACTTCCCCGGCCTGAGCGACGACGCGCTGATCGGCGTCAACGAACTTGCGCGATACCGCACCCGCTTCGTCGCCGAGCTCCTGGCGGAGGAGCACGGCGAGTATTCCGACCTCGACCGGCAGGTGGCCGAGAGCATCGCCGCCCAGGACACCATCGCCGAGAACGTCGAGGAGGATTACGACGAGCATCGCAGCTTCGGCGAGCGGGTCTCGGACGGGCTCGCGGCCTTCGGCGGCTCCTGGGCCTTCCTGATCAGCTTCGCCGTGGTCCTGTTCGCCTGGATGCTGGCGAACGTCGCCATCGGCGAGGCGAAGGCGTTCGATCCCTACCCGTTCATCCTGCTCAACCTCGTCCTGTCCTGCCTTGCGGCGATCCAGGCCCCGATCATCATGATGAGCCAGAGCCGGCAGGACAAGAAGGACCGCCTGCGCTCGAACAACGACTACCGGGTCAACCTGAAGGCCGAGCTGGAAATCCGGCATCTGCACGAGAAGATGGACCACCTCGTCACCAAGCAGTGGCAGCGTCTGGCCGAGATCCAGCAGATCCAGCTCGAGATGCTTCAGGAGATGCGCGCCCGCGTCGCCCGCAAGCCCACCGTCAAGGTGAAGAAGGTGGTGCGCCGCAAGCGTCCGAAATCCGCCCGCGCGGGCGCCGCGCCCGCGACGACCGAACCGGAGGAGGCCGGCATCCCGCCCGACACGCCCCGCGCCCCGGATTGAGCGGAAGCCCGCTTCCGCCGCCCGCGGCACCGTCCCTGCTTGCCCGATCCCGCCCAGTCCCGACGCGAGTCCTGCCCATGTCCGCCCGCCTCCCCCGAAGCGCCTACGCCGCGATGTTCGGGCCCACCACCGGCGACCGCATCCGCCTCGCCGATACGAGCCTGGAGATCGAGGTCGAGCGCGACCTCACCACCTACGGCGAGGAGGTGAAGTTCGGCGGCGGCAAGGTGATCCGCGACGGCATGGGCCAGAGCCAGGTGACGAACGCCGCGGGCGCCGTCGACACCGTCATCACCAACGCGGTCGTGCTCGACCATTGGGGCATCGTGAAATGCGATGTCGGCCTGAAGGGCGGGCGCATCCTGCGCCTCGGCAAGGCCGGCAATCCGGACATCCAGCCGGGCGTCGACATCGTGATCGGCCCCGGCACGGAAGTGATCGCGGGCGAGGGCAAGATCCTGACGGCGGGCGGCTTCGACAGCCATATCCACTACATCTGCCCGCAGCAGATCGAGGAGGCGCTCTGCTCCGGCGTCACGACGATGCTCGGCGGCGGCACCGGGCCGGCCCACGGCACGCTGGCCACCACCTGCACGCCGGGCCCGTGGCACATCGCCCGGATGATCGAGGCCGCCGACGCCTTCCCGATGAACCTCGCCTTCGCCGGCAAGGGCAACGCCTCCCGCCCCGATGCGCTGGAGGAGATGGTGCGGGCGGGCGCCTGCGCGCTCAAGCTCCACGAGGATTGGGGCACCACGCCCCAGGCCATCGACACCTGCCTCACGGTGGCGGATGCCCACGACGTGCAGGTGATGATCCACTCCGACACCCTCAACGAGGGCGGCTTCGTCGAGGACACCATCGCGGCCTTCAAGGGCCGCACCATCCACGCCTTCCACACGGAAGGGGCGGGGGGCGGCCACGCCCCGGACATCATGAAGGTGGCGGGCCTGCCGAACGTGCTCCCGTCCTCGACGAACCCGACGCGCCCCTACACCAAGAACACCATCGACGAGCATCTCGACATGCTGATGGTGTGCCATCACCTCGATCCGTCGATCCCCGAAGATCTCGCCTTCGCCGAGAGCCGCATCCGCCGCGAGACCATCGCGGCGGAGGATATCCTGCACGACATCGGCGCGCTCTCGATGATGTCCTCCGACAGTCAGGCGATGGGCCGGGTCGGCGAGGTCGTGATCCGCACGTGGCAGACCGCCGACAAGATGAAGCGCCAGCGCGGGAGCCTGCCCGGCGACGCATCCGGTAACGACAACCTGCGCGCCCGCCGCTACGTGGCGAAATACACGATCAACCCGGCCATCGCCCACGGCGTCTCGCGCCATATCGGCTCGGTGGAGCCCGGAAAACTCGCCGACCTCGTCCTGTGGACGCCCGCCTTCTTCGGCGTGAAGCCCGATCTCGTGCTGAAGGGCGGCATGATCGCCACCGCCCCGATGGGCGACCCCAACGCCTCGATCCCGACGCCCCAGCCGGTGCATTACCGCCCGATGTTCGGCGCCTACGGCCGGGCCCCGTTCGCCACGGCGCTCACCTTCGTGTCGAGGGCCGCGATCGAGGACGGACTCGCCGCCCGGCTCAGGATCGGCAAGGAGTTGGTCGCCGTCGAGAATGTGCGGGGCGGCATCTCGAAGAAGAGCATGATCCTCAACGACGCCACCCCGACCATCGAGATCGACCCCGAGACCTACGACGTGCGCGCCGACGGCGAATTGCTGGTCTGCGAGCCGGCCGAGGTGGTGCCGATGGCCCAGCGCTACTTCTTGTTTTGAAGAGCGGCGCGCCGTGTCCCGGCTCTCACCACTTAAACCTCTCCATCCTGAGGTGCCGCGTGAGCCGCCTCGAAGGAGGACTCCAGCGGATCGCGCGATCCCTGGAGCCCTCCTTCGAGGCTTCGCTTCGCTCCGCACCTCGGGATGAAGGCGCGTGGGGACCGAGGGTCGGCGACCCGGCTGTCGCATCGACCGCAGCCTGCGATAGGATGGCGACGGGATGACCCGGAGGCCCGCGATGACGAAGGCCGCGCTGAAGCCGCCACCGGCGGCCGATCTGTACGACACGGATTTCTATGCCTGGACCCAGGCGCAGGCCGAATTGCTGCGCCAAGGCCGCTTCGACGCGCTCGACCTCGGCCATTTGATCGAGGAGGTGGCGAGCGTGGGGGCGAGCGAGAAGCGCGAGATCAAGAATCGTCTTGCGGTGCTGATCGGGCATCTCCTGAAATGGATGGTCCAGCCGGGCGCCCGGTCGAGCAGTTGGACCGGCACGATCACCGAGCAGCGGCTGCAGGTACACGACGTCTTGGAGATGAGCCCGAGCCTGCGGCGCTATCCGGCGGAGGTGTTCGCGCGGGCCTACCACTCGGGCCGCGTGCTCGCCGCCAAGGACACCGGCTTCGATTTTGCCCTGTTTCCCGAGCAGCCACCCTTCACCGTCGAGCAAGCACTCAATCTGGACTTCCTGCCCGCCGAGCCCGGTCGCCTCACCCCATGATCCGCGCCACCCGCGTCATCCGCCGCGACGCCCTCGCGAGCGGCGAGATCGTCGATCGCGTCGTGCTCGATCACGGCGAGCGGCATCGCCGCCGCATCGCCATGCGCGGGGTCGGCGGCACCGCCTTCCTGCTCGATCTGGCCCAGGCGACCGTCCTGGACGACGGGGACGCGCTCGTCCTCGACGATGGCCGCCTCGTCTGGGTCGAGGCGGCCCCCGAGAAGCTGCTGGAAGTCCGGGCGCCCTCCGACCATGCCCTCAAGCGCCTGATCTGGCATATCGGCAACCGGCATATCCCCGCCGAGATCGGCGCCGAGGCGGTCTGGATCGCCCAGGACCACGTGCTGGCCGAGATGGTGCGGGGATTGGGCGGCAGCGCCGAACCGGTCGAGCGCCCGTTCCGGCCCGAGGGCGGCGCCTATCAGGGCGGCCACGGTCATCCGCACGATCACGGGCACGGTCATTCCCACGATCACGCGCATCCGCCGCACCGGCATGATTGAGGCGCTGCGATTGATGGCGTGGCTGTCGCCCGCCTATCCGGTGGGCGGCTTCGCCTATTCCCACGGCCTCGAATGGGCGGTGGAGACCGGCGACGTCGCCGACGAGGCGAGCTTCTCGGACTGGCTCGGCGCCGTGCTGGAGCGGGGCTCCGGGCGCAACGACCTGATCCTGGCGGCGCACGCGCATCGCGCCGCAGGCGACGGCGCCGCCCTCGGCGCCATCAACGATCTCGCCTTGGCGATGGCGCCCTCGCGCGAGCTTCACTTGGAGACCAGCCAGCAGGGCCGCAGCTTCCTCGACGCGACGCTCGCGGCTTGGCCCTGCCCGGCCCTCGATGCCGTCGCGACAGCCCTGCCCGGGCCCGTGGCGCTGCCGGTGGCCGTCGGCGCGGCCTCGGGCGCCCATGGCATGGGGGGCGGGGCGATGCTCGCCGCCTACGGCCTCGCCTTCGTCCAGGCCATCGTCTCGGCGGGCCTGCGCGTCGCGCCGATCGGGCAGGGGGCCGGCACCCGCATCGTCGCCTCCCTCGCTCCCCGGGTGGCGGCGCTCGCCGAGGCGGTCGAGCCGCTCGGCCTCGACGCGCTGGGCTCGGCCACGCTCAGGGTCGATCTCGGCTCGTTCCGGCACGAGACCCAGTATTCGAGGATCTTCCGATCATGAGGACGCCATGGCATCTGTGAACGGTCCGCTCCGCGTCGGCATCGGCGGCCCCGTCGGCTCCGGCAAGACGGCGCTGATGGAGCAATTGTGCAAGCGGCTGCGCGACACCTACGACATCTGCGCCATCACCAACGACATCTACACCAAGGAGGATGCCCGCCTCCTGACCGTGGCCGGGGCCCTGCCCGAGGAGCGGATCATGGGCGTCGAGACGGGGGGATGCCCCCACACGGCGATCCGCGAGGATGCCTCGATCAACCTCGCGGCGGTGGCCGAGATGCGCCGCCGCTTCCCCGCCCTCGACGTGGTGCTGATCGAGTCCGGCGGCGACAATCTCGCCGCGACCTTCTCGCCGGAACTCGCCGACATCACCCTCTACGTCATCGACGTGGCGGGCGGCGAGAAGATCCCGCGCAAGGGCGGGCCCGGCATCACCCGTTCGGACCTCCTCGTCGTCAACAAGACCGATCTCGCCCCCCTGGTCGGCGCGGATCTTGCCGTGATGGAGTCCGATACCCGCCGCATGCGGGGAGAGCGGCCCTACGTGTTCTCGTCCCTGCGCGAGGGGCACGGGGCCGACGCCATCGCCCGCTTCGTCATCGAAGCAGGGGGGCTCGCCCAATGACGTCTGACATCGTGACGCTGTCCACGATGCATTTCCGGAGGACCCGTATGATCTCTCGTTCGATGGCGCTCGCGACGGCGCTCCTGCTGGTGCCCGGCGCGGCCCTCGCCCATCCGGGCCACGGCGAGGCGGCGGGCTTGGCCGCAGGCTTCGCCCACCCGATCCACGGCACCGACCACATCCTCGCGATGGTCGCGGTGGGGATCATCGCCGGCCTCGTCGGCGGGCGGGCGCTCTGGCTGCTGCCGGCTTCCTTCCTCGGCATGATGACGATCGGCGCAGCCCTCGCCATGGCCGGCCTGGATCTGCCCTTCGTCGAGCCGGCCATCCTCGCATCGGTTGCCGCCTTCGCCGTGATGGCGGCCTGCGCCCGCCTGATCCCGCTGGCCGCTCTGGCCGGCCTCGTCGGTGCCTTCGCGGTGTTCCACGGCGCGGCGCACGGGGCCGAGATGCCCGAGACCGCCTCGGGCCTCTCCTACGGGCTCGGCTTCCTCGCCGCGACCGCCGGGCTCCACGCGGCGGGCCTCGTTGCCGGCCTCATGCTGACGCGGTGGCTGCCGCGATCCGGTGGTGCCCTGCGCCAGGGTGCGTGACGACCGGACGACGCGCCGCCGCCCTGCGGCGAGCCAAGGGGCGGCGGGCGCATCGGCCCGAACGGGGGACCCGGCTTCCGGGGACAGCCGCTGCGGCGCATGGGCCGACCGAACCGTCCCGGATCCGGTCGCCGCGTGGGGCCGCGATCGGGCCGCCATCTCGGGTCGGCCGGGTGTCGCCGTTCGGGCACGGGCGTATTGATTCTCCCTTCGCCCCCGGACCGCGCGTTGACGGCGGAGGCGGCCACCGTGCTAACCGTGGTGGCGACGGTTCCCCTCGGGGATCAAAAGGGAACGCGGTGAGGGCCTTCGGCCCGAGGCCGTGGCTGCCCCCGCAACTGTGAGCGGCGAGCCTTCCGCCACCATGTCACTGGATGGGTCTCATCCGGGAAGACGGTGAGAGGGCAGCGACCCGCGAGCCAGGAGACCTGCCGTCAGTCGTGGTCACACGCGAGGCGTGTCGGGCGGGGTGCACCGATGGGTTGCCGGGGACGGCACCGATCCTGCTTTGGGTTCGGGCAAGTCCGCGGCCTCGTTCGCGGTGACGTGCCACTGCCGTTGCCCGAGGCTGTTTCGCCCGTGTCCCCTGCTCATCCCTCGACGGTCCTCCGTCTGACGGCGCTCGCCGCCGCGCTCGCCGCTCCCCCGCTTCCCGCCACGGCCCAGGAGGCGGTCACCCTGGAGGAGCTCTCCGTCGGGGGCGAAGCTCCGCAACCACCCGCGGCCTTCTCGGCCAGCGCCGGCGCTGTCGGCGGTGTGACCGGCATCGGCGGCGCACTTCAGCCGGTGGCATCGGCGAGCGGCGGGATCGTCTCCGGTGCGCAGATCAATGCGAGGCCCGTCACCCGTCCCGGCGAGGTGCTGGAAGCGGTGCCGGGGCTGATCGTCACCCAGCATTCGGGGGAGGGGAAGGCCAACCAGTTCTTCCTGCGCGGGTTCAACCTCGACCACGGCACCGACATCGCGCTCTTCGTCGACGGCATGCCGGTCAACATGCGCACCCATGCCCACGGCCAGGGCTATGCCGACCTCAACTTCCTGATCCCCGAACTCGTCGGCGCGGTGGAGTTCCACAAGGGCCCCTACTTCGTGCGCGACGGCGACTTCGCCTCCGCCGGCTCGGTGCGGATCGATTACCTCGACGCGGTCGCGAAGAACGTGGCGCTGACCTCGATCGGATCGTTCGGCTACAAGCGCGCGCTCACCATCGCCTCCGCCCCCCTCGGCGCGGGCACCCTGCTCGTGGCGGGTGAGGCGCAGACCTATGACGGCCCCTGGGACGTGCCGGATCGCCTGAAGAAGCTCAACGGCGTCGTCCGCTACAGCCAGGGCACGGCGCTCGACGGCCTCGCCGTCACCGGCATGGCCTATTGGGCGAAGTGGAACGCCACCAACCAGATCCCGGAGCGTGCAGTCGCCGAGGGAATCATCGGCCGCTTCGGCACCCTCGACCCGTCCGACGGCGGCGATACCGGTCGCTTCTCCCTCTCGGGCCGCTGGAGCCACACAAGCGAGGCCGGGCTCAGCCGGGCCAATGCCTACCTCATCCGCTACCGGATGAACCTCTGGAACAACTTCACCTACTTCCTCAACGATCCCATCAACGGCGACCAGTTCCGCCAACTCGACGACCGGGTTCTGGGCGGGGCCGAGGCCAGCCACGTCTTCTCCGGGGACCTGTTCGGACGGCCGATGGAGAACGAGATCGGCGTCCAGACCCGCACCGACGCGATGCGGGTCGGCCTGTTCAACACCGTGAACCGGCAGTTCCGCTCGAGCGTGCGCGACGACCGCGTGCTGGAGACGAGCGCGGCCTTCTACGCCGAGAACCGGGTGCGCTGGACGGATTGGCTGCGCACCAGCGTCGGCTTCCGCGCCGACGGCTACTGGGCCGATGTCCGCTCCGACCTGCCCGCCAATTCCGGCCAAGCCCGCGACGCCATCGTGACGCCGAAGCTCGGCCTCGTGCTCGGGCCCTGGGCCGAGACCGAACTCTACCTGAATTACGGCGGCGGCTTCCACTCGAACGACGTGCGCGGCGTCACCGCGACCGTGGATCCGTCGAGCCCGCTCTTCGACGTGGCGCGCTCCCCCTTCCTCGTTCCCTCGACCGGCTACGAGATCGGCCTGCGCAACCGCTCCATCAGGGGCCTGGAGACCGCCCTGGCGCTGTTCCGCCTCGACTTCGCCTCGGAGAACCTCTTCGTCGGCGATGCCGGCACCACCGAGCCGAGCCGCCCGACCCGCCGCTTCGGCCTCGAATGGACCAACCGCTACGCCCTCACGCCCTGGCTCCAGCTGGAGGGCGACCTGACGGTGACGAATGCCCGCTTCGCCGATCGCGATCCGGCGGGCGGACGCGTTCCCGACGCGCCGACCACCATCGCCTCGGCCGGCATCGCCTTCGGCGACGGGGCCGGCTGGTTCGGATCCCTGCGCTTCCGCTATTTCGGTCCACGCCCCCTCATCGAGGACAATTCGGTGCGCTCGCGGGCGACCGCCCTGCTCAACGGCCGGATCGGCTACGCCTTCGAGAACGGCGTCAGCCTCTCTCTCGACGTCCTCAACCTGACGAACGCGAAGGCCGACCAGATCACCTACTACTACGAGTCGCGGGTCGTCCCTCAGGGCGAGGCGCGGGCCGATCGCCACTTCCACCCGGTCGAGCCGACCGCCGTTCGGCTGACGCTCGCGGGCCGGTTCTGACGCGGGGTTCGGCGCATCCTCGGATCGCCCCCCTGACCGACGGCGCGCGCTTCGCAGAAATAGAACGATAATTCTATATACCCTCCGAAACCGACTAGCTGTCCATCATTTGAGAACTATATGCCCGGCCCTCGTCACAGGAGGCCGCCGTGAGGAAGCCGGAGAAGCCAGGCACGAAGGACAGCAAGACGCAGGAGGGCGGGGCGCTCGGCAATATCGACGAGCAGACGGGCGATCCCGGCAAGGGCACGTCGGGGGCGACGATGCGGCCGGAGGACAATCCCGACCCGTCGAAGGACCCGAAGCCCGAGACGCCCGGCGACGCGGACAAGCCCGGCTAGAGCATCGGCCCGAAAGGTGGGGATCGGGTATTGGGTCAGTTTGAAATTTGTCAGGGTTGACCCGGTCTTGGTCGCGACAGACGGCTACGACGCCGCGAGATAGATGCCTTCAGGCCGTTCGCTCTGTCGTCTCCACAGGGGATGCTGGTGCTATTGGGCTTGCCGAAAAGGCTATCGACGATTTTGTTGGAAGCCAACGTGATCTAGCTCAACAGATTGACGCCCTGGAGCATCTTAAGCCGTCATTGCTCCCTGGCCGGGATGCGATTGCGGGCCCGAGGTTGTAGTTGGCTAAGCTAGTTTATGCCTACATTGAGGCTAAGCTTCGACGGGCAGAGGAGCGGGCATGACCACGCCCAAGTGCCCTCGCGATCCCAATCAGCTTGCCAAGTTCATCGTGGACGTGGCGACGCGTTAGGAACAATCGACTCGACAACCTGAGAGCGCTGTTCCAGTCTCTCCCGCAACCGAGTTCGCACGAAGCGGCGGCTTGAAGGGAGGACGAGCGCGGGCCGATAAGCTGTCGGCAGATGTACGCGCTGAAATCGCTCGGAAAGCCGCCGCCGCAAGGTAGCATAAAGATGACGGCTGAAATTGTTATTATCAATCAGCAAGCTGTTGCTTTGGCGGCTGATAGCGCGCTCACAATAGGCAAGCAAAGGGTCTGGAAGCACGCAAATAAAATATTTTCTGCCGGGCCAGAACACGATATCGGCCTGATGATCTATAATTCTGGCGACTTTCTCAGTATTCCTTGGGAAATACTTATAAAATAATTCCGCAACAGCGTCGCATTATCCCAGTTTGATCATCTATCTTCTTATGCAGATGAGTTTTTAGCATTTGTCAAGACAGAAAGATTTGGCGGAACTCATTTTGAGGAACTTAGTTTTGGCCTTATTTTTTCCGACGTGATTGATACAATATACAAAATTGCAGAATATGAAGGTAGATCTGAATTTTATAGGGAAATAATTGAGATAGCGAATTTGCAGCTATCCGATCTTAGAGATGTGGCTGAATTGGATTGCCCATTTTCGGAGCAAGAATTTAATAAAAACTACGCCAAAGTCATAACGGGACTTGCAAAGAGCAAGTTCAAGCTGAAGCTTCCCAAATACATAGCAAATAAAATTGTCAATCTTTGCTATGAGCACGTGAAAATAGAAACAACTTCAGAGTACTCAACTGGAGTAATTATTACTGGCTATGGAAAGAAAGAGCTTTTTCCAAGCGTCAGGACAATATATGTTGACGGTCGATCTATGGGTCTAACAAGAGCTTGGATTGGTGCACCGCGCATGGATTTGAATATCAGCAGAAGTCAGAACGCTGCAATCATTCCTTTTGCGCAAATTGATATGGCCAAGTTGTTTATGGAGGGTATTTCGGACAGATATGTGAGTTTTGTATCTACCACGATGCGAAATGCACTCATGGCTAAAGTTGATGAAATAGTGAAAAATCATATCAGCGATGAAGGCGTGGCAAATGTTGAAAGATTTCTGCAGGAAAAACAGATAGATGCAATGATGCACGTATTTGATGAAGATTTCAGCACATATAGGGGGAAATACTTTACAAAGCCAATATTAGATACAATAAGGGCGCTGCCAAAAGAGGAAATGGCCTATATGGCGAGGTCGATGGTTGAGATAACAGCGCTCCGGCGTCGATTTGCTTCCGCCGTTGAGTCGGTAGGAGGCGATATAGACGTAGCAGTAATTTCGAAAAGTGATGGATTTATTTGGATCCACAGGAAACACTACTTTGATATTGACTCGAACCCTGATTTCATGCAAAGAAGATCCGGGCGCAAAGGAGGTTAACATGCAATATCATAAAAGGAGGAGAGATAATTTTGTGCAGTTGAATGCTAAGGCTTCTTTCCCCATTCGAGAGGCGTCCGAAGACTTGATTATGCCAATTGATGCTTCAATGCTGACCGCAGAGCGAATGATGGCAGCAAGCGAAGCGAAGCGTCGGGTTGAGTTAAAGAAAACCCAAAATGCTTAACTGACACGCATAAGGTTCATATTGAAGGAGAGCCTTGACCAAGCTCTCCGCAGACGGCCGTGCGCGCATCCTCCAGCTTCTCTGTGAGGGCATATCGATGCGCGCAATCACGCGTGTCACGGGCGCCAGCAAGAACACCGTCGCAAGCTGCTCGCCGATGCTGGCGAGGCGTGCGTGATCTATCAGAGCCAAACCTTCCGCGGGTTGCCCTGCAGCCGCATCCAGGTCGATGAGATTTGGAGCTTCGTCTACGCGAGAGAGAAGAACGTCATTACGGCCAAGGCCGCGCCGGAAGGCGCGGGGGACGTATGGATGTGGACGGCCCTGTACGCCGACACCAAACTGTTGTTCTCGTGGTTAGTCGGAGGGCGCGACGCTGAGTACGCCGCCGCGTTCATACCAACATCCGCGACCAGTTCCTTAAGCGCTCGCAGATCACCTCAGACGGCCATTACGCCTACCTGTTCGCCGTCGATAACGCGTTCGGCAAGCAGGTCGGTTACGCGTAGATCGTCAAGACGTATGGCGAGGCGCCAGACAGTCCCCGTCGCTACAGCCCGCCTGTCTGCACGGGCGTGAAGAAGCGCACCGTAACCGGCATCCCGGTCAATGTTACCGAGAAACCAAGCCGCGATATCGATCGCCTAGTAGGGCGCGGGCATAGATCAATACTCCTATCCTGTCATATAGGAGCAACATCGATTCGGACAGTGCGTAAATTGCTGCCCTGTCAACTTGCCGTGACTAATCTTAATTCACAAACTGACCCACTACCGGAAACCGGCTCTCGGACCCTGCGGCGCCTATTCCGCCGCCCGGAGGGGCGTCTCGTTGCCCCCGAGCCAGACGGCGAGGTCCGCCCGCGCCCGGTCGGTGAGCGCCCGCTTCTTCAGCGCCGCCTTCTCGGGACCGCGCAAGCGCCGGCCCGTCTCGTTGCGCGGCATGCGATCCAGCGGCGGGAACAGGCCGAAATTCACGTTCATCGGCTGGAACGAGCGCGGCGCGTTGGCCTCCGCCTCGATTCCCGCCTCGATGTGGCCGCCGGTGATATGGGCGATCAGCGCGCCGAGCGCGGTGGTCGGGGGCAGGGGGGCGAGGCTCTCCCCCCGCGTCTCGGCGAGGGCGTAGCGGCCCGCCATCAGCCCGACGGCGGCGCTCTCGACATACCCCTCGCAGCCGGTGATCTGACCGGCGAAGCGCAGGCCGGGCCGGACACGCAGCCGCAGGGTCGCGTCGAGGAGGCGCGGGGAATCGAGGTAGGTGTTGCGGTGCAGGCCGCCGAGGCGGGCGAACTCGGCGTTCTCCAGCCCCGGGATCGTGCGGAAGATGCGCACCTGCTCGGCATGGCGCAGCTTCGTCTGGAAGCCCACCATGTTGAACAGGGTGCCGAGTGCGTTGTCCTGGCGCAGCTGAACGATGGCGCAGGGCTTCACCGTCGGATCGTGCGGATTGGTGAGCCCGACCGGCTTCATCGGACCGTGGCGCAGGGTCTCGGGGCCGCGCTCGGCCATCACCTCGATCGGCAGACAGCCGTCGAAATAGGGAGTCGTGGCCTCCCATTCCTTGAACGAGGTTTTTTCGCCCGCGATCAGCGCGGCGATGAAGGCATCGTACTGCGCCCGGTCCATCGGGCAATTGAGGTAATCGGCCCCCGTCCCGCCCGGTCCCGCCTTGTCGTAGCGCGACTGGAACCACGCCTTGCTCATATCGATCGAGTCGCGGTGGATGATCGGGGCGATCGCGTCGAAGAAGGCGAGGGATTCCTTGCCGGTCAGCGCGGCCACGGCCTCGGCGAGCGCCGGGGAGGTGAGGGGGCCGGTGGCCAGGATGGTCGAGCCCCATTCCTCGGGGGGAAGGCCGGCGACCTCCTCGCGCACGATCCGGACGTTGGGATGCGCCTCGAGCGCGGCGGTGACCGCCTGCGAGAAGCCGTCGCGGTCGACGGCGAGGGCCCCGCCCGCGGGCACTTGGTGGGCATCGGCCGCGCGCATGATCAGCGAGCCCATGCGCCGCATCTCCTGATGCAGCAGGCCGACGGCGTTGCCGTTGGCGTCGTCCGAGCGGAACGAGTTCGAGCAGACGAGTTCGGCGAGCCCGTCGCTCTGGTGGGCTTCGGTGGCGCGGTGAGGCCGCATCTCGTGCAGCACGACATGCCCGCCGCCCTGCACAATCTGCCACGCGGCCTCGGAGCCGGCCAAGCCGCCGCCGACGATATGGATCGGATCGGTCATCCCGCCGGGATAGAGCCCCCGGCGCCCGCGATCAATGCGACGCGCGCCACCGGCGGGGTTTCGCGAAGCGGCGGGAGGATCGCGTGGCCGCGCCACGACCCGGCGCGAAGCGAGGGAAACCCGCCGCGCCGGACGAGGTCCAAGAGCGGGGGCCGCATCAGGCGGCGCGTCCGATCCGCGGCGGGAAATGCTCCATGAAGCGCACGCCGTCCCACAGCTCGATGGGGGCCGTACCCGATCGCTGCTGCGCCACCGCCACCGCTTCGGTGTCGCTGGCCGCCGCG
Organism: Methylorubrum suomiense; assembly: GCF_022179765.1. Classification (GTDB taxonomy): domain Bacteria; phylum Pseudomonadota; class Alphaproteobacteria; order Rhizobiales; family Beijerinckiaceae; genus Methylobacterium; species Methylobacterium suomiense. The sequence continues at coordinate 117,072 of NZ_BPRE01000003.1, read as the reverse complement.
ATCGGCTCGTTCACGAGCACGCGACCGCTCGGGCTCAGGACCAGCACGCGATAGGCGGCGGGCAGTTCCGGGCAGATCGGCGGTCCGACGAAGAGGGGCAAGACCCGTCTCCCTGTCCGTTCGGGCGGGAGCACGACGGTCTCTCAGCCGCCGGCGCCCAGGATCTCCCTGCCGACGATGACCCGAGATTAAATCCCGAAGACCCGAATGCAAGCGTGGGTGGGCGCAGGGCCATCCCTACGGATGGGCACGAACCCGCTCAGTGGAGCTTCGGCCCCACCAGAAACCGCTCGCGATCGACCGAGGTCAGCGAGAGGCGCAGCGAGCGGCCGTCGCGGTTGATCGTCAGCGGCACGCGCACCCCCGCCTCGCCCAGCGCCCAGACCTGCCGGAAGAAGCCGGCCAGATCCGCCACCGGCTCGCCGGCCACCTCCGCCAGCAGGTCGCCGGGGCGCAGATCGGCGGCCTCCGCCGGGCCCTTGTCGGTCAGGCCCATCACCACGACGCCGTCCTCCGACTCGGTGGCGTAGAGGCCGAGCCAGGGCCGGGGCGGACGGTCGGCCCGGCCGCGCGTCTCCAGGTCGGCGAGGATCGGTGGCAGCAGCTCGATCGGCACGACCATGTTGATCGCCCGCGCGCCCGCGCTGCCGCCCTGCTGCAGCTGCAGCGAGCCGATGCCGATCAATTCGCCCTCCGGCCCGATCAGGGCGGTGCCGCCCCAATGCGGATGGGCCGGCGCCGTGAACAGGGCCTCGTCGAGGACGTATTCCCAGTAGCCCGCGAATTCCTGGCGCCCGACCAACTCGACGGCGAGGCTGTGGCCGCGTCCGCCCGCGCCCGCGATGACCGCCCGGTCGCCGATCCGCAGGGCGCTCGAGCGGCCGAGCCGGAGGGCCGGAAGGCCGAGATCGCCGAGCGCCTGGACGAGGCCGAAGCCGGTCACCGCGTCGTAGCCGACGACATGGGCGGGGACGAAGCGCCCGTCATGGGTGGTCAACCAGACGCTCTCCGCCTCGATCACGAGGTAACCGACGGTGAGCACGAGGCCGTCCTCGCGGATCACCACGCCGTTGCCGGCCCGCTCGGTGCCGAGGGTCTCGGCGGTGAACGCCTCCGCGGGCACGCGCGCCGAGAGCGAGACCACCGAGGCGAGCGTCCGATCGAGATCATAGGCGTAATCGCCGGGCTTCGGCTGCTGGGCGGCCGGGATCCTGAATTCGCCGTGCGCGGCCATGCGATCCCTCTCTCGCGATGTCCCGAAGCCGATCCGCCCCGATTGGCGGGCATCCGGCATCCCGCAGAACATAGGCGGCGAAGACGTCCTCGACAGCCGCCGCCCTCCGACCATCCGACATGCACCGAAAGCTTCGCCGGGGACGATGGCGCCCGCCCCTCGCCTCCGATAGGTTGCCTGCAATGCTCCCGCCAGACGGACGCCCCGTGCCCGCCCGCATGCTCCATCCGACCCGGATGCCCTCCACCGCGCCGATCGAGACGGGAGCGAACCGTGACGTCGCATGAGGGGGCCGATGACGGCGCCGACGCGTTGCTGGCAAGCCTGCTGGCGCGGATCGCCGGCGGGGACGAGGCGGCGCTGCGGGCGCTCTACGATCAGACCGCCGCGAAACTTCTCGGGATCATCCTCCGTATCCAGCGCGATCGGAGCTTGGCCGAGGACGTGCTTCAGGATGTCTATCTGCGGATCTGGCACGCCGCCGGATCCTACGTCCCCACGGCGGGAGCACCGCTTTCCTGGCTGTGCGCCATCGCGCGCAACCGGGCCATCGACGGCGTTCGTCGCCGAAGCGAGGTCACGATGCCGTCGGGGGAATCCGGTGAGGCGTATTGGGAACGGTTGACCGCACCGGGCGGCGGCGAGGACGCGATCCTCGACCGCGACGCCCTAGTCGCCTGCCTGTCGCGACTCGATCCGACCCAGCGCGACTGCGTGGTGCTGGCCTATTGCGAGGGCTGGTCGCGGGAGGAGCTCGCCGCGCGCTATGATCGACCGGTCAACACCGTGAAGACCTGGCTGCACCGCACGCTGGCTTCCCTGAAATCCTGCCTGGAGACGATCGCATGAGCGGCGGTCGGCCGGTCGGAGACGGCGCGGGCGGGGAGCGCGACCTGCGCGCCGCCGAGTACGTGCTCGGCACCCTCGACGCGCGCGAGCGGGCGGCGTTCGAACTGGAGCGGACGGTCGATCCGGCGACGGAGGCGGCCCTGCGCGCCTGGGAGCGGCGGCTCGGCCCCCTGACGCGGGCGGTGCCCGCGATTCGGCCCGGCCCCGAAATCTGGGCCCGGATCGCCGCGGCTTTGCCGTCGGGCGGCGCGGGGGCGCAACCGGAGGCGTTCGCCGGGCGGGAAGACAGGCCGGAGGGCGGGCGCGACGAGATCGCCTCGGGCACGGCAGGAGGGGCCGCCGCCAACGACAATCGCCTGCGCGACCTTGCCCGGCAGGTCCGGTTCTGGCGCCGCGCCGCGGCGGGGGCGGGGAGTGCGGCGGGCCTCGCCGCGGCGGGCCTCGCGCTGGTGCTGACCGGTTGGCCGCAACCTGCAGCGGTTCCGAGCCCGCGCTCCGTGGCGGTGGTAACGAGCGGCGGCGACCTGCCGGCCCTGATCGTCAGCGTCGATAGCGCGAGCGGCACCGTGCAGGTCCGCCCCCTCGCCGCCCAAGCCCCGGCCGGCCGGAGTCTGGAACTCTGGTATATCGGCGCGGGCGCCGCACCGCGGCCGCTGGGCCTCGTCGGCACCGAGCCGGCCCGCCTCGCCCTGCCCCCGGGAACCGGGAGCGGCGCCGGCGCCACCCTCGCGGTTTCGGTGGAGCCGCCGGGCGGCTCGCCCACCGGCCAGCCAACCGGCCAAGTGGTCTATTCGGGCAAGCTGATCCCGGAATAGCTTCGGGCGCTGGATCTATAATTCCAATTTTCGCAGCGACTTGGCGGCCGGAGCGGAGACTCCGGGCGAGGAACCCTGTTCCCTGTGCGGCGAGCATCGACCCGAACGGGGATGGCGGCTTTCGGGGAAAACGATCTCCGGCCCGCATTCGATCAACCGCTTGGATCCGACAACAAAAAACCGTCCGGCCTCGCGGCCGGACGGTTCTGCCCGTGGGGGCTTGGGGACGCCGCGGGCGGCGTCCCCGGTTCGGATCAGTACTTGCGCACCAGCGGAGCCGGGGCGACCGCCACCGGAGCCGGCGGGGTGTAGAGCGGGGCGATGATGCGGAACCAGCCCTCGGTCGAGTCGAAGGAGTCCGAGGTACGGGCGACCGTGCGGGCGACATAGGCCTGCGCGGTGAAGGGCCCGAAGTCGTAGCCGACGAGACCGCCGAGGAGGAAGCGACCGCCGCGGCCGATCGTGGCACCGCCGAGGACCGGGTTGATCAGCAGGTTCGGGTCGAGGTTGACCGTGCCGTAGCCGATGGCGCCGATCTCGAACTTGCCGAACTTCTTGGTCGCGGTCAGGTCGAGGTTGAGAGCGTCCGACATCTGGTACGGGCCACGCGTCAGGAACGCGTTGTTGCCGCTGAAGGTCGCCGGGGAGTCGTAGAAGTTGTAGGTCAGGTTGGCGGTGATGTTCCAGCCGTCGCCGGTGTAGCTGCCGGCCACGCCGAAGCGGTAGGTGTTGGAGGCCAGGAACGGCAGGGCCGCGCCGGGAGCCAGGACACCACCGTTGGTCACGACCACACCGCGGCCCGCATTGGCCTCGTTGAGGTAGACACCGCCGAGCAAGCTGACGCCGAAGTTGCCGCCGAGGTCGAACGCCCAGATACCGCCGATGAAGGTGCCGACGTTGACGGAGAAGTCACGGATGCCGCCGGGGCCGCTGCTCTTGCCGAACGCGAACACGGTCGGGGGGGCGACGGCGAACTCGAGGCGACCACCGAACGGAACCCACGGGGTCGACCACAGCAGGATCGGGATGTTCACGCCAATATCGAGCGGACCCTGATCACGACCGCCGTAGGTGAAGGTGTTGATGGCGTACACGCCCTCGGGCAGCGGGGCGCCGACCGCGAGGCCGACCTGCTCGCCGGGGACCGTGGTGGTCTGGGCCTGCGCGACGGTCGTCGTCATTCCGGCCGTGAGCGCAATCGCGCCCGCAGCGAGCCAATTCTTCATCATTTTCTCGTTCCTTCCCAAGGATTTCAGGCGTCCGCCCCGTAGCCCCCGCATCTTCAGACCGTCTTCCCGCTCTCTGGAGCAGGTTCAACTGGCCCGATGCCGACGCCCCCTTACGGCCGCACCTCAAGTCTCGACGACGGGAACTATTCTACAGACCGCTCCCGAAAGACAGGGGATTGCCTTCAATCTCGGCAGTTCGGGTCACACCGTTGCGCAAAAGCCGCATTTTCGCTGCAGAGCAACGGAATCCTTAACGATATCTTACCAGTGGGTCCGGTCGCCCAAGACGAGCCGCGCCCCTGAATTACGAAGCGTCCTCAACTCGTTGGGCCTTATTGACGGCCGGGCATCTTCGGCAGGGGCATTGGGCCGATTGCGCAAGAATGCCCGGGCCTCTCGCAGCGCAGCAAGGGCGAGCAGAGGCATCGGCCGGGAGAGGCCGAAGGGTCGGCGGCGAATCGTTCCGTTGCCCCGACCCCCACCCCCATTTCACGGCGAGGGAGGGGCCCGTGCCGGCGGCTACTCGGCCGCCTGACGATTCCGGCCCGTGCCCGGCCCGCGCCGCGCGGCGGTCTTGTCCGGTGCCTGTGGAGCGGGCGACGCTTTCGCCGTCTTGGGCCCCGCTTTGGCGGTCGACGTGACCGTCGACTTGACCGTCGACTTGGCGGTCGGGGCCGGTCGGCGGGCCAGCACCTCGCGCAGGAAGCGCCCGGTATGGCTCGCCGTGCTGGCGGCGATCTGTTCGGGCGTGCCCTGCGCCACCACCTTGCCGCCGCCGTCGCCGCCCTCGGGTCCCATGTCGATCACCCAATCGGCGGTCTTGATGACCTCGAGGTTGTGCTCGATCACGACGACCGTGTTGCCCTGGTCGACGAGTTCGTGGAGCACCTCCATCAGCTTGGCCACGTCGTGGAAATGCAGGCCGGTGGTCGGCTCGTCGAGGATGTAGAGGGTGCGGCCCGTGGCGCGCTTGGACAGCTCCTTCGACAGCTTCACCCGCTGCGCCTCGCCGCCGGACAGCGTCGTCGCCTGCTGGCCGACGCGGACATAGTGCAGGCCGACGCGGGCCAGCGTCTCCATCTTCTCGCGGATCGAGGGGACGGCCTTGAACAGGTCCGCCGCCTCCTCGACCGTCATGTCGAGGACGTCGGCGATGGACTTGTTGCGGTAGCGCACCTCCAGCGTCTCGCGGTCGTAGCGCTTGCCCTTGCACACGTCGCAGGTGACGTAGACGTCGGGCAGGAAGTGCATCTCGATCTTGATGACGCCGTCGCCCGAGCAGGCTTCGCAGCGCCCGCCCTTCACGTTGAAGGAGAACCGCCCCGCCTGATAGCCGCGGGCCTTGGCCTCGGGGAGCCCCGCGAACCAGTCGCGGATCGGGGTGAAGGCGCCCGTATAGGTCGCCGGGTTCGAGCGCGGCGTGCGCCCGATCGGCGACTGGTCGATGTCGATGACCTTGTCGAGATGCTCCAGCCCCTCGATCGCGTCGAAGGGCGCGGGATGCTCCAGCGCGCCGTTCAGGCGCTTGGCCGCCGCCTTGTAGAGCGTGTCGATGACGAGGGTCGACTTGCCGCCGCCCGACACGCCGCTGATGCAGGTGAAGGTGCCGAGCGGGATTTTGGCCGTGACATCCTTGAGGTTGTTGCCCCGCGCGCCAACCACGGTGAGCATGCCGCGACCGGGATCGCGCCGGACCTTGGGGGTGCGCACCGAGAGCTCGCCGGTGAGGTACTTGGCGGTGAGCGAGGCCGGGTCCTTCAGCAATTCCTGCGGCGTGCCCTGGGCGATGATCTCGCCCCCGTGGATGCCCGCGCCCGGCCCGACATCAACCACGTAATCGGCCTGCAGGATCGCGTCCTCGTCGTGCTCGACCACGATCACCGAATTGCCGAGATCGCGCAGGCGCTTGAGCGTGCCGAGCAGGCGCTCGTTGTCGCGCTGGTGCAGGCCGATCGAGGGCTCGTCGAGGACGTAGAGCACGCCGGTGAGCCCCGAGCCGATCTGCGAGGCGAGGCGGATGCGCTGGCTCTCGCCGCCGGACAGCGAGCCGGACCCGCGGGCGAGGGTGAGGTATTCGAGGCCGACATCGACCAGGAAGGTCAGCCGGTCGCGGATCTCCTTCAGGATGCGGACGGCGATCTCGTTCTGCTTGTCCGTGAGTTTTTCGGAGATTTCGGAGAACCAGCGATGGGCCTCCCGCACCGAGAGAGCCGTCACCTCGCCGATATCCTGCCGGTCGATCTTGACCGCCAGCGCCTCGGGCTTGAGCCTTTTGCCGCCGCAGGATTCGCAGGGCGTGGCGCTCATGAAGCGGCCGATCTCCTCCCGGCTCGCATCGCTCTCGGTCTCCTTGTAGCGCCGCTCCAGATTCGGGATCACGCCCTCGAACGGCTTGTTGACCGAGTAGGAGCGCAGGCCGTCATAGTAGTCGAACCGCACCGATTCCGTGCCGGTGCCGTAGAGGATCGCCTGCTTGGCCGTGGCCGGTAGCGTCGACCACGGGACGGTGGTCTTGAAGCCGAAATGGCGCGCGAGCGCATCCAGCGTCTGATCGTAATAGGGCGAGGTGGATTTGGCCCAGGGCCCCACCGCACCGCGCTTCAGCGAGAGCGCCGCATCCGAGATCACGAGCTCCGGATCGATGCGCATCTCGTGGCCGATGCCGCCGCAGGTCGGGCAGGCGCCGAACGGGTTGTTGAACGAGAACAGCCGCGGCTCGATCTCGGGGATCGTGAAGCCCGAGACCGGGCAGGCGAAGCGCGACGAGAAGGTGATCTTCTTCGGGGCCTCGCCCTCCGGCGTGTCCGCGAACTCGATGTCGGCGATGCCGTCGGCGAGTTCCAGGGCCGTCTCGAACGAATCGGCGAGGCGCGCGGCGATGTCGGCCCGCACGACGATGCGGTCGACCACCACGTCGATGTCGTGCTTGAGCTTCTTGTCGAGCTTCGGCACGTCGTCGATCGGGCAATACTCCCCGTCGATGCGAAGCCTCTGGAAGCCCTTCTTCTGGAATTCGGCGATTTCTTTTCGATATTCGCCTTTCCGCCCTCGGACGACGGGGGCGAGCAGGTAGAGCCGGGTCTTCTCCGGCAGCTCCAGCACCCGGTCGACCATCTGGCTGACGGTCTGGCTCTCGATCGGCTCGCCGGTGGCGGGCGAGTAGGGGATGCCGACCCGCGCCCAGAGAAGACGCATGTAATCGTAGATCTCGGTGACGGTGCCGACCGTCGAGCGCGGGTTCTTCGAGGTCGTCTTCTGCTCGATGGAGATGGCCGGCGAGAGCCCGTCGATCTGATCGACATCGGGCTTGGACATCATCTCCAAGAACTGCCGGGCATAGGCCGAGAGCGACTCGACGTAGCGGCGCTGCCCTTCGGCGTAGATCGTGTCGAAGGCGAGCGACGACTTGCCGGAGCCGGACAACCCCGTGAACACCACGAGCTTGTCCCGCGGGATGGTGAGATCGACGTTCTTGAGGTTGTGCTCGCGGGCACCCCGCACGGAGATCACGCGCGTGTCGCGCGCCGAGGGCGCCGCAGCGTCGAACAGGGCGGCGAGGCGGGCATCGGCCTGCTCCTCCGTTTCGACCCCTTTGCCGGCCGCGGTCGCGGCTTTGCGGGCTTTGGCTGTGGCCATGGGCGACGAATTCTCTCGCGGTCGTGCCGAAGTCACCGCGCCGATGCGCCGTCGAAGCGTTGGGCGGGTGTGCTGCGCGGGAACAGGTTTCGAAAACGCAGATGGGTTCCGCGCCGCGCGAAACCACTAGAACGGAACGGGTACGACGGCAACGCCGATCAAGTCGGCAAGGTGGCGCGGGCGCCGCAGACTCCGCCCCGCGCAGACGCATGGCCGAGATCGGCGGTTCCGCAGGGACGTGGCCGCTGTGCGGGCAGGGGGCACCGACAGCCGGCGTGACGGACCCGCAGGCCGCATCGGCTTTCTCCCGTGAGCCGGCCCCCCCCCGTCCGGGCCGATGCTCTAAGTCCCGCCGCCCTCCGCATTGCGCGCCATGAAGGTCGCCGGCGTGCCGTCCTCCGGATTCACGAAGACGATGTCGGTCGGCGCCCGGCGCGGGGTATCGACCGAGAGGAAGACCAGCGGCTCTTCGAGGATCTTCGGCAGGGCGTGGACCGTGCCCCGGTCGAACAGCAGGAGATGGCCCGGGCCGAACTCGGCCTCGCCGGAGGCATCGCCCATCCAGAAGGTGCCGCGGCCCGAGACGCAGTAGAGCGCCTCGTCGCAGGTGGCGTGATAATGCGGCGGCGTCGGACGATAGACGCGGAAGACCCGGACGCTCGCCGCCGCGCGGTCGGACAGATAGGCATCGACGAGGAGCGTCGCGGCCTCCTCCGGCAGGCCGCGGGCGATGGCATGGATGTCGAAGCGCCCGCCCGCCCCGCCCTGTCCCTGGTCGGATGCCGTCATGCTCGTCCTCCGGTTCGCGCCGCCGCGCTTGTGCCCAGCCTGTATCGCAAGCCTGCGATCCAAGACGGCCGGTCCCGTGGGGTTCCGCCGGTGGGGCGAGGGGATGGAGTCGGTCGGAGGCCGGACGGCTGGTACCGGCGGATGAACCGCCACCCAGGGCCGGGAGGGCGATACCGCGCCCGCCCAATTTATGATCCCGCCGCACAAAAATTATACAAACTGCCTAATTTTGATCAATAAACACAGAAGACAACCGATTTTTCACGAACAGAACGCATGCCGCTTCCCGCAAATACTGAACGATGGCCGCGCGATGCTGAACTCATCCATTCACGGACAATCCGGTTCGCCCATGACCGGACCGAAGATGTTCGGCTCGTTGCGGGGGCGCATCGTCGCCGTGGCGCTGATCCCGTGTCTTGCCTTCGCCGGAGTGGCCGGGGAGGCGGCCTACGGACGGATCGGGGAGGGCCGGACGATGGCCCGGATGGAGTCGCTCGTCGGCCTGTCGGCGCGGATCAGCGCCCTCGTGCACGAGGCGCAGAAGGAGCGTGGCGCCTCGTCCCTGTTCCTCGGCTCGAAGGGCGCGCAATTCGGTCCCGAACTCGCCGCCCAGCGCCAGCTGACCGACGGCGCCCGCGCGGCGCTTCTGGTCGCGCTCGATGCCATCGCCCCGGCGGCCGAGCCGGTGGAGGCGGGCGAGGGCGTCGCCGGCAAGGCCGGCGCCCTGCGGGCGGCCCTGGGCCGGATCGAGCCGCATCGCGGCGCCGTCGACCGCCTGGAGACGGCCGTGCCGGCCAATCTCGCGCTCTATTCCGGGGTCATCGCCGAGGCGCTCGCCCTCGTGCGCGAGGTCGGGCAGGTCGCCGCCGACCCGGCGGTGGGCGCGCGGATCGCGGCCTATTCGGCCTTCCTGTCGCTCAAGGAAGTCGCCGGCCAGGAACGGGCCGCGGCCTCCGCGGCCTTCGCCGCGGGCAGCCTCGACCTGCCGGGCTACCGCAGGCTGGCCGGCCTCGCGGCCGATCAGGACACCTACGAGCGACTGTTCCGGGCCGCGAGCCCGGCCGAGGACGTGGAGAGCCTCGACGCGGCCAATGCCGCCGAGCCGGCCCGCGCGGTCGCTCGCATCCGCGGGATCGCCCTCGGCACCGTGCCGGGGCAGGCGCCCGCCTTCACCGATGCCAAGGGCTGGTTCCGGCTGGCGACCCAGCGCATCGACGGGCTCAAGGCGATCGAGGACCAGCTCACCGGATCGCTCGGCCGGGAGGCGGGGGCCGCCCGCGCCCGGGCCGAGCGGGCCGCCGCCCTGTGGTCCGCCGGATTGCTGGCGATGCTGGCCCTGTCGGTGGCGCTCGCCTTCGCCCTCGGCTCGGCCATCGCACGGCCCCTGAGCCGCATGGCGAAGGCCCTCACGGCGATCGGGCAGGGCGACACCACGGTCGAGGTGCCGGTGAAGGGCCCGCACGAACTGCGCGCCATCGCGGCGGCGGCGGCGGCGTTCCGCGACAGCGTGGCCGAGCGGGCTCGCACCCGCGCCGCCCGGGAACAGAGCACGCAGGAGGAGGCGGTGCGCCGCCGCGCGGCGATGCTGGACATCGCCGACGGCTTCGAGGCCCGGGTCGGCGGCATCGTCGAGGCGGTCTCGACGGCGGCCCAGCAGCTGGAGGGCGCCGCCCGCGCCATGAACGCGGCGGCGGACGAGACCTCCGCCCTGAGCGCCGCGGCGGCGGCGGCCTCGGAGAAGGCGGCGCTCGCCTCCGACACCATCGCCGCGGCGACCGAGGAGCTGTCTGCCTCGATCCGCGAGATCGGCGGGCAGGTCGTCGCCTCGGCCGGCGCCGCGGCCCATGCCGAGGCGGACGCCGCCCGCACCGCCGCGGAGGTCGAACGGCTGGCGGGGGCCGCGGGCGGCATCGCCCGGATCGTCGGGTTGATCTCGGACATTGCCGGGCAAACCAACCTCCTGGCGTTGAACGCCACCATTGAGGCGGCCCGGGCCGGTGAGGCGGGGCGCGGCTTCGCGGTCGTCGCGGCGGAGGTGAAGGAGCTCGCCGGTCAGACCGCCCGGGCGACGGAGGAGATCGCCGGGCGCGTGGCCGAGATCGCCGCCTCGGGCGAAGCGTCGGTCGCCGGCATCGGCGGGGTCGGCCGCACCATCCGCGCGCTGGCGCGGATCTCCGGCGACATCGCCGCGGCGGTCGAGCAGCAGGGCGCGGCCACCGCCGAGATCGCCCGCACCACGGTCGAGACCTCGCACGGCACCCGCACCGTCTCCGACACCGTCGCGGGCGTGGCGAACGCCGCCGTCGGCGCCAGCGCCGGCTCGACCCAGGTTCTGGGGGCGGCGAGCGACCTCGCCCGTCAGGCATCGGCCCTGAGGCGGGAGGTCGGCGGGTTCCTGGAGCAGGTGCGGGCGGCCTGACCCGCGACCCGGCTCAGGGCGTGTCCAGCGCCACGATCCCATCGTAGGGGCCGGTCCCGCCGAGGGTGGCCTCGACCGCCGAGTTGATGGCGGCGCTGACCAGCAGAAGGATGGCGAGCAGCAGCACCGCCTCGGTCAGCACGCGGGCCAGGGCCGCGGCATGGGCGCGGGCGGCATGGATCAGGGCGCAGCCCAGCACGAACACGAGGGCATGCAAGGCCGGCATGGTGAGAAGCGTCATCGTCCCTGTCTCGCTCCTGGTCTCGCGCGTGTCCCGGTGGGAACGGCCGGGGCTGCGCGCGCGGTCCGCGCCGCAAGACCCGGACCTCGCTCTCCCCTGACGATCGGCATCAATGCCGCGCCTCGCCGGCGGCGGGCGTGTTCTCGACGGCCTTCACCGGCTCGCTCACCCGCGGCTCGACCTTCAGGTTCTGGCTCAGGCTCTGGAGGTGATCGACCACAACCCGGGTGCCGGGCTTGAGGCCCTTGAGCACCGCGGTCCGGTCGCCGTAGGCATCCCCGACCTCGATCGCGGTCATGTGAACCGTGTTCTGGTCGTCCACCGTCCAGACCACCTGCTGGTCGAGCTGGGCCGACAGCGCGATGGTCGGCACCAGCAGCCGCTCCTGGCGTCCGACCTCGATGCGGGCGCGCACGAAGCGGCCGGGCAGGTAGCGCTCGTCGGCATTGTCGAGCCACGCCTGGATCAGCCGGCGGCCGGTGCGAGGATCGAAGCGGTTGTCGAGGCGATAGATCGTGGCCTCGCGCACGGGCTCGCGCTGCACGTCGAGGAGCTGGACCTTGGCCCTCTTCTCGGCCAGCGCCACCCGAACGGCCTCCGCGTCCTCGGAGGAGAGCGCCATCTGCACGTCGATCGGGTTCACCTGCACCACCGAGACGAGGCGGGTCTGATTCTCGATCACCATGTCGCCGATATTGGTGAGCGACAGCGACGAGCGCCCGTCGATCGGCGCGCGGATCACCGCGTAGTCGAGGTTGAGCTTCTGCCGGGCGATGGCGGCTTCCGCCTCGTTGAGCTTGGCGGTCGCGGTGGCGAGGTTCGACTGGTTCTGCTGGGCGCGCTGCTCGGTGGCGAAGCCCTTGTCGGCGAGTTGCTCGGTGCGGTTCACCTCGGCCTGGGCGAAGTCGAGGGTGGCCTTGGCCTGATCGCGGAGCGCGGTCGCCGATTGCAGCGCCACTTCGAAGGGCCGCGGATCGATGCGGAACAGCACCTGCCCCTTCTTGACGTGGCCGCCGGGCTCGAAGGCGCGCTCCACCACGATGCCGGTCACCCGCGCCTGGAGTTCCGCGTCGCGGGGCGAGACGATGGTGCCGGTATACTCGAAGGCGACGGGAACCTCGGCCTGCTCGGCCGGCACCACCTTCACGGCGAGCGCCGGCTCCTCCTTCTGCTTGGCCTTGTTGCGCTGATCCACCTTGAGATGGTGGGCGAGGAAGCCCGGGATCGGACGGCCCATCCCCCACCACGCGCCGCCCGCGATCCCCATCGCCCCGATGACGATGCCGGCGATGACGAAACCGACGCCTGACCGCACGAAGCCCCCCTTCCCGGCGCCGCGGGCCCGTCCCGACGGGGCGGCGCGGCAGGTGGGGGAACACGCTGAAGCCCAAGACGTTGCACGCGGACTCTTCGCTGCCTCGTGCAAAACAATTCCGGAGACGCGCCCGGCCCATGTTCGCCACGTTCGTCGACCGGCCGATCCTCGCCGCGGTGATCTCGATCATCATCACGACGATCGGCGTCGTCGCCGGGCTGACCCTGCCGGTGGCGCAATATCCGGAGATCGCGCCCCCCGTCGTCAACATCCAGGCGACCTATCCGGGCGCCTCCGCCCAGCAGGCTTACGAATCGATCGCGATCCCGCTGGAGCAGGAGATCAACGGGGCGCCGAGCCTCATCTACATCCAGTCGACCTCCTCGGCCGATGGCAGCGTCTCGGTGGACGCCACCTTCGAAGTCGGCTCGAATCTCGACGCGGCCGCCGCCGAGGTGCTGACCCGCTCGAGCCGGGCGGAAGCCAAACTGCCCCAGGCCGTCCGCGACCAAGGTCTCGAAATCCAGAAGTCCTCGCGCCAGCGTCTCGGCAACGTCGTGCTCTACGCCGACGAGGGCACCGGCTTCGACGAGCTGTTCCTGGCCAATTACGCCGAGACCCAGGTGATCAAGCCCCTGCGCCGGGTCACCGGCATGGGCCGCATCCTCAACTTCTCGAACATGCGCTACGCCATGCGCGTCTGGCTCGACCCGGCCAGGATGGAAGCGCTCGGCATGGCGACCGAGACGGTGCTCCAAGCGATCCAGGCGCAGAACGCGCAGGTGACCACCGGCTCGCTCGGCAAGCTGCCGATGGACCGGGCGACGCCCTTCGAGCTGCAACTCGTCACCAAGGGCCGGCTGGTGAAGCCGGAGGAATTCGCCAACATCGTCCTGCGGGCCAATGCCGACGGCTCGGTGGTGCGCGTCGCCGATGTCGGCCGGGTGGAGCTCGGATCCGAGCAATACGGCGTCACCTCGAACTTCGACGGCAAGCAGGCGGCGACGCTCGGCATCTTCCAGAACCCCGACGCCAATGCGGTCGACGTGATGAACGGGACGCGCGAGACCATGGCGGATCTCGCCAAGCGGTTTCCGCCGGGTCTGCACTACAAGATCGCGCTCGATTCCACCGAGTTCGTCAAGGAAGCGATCTACGAGGTGGTGCGGACGCTGATCGAGGCGATCTTGATCGTCACCGTCGTCACCTATCTGTTTCTCCAGAACTGGCGCGCGACGCTGATCCCGACCATCGCCGTGCCGGTGGCGCTGATCGGCACCTTCGGGCCGATGGCGCTCCTCGGCTTCTCCTTCAACACCCTGAGCCTGCTCGGCCTCGTGCTGGCGGTGGGGCTGGTGGTGGACGACGCCATCATCGTCGTCGAGAACACCGAGCGGCTGATGGCGGAGGGGCAGGACCCCAAGCCCGCCGCGCGGGCGGCCGTCAACGAGGTCGGCGGGCCGGTCATCGCCACGACCCTGGTGCTCGCGGCGCTCTTCGTGCCGGTGGCCTTCATCCCGGGGCTGACCGGCCAGCTCTACAACCAATTCGCGCTCACCATCGCGATCTCGGTGCTGATCTCGGCGATCGTCTCGCTCACCCTGACGCCGGCGCTCTGCGGGCTGCTGCTGCGCCCGCACGAGCACGGATACCGCCGCCCGTGGTGGCAGCGCCCGCTCGACTGGTTCAACACCGCCCTGGAGCGGATTGCGGGCTTCATCGTCGCGTCGATCGGGTTCCTGTCGCGTCGCGTCGTGCTGACGCTCGTCGTCTTCGCGCTCTTCGCCGGGGCGACGGCGCTGCTCCTGATGCAGCGCCCGACCGGCTTCGTGCCGGAGGAGGACCAGGGCTATCTCTACGCCGAGGTGGCGATGCCGCTCGGCGCCTCGGTCCAGCGCACCGAGGCGATGAACGCCCGCTTCGGCGAGGTCTTGCGCGCCCGCGACGACGTCGACCACACCATCGGCGTGTCCGGCCGCTCGTTCCTCGCCGACACGGTGGCCCCGTTCTACGGCTTCAACATCCCGGTGATGAAGCCCTGGGACGAGCGCACGACGACCGTGAACGACCTGATCCGCGACATGGAGGAGCGCTTCAAGCACGATCCCGACGGGCAGGTGCGCATCGCCAATCCCTCGCCGCTCCCCGGCCTCGGCAGCCGCGGCGGCCTGACGCTCGAAATCCAGGACCGCTCCGGCAATGGCGGCCTCGGACTCGCCAAGACAGCCAACGCGTTCATCGAGAAGATCAAGGCTTTGCCCGGCGTCAGCGGGGCGACGCCGACCACCGAATGGGGCGTGCCGCAGATCCGCCTCGACATCGACCGGGCCAAGGCCGAGCAGCTCGGCGTGCCGCTCTCGCGCTTGTTCGAGGCGCTCGGCACCTATGTCGGGTCGAGTTTCGTCAACCTCTTCAACCGCTTCGGCTTCGTCTACCAGGTCTATGTCCAGAGCGAGGCCTCGGGCCGCCGCGTGTTCCAGGATCTGGAGGCGCTGACCGTCCTGAACGCCGACGGGCAGCCGGTGCGCCTCGGCTCGCTGGTCCAGGCGAAGTTCACCACCGGACCGACGGCGGTCCTGTCCTACAACACCTATCCGGCGATCGAGGTAGCGATCACCATCGAGCCGACCTCCTCCTCCGGCACGATCCTGGAGGCGGTCGAGCGCCTGTCCTCCGAATTGCCGCGCAACTTCTCGATCGAGTGGACCGAGGTGGCTTACCAGGAGAAGATCGCCGGCAGCTTCGCGCCGCTCATCTTCGGGCTCGGCGTGTTCATGATCTTCTGCTTCCTCGCCGGGCAGTACGAATCGGTGCGCCTGCCCCTCGTGATCCTGCTCGCCACGCCGCTCGCGATCTTCGGCGCGATCGGCTTCCTGGCCCTGCGCGACATGCCCCTCGACGTGTTCGGGCAGATCGGGCTGCTGCTCCTCGTCGGACTGGCCGCCAAGAACTCGATCCTGCTCGTGTCCTTCGCCGAGGAATTGCGGGCCAAGGGCGAGGACGCGCTGGAGGCGGCCAAGCACGCCACCCGGATGCGCATGCGCCCGATCCTGATGACCTCCTTCGCCTTCATCCTCGGCGCCGTGCCGCTCGCCATCGCCAGCGGGGCGGGCGCCAACGCCCGGCTCTCCATGGGCACGGTGGTGATCGGCGGCCTCGTGGTGGCCACCATCCTGACCCTGTTCGTCACGCCCGTGTTCTACATCGCCGCCGAGCGGCTGCGGGGCGATGCGAAGACGGCAGAGAGCGGGGAGGGGCGGCCGGTCCCGGCGGAGTGACGTTTGAGGGACTTCACCGCAGCGCCATCCTACCCCCCCTCATCCTGAAGTGCGCAGCCGAAGGCGGCGCCTCGAAGGAGGGCCCAAGGGATCGCTCAGCGAGTTGGAGCCCTCCTTCGAGGCCCCTTGCCGAGGCAAGGGGCAGCTCAGGATGAGGGGGTTGGGGGACGAGCCGGTCAGGCGGTCTCTCGAATCCTCGCCGTCATGTACCGGGCACTGTCGCCGTAGCTCGACAGCTTCGCCCGCAAACCCGGATCGTCCCGCACCGTGAAGCCGAGCCCCGCCCACAATCCGACGGTGCCGTAGACCGAGACGCAGGCGAGATGCGCGATCCCGAAGACGCGCGCCTGCGCCGTGAGGCTGGCGATGTAGTGGGCGGCGGCTTGCCGGCCGCGCGCTTCGGAAAGAATCGCGACGTCGTGGACGTAGAGGCAGCTCGGCGATGGCGGCAGCGCGGTCAGGAATGCGTCGAGCGGCGGCACATCGTGCAGGATCCACGGGTGAGCGAGCCCGTATCCGACGATGGACCCGTCGAGCACGAGCTTCAGGCAGGTGGCGGGGGAGAGGTCGCGCTTCTCCGCCAGCACCGCAGGCCGCTCCGGCAGACCGGCATGGATCTGCCCCGCGATCGCGTCGACCCGCGCCATGTCCGCCGCCCGCAACGGCTGCCACTCCGCCGACGATGTCACTTCGATCACGGGGATCCGCTCCGGGGACGTCCTGAGTTCCGTCTCTGGTGCCGCCCGGCGCCCCGAAACCGGCGCCTCAGCGCGGTGAGGGCGCGACGGAGGATGTCCCTAACCCGTCCCGGATCGCCTGCGCGAGCGCCGCCGTCAGGGGTTTGGCCGCGAAGCGCACGGCGCGGGGGAGGGCGTCCGGCTCCGGTGCCGGACCCGCCGAGACCGCGACGAGGACGAGGCGGGGCCGGCGATGGGCCACGGTGTGGACCAGGGCGAAGCGTCCGTCGGGATCGGCGAGGTCGGCGTCAATGACGACGAGGCGCAGGTCGGGATGCCGCTCGATCTGGCGCAAGGCCGTCGGGCCGTTCCACGCCTCGATCACCGCGAAGCCCGCCGCCGCCACGCAATCCACCGTTCCCATGCGCTGGATCGCATCGCCCTCGACGATCAGGGCGAGCGGACCCGCGCCGTCACCGCGGGGCGAGGATTCGGCAGGGGAGGCGGTCTCGTCCATCGGGGTTCCTCGGGCCGGATCCCTGCGACAAGCGGCGAGACGCCGGTTCGTTGCCGCGCGAGCGTGGAAATGCCGCGCCGGCCCGGGGCGCCGGGCCCCTCATTCCTTCTCGAGGAGTCCCCCGAGCGGCGCGGTGATGCGGCAGACGACGCCGTCGGGCGCATAGTCGGTCCGGGTCTCGCCGCCGACGGCCCCGGACAGGCCGCGCTCGATCAGGCGCGACCCGAAGCCCTTGCGCGACGGCACCGCGACCGGGGGGCCGCCGCTCTCGGTCCAGACCATGCGGACGAGGGCGTCGGGGCCTGCCCTGCCCTCCGGCCCAGTCTCGATGGTCCATTCCAGGCCGACGCGCCCGCCGGGCACCGAGAAGGCGCCGTACTTGGCGGCGTTGGTGGCGAGTTCGTGGATCATCAGCGAGAGCGACAGCGCGGCCTTGGGGCCGACCTCGATCGCCGGCCCCGACAGGCGGATGCGGTCGGGCTCGCCGTCGTCGTGGATGGCGAGCGCACCCGCGAGCACCGCTTCCAGCCCCGCCCCCTCGCCCTCCCCCGAGAGCAGGATGTCGTGCGCCTTGCCGAGCGCCACGAGGCGGGCCACCAGCGCCTCCTTCACCGAGCCGACATCGGTGACGTTGCGCAGGGTCTGCGAGGCGATGGCCTGGGCCATGGTCAGGGTGTTCTTGAGGCGGTGGCTCAGCTCGCGGTTGAGGACGCGCTGCTGCTCCTCCGCCTGGAGCCGGCTCAGGGTCGCCCAGACCCGGTCGGCCACTTCCCGCACGAAGCCGATCTCCCCCGGCTCCCAGGTACGGGGCTCGGCGGCATGGGCGAAGAGCAGGCCGACGAGCTCGCTCCGGCGCAGCAGCGGCACCTTGATCTGGGCGCGGGTGAGGAGCCCGGCATAGCTCGTCGCATCCGGCGCCAGGGCCGGATCGGCGGCGACGTCGGCGATCACGAGGATCTCGCCCTGCCGCAGGCGCGCCATCGTCGCCGGGACGAGATCGAGGGGATGGCTGCCGGCGAGGCTCGACGCCCCGTCGGTCCAGTCGCGCTCGATCCGAAACCGGCCGGTGGCCGGCTCGATGGCGGAATAACCCGCCCGCGACAGGCCGAGCGTGCGCCCGAGGATCGCGGCGGCGATGCCGGAGACCTCGGCGGCGTCGGAGGCATCGCGCAGGCGGTCGCCGAGCTCGATCAGGGCCCGCTGGCGGGTCTCGACCCGCTTCTCCTCCGTGATGTCCTCGATCATCGCGGTGGTCAGCAGGGCGTCGCCGTTCACCTGCGAGACGAGGTTGACGCGGCCCCAGATCAGGCGCCCGTCCTTGCGGCGATAGCGCTTCTCCAGGGTCTCGCGCATGATCTCGCCCGCCGCCAACCGACGGTGCAGGCGGTCGCGCTCGTCCGTATCCTCCAGCGGCGTCCATTTCGCCACCGAATGGCCGACGATGTCGGATTCCTCCGCGCCCCAGATCGTGCAGAGCTTGGCGTTCACCTCCAGCGCGACCAGCGTGCGCGGGTCGATCTGGACGATGCCGACATTGGCGCCCTCGAACACCGCCCGGAGCTGGCCCGAGACGCGGTTGCGCTCGGTCAGATCGAGCATGGCGCCGATCATCCGCAGGGGCTCTCCCCGGGCGTCGCGCACCATCGAGCCGCGGTCGAACACCTCGGCATAGGTCCCGTCCCGACGGCGGAACCGGTATTCGTGGCGCCAGTCATGGCCGGTCCCGTCGATGACGGAGCGGATATCGGCCTCGATCCGGGCCCGGTCGTCCGGGTGTATGCGGTCGAGCCACCAGCGGCCGGTGGGCTCGACCGTCTCCGGCGTCCAGCCATAGGCCACCTCCAGCGCCTCGTTCCACATCACGTGGTCCGCGACGAGGTCCCAGTCCCAGATGGCGTCGTTGGTGGCCCGGGTGGCCAGCCGCAGCCGCTCCTCGGTGGCGGCAAGCGCCCCCAGGGCGGCGCGCTGGGCGGTCACGTCGCGCACCGTACCGACGAAGCGGAGCGCCCGGCCCTCCTCCGCGACGAGGGCGCCGCGGGCGGCGACGCGGTGGAGCACCGTGCCGTCGGAAGCGATCGTGCGGTACTCGCAATCGAACCGGCCGGGGCCGTCGGGATCGAGGGCGGCGCGCACGGCGGCGTCGGTCCGCGCCCGGTCCTCGGGGTGAATGCGCGGCAGGAAGCTGCCCTCGTAGCTCACCGGAACGTCCGGGCCGACCCCGAACAGGGCGCGGGTGCGCCCGTCCCAGCGCAGCGTGTTCGCGGTGAGGTCGTAGTCGAAGGTGCCGATGCCGGTCGCCTCGACGGCGAGCCGCAGGCGCAGCTCGCTCTCGGCCAGCGCGGCGATCTCCGCCCGGCGGGACAGGGCCGCCCGGCGCAGCTCGAACTTGGTCATCACCGAACGAGCGAGCGCCGCCAGTCCCGCCTTCTGGGCCGGGCTCAGGCCCTCGGGCCGGGGCACCACGTCGAGCACGCACAGGGCTCCGATCGCGACATTCTCGGGCGTGATCAGCGGCGCGCCCGCGTAGAAGCGCATCCCCGGCGCCCCCGTGACCAGAGGGTTGGTGCGGGTGCGGTCATCCGCGGCGAGATCGGGGATGATGAGGACGTCGCGCAGGCCGAGCGTGTGGGAGCAGACCGAGCGGTCGAGGCCGGTCTCGGGGGCGCTGAACCCGAGCCGCGCCTTGAACCATTGCCGGTCCTCGGTGACGAGGCTGACGAGGGCGGTCGGCGCGGCGCAGAGCTGCGCGGCGAGGGCGACCGCATCGTCGAAATCCTGCTCGGGCAGCGTGTCGAGGATGCCGTAGCGCGCGAGCGCGGCGCGCCTCTCGGCGAATCCGGCCGCGACGGAGGCGTCAGGCAAGGGGCTCATCGGCGTGGACGGGCTCGCTGCATGTCACGACCTCGGTCATGACCTTGATCCTGGCCTCGATCATGGTCGCGGTTCGCCCCTTCATCCCGTTCGCCGCGGGCTCGGCAACCCGGCTCCTGTTCGCAACGGCCGCCGCGCGCGAGATGTTCGTCCGACGGCTGCGTCATCCCGGCAGGCAGCGCTTTAGGTGGGTGGGTCGATCGCAACAAGGCGACCATTTGGAGCATAGACCGCACCCAGCACCGTCTCGAAATGACGTTTGACGCAGGAATGGCACTCGCAGGCCACCGCTTCGGTCTCGGCCCGGTCCAAGATGGTGATGCGCCCGCGCCCGACCTCGATCAGTCCCTGCTGTTGCAGCATCCTGAGGATGCGCGTCAGGTAGGTCCGCTGGACCCCGAGCATCGCCGCCAGCGATTCCTGGGTGATCGGCAGCACGTCGCTCGCCAGCCGATCCTGCAGGGTCAGCAGCCAGCGCAGGCAGCGTTCCTCGATCGGGTGGAGGGCGTTGCAGGCCACCGATTGCAGCACCTGCGCGAGCAGGCAATCCGAGTAGCGGGTGAACAGGTTGCGCAGGCTCTCGGAGCGCCTTTTGGCCTCCTGGAGCCGGGCCGAGTCCATCCGCAGCACCGGACCGGCGATCTGCACCAGGGCATGGGTCGAGGCGGGAAGGCCGCCATTGCTGACCACGCCGCCGACCGCGCCCTCCCGGCCGATCGTGGCAGTCTCGGCACTGCGCCCGTCGATCATCGAGATGAGAAGCGTCACGACCGTCTGGTCGAGGGGGAAGCTGATGAAATCGACCTCGCGCCCCGCCGCGAACAAAGTGGCGCCGCGGGGATATTCGAGCCGCTCGGCATGCGGCAGCAGCAGGGCGCGATCCTCGGGCTGCAGGGATTTCAGAAGGAGGTTGCCTTCGAAGCAGCGCTCCAGGGCCGAAGGCATGAACAGGCTCGAGTCCGTCGGGGGATGCGGCGCTCCTAGCGCGAGCCCCGCCCCGACGTCTGTCTACAAGTAGACAAAATCTTCGCCGGACGCGAAAAATCCCGCGCTGCACCGCCTCATCGCATTCGATAGGCCCGCGATCACGCCCGGCGACAACATAGGTTGACGTCCGGGCATCCGCCCCGACGTCCCCCGTCGCCCGCGTCGGGCGCGCAGCCGACCGCGCCGGCTTTCTGCCCTACTACTTCTCGGTGCACAATCCCTGCGAGGCGAGATGCCGGTGGTCGCGCGGATCGCAATCGGTGGCGAGGAAGGAGGCCCATTCCTTCGGGCTGCCGTAGAAGGCGTTGCGGTCCACGTCGCCGCGCACGCCGGGCACCCGGCCGGTCGAGGTGAACTGCCACAGCATCCACTTGCGGTTGGCGTAACGCTGTTCCGGCTCGGCCGCGGTGGAGCGGACCCAGTGGGGATAGTCGGGCAGTTCGTCTTCCAGCACGTCCTTGTGGAAGGTGATGTCGGTGTAGATGATCGGCCGCTTGCCGGTGTAGCGCTCCATCTCCTCCAGCATGTAGCGGGTCATGGCGAGGGCCTGGGCCTTGGGCAGCTTCTTCGGGCACTTGGCCGAATGCCCGTTCCACTCCACGTCGAGCACCGGGGGCAGGGCGGTCGGATCGTTCGGCACGTTCTTCTTGAACCAGGCCATCTGGTCCTCGGCCGAGCGGCACCAGAACACGAAGTGATAGGCGCCCCGCGGCACGCCGGCCCGGCCCGCCCCGTCCCAGTTCTCGCGGAACCGCTCGTCGACATGGTCGCCGCCCTCGGTCGCCTTGATGAAGGCGAACTGCGTGCCCGCGCTCCTCACCGAGGCCCAATCGATCGGGCCCTGCCATTTGGAGATGTCGATGCCCTGGATCGGGTGGTTCTTGGCCTTGGCCACCCCCGGATGGGGCTTCACGTCGCCCTTGGTGGGGTAGAAGTCGTTCTGCGAGGCGCAGGCCGCGAGCCCGGAAAGCAGAAGGGCGGCAAGCCCCCGCTTCAGCCAGGTGCGGGAGGCCGCACGGCGTTCAGAGGTATACCCGGTGTCCTGCGACATCGACGGCCCGCCACTTCCCGCGTGCGAAATCAATGGGTATTCGATGCCCTACGGGCGGTTAACAGAGCTTTGCCAGCATTGCGGCGGATTTCCGGAACACGTTGCAAGCCGGGCACATAGGCCGGTACGAGCCGCCCAGAACGGGGCGATGCTCCGGCTTAATTCATTGCGCCCTCTGATTTTTCGAGCCAGCGTCCCATGCGCTACACTCTGTTTACCATCGGATACGAAGGCCTCGCCCCGGAGCGGCTGCACGCCGCGCTCAAGGAGGCGGGCGTCGCCATCCTCACCGACGTGCGGGCGGTGGCCAATTCGCGCAAGCGCGGCTTCTCGAAGGGCGCGCTCAAGGCGGGTCTGGAGGAAGCCGGCCTCGGCTACGCGCATTTCCGAAGTCTCGGCACCCCGAAATCCGGTCGCGAGGCCGCCCGGGCCCACGATGCCGGACTGATGCGTCGGATCTACTGCGAGGAGGTGCTCGACACCGCCGATGGCGGGCTGGCCCTCGACGGGCTGGCCGAACTCGCCGCCCGCGCCCCCACCTGCCTGCTCTGCTTCGAGCGCGACCCCGCCCTCTGCCATCGGCGGGTGCTGGCCGAGCGCCTGCGCGAACGGGGCTTCGAGACCGTCGATCTCTACGGCGATTTTCTGTGACCTTCGCCGCCGGTGACGGAGAGGCCGGGATCCCGAACCCTCACCGCATCAGCCGGGGCGCTCCGAGCCGCGGCTGCACGCCCTCGCGCATGACGAGGCGGCGCAGGGGCGCGATCGAGGAGAGGACGACGAGGCCGAGCCCGCGCAGGGCATCGACCGGCACGAGATCGGTGAGCAGCGAGCGGTTGAGCATGTCGACCGCGGCCCCGCGCAGGCGGGCATCGATGCCGCGGCCCCGGGCGAAGCCCGCGAGCGCGGCGGCGGTGCCGGGATCGCGCCCGGCCTCGCGGGCGGAGAGGACGGCGTCGCGCAGGGCGGCGGCGTCGCGCAGTCCGAGATTGAGCCCCTGCGCGCCGATCGGCGGGAAGACGTGGGCGGACTCGCCGATCAGGGCGAGCCGCTCGCCCACCGGGCTCGCCACCGAGAGCCCGCGCATCGGCACGAGGCCGCGCGGCCCGTCGATCCGCATGGCACCGAGCATCGAGCGGGCCTGATGCTCCACCGCCGCCGCCAACGCCGTGTCGTCGAGGCCGGACAGGCGCTTGGCCGCCCGCTCGCCGGTGACCCAGACGAGACTGGAGCGGTGCCCGCCGGGCAGGGGCACCAGGGTGAAGGGCCCGTTGCGGGTGTGGAACTCGGTGGAGACGTCGCGGTGGGGCCGCTCATGCGCGAGCAGGGTCGTCAGCGCCGCCTGCGGGTAGGACCATTCGCGGGTGCGCAGACCCGCCGCCTGCCGCAGCGGCGAGCGCCCCCCGTCGGCCGCGACGACGAGCTGGGCCGCGAGGCTGCGCCCGTCCGTCAGGGTGAGGATCGCCGCGTCCGGTCCGGTCTGCATCCCGGTGGAATCCGCCTCGAACAGGGTCAGGCCGGGGGTGGTGCGGGCCTGCCGACGCAGGGTCTCGACGAGGCGGGCGCTCTCGACGTTCCAGCCGAAGGCATCGAGGCCGATCTCGGTCGCGGAGAAGCGGGCGGGCGGCGGGCGGAACAGGCTGCCGGTGTCGTCGATCAGATGCATCTCGGCGAGCGGCGCCGCGTGCGGGGCGATCTCGGCCCAGGCGCCGAGCGCCGCGAGCAGCCGCACCGAGCCGTCGAGCAGCGCGACGGTGCGCCCGTCGGCGACCGGAGCGTGGCGCCCGACCAGGGCGGTCGCCACCCCGTCGCGGGCGAGCGCCAGGGCCGCGGCGAGCCCGGCCGCCCCGGCGCCGACCACCGCCGCCTCGAAGCGGGGCGGGACGGCGGGGAGGGCGCGAGTCTGAACCGGGACCGTCACGGCGACAGGGCTCCTTGGGGCGGCGCAAGAGGGCGGCAAAGCCGGCAATGGGGGAGGGTGGCCGCCCCCGTCCTAACAGAGGTTGCGCACCGGCCGGGTCAAGGGCGCGCGACCCCCGGACCGAGAGCCCCGGCGAGGCCGCGGCGGCGACAAGACGACGCGACGCGATGAAACCAAATCCGCCCGGGCGAATTGGCAACTTATGTTGTCGGCTCGCCGGAAGCGGCGACCCGGGCCGGACGACACAGCGGAATCGCGCGCGACACAGGGCGCGGAGCAGACGTCTGAGGGGGCGTAACCGTGCGGACATTCATCACTGCCCGGCCCGAGGTCACCTCGGCCGATTTCGGCTCGCCCTACGATCCCGTGCTCGTGGGCGTGGCGCAGGGCCTGTCCCACCTGTTCCCCCCGGTCCGTCAGGTGCGCCCGCCCCGGGACGACGGCTCCGATGCGGCGGGCGAGGGCCATGCCGAGGCACGGCCGACGGCCTCGGCGGGCGGCCAGGGACGCGGATGAACGGCACCAGAGGAGCGACGCCCGGCATGCGGCCAGACCTGATCGAGCAGCACATCGCGGCGATGACCACGGCGAGCACCAACCTGCTGCGGCAGATGCGCGACGAGGGCCTGCGCTACCGGGTGAGCGTGCGGCCGGAGGACACCGCGACGATGCATGTCCATGTCCATCAGCTGACGCCCGAGATCGCCGAACGCATTCGCCGCTGCCTGTCCGGCACGGGGATGCGCGTCGCCGTGCGGGAGGGATAGGCAGGGCCGGCGGCCGAATCCCGCGCCGATCCGCGCGAAAGTGCTTGCCGCCGCCGCCGCGCCCGATATGTCCGGCATCCGAGAGGGCCGGACGACAGGGACGGAGAGAGCGCGATGCCGAAGGCGATCCGGGTGCACGAGTATGGCGGCCCCGAGGCGATGGTCTACGAGGACATCCCGACGCCGGAGCCCGGCCCCGGTCAGATCCGCGTCCGCCAGACCGCCATCGGCGTCAACTTCATCGACATCTACTTCCGCTCCGGCCAGTACAAGGCCGCGGGCCTTCCCTTCACCCTCGGCAAGGAGGGCGCGGGCGTCGTCGATGCCCTGGGCGAGGGCGTGACCGATTTCCGCGTCGGCGAGCGCGTGGCCTATGCCGGCGCCGTCGGCACCTATGCCGAGGAGGTCGTGGTCGACACCAAGGGCGTCGTCCACGTGCCCGACGCGATCTCCGACGAGACCGCCGCCGCGATGATGCTGAAGGGCCTCACCGCCCATTACCTGCTGCGCCTGACCTATCGGGTGCAGCCCGGCGACACGATCCTGTTCCACGCAGCCGCCGGCGGCGTCGGCCTCATCGCCACGCAATGGGCCAAGCATCTCGGTGCCACCGTGATCGGCACCGTCGGCACTTCGGAGAAGGCCGACCTCGCCCGCGCCCATGGCTGCGACCACGTCATCCTCTACCGCGACGAGGACTTCGCCGCCCGGGTCAAGGAGATCACGGGCGGGAAGGGGGTTCCGGTCGTCTATGACGGCGTCGGCAAGGCGACCTTCCCGGCCTCCCTCGATTGCCTGCGCCCCCGCGGCGTCTTCGCCAGCTTCGGCTCGGCCTCGGGCCCGATCGAGGCGTTCGACATCGGCATCCTGGCCGCCAAGGGTTCGCTCTACGCCACCCGCCCCACCCTCTTCACCCACATCGCCACCCGCGAACAGCTCGACGCCAACGCCGCCGAGCTGTTCGAGGTCGTGGCGAGCGGGGCGGTGAAGATCCCGATCCATGCCCGCGCCAAGCTCGCCGACGCGGCGCAGGTGCACCGCGATCTGGCCGACCGGCAGACCACGGGCGCCACGGTGATGACGCCGTAAGGGGCTTCCTCGATCCGGGCTCCACCGACCTCGCCGCAGGGCAGGGGAGCCCGTGCAGGGGACCCATGCGGGCGGCGGGGATTCCGGCGCGCGCGCGGGCCATGCGACCATCCTGGGCACGGCGCGGCGCCCCGCCTCCCTCGGATGGCAGGGCGCTCCGTCACCCCGGACTCGGGTTTGGACTTGGCATGCGGCGCGAACCCACCGACACCCTGCTCGTCATCGACGTGCAGACGGATTTCCTGCCCGGTGGGGCGCTGGCGGTCCCCGAAGGCGATGCCGTGATCGGGCCGATCAACCGGCTGGCCGCCGCCTTTCCGCACATGGTGCTGACCCAGGACTGGCACCCGCCCGGTCACGCCTCCTTCGCCTCGCGCCATGCGGGCCGCCGGCCCTTCGACACGGTGGCGATGGCCTACGGCGAGCAGCGGCTCTGGCCGGACCATTGCGTGCAGGGCACGCCCGGCGCCGCCCTCGCCCCGGGCCTTCAGGCGGAACGGGCCGAACTGGTGATCCGCAAGGGCCACCACCCGGGGGTCGACAGCTACTCCGCCTTCCTCGAGGCCGACCGGCGGACCCGCACCGGGCTCGCCGGCTACCTGACCGAGCGCGGTCTGACCCGCCTGTTCCTGGCCGGCCTCGCCACCGATTACTGCGTCCTCTGGTCGGCCCTCGACGCCCGCGCCGCCGGGTTCGAGACCTACGTGATCGAGGACGCCGTGCGCGGCATCGACCGCGACGGCACGGCGCAGGCCTTCGCCGCGATGGAGCGGGCGGGGGTGCAGCGGGTGACGAGCGCCGATCTCGTCTGAACGACCCGCCTCCCACACATCCCACCATCCCCCTCATCCTGAGGTGCCGCGAAGCGGCCTCGAAGGAGGGCTCCAGCGTCTCGCGCGTTCCCTGGAGCCCTCCTTCGAGGCCCGCCGAGGCGGGCACCTCAGGATGAGGGGGGATGGATGGGACGCATGGAATGGGAGGATCACGGCGTCCCGCGATCCTGTGATCCCGTCATCCTCGGATCAGGGGGTCACGGCATCCGGCGCGACGCCGCACGAGGCCGCCACCGCCGCGCGCAACCCGTCCGACAACCGCCGCACGGTCGCGTGTCCGGCGCTGTCGTAGGTCGTCGTGCCGATGGCCGCGACGGGGGCGATCAGGCGCAGGGAGTTAGTGACGAACACGGCCTCCGCCCGCTCCAGTTCGGAGGGAAGGAGCGGGCGCTCCTCGACGGCGAGGCCGAGGCCCGGCGCGATCCTCGACAGAATCTCGGCCCGGACGATGCCCGGCAGCACGCCCTCCTCCGCGGGCGGCGTCACGAGCGCGTCCCCGATCCATGCGAAGAGATTGCCGGTCCCGGCGCAGGCCACGCGCCCCCGCGTGTTGCGGAACAACGCTTCGTCGAACCCGGCGGCGGCGGCGGCGCGGGCGGCGAGCACCGCGTCGAGATAGCCGAGTGTCTTGAGGCGGGCGGCGGGCGAGGTCTCGTTGCGGGCGATCGCCGTCGGCAGGAGCCGCAGGGGCGCGAAGAACAGGCCGGGCCGCGCCGGGGCGGCGCTCGCGAACAGGAACGGCGCGGGCTCCGCGGGAGGGGCGAGGCCGCGGGGGCCGGAGCCGCGGGTCAGCGTGGTGCGGATCGCCGCGAGCGGCAGGCCCTCGGCGAGGGCACGCATCGCCGCGCGGATCCGTTCCGGGTCGGCGGGATAGCCGAGCGTCGCGGCGGCGGCGACGAGGCGGTCGATATGGGCGGTCTCGAAGGCGATCCGGCCCTGCACCGCCAGCGCCGTGTCGAACACGCCGTCGCCGAGCAGGAGCCCGCGGTCGCCCATGTCGAAGGGGAGGGTGCCGCCCTCGACGAGGCGCCCGTCACACCACAGCATCGGCCACCCTGGTGCGCGGCCGGCCCTGCCCCGCCCGCCACGCGCGGGCGCCGTTCAGGAAATTGGCGAACAGCGCGTGGCCGTTCTCGGTCAGCACCGATTCCGGATGGAACTGGATGCCCCAGGTCGGGTGCGCCCGATGCGACAGGGCCATCACCTCGCCCTCCGACGAGACGGCATCGACGGACAGCTGCCGCTCCATCTCCGGGGTCGGCGTCACGATCAGCGAATGATAGCGCCCGACCTGCATCGGCTGCGGCAGGCCCGCGAACAGGCCCTCCCCGCCGTGCCGGATCGGCGTGGCCTGCCCGTGGAGCGGGCGCCCGGCCCGCTCGACCCGTCCGCCGAAGGCCGCGCCGATCGCCTGATGGCCGAGGCACACGCCGAGGATCGGCACTTCGCCGGACAATTCGCGGATCGCCGGCAGGCTGACCCCGGCCTCCGCCGGGGTACAGGGTCCCGGCGAGATCACCACGGCCTCGGGGGCGCGGGCGCGGATGCCCGAGACGTCGAGGGCGTCGTTGCGCACGACGTCGACCGTCTCGCCGAGCTCCTCGAAGTAGCGCACGACGTTGAAGACGAAGGAATCGTAATTGTCGACGACGAGGATCACGGGGCCTCCTCGAACGCGGCGAAGACCCGGGCGGCCTTGGTCAGCGTCTCCTCGTATTCGGGACCGGGTTCGGACAGGAGCGTCACGCCGCCGCCGGCCTGGAGCACGGCCTGGGCATCGTCCATGAACACGGTGCGGATCGCGATCGACGTGTCGAGCGACCCGTCGAAGCCGAGGGCCCCGATCGCCCCGCAATAGAGCTCCCGCGCGTCGCCCTCGATCTCGGTGATGATGTCCATGGCCCTGAGCTTCGGCGCGCCGGTGATCGAGCCGCCGGGAAAGGTCTTCTGGATGAGGTCGAGGGCGTCGGCCTCCTCGCGGAGCGTGCCGGTGACCACCGAGACGAGATGGTGGATGCCGGCATAGGATTCCAGCCCGCACAGGACCGGCACCCGCACGCTTCCGGCCTCGCAGACCCGCGACAGGTCGTTGCGCAGCAGGTCGACGATCATGATGTTCTCGGCCCGCTCCTTCGGATTGGCCTGGAGCGCGGCGGCGACCTCGGCGTCGCGGGCGGGATCGGGATCGCGCCGCACCGTACCCTTGATCGGCCGCGTCTCGACCGCGCGCCCCTGCAGCTTCAGGAAGCGCTCCGGCGAGGAGGACGCGACCGTCAGACCGTCGACATCGAGATAGGCCCCGAAGGTGGCGGGGTTGGTCGCGCGCAGGCGGCGGTAAAAGGCGAAGGGATCGAAGCCGGGCGGCAGGTCGGCGACGAAGCGCTGGGCGATGTTGGCCTGATAGATGTCGCCCGCGCGGATGTAATTCTTGACGGTTTCGACAGCCTTTTCATAGGCTTCTCGCGATAGGTTCGTGCGCCATGCGAGCTTGGGCGCAGCCCTGTCGGGCGCTGTCTCGGCGGGCTCGGCCAGCAGGGCGGCGAAGGCGTCGAGCCGCTTTTCCGCGCGGGCGCGCCGGGCCCCGGGGTCGGTCTCCGGGAAACCCGTGGCGATCAGGAGGCAGGTGCCGCTGCCGTGATCCACCGCGAGCAGCGTGTCGTAGAGGTTGAAGGCGATGTCGTCGGTCAGCCCGGCCCGGCGGGCGGGCGGGACGACCCGCTCCAGGCTCGCGCCGAGATCGTAGGCGAAATAGCCGATCGCAGCGCCGGGAAAGGCCGGCAGGTCCGGCTGGGGGGCGAGCCGGTAGGGCGCGAGGCAGGCCCGCAGGGCCTCGAGCGGCGCGCCCGGCACGGCCTGCCCGTCGAGGGTGGCGCGGCCCTCGCGGAAACGGAAGCGGCCGAACGGGTCGGCGGCCAGCACCGAGACGCGGCCGAGCGTGTCGTGGTGCATGGCACTGTCGAGGAAGGCGAGTCCGGGCAGCCGGGCGAGGCGGGCAGCCGCCGCGACCGGGTCGAGGAAGGGAATCGCGCGGGTCCAGACCATCGTCTTCTAGGGTGTCATGCCAAAGATGGCGCCTCGGATCGCGCCTCGGCGTGCGTCGCGACGGCGCCGTCCCCACCCAAGGGCGTCCGACGGCGTGCCGTCAATCGCCTCGCATGTTCCGGGCCTGCGGGAGAGGTATGCGCCCCGCCTCACCGACGGCCAACGTCTTGGATGAAGAAATCGTCACAAGCTCATATCATTGCTTGTCAATACCGATTCACGAAGTGAAGTGGACGGCCCGGATGGCTCCGGCGTAGTGCCGCGATCACGGTGAGGGGCGTCCGCTGCGTCATTGCGAGGCGGCACCGACAGAACGGCGGGGGAACCGCGGCGGCCTCCCGCATCCCGTACGGCTCCGCTCGCAACTGCGCCCCAATGCGGCTATATCGGCGCCCTCACCGCCATTTTCGCGACATGCCCGGGCCCTCCCAGCGAGGCGCCGCCCACGACGAGCCGTCATGACCGCCACCGCCTCCCCCTCGGACACCAAGGGCGCCGCCGCGCCGCGGATCTCGTTCGTGTCGCTGGGCTGCCCCAAGGCCTTGGTCGATTCCGAGCGCATCCTCACCCATCTGCGCGCCGAGGGCTACGAGCTGTCGCGCCGCCACGACGGGGCGGACGTCGTCATCGTCAACACCTGCGGCTTCCTCGATTCGGCCAAGGCGGAGTCGCTCCACGCGATCGGCGAGGCCATGGCCGAGAACGGCCGGGTGATCGTGACGGGCTGCATGGGCGCGCAGCCGGAGGAGATCCGCGAAAAGTACCCGAACCTGCTCGCGGTTACCGGTCCGCAGGCCTACGAATCGGTGGTGGCGGCCGTCCACGAGGCGGTGCCGCCGGCCCACGACCCGTTCCTCGACCTGATCCCGCCGCAGGGCGTCAAGCTGACGCCGCGCCACTACGCCTATCTGAAGATCTCGGAGGGCTGCAACAATCGCTGCAGCTTCTGCATCATCCCGTCGCTGCGCGGCGATCTCGTCAGCCGCCCCGCGGCGGACGTGCTGCGCGAGGCCGAGAAGCTGGTCAAAGCCGGCGTGAAGGAACTCCTGGTCGTCTCGCAGGACACCTCGGCCTACGGGCTCGACACCCGCTACGCTACGAGCCGCTGGCAGGACCGCGAGGTGCGGGCCCGCTTCTACGACCTCGCCAAGGAACTCGGGGAGCTCGGGGCCTGGGTGCGGCTGCACTACGTCTACCCCTACCCGCATGTCGACGAGGTCATCCCGCTGATGGCCGAGGGCAAGGTCCTCCCGTATCTCGACATGCCGCTCCAGCACGCGAGCCCCTCGGTGCTCAAACGGATGCGCCGGCCGGGCAACCAAGAGCGCCAGTTGGAGCGCATCCGGCGCTGGCGCGAGACCTGCCCGGACCTCGCCATCCGCTCGACCTTCATCGTCGGCTTCCCCGGGGAGACCGACGAGGAGTTCGAGGAACTCTTGGAGTGGATCAAGGAGGCCCGGCTCGAGCGGGTCGGCTGCTTCGAGTACGAGCCGGTGAAGGGCGCGACCGCCAACGATCTCGGCGCGGCCGTGCCGCCGGAGGTCAAGGCCGAGCGCAAGCGCCGCTTCATGGCCGCCCAGGAAACGGTCTCGCTCCGGCTCCAGCGGGCGAAGGTCGGCAAGCGCATCCCCGTCATCATTGACGAGACCGGCCCGACCGTGGCGCGCGGGCGCTCGAAATCCGACGCGCCGGAGATCGACGGCACGGTCCACGTCGCCTCCCGTCGTCCGGTGCGGCCGGGCGACATCGTCACCGTGAAGATCGAGCGCGCCGAGGCCCACGACCTGCACGGCATCGTGGTCTGACGCATCGGTCCGGAGAGATCCCGGATTGCCGGGCCGGTCCCTTCCGGGGCGGGCGCAGCGAACCGCCTTTGGCCGAGACGCGTTCTCCGACTGGACCAACAACCGGACGGGGACGCGCATGGCCGACGAGCAGCGGGACCAGACCAACGAGGCCGCGGTCTCGCCCAAGGATCCGGTGACGGGCCGCATCACATCCCAGCCGGGGCCGATGGAGCGCGCCGGGACCGAGGCCGAAGAGGCCGCCCGCGGGTCATCGCCCGCGGGGGAGACGCCCGAGCCCCCGAAGCCCGACCGCTCCGCCTGATCCCGCCCGGCCATGACCGACGGGGACGACCGCCGCCTGCTGCGCTACGGCCTGATCGGCCTCTACGGATTCATCGGCGCGGTGCATCTCGTCGCCACCGACCAGTTCCTGCCGATCATGCCGGACTGGGTCCCGCAGCCGCGCCTCGTGGTGATCGGCACAGGCCTGTGCGAGATCGCGGCGGCGTTGGCGCTCATGACGCGCCGGCTGCGGCGGGCGGCGGGGATCGGCCTCGCGCTCTACGCGGTCTGCGTGTTCCCGGCCAACATCAAGCACGCGGTCGAGGGCATCTCCGTGCCGCCGATCCCGGACACATGGTGGTACCACGGACCCCGCTTGGCCTTTCAACCGGTCATGGTGTGGTGGGCGCTCTACGCGAGCCGGGTGATCGACTGGCCGTTCCGGGATCGCCGGATCCGGTGATCCCTTCATCCCAGGATCCGCGCATCACCGGATCCCGTCCGGCCACAGCTTGCAACGCCTTGACCGCTCGCTCACTCTGACCAGCAGAGCCGATCGGCGAGGCATGAAAACTCGTCATCGCCACGGTTTATTGAGCATAATTCCAAATATGAGCAGGTCTTTTCCTGAGGAAAATCCGTTTTGGGCGGTGCGCGGGGCGTAAAGGGCGCTGGCGATCGAGGTGTGACGCCGTCTAGCCTTGGCTCATGCCGAAGCGCCGCGACCCGAGCCGGACCAGACCAACGCGGGACGGGGAGGACGAGCCGCCCCGCCCGGAGCAATCGGCCGTCGAGCGCGCCATCGAGCGGATCGTGGAACGGTTGAAGCCGAAGGCGCCGCGCCCGCCGCGGAAGGGCAGCTGACGCCGCGCACCGGCTCCCACCTTTCGGGCCGATGCTCTAGGTTATTGTGACGCATCGGCTTTTCCGAAAGCCGGCTCCCACCTTTCGGGCCGATGCTCTAGGCCCTCTCGCAGGTCCGGGGCAGGGGCCCGGACGCCTCGCGCGGCTCCGACCGGCGTCCCGCCTGAGGGACGATCCCTCTCGATAGGTCGTCGGGCGCGAGCGGTCCGAAGTCGCGCGGGCAGAGCCGGTCGCGGCCCCGGCTTTTGGCCTCGTAGAGGGCAGCGTCGGCGCAGGCCACGAGGGCGGCGAGGCCGGACGCCCGCGCGAGCGCGCCCGTTGCGAACAGGGCGGCACCGATGCTGACACTCGCCCGCACCGGACAATCCGGCATCGCGGCGCCCCTGGCGGCGAAGCGGGCACGGACCGCATCCCCGAGATCCTGCACGTCCCTCGGCGCGACGTCGGGGACGAGGATGGCGAACTCGTCCCCACCGAGCCGGCCCAGCACCGCCGCCCGGGGCAGGGTCTCACTCAGCACCCCCGTCAGCGCGACGAGGAGGCGGTCGCCGACGAGATGGCCGAAGCCGTCATTGACGCCCTTGAAGCGGTCGATGTCGAGGAGCAGCAGGGCGCCCGGCCGCGTCCCGGCCCCGCGCAGGGCGGCATCCGCCCGACTCTCGAAGGCCCGGCGGTTGAAGGCCCCGCTGAGGGGATCGCGCTCGGCGAGCGCCGCCATCTCCTCCTCCCGACGCCGCCGGGCCGAGGCCGCCATCAGCAGGGCGAGGAGCACCACCACCAGAACGCCCTCGAACAGGGAGATCTGGATCATCACGCCCTTGAAGCCGACGAGGCTGACGAAGGCGCCGGGCACGAGGGCAAGCCCCGCCTTCAGCACGTAGAAGCCGCCATGGACGAGGAAGACCGCGCCCAGCGCATCCGACGCGCTCGTCCGGTCGGGGAAGGCCTGGGCCCGCGACAGGAGGCGGTGCGCGGTGGCGAGCGAGGCGGTCGCCACGAGCCCCGCATTGGCGACGGCGAAGGCCGGCGTGCGGTCGATGGTTTCGGGCAGGAGCAGCAGGGTGCCCCAGGGCAGGAGCAGGGCCCAGGGCAGCGGCCCGGTCCGCCGCCCCGCGAAGCGCGTCGCGCCGGCGAGGAACAGGAGGTGGGCGCAGACGAGAAGTCCGTTGGCGAACCAGACCCCGAGGAGGAACGAGGTCGAGCGCAGGGGCGAAATCGAGCAGCCGAGGACGATGGTGGCGAAGCCCGCACTCCAGAACAGCAAGGCGGGGTTGCGCAGCGCGCGCCATTCCACGGCCAGGAACACCGCGGCGACCGCCGCGATGCCCAGCGTCATGAACAGCATGGTGAGCGCATCGATCGGCATCGGGCTCTTCAGGCAACGGTGATATCCCGCGCTCGCCTAGCGGGGAACGTTTGAAAAACCGTTCCCCGGCCCGCCCGAAGACAGTACCGGCATGCCCGGACAGCCGGATTCACCGCCGGACGCGCGTCACCCTGCTGGATTCGGGGGTGGAATTCGGTCGCCGCTCAGTTGGCGTGGCCGAGCCGCATCCGGTAGCCGCCATCGGCGTCGCGCTCGAACACCTCGGGGATGCCGGCATGGCGCAGCGCCTCGCCGGAGGTGTCGGGCACGAGGTTCTGCTCGGAGACGTAGGCGACGTACTCGCTGTCGGCGTTCTCGGCGAGCAGGTGGTAGAACGGCTGGTCCTTGCGCGGCCGGACATCCTCCGGAATCGCGAGCCACCATTCCTCGGTGTTGGCGAATTCCGGATCGACGTCGAACACCACGCCCCGGAACGGGTAGATCCGATGCCGGACCACCGCACCGAGGCCGAATTTCGCGGTTCTCATGCTGGTCTGGGTCATGACCGACAGATAGGCCTCGCGCCCGCTTCCTGCCATCGCGAAGCCGATTCTCCGCGACGATCAGGGCAGATTGTAGACCTTGGCCAAGTCCGGGTCCTTGTCGGCGACGAGGCGGGCGAGGTCGACGATGACCTTGGCCTGCTTCCAGGTGGCATCGTCCTGCATCTTGCCGTCGATCATCACCGCGCCGGTCCCGTCGGGCATGGCTTCGACGATGCGGGAGGCGAAGTTCACCTCGTCCGGATCGGGGGCGAACACGGTCTTGGCGAGCGCCACCTGGCTCGGATGCAGCGTCCAGGCGCCGGCGCAGCCCATCAGGAAGGCGTTGCGGAACTGGACCTCGCAGGCCGCCGAATCCGAGAAATCGCCGAACGGGCCGTAGAACGCCTTGATGCCGTTGGCCATGCAGGCATCGACCATCCGGGCGATGGTGTAGTGCCACAGATCCTGCTGGGCGGAGGCGCGCTCGGCGTCACCCTTCGGGTCGGACAGCACCTTGTAGTCCGGATGCCCGCCGCCGACGCGGGTGGTCTTCATGCCGCGCGAGGCCGCGAGGTCGGCGGGCCCGAGGCTCATGCCGTGCATGCGCGGGGAGGCGCAGGCGATGGCGTCGACATTGGCGACGCCTTCCGCCGTCTCGAGGATGGCGTGGACGAGGATCGGCTTCTTGACGCCGTGGCGCGCCTCGAGCTGGGCGAGCAGCTGATCGATGTAGTGGATGTCCCAGGGGCCCTCGACCTTCGGCACCATCACCACGTCGAGCTTGTCGCCGACTTCGGCGACGAGGGTGAACAGATCGTCGAGGATCCAGGGGGAGTTGAGCGCATTGATGCGCGTCCACAGGCCGGTGCCGGAGGCCGCGAAATCGGTGGCCTTGGCCATCTCGACGAAGCCTTTGCGCGCCGCCTCCTTCTGATCGGCCGGGACCGCGTCCTCCAGGTTGCCGAGCACCACGTCGACGGTCTTGGCGAGCTCCGGCACGCGGGCGCGGACCTTGTCGTTGTGCGGCGGCACGAAGTGGATCATCCGCTCGAGCTTGATCGGCAATTCCCGGAACGGCTCGGGCGCACCCGCGGCGAGCGGCTGGAAGAAGCGGCGGGGCAGTTTCATCGGATGTCTTCGCTCCGGATTTGGCGTCTGGAGAACCGGTTAGAGCACCCCGCCCCCCGCCGTAAAGCCGGGCTTTCGGCGGAGGCCGACGGCCGGCCGCACCGTCCAGGCCCGGTAGCCACGCCGAGGATGGACCCGCCGGATCCAATCATCTCGCGGACAACCCTGCACCGAATGCATTCGAGCATTGCGCAAATTCCCGTTCGCGAAGATCATCGGTTAAAGAGCCAAAGGTTTCGCCAAGGATTCGGGTGTGATTTCGCACTGCGCCCGCGCCCGGATCGACGCAGATTCGGGTGGGTTGCTTGCCCGGCGAAACAAGACGGCTCGGAACGGTCGGGGCCGAGCCGTGTTTTCCGGCCGAGGCGGGCGAGTGCATTCACGAAACTTCTACCGGTCCGACGGGCCGGGGAGGGGCATCCGGTGATCGGGCGTCGCGTGGGTCCACTCAGATCGAACACCGTCGAGGGACGTGCGTCGATGCCGGAACGGATTTCACACTTTAGATCGCGGGGATGGCCCGCCGCCCGGCGGATGCGCCGGGGGCTCGCCCTCACCCTGCTCGGCACCGCCATGGCGGTGGGACCGGTGCAGGGCGTCGGCCCGCACGGATTCGCCGCGTCCCTCTTCGGTTCACCGGCCATCGCGGGCGAGCGGCCGTCGGCCAAGAAGATGATCGAGCGCCATCCCGAGAAACAGGCCGAGAAACAGGCGGAGAAGCCGCCCGAGGAGCGGCTGGATTACACCGCCGCCGAGGCCGCGAAGGCCCGGCCCGAGGGGCTGCCGGCCTCCGTGCGCATCCCGGGCGACGACGCGGCGGCCTTCTCGGCGCTGATCGAGGCGGCCGACAGGGCCTCCGATCCCTGGCTCGTGCTGTCGGGGGGCGGGGAGAACGGCGCCTTCGCGGCGGGCCTGCTGGCCGGCTGGAGCGAGCGCGGCGACCGTCCGGATTTCGGCGTCATCACCGGCGTCTCCACCGGCGCATTGATCGCTCCCTTCGCCTTCGTCGGGCCCCAGGCCGACGAGGCCCTCAAGCAGAACTACACCGAGATCTCGGCGGCCGACGTGTTCGAGTTCGGCGGGACGCGGGATTCGCTCACCGATACGTGGCCGCTCAAGGAGCGGATCGAGCGCTCGGTGACGCCCGCGCTGCTCAAAGCGGTGGCGGCCGAGCATGCCAAGGGCCGACGCCTGCTGATCGCCACCACCCAGGTCGACAGCGAGCGGCCGACCCTGTGGGACATGGGCGCGATCGCGACGCTGAACGCCAACGGCGATCCCCGCGCCCTCAAGCTGTTCCGCGAGATCGTGCTGGCCTCGACCGCCGTGCCCGGCGTGTTCCCGCCGGTGCTGATCCCGGCGCGCAGCGGGGACAAGACCTTCGAGGAGATGCACGACGACGGCGGCGCCATGGGGCCGTTCTTCCTCGCCCCCGCCGCGGCGGTGGCGGGCGAGACGCGGCTGATCCTGCCGACCTCGCGGGTCTATCTCGTGGTCAACAACCGGCTGGAGCCGGACTTCCAGATGGCGGGCCGCTCGGTGCTCTCGGTGCTCGGCCGCACCATGTCCGCGGCGATCAAGGCGCAGACCCGCGCGGCCCTGGCGCTGACCCGCTCCTACGCCCAGCGCACCGGCCTCGACCTCCAGGTGGCCCTGATCGACCCGCGCTTCACCCAGACCTCGGAGCGCCCGTTCGACCGGCCCTACATGCAGGCCCTGTTCGCCCACGGACGGGCGCTCGGCCGCGACGGCACCGCCTTCGCGGACAGCGCCCACCGGGACGGGGGCCACGCCGAGGGGGCGTTGGGGGCCGTCGCCGGGCGGTGATGCGATGGGGGAGGGGGTTCGCCACCAAGACCCGCCCTGCCCTTCGTCCTCATCCTCGGGGGCGCAGCCGAAGGCGGAAGCCTCGCAAAGAGAGTTTTGGCCCGGCACGCCCTGTCCGGCGCCCTCCTCTGCGACCGCTCAGGACGAGGGCGTGAGGGGGACGTCACCGGATCGCTCGGCGAGGCGGCGGGCGACGACCGATCCGTGTCGCCACCGCATCGACATCCTCGACATCGCCGGAGCGCGCCTCACCCCTCCTCCGCCTCGCCCGGAGCGTAGACGGCCTCGCCCAGGCGGCGGAGCGGGCCGCCGGGGCCGGAGCGCTTCCAGAGCCGCGTGTTGAGCGCCGCCACCGGGTCGGCGCCCGGAAGCGCGAAATCCCGCTCGGCGAGCCGCGCCCAGATCTCGCTCGCATGGAGCGGGCGCCCGGCCTCCTCCAGAATGGCCAGCGCCGCCTCGATCAGCGCCCGGCCGTAGCGGCGTGCCTGCACCGTCTCCGACAGGCCGGGCTCACCCTCCATCCGCATGACCGGCGCGTCCACCGGGACCGGAGGCGGGGAGGGCGGTGGAGAGGCGAACGCAGCCGGGGCTCGCGGCGCGGGCGGAGGGGCGGGGGCTCGGACCGGCTCCGCGGGCGGACGGACCGGGGCGGGACCATGCCTGTCCTTGCTCCGATCCCCGTCCGAATGCCGATCCAAATTCCTGTCCGTGCCCGTGTCCGTGTCCCCCTGCCCCGCCGGCCCGGCGAGGCGGCGGCCGAGTTCGAGGTAGAGCACGAGGTCGGCGATCTCCCGCTCGAGGGCATCGCGGCGGCGGCGCAGATCCGCCAGCCGCGCCTCGGCCTGCGCTTCCGAGAGCCCCATGTTCCGAATACTCCAACTGCGCCCGGGAAGAACAGGTTGGGAAGATAGCGGATCGCGGAGAGAATGGAATAGCCGATCGTCATGAGTCGGAATGGAATATGCGGAAATTTCGTTCCGTACCTTCCTGTTCCGTAGGAGCCGATGGATGACACAAGGCGGCCTTGTTCCGACCGCTGTATTCCCATTTAATCGGAACGCATTACTTTCGGAACTATCGGAATTATATGGAATATAGCGACAGGGAATATAAGCTGCCCCATGCCACCGGACCGTCACGCTGACCGCCCGGTCCGCGGCAAGGGAAGACGCACGGGCGGCATATTCCGCCGCACATGCCCGATTCCGAGATGAGGAAGAGACCGGTTCAGGCGCGCGCGGTCTTGGCCGGCCGGGCGGCCTTCGGCGGCACCAGCAGGCTGCCGGGCTCCGCCGGGTAGAGCAGCAGGCCGCCCTCGTCGAGATCGATGCGCAGCTTCGGAAACACCTCCAGCAGGCCGGCGAGGTCCGCCTTGAAGGCTTGGCGGAAGCTGCGCAGGCTGGCGTTCTCGGCGCCGAACTGGCGGTGCAGGTTCTCCCAGGTAAGCCGCAGGGGGCGCTGCAGGGCGCGCAGGCGGTAGCCGGTCCAGAACAGCAGATCGAGCTTGCGCGCCGAGCCGGAGAAGGCGCGGGCCGCGCGGATATCGACGGGCAGGGCGTGCCGGATCAGGCTGTCGTAGAAATCCTGGTGGAACGAGACGGTCTTCTGCCAGACCAGGCCGTCCTCGCCGCGCCGCCACAGCTCCAGGGCGCGGAAAGGGGGCACGTTGAGGGTCGAGGCCTGGCCCTCCCCGTCCCACAGGCCGATCTGCATCGAGCAGGCGGCGAGGCGGTTGAGCTGTTCCTTGAAGGCGCCGATCGTGCCGCGCTCGCCGCCGGTGACGGCGAAGCCCATGGCCTTCATGAAGCCGGACAGGCTGTCGGCGACCTCGACGGTCGGGCTGCGCTGACGCACCGCCTCGGTGCAGAGATGCAGCAGCACGAGGCGCGCCTTGGGGCCGTAGGGCAAGCCCTGCGGCTCCATCTCGCCGGTGATCGGGTTCTTGAGGCGCCCGGCGGTGAGGCTCAGGGAATTGCGGCCGTATTCCCGCACGAATTCCCGGGTCGCGCCGGGATCGCGATAGGGCAGGCCGCAGAGCGCCAGGACCGAGTGCAGGTGCTGGAGGTTCTCCGGCGCCGTCGGCTCGTTCTCGATGACCTCGCGCACGGCCTCGCGGCGGCGCCGGTCGCGGCCCATGGCCTCGCGCCGCTCGGCCTGGGCCCCGGCCGCTTCCCGCTCCGCGTCGCGCTCCCGCTGGCGGTAGAGCAGGTGCTCGACGATCGGCGCGAACAGGAAGCCGCCCCGGGCCGCCTCCAGCTCGGCGCGCAGATCCGCGTCACGGATCCGATCGATCTTGGCCTCGAGCCCGGACATGACCGGCGCCTAACGCTCGGCCGCCGGAACGGGGCAGGGAGGGAAATACACGCTCACGGGGTCCTCGGGCATCCGCCACGGCTTCGAGCCTCGAATCGAGCTCCTGCCGCCAACCGATCTGTCGCGATTCGGCTCCGCGGAGTCCCAGGGGGTCCGCGAGTTTTCCCGGCAATTCACGCATCCCCGGCCCGGTCTGCACAGGCCTATCGGGGCAGAGGCCCGGAAGGCGCCCGGAGACATCGCGACGCGACCGCCCCGCCCCCGCGCAGAGTCCGATACGGGCCGGAATCACCCTGCGCAGAGTTCGATACGCCCCGGACCGGGGCCTTGTCCCCACGATCCACCGGCGGGCGCCGCGATCCACGCCGAATCCCGTGCGGCCCCGCGCAGAATCCGATGCATCGGCCCGCCGGATCCGCGCAGAATCCGATGCGGGACCGCGCAGAGTTCGATGCGCGGATGCGCAGAGTTGGATGCGCGAATGGGTCCTAAGCCATGGTCGAGAAAGAGGTTTTTCGCGTCCCTTATAACTTGCCGAACTGACTCTCGAAGAATCCCTTACTGATACCTTTCCTAAGGGGGCTGAGGCATCGTTCGTCAAAAAGAACAGATTTCGAATCCTCATTTTCAAAAGGAATACAAGGAATTTTGCACAGGTCGGATCGGGATTCGGCCCGGGTTGTCCCCGCCGGGCGCATCGCCGCCGGCTCGGTCGAAAGCTGCCGTCCGAGCGCTGGAACGGCTATGAGCCGGGGGCGGGTACGGCCGGGGGCGCGGCGGATGGCGGGGAAAACGGAGATGAACGAGGCGGCGATCGACCGGCTGCGGACGCTGATGGCGCGCTTGCGCGATCCCGACCGGGGCTGCGCCTGGGACTTGGCGCAAACGCCCGAGAGCATCGTCCCCTACACGATCGAGGAGGCCTACGAGGTAGCCGACGCGGTCGATCGGAAGGATGCGGACGACCTGCGCGACGAGCTCGGCGACCTTCTGCTCCAAGTCGTGTTCCAGTCCCGGATCGCCCAGGAAGCGGGCGCCTTCGATTTCGACGACGTCGCCGAGGCGATCTGCGCCAAGCTGATCCGCCGCCATCCGCACGTCTTCGACGCCACCGGCGCGTTCCTGCCACCGGGACAGCGGCCGGACGATCCGGCGGCGATCAAGGCGGCCTGGGGCGTGATCAAGGCGCAGGAGCGGGCCGCGAAGGCGGCAGCGGGGCGCGGCGCACCGGAACCCGGCCCCCTCGCCGGCGTGCCCCTCGCGCTGCCGGCTCTGGCCCGGGCCGACGCGATCTCGCGCCGGGCGGCGGCCACCGGCTTCGACTGGCCGGATGCGGGCCAAGTGCTCGGCAAGGTGCGCGAGGAGGTGGACGAGGTCGAGGAGAGCCTGGCGGCCGGCGACCCGGAGGCGGTGTTCAAGGAGATCGGCGACCTGCTGTTCTCGGTCGCCAACCTCGCCCGGCACGCGGGGGTCGATCCGGAGGAGGCCCTGCGGCGGGGCACGCTCAAGTTCGAGCGGCGCTTCACCGCCATGGCGGCCCGCCTCGATGCGGGCCTCGAGGGCAGCGACCTCGCTGCCATGGAGACCGCCTGGCAGGCGGTCAAGCGCACGGAATCATGAGGGCCACCGAGGCAAGAATGCTCCGGTGAGCCTCATGATTGCGGTTGCGAAAGGACGAGTCCTTTCGCGGGTCCAGGGCAGAGCCCTGGTCGGCGAAGCCGTCTTTCGGCCCCACCGGGGCCTGAGGCCTTCGGATCCCCGAACCTCAGGAGATCAGGTCGAGCTTCGACGTCTCGAAGCCGGCGCTGCGCAGGCCGTCGGGCAGGGCGGCGTAATCGGCGTAGCCGGCCTCGCGGGCCATGGCGTCGAGGGCGGCGCGCTCGTCGTCGGCGCTGCCGGTCCAGAGGACGGTGCCGCTGATCTTCTGGCGAATCTGGAAGATGCTCATGCCGAGAACCTCATCGAGAACGGGGCGGCGGTTCGCCCGGTCCTTCCCGCGAGCCATCGCTCCGGGCGGCACGGCGAATCCTGTCATGGGACAACCCGCAGGGCCGGGCACGGTTGCAGTACATGCAGGGGTCGAACGGGTGCGACCTTCCACCGCGCCACGAAATCGCCCGCGATCGGGACAAGGTGGGCGCGTATTGCCGACCCATTATTGAAGTGACGTTTCATGCCTGCCCGCCTCCTCGTCCTGCCGGTCGCGGCTCTGCTGAGCCTCGCTCCCGGCGGCGCCCGCGCCGCCGAGGAGGCGCCCGCCGCCGCCGTCCCGGATCCGGCCGCACTTCTTCCCGCCGTGAGCGTGGTGCCGGCCGAGCGGCGCGAGCTCGTCGAGCGGGCGATCGTCACCGGTACCCTGGTGCCCCGGGACGAGATCCTGGTCGCCCCCGAGGTCGAGGGCCTGCGCATCGTCGAACTCGCCGTGGAGGAGGGCGACCGGGTCGCGAAGGGCGCGGTGCTGGCGCGCCTCTCGCGGGAGATGATCGAGACGCAGGAGGCCGCCAATGAAGCGGCGAGCGCCAAGGCCGAGGCCGCGATCCTCCAGGCGCGGAGCCAGATCGTCCAGGCCGAGGCGGTGCAGACCGAGGCGCGTCAGGCGCTGGAGCGGGCGCGGGCGCTGGTCCAGACCGGCAACGCCACCGCGGTCACCCTGGAACAGCGCGTCTCGGCCTCCGACGGGGCCAATGGGCGGCTCGCCGCCGCGCAGGCGGGGCTCGCGCTGGCTCAGGCCGATCTCGCCGCCGCGCAGGCGCAGGGGCGCGAGATCGCGCTCCGGCGTGCCCGCACCGAGATCCGCGCGCCCGAATCCGGCATCGTCAGCCGCCGCACGGCCCGCATCGGCGCCACCGCGAGCGCCGTCGGCGAGCCGCTGTTCCGCCTGATCGCCCGCGGTGAGATCGAGCTCGAAGGGGAGGTGCCCGAGACGGCCCTGCCCCGGCTCCATCCCGGCGCTCCGGCGCGCCTGGAACTGGAGGACGGGCGCGCCATCCCCGGTGCGGTGCGCCGGGTCTATCCGGAGGTCGACCGCGCGACGCGGCTCGGCAAGGTCCGCATCCGCCTGGAGCCGGACGCGGCTCTGCATATCGGCGCCTTCGCCCGCGGCCGGGTCGAGGTGGCCCGGCGCTCCGGCGTCACGGTGCCGCTCGCCGCCGTGCTCTACGCCGCCGACGGTACGGCCACCGTGCTCGTCGTGACGGAGGGGCGCGTCGCGGCCCGGCGGGTCGAGACCGGGCTCTCGGCGGAAGGCTTCACCGAGATCCGATCCGGCATCGCCCCTGGGGACGCGGTGGTGGCGCGGGCCGGCTCGTTCCTGCGCGACGGCGACGGGGTGCGGCCGATCCTGCCGACGGCGCGGTCCGCCGCCGCGCCGCGCTGAGGGGGGAGCCGATGCGCCTCAACGTCTCCGCCTGGGCGATCCGCAAGCCGATCCCGTCGCTCGTCCTGTTCCTCGTGCTGATCGTGCTCGGCCTCGTCAGCTTCCGCAGCCTGCCGATCACCCGGTTTCCCAATATCGACATCCCGATCGTCACGGTCGTGATCACGCAATCGGGCGCCGCGCCGTCGGAGCTTCAGACCCAGGTGACCAAGTGGGTCGAGGATTCGGTGTCGGGGGTGAGGGGCGTCAAGCACATCCTCTCGACGATCTCGGAGGGTTCCTCGGTCACCACCATCGAGTTCCGCCTGGAGACCAACCACGACCGCGCCGTCAACGACGTGAAGGACGCGATCTCGAAGATCCGGATCAACCTGCCGCGGACCATCGACGAGCCGGTCATCACCCGCATCGAGGTCGCCGGCCTGCCGATCATGATCTACGGGGCGTCGGCGCCCGCCATGACCCCGGAAGACCTGTCGTGGTTCGTCGAGGACAAGGTCGCCCGCACGCTCCAGGGGGTGAAGGGCGTCGCCAGCGTCGAGCGGCTCGGCGGCGTCGCCCGCGAGATCCGGGTGACGCTGAAGCCCGACCGGCTGCTCGCGCTCGGCATCACGGCGGCGGACGTGAACCGGCAATTGCGCCTGACCTCCGCCGACATGGCGGGCGGGCGCGGGGAGCTCGCGGGCTCCGAGCAATCGATCCGGACATTGGGCGGGTCGGCGAGCCTGGAGACGCTCGGGGCGACCTCCATCGTCGTGCCGGGCGGGCGCAAGGTGCGGCTCGACGAACTCGCGACGCTCATGGATTCGGCGGAGGAGCCGCGCACCTTCGCCCGCTTCAACGGCGAGCCGGTGGTCGGCTTCGCGATCTCCCGCGGCCGGGGGGCGAGCGATGCCGAGGTCGCGGTCGGGGTCGCCCAGCGCATCGAGGAGCTGCACGCCGCCCATCCGGGCGTGCGCTTCGACCTGATCGACACCAGCGTCGTCAACACCATCGGCAATTACCACGCGGCGATGACGAGCCTGCTCGAAGGGGCGGTCCTCGCCGTGATCGTGGTGTTCCTGTTCCTGCGGGACTGGCGCGCCACCCTGATCGCGGCCATCGCCCTGCCGCTCTCGATGCTGCCGACCTTCTGGGCGATGAGCGTCCTCGGCTTCTCGCTCAACGCGGTCAGCCTGCTCGCCATCACCCTGGTGACCGGCATCCTCGTGGACGACGCCATCGTCGAGATCGAGAACATCGTCCGCCACATGCGGATGGGCAAATCGCCCTACCGGGCGGCGCTGGAAGCCGCCGACGAGA
Organism: Methylorubrum suomiense; assembly: GCF_022179765.1. GTDB lineage: Bacteria > Pseudomonadota > Alphaproteobacteria > Rhizobiales > Beijerinckiaceae > Methylobacterium > Methylobacterium suomiense. The sequence continues at coordinate 72,779 of NZ_BPRE01000003.1, read as the reverse complement.
TCGGGCTCGCGGTGATCGCCATCACGGCGACCATCATCGCGATCTTCACCCCCGTCTCCTTCATGCCGGGGATCGCCGGGCAGTTCTTCAAGCAGTTCGGCCTCACCATCGCGGCGGCGGTGTTCGCCTCGCTCCTGGTGGCCCGGCTGATCACGCCGCTGCTCGCCGCCTATTTCCTGCGCGACCACGGTCCCGACGATGAGCGCGAGGGGCCGGTGATGCGGCTCTACGGCCGGGTCGTGGCCTGGTCGGTGCGCCACAAATACGTGACGCTGGTCCTCGGCCTCGCCTGCTTTGCCGGATCGATCGCCTCGACGCGGCTCCTGCCCGCGGGCTTCCTGCCGGCGGAGGACATGGCCCGCAGCATGTTCGTGGTGGAGCTGCCCCCCGGCGCCCGGCTCGACGACACCGAGCGCGTCAGCGACGGCATCGTCGCGGCGATCCGGGCGATGCCCGAGGTCCGATCCGTCTTCGTCGATGGCGGGCGGCAATTGCCGACTCGGAGGGAGGTGCGCCTCGCGAGCCTCATCGTGAACCTCACGCCGAAGAACACCCGCCGGCTGACCCAGAAGCAGATCGACCGGAAGATCTCCGACATCCTCCGCCAGGTGCCGGACATCCGCTTCTGGTCGCAGCAGGACGGGGGCGACCGCGAGTTCGCCCTGATCGTCGCGGGGCCCGACAAGGAGGTGGTGACCGAGGTCGCCGCCCGGCTCCAGCGCGAGGCCGCGGGCGTTCCCCACCTCGTCAACGTGATGTCGACGGCCCCCCTCGACCGCACCGAGATCCGCATCACCCCGAAGCCCGCGGTGGCGGCCGATCTCGGCGTCTCGACCGACCTCATCGCCGAGACCGTGCGGGTCGGCACGATCGGCGACATCGCCGCCAACCTCGCCAAGTTCAACGCCAAGGACCGCCAGATCCCGATCCGGGTGATGCTGCCGGAGACTTTGCGCGGACAATTGCCCGAGATCGAGGCCCTCAAGGTGCCGGTGAAGGCGGGCGCCGCGGTTCCGCTCGCGGCGGTGGCCGATCTCAAGCTCGGGCGTGGCCCCTCCGGCATCGAGCGCTACGACCGCACGATTCGGGTCGCCGTCGAGGGCGATCTCCAGGGCTCGGACGCGCTCGGCACCATCGTCGATCAGGTGCTGGCGCTGCCCGCCGCGACCCAACTGCCCGAGGGCGTCACCATCAAGCAGGCGGGTGATGCCGAGGTGATGGGCGAGGTGTTCGAGGGCTTCGCCCTCGCCATGGGCGCCGGGCTGATGATGGTGTTCGGCGTCCTCATCCTGCTGTTCGGCAATTTTCTCCAGCCGCTCACCATCCTGTTCTCGCTGCCGCTCTCCATCGGCGGCGCCATCCTCGGCCTCCTGATCTTCAAGATGCCGATCTCGATGCCGGTGGTCATCGGCATCCTGATGCTGATGGGCGTGGTGACCAAGAACGCGATCATGCTGGTCGATTTCGCCGTGGAGGAGACGGCGCGCGGCGTGGATCGCGTCACGGCGATCGTGGAGGCCGGCCGCAAGCGGGCGCGGCCCATCGTGATGACCACCATCGCCATGGCGGCCGGCATGGTGCCCTCGGCCATGGCCTTCGGCATCGGCGGCGAGTTCCGCGCGCCGATGGCGGTGGCGGTGATCGGTGGACTGATCGTCTCGACCCTGCTCTCGCTGGTCTTCGTGCCGGCGATCTACCTCCTCGTCGACGACCTCTCGCGCCTGTTCGTACGCCTGTTCGGCCGCTTCGTCGGCGCCACCGACGAGCCGGGACCGGAGGAGGTGCCCTATCGCCCGGGCGCGCCGGCCAACGCGCCGGGATCCTATGAACGGCCGGCCGCCGCCGAGTAGGCGAGGGGGACCGGCCGCGCACAACGACAGGGTGCCGCCGGCACGACCGGCGGGCTCGCGCGATCCGTCGCGGCATCGTCCCGGAAGCATTCCCGCGTTCCGGACCTGGGCTCGCCTGCGATCGTAGAGATATTAAACGCGAAGGTTGTATCGGTGCAGTGAACTTCTGATATCTTCGAACGATTCGAAAAGATGTCTTGGGGCGCGGCCGCGAAAATCGCCAAGCTTTTCGCAACGCATTTGTTGTAATCGGGGCGAGGCCGCGTCCGAGTCGGGAGGCTTACGGCCGACGGATGCCCCATGAAGGACCGCTCCCAGAACCGTTTCGTCTGTCTCGTTTCCGATCGTCGGGAGCGGGCGGAACGGCTGGCGCACGGCATCGACTTGGTCCTGCCCTGCCGGGTGATCGAGCCCAACGCCCCTCTGCCCACCGGGCAGCCGGTCGCCTTCGTCATCGACATCGCCGCCGACCGGGCGGAAGCCGATGGTGGCATCTGGATCGAGCGGCTGGCGGGGCTGATCCGCGCGCGGGCCATTCCCTGCCTCTATCTCGCCCGCGGCAACACCGCTCAGGACGCGGCGGCGTCACGGCTGTTCGGCGCCCCCGTGGTGATCGATCCGCACGGCTCGGCCGGGATCGTCCCGACCCTGCGGCGCTTGGTCGAGGCGACGCAGGGGGCGCCCCCCTCTCGCGAGGCCGGACCGTCGGAGCGAAGTCCGGGAGCGACCGCGCCGCAGGCCCGGGTCGGCGCCGCCACCCGCCTCGTCACGCGCCTGTTCGACAACGCCGCCGCAGGCCGGCCCCCGAGCGTGGAGGAAGTGGAGGCGGGCACCACGATCGTGCTCGATACCGTGTCCGAGATCGGCATCCGCGCTTGGCTCGACCTCGTCTGGCGGCATGACATCCAAGTCTACCAGCATTCCCTGAGCGTGGCGGGCTTCGCCGCCGCCTTCGCGGGCCAACTCGGCTTCTCCTACGCCGATCGGCGCCGCCTCGCCCGGGCCGCCCTGCTGCACGATGTCGGCAAGGCCCTGATCCCGCTGGCCATCCTCAACAAGCCCGGTGCCCTGACCCCGGACGAGATGCGGATCATGCGCGCCCACGCGGCCCTCGGCGCCGACCTGCTCGCCCGGGAGGCCGCGTTCGGTCCCGAGATCCTCGACGTGGTGCGCTATCATCACGAGCGCCTCGACGGCTCGGGCTATCCCGAGGGTCTGACCGCGGCGCGGATCGGCGATCTCGTGCGGCTCGTGGCGATCTGCGACGTGCACTCGGCCCTGACCGAGCGGCGGGTCTACCGCGCACCGATGACCCATGCCGAGGCCTTCGCGGTGATGGAGGCGCAGGCCGGCCAGCTCGATCCCGACCTGCTGCGGGCCTACCGTCCCGTCGTCGCGCGCGCTGCCGGAGTCGAAACCGGTCAACCGGCGCGGCAGATCGATCCGTGCTGATATCCGCACATCCGCACGGCGCGTCGGTTGGGCCGGGGCGCCCTTCGGCGCATGCATTGCTTGGAATTTTTCAAAAATATTCGCCGTTTTTTCGCAGTTGAAGCCAATTCGGTGCGGGATTGTCTGTAAATACCGTTTCGTAACGAAACCGGACCTAGACTTGCCGCAGGGACCGGTTCGAAGCCGGGAAGCCCGAGCCGTGACCGTCCGGGCCCGCATGCGCGACACCGCGAGACTCTATTCACCGCCGCGAACGCGGCTCGCGCGCTGGCTCGCCGAGCCGGGCCGCGACGTGCCCGAGCCGATCCGGATCGCCCTGATCGCCAATCTCTACGGAACGCTGCCGATCTTCGCGGGCGGCGTCGCCAACACGATCCTGGTCGCCGCAGTGATCGCCGCCCGCCTGCCGCAGCCGCAGATCCTGGCTTGGCTGGTGCTGGAGGTGGCGATCTGCCTGAGCCGGCTCGTGGTGCTGATCGTCGCCGACCGCGCCGCGCGGGCGGGGCGCCCGACGCCGACCGATCTCAACCTGCTCCTCGCCGTCGCCTGGGCGGGCAGCCTCGGCTACGGCACCTTCGTCACCCTCGTCTCGGGGGATTGGGTGGCGGCGACGCTCGCCTGCCTGTCCTCGGCGGGGATGGTGGGCGGCACCTGCTTCCGCAACTTCTCCGCCCCGCGGCTGACCGCCGTGATGATCGCGCTGACGCTCGGGCCCTGCTGCCTCGGAGCGGCGGTGGCGGGCGAGCCGCTGCTGGCCGTCACCTTCGTGCAGATCCCCTGCTATCTCCTGGCCATGACCCGGGCGGCCTACCGTCTGAACGCGCTCCTCGTCGCCACCATGCGGGCCGAGCGGGAGAATGCCGATCTCGCCCTCCACGACGGGCTGACCGGCCTGACCAACCGGGCCGGGCTGACGGCGGCGTTCGAGCGCAGCGCGGCCTCCGGCCTGCTCTATCTCGATCTCGACGGCTTCAAGGCGATCAACGACACCTATGGCCACGCCGTCGGCGACCGCCTGCTCCAGAGCGTGGCCGAGCGCATCGCCGACGAGGCCGGCCCCGGCGCGATCCCGGCGCGGATCGGTGGGGACGAATTCGTGGTGCTCTGCTCCGGGCAGGGGCGGGGGGGCTTGATCGATCTCGGCGGGCGGCTGATCGCCCGCATCTCCACGCCTCACCCGATCGGGCCGGAGGGCCAGTCCCTCGCGGTCGGCCTCAGCGTCGGTATCGCCCTGGCGCCCGATCACGGGACCGGTCTCGCCGCCCTGATGCGCGCGGCCGATTCCGCGCTCTACCGGGCCAAGTCGCTGGGCAAGGGCCGCTGCAGCGTCGCCTCGCGCCAGGCCTCCGAGACCCTTCCGGAAGCCGTGATCGAGGCGGAGCGGCTGCGCGCCTGAGAACGGATCAGGCGACCTCGCCCGCGGCGGCGCGCGCACCGACCCGCTCGGCCAGCAGGCACAGGATCTCGAACAGGAGGCCCGCGCCGGCCAGGGCGGTGATGCCGGTCGGATCGAGGGAGGGGGCGACCTCGACGAGATCGGCACCGACGAGGTCGACCCCGCGCAGGCCCCGCAGCAGGTGCAGGGCCTCCCGCGTGGTGAAGCCGCCGATCTCCGGCGTACCGGTGCCGGGCGCGAAGGCCGGATCGAGGGCGTCGATGTCGAAGCTCAGATAGGTCGGCGCCCCGCCGACCACGGCGCGGATCTCCGCCGCCACCTCCGGCAGGCCGCGGGCGCAGACCTCCTCCATCTCGATGATGCGGATGCCCTGCATCTTCGCCCAGTCGCGCTCGTCGGCGGCGTCCATGCTGCCGCGGATGCCGATCTGCACGCAGCGTCGCGGATCGAGGGCACCCGCCTCCACCGCCCGCCGGAACGGCGTGCCGTGGGTGAGCCGGGATCCGCCATACTGGCTGTCGTCGGTGTCGCTGTGGGCGTCGATATGGATCAGCCCGAGCGGGCGGCGCGCGCCCAGCGCCCGCAGCACCGGGAAGCTGACGAAATGGTCGCCGCCGACCGAGAGCGGCACGATGCCGGCCTCGGCGAGGGGCCGGAAAAACGCCTCGATGCGCCGGTCGGTCTCGGCGACATCGACCGGATTGACCGGCACGTCGCCGAGATCGGCGCAAGCCGCGAGGGCGTAGGGCGCCACCCCCGTGGCGTGGTTGAGCGCCCGTGTGCCGGTCGAGGCCTCGCGCACCGCCCGCGGCCCCAGCCGGGCGCCGGGCCGGTTCGTGGTGGTGCCGTCGAACGGGATCCCGATCAGCCCGATCTCGATCGCGCCCGGTGCCGCCTCGGGCGCGAGCACCGGCAGCCGCATGAAGCTCGACAATCCCGAGAAGCGCGGCGTCTCCATCCCGGAAGCCGGCCGGAAGCGTGCGAGGCGCCCGGTTCGCTCCTGCCCTGAGCCTTGCCCTGCCCCTTGCCCTGCCCCTTGCCCTGCCCCTTGCCCCGCGCCGTTCGCCGTCATGTCTGCCTCCCGCCCCGCCCAGCCACCCATCAAGCTGGCCCATCGCGTCCCCGCATCAAGCGAGGCTGTGAGTCGGGATGCATCCCGTGATAGTGTCGATCGCGAATCGGCAATCCCTGAGGGCACCGATGGTGGAGATCGAGCGCATCGCCTGGACCCCGGAGCAGCGGGCCCTGTGGGACCGGGTCGCGGCCCATCCCTTCGAGCGGAGCGACCACGCCCTCGATTTCACCGCCCGGCTCGCCCGCGACCATGGCTGGGACCTGCCCTTCGCCCGGGACGCGATCGAGGAATATCGCCGCTTCTGCTTCCTGGCCGCACTTTCCGATACGCCGGTGACCCCGAGCGAGGAGATCGACGCGGTCTAGCACCAGCACCTGACCTATTCGCGCGATTACTGGGAGATCTGGTGCAAGGCGGTGCTGCGGGTGCCGCTCCACCACGACCCGACCGCGGGCGGTCCCGTCGAGGGGCGGCGCTTCCGGGCGCATTATGCCGATACGCTCGCCCTCTACGAAGCCCATTTCGGCCCGCCCGATCCGCTGTTCTGGCCCGGCTTCCGCGGGCGGTTCCGCGACCGGCCGCGCTATCGCGCGATCGACGGAGACCGCGTGTTCGTTCTGCCGCGGCCGCGCTTCCTGCGCGGCCGTTTCCGCGGAGTAATCGCCGTCGCGCTCCCCTACGCCTGTGCCCTCACGGCGCAGCCGGCCCGAGCCCTTCCGCTCGATCCCCTCGATGGGCGGGGCCCGGATCTTCTCGCTCTCTACCTGTTCCTGGCGATCGGCGGCCTGATCCTGGCCCTCATCCTGGGCAACCGCCTGCGCGTCGACACGCAGGACGGCCTCACGCCCGACGATCTCGAACTCCTGGAGGTCGCGTGGCTCGCGGGCGGGGAGGGCCGGGCCGTCCGGACGGTGGTGGCCGGGCTGATCGAGGCCGGCGCGGCGCACCTGACCCCGAAGAGCACCCTGCTCTCCGGACCGGAGATCAGGGTCGAGCCGGGCGGCGACCCGCTGCCCGATTTTCTCGCCCCGTTCCGGGGTCTCGTCCAGGGCCACGTTCACGGCCACGTCTCGCAGGGCGCCCTGCATCGGTCGGTGCGGGAAAGGCTGCCGCCGCTGCGGGCCGAACTGGAGCGGCGGGGCCTCGTCCCCGCCGCCGCGCTCCGAGCACGGACGGTGCGCAGCATCCTGTTCGTACTCGGCCCGGTGGTCCTGTTCGGGATCGCCGGGGCTCTGACGGAGGCGTCCCACGGGCGGCCGATCGGGGCTCTCGTCCTGGCGATCCTCGTCACGATCGCGCTCGGCGCGCTCCTGATCGCCCAATTGCCGGATCGCACCGAGCGGGGCGAGGGCACACTCAACCGATACCGCTCCCGTTTCCGGCGGGCGGCGGAGGCACCGCGCTCCGAAGAAGTGCTGTTCGCCTTCGCCCTCGGCGGTGGCGCGGCGCTGACCGGCACGCATCTCCAGGCCTATGGCCGGAGATCGGGCGGCGGTGGCGATGGCGGTTTCGCCGGTGTCGGTTGCGGGGGAGGCGGCGGCAGCTGCGGCGGCGGATGCGGGGGAGGCGCCTGCGGTTGACCGCCGCCCTCGCTTCCCCCTCGCTCTTCCCTGTCCGATCAGCCGCCCTGCTTGCGCAGGCTGCTCGCTTCCCCGGAGCTGTTGGTCGACGGCCCGGTCGGACCGCTGGCATTGGTGGCCGCCCCGGCGTCGGAATCCTCGTCCGTCCGGCGGGCGCCGACATGGTCGTGATATTGCTCGGTCTGGACGTGGCGGCTGTCGAGGCCGCGCTCGTCCGAATGCCGGGACTTGTCGCGGTTGCTCAGAACCTGGTTCTCGCCGAGCACCCCCTCGGGCAGCTCGGTCATGGCGCCGCTGCCATCACCCTTGCCCTGCGTTCCCGGACCCATGCTGTGTCGGTCGGCCTTGGCCATGGCGTCGCTCCTCATCGCTCGCGGTCTCGTGAGGGGCCGGAACTGGGCGCCGGATCGAGGGCGACAACCCGTCGGCGGCAGATTGCCTCGCCGCTCGCGGAATGGGCGAGGGTCCCGGATCAGGCGATCAGCCGCTGCTCGGATGCGTCCCCGCCAGCGCCACGCTCGATGACCGCCAGGCTGTCCAGTAGGGCGGTCATGCGCATGGGCTTGCCGATCAGGTAGCCCTGCAGGAAGCGGCCGCCGAGACGATGCAGGATCGTCCGTTGCTCCTCGGTCTCGACGCCCTCGACGACGCAGGACAGGTCGAGGTTCCGGCAGAAATCCAGGATGGTGGCGACGATGCGCTCGCCGCGGGCCGAGTGCAGGTCGGCCATGAAGCTGCGGTCGATCTTCACCCGGTCCAGCGGCAGGCGGTGGACGTAGCTCAGGCTCGAATAGCCCGTCCCGAAATCGTCGAGCGCGATGCGGATGCCGAGCGCGCGCAGCAGCGTGATGCCTTCGCGGGCGCGCTCGAAATCCCGCATCAGCGCCGTCTCGGTCAATTCCAGGGTGAGGCGCCGCGGATCGAGCCCGCTCTCCCCCATGATCGCCAGGATGGCGGCGACCGTCTCGCGGGAGACGAGGTCGTGCGCGGAGAGGTTGAAGGAAAGGCCGATCTCCGGTGGCAGGCGGGCGGCGTCGGCCAGCGCCTTGCGCAGCAGGGTCGCCGTCAGCCGATGGATCGCGCCGCAGCGCTCGGCGGCGGCGATGAAGCGGTCCGGCGTCACCCGGCCCAGGATCGGATGCGTCCAGCGCGCCAATCCCTCGACCATGACGACGCGGCTCGTCCGTAGATCAAGGATCGGTTGGACATGCACTTCGAGCTGCTGGGCGAGATCGGGGCTGTGGAGCGCGTCCTCGATAGTGCGCTCGGTGCGGATGGCGCTCTCGTGCTCCTGCGAGAACACCGTCGTGTGGCCGCGTCGATGAAGCTTCGAATGGTAGAGGGCATAGTCGGCCCGGTCGAACAGCTCCGCCGCCGTGCGACCGGCGCTGGGAAACAGGGCGAGGCCGGCGGAGCAGCCCGTCGTGACGAGCGCTTCCCCGAGCCGGATCGGGACCCGGAGGGCCTCGCAGATCCGGGCGCAGACCTCCGCCGGATCGCCGCCCTCCGCCGGTCGGCGGAGGAGGGCGCCGAATTCGTCGCCGCCGAGCCGCGCCACCACCACCTCCGCCCCGGCGAAGGCGGCGAGCCGCCGCCCGGTCTCCTGAAGGACCCGGTCGCCGGCCTTGTGGCCGTAGGTGTCGTTGATCGGCTTGAACCGGTCGAGATCGAAGATCGCGAGGGCGAACGGAAGGCCGTCCTCGGCCGCCTTCGGCGCCGTTTCCTCGGTCAGGGCTTCGACCTGCTGGAAGAAGGCGCGGCGGTTGGGCAGCCCGGTCAGGCTGTCGGTCAGGGCGAGGCGCGCATTCTCCTCGGCGAGCCGCTCCGCTTCGAGCTGCGACCGCGTGAGCTTGATGAAGGCGAGGAAGTTGTTGACGAGAATGCGCCCCATGATGACCGTCACGAAGGTCGTGTTGAGGGCGATGGCGATGAACACCGCGTTGCCGGACACCAGGCAATAGGCCGGGAACGCGACCGTCACGATCAGCGCGACGCCGAGGGCGGCGATCGGCAGGTGCGTCAGGCAGAACATGCAGCCGATCACGGTGATGGCGACGAGGATCGCCATGTGCCCCTGCTCGTAGGGCCCTCCATGGACGCTGAGGGCGAACGACCAGCCGAGGAAGACGACCGACAGCGCGATGGCCAGGATGCCCGTGAGGCGCAGGTGCCGTCGCGCTTCGTGCCCGGACAAGGTCTCCGGTTGCAGCCGCCACCATTGGACCAATCGGGTCGCGGACAGCGCCACGAACAGGGCCGGGAAGGCGAGGGTGAGCCAGGCCGGCGCGAGGCCGATATGGGTGAAGGACAGCGCGCAGGTGTTGATCGAGAGCAGCGCGTAGAGCGAGACGATCTGAGCGCGCAGCTCGGTGATCTGCCGGACGGCGATGCGGTCGCAGGGACGGGCGAATAAGTCCTCTATCAGGACCTTGCGAATCCAATGGTCGGAAAACATGCAGCCGCGATCTCGAAAAATCGCGCAGATGTGATCCGGCGGACTTTAACAATTGATGACCTGTCACAGGCGTCCGGGGTCGGGTTCGCGGATTCCCGCAGGATCACCGGGCCGGTCGGGTTCACCAGCGATGCGCCGGCGGCACGCGGCCGCTTCGAGGCCGGCCATGCTCCGCCTCGAGCGCGGATCTCGAGCGATCGGCCCGAAAGAGGGATGCCGGCTTGGGGGAAAGCCGATGCAGGACACGAGCTTCGGCGCCGATCCGGATCCGAAATCCAGGACGATTTCCTAGCCCCTTCGGGCCTCCAGCAACGCGGCGAAGCGCGCCACCAAGCGCCGGCCGACCTCCTCCTTGTCGAGCTTCGGCCACGTCTCGACGCTGCCGTCGCGGGCGACGAGATGCACGGTGTTCTCGGATCCGCCCATCACGCCGCCCTCCGCCGAGACGTCGTTGGCGACGATCAGGTCGCAGCCCTTCCGCGCGATCTTCTTGCGTGCGTTATCGAGGACGGCATCGGTCTCCGCGGCGAAGCCGACCACCAGGGGCGGGCGCCCCTCGGCGCGGGCCGAGATCGTGGCGAGGATGTCGGGATTCTCGACGAGGGCGAGGGGGGCCGGCGCGTGGCCGTCCTTCTTGATCTTGGCATCCCGCGTCTCCGCCGGACGCCAGTCGCCGACCGCCGCGGCGAAGACCGCGAGATCGGCCGGGAGCGCCGCCTCGACGGCGGCCAGCATCGCGCGGGCGCTCTCGACGCGCACCACCGCGACGCCCGCCGGATCGGGGATGGTCACCGGCCCTGAGACCAGCGTGACGCGCGCGCCCGCCGCCGCGGCGGCCGCGGCGACCGCGTGGCCCTGGCGGCCCGAGGAGCGGTTGGCGAGGTAGCGCACCGGATCGATCGCCTCGTGGGTCGGCCCGGAGGTGACCAGCACGTGCCGCCCGGCCAGTTTTTTCGGAACTTCGCGGCCAGCCAGGAACCCGAAGTCGCGAGGCTCCGAGCGTTGCACCAGCATCGCCTCCAGCGCGTCGGCGATCTCGTGCGGCTCGGCCAAGCGTCCGGGGCCGAACTCCGCCTCGGCCATGGCGCCCTCGTTCGGGCCGACCACCGCGACGCCGTCGCCCTTCAGGGTTGCGAGATTGCGCTGCGTCGCCGGGTGCAGCCACATCCGCACGTTCATGGCCGGCGCGATCAGGATCGGCAGGGTGGTGGCGAGCAGTACCGTCGCGGCGAGATCCGGCGCGTGGCCGGTCGCCATCCGGGCCATCATGTTGGCGGTGGCCGGCGCCACCACGACGGCGTCGGCGTCGCGGGCGAGGCGGATATGGCCGATCTCGGCCTCGCTCTCCCGGTCGAACAGGTCGGTATGCGCCCGCTCGCCCGCGAGCGACGCCGCCGCCAGCGGCGTGATGAATTCCTGCGCCGATTCGGTGAGCAGCGGGCGCACTGCGGCGCCCCGATCGCGCAGGCGCCGGATCAGGTCGAGGGCCTTGTAGGCGGCGATCCCGCCGCCGACGATCAGCAGGATGCGACGGCCGGCCAGCGGACCGGGAGCGGAGGGCGAGCGGGACATGGCCGCAGAACGAGGTTTTTTGCGGCCGCGCGTCAAGGGGAGGAGCGCGTTACGGGCACAGGGCATGGCCCGCTGACCGGCGCGGGGGAGCGTTCAGATCCTCCTCCGCCCGCTGCGTCGACGATCGCGGGACGACCCGGACCGTGACCGCTGCGCCTCAATCCGGCACCTTGAGGCCCTCGAGTCCCTCCCGCGGCGGGGGAAAGCGCGGGTCCATCGCCTCCAGGGTGTCGGCGATGGTGCGGGCCACCATGAGATTGCGGGCCCATTTGCGGTTGGCCGGAACCACGTGCCAGGGGGCGTAGGGGGTCGAGCAGCGCGAGAGCGCGTCGTCGAAGGCGGTGCGGTAGGCGTCCCAGCTCTTCCGCTCGACGAGGTCGGCGGGGTCGAACTTCCAGTGCTTCTCCGGGTCTTCGAGGCGCGCCTCCAGGCGCTCCTTCTGCTCGTCCTTGGAGATGTGCAGGAAGAACTTCAGGATCGTCGTGCCGGAGAGCGTCAGCAGCCGCTCGAAATCGTTGATCAGGCCGTAGCGCTCGCGCCACGTCTCCTCGGGGACGAGCCCCTTCACCCGCACCACCAGAACGTCCTCATAATGGCTGCGGTTGAACACGCCGATGAGGCCGCGGCCCGGCGCCTTGGCGTGGTAGCGCCAGAGGAAATCCTGATCGAGTTCCTCCGCGCTCGGCACCTTGAACGACCAGACCCGGCACCCTTGCGGGTTCACGCCCTCCAGCACCGAGCGGATGGTGCCGTCCTTGCCGCCGGTGTCGATCGCCTGGAACACCACGAGGAGCGAGCGGCGATGCTCGGCATAGAGCTTCTCCTGCCACGCCTTGATCCGCGCGTGCTCCCCGGCGAGCGCCACCTTGGCCTCGGCCTTGTCGAGGCCGCCGGTGGCGTCGGGATCGACCGAGGCGAGGGAGAAGCGCGTGCCGGGCTCCACCGTGACGATGCCGGGGGCGGGCCGCGGCAGGCGCGGATGCAGATGCGGCGACAGGCTCGGCGCGGTGCCGCCCATCCCGGCATCCACGGCCCGCGCCCAGGCGGCGGAGGAGGGCGGGTGATGGTCGGCGCGCGCCTTTCGCGCGTCCTTCCGAGTCTCCGCGTCGGCCTTCTCCGCCCTGTTCTCGGCCTTCTTGCCCTTCGTCTTGCCCGTGTGCTCCGCGTCACCCTGCGACGCTGTTTCCCGGTTTTTCCCCGTCTCCGGGCCGTCCGCGTCCTTGCCGTTCGTCTTGCTCATGCCGAAGATCACTCGCTCGTGAGCCGATCGCGGGGCTGAGGCCCGCGGGGAGGGGAAGCTTTGAGCCCCAAACAGACGCGTCGCCCCCGCCGTTCCCGCCCCGGTCTGGCGGGACCGCCTGCCGGGAGCCGGGCGGCGTGAGCGAGACGCCGACGATTTACTTCCTGCGCCACGGCCAGACCGATTGGAATGCGGAAGGACGGCTCCAGGGGCATCGCGACATCGATCTCAACGCCCACGGCCTCGCGCAGGCCGGGGAGGCGGCGGAGCGGCTGCGGCGCGTGGCCGGGGCGGTGTTGCCCACCGCCGACTACGTGGCGAGCCCGCTGCTGCGCACCCGCCGGACCATGGAGACCGCGCGCGCCCGCATCGGCCTGCCGCCGACGGGCTACCGCACCGACCCGCGCCTGCGGGAGATCGGCTTCGGCAGCTGGGAGGGCCATACCTGGGCCGAGATCCGGCGGCGCGACCCCGCAGGGGCCCTCGCCCGCGACCGCGACCGCTGGGGCTACCGTCCGCGCGGCGACAATGCCGAGAGCTACGCCATGGTCGAGGCCCGGGTGGAGGAGGTCGTGGCCGAACTGCGCCGCCCCACCGTGATGGTCTCCCATGGCGGCGTCGCCCGCGCGCTCCTCGTCATCCTCGGCCATCTCGACATCCGTGCCGCGGTGCGGATGGGCATCCGCCAGGGCAGCGTCCTCGTCCTCGACGCCGAGGGGTGGCGCTGGACCTGAACGCGCCGCGCGGCGGCGCTGCGGCCATGCGTCCAAACCCTTCTCGCAAGATCCGTCTCGCAAGACGCGTCTCGGATGTCCCCGCCCTCCTCTTCGGTTCGGCGCCCATCCGTGCCGGGGTCACGGGCGGTCGACCGGGTTCCTTCGCCGGTCAGCAGGTGTATGGGACGCCTCCGAGGGCCGGAAGGCGGCGCGATCCCGTCGCAAAAGCGCCCCGTGCGGTGCGTTATCAGGCGAAAGCCGCGGGGGCGCGGACGGATCATCGACCCATCGGCCGGCGGAGCCGGCACGGAGCAGCGGATGGACGGTCTCACCGAGAAGAGCCGGACCCGGCCGGAGAGCGCGGGCGCAGGGCCGCCCACGGGCCGGGCGATCCTGCGCGGGCCGGCGCGCCCCGACCTGATCCGCCGCGAAACCCTGGCGTCGCTCTTCCGCGACAGCGCCCGGGCCCGCGCGCAGGCCCCCTGCCTGATCGACGCGGCCGCCTCCGGGCCCGACGGGCGCCCGCCCGTCCTGACCTACGGCGCGGTCGATGCCCGCTCCGACCGGCTCGCCGCGGCCCTGGCCGCGCGCGGGATCGGGCCGGGCGACGTGGTCGGCCTCTGGATGGCCCGCGGCACCGATCTGCTGATCGCCCAGATCGCCATCGCCAAATCGGGCGCGGCCTGGCTTCCCTTCGACGCCGAGGCCCCCGCCGACCGGGTCGCGGTCTGCCTCTCCGATGCGGAGGCCAAGGCCCTGCTGGTCTCCGACGCCCTGCGCCCGCAGGCGCCGGAGGGGGTGGCACCGCTCACCACCGCCGAATTGTTGGGCGCGGCGGCGGAAGGCGCAGCCGCTCCGGACCTCGACGCGGCGGGCCTGACGCCCGAGCACCCGGCCTACCTGATCTACACTTCGGGCTCGACCGGCGTGCCGAAGGGCATCGTCATCAGCCACGCCAATATCTGCCACTTCCTGCGCTCGGGAAACGCCGTCTACGGCATGGCGCCCGAGGACGTGGTGTTCCAGGGGGCGTCCGTCGCCTTCGATCTCTCGATGGAGGAGATCTGGGTGCCCTACCTGGTGGGCGCCTGCCTCTACGTGGCGAGCCCGGCCATGATGGGCGATGTCGAGGCGCTGCCCGGCCTGATCGCGCGCGCCGGCGTCACCGTGCTCGACACGGTGCCGACCCTGCTCGCCATGATCCCCGGCGACCTGCCCACCGTCCGCCTCGTGCTGCTGGGCGGCGAGGCCCTGCCCGAGCCGCTGGTGGCGCGTTGGGCGACGCCCGAGCGGCGCCTGTTCAACACCTACGGCCCGACCGAGGCGACCGTGGTGGCCACCGCCGCCGAGATGCGGCCGGGCGTGCCCGTCACCATCGGCGGCCCGATCCCGAACTATTCCGTCTACGTCGCCGACGAGGTGCTGAACCTCCTGAAACCCGGCGAGCAGGGGGAGTTGCTGATCGGCGGCCCCGGCGTCGCCAAGGGCTATCTCAAGCGCCCGGAGCTGACGGCGGAAAAATTCGTCGCCAACCCCTACGCCTCCGACGGCACCGATCCGGTGCTCTACCGCTCGGGCGACGCCGTCTCGATGACGACGGACGGCGACATCGTCTTCCACGGGCGTATCGACGATCAGGTCAAGATCCGCGGCTTCCGCGTGGAGCTCGGCGAGATCGAGGCGCGGATCCGGGCGGAGGAGGGCGTCAACCAAGCCGCGGTGGTGCTGCGCCGCGACGACGAGGTCGACCGCCTGGTCGCCTTCCTGGTCCCCGAACGCGGCGTCGATCTCGATCGGGGCAAACTCCGAAAGGATCTGGCGGCGCAGATGCCGCCCTACATGGTG
The DNA here is from genome assembly GCF_022179765.1 of Methylorubrum suomiense. Lineage (GTDB taxonomy): Bacteria > Pseudomonadota > Alphaproteobacteria > Rhizobiales > Beijerinckiaceae > Methylobacterium > Methylobacterium suomiense. The sequence continues at coordinate 57,598 of NZ_BPRE01000003.1, read as the reverse complement.
CCGGGCCATTTCGAGGCGGTAGAGACCCTGCCGCGTCTCACCTCCGGCAAGGTCGACCGCAAGGCGCTCAAGATCGCGCCGCTGACCGTCGCGACGAGCGAGGGCGAGCAGGAGGAGCCCGACAACAAGACCGAGGCCGCGCTGCTGGCCGCCGCCAAGCGGATCTTCGGCGAGCAGCCGATCGGGCTGAACGCCGACTTCTTCTCCGAACTCGGCGGCCACTCGCTGCTCGCCGCCCGCTTCGTCGGTGCGGTGCGCGAGACGCCCGCCCTCGCCGGCATCACCCTGCAGGACGTCTATGCCGGCCGCACGTTGCGGGTGATGGCGTCGAACCTGATCGAGCGCACCGGCGGTGTCGGCGCCGAGACGGCCGTCCAGGATCTCGGCTTCGCGCCGCCCCCGCTCCTGCGTCGCGCCCTGTGCGGGCTGGCCCAGGCCGTGGCCCTGCCCTTCGTGATCGCGCTGGCCACCGCGCAGTGGCTCGGCATCTTCGTCACCTACCTGCTGCTGACCGGCGGCGGGCTCGGCTTCTGGGGCGAACTCGCGGTTCTGCTGCTCGTCTATATCGGCATCAATGCGGTGACGGCGACGGTCGCGATCCTGGCCAAGTGGCTGATCCTCGGGCGGACGAAGGCGGGACGCTACCCGCTCTGGGGCGTCTACTATTACCGCTGGTGGCTGGCGCAGCGCCTGACGCCGCTCGTGCACATCAAGTGGCTTCAGGGCTCGCCCGTCATCGCCACCTATCTGCGGCTCCTCGGCGCCAAGATCGGCGAGGACGTGCTGATCTCCGACCTCGATGTCGGCGCGCCGGACCTGCTGACCATCGGCCGCGGCGCCTCCCTCGGCGGGCGGCTCGTGATCGCCAATGCCGAGGTCGTCGGCAACGAACTCGTGATCGGTCCCGTGGCCATCGGCGAGGACGTCGCCATCGGCACCTCCTGCGTCATCGGCCACAACACGGTGATCGAGGATCACGCCGAGATCGCCGACCTCACCACCGTGCCGGCGGGCACCACGGTCGGCACCGCCGAATCCTGGGACGGCTCGCCGGGCCGCCGGGTCGGCACCGTCGATTTCGCTGCCCTGCCCGAGCCGGCCACCGCCTCGCCGGCGCGGCGGGCGGCCTTCGGCGCCGTCTACGCCTTCCTGCTCGCGGCGGTCCCCGCGGTCGGGCTGCTGCCGATCTTCCCGGCCTTCTACATCTTCGACCAGATCTCGGACCGGCTCTCCGAGATGACGGACGTGGATTACCACGCCTATCTGCCGCTGCTGACATGGCCCACCGCCATGCTGATGACGGCGGGCACGGTGCTGCTGATCTCCGGCATCCGCTGGGCGGTGCTGCCGCGGGCGCGCCACGGCACCTACTCGATCTGGTCGGGCTTCTACCTCCGCAAGTGGCTCGTGGCGCTCGCCGCGGAAGTCACCCTGGAGACCCTCTCCTCGCTCTTCGCCACCGTCTACATGCGGGCGTGGTACCGCCTGATGGGCGCACGCATGGGCAAGGGCGCCGAGATCTCGACCAATCTCGGCTCGCGCCACGACCTCGTCTCGGTCGGCGCCAACAATTTCGTCGCCGACGAGGTGGTGGTGGGCGAAGAGGAGATCCGCCGCGGCTGGATGCACCTTCACCCGGTCGAGACCGGCGCCCGCGTCTTCGTCGGCAATGACGGCGTTCTTCCCCCCGGCGCCACGATCCCCGACGACGTGCTGATCGGCATCAAGTCGAAGCCGCCGGCCAATGCCATGATGCATCCGGGCGAGACGTGGTTCGGCTCGCCGCCGATCCGCCTGCCGGTGCGCCAGAAGGTCGATCTCGGCTCCGCCAGTCAGACCTTCGAGCCGAGCGTCGGGGCCAAGCTGCGGCGCGGCCTGTTCGAGGCCTTCGCCACCTCGTTCTCGCCGATGCTCTACCTGTCGCTCGCCATCTGCGCGATCGACTGGGTGTTCTATCCCGCGATCCTGGAAGGCGACTGGCTCGGCCTCGCGGTGTCGTTCGTGGTGGCGAGCGTCGTCATCGCGCTGATTCAGACCTCGACGGTGATCGGCCTGAAATGGCTCCTGATGGGGCGCTACCGGCCCGGCATGCGGCCGATGTGGTCGTGGTGGGCGATGCGCACGGAGGCCATCGCGGTGGCCTATTGGGGGCTAGCCGGCAAGGTGCTCTTGGAACACCTGATGGGCACGCCGTTCCTGCCCTGGGTGCTGCGGCTGTTCGGCGTGAGGGTCGGCCGGGGCGCCTGCCTGCTCATGACCGACATCACCGAGTTCGACTGCGTGTCGATCGGCGACTTTGCCGCCATCAACCGCTCGGCGGCGCTCCAGACCCACCTCTACGAGGACCGGATCATGAAGGTCGGCCGGGTCGCCATCGGCAACGGCGTCTCGGTCGGCGCCTTCTCCACCGTCCTCTACGACAGCCATGTCGGCGATTACGCGCGGCTGCGGCCCCTCACCATCGTGATGAAGGGCGAGTCGATTCCCCCGCACTCGCAATGGGAGGGCGCGCCCGCCGTGCCGGTGGTGCATGGGGCGGCGCAGGGAGCGGCGAAGGCGGCGTGAACCTTCGCCCGCGGTGCCTCGGCACCGCGGGCGTTTCGTGCGGACATCCGCGACGATCCGAAGGAAGGCTGACGAGCGCTGCCCTAGCGCTCGGGCTTCTTGTCCCGCTGCTCTTCCATGTAGCGCCGCAGGACGGCGTTCATGCGGGTCTGGTAGCCGCGACCGCCGCGTTCGAAGAACTCGACCACGTCGCGGTCGAAATTCGCGTGGATCGAGGTCTTGCCGATCGGCAGGCCGACGGTCGCCCCGGACCAGTGGCTCTCGTCGGTGGCCGGGTTGTCGACGTCGTCGGCGGCGATCCGCTCGATGTCGTCCTCGGGCATCGCGCGGAGGGTGGCCCAATCCGTGCCACGGATCGCGGCCTTAGCCGTCTTGCCGTCTGGCATGGTCGGCCCTCCTTTCCTTCCGGTTGGCCAAGCGTGCCGAGATGATTTGGTACTTGGACGGGCGCGGCGTGGACGTGACGTTCAGGACGATTCCGAACATCTCGACCAGCATGTCGAAGCGCTGCTCGCCGTAGTCGCGCCGCCGGTCCTCGACGACGAGGGCGAAGCGTCCATTGAACACCTCGTCGAGCTCGGCGAAGTCGATTCCGCGGATCGCGATGTTACGCTCGTTCTTCGGACCGTCCCAGACGGTCCGTTCGCTCGCGACCGTAGCTCATAGGAGCAAAATCACGGCGCTCGCGCGAGGATTTTTCGGATCGGCAGATGCCGGATCGGGAGAGGGGAGCGACGTTTCCGGAGACGGTGCTCCCCTCTCCCGCAGAGAGGAGAGGGTTGGAAAAACCTCACGCCGCCTCGGTCTTCCCCCCGAGGCGCTTGTCCAGATAGGTGTCGACCGTCTGGGTCAGCTCGTCGACCTTGCCGTCGAAGAAGTGGTTGGCGCCCTCGACCATCTGGTGCTCGATGATGACGCCCTTCTGCGTCTTCACCTTCTCGATCACCGGGATCACTTCGCGGGCCGGGGCCACGCGATCCTCCGAGCCGTGCACGAACAGGCCGGAGGAGGGGCAGGGCGCCAGGAAGGTGAAGTCGTAGCGGTTGGCCATGGCGGCGATGGAGATGAAGCCCTCGATCTCCGGGCGGCGCATCAGCAACTGCATGCCGATCCAGGAACCGAACGACACGCCCGCGATCCAGCAGGATTTGGCCTCCGGATTGACCGACTGCACCCAGTCGAGGGCGGCGGCGGCGTCCGACAGCTCGCCCGAGCCGTGATCGAACGCGCCCTGGCTGCGCCCGACCCCCCGGAAATTGAAGCGCAGGGCTGCGAATCCGCGATTGGCGAAGGTGTAGAAAAGATTGTACACGATTTGATTGTTCATCGTGCCCCCGAACTGGGGGTGGGGATGCAGCACGATCGCGATCGGGGCGCCCTTCTTCTTGGGCGCTTGGTAGCGGCCTTCGAGGCGGCCGGCGGGGCCGGAAAAGATGACTTCGGGCATGGTGTCCTCAGGTGGATCCCGTGCCTGCCCGGAACGCGCCGGGAAAGACACGGGTTCGGCGGCCGGCACGTGCCGACCCTGCCTTGACTCGCTCGGCGCGCCTTCTACAAGCGTCTTAGAATAATTCTAGGTAATTAGAATTGTTCTAAGATAGAGTGTTTCGAAGCCTCGTCCCTGCGTTGAGGGCGCCGTTGCGGGCGCCTTAGCATGGGGAAGGGGGGCGAAATCAAGGAAATCGCGGGTTCGCGCGGCGGACAGAGGGCGGCCAAAGGTCGGCGAAGACAGTTCAGGCGACGGATGGATAGGGCAGCGCGCAGTTACCTCGACCACAACGCGACCTCTCCGGCACGGCCGGCGGTCGCGGCGGCGGTCGCGCGCGCGCTGACGCTGCCAGGCAATCCGTCCTCGGTCCATGCCGAGGGGCGGGCGGCGCGTCAGGCCCTGCAGGAGGCCCGCGCGAGGGTGGCAGCCCTGGTCGGGGCGGCACCGGAACGGGTCGTCTTCACGAGCGGCGGCACGGAAGCCGCCAACACCGTCCTGTCGGGGGCCTTGCGCCGCCGGGGCATGCCCGCGCCGACCCGGCTGATGATCTCGGCGACCGAGCACGCTTGCGTCGCCGTGGGCCATCGGTTCCCCGACACGATGGTCGAGATCCTGCCGGTGGACGCGGCCGGCATGCTTCGCCTCGATGTCCTCGCGGCTCGCCTGGATGCCTGCCGCGGCGAAGCCGTGCTGATCTCGGTCCACGCGGCCAACAACGAGACCGGCGCGGTGCAGCCCCTCGCGACGATCGTGCGGCTCGCCCGCGCCCACGGACAGGCGCTGGTTCACAGCGACGCGGTGCAGGCGGTCGGAAAGATTCCCCTGAGCCTCGACGCCCTCGGGCTCGATGCCCTGACCCTGTCCGGCCACAAGTTCGCGGCGCCCAAGGGGGTCGGCGCGCTGGTGCTGGCCGAGGGCGTGAGCCTGGAGGTGCCGCTCCTGCGCGGCGGTGGCCAGGAGGCACGGCTGCGCTGCGGCACCGAGAACTTGCCCGGGATCGTCGGCATGGGCGAGGCGGGGCGAATCGCCCACGCGGCGCTCGCCGCCGAGGGCCTCCGCCTCGCCGCCCTGCGCAATCGGCTCGAAGCCGGGGTGCGGGCGCTCGCGCCCGAAGCGGTGGTGTTCGGGGCGGGGGCCGAGCGGCTGCCGAACACGCTGAGCTTCGCCGTACCGGGGCTGGAGGCGGCGACCGCCCTGATCGCCCTGGATCTGGCCGGCGTGGCCGTTTCCTCGGGCTCGGCCTGTGCCTCGGGCAAGGTCGCCCGCTCGCCGGTGCTCGCCGCGATGGGCGTGAGCCCCGCGCTCGCCGCAGGGGCGCTGCGCGTGAGTTTCGGCTGGAATTCGGACGAGGACGACCTGCAACGCTTCTTAGAGGGGTTCGAACGGGTCGTGTCGTCCCTATATCGACGGCGAGGGCAGGCTGCCTGAGCGCCGCCCGCCCAAGCCATTGCTTTCGTTGAAACCCCCGGTCCTTGAAACCGGAGTCGGTGAGGAGAGGCTGAATGCCTGCTGTGCAGGAGACCATCGATCGCGTTCGTTCGATCGACATTGACCAGTACAAGTACGGGTTCGAGACCGTCATCGAGATGGAGAAGTCCGAGAAGGGCATCTCCGAGGACGTGATCCGCTTCATCTCGGCGCGTAAGAACGAGCCCGAATGGATGCTCGAATGGCGCCTCGACGCCTACAAGCGCTGGCTCACCATGAAGGAGCCGGAGTGGGCGCGCGTGGAATACGACCGCGTCGACTACAACGACATCTATTATTACGCCGCGCCGAAGCGGAAGGGGCCGGAATCGCTCGACGAGATCGATCCCGAGATCCTCAAGACCTACGAGAAGCTCGGCATCCCCCTGCGCGAGGTCGAGGCCCTGGAGGGCATCGCCCCCGAGCGCCGGGTCGCGGTCGATGCGGTGTTCGATTCGGTCTCGGTGGCGACCACCTTCAAGAAGGAACTCGAGAAGGCCGGCGTGATCTTCATGCCGATCTCCGAGGCCATCCGCGAGTATCCCGATCTCGTGAAGAAGTATCTCGGCTCGGTCGTGCCGGTGACCGACAACTTCTTCGCCACCCTGAACTCCGCCGTGTTCTCGGACGGTTCGTTCGTCTACATCCCGCCGGGCGTGCGCTGCCCGATGGAGCTGTCGACCTACTTCCGCATCAATGAGCGCGACACGGGGCAGTTCGAGCGCACCCTCATCATCGCGGACAAGGGCTCCTACGTCTCGTATCTGGAGGGCTGCACCGCCCCGAAGCGCGACGACAACCAGCTCCACGCCGCCGTGGTCGAGCTGGTCGCCCTGGAGGATGCCGAGATCAAGTACTCGACCGTCCAGAACTGGTACCCCGGCGACAACGAGGGCAAGGGCGGCATCTACAACTTCGTGACGAAGCGCGGAGATTGCCGCGGCGCCCGCTCGAAGATCTCGTGGACGCAGGTCGAGACCGGCTCGGCGATCACTTGGAAATACCCGTCCTGCATCCTTCGCGGTGACGATTCCCGCGGAGAGTTCTACTCGATCGCGGTGTCGAACGGGATGCAGCAGGTCGATTCCGGCACCAAGATGATCCATCTGGGCAAGAACACCACCAGCCGGATCATCTCCAAGGGCATCTCGGCCGGGCGTTCGCAGAACACCTATCGCGGGCTCGTCTCGGCCCACAAGAAGGCCAAGGGCGCGCGCAACTTCACCAATTGCGACAGCTTGCTGATCGGCGACCAGTGCGGGGCGCACACCGTGCCCTACATCGAGTCGAAGAACGCGTCCGCCGTCTTCGAGCACGAGGCCACCACCTCGAAGATCTCCGAGGACCAGAAGTTCTACTGCCAGCAGCGCGGCCTCTCCGAGGAGGAGGCGACCGCGCTCATCGTCAACGGCTTCGTCCGCGACGTGCTGCAGCAGCTTCCGATGGAGTTCGCGGTGGAGGCCCAGAAGCTGATCTCGATCAGCCTCGAAGGCTCGGTGGGATGAGACGGACGCCGGCTGCCGCGATGCTGGTCGTGGCAGCCGCCGCGTCGGCTGGTCGGGCGCAGGCTTGCGATTGCCCCTTTCCTCTCCGTCTCAAGACGGACGAGGAAAGGCGGGCCTATCGCCTCGACCAAGCGGAGATCGTCGCGACCCTTCGTGTCGATCGCGTCGAGATTCCGGATGCCAGGCGCGGCGAGCCGGAGGTCTTCGGCGACGCAATGGTGGTCAAGACGATCAAGGGCAAACTGGATCGCAAAATCCGAATTCAGACCTCAGGTGGCAATGAGGGGGGGAATTGCGGTCTCGGCACTTCTCTCTTTCAGGCGGCGTCTCAGCGAAGGTTGCTGACCGTTGCGCTCACCAAGGCGCCCCAAACGAGGAATACGTTCTGGATCGGGAGCTGTGGATACTTTGAGCTCGATGAGTTTTACAGCGCAGCTGATAAATAGTCATCGAGCGAACTGAACATCGAATATGGACGTGAACTGACATGCTGGAAATCAAGAACCTCGTCGTACAGATCGAGGACAACCGCATCCTCAACGGCCTGAACCTCACCGTGAACGACGGCGAGGTCGCCGCGATCATGGGCCCGAACGGCTCCGGCAAGTCGACGCTCTCCTACGTCATCGCCGGCAAGGAGGATTACGAGGTCCTCGACGGCGAGATCCTGCTCGACGGGCAGAACGTGCTGGAGATGGCGGCCGACGAGCGCGCCGCCGCCGGCATCTTCCTGGCCTTCCAGTACCCGCTGGAAATCCCGGGTGTGGGCACGATGACCTTCCTCAAGGCCTGCCTCAACGCGCAGCGCAAGGCCCGCGGCGAGGACGAGCTCTCGACCCCCGAGTTCATCCGCGCGGTCAACGGCGCCGCCGACAAGCTCGAGATCAACAAGGAGATGCTCAAGCGCGCCCTCAATGTCGGCTTCTCCGGCGGTGAGAAGAAGCGCATGGAGATCCTGCAGATGGCGCTGCTGCAGCCGAAGTTCTGCGTCCTCGACGAGACCGATTCCGGCCTCGACATCGACGCGCTGCGCATCGTCTCCGAGGGCGTGAACGCGCTGCGGGCGCAGGGGCGCTCGTTCCTCGTCATCACCCACTATCAGCGGCTCCTCAACCACATCGTGCCCGACACCGTGCACGTCATGTCGAAGGGCCAGATCGTGAAGACCGGCGGCAAGGAGTTGGCGCTCGAACTCGAGGCCTCCGGCTACGCCGAGTACCGCACCAGCGAGGCCGCGTGATGGCCGACGTCACCAATCTCCGCTCCCCCGCCGAGGCCGGGCTGTCGAAGCTGTTCGAATCCTCGCGCGCGGCGTTTGCCAGCGAGCAGGCCATCAGCCGCGAGGAGGCGTTCCGCTTCTTCGAGGCGACCGGCCTGCCGAGCCGCCGGGTCGAGGCGTTCAAGTACACGGACCTGCGCGCCGCCATCACCGAGGCCGCCCCGCCCGCCGAGGCCCCGTCCGAGGACGCCGCCAAGGCCGCCGTCGCCGGTGCCACGGGCTTTCACGAAGTCGAGGCCGCGCGCCTCACCTTCGTCAACGGCCATCTCGTCGCCGCCCTGTCGGATCTCGACCGGTTGCCCGAGGGCGTGACCGTCACGCCGCTCAACGAGGCGATGGGGAAGGGCGATGCCCGCCTGAAGCTCCTCGCCCCCGTCGAGCAGGTGCGCGAGAACCCGGTCTATCAGCTCAACACCGCCTTCCTGGCGGACGGCGCGCTGATCTCGGTGGCCGCCGGCGCCAAGCCCGCGACGCCGATCCATCTGCGCTTCGTCGGCACCGGCGCGACGTCGTTCTCGACGGCGACCCGCGTGCTGGTCGATCTCGGCGCGGGCGCGGAGTTCTTCCTGCTGGAGAGCCATGAGGGGCCGTCCGGACTGATCTATCAGCCCAACGATGCCCTCGACGTGCACATCGGCGAGGAGGCTGCCCTCCGCCACAGCCGGATCAACCGGGAGGGCGACGCTGCCATCGCCCTGTCGACGCTCTCCGTGCGGCTCGACGCGCGGGCGCAGCTCGAGACGGTCAATCTCGTGACCGGCGCCAAGCTCTCGCGCCACCAGCTCTACCTGCACATCGCGGGCGAGGACGCCAACGCGGTCGTCAACGGCGCGGCGTTGCTGGGCGACGGACAGCTCGCGGATTCGACCCTGCTGGCCGACCACGCGGCGACGGGCGGGGTGGGCCGCGAGATGTTCAAGACGGTGATCGACGGCGAAGCCACCGGCGTGTTCCAGGGCAAGATTATCGTCCGCCAGGGCGCGCAGCAGACCGACGGCAAGATGAAGTCCGATTGCCTGCTCCTCAAGGACGAGGGGCAGATGATGAACAAGCCGGAGCTGGAGATCTTCGCCGACGACGTCGCCTGCGGCCACGGCGCGACCTGCGGCGCGCCGGACGACGAGCTGCTGTTCTACCTCATGGCCCGCGGCCTGCCGCGCGCCACCGCCGAGAGCCTGCTGGTCCAGGCCTTCGTCGGCGAGGCGGTGGAGGCGGTGACCCACGAGGGTGCCCGCGAGGCGCTGATCGGCGGGATCGAGGCTTGGCTGAAGGCCAGAGGGTAGGGCACACCGCCTTCAACCCTCCCCCACGGATATCGGGCGCGCTCGATATCCGCATCCTGAATGCTCCAGTCGGGCAAGCCCGACGGGAGATGGGGGAGGGGCCACGCACATCGCATGGGTCCAACCCTGAACCCTCATCCTGAGGTGCTGAGCGTCAGCTCGGCCTCGAAGGAGGGCTTCAGGGATCGCAGTGATATCTGGAGGGCTCGCCCAAAGCCTTCCGCTTCGCTCCGGCACCTCGGGATGAGGGAAGGAGCGGGATCGGCGGCACCTTGGCCGTCACGCTTCAAGGTCGAGACGATGAACGCACCCGTCCGCCCCACCCCCTACGACGTCGAGGCGATCCGTCGGGAATTCCCGATCCTCTCCGAGAAGGTCTACGGCAAACCGCTGGTCTATCTCGACAACGCGGCCTCTTCGCAGAAGCCCAAGGCGGTGATCGACGCCATGGTCTCGTGCATGCAGACCGGCTACGCCAACGTCCATCGCGGCCTGCATTACATGGCCAACGCGGCGACCGAGGGGTTCGAGGGCGCCCGCGAGACCACGCGCCAATTCCTCAACGCGGCCTCGACCGACGAGATCATCTTCACCCGCAACGCGACGGAGGCCTACAACCTCGTCGCGTCGTCGATGGGCCAGGCCGGGCTGATCGGGGAGGGGGACGAGATCATCCTCTCGATCATGGAGCACCACTCCAACATCGTCCCCTGGCACTTTCTGCGCGAGCGCAAGGGTGCCGTGATCAAGTGGGCGCCGGTGGACGACGAGGGCAACTTCCTGGTCGAAGAGTACGAAAAGCTCTTCACGCCGCGCACCAAGATGGTCGCGATCACCCACATGTCGAACGTGCTCGGGACGGTGACGCCGGCCGAGGAGATCGTGCGCATCGCCCACGCCCACGGCGTGCCGGTGCTGCTCGACGGCGCCCAGAGCGCCGTCCACCGCGCGGTCGACGTGCGGGCGCTCGACTGCGACTTCTTCGTGTTCACCGGCCACAAGGTCTACGGGCCGACCGGCATCGGCGTGCTCTACGGCAAGAAGGAATGGCTGGACCGGCTGCCGCCCTACCAGGGCGGCGGCGAGATGATCCGCACGGTGACCCAGGACGCGATCAGCTACAACGATCCGCCGCACCGCTTCGAGGCGGGCACGCCGGCGATCATCGAGGCGGTGGGCTTAGGCGCCGCGCTCGAATTCATGATGACGCTCGGGCGCGATCGGATCGAGGCGCACGAGGCGGCGCTGACGGCCTACGCGCAGGAGCGCCTCGGCGCGATGAATTCCCTGACGCTGATCGGCAAGGCCAAGGACAAGGGCGGCGTGATCGCCTTCGAGATGAAGGGCGCCCATGCCCACGACGTTGCCACCATCATCGACCGGCAGGGCGTGGCGGTGCGGGCGGGGACGCATTGCGCCATGCCGCTGCTGAACCGCTTCGGCGTCACCTCGACCTGTCGCGCCTCGTTCGGTCTGTATAATACGACCGACGAGATCGACGCCCTGGCCGCGGCGCTGACCAAGGCCGAGATGCTGTTCGCCTGATTTTATACTATTCCGATCGCGGAAGCCGGCAGGGGCCGGCCTCCGCGGGCCGGAGGAGAGGTTGCGATGAGCGCAGACGATACGATCACCGGCGGCAACAACACCCCCGCCCTCGCGGCGGCCTCGGCGATCCCCGCGGAGGAGATCGACCGCCTGACCGACGACATCGTCGCCGCCCTCAAATCGGTCTACGACCCGGAGATTCCCGCCGACATCTACGAACTCGGCCTGATCTACCGCGTCCAGATCGAGGACGACCGGCGGGTGCTGATCGACATGACCCTGACCGCCCCGGGCTGCCCGGTGGCCGGCGAGATGCCGGGCTGGGTCGAGAACGCCGTCACAGCGGTGCCGGGCGTCCAGTCCTGTCAGGTCACGATGGTGTTCGATCCGCCGTGGGACCAGAGCCGGATGTCCGACGAGGCCCGCGTCGCGCTCGACATGTGGTAGCCCGTCACCGCGCCGGGCGGCCCGGCTCGAAGACAACGTCTTCGTAGATGTCGGCGAGCGTCAGACGCGCACCGATCGCCGGCAAGTCGATGACGGCATCCGGTGCCTCGAAGCTCTCTTCCAGCCATGCCTCACCCTCACGGCGGTAGAGTACGGTGCTGGAAAAGCGCGTCTCGACGAGGAGAATGTAGGCGAGGGTGGGGTGGCGCCTGTACTCGTCGAGCTTGCGGAACCGATCGATGTTCGTCGTCGAGGGCGACAGCACTTCGACGACGAGACGCGGCGAACGGTTCTCGTAAGTGTCGCGGATGAGTTCGCCGCATTCCACCGTCACGTCGGGCCGCCGGATCGTGGCGATGCTGGTGCGTAGCGCGACGTCGTCGGTCGTCGGGCGGCAGCCGGATCCGCGCAATTGCACGCCGAGGCTGACGATGATGTTCACGGTCGCGCGGTCGTGCTGAACGCTCGCGCCGGTCATCATCTTCACATGCGGTACCGGCACGCCGTCGACGAGTTCGTAGAGCCCGTCTTGGGCCGATTGCCATTCGAAGAACTCTTCCGGCGTCATCCGCCGCCGCGCAGGATCGGCCATCGCACCCTCCGTGACTGCGGAAGCATAGCACGCCGGAATGCGTGCGGCGCAGGGACCCTCCGGTGGACCCTTGCCCGCCGGATGCTTATCTTCCGATATGTTCGACCAACTCACCCGCCCGGGCCTTGAACCCGGCCGCAGGAGAGAGACAACCATGTCAGGTTTCAAGGTAATCTCGCTGACCGACCGCGCCGCGGATCGGATCAAGGCCATCATGGCCGATGCCGACCGGCCGATCGCAGGTCTGCGCGTCGGCGTGAAGAACGGCGGCTGCGCCGGCATGTCCTACACGATGGAATATGCCGAGGAGCGCAAGCCCGGCGAGGACATGATCGAGGATCGCGGCGTGACCGTCTTCATCGATCCCAAGGCGGTGCTGTTCCTGCTCGGCACCGAGATGGATTTCCAGACCAACAAGCTGTCGTCGCAGTTCGTGTTCAACAACCCGAACCAGACCTCCGCCTGCGGCTGCGGCGAGTCGGTGGCGATCACGCCCGTCACCCCGGACCGGATCCCCGTCCTGGCCTGAGGCTGACGAAGCCCGCCGCGAATGCGGGCCGGGGTCCAGGATACGGGCGCGTCGCTCCGGATCCTCTCCGAGGCGACGACGCGACGGCTTCGAATGTGAGGCGGCTCGCCCGGATCAGGCCACGTTCGGCAGGGCGGCGGCTTGGATCTCGTCGATGGTCCGGTTGCGTCCGGCCCGCTTGGCCGCGAACAGGCAGGCATCGGCCCGTTCCAGCAGCGAGACCGCGTTGTCGTCCGGGCGCTGCTGGGCGACGCCGAGCGAGACCGTGACCTTGCCGAGCGATTCGCCGGTGGAGCGCTTGACCAGCTCCCGCCCGGTCACGCTGGTGCGCACCCGCTCGGCGATCTCGCGGGCGGTGGCCAGATCGACCTCCGGGAGGACGATGCCGAATTCCTCGCCGCCGAAGCGGGCGAGGGTCGCACCCTTCTGGCCGATATGCTCGCGCATCACGATGGCGACGAGGCGCAGCACCTGATCGCCGGTCAGGTGGCCGTAGAGGTCGTTGAAGCGCTTGAAATAGTCGATGTCGAGCACGATCAGGCTCGACGGCCGGTGGCTCGCCCCCGCATCGATCTCCCGGCGCAGGCCCTCTTCGAAGCTCTTGCGATTTCCCAGCCCCGTCAGCGGATCGGTCAGGCTCTCGAGCCGTGTCGCCTCGAGCGTCTCGCGCAGGGTCTCGATCTCGTTGCGGCTCTCGCGCATGCGGGCTTCGAGGGTGCGGTTGTTCGCCGTCACGTCGCGGGTGTTGGCGATGATCGTGGAGACCACCTCCCTGAGCCGCGTCCGACTGGTCGCGGCATTGGCGATGTCGTGGGTGAAGGCCTGGAGCGACTCGCCGTACTGGGCCGTGGAGCGGACCGACACGTCGATCATCTCCATGATGCCCTCGACCTCGGCGATGAGGGTCGAGTTCACCCGGTCCATCTCGAGCGCGAGGCGGCGCCCGTCGATATAGGTATCGTGGAGCTGGTCGATATCGGCGCTGGTCAGCGTGCCGTTCTGCGTGGTCAAGCGCTTGATCGCGTCGTTCATGAGCGGCTGGCTGCCGGCCACGTAGGTGTACCAGACCGCGTAGGCGCGCGGGGTCGCGCAGGTGCAGTAGTCGCGCATCAGCTCGAAGCTGCGCTGCGCCAGAGCGAGGCTGCGCTCACGGTCGAGGTCGGGGCTCATCCGGCGATTTCCGCTCCTCCGGACGAGGATCGTCCTGCCCGGAGTATCGCTCGGCGATCGTCGCCAGGACGTTAAGGCCCCCCAGGAATCCGGGGCCGGGATGCGATCCCGGACCGGCCCCTTCCCCGTGGTGGCCGGGATCAGTCCTTGCTCTTGCGGGGAGCGGTCGGCTTCAGCAGGAAGGCGGGCACGTGGGAGCCCAGACCGACCGGCGTGTCGTCGTCCTCGTCGCGGTGACGGCCGCGCGGCTCGTTTCGACCGCGGGGCTCGTTCGCGCGGCGGGGCTCCCGGACAGGGGCGACGGGCTCGGCCTCCCGGCGCGGTTCGGCTTCGCGACGCGGCTCCTCGGAGCGGGTGCGCTCGCCGCCGGCGCGGCGGCCGGAGCGCCCGCGGCCCTCCGAACGCGCGCCTTCGGCCCTGGCACCGTCCCGCTCGGGTCCCCGCTCGGGGGAGCCCCGGTCCGAGGAACTCCTGTCCGACGATCCCTTGGCGCCGCGCCGGGCGCCGCGGCGGCGGCGCGGCTCGGATTCGTCCTCGCTCGCCTCGGGAAGGCTCGCGAGGTCGCCGTCGAGCCACGCGATCGGCTGGCCGATCAGGGATTCGATCGCCGAGAGCGAGCGCTCGTCGGAGCGGCTCGCTAGGGTGAAGGCGTGGCCGGAGCGGCCGGCCCGTCCGGTGCGGCCGATGCGGTGGACGTAATCCTCCGGGTGATGCGGCACGTCGAAGTTGAAGACGTGGCTCACCGCCGGGATGTCGAGGCCGCGGGCGGCGACGTCGGAGGCCACCAGCAGGGGCACCTCGCCGCTGCGGAAGCCGTCGAGGGCGGCCATGCGGGCCCGCTGGTCCATGTCACCGTGGAGCGCGGCGGCGTTGAAGCCGTGATTGGCCAGCGACTTCTGCAGCTGCGCCACGTCGCGCTTGCGGTTGCAGAAGATGATGCCGTTCTGGAGCTCGTCCGCCGCGCGGATGAGCTGGCGCAGCACCTTCCGCTTCTCGTGACCCTCGGCGCCGGTCGCCACGAGGCGCTGCTCGATGGTGGTCGCGGCCGAGGCCGGGCGGCTGACCTCGACCCGCTGCGGGTTCGACAGGAACATGTCGGCCAGCCGCTCGATCTCCGGCGGCATGGTCGCGGAGAAGAACAGGGTCTGGCGCGTGAACGGCACCATCTTCACGATGCGCTCGATGTCGGGGATGAAGCCCATGTCGAGCATGCGGTCGGCCTCGTCGATGACGAGGAGCTCGACGCCGGTGAGCAGCAGCTTGCCGCGCTCGAAATGGTCGAGCAGCCGGCCCGGCGTGGCGATCAGCACGTCGGTGCCGCGGGTGAGCTTGGCGTCCTGGTCGGCGAAGGAGACGCCGCCGATGATGAGCGCGACGTTGAGCTTGTGGTTGGTGCCGTAGCGCTCGAAATTCTCCTCGACCTGAGCGGCGAGTTCGCGGGTCGGCTCCAGGATGAGCGTGCGCGGCATGCGGGCGCGGGCACGGCCCGATTCCAGCATGGTCAGCATCGGCAGGGTGAAGGCCGCGGTCTTGCCGGTGCCGGTTTGGGCGATGCCGAGAACGTCGCGGCGGGCCAGCACGTGCGGGATCGCCTGGGCCTGGATCGGCGTCGGCTCGGTATAGCCGGCGGCGGTGACGGCCTGGAGGACCTTGTCGCTCAGTCCGAGATCGGCAAAAGACATCTGGGGCAGGGAACCATCGCGCTTGGGATCGGCCGGTCGGTAGGGGCCGGGCGCGTTCCGCCGGTCCTCGCGGTGCCGTCGCGCAAGCCGTCGTCGCGCATCCCGACGCGCGCGACACTTAGAGGGCCGTGCGGGCTTGTCAATCGATGGTACGGCCGATGGGCGATGCGAGCCCCGCCCGCACCGCGCGGGCACGGTTGCAGCCAGGACATCCGAACAGGGCCGGGAGGCGTCCGCTCTCAGCGAGCGCGCAGCAGGCAGGGGTCGAGGGCGGTCGTTCGCGCCGACGGACCGATCGAGCCCGTCACGACCGGATCGGTGTCGAGGGACGCGATGCGCGCCGCGCCGGGTTCGACCGAGCGGGCGACGTAGTGGCCGAGCCCCACGGCGGCGAGGCCTGCGGCCACGGTCACCTTGAGGGTCCAGGACAGGAGGCCGCGGGTCGGTTGCGGGCCGGTGTCGAGAGGCATGGCGGCAGAGATCCGGGCCTGTTCGCGGGCCCTGACAGGACCCCGGCTCCAACTCTGCCCGAACAGGGTTAACGGCGCCTTCACCAAGCCGCGCCCCGCGGGGTGACCGGAGGATGCGAGACCGTCGGCCGCGCCGAAGCTATAAAAGGTCTTGTTAACCACGTTTGCGACTTGAGAGTCGATCAAGTCTTGACTTGTTCTTCGAGCGATCGCGAGCGAGACCAGATGTGCGGAACGACACATCGAGCCGGAGCCAATGCAAACGGGCGCGTAAGCTTCATGTTTCGTTGACGGGTTCGGCCTAATTGCTTCGTTCATCGCAGGAGGGCGACGACATCCGGGGAAGGCCCCCGGCACTCACCAGGCCAGGATGCAGGCCATAACACCCGGAGCGCGCTGCGTGCCGGCTCCCGCCAAACCCAGGAACCCGACCCCATGAAGACCCTTCTTCTCGCCTCGACCGCTCTCGTGGCCGGCACCATCGCCGCCTCGGCCGCCGACCTCCCCCGCCGCGCCGCCCCGCCGCCGGTGTTCCAGCCGGTTCCCGTGTTCACCTGGACCGGCTTCTACGCCGGTTTCAACGCGGGCTACGGCTTCGGCACCAACGACAACCGCACCGGCGCGACCGTCCTCGGCCTCAACGGCGCCTCGCTGCTCGTGCCGGCCGGCACCACCGCCGTCGTCGCCTTCAACAACAACCGCACCAACGAGGGCTTCGTCGGCGGCGGTCAGATCGGCTACAACTATCAGTTCACGCCGGGCTCCGGCTTCGTCGTCGGTGTCGAGGCCGACGCCCAGTACGCCGATTTCGGCCGTGAGCGGAACCGCTTCCAGGTCATCAGCAGCAACGGCGTCAACGCCCTCGCCGCTCAGCAGGTGTTCAACCCGGCGGGCATCGCCGGCCTCGATTACTTCGGCACCGTGCGCGGCCGCCTCGGCTACGCCTTTGACCGCACCCTCGTCTACGGCACCGGCGGCTTCGCCTATGGCGGCGGCGGCGGCCGGGACTTCGGCACCGGCGTGTCGAGCAACGACTTCCAGACCGGCTGGGCCGCCGGCGGCGGCGTCGAGTACGCCCTGCCGACCGACAGCTTCCTGAACTTCTTCCGCTCGTCGGCCGTCACGCTGAAGGTCGAAGGCCTGTACGTGAACCTCGACAAGGGCTCGGCCCGCAACGGCGCCTTCGCCGTCGACAACGCCGGCCGCACCGTGACCGTGAACAGCCCCGGCGTCCTGCTCGTCAGCGGAGGCCGCGAGGTTCGCGAGAGCGAGTTCGCCGTCGTCCGCGCCGGCATCAACTACAAGTTCGGCTCGTACTGAGACCGCACCCGGTCGGACGTCGAGACGTCCCGACACCTTCCCAGCGTCGATGGCTCACCCGAGCCGTCGGCCCCCTCGGAGCCCGGCGCCCCCGCGTCGGGCTCTTTTTTGTCCTGCCCGACCCGCCGCCTCGCGTCGCAGGCGGCCCGCACGGGCCCGATCTTCATGCCCGGTTTACCATACCGGCCGATGCTGCCGGCCCGGAGGCTCGGAGTGGGCCCGCCGGATCCGAAACGCCAGGGCAGGGCCGTGCCGCCGCATGAGACAGGACCGGGGCTTCGATCGGCGGTCGCGTTCGCGGGTGGCCCGGATGGGCGGGCAGGTCCGCGCGCCGGCGCTCTTTGCTGTCGCGCTGCTCTCGGCTATGCCCGCCGCTGTCCGTGCGGAGGGACCGCTCTACCTGCGGATTCGTCCCAACCCGGTCCCCGCGGCGACAGCCGTGGCAGGATCGGGGCAAGAGCGTGAAGCCGGGCGTGAAACCGTCTGGGAGCGCGCCGACCGGCGTGCCCGCCTCGCGATCGCCTCGGTCTGTACCGGATGTCTCGACACGCGCATCGTCGGGCGTCCGGCGGAGGCGCCGGTTCCGGTCGTGCGTGCGTCCCGTTCCCCGAATGCGGCGATGGCCGCGGCGGAGGACACCGTCCCGTTGACACCCCTTTGGTCCAACCCACCGCCAGCAGGTGATCCATGAGCCAGGCCCACCCGACCACCGGCGCGACCGTCGATCCGGAATGCCCGGTCTCCCTCGAATTGCTCGGGGAGGTCTATCGCGCCGACGATTACGACCTGCCCTACATCCTGGAGAAGATCCCGGAGCTGACCCGGGCGCGGCTCGCCGCCTATCTCTACGGCAAGAGCCACATGCATCAGCTCGGCCTCAAGGTGGCCCGTGCCTGCGAGCGGGACGACCTGATCCGCGCGGCCGGCGAGATCGGCTCGGTGATCCATGGGCAGTCGCGTCTGAAGCCCGCCCCGGCCGCCCCGGAACCCGCCGCCGTTCCCAGCCGGGGGCGGCCGGCGCCGGCTCCGAAGAAGATCAGCCTCGGCGGCTCGGCCGCCAAGGGCCGCAGCTTCGACTGACCCGGGGGCCACCCGGCCCAGGAGGCCGCCTTCAGCCACGCGGCGCACGAAGCCGGACCGACTTCTCGACGGTCCGTGCGGCTCGGCCCAAGAGCGTGTATCGACCGCTTGTATCGAGGCGCCTCCCGACGGGTCGGAACCCGGCCGTCGAGCGGCGCCGTGGGAGCACAGACATGTTCGGACCGTGGTGGAAGCTCGGGGTCGACACGACCCTGCTCGCCTTCGAGGCGCAGGCGGTGATCGGCCTGCGCCTCGCCAAACTCGCGGCCGGCGGCAGCGCCGCCCAGGTCGAGGCGCAGCGCATGGTCAGCGAGAAGATCTTCGCGGCCGGCGAGGCGGCGATGCAGATCGCCACCGGCGCCTCCACCGGGGCGGTGGTCGCCGGCTATCGCCGCAAGGTGCGGGCGAACCACCGCCGGCTCTCGCGCGCTCCCAAGGCGAGCCCCAAGACGGGCTCCAAACGGTGACGGGGCGGGGGCGGTTAACCGCCCTTTAACCATGGCCTCCCATCGTTCGGGCTCACGCCGGACGACCATCAGGAGGCTTCATGCCGTTGTGCGAGCACCAGGTGCGCGAGCGCGCCTACTACATCTGGGAAGACGAGGGCCGGGGCTTCGGCCGGGCCGAAATCCATTGGCTGCAGGCCGAGGCGGAGCTGCGCCGGGGCGCCGAGGCGGGCGTCGCGCATGCGGCCGAGGCCGTCCCGGTGAAGGCGGCCAAGGCGCCGGCGAAGCCCCGCGCCGCCAAGCCGGCCGTACGGACGCCCGCCGAGGCCCTCGCGGGCGTCACCGAGGCGGCCAAGTCGCCCGCCGCCCGGGCCGCCGTGAAGCCGGTCAAGGTCGCGCGCAAGGCCGCCGAGACCAGCGTCGATCAGGCGCCGGCCAAGGTTGCGGCCAAAACCACCAAGGCTGCTGCCAAGCCCGCGTCGAAATCGGCGCCGAAGGCCGCCTCCCGGGCCAAGCCGCGCGCCGCCGCCGAGGGCGCGTCCCTGCACTGAGACCGGCCCTGTCGGGATACGGTGCGAGAGCCCGCCGCCCCCGAGGTCGGCGGGCTTCGCCGTTTCAGGGGCATGCGGGTCGGGCAAGGGGTCGGGCAAGGGGTCGGGAAGGGGGCGGGCAAGCGGGCGGGAACGCCGGGCAGGCTCGGCCGTTGGATCCTCGCTGCCTGACTCGGGCGGGGTTTCGCGAGAGGGTGCCATGCGCGCGTTGACGACCGGTTTGCTGGCGGCTCTCGGGGCAACCCTCGGAATCACCCTGTCCACGGGCGCGGCCGAAGCGGGGCCGCGGCGCGAGGCGGTCTTCGAGGGGCCGGCCGTGCCGGCGGCGAGCGGGCGGGCGCCGTGGAACACCCCGTGGGAATACGATTCGGGCAGCGACAACGACCGGCGCCCCGAGCTTCCCTATTACCAGCAGGGCCGCGGCCAGCAGACCGGCGGCCCGGCCCGCAACCTGCTGCCGGATGACGGCGTCCACCTGTTTCCGCGATAGGGGCGGGGCCGGTGACATCCCCCCGAGGCGCCGTCGTCTTCGACATCGACGGCACCCTGCTCGACAGCGTCGACCAGCATGCCCGCGCCTGGGTCGAGGCCTTCGCGCATTTTGGAATCCAGGCGGAGGAAGCGGAGGTCCGCCGCCAGATCGGCAAGGGGGGCGACCAGCTCCTGCCGGTCTTCGTCGATCCCGACCGGCTCGCCCGCGAGGGCGAGACCATCGAGGCCTACCGCTCGGATCTGTTCAAGCGGCGCTACCTCGATCAGGTCCGGCCCTTCCCCGGCGTGCGGGCGCTCCTCGCCCGCCTGCGCGAGGACGGCCTGACCGTGGCCCTCGCCTCCTCGGGCAAGGCCTCCGAGGTCGAGCACTATCAGAAGATCCTCGGCATTGAGGATCTGGTCGACGCGGTGACGAGTGCGGACGATGCCGACCGGTCCAAGCCCCATCCCGACATCTTCGAGGCGGTCCTGCGCAAGCTCCCCGACTGCCCGAAGGAATCGGTGATCGCGGTGGGCGACACGCCCTACGACGCCGAGGCGGCGGGGCGAGCGGGCCTCGCCACGATCGGCGTCCTGTGCGGCGGCTTCCCCGAGGCGGACCTGTCGGCGGCCGGCTGCATCGCCATCTACCGCGACCCGCAGGACCTGCTCGACGGTTACGCGCAGGCACCCTTCTCGGTAAAGAAGCTGTGAACGGGACTTGCCGCATGCAAGCGAGCGGGTAACCGCAAGCCGGCAAAGCTATGGCCATTCGCGACGGAACGGTCTATCAGCCCGCCCCGCGGGGGGCGAAGCCCGCTTTTCGGATGCACTCGATGCCGACCACTGCCGAGACGCTCGCGCCTTCCTCCACCATCCTGGGCAAGTCCCTGCAGCAGCAGGTCGCCGAGGCGATTGAGGATCGGGCCTTGCCGATCAGCCGGCTGCTGCGCCTGATGTGGGCGCTCGATGCCGAGCGCAGCCCTGCCAACCAGAATCTGCGAGCCCGCCTGCGCGCCCGGATCGGCGAGCCCCTCGACGCCTGATCGCCGGCTGCCTCCCCGCGCCGAACTCCGACCGGAACCGATAGGGGCCGGCGGCTCGGACGCGGATGAGGGGCATGTCTCAGCGGTGGCGCCGCCGACGCTGACCCTTCTTGGCCTGGCCGCCCGACTTGCGCTGCATGCAGGAGGCCCAGATCTGGCGGCCGATCTCGCGAAGGCCGAGATTGAGCGGATCGGGTGCCGAGAACACCTGCGCCCGCGCTTCGCTCCGGCAGAAGGCATCTTCGGCGCTGCGGATCGGCGGTTCGGCCCGGGCGCCCGAGGCGAACATCGAGAGTCCGGCTGCGGCGATCAGCGGAGCAAGTCTTCGAGCCGGCCCGGGGGACCGCCCTGGGATGATGCGCCGGATGTTTTCCAAGGACTGTCCTCCCTCATCCGCTTTCTATCAGCGTCTTTGGGAAAGAGGTGCCGACAATGCGGCACCTTGCCAAGCACCGCCGCGCGAAATCCTGTCCAGATTGCGTAGTTTGAGCTGAGATCTGCGCGGAGCCGCGCACAAAAAACGCGCCGGGCTCGAAGCGTCCGGCGCGCGGGTCTTGATCGATCGGGAAGACCGCCCGTCAGCGGCGGATCTTCACCTTGGCCTTGCGAGCCGCGTAGCGGGCATCGCGGGCAGCCTTCTTCTCGGCGGCCTCGGCGGCCTTGCGCTCGGCGAGGGCGGCGGCCTCGGCGGCCTCGCGGGCGATCTGAGCGGCGAGTTCCGCCTCTTCGCGGGCGCGCTTCTCTTCCGCAGCCTTGCGCTCGGCCTCGATGCGGGCACGCTCACGCTCGCGG
This sequence comes from Methylorubrum suomiense, assembly GCF_022179765.1. Classification (GTDB taxonomy): domain Bacteria; phylum Pseudomonadota; class Alphaproteobacteria; order Rhizobiales; family Beijerinckiaceae; genus Methylobacterium; species Methylobacterium suomiense. The sequence continues at coordinate 35,866 of NZ_BPRE01000003.1, read as the reverse complement.
GCGCGCTCGTCGCGGGCACGGGCCACTTCGGCACGGGCCTGGGCCTTGGCGCGCTGCTCCGGGTCGTCCAGCGGGGGACGGGCCTTGAATTTCTCGAGCAAGGCCGCCTTGGCGGCCTGGGAGTTCTGACGGCGATCCTCGAAGTTCCTGAAGTCGAATGCGCTCATATGGCCTTTCTCATGTGGTGATACGGCCGGCCGCCGGGTCGGTCATCAGCGCGCGTCGCGGCGCACGGATCGGGATCTGAAACAAGCTCTCGGGGACCGGGCGGCCGGAACTCGGCGCGAATCTTATGCAACCGGCGCAGTCGATGCACCAGTGCGCTGCAACACGCAACAGATATGGAAGGTTCCATGCACAGCGCCGGTCACATTTTTCGATCTGTTGCTGCGAATCAGCGATTTTTTCGGTCGCTGCGCAGTCCTCAGCCTCAGGAAGCCTGGAGGTTGATGGCTGCCGGCTTGCCGCTGCGGCGATCGTTCTCGATGTCGAAGGTCACCTTCTGCCCCTCGGCGAGACCGCGCAGGCCCGCTTGCTGGACGGCGGAGATATGGACGAACACGTCCTTGCCGCCGTCGTCGGGCTGGATGAATCCGTAGCCCTTGATCTCGTCGAACCACTTCACGGTGCCGTTGCTCATGCGGGTCTCTCCTGCCCCTCGTCGTCGGGGTCCGCACAGGTCGCGTCCCGGCCTCAAGGCCGTCCCGTTCGTCGAAGCGAGCGAGGGGAATGGTGCCGGAACCGCATCCCGTCCGGGATATCGGGAACGGTCTCGCAAAGACCGGTCGCCGATCGACGAGGCATACGTATGATCGAAGAGGCAAACCTGCAACCCGGTCAAAGGTTTCATCCGGGATGGTCGCTTCTTCGACCTTGAACAAGCTTGGCCTTCAAGAGAAACGATCGTGCGCTCTCCCTGCCGAACGCCAAGGAGGACTAAAGTCTTGGCATCACGTCTTCGTGCGGCTCGCAGTCACCTTGATTAACAAAGGTTATGACGCTTCCTGCGGCGGGCTGAGCTGACCCGCTTGCGCCGCCGCGACGGGATCGCGATCGCTCCCGCCAGGGGGCCGGATCGCCCCGTCGTACCCCTCTCCCAACCGCCCGAAGTGACCGAACCGCCCATGCCTGCCTGCCCGTTGATCTTCCATCCCGATCCCCGCCTGAGCCGGCCGGCGGCGGCGATGGCCCTGTCCCCAGAGGCCGTGCACGCGCTGGCGCGGGACGTGCTCGACACCCTCGGCGAGGTCGGGGCGATGGGCCTCACCGCGCCGCATATCGGCCGCGCCGAGCGGATCGTGGTGATCCGCCTTCAGCCGGACGAGGACGCCGCCACCTATGTCGATCCCATCGTCGTCTGGGCCTCCGAGGAGCGCGCCGCCCATCCCGAGGGCAGCGTGTCGATGCCGGGGGTGATCGAACCCGTCGAGCGACCCGCCCGGATCCGGGTGCGCTACCGCGACCTCGACGGGGTGGAGCGGGAGGAGGCGGCCGAGGGGCTGCGCGCCGCCTGCCTCCAGCACGAGATCGATCAGCTCGACGGCGTGTTCTGGATCGAGCGCCTGACCCGCCTGCGCCGGGATCGGGCCTTGCGGCGCTTCGCCAAGATCCGGGGACAGGCGGCGCGCAAGGCCGGGTGAGGCGGCCCCGCGTCACGGGGCGGGGGCTTCGAAACCTTGAAGGGTAAGGGGCGATCCGGCGTTCGGTCCGGTGGATCTGGCGGCGTGTGCGGCCGCACCGGCCCATCGCCGCGCGTCGCCCGGACGACCCGCGCCGTGGTATCGTCGCGGCCGTCACCCTGGATCCGCGCGATGCTCCGCTTTCTTCCTGTTCTCGCCCTGCTGGCCGCGACCGGCGCCGCCGCGCAGGGCGCTGCCGAAAAAGCCGCGAAGGCGGGGGGCGAGCCGGTGATCGGCTGCACGTCGCTCTCGAACCTGCGCAGCCTCCTGCGCGACACCAAGGGCGACACGGTCGCGGCGCTGGCGACGATCCGCGACCCGAAATCCGATCTCGGCTGCAGCACGGTCGAGCGCGCCGCGGTCACCGAGATCGCCGATCACGCGGCGCTGGGCGGCAGGGCCTACGATTGCCTCGCCCTGAAGGGGACGGCGGTCTGTCACTGGGTCGTTGCCGGCACGGTGGCCCCGCCCGAGCCGAAGGCGGCGCCACCTGCCAAATCGAAGAAGTGACCGGGGAGGGCGCCTCGCCTCCCCGGCGCCGGAATCAGCGGGCCTTCTTGGTCAGCTTCTCGGCGATCTCGAACATCTCCTCCGGCGCGTAGTCCGGCGTGAAGGCCGAGGGGACGCCGGTGAGCTGATGGATCTTGCCGCCGTCGGGCATGCCCTCGACCACCTCCAGCTCGCCCGGCGGATCGCCCGGAAGGGCCTGCTCGCCATTGCCCCAGAGGCCGGCGATCTCGCGGTAATCGTTCGGGCTCCAGGTGTAGAGCCGGCGGTGCGAGCCCTCCTGCAGGTATTTCTGGCTCTCGGGAATCTTCGAGAGATCGATATTGGGCGTCGGCAGGAACTTCTCGATTTCCACGCCGGTGATCTTCTTGAGGGCGAGCGCGTAGGCATGGGCGTGGACCGAGCCGCGCACGAGCAGGTAGCCGCAGACCTCGCGGCCGGTCGGGTCGGTGAGCGTCTCGTAGACCCGCAGCTTGTGCAGCCGCGCGCCGCATTCGAGATGGAAGTTGTGCAGCAGATCGACGACGACGTTGCCGGTCGAGGTGATGAAATCGTTGTTCCACGAGGCGCCGTTGCTGTTGATCGGCGCCGCCCCGCCCCCGCCCGACAGGAAGGCCGCGGCGAGGCGGATGTCCTTCATGTCCTCGAACGGCGCGCCGGAGATGTCGCCGCCGTCGCTCGAATCGCCGTCGTTGTCCGGCCCGTTGTTGAGCATGGCGACGCCGTTGCTGACGAGCTCGACATGGCCGAGTTCCTCCGCGGTGATGCTGGCGACCAGGCTGTAGAACGGCTTCAGCTTGTCCTTGCTGCGGAAATTGAAGCTCTGGAACATGTAATTGCCCAGGGTGGACATCTCACCGTACTTGCCGCCCAAGAGCTCCTGGAGCGCGGCCGCCGCGTTGGGATCGCGACGCTTGGGGGCGGGCAACTCGGCCTGCAGCTGGTCGACGCGCATGAACATAAGGGGCTCTCCTTCACCGTGCGGCCTGAGAGACCGCGGCGTGGGAACCCGCCCGGAGGGATCGGTATCCGAGCCTGCTTCAGGTTTACGCAGGTTACGGCCGCGCGTGAGGCTTAACCTGTTGCAAGGTCACGACACTTGCCCTGGATACAGGATACAACGCGTTGAGCGAGCCAAACGGCTCTGCTAGCAACCCTCTGATAAGGTCCGGGCAAAAAATCCGGGCACGGAGGAGGGCGACGCCCGTGACACCCTGGAATCAAGTTTACGACCCATTCGGAAACCAATGGGTCTCGACCTTCATGGCCTCGCTGCCGGTCATCGCCCTGCTGGGCATGATCGCGAGCGGTAAGATCAAGGTCCATATCGCCGCCGTCCTCGCCCTCGTCGTCGCCTTCCTCGTGGCGGTGGTGGCCTTCGGCATGCCGACCGATCTCGCCGTCCGGGCGACCATCCTCGGCATGGTCACGGGCATGTTCCCGATCGGCTGGATCATCCTCAACGTGATCTTCCTCTACCGCCTGACGGTGGAGAAGGGCTGGTTCGCGATCCTCCAGCAATCGGTCGCGGGCATCACCGAGGACCGGCGCATCCAGCTGCTCCTGGTGGCCTTCGCCTTCGGCGCCTTCTTCGAGGGCGCGGGCGGCTTCGGCACCCCGGTCGCCGTCACGGGCGCCATCCTGATCGGCCTGGGCTTCTCGCCGCTGGCGGCCTCGGGCCTCTCGCTCATCGCCAACACGGCCCCCGTGGCCTACGGCGCGCTGGGTGCCCCGGTTCAGGGACTGGCCTCGGTGACGGGCTACGATCCCTACGTCCTCGGCGCCATGATCGGCCGCCAGCTGCCGTTCTTCTCGGTGATCGTGCCGTTCTGGCTGATCTGGGTGTTCGCGGGCTTCCGCGGCATGATGGCGATCTGGCCGCCGATCGCGGTCTGCGGCGTGTCCTTCGCGCTCGCCCAGTTCCTGATCTCGAACTACGTCAACCCGTGGATCGTCGATATCGGCGCCTCGCTCGCCTCGATGGCGGCCCTCGTCGCCTTCCTGAAGGTGTGGCGCCCGGCGCAGGTCTGGACCTCGCCCGCCCTGCGCGGCCACGATCCGTCGATCGGCTACGGCGAGCCGCGCCCGGCCTCCCTCGGCGCGGGCGTCCCCAGCGACCTGCCGAAGGTTCAGCTCGGCGGCCGCACCGCCTCCTCGCAGGAGATCATGATGGCCTGGGTGCCGTGGATCATCCTGTCGATCATCGTGGCGGTCTGGGGCACCGGCTGGTTCAAGGGCATCGTCAACCCGATCTTCTCGTGGAAATACGAGGTGCCGGGCCTGCACAACATGATCATGAAGGTGCCGCCGGTGGAGGCGAAGCCGAAGGCCGAGGCCGCGATTTTCAACTTCACCTACATGTCCTACACCGGCACGGGCGTGCTGTTCGCCGCGACCATCTCCGGCTTCATCATGCGCTTCTCGCCGGTGCGCCTCATCACCGCGTATTTCGAGACGATCTGGGTGCTGCGCTACTCGCTCATCACCATCGCGGCGATGCTCGCGCTCGGCGTCCTCACCCGCTACGCGGGCGTCGATGCCACGCTGGGTCTGGCGTTCGCCGGCACCGGCATCCTCTACCCCTTCTTCGGCACCCTGCTCGGTTGGCTCGGCGTGGCGCTGACGGGATCGGACACTGCCTCCAACGTGCTGTTCGGCGGCCTGCAGCGGATCACCTCCGAGCAGCTCGGCCTGTCGGGCATCCTCATGGCCTCGGCCAATTCCTCGGGCGGCGTGATGGGCAAGATGATCGACGCCCAGTCGATCGTCGTGGCCTCGACCGCGACCGGGTATTTCGGCCAGGAGAGCAAGATCCTGCGCTTCGTGTTCTGGCACTCGATCGTGCTGGCCTGCCTCGTCGGCGGTCTCGTGATGCTGCAGGCCTATGTCTACCCGTTCACCGAGATGGTGATCCACCCGCCGGCCGGCGTGCCCGCCGCGCACTGATCCGGGCCGGCACCGTCCGACCCAGGACCTGACCAAAGAGAAGGCCCGCCCCGTGCGAACGGGGCGGGCCTTCTGCATTTCGCAGCGATGCCGGTCGCGGCTAGAGCACGATGCGGAAAAGTGGAATCCGGTTTTCCGGAATCATCGTGCGACCACAAAGAGATAGAGCGTGCCGCTGTTTCCGTAGAAATGCAGCACGCTCTAGGCCGGGCCGGACGGTTCCGGTTTCGCGGCGGGGTCGGTGCGGGCCGGAGCCGGGCGGGCGAGCCGTCCCTCCGCGGCCCGGTGGACGTACTGACTCGCCACGAGCCAGCCCTTGAAGAAGCGCAAGGGGAGGGTGCAGGCGATCAGCACCACCGGCAGCGTCAGCACGAAGTGGAGCCAGACCGGCGGGTTGTAGGTCAGTTCGAGCCAGAGGCCGAAGGCGACCGCGGGGATCGCGGTGGTCATCATCACGAAGAAGGCCGGCCCGTCGGCGGGGTCGGCGAAAGCGTAGTCGAGCCCGCAGGCGTCGCAGGAGGGCGCCACCTGCAGGAAACCCTTGAACAGGTGTCCGCGTCCGCAGCGCGGGCAGGCGCTGCGGACGGCGCAGGCGACGGGCGATTGGGTGGGGTAGGCGGGATCGGGCATCGAACCTCGTCGAACCTCTCTTCGCAGGGGCAACGGGGCCCGGCGGCGATGGTTCGCTCTCATCACGAACCCGCGACATCCCGGCAAGGGCAGGGCAGCTCTGTGGAATTTCTCCGGTCGGACCGGGATTAGAGTCGCGCCGACGCACGTGCCTTTCCCCCGGCATCCGCGTGCCCACATCACGGAAATGTTTTTCCGGCGCGCCCGTCGCGACAGCCTCCTCGACCTCCCCCGGATCGAGACCGAACGGCTGTCGATCACTCCGCTGGTGCATGCCGATGCGCCGGCCCTGCACCGCCTGACCGACGACCCGGCGATCGTCGGCGCCATCGACTTCCTGCCCGATCCCTTCACCCTCACGGATGCCGAGGGGCTGATCGCGGGCGGGCGGCACGGGCGCGACCGCTTCCTCGGGGCCTGGATGCGCGAGCCCGGCGCGGCGCCGCTTGCCGGCGTCGTCGGCGCGCATCTGCGGGGCGAGGGCGCCATCGAGATCGGCTACTGGATCGGCGGCGCCGCCCGAGGGCGCGGCTTCGGTGCGGAGGCGGTAGGGGGCGTCCTCGCCCTGCTGCGGCGGCGCTTTCCCCGCCGCGCGATCCTGGCCGAGTGCCGGCCCGGCAACGTCGCCTCCTGGGGCCTGCTGCACAAGCTCGGGTTCCGCGACACCGGCTCGGAGGGGCATCGTCCGGGACGGCGCCAGCTCGTGCTCGAAGGCGCGTGACGCCGGAACGGCGATTGGACAAAAGCACGGGCAGCCATCCTTGCCGAAATGCCTTAAGAGTCGGGTGAGACGAGGCCGGTGCACCGGCCCACCGGAAGGCGTGACCCGCGAATGATGGCCAGCGCAGCAACCGATCCGGCGAACGCTCCCGCGGAGGCCGCCCCGCGGACCGGGGAGGGCACCCTGCGGCTCCTCCTGGTCGACGACCATCCCCTGTTCCGCGAGGCGCTGGCGAGCGCCATCGCCCTGGCCTTTCCCGGCGCCGAGCTGCATGAGGCCGACGGCATCCGCGGCGCCTGCGAGATTCTCGACAGGAATCTGGGCATCGACCTGACGCTCCTCGACCTGACCATGCAGGGCGTGGCCGGCTTCGACGGGCTCGTCACCATCCGCACCCGCTTTCCCCGGGTGCCGATCCTGATCGTCTCCGGCCTGGAGGAGCCGCGCATCATGCACGAGGCGGTCCGCCACGGCGCGGCGGGCTTCGTGCCCAAGGCCGTCGACAAGGCGACGCTGACGCGGGCGATCTCCGAGGTTCTGAACGGCGCCCTGTTCATGCCGCCCGATCGCGCCGCCCCGCCCGCCCCGGCCCGACCGAGCAAGAAGCCGCCGCTCGCCGAGCGCGTCGCCCGGCTGACGCCGCAGCAGATGCGGGTCCTGACCATGATCCGCCAGGGCAAGCTCAACAAGCAGATCGCCCACGAGCTTCAGGTCGGCGACTCGACCGTGAAGGCCCATGTCTCCGAGATCCTGCGCAAGCTCGAAGTCATCAGCCGCACCCAGATCGTGATCGAGACCGCCTATCTCGACTTCGATCAGACCGGCGGCGGATTCTAAGGCCTGTTTGACCCGCTCATCCTCACCCGCATCCTGATGTGCCGCGTGAGCGGCCTCGAAGGAGGGCTCCAGACGTCGCGCGATCCCTGAAGCCCTCCTTCGAGGCCTCCGCTGCGCTGCGGCACCTCAGGATGAGGGCGGACGACTGAAAGATCTCAGGTTCGCGCAGACTTGCTCCGGACGTTTCACGCCGAACAGGTTCTGAAATGCCCGGCTCCCACCGGGCCACATGAACAAAGAATCTGGTCGCCCGTCGGCCCTCAATGCGGGATAGTGCCTGTGTGCCGTCCTGATGACGGGCGAGGGTGAGGGGCATGACATGGCCGAGCCTGGAATGGCCGAGCCCGAAACGACCCGGCCCAAACCGGCCGAACCCCGAATCGGCGCGGCCGCCGCCGCTGACCCGCTCGCGCCCGTGACGCTGGCGGACTCGCTGGTGCGGGAGGCCGGCTGGGGCCCGGCGCAGTTCGGGACGGAGGGACCGAACCCGCCCTATCTGCGCATCGGCGGCCGCCTGCGCCTGTCGCTCTCTGCCTACGAGCCCTGCTTCGCGGCATTCCGGCGCGACCGGGGACCGTTCCGCTCCAAGGTCGGCATGGCCGAGCATCTGGCCCAATACGACGCCCTCATGGTCGATCCGATCGCCTTCGAGGAATGTTTCGGGCCGGGCGAGGGCACCGAGACGGTGTTTCCCTTCGGTGCGTGGCTCACCGTCCGGAGGGTCGGGTTCGGCGGGCTCGACCTGTGGGGCAAGCGCCAGGGCGCGGTTACCCTGCCCCTCGAACCCCTGACGGTGGCCTCGGCGATCTGGCTGCGCCGGGCGGCCGCGGCGCCCGATGCGCGGCCCTGACCCTTCGCCCCGATCCTTCACCCTCGGCGCTTCGCCGGATCGCCCCCGCCCGTCCTCTCAACCGGCCGCCTTCAGGGCGCCGACCCGCTCCGCCGCGAAACGTTCGCGCAGCCAGGCCGCGGCGGGACCGCAGGGCCGCTGCTTGTGCCAGACGAGTTCCAGGGCGATGGGCCAGTCGCCCTGATCGAATTGCAGGTCCGGCGTGACGAGATGCGGCGCGGTGAGGGAGGCGGCGATGACGTGGTCGGTGACGAAGGCCCAGCCGATTCCGTGCTTGACCATCTCGAGGATCACCCAGTGGCTCTCGACCCACCACACCTCGGCGGCGACCCGCAACCGGCGCTTCTCCGGCCCGTCGCTGCGCGCGGCCACCAGGATCTGGCGGTGGCGCTTCAACTCCTCCCACTCCACCCGCGCCTTCGCGAGCGGGTGATCCCGTCCGCAGACGAGCTTGAGCGGCACCCAGCCGATGGTCTGGAAGCCGAGTTCGGTGGGCAGCACCTCCTGGCGCCACATCACGCCGAGATCGGCGGCGCCGGATTGCACCATGCGGCTGACATCCTCCATCAGCGGGAAGAGCAGCTCCAGCTCCACGAAGGGGAAGTGCCGGGCGAAATCGGCGAACAGGGCGCCGAGCGCGTGCTCCGGGTAGAGCTCGTCGATGGCGACCACGAGCCGGTTCTCCACCCGCCGCTCCAGGCTGCTGGCCACGCCGATCAGGTGCTCGCGCCGATCGAGCACCACCCGCGCCTCCAGAAGCAGCCGCTCCCCCGCCGCGGTGAGCACCGGGTTCCGGCCCGCGCGGCTGAACAGGGTCAGCCCCAGATCGGCTTCGAGATGGGCCACCTGCGTGCTGACGGCCGATTGCGCCTTGCGCAATGCCCGCGCGGCGCCGGAAAAGGACCCGGCCTCGGCCGCGGCCACGAAGGCCTGAAGCTGCTCGAGCGAGACGGCCATCCATCTGATTCCCAGATACGTGCTAACTTGCCGACCGGGGTATCACAGATAGAAGGCGGCAAATTCATTCGGTCTTCCGGAGCCAGACCATGCGCAGCACGCGCGACCGTATCCGCCACGCCCTCCTGTTCGAAATCGTCGGCCTCGCCCTGATCATCCCGTTCGGGAGCCTGCTGTTCGGCCTCCACACCGCCGATATGGGCGTGGTCGGCGTGGGCAGCACCGTGGCCGCGGCGGGGTGGAACTACGTCTACAATCTCGGCTTCGACCGGGCGATGCAGCGCCTCGTCGGGCATACGCGCAAGACCCTGCTCCTGCGGGTCGGACACGCCGTGCTGTTCGAGGCGGGGCTGCTCGTGATCCTGCTGCCGCCGATCGCCTGGTATCTCGGCATCGGCCTGATCCAGGCCCTGGTCATGGATCTCGCGATCGCGGCCTTCTACGTGGCCTACGCCTTGGTCTTCAATCTCGCCTACGACCGGGCCTTTCCCCTGCGGGACTGGGACGGGAATGCGGCGCAGCCGTCGCACTGAGCCGTCCCACACGGTCGTTCCGTCGGCTGCCCCCTTGGCAAGTCGCTTGGGAGGCTTCGCCCGCGTCCCGAGGTCGAAGCCCGATCAGGGGCGCCAAGGGCCGCCGCGCGCGGCGGCCCGGCCCGGCATTCCGCCGGAAAGCGGCGCTTGGAAGGGGGCGCCTTGGTCGATCACTTCGCACGCGGCGTCGCGTCCCCGTCCGCCGAAACGGGGCCCGCATCCGATCCGGCCTTCCGCAGGGCCGCGGCCCGCTCGAGCCGCCAGCGCATCACCGCGTCCGCACCGCAGCCCGCTTCGACGGCCACGTGGCCGGCGCTGACCAGCTCCCTCGTCTCCGCATCGACCAGCGCGAGCGCGACCCGGCGGCCGGTGCGCGTGTCGACGAAGCGCAGCGGCGGCCCCTCGCGATCGGCGAGGTTCCACGTATCGCCGATCTGCACCATCGCGGTCAGGAGCAGTTTGAGATCGCGGCCGCGCGGCGTGGGCAGGTACTCGTAGCGGTCCGGCCGGGTCTGGTAGCGCCGCCGCTCCACCAATCCGTTCGCCTCCAGCTCCCTCAGGCGATCCGAGAGCGTGGCGTTCGTCGCGCCGGTCGATCGGCGCAGATCCTCGTAGCGGGTGAGGCCCAGAAGCAGGTCGCGCATGAGGAGCGTGCCCCAGCGGTCTCCGAGCGCGCCCAGCACGTCGGCGGCCGAGCAGACCATTCCCTCGAAACCTCTCGATCGCATCGCCCGCGCGCCCTCCTGTCAGCCGCATTGCCGCATCCCGGTCGGTGTCCTTGCGCCCGTTGGCCAGGTCTTGCTTCACTCTGATTATCAGAGTTAAGTTCGCCTGTCGCAACGCGGAGTGCAGGCCGTGCCGTCCCGGACCGTTTCACGCATCTTCGTTGTCGGCGCGACCGGTGCCCAGGGGCTGCCGGTCGTCGCCGGCCTCGTCGGCGACGGAGCCTACTCCGTCCTCGCCCTCACCCGCGATGCCGGATCGGCCCGGGCCCGGTCCCTGGTCGATCTCGGCAACGTCGCGCTCCTGGAGGGGACGTTCGCCGATGAGGCGACGCTGAGGGCGGGCTTGCGCGCCTGCGATGGCGCCTTCGTCAACATCGACGGCTTCAACACGGGCGAGAAGACCGAGATGTACTGGGCGATCCGCAGTTACGAGATCGCCCTCGAAGAGGGCGTGCGGGTCTTCGTCTACGGCAATCTCGACTACACCCTGCAGAAGGCGGGTTACGATTCCCGGTTCCGGTGCGGGCATTACGACGGCAAGGGCCGGGTCGGCGAGTGGATCCTGTCGCAGAATGCGGCGAACCGCGACCGGATGGCGGCGGCCCTGTTCACGACGGGGCCGTATATGGAGATGGCGTTCTCGTCGCGCACGCCGATGACGCCGAGCATCGAGTACGGTGTCGTGACGTGGCGGGTGCCGCTCGGGGACGGCGCCGTGGTCCACGTCGCACTCGAGGATTGCAGCACCTACGTGCGGTGGCTGTTCGACCACCCGGACCGCGCCGACGGCATGAACCTCGCGGTGGCGATCGAGCCGGTCCGATACGACGCCCTCGCCGCCGCGTTCACGCGCGTCACCGGCCATCCCGCCCGCTACATCGATATCGACATCGACGCCTATTTCGCCCGCGCCTACGGGGCGATGGCCGACCAGCCCGCGGGTTACAACGCGGACCCGAGCGACAAGAGCACGATGAGCTTCCGGGACAACTTCACCGGCTTCTGGAACCAGTGGAAGCACAACATCATCTCCCGGGACTACGCCCTGCTCGACGAGATCCATCCCGGCCGCATCCGCAGCGTCGAGCAATGGCTGCGCCGCCAGGATGAGGCCGAGCGCGCGGCCGGGCGCGGCGGCTTGTTCGACAAGCTCCAACCCGAGAATCTCCGCAAACACGTGATCCTGAAGATCGGCGAGGATCAGAGGCGCGGCAGGCTCTGAGGCCGGACCGGCGGCCCTCTTCGCTCGGGACATTCCCGCCGAGAACACCCCACGAAGAAATTCCCCCATGGCCGGAGGCGATCCACGGATCGCGCAGAGAGGAGATGTCCCGATGGAGGTTCAATCGACCGCGATCACGATCGAGCACGTCGTGATTCCCTCGGCCCGATCCTTCGAGGCCGTCCGCGCCGCGCTGGAGGACGCGCTTCCGCCTGTCGATCACCGCTACGCGTCCCTCGTCGCGAGCGGGCAGGCCGATGCGGCGCGCACCCTTCTCGAACAGGCCGCGCCCCTCTCGATCTTCGGCTCGCGCGATCACGGCGCGCTGCTGCGGATCGCCGGCCTGGAGCGAAAAGCCATCCAGTACGACATCGGCAACCCGCTGACCGCCTCCCGGATGACGCGTCACGTGCTCTCGGCGGCCCTGTACGCGCCGATCCGCGTCCTGTTGCGCGAGGATGCCGGGGGCCGCGTCGCGTTCGAGTACGATCGCCCGGCCACCACCTTCGGTCAGTTCGGGGACGAGAATGTCCGTCGCGTCGCGGGGGAACTGGACGACCACCTCCGCGCCGCCCTGACGGCGGCGGCCGGGTGACGATCCTGTCCGCCCGGGCGCGACGAGAGGCCCGCCCCCGGGCCTGCGATCCGGGAGGATCGGCCCGAAAGGCGGGAGCCGGCTATCGAAAAAAGCCGATACGGCACAACGGCCGAGGGCATCGACTGCACCCGACGTTCAGCGCGATGCTCTAGGCCGCCTCGATCTCCCCGCTCACCTCCAGCCACTCCTCCTCGGCCTTGGCGAGCGCGTCGGCGGCTTCCGCGCGCATCCGGGCGAGCTCGCCGGCTTTCGCCGCGTCCTTGAGGAAGGCGGTGCCGTCGGCGAGCGCCGCGTCGATCTTGGCGATCGCCGCCGACAGCTTGCCCATCCGCGCCTCGATCCCGTCGAGCTTCTTCTTGAGGGGCGCCAGGGCCGCGCGCCGCTCGACCGCGGAGCGGCGCGCCTCGGCCTTCTGGCCGCCGGTCGATTCCGACCCGGATTCCGTCCGCTCCGGCCCGGCGAGCACGAGGCGGCGGTAATCGTCCATGTCGCCGTCGAAGGTCTTCACCGAGCCGTCCCGCACCAGCCAGAGCCGGTCGGCGCAGGCCTCGATCAGGAAGCGGTCGTGGGAGACGAGGATCACCGCGCCCTCGTAGTCGTTGATCGCTTCGACCAGGGCCTGGCGGCTCTCGATGTCGAGGTGGTTGGTCGGCTCGTCGAGGATGAGGAGATGGGGGCCGTCGAAGGCGGCCAAGCCCATCAAGAGCCGCGCCTTCTCGCCGCCCGAGAGCTTCTCCACCGGGGTGTCGGCCTTGGTCGCCGGGAATCCGAGCCGCGCGGCGGCCGAGCGGACCCGCGCCTCCGGCGCATCGGGCATGCGGTCGCGCACATGCGCCACCGCGCTCTCGGCGGGCCGTAGCTCGTCGAGCTGGTGCTGGGCGAAATAGGCGACCTCCATCTTGGAGGAGCGCTTCACCTCGCCCGAGAGCGGCGGCAGGCGCCCGCCGATCAGCTTGCAGAAGGTCGACTTGCCGTTGCCGTTGGCGCCCAGCAACGCCACCCGGTCGTCGGGGGCGAGCGACAGGTTGAGGCCCGACAGCACGATCCGCTCGCCGTAGCCCGCCTGGACCCGCTCCATCGCCACGATCGGCGGCGAGAGGGGCTTCTCCGGGCTCGGCAGGTGGATCACCGGCACGTCGTCCTCGATCAGCGCCGCGATCGGCTCCATCTTGGCGAGGCGCTTCATCCGCGACTGAGCCTGGCGCGCCTTGGTCGCCTTGGCCTTGAACCGGTCGATGAAGCTCTGGAGATGGGCGCGCTCGGCGTCCTGCTTGGCCTTGGCCTTGGCCTGGAGCACGCGCTTCTCGGCGAGCTGGCGCGCGAAGCTGGTGAAGCCGCCGCGATAGATCGTGAGCTTGCCGCGATCGAGGTGGAGGATGTGATCGACGCTCGTGTCGAGCAATTCCCGGTCGTGGCTGATGATGATCGCGGTGCGGGGATACTTCTCGAGGTAGTCGTAGAGCCAGAGCGTGCCCTCGATGTCGAGGTAGTTGGTCGGCTCGTCGAGGAGCAGGAGGTCCGGCTCGGAGAACAGCACGGCGGCGAGCGCCACCCGCATGCGCCAGCCGCCGGAGAAATCCGCGCAAGGGCGCGCCTGCGCCGCCGCGTCGAAGCCCAGGCCGTGCAGGATCGCCGCCGCGCGGGCCGGGGCCGAATGGGCGCCGATATCGACCAGCCGGGTCTCGATCTCGGCGCGCGCCAAGCCTTCCGCGCTCTCCGCCTCCCGCATCAGCCGGGCCCGCTCGGTGTCGGCGGCGAGCACGACCTCGTGCAGGGTCTCGGGGCCGGCGGGCGCCTCCTGGGCGACGGCGCCGATGCGCATGCCCTTGGGCACCGAGACCGCCCCGGTGTCGATCGGCAGGTCGCCGAGGATCGCCCGGAACAGGGTGGTCTTGCCCGCCCCGTTGCGGCCCACCAGCCCGACGCGGGCCCGGTCGGGGATCGCGAAGGTCGCCTGGTCGAGGATGACCCGCTCGCCGATGCGGTAGGTGAGATCGTTGACGCGCAGCATGGGCCGCGTTCTGGGGGCGGGCGGGGGCGAGCGCAAGATGCCTCTCGAGCGAGGCGCGCGAACGTTTCGCCGCCTCAGGCGTTCGGCTCGGACGAACAAGCGATGCCGTGGCAGGCGAAAGACTGGGAGGGACGAGCGATGGGCAAGCCGGAGGTGATGGAGCCGCGCCCGCCGGAACTCCTGTCTCCCTGGCGCACCGACCGTCGCGTCGCCCTCCAGCAGGAGGCGCGGGCGTTCGCCCGCGACGTGATCCTGCCCCTCGCCGACGAACTCGACCCGCAGAAGGGCGAGATGCCCCGCTCGCTCATCGAGCAGATGGCGAAGAAGGGCTGGTTCGGCATCACGATTCCCGCCGAGTACGGCGGCATGGGGCTCGGCGTCTTCGAGTACTGCCTGATCTCCGAGGAGCTGGCCCGCGCGTGGCTCTCCACCGGCTCGATCCTCGCCCGCGGCCAGGGGCTCGGCACCCAGACGATCGACGACGATCGCCGCAAGGCGCTGCTCGGCAAGTCGGCCAGGGGCGAATGGATCGGCTCGATCGCCCTGTCCGAGCCCACCGCCGGCTCGGATCTGGCCGGCGTGCAGACCCGGGCCGTGCGCGAGGGCGACCATTGGTATCTCACCGGCACCAAGCGCTGGGCCGGCTTCGCGCAAGGCGCGGACTTCATCGAGGTCTTGGCCCGCGTGCGCGATCCCGAGCCCGGCGAATCCCGCTCGGCCGGTCTCGAGCCCTTCCTCGTGCTCAAGGAGCCCGGCACCTTCCCCGAGGGGATGCAGGGCACGGTCATCGACAAGATCGGCTATCACGGCTTCCTGACCTTCGAGCTCAAGCTCGATCGGGTCCGCGTGCCCGAGCGCGACCGGCTCACCGGCCTCTACGGCGACGAGGGCGCGGATGCCGATGCCGGCGGCTTCGCCTCGGTCCAGCGCGGCCTCAACATCGCCCGGGTCCACACCGCCGCCCGCGCCGTGGGCGTCGCCCGCGCCGCGGTCGAGGATTGCACCGCGTATCTTCAGGAGCGCGAGCAGTTCGGCCGGCCGATCGGCCAGTTCCAGGCCCTGCGCTTCGCGCTCGCCGACATGGCGGCGGAGGTGGCCCAGGCCCGCGCCTACTGGCAGCAGGTCGCCCACCTCCTGGACGAGGGCCTGCCGGCGGAGAGCGAATCGGCGGCGGTGAAGCTCCTGGCCACCGAGATGGCGGTCAAGGTGACGAACCAGGCGATGCAGCTCCACGGCGGCAACGGCTACACCACCGAGCGGCGGGTCGAGCGCTACTGGCGCGACGCGCGGCTGACCACGATCTTCGAGGGCACCAGCGAGATCCAGCGCCGCATCATCAGCGACCGGATGCTGCCGCGGGGGTGAGGACAGGCCGTCCCGGCGCCTATCGGGGGCCGCGGCCGGCTCCTATATTCCGGGATATGTCCGCCGCCTCCACCCTCCCGCCGCCGCGCGCCGGCGTCCGCCGTCTCGATCCGATCCTGGTCGATCGGATCGCGGCGGGCGAGGTGGTCGAGCGGCCAGCTTCCGCCGTCAAGGAACTGGTCGAGAACGCCGTCGATGCGGGCGCGCGCGCGATCGAGGTGACGATCGAGGCGGGCGGGCGCCGCCTGATCCGGGTCGTCGATGACGGGATCGGCATGGGGGCGGACGATCTCGCCCTCGCCGTCGAGCGCCACGCCACTTCGAAGCTGCCCGACGGCGACCTCACCCGGATCGGCTCCCTCGGCTTCCGCGGGGAGGCGCTGCCCTCGATCGGGGCGGTCTCGCGGCTCGCCATCACCTCCCGCACCGCCGACGGGGAGGGGGTGAGCCTCACGGTCGAATCCGGCGCCAAGGGCCCGGTGCGGCCGGCGCCCGCCTCCCGCGGCACCCGCATCGAGGTCACCGATCTCTTCGCCGCGACCCCGGCCCGGCTCAAGTTCCTGAAATCCGACCGCGCCGAGACGGCGGCCGTCGCGGAGGTGCTGCGGCGGCTCGCGGTGGCGCAGCCCCAGGTCCGCTTCACCCTGCGCACCGAGAGCGGCAGCCCCACCGTCTTCCCCGCCGAGGGCGATCCGGGCGAGGCCGCGCGCTTGCGCCGGCTCGGCAGCGTGCTGGGGCCGGACTTTCCGGGCAACGCCGTGCCGCTCTCCATGGCGCGGGAGGGATTCTCCCTCGAAGGCCATGTCGGCCTGCCGACCTTCCACCGGGGCGTCGGCACCCATATCCACTTCGTCGTCAACGGGCGCCCCGTGCGCGACCGGCTGCTGCTGGGCGCCGTGCGCGGGGCCTATGCCGACACGATGAGTTCCGACCGCCATCCGGTGCTCGCCCTCTACCTCGCCTGCGAGCCCGGCCTCGTCGACGTGAACGTGCATCCGGCCAAGACCGAATTGCGCTTCCGCGAGCCGGGGCTGGTGCGCGCGCTCGTCGTCAGCGCGATCCACGAGGCCCTGCGGCGGGCCGGGGCGCGCTCCGCCACCACCGGCGCGCGGGCCGCCCTCGACGCCCTGCGGCCGGGCGGGGGACCGGTGGGCGAGGCCCGCTTCGCGGTCCATTCGGGCGCCTCCGCCCCGAGCCTCATGCCGCGCCCGGCCCGCACCCTGTTCTCCGGGCCCTCGGTCGCCGCGCCCTCGGGCTGGCGCGCGCCGGTCTCCGCGCCCCTTGCCGGATCTCACCCGTCGTCGCCCGACGGGCCGGCCTGGCCGGGCTTTTCCGAGACGCCGCAGGCGCCGTTTTCCGCCGATCCCACCGCGGCGGACCCCGCTCCCGATCTCGCCCCTCCCGGCGCCGACCTGCGTCCCCTGCCGGAATCCGAGTCCGAGTGGGCCGAGGCCCATCCCCTCGGCGCGGCACGTGCCCAGATCCACGGCACCTACATCGTGGCGCAGACCCGCGACGGTATCGTGCTGGTCGATCAGCACGCCGCCCATGAGCGCCTCGTCTACGAGCGGCTGAAGGCGGAGCGGGCGGGCGGCGGCGTGGCGCGCCAGGGCCTCCTCATCCCCGACGTCGTCGAGATGGCGCCCGAGGCCGCCGACCGTCTCGTCGAGGCCGCCCCCGAGCTGGAACGGCTCGGTCTGTCGCTCGAGGCCTTTGGCCCCGGCGCGGTGCTGGTGCGGGCGGTGCCCGCGGCGCTGGCCGGCGGTTCGGTGAAGACCCTCGTCCTCGACGTGCTCGACGCGCTGGAGGCGAGCGGCGTCGAGGAGGGCGGCCCGGCCGGCGCGGGCGATCCTGACCCGGTCAGCCGGCGCCTCGACGCGCTCCTGTCGCGCATGAGCTGCCACGGCTCGATCCGCGCCGGACGCCGCCTCAAGCCCGAGGAGATGAACGCGCTCCTGCGCCAGATGGAGGCGACCCCGCTCTCCGGCTCGTGCAATCACGGCCGCCCGACCTTCGTGACCCTCGGTCTGTCCGACATCGAGCGGTTGTTCGGGCGGCGCTAGACAATCCGCCGCCATCCTCGGACGCGCCTGGCAACGGCAGGCATGTCTACGGATGGGGGATCTGACGGACGGAACCGGTCAAACGGGCTCCGAGGCCGGGCCGGAATCGCCGCCCTCGGCAGGGGACGGGTCTTGCACCGGCTCCGGCGGCAGCTTCGGCGGCGGGATCCGGCCGGGGCTGGGCGGGGTCGGCAGGCCCGCATCCGGGTCGGCGGGCGGGAGCGGCGGCGGATCGTGGTCGGGCATGGCGCGTCTCGCGGGCGGTTCGGACTGGCTCGTCAACGCCGCCCGGGCGCATCGGTCGCAATCCGCAGCGATCACGAACGCTCACGAGGAGGGCCGGCGCGATGACCAACCTGTTCGCCGATCTGCCGCCGGCGGGCGCCGCCGAGGAGGTCTTCGCGACGCTCGCCGCGGCCCCCGGGGCGCGGATCGAACGGATCGTCTCCCGCGGGCAGGCGAGTCCGCCGGGCTTCTGGTACGATCAGGCGGAGGACGAGTGGGTCGCGGTGTTGGCGGGCGCGGCCACGCTCCGCTTCGAGGACGTGCCGGAGCCGCTGGATCTGGGGCCGGGCGACCACGTACTGATCGCAGCCGGTCGCCGTCACCGCGTCGAGCGCACCGCCGATCCGACGATCTGGCTCGCGGTTCACCTCGCGAGAGGCTAACCCGGCGGGCATGATCGCGTCCAAGATCCTCTGTCAGATCGAGCCGAAGGGGCAGGTGGAGCCGGAGGGCGAGAGCCTGTGGCGCTCGACCGGCTCCGATCCGCAATTCCGCCTGACCCGGCCCGGGGGCGGGCGGCTGTTCCCGTTCCGCCTCGCCGGTGGCTGGGTGCGGCTGCGGCTCGATCTCGCGCCGCTCGGCACCGCCAAGCTCGTCCCGCTCCTCTACGTCGATGACGGGACGGGCTTTCGCGAGGACGCGGCGATGCGCCTCGAACTCCGCGAGGACGGGAGCGTCGACGATCTCATCCGCCTGCCGCGACGGGTGCGGGGCCTGCGCCTCGATCCGCTCGCCGCGAGCGGGCGGTTTCGCCTGTCGCGGGCGAGCCTCGAACCCCTGGGCTTTGTCCGAGCGGCCGGCGCCGTCGCCCGGCGGCTCGTGGCGCGCCTGCCGGAGGCCGAGCGCCGCCCCGCCGCCCTGATCCCGCATCTCGCCCGGCTCGGCCTCTCGCGCCCGCCCGCCGCCCTGTGGCGGGACTTCTGGGACAGCGCCCGGCCGCGGCCGGCCTCGGCCTCCTACGCCGCCTGGATCGAGCGGGTGGAGCGGCCGGCCCTGCTTGCCCCCGAGGCCATGCGCGCGGCCATCGCCGGCTTCGCGCTGCGCCCGCGCATCTCGATCGTCATGCCGGTTTACAACACGCCCGAGCCCTATCTCGCGGCGGCCCTCGCCAGCATCCGGGCGCAGGCCTATCCCGATTGGGAGCTGTGCCTCTGCGACGACGCCTCGACCGCGCCCCACATCGCCCCGATGCTGGCGCGGCTGGCCGCCGAGGAGCCGCGGGTGCGCCTCCGGTCCCGGACGAAGAACGGCGGCATCGTCGCGGCGAGCAACGACGCGCTGGCGCTCGCCACCGGCGACTGGCTCACCCTGATCGACCACGACGACACGATTCCCCCCCACGCCCTCTACGCCCTGGTGGCGGCGCTGAACGCGGCGCCCGAGACCGACTTCCTCTATTCCGACGAGGACAAGATCACCGTCGAGGGCGCGCGCTACGAGCCATTCTTCAAGCCCGACTGGTCGCCCGAGACGCTGGAGGCCTGCATGTACACGGCCCATCTGGCGCTCTACCGGATGGACCTCGTGGGCCGGATCGGCGGCTTCCGGGCCGAATGCGAGGGCGCGCAGGATTACGATTTCGTGCTGCGCTACACCGAGCACGCGCGCCATGTCCGCCACGTGCCGCAGGTGCTCTACCACTGGCGGGCGATCCCCGGCTCGACCGCCCAGGCCATGGACAACAAGGGCTACGTGGTCGCCGCCGCGATCCGCGCCCTGGAGGACCGGGCCCGGCGCACCGGCGGGCTCGACCGCGTCCGCCCCACCGCCTTCGCCGGCAGCTTCCACCTGCGCCGGACGCTGCGGGAGCGCCCGCTCGTCTCGATCGTGATCCCGACGGCGGGGCGCGACAGCACCGTGCGGGGCCGGACGGTCGATCTCCTGGCCGCCTGCCTCGCCAGCATCCGGACGACGAGCACCTACGAGCGGATCGAGATCGTCGCGGTCGACAACGGCGACCTGCGGCCCGAGACGCGGGCGGCGATCGAGCGCCACGGCGCCCGCTCGGTGACGTGGGAGCGGCCGGAATTCAACGTCGCCGCCAAGATGAATCTCGGCGCCCGCACCGCGACGGGCGCGGTGCTGATCTTCCTCAACGACGATGTCGAGATCATCGCGCCGGACTGGATCGAGGCGATGCTGGCGCTTCTCCGCATCCCCGGCGTCGGCGCCGTCGGGGCCAAGCTCCTGTTCGAGACCGGCGAGTTGCAGCATGTCGGCGTCAGCGTCCTCGACGCGACCCCCGACCATCCCCGCCGTACCTATCCCCGCGAGGATCCCGGCCATTTCTTCTCGACGGCGGGCAACCGCAACTACCTCGCGGTGACGGGCGCCTGCGTGATGGTGGCGCGCGCCGATTTCGAGGCCGTCGGCGGCTTCGACGAGGGATTCGCCGTCAACTACAACGACGTGGACCTGTGCTTGCGCCTGCGCGAGCGGGGCTTGCGCAGCGTCTATTGCGCGGAGGCCGAACTCTACCATTACGAGAGCCGCAACCGTGCCCGCACCGTCGATCCGGCCGAGCACGACCGGTTCCGCGCCCGCTGGGCGCAGGCGATCCCGCGCGATCCCTATTACGGCGAGTGGTTCGAGGCGCTGCCGCCGACCTTCGAGCTGGATCCGGCGCGGTTCTGAGCGCGGAGCCGATGCCGCTCTCGCGGCACCTCAGGGTGAGGCGGTTGGATGGGCAGGCGCGAAGCCTCACCCCGCCAGCGCGAAGGCCGGGTCGTCGGCGAAGCCGCCGCCGGTGAGGATCGCCTGTTCGAGGCCGGAGGCGGCCGGCAGCAGGTTCTCGGCGAAGAAGCGGGCGAGGGCGATGCGCGCGGCATGCGCCGGATCGGTCTCCCCGGCCTTCAGCGCCGCGCTCGATGCGAGCCCGGCCTGCGCGAGGCAGGCCGCGCCCTGGACGAGGCCGAACAGGCGCAGGTAGGGCGTCGCGCCCGGCAGGGCCTCCTGCGGCCGGTTGGAGCCCAGGGCCTTGAGCAGGAAACCCGTGGCGCGGTCGAGATGGCCGATGCCCTCGCGCAGGCGCGGGGCGGCGTGGCCGAAGCCGGGATGGCCGTCCTTGAGGAGCCCGTCCGCCACCCGCCGGATCGCCGCGATCTGCGCGCCCACCGTGGCCCCGCCGTTGAGCGGCAGCTTGCGGGTGACGAGGTCGATCGCCTGGATGCCGTTGGTGCCCTCGTAGATCCCGAGGATGCGGGCGTCGCGCATGAGCTGGGCCGCGCCGGTCTCCTCGACGAAGCCCATGCCGCCGTGGATCTGCACCCCGAGCGAGGTCACTTCGTTGGCGATGTCGGTGGAGAAGGCCTTCGCCACCGGCGTCAGCAGCGAGGCGCGGTCATGCGCGACGCGGCCCTCGGCCCCGTGCGCGGCGTCGAGGGCCTGCGCCGTGAGGTAGCAGATCCCGCGGGCGGCCGCGGTGTAGGCCTTCATGGTCAGCAGCATGCGCTGCACGTCGGCATGCGCCGCGATGGCGCTGACGGGCTCCGCCGCCCCCGGGGCGCGGCCCTGGCGACGCTCGCGGGCGTAATTGAGCGCCTTCTGCGTGGCGGCCTCGGCCACGCCGACCCCCTGCAGGCCGACATTGAGCCGGGCCGAGTTCATCATCGTGAACATGCAGGCCAGGCCCCGGTTCTCCTCGCCGATCAGCCAGCCGGTGGCGCCGCCGCCGTCGCCGAAGGCCATGGAGCAGGTCGGCGAGGCGTGGATACCGAGCTTGTGCTCGATGCCGGAGCAGCGCAGATCGTTGCGGGTGCCGTCCGGCAGCACCTTCGGCACGAGGAACAGGGAGATGCCGCGGGTGCCGGCGGGCGCGTCCTTGAGGCGGGCCAGCACGAGGTGGCAGATGTTGTCGGCGAGGTCGTGCTCGCCGTAGGTGATGTAGATCTTGGCCCCCGTGATCCGGTAACTGCCGTCCCCGTTCGGTTCGGCGCGGGTGCGAAGGCCGGAGAGGTCCGAGCCCGCCTGCGGCTCGGTCAGGTTCATGGTCGCGGTCCACTCGCCCGTGACCAGCTTCTCGAGATAGCGGGCCTTGAGGTCGTCGGAGCCGTGGGCGGCGAGCGCCTCGATCCCGCCCGCCGTCAGCAGCGGGCACAGGCCGAAGGCGAGGTTGGCTCCGTTCCACATCTCGGTGCAGGCGGCGGCGAGCAGGTGCGGCAGGCCCTGGCCGCCATGGTCGGGCGCGGCGAGCACGCCGTTCCAGCCGCCCGCGACGAAGGCGTGATAGGCGTCCCGCCAGCCCGGCGGCGTGGTCACGGCGCCGTCCGCGAGGGGCGTGCCGTGCCGGTCGCCCGCGCGGTTCAGCGGGGCGATCACCTGGCCCGCGAAGCGGCCCGCCTCCTCCAGGATGGCGGCCGCGTCCTCGGGGGCGAGATCGGTGCCGCTGCCCGCCAGCACCGCGTCGAGCCCCGCCACGTGGCGGAGCGCGAAGGTCATCTCCTCGACGGGGGGGCGATAGGTCATGGGGCGAGCCTGTCCCTGGCGCTGCTGACGCGCGTGCCGTTTGACGGCCCGCACCGGGGAAGGCTAGGGCGCCTGTTCCCCGATACGAGCGATCCCATCCCCTCCGACATGGACGGATTCCCGTCAACAGCCCCGCCGCCCACGAGGCGCCTGTCCGCGGATGACGCCGGCCTCGAACAGGCCGCCGCCCTCATCGCGGCCGGGCGGCTCGTCGCGCTGCCGACCGAGACGGTCTACGGCCTCGGCGCCGACGCCACCGATCCGGCGGCGGTGGCGGGCATCTACGCCGCCAAGGAGCGGCCGAGCTTCAACCCGCTGATCGCGCATCTGCCGACGCGCGCGGCCGCGATGGCTCAGGGCGTCTTCGACGCGCACGCCCAAAAACTCGCGGAACACTTCTGGCCGGGGCCGCTGACGCTGGTGGTGCCGGTGGCGCCCGGCGGCACGGTCTGCGATCTCGCCCGGGCCGGTCTCGACAGCGTTGCCCTGCGGGTGCCGGGCCATGCGCTCGCCCGCGACCTCCTGGCGCGGGTCGGGCGGCCGGTGGCGGCGCCCTCGGCCAACCGCTCGGGCCGGGTCAGCCCGACCCGCGCCGCGCATGTGCTGGCCGATCTCGACGGACGCATCGCCGCCATCCTCGACGGGGGCGACTGCCCGGTCGGGGTCGAATCGAGCGTGGTCGCCTGCCTCGGCGGGCCGCCCCGGCTGCTGCGGCCGGGGGGGGTGACCCGCGAGGCCCTCGCCGCCGTCCTGGGTTTTCCGCCCGAGACCGGCGGGGAGGTCGGCGCGCGACCGGTCGGACCGGGCCTGCTCGCCTCCCATTACGCGCCGCGGGCCGGGGTGCGGCTCGACGCGACGCGGATCGCCCCCGGCGAGGCGGTGCTGCTGTTCGGTGCGTTCCGGCCCGAAGGGCTGGCCGAGGCCTGCGCCGCCGAGAACCTGAGCGAGGCGGGCGTCGCGGAGGAGGCCGCCGCCCGGCTGTTCTCGGCCCTGCGCCGCCTCGACGCTTCGGGCGCCTCCGTCATCGCCGTGGCACCGGTGCCGGAGGCCGGGCTCGGCGAGGCGATCAACGACCGGCTGCGCCGGGCCGCCGCGCCGCGCTGAATCTTTTTCGCAGAATCTTCGGAACCCATCGGCCGCCGGGGCATTGTCCGGTCACGAAGGCCAGTTCAGCCCCCAATGGCCTTTTCCCTTCAAGGCTCGGAGTAATCCGAGCCTTTTTTCTTGTCCGCAGCGCAAGCCGTTGTGAGAGCAAGAGAAGAGTTTGTTTCCTCCTGCGCCCTCCTCCGAGGGCAACCCTCAGCGCCGCCATCTCAGGATGAGGGGATGGGCGGAATGTTTCGTCCCGCCCCTCCGAGAGAATCAGCCCGCGAGCTTGGCGGCGATGCCGGCCACGTGGCGGCCCTGGAAGCGGGCGCCGTCGAGTTCGACCGCGCTCGGCTGACGCGAGCCGTCGCCGTCGGCGATGGTCGTGGCACCGTAGGGCGAGCCGCCCTTCACCTGCTCGACGCCGTTCTGGCCGCCGAAGCTGTAGGGCAGGCCCACCACCACCATGCCGTGGTGGAACAGCACCGTGTGGAAGCTCGTCAGCGTGGTTTCCTGGCCGCCATGCTGCGAGGCGGTGGAGGTGAAGGCCGAGCCGACCTTGCCGACCAGCGCCCCCTTGGCCCAGAGGCCGCCGGTCTGGTCGATGAACTGCTTCATCTGCGCGGCCATGTTGCCGTAGCGGGTCGGCGTGCCGAAGATGATCGCGTCGTAATCGGCCAGTTCCTCGACGGTGGCGATCGGCGCCGCCTGATCGAGCTTGTAGTGGAACTGCTTGGCGACCTCCTCGGGCACCAGCTCCGGCACGCGCTTGACCGCGACCTCGGCCCCGGCCTCGCGGGCGCCCTCGGCGACGGCTTCCGCCATCCGCTCCACATGGCCCCAGGACGAGTAGTAGAGAACCAGTACCTTCGCCATCGCGCGCAACTCCTCGTGTTCGGCCGCAGACCCGCGGCCCCGTCGAATGCGAACGGAGTATGGGGACTCGCCCCGCTTGCAGAAATGCCCTCGTCTGCAAGATGATCCTTGCACGGATGCAAGAGCGTGATGCCGGGAGGGGCGGGCGATGCCGGTCGCGTGGGACGAGTTCCGCCTCGTGCGGGCCATCGCCGAATGCGGCGCCCTGGCGCCCGCGGCGGGCCAGCTTGGGATCAATCCGTCGACCGCCTTCCGGCGGCTGGCGGCGCTCGAGGCGGGGCTCGGGGCGCGGTTGTTCGAGCGTCATCGCTCCGGCTACGTGCCGACGCCCGCGGGCGAGGCGATGGTGGCCGCCGCCGCCCGGATGGAGGAGGAGGCCGCCCGCTTCGATCGGGAGGTCGCCGACCGCGCCTCGGTGCCCTCGGGGATCCTGCGGGTGACGGCGCCCGCGGGCCTCGCCATCGACCTCATGATGCCGATGCTGGCCCGTTTCCGGGCGCGCTATCCGCGGGTGCGGCTCGATCTCGTCGTGTCGGAGGAGGCGCTGAACCTGTCGCGGCGCGATGCGGACGTGGCGTTGCGCGCCACCCGCGAGCCGCCGGCCAACCTCGTCGGGCGGCGCCTCTCGGGCGTGGCCTGGGCGGTCTACGGTCCCGTCGAGGGCGATTTGGCCGCGGACCCGCCCTGGGTCAGTCCGGACGAGGGCGTGGCCGGGGGGCTGTTCGCCCGCTTCGTCGCCGAACGCGCCCCGCCCGAGCGGGTCGCGCTGCGGATCAACACCGTCCAGGGCCTGTGCGAGGCGGTGGCGGCGGGCATCGGCATCGGCGCGCTGCCCTGCTACGTCGCCGATCCGCATCCGGCTCTGCGCCGCCTGTCCGGCCCGGAGCCCGACCTGGCGGCCGAACTCTGGCTCCTGACCCATCCCGACCTACGCCGCTCGGTGCGGGTCCGCGCCTTCCTGGAGCACGCCGCCGCCGAGATCGCGCCGCTGCGGCCCGCACTGGAGGGACGGATGGCGGAAGGGTTTTTTGAGACCCCGCAACACGCCGCGGCCACCCGTGGTTGAGGCGCGCAGGCAAGGGCATCGGGATGGCCCGGCGTGGACGGCGCCGCCCGCAGCGGGCCTCGGCGAACAGCCTAAGGCCGCGCGCGCGGCCGCCGGTGCCTGAGGCAATCGAGAGGACATCAATACAATTGCGCCGGGGGCCTCTCCGCCTGTATAAGCCCCCATCCCCTCATTCATCGCGACATGGGATCCTCCGGGCTCGAAGCCGGAGGTCGCGGGAAGCCCGTTTCCGCCGAGCCCGACCCGTGGCGCGACGTCCCGAACGACACGCGATTCGTCTGGAGTTTGCCCGATGTCCCAAGGTCCGCTGATGCCCAAGGCGACCGCCGTGTGGCTCGTCGAGAACACCTCGCTGGCCTTCGAGCAGATCGCCGATTTCTGCAAGCTGCACCCGCTCGAGGTGAAGGGCATCGCCGACGGCGAGGTAGCCGCCGGCATCAAGGGTCTCGACCCGATCACCACCGGCCAGCTCACCCGCGACGAGATCGAGAAGGCGCAGAAGGCCCCCCATTACCGGCTCAAGGTCGCCGTCTCGAAGGTGAAGCTGCCGGAGGTCAAGCGCACCACCAAGGGGCCGCGCTACACCCCGCTGTCGCGTCGCCAGGACCGGCCGAACGCGATCCTCTGGCTGATCCGCAACCATCCCGAATTGAAGGACGCGCAGATCATCCGCCTCGTCGGCACCACCAAGTCGACGATCCAGCAGATCCGCGAGCGCACCCACTGGAACTCCAGCCAGCTCTCGCCGCTCGATCCGGTGACGCTGGGCCTGTGCTCGCAGATCGATCTCGATTTCGAGGTGCAGCGCGCCGCCAAGGACCGCCCTGCCGTGGTCCAGGCCGATGGCGGCGCCAAGCTCCTGCCGACCGAGGTCTCCACCGCCCCGGCCGCCGAGGCGGATGCGGAGGACGAGGATCTCAACGCCGACGCGGTCTTCGCCAAGCTCAAGGGCATGAGCCGCATCGACGAGGACGACGAGGACTAGTTCCGCTTCACTCCCGGCTCGTCGGCCCGAACCTCGACTTCGCGGCGACGGGCCCCCGACCGTGACCCAAGACCCCTCGTTCCGGACGCGATCCGGGGCGAGGGGTTTTTCATGTCGCGATCATCGGTTTTGACGGACCGAGGCACAGCCTCGCTCGGCGCGATGAGCATGTCTCGTCCTGCGGAAATCGGCCAATATTTGGCACGAAGCGTGCTGCAGGCGGATGTTTTCTGTCGATGGATGATTTAATTCTTGGGGCGCGGGGCGAATGATCTCGTGGGCGCGTTGGCTGAGAGAAACGTCGCGGTGTCGCGACGTTTCTCTCGGTTTCTGTGCCGCATCGGCTGTCCTCCGAAAGCCGGCACCCACTTTTGGGCCGATGCTCTAGCAATCGAGGAGGCGTCCGATGTCCTACTGCGCGCAGCCATTCATCGTCTTGGCCGAGATGGGGACGGAGCTGCTTCGGCAGACCCGGCATCAGGCGGCGAGCGCGATGTGCCTCGCCGACGATTGGGCCGAAGCCGGGTATCGCAACGTGCGGATCGTCAACGGGGCGGGGGCCGAGCAGGACCGCCGGCAGTTCCGCGAGACCCTGACGCTCGTGAAGCAGGCACGCAAGCGCGCCCTCGCGATCTGATCCGCGCGGGCCCAAGGCGCCGTGCCGAAGGCTGCCCCAGAGCATCCGCCCGAAAGGTGGGGACCGCCTTTCGGAAAAGCTGTTGCAGCACAGGGCTTTAGAGAATCATCCCGGATCCGGAATTCGGGACGGTTCCCTATGAGGGGAGGCGCTCGATCAGGCCCTGGATCTCCCCGGGCAGGGGCGTCCGGTCGTGGCGGGCGTAGAGGTCGCGCAGCTGCCGGCCGATCTCGGCCAAGCTCATCGAGCCCTTGATGATCAGCCGGTCGGCCTGGGCGCCGAGGCTCTCCTTCTCGGACGGCGTGATCTCCTTGGCGGTCAGCACCACCACCGGCACGTTGCCGTCCGGCCGCCCGCGCAGGGCCCGGAGGAAGGCGAAACCGTCCATCACCGGCATCATCAGGTCGAGCAGGATGAGGCTCGGCCTCGCCGCATCGAGGCTCTCCAGCGCCTCGGCGCCGTTGCCCGCCTCGCGCACCTGCCAGCCGTCGCGCTGGAGGGTGCGGCGCACCCGCTCGCGGGCATCCTCGTCGTCGTCGACGATGAGCACGCTGCCCTCCTGCTCGGCCGGCCGGTAGCGCTCCATCGCCTCCTTCAGGGCGCTCCAATCGACCGGCTTGACGAGATAGTCGGTGGCGCCGAGCACGTGGGCGAGGCTGAACTCGTTGACGACGCTCGTGATGATGACCGGGGTCTCGGCGATGTCCGGATCGGTGCGGATCGCGTGCAGCACCGCCCAGCCGTCCATGCGTGGCATCTCGATGTCGAGCAGGATCGCCCGCGGCTTCAGGGCGCGCGCCAGCGTGAGGCCGGCCCGCCCGTCATTGGCGGTGCGCACGCGGAACCCCTCGCGCTCCAGGAAGCGCTGGAGCAGGTCGCGGGCGGCGGGGTCGTCGTCGACGAGGAGCACCACGTCGTGCAGATGGGCCTCGCCCGCGGTGATCTCGTGGACGCGGGCGGCCACGGTCTCGGCCGCCTCCTCCTCCTCGCGCACCGCCAGCTCGGCGGGCAGGCGGATCGTGAAGGTCGCGCCCTCGCCGAAGCGGCTCGTCACGCCGATGCCCCCGCCCATGCGCTCGCAGAAGGCACGGGTGATGGCCAGTCCCAGCCCGGTCCCGCCGAACTGGCGCGTGGTCGATTCGTCGGCTTGGCTGAACCGCTCGAACAGCCGGCCCATCTGCTCGTCGGTGAGGCCGATGCCGGTATCCGAGACGGAAAAGCTCATCCAGTCGGTGCCGTCCTCCGCGACCCGGCGCACGGTGAGCGTGATGTCGCCGTCCTCCGAGAACTTGGCGGCGTTGCCGATCAGGTTGATCAGCGATTGCCGGAGCTTCAGCTGGTCCTGATGCATCGTGCCGAGGCCGTCGCCGGACTCGTCTCCGAGATCGAGATGGAAGCGGTTGCGCTTCTTCGCGATCAGGCTCTGCGTGGCGGCGGAGACGTCGTCGATCAGGGTGGCGACGTCGAAGGACTCGGCGGAGAGCGTCATGCGCCCGGCCTCGATCTTCGAGATGTCGAGCACGTCGTTGATGAGCCCGAGCAGGTGGCGGGCCGAGGACTCGATCTTGCGCAGGTCCGGCAGCAGCTCCGCCTGGCCCAGATCCTCCAATTCCTCGCCGAGCATCTCGGAATAGCCGATCACCGCCGAGAGCGGCGTGCGCAGCTCGTGGCTCATGTTGGCCAGGAACTGGCTCTTGGCGAGGTTGGCGGCCTCCGCCGCCGCCCGGGCGCGCTCGGCCTCGGCCTCGGCCTCCTTCCGTACGGTGACGTCGATGTTGAGCCCGACCCATTCGCGGATCGTGCCGTTCTCGGCCAGCACCGGCACGCCGCGCACCTCGGTGTCGCGCCATTCCCCGTCGTGGCGGCGCAGCCGGTACTCGATCGCGTAGGGGCGCACCGCCTCGACGCATTCGGCCCACACTTCCGCGGCCCTGGCCCGGTCGTCGGGATGGACCGCATCGACCCAGCCCCAGCCCTGATAGGCTTCCTCGCTCTGGCCCGTATAGGCGGCCCAGCGCGGCTGCGGCGGCATCAGCTCGCCCGCGGCGGTGGTGTTCCAGATCACCGCCGCGGACGCATCGATCAGGGCGCGGAAGCGCTGCTCCGAGAGGCGCAGGGCGTCCTGCGCCTGGCGCGTCTCGGTGATGTCCGTGTTGGTCCCGTACCAGCGCTCGACCGTGCCGTCGGGCCCCCGCACCGGCTCGGCGAGCGACAGGAACCAGCGGTACTGCCCGTCGCGCCCGCGCAGGGGAAACGTGTCCTGCCAGGATTCGCCGGCCGCGATGCAGGCGGAGAAGCGGGCGGCGACTTGGTCGAGGTGATCGGGATGATGAACGGCGCGCCAGCCGTCCCCGACCATCTCGGCCGGGCTCGTGCCGGTGTAATCGTACCAGCGACGATTGAACCAGACGATCGCCCCGTCGGCCTCGGCGATCCAGGCGAGTTGGGGCAGCGCGTCGGCGAGGTTGCGGAAATCGGATTCCGTCGGCGCGGTTGTCGGCGCATTGCGAGCGCTCACGGTGTCGTCCTCCATCGTCCGTCCCCTCATCGCCGCAGCCGGTTGCCGAGCACGAAGCCGAACAGGCCCATCAGCACGATGCCGACGGCGCCCTGCGCGCCGACCAGCAGGTTGGTGATCCGGCCCTCGGGCTTTACCCCGATCTCCGGCGGGTTGGCGGTCAACATATTGAGGGCGCTGTAGCTCACGAGGTCGAGGGGGTTGTAGGTCGGTACGCCGCTGCCCTCCCGCGACAGGCCGCCGGTCGCCCCGTAGGCGCCCGCGAACAGGATGATGCCGATGAGGAAGGCGCGGGCGATCCGCGAGAGACTCTCGCCGTAATCGCACAGCCACTCGACGAAGCGGTCGGCGATCCAGCGATAGCCGTGCGCGACCATGCCGCGCGGATCGCGGGCGGACAGGGCCTGGCGCGCCTGGACCCCCGCGTGGCGCCGGCCCATCCGGCGTCCGCGCTTGTAGGCCCAGCTGGCGCCGACATGGTTGCCGATGCTCTGGAGGTTGCGTTCGAGGGCGAGATAGCTCGCCTGCGCCGCCTCGTACTCGCCCGCCGCCTCCTCGCCGACGGCGCCGCCGAGCTGCTCGTGGGAGAAGCGCACGCCTTCCAGCCACGCGCCCGCGAAACGGGCATGCTGCAGCCGGCAGCCGGTCAGGTCGAGCCGCACGAGGCTGGTGCGGGAGAAATCGGCGCCCGAGAGGTCCGCCCCGTCGAGGCGGCAGCCGGCGAGGTTGGCGCCGCGCAGGCGGGAGCCGACGAGCCGGGCCTTCTTAAGGCTGGCGCCCTCGAAATCCGCCCCCGTCAGGTTGCAATCGGACAGGTTCGCCTCGTCGAGGCGGGCGGCGCGGAACACGGAATCGTCGGCATCCGCCCCGGTGAAGTCGGTGCCCCACAGGTCGGCTCCGGGGAAGCGGGCGCCGTCGAGGAGCGCCTTCCGGAAGGAGGCGAAGCGCATCACGGCCTCGGAGAAATCGGCATCCTCCAGCATCGCCGCGCCGAAATCGGCCTGCCCGCCCGCGACGCCTCGGAAGCGCGCCCCGGAGAGGTCGGCCTCGGAAAAGTCCGCCTCCTCCAGGCAGGCGCCCTCGAAACCCGCCGATCGGGCGAGGACCCCGCCGAGCCGCGCCCGCCGGAGATTGGCCCCCGACAGGTCCGTCTCCTCCAGCTTGGCCTCCGCGAGGTCGGCGCCGCCGAGATCGAGCCCGCCGGTGCCCGCGGCCCACCACCGGGGCGGCGCGAGGGCGTCGATCCGGGATTCCAGCGCGGCACGCCCCAGAGCCAGCCCGGCGAGTCCGGCCCGGCCCGCGCCGTCGAGCGGTGCGGCGCCGGCACCGACCTGCGCGAGAAGGGCGGCGACGCGCGGATCGTCCACCGCCCCGCCATGTTGCACGCCCGCGTCCCGCACCATATCCCACCCTCGCGCCGTCCGCCGGCCGCCCGCACGATCGATACAGGCAGGCCGCCCTCGATGGCGAGATGCTTGCACCGCGGCGATTGTGCGACCGGCGGGCGTTCCGCGCGTTAGTGCGACGCGCCGCATCGGCGCGAGAGGGGATGGGCGGGCGTGTCGGGCAAGATTCTGCTGGTCGAGGACCACGAGGAGATCTGGGACTTCCTGTCCCGGCGCCTCAAGCGCCGCGGCTACGAGGTGGTGCTGGCGCATGACGGCGAGGCGGGCGTTCAACAGGCCCGCGCCGCCCAGCCCGACGTGATCCTTCTCGACATGAACCTGCCGGTGCTCGACGGTTGGTCGACCGCCCGCGCCCTCAAAGCCGGCGGCGACACCCGCGCGATCCCGATCATCGCGCTGACGGCGCATGCCATGTCGGGGGACCGCGACAAGGCGATCCAGGCCGGCTGCGACGATTATCACGCCAAGCCGATCGATTTCCCCAAGCTCCTCACCCAGATCGGCGCCGCGATCGGAGCGGCGTCCTGAGCGTGGGAGGGGCAGGCGCCTCTACCACCCTTTCTCCCCCGCACCCCCTCATCCTGAGGTGCCGCGTGAGCGGCCTCGAAGGAGAGCTCCCTTATGCGCGCGATCCCTGGAACCCTCCTTCGAGGCTCCGCTCCGCTTCGCACCTCAGGATGAGGGGGCGGGTGGGAGAAGCGGAGGCCGAAGCTGCCCTTCCCAACACACAGGCGATGGTCCGATGAGCGACGATCCGGTCACGGCGCGCCTGATGCGGCGGGCGCTGCCGGTGGTGACGGCGCTCGCCTCGCTGCTCCTCGTCGTGACGCTGGCCGGCGCACTCTACCTCGGCCGCGACATCCTCGTGCCGGTGGCGCTCGCCATCCTCCTGAGCTTCGTCCTCCTGCCGGCGGTGCGGGCGCTGCGGCGCTGGCGGGTGCCGCGGGTCGCGGCCGTGCTGGTCGTGGTGCTGCTGGCCTTCGGCATCCTGGCCGCGGTCGGCGGCCTGATCGCCCGCGAGGCGGCCCAGCTCGCCACCGATCTCCCGCGCTACTCGCTGACCCTGCGCGACAAGATCACGGCGTTGCGCGCCGCCACCGCCGAGCGGGGCGGGCTGTCGGACAGCTTCTCCGGCTTCTTCGACATGGCCGAGGAACTCGGCAAGGAGTTGCAGCCCCCCGCCACCGAGGCCGCCGGGGACGCCCGGCTCGGCACCGCCGAGCGGCCGATGCAGGTCGAGATCCACGCGCCGCGCTCGGGCGTGCTCAAGACGCTGGGCTCCGTCGCGGGCGGCGTGCTGCATCCGCTGGCGACCCTCGGCCTGATCCTGCTGTTCACGATCTTCATCCTGCTGCAGCGGGAGGATCTGCGGAACCGCGCGATCCGGCTGGCCGGGTCGAGCGATCTGCGCCGCACCACCGCGGCCATCGACGACGCCACCGGCCGCCTCAGCCGGCTCTTCCTGGCCCAGCTGATCCTCAACCTCGCCTTCGGCGTGGTGATCGGGATCGGGCTCTGGGCCATCGGCGTGCCGAGCCCGATCCTGTTCGGCGTCATCGCCGCGATCTCCCGCTTCGTGCCCTATATCGGCGCCGTCATCAGCGCGGTGCTGCCCTTCGCCATCGCGGTCGCGGTCGATCCCGGCTGGTCGATGGCGATCCAGGTCGCGCTCCTGTTCGTGATCGTCGAGCCCATCGCCGGCCACGTGGTCGAGCCGCTGCTCTACGGGCACTCGACCGGCATCTCGCCGATGGCCGTGATCCTGGCCGCCACCATCTGGACCTTCCTGTGGGGGCCGATCGGCCTCCTGCTGGCGACGCCGCTCACCGTCTGCCTCGTGGTGCTCGGGCGCCATGTCGAGCGCCTGTGGTTCCTCGACGTGATCCTCGGCGACCGGCCGGCCCTGGGGCCCCAGGAGATCTTCTATCAGCGGATGCTCGCGAGCGATCCGGACGAGGCGATCGAGCAGGGGCGGCTGTTCCTGAAGGAGCGGGCGCTCGTGACCTATTACGACGAGGTCGCGCTGGCGGCCCTGCGGATGGCGCAGGAGGACGCCGCCCGCGGCAGCCTCGACCGGGACCGGCAGGCGCAGGTCGGGTCCAACGTGCGCGCCGTCGTCGAGACGCTGGGCCAGGTGCGGGGCCGTGGCCTCGCCCTCCTCGGCCGGCGGCGGCAGAAGCCCGGCAGCGCCGAGGCCGAGGCCGCCCTCGCGGCGGTGGGGCCGGACCGGAGCGACGCGGCGGTCGTCCTGCGGTCGGAGGATCTGGCGCCCGGCTGGCGCGGTGCCGCGCCGGTCCTCTGCGTGACGAGCGGGGGCGCCTTCGACGAGGCCGCCACGCTCATGCTGGCCCAGACCCTGACCCGCCACGGCCTCACCGCGCGGGTGGTGTCCCGGCAGGACCTCGCCGCCCTGCCGCCGGGGGAGCGGCCTGCGATGATCTGCTTCTCCTATCTCGACCCGATCTCCCTCTCGCAGGTCCGTCTGACCCTGCGCCGTGCCCGGCAGGCGGTGCCGGGGGTGAGCGTGCTGGTCGGCTTCTGGCGCGAGCGCGACCCGGCCTCCCTCGGGCGCCTGCGGCGCCAGATCGCCGCCGACCGCCTCGTCACCTCGCTGGGCGACGCGCTCGGCGCCGCCCTGGAGCAGGCGCGGGCCACGCCAGAGCCGATGCGTCAGGCGGCGGAGTAGGGCGGTCGCCTCTCCGCAAGGGGGAAACGCGCGCTGGACCGCCGCCCGGCGCGGGACTACTCCGGCAAGGCTCCGGCACGACTCCGGACAGGCGGGAGGCACCCCGGGTGAGATCTGACGACAGGCCCGAGATCCTGCTGATCCGCCAGACCCGGCCGGACGTGGCCGAGCGGCTCGGGCAGCGCTTCCGCCTGCATCGGCTGGACGCGGCGCCCGACCGCGACGCGGCTCTGGCCGAGATCGGCCCCCGCATCCGCGGCCTCGCCGTCGGCGCGATGACCCCGATCGATGGCGCCCTGTTCGACCGTCTGCCGAACCTCGAGATCGTGTCGAGCTTCGGCGTCGGCTACGACACCATTGATGTCGGCGAGGCCGCGCGCCGCGGCATCTGCGTCACGCACACGCCCGACGTGCTCTCCGACGAGGTGGCCGACCTCGCGCTCGGCCTCCTGCTCGCCACGGTGCGGCGCATCCTGCAGGCCGACCGCTACCTGCGCGCGGGCCAGTGGCGGCAGGCGAGCTTCCCGCTCACCACGAGCCTGCGCGAGCGCCGGGCCGGCATCCTTGGCCTCGGGCGGATCGGCCGGGCCATCGCCACGCGGCTCGAAGCCTTCGGCGTGCACGTCGCCTATCACGGGCGGCGGCCGCAGGACGACGTTCCCTACGCCTATCACGACAGCCTGATCGGGCTGGCCGCCGCCAGCGACATCCTGATCGTGGCCGCCCCCGGCGGGCCGGACACCCGGGGCATCGTCGATGCGGCGGTGCTGGCGGCCCTGGGGCCGGAGGGGATCGTGATCAACATCGCCCGCGGCAGCCTGATCGACGAGGCGGCGCTGACCGCCGCGCTCAAGGCCGGCACGATCCTGGGTGCCGGTCTCGACGTGTTCGCGAACGAGCCGCACGTTCCGGAGGATCTGGCCGCCCTCGACAACACGGTGCTGCTGCCGCATGTCGGCTCCGGCTCGCATTACACCCGCGCGGCCATGGGCCGGCTTCTGACCGACAACCTGTTCGCGTGGTTCGACGGGCAGGCGCCCCTGACCCCGGTCCCGGAGACGCCGGCGCGGGGCGGGCGGTGACGATGGGTTCCATGACGATGCGTTCCGTGCCGCGTTCCACCGCCCTCGCCCTCGCCGCCCTGCTGTCCCTCGTCTCCGTCGCGGCCTCGGCGCAGGACGCCGCGCCGCCCTCGGATGGACGGGGAAATGCGACCCCCGCCGTTCCCCCGGAAGCGGCGCCTCCGGCTCCCGCCCCCGGCGCTCCCTTCGCCGTCACGCTGCCCGACACCCTGGCCGGGGCGGTCGGCACCTGGGATCTGGCCATCACCGGCGGGCCGCGCCGCTGCGTGCTGACGCTCTCCGCCGAGAGCGGCCCGAGCGGCCGGGTGGTGCGCTTCCCCGCGGGCTGCCGCCGGGCGCTGCCGATCCTGTCGGGCATCGCCGGCTGGCTCTACGTCCAGGAGGGCTTGCGCCTCATCGACGGCAATGCGCGGCCGATCCTGAGCTTCGCCCGCGAGCCCGACGGCCGCAGCCTCGGCGCCACCGCCGGGAACGGCGACCGCTACAGCCTCGTGCCGCTCCAGATCGCCGCCATGCGGCCCGCGGCCGAGAGTCCTGCGGCCTCGCCCGCGGCGGCGGAGCCGGCGGTCGCTCCGGCGCCCCCGGCGGACGGGCCGGCGCCGGGCCTCTACGCCCTCGACCGCGCCACGCAGAAGGACGTCTGCCGCGTGGAGCTGTCGCCGCCCGACGGGCTGGCCAAGGACACGCCCAAGGACGCCCCCAAGGACGCTCCGCTGCGCATCCTGCCCGGCTGCCGCGACAGCGGGATCACCGTGTTCGATCCCGTCGCCTGGCGCTACGCCGCCGGTCACCTGACGCTCAAGGCCCGCCGCGGCCACGCGGTGAATCTCGTCCCCCTCGGCGACGGGCGCTGGCGCCGCGACCCCGATATCGGGGTGACGCTGGTGCTCAGGAAGATCGAGCCGTAACGCCGCCGGAGCCTCTAGAGCGTGCTGCATTTCTACGGAAACAGCGGCACGCTCTATCTCTTTGTGGTCGCACGATGATTCCGGAAAACCGGATTCCACTTTTCCGCATCGTGCTCTAGAGGCTGTTATGGATCTATCGGCTGGACGGCTCAGATGATGGGTCATGAGCCAGTCCCGGAAAGCCTACCCGTCTGATGTGTCCGACGACGAATGGGCGTTGGTC